>NZ_AUXS01000028.1 GCF_001625565.1 Pseudoalteromonas luteoviolacea NCIMB 1944
GCACGATGTCATCCTGAACTCATTAATTGGCGATATTGCCTGTGTTAACCATAACTTTCTCTCAGTTGGTGAATAAGAGATTTGTCATGATATTGCTACTTCATATAACAAAGAGCAAAACACATGGCATTCTCAATTACCCATGATCAACTTGTCGGTATTGTACCTAGCGCGAAGGCTGAGGATATTGAAAAATATATTGATGCATTGAATGAAGTACTGCCGCAATTTGAAGTTAATACACCCCTACGTGCAGCGCATTTTATTGCCCAAATAGCCCATGAAAGTGGCAGTTTTCGTTATGAAAGCGAAAACCTTAACTATAGCGATAAGGCGTTAAAAGCAATATTTGGCAAGTACTTTCCCACTGAAGAGGAAGCGCAAGCCTACGCGCGTAAACCAGAAAAAATAGCTAATCGTGTTTATGCCAATCGCATGGGCAATGGTGATGAAACATCGGGGGATGGCTGGAAGTATCGCGGTCGAGGACTGATCCAGCTTACAGGTAAGGACAATTATCATCGCTGTGGTGATGCACTTGCAATAGATTTGGTCAACGATCCCGAGCTCGTGGTTGCAGATCCAACGCTGACAGTGAAAACAGCTTGTTATTACTGGGATAGTCGAAAACTCAACCAATACGCTGATCAAGATGACTTATTGACCATTACTAAGCGCATCAACGGCGGGACCCATGGTCTTGACGACAGGGCTGCATTTTTAAATCGCGCGAAACAGTTTTTAAATATTGCTTAAGGAAAAGAGAATGGACGCAATTAGTAAAATGTCACTTATAGAACTCAGTAGCCACTTTAGCGCCCTTAAAGGTGAGGAAGTATGTTGGCCACGGATTGAAAAGATGGTGAGTGACACTGCAAAGAGTTGGAAGCAAAGTGGTAAGGCACCTCACGAATTATCTGTTATGCATATTTGGTGGCACACATGCTACGAGTTGCTAGCGCCACATCAAATACAAATAAGTGCGCTGAACTACCGCGATGAATATATAGAAATTAAAAACATTGGGCCCGCGATCATTGATTTAAGTGGGTGGAGCTTAAATGCTGGAGACAAAGGTCAAGATTTCACATTCGCTAAAGATACCTTGATATACCCAAAAGAGATACTTCGAATTGAAACTCATCCAGGCAGTGCACTCAGTTTTGAAAGCAAAGCACCTATTTGGAATAACCAAGGGGACAAGGCGGAATTAAAAGACAAAGATGGCGCGGTGATTTCTACCTGGTTATATGGCGATGCAGCGCATGAGGATGTGCAAATAAGCCAAGTCAATTTTGATGGTCTAGAGGCAAAAAAAGAAGGGGATGAATTTGTAGAAATTGCCAATAATGGCAGTGCAACTATCGATTTAACCGGGTGGCAGCTGACCGGAGACAAAGGGCAGCTATTTGCTTTTCACGACGGTGCCCTACTCAAACCCGCAGGTATTATTCGCATATATACAAATCAATATCATCCAAGCACGGGCGGTCATAATTTTGAAAGCGGTAAAGCATTATGGTCCAACCAAGGTGGCCACGCTGCGATAAATGACTATCGCCAGCAGTGCGTCAGTGAATATCACTGGTGAAATAAAGGGGGCACGGCCCCCCAAATAATCATGCTAAATAAAAAACAAACGAACACGATTGAAGTTTCGTCGGACATTGCTCAAGTGATTCAAGATGGTCAGCAATTGGTTGCTTATATGGCCAAAGATGGTCAGGTCAGCCTAGATCCTGATTTAGCGCAAGTAATGATAGATGCAAAATACAAACTGCAAAAAAAGCAGTGGAACGCACAAGATGAAGCTCACTTTTTACACAGTTATGATCAATTGGCCAAAGCGGTAGCGCCTGTATCAATGGAAAGTATTCGAGCTATCTCTCGCAGTGACAATGACAAACCGAGTCAGGCCGAGAAAGCAGTTGCTTGGTATCGTCGCTATACATTGGTGGCGTTAATTTGCTTGCTGTTTGTCCAGGTTTATTACCTATTTGGTCATGCTCTAGCACATGACTTAAAAGACTTGTACGAATCTCGTAATGAATGGCATCTCAAGTTAGATAGCGAAGAGCCAAACAGCAAAGAGTTTAAACAAATACAAAGTAAATACGAAGAAGTCGGGCAGCGCCTTGATGCAAATTATAACTTATTGAAAGTATGGAACCGTATCTGGTTGATGGGATTCAGCTTTGGTAGTGAGATTCCGCCATACAGTCAGGAAAAGCTCAATGTAGAGCTACGTAGATTGGAGCGTGCACAGGCTGATGCGAATGCGTTAGACAATTTAAATTTGGCACAAACTCGTCTAACAGCACGGTTGCAGTTATTTGAGAATATGCTGTTTGCACAATCTGTTTTGGAAGTATTACAGGGGTATGTTCTGCCTTTGTTGTACGGATTGTTAGGGGCTTTTATTTTTGTCCTACGAGATTTACTGCGCGAGATCCGAGCCATCACATTTACGACTGATAGTGAGATCCGCTACCGTTTACGGCTTACATTAGGCGCGCTGGGTGGAATGATCATCGGTTGGTTCTTAAACCCTCAAGAGCTCTCTGGGTTAGCCTCTTTGTCGCCAATGGCAATGGCATTTTTAATGGGCTACAACGTTGATGTGCTATTTGCGATCATGGACCAAATTATCGACAAGTTACGCGGTGCAATGGCTGCCAATGACGGCTCAAAAGGTAAATCAATTCAGGGTAGTGGCAATGGCTAACTACTCGAACATGGAAGAGTGTAAGAAAACTTCGTGCTTTCGTCACTGTTTGTCATGACTTAACCCGATTATCGCTGATGTGCTTTGTGTACTGTTTGGTGGACTTAGATACAGGAGAAAAAAATGGAATCGGAGTTTCAAGAACATCCGCAAGTACAGGTGAGCAAGCATGGGTTTAGCACTGTGCTTTCACAGTGTCAGGCAATGGCAGAATTTTCTTTTCACAAAGGTATTAAGGTACCAGAGTCCATTATGGTTAAGTTGGAGCAGATGCATGCTCAGGATGAAAGTAAGATAGAAGCCAAAGTGTTAACTCAGGTACATAATCGCCTTACAGACTTAGTTGCCCCCGCTAAACCAGAAACCATTTGGTTAATGTCTGAAGAAACTAAAAAAGGAAGTTGGTTGTTATTTTTAGGCCGAGTGCCGCTGATCAGAAAAATGATGCTAGTAGCGATCATATCTTTGGTCGCTTTAATCGCACTGAGTTTGTCTAGTTATATTAACAATGAAAATATGGTCGCTAGCATGTTTGATATGGAGGGCACTCGGTTATTGTATGTGCAAGCGATCCTGTTGGCGTCAGCCGCGATAGGGGCGTCATTTGCAGCCTTATTTAAGGCGAATAGTTACGTAACCGCTGGGGTTTATGACCCCAAGTTTGAAAGCTCATATTGGGTCAGGTTTGTGGTTGGCTTAATCGCTGGGATTATTTTAACTCAGCTGATCCCGGTCAATTTGGATGCCGTTGCAAATGCGGCATCGAGTGAAACTGGTGGTGCGCCTGTTAGCCATGCTGCGCTTAGGATAACCATGGCCTTGGTCGGTGGGTTTTCCGCTAACTTAGTCTATAAAATTCTCGATCGCATTGTTGAAACCGTACAGTCTTTTATTTCACCTACGGTGCCAGATGACCCACAAGTGCTTAAGCAAAATTTAGAAAATCAATTTAGAAAGCAAGAGCTGGAGCAACTGACGTTGTGGAGCCAAGGCATAGTTGCCATTCAAAGCCGGCTGGCATTGGAGCCAAATATGCCCAACAGCAAGGTGCAGCAATTGTTGGCTGATTACCTAAATGAAATTATGAATGCGCATGAGGAGAGGTGAGATGCTTAAAGCCACCATCAAGATGATTAGCGCCATTGCAGTGATACTGGCCCTTAGTTTGGCTTCGGGCTGCTCATTGAACTTGGTATCTGATTACGATCGCGCTTCTCAACAGCAAATGATGAAACTCATGCAAAAAATAGATGGGTTTTATCTACATATGCAACATGTTGATGTGCCAAAGAGGCAGTATTCACACTATGCAAGTAGCTATCTCAATATTGAAGTAGAAGTGAATGCATTGCTTCAGCGTCAAAAGGTACGAGCACTTAATGAACTGACCACAAAGCAAGTGGAAATTCTGCTGCAACTGTGGCAACAAGGGCGCAAAGCGCATCAAGATCAAAACAGTATTTCAGATTTTATTATCAAGCGTCGTCGCTCTGAATACCAGCGGGTACTGCTGGCAATGATCCGCGGCGAAAAAAGTAAGGCACCATAGGAGAATTTAAATGGGACTCAATATAGCATCAACGTTACAGAGTGCAGTTAGTCAGGCAACTGGTGAGTTAGGAGAGTCAGGCGGAGAGATTGCTGATGGCCTCGCAAAAATTGTCGCGCAAAAGCAGGAGAGCCTAACACAGTTGAGCAATGCGTTATTGCAAGGGGAGATCAGTGAAACAGAGTTTGCCGAAGAAATGAAAAGGGAAAGCTTGGTTATTGAGGCTGAATTAATCAGTATTGAAATAGCCGGTAAAGCTGCTATTCAAAAAGCGGTCAACGGCTTTGTAAATACACTGATTGGTACCGTCACCAAGGCTGTATAAGCTTTTTCTTAAGCTTGGGTGCAAGGATGCACCCGTGATCAATATGGTTGTTATGACTGACAGAATACGAGAAGAGACCGATTAGCGACTACACAATACCTTTAAGCTCATACTATTTAAAATGGAGATAGGTGATGAGTAAAGGTAAAAAACGTATACGTTGGCGCCGTGTCCGAGTATTTAAGCCCTACAATTATTACTACCCCTTAACGGTAAAAGCACCGCATGCAGAGCCCCAAGCAGTACAAAAGCAACTATCGAATGAGGTTGTTGAAGGCGGGGCTACCGAATCGGCAACAACGGAGCCTATAGCGCATTTAGGAGCAGAGCTAGATAAAGTGATTAGCGACTCTCGCGAGTCATCTTCTTTGCAAGTTGATGAGCAACATAGTGAAATATTGGATGAAGCGCCCTTGGCGCTATTTGAACCTGGACAAAACCCTTATATTTTTTACTTACAGCAAGTGCCTGTGATGCTGCAAGGTTTACCCGACGAAGTGGCGATAATGACCCCTGTTGAATCGTCACCTGAGTTGCTTGAGGAACCTGCGCAAGCTCAAGTGGCGCAAATTCCGCACAAGCAGGGTGAGAAAAAGAGTGGGCTAGGGCAAGATTCTATAATTGCGTGTTCTGTACCAGTTGAGCAAGATATTACTGCTAAACTAGGTCAATTCAACGACGCATATTGTGATGAAAGTTATTTTTTAAATCAGCCGCAACTTAATACATTTGATCCGCCTAAAACACGCCAAGGAGTCAAAGCGCCACAATTGACAGATTTGCCAGCCCGTTTTGGTGGTCATCAAACAAATCGTTACACGACACGGTCACACATAGCTGAGCTGATCTCTGGGCACTTGCAAGTGCTAGGTTTAACGTTAAATGAGTTTGCGAGTTGGTATCAGAGCCCTGTAGCTCTTGCGCAGTGGGTTGCAGGCTTACCCCTGAATAGATTGGCTGAGATATGCAAACCTTACCAGCAAATACCTGTTCAAAAAATCACCATAAGGCAATTCATATCCAGCTGTACGCAGTTGCAACATGGTGATATCAGTCTGGCAAAACTGATGAAGCGTCTTCTTCCCATATTGGCAGTGTCTTATCATCAGTATCTATGTGGATCTCTAGCGGAAATTACTCAGATACATCGCGACCATGCGCAAAGTTCAAATGCGCCTTTGTGGCTACTGCAATATCAAAATAATGCTGTTCACCTCTACGAATCGGACCTGGGGAATGGGAAAAATCGCACCTACCCAGTTTGCAGAGATGGTCACATAGATTGGCAACAATCTAGCCAAGTGGTGCTGTTTTCGTTGCCAAATGCTTTTCAACACAAGTTGGAATTAGAATATTTGGCCGCTCAGCAGGCTTGGCACCCTTTGTTAGAAGCCTCGTTATTGGAGTTCATACATTCGCAGCAGTGTTTACCTGATTAGCCCAATTTTTCGTTTGATGAGGCCAGTAGGATAGGCCTAACAACATAACCAAAACTATGGAGCAGAATGGTATGACCAACCTCGTATTTCGTTCGTGCGTTGCAAGTGATGGACGTAAAATTGCGCTGTTATCAGATCAACTTGATGTAGAAGAAAAATTCGATAATGGCTACAAGATTGCGTACAAAGATAAAGATGGCAAAGATACGCCTGAGTTATTAGCAAAATGGAAAGAAGCATACACAGTGCATTCTAGAGCATTTAGTATGTTACCGGAAGGCGATGAGATCCCACCGTCAGTACAACAGGGTTTCAACACCATGGTATCGAGTTTACTCAAAGGGGTCGATATTCTATTTTGTGATTACAACCTTGGGGTTGAAGGTGATTTACCCATGTGCAATGACGTCATGGATAAACATCGCTCGACAGATTTCGTGTTATTTTCATGTGATTCATTGGTCGGCGGAGACCCAAAAGTCCAGCCGCACACAGTCGCTTATAGTGCGCCTCGATATGAGCAGGGTGAGCAAATCGCCCAGCAGCATCGCATTTATTGTAAAACAGAAGCTTCAGCTTTTTGCCAAGCTATCAATGCCATTGTGACACAGCGCTCTAAAGACAATTTGATCGGTGGTCATATTAGAGATGACATTGATGCTTATATTGGTGAGCCAGCAATCGATCAAGAAGCTGCTGATCAGATACTCAACCGTTTTGTCGAGACATTGCATAGCCTCGGTAATCAAACACACGCACTAACCCACCAAGATACAGAGTAATCGCTTAAATAAATACGCACTTTTGATCAAGCTTATTGATTGATCGAAAGGGCGTTGTTTGATCAAAGGAGTGCCTTTTTATGGACCCGACCTTTCACTATTACGGCACCTTTTTAGCTGCCTTGACCATGGGGTTACCTGCTCAGCAAGCGCAATCATTGGCATATTTTACGCATGCGGCATCACGCCAGACACGGCAAGAGATATCTGCTCCCCTTTATTATCAAGGTTACCGATTCACTCCCGTTCTGACAGCCGATGATGAGAGTCGATTGGGAAGGTATTGTTGCAATTTAGCCTTCCAATCATTGCCAGCCTTATTAGAAATGACAGAGGATGCTGATAAGAGGGATATCGCTACGCAACCTCAATATCATAATACGGATTTAATGGTGCTGAAAAAGCCCAAATTGGTGTGCCAGAATGGCTTGATCACACGTTGTTATTACAATCCGCTGACCGATATTGATTGGCAGCAAGGAGGCGAGTTTAAAAGGCATTTTAGTCAGCGCTTGGCCAAAAAAGCCAATTTATATGCCCCTCAGGTTGCTGCACACCCGGATCCGCAAGCGCAACAAGATCAAGAAACACCCAATGAGCACAGCGGTGACAAGTGGAATGTGCCAACTAGACTCAATTCGGCGGTAGATAGTGCATTGGCTCGGAAAATGCTCAATGATGTGATTTATAAAAGTCATTACGACAGCCAAATAAAGGGGTTTTTACTGCCGCTGTTTGGTTGTCGATTACATGTCTATCAAAATACTTGGCAAGGTAGCCGTGATCGAAGCCTCGCCTACATCGCTGCCTTTCGTGCCAGTTGTTACGCAATACACTGTTGGTATAAACGAATTCCGCTTAAGCACATTGGTAATTGGCATGACAGCCACCTGCCTGCTTATGTCGTACGGGCAATTCGTCAGGTCGCGATGCTTTTGCAAAAGCCCAAACTGCACTCAGGTAATATTGATATAGAGCAGAGCTGGGCTCGATTAGTTGCTCAAAATATTCCTGAAGATGAATTGCATAGTGTGTTCCTACACGGAATTTCATTGCGCGAAACCCACCTTTTGGATCTGGCGCTGGCAGCAGGTGCTGTGAGCGAACGAGGCTGGATCCATGATATCACCGGGTTTAAACAATCAGAGTGGTTTAAGTTTAACAAGGCGGCGGCCTATCATTGCGATTGGTTATCAAGGCAGTTGTGTCAGCATGAGTTAAGTGCATTCAATACTGGCCAGTCTATAGGTAATCACGATATGTGGCGTTAACGCCAGAGATAATTTAGAGGGAATAATACAATGCGTTTACTCGATTTGATGGTGATTGTGTGGTTGATTCTATTGACCCTATACGCTCTTTCTCCCAGCTTTCGCGCATTGGTTGATTTATGGTTGTAGCGATGTCTCCGCTGGCTTTGCATAGTGGGTTTGGTTTACATACATCTGCCTGTGACGTTGAGCTACAACAGAGTTGGCCTTTTTGTTTGACTCCCATTTACAGTGAGGATGCTGAGGCAGCTTTATGCAAAGTATCGGAACAAACTTGCCATAATTTAGGAATTGATGCGTTGGGTGATATTCGCTGTGCTCGACGTTTCGTATTGGGTTGCGGCAGTCAGCATCAATGCCGTTATGCGATACGCCACAAGGCTGCTGGGTTGATTGGTGGGCTCGCTTTTGGCCGACTCAGTTACATCGGTTCAGCAGATATTGCCGAGCTCAGTTACTGGCTAACGGAGTCTTTCCGAGGGAGAGGCGTGATGACTTGGGCGCTTAAGCAGTTATTCATGGAGATGGCGCAACAAGGGATCAATAAAGTCGTTGCCAATGTGTACGTAGAGAATGTGAAATCTCAAACGTTACTATGTCGCTTAGGTTTTCATCAGGCGCACAGTGTCGATACGGCAATACGTAGCTATCATCTCGCGCTCAATGAGAGGCTAGGCAGCAAAGGTGCTGCCTAAGGGTCATTGCCTATAAGCTGCGTCCGCACCACACAATTCTGCCTGCAACACCGTGTTGCTCCGCGTTTTGTGAATTTATTTGCCAGCTGGGATAGTCTTGGTTGTCACTGATCACAGCGATATGATCTGATTTTTGCTGTAATCTTTTTGCCATCAATCCGTCTTGAGTTTGAATAATATAGACGCCAGCCTTGCTGGGCTGCTGTTGGCTTAAATCAACCAGCACCATGTCACCATGCTCTAAGGTCGGCTGCATACTGTCACCACGCACAGACACAAAAGCCAAGCGCTCACTGTGCACACCTAATTGTGACTGTAGCCAACGTTTGTTGAGTGCAAATTGTTCGGTGATATCTTCTTGACCATTAACAGCACCGAATCCTGCACTGGCTTCAACATCAAGTTTAGGCACTACTAGCAAGTCGTCTTGACTATGTTGAGCAGGTGCATCAGCGGCTTGTACGCCTGTAAGTAACCAGTTTAAGTCTACTGAAAATAAGCTATATAGATGCTCAAGATACGTCATCGAAGGACGGCCAAGCCCTTGGCAAATTCGGTAAATATGGGATGGCGACTTGCCAGTTAGTTCGGCAAACTGGCGCTTGTTACCGCCTGCAAATTGCTCAACAAGGGTCACAAAGCGACGTGAAAATGCTGTACTCATGGACTTGCTCTCAGCTTCAAAAAATGATGAAAGCGCAAGGGTACGCGTGCCACCTCTTGGTGTACAGCAAAAATAAGTGGGAGAGTTGGTTTTTCAGCTTTTGGTGTGAAAAGACGAGCGTGGCGGTTTAGAAAGTATATACATTAACAAAAGGCGAACGTTGTCGCCTTTTGTTCAGATACGCTGTTATTCGAACTTATCTTGGCAAGGTTTAGAACCTGCACAGGTCCAAGTACCTAAATTTCCACCTGCAATATGTGGAGTTTGTTTTGCATCGATTGGACGTTGTACTGAAAGAGATTTAACAGACTTTTTCGATAGTTTGAGTTGCATGATTAAAATTCCTGTTTTTTATTTTGGATTCTCAATTTAGCTCATTGCGTATTTTTAATTTTATAAACTAAATGAGGTGTTATTATTTCGTGCTTCATTGCACAAAGAGTAATCTATATTAACTTATCCATATTGTAAATAGATGTTAATTATGTGGTTTCTATTTTAGCGTGGGGTCATTTCTGATTGGCAATCGAGCTCAGTCGAGTACAATTACACTTTGTTGTTTTAATCTATCGATGTTGGCTATGCATTTTGATTTTTCACCTGTACAACAGGTTTTCTCACACTTAACTGTGCCGCCCAGTGAAGTTACTCGTCTTTTTCATGGCCGAGGACGTTGTTACCCATCACTAGAACAATTGACCATTGATTGGCTGTCAGGTCAGATCATGTGTACCGTATTTAAAGAGCACGATGAAGCATGGATGGCAGCATTGCGCGGTTGTCTGCACGCGTTTATGCAAACGTCTTTGGCGCAGCAGGCTGTGACATGCATTTTTATTCAACATAGATATCGCACCGATAACTCAGTAGAAGTGCTATATGGCACGCTTTCAGAGCAACTGGAAGTGATGGAGAATGGACTGAAGTTTGAGCTGTCGCTTGGTAAAAAGCAAAATAGCGGTTTGTTTTTTGATATGTGCAATGGCCGGGCGTGGGTTAAAGCGCACAGTGACAACAAAAAAGTATTAAACCTGTTTGCCTATACCTGTGGATTTTCCGTCGCTGCGATCGCAGGTGGTGCAAAGCAAGTCGTCAATCTTGATATGGCCAAAGCTGCGTTAAAACAAGGCCGGCGCAATCATCAGTTAAACGGCCATAGCCTGGAGAATATCTCCTTTTTAGGTCATGACTTATTTAAATCGTGGGGAAAGCTTCGCAAAATGGGTCCCTACGATTTGGTCATCATAGATCCCCCCACGTTTCAAAAAGGCAGTTTTGCACTAACCAAAGACTACCAGCGTATTTTGCGCCGCCTACCAGAGCTGCTTAACTCAGGTGCAACGGTTTTAGCATGTGTGAATGACCCGGCTGTACAGAGCCAGTTTTTAATTGACGAAATGCATCGTGAAGCACCGAGCATGACGTTTGTTGAGCGCCTTGAAAACCCAATTGAGTTTAACGATATTGATCCACAAGGTGGGTTGAAGTGTTTGGTGTTTAACAAACAAAGTTAAGCTGTTTTATTGCTAAGTTGCGAGAATAAGTAAGGTGTGAATTAGCGGCTACACTTAATACATGTTTATGTGGAATGCAGGTTGCTGTGCATATATTTGGTGTTGCTCTTTTTGGTATGTTGGTGAGCAGTGGGCAGGTGGTTGCTTCAAAACCTACTGCGCCCGTAACATCTTCATTATGCTCGGCAGAGGCAAAAGTCGGTGTGGTTGCTGGGTGGCCACCATTGACCAGCGTTTCAGAGGCTGGCGTCGCCGAAGGGCTAGATATTGAAATAGCCAAAATGGTGTTCAAGCAAGCTGGGATCTGCATTGAGTTTGTTCGTCTTCCTTCCGCAGCTCGCAGTTTTGCGCAGCTCACTAAAGGGGTCGTCGACGTGGTGTTGATGGTCAGTTACACCTTTAAGCGCAAACAGTGGGGGCTGTTTACGCTGCCGTATCGCACCGAGCGGATGCGACTGTTTTCTTTAAAACCCCCTGATTCTGTATACTCTTTGAGGGCTTTGCTCAGCGCTGAGACCACCATTGGCTTGAGCATTGGCTCTTATTATGGTGAAGAGATCAAATCGCTTGCCAACAATGAACGTTTTGGCAATCAATTTATCGGTATTTCAACTATCCAAAGGCGTATAGAACTGCTGGCAAAAGAGCGTGTCGACTTTATTATTGAAGATGAGATTGTCGGTAACTACCTCACTCAAAAATACAGCAATAAGCCCATTTATATTTGGGCCTATCCTGTACATGACAACGAAGTACACTTTCTATTGCGCAAAGATAAATTCACGCCAGCTCAAAGGCGATACATAGATCAAGCCATTGTTGCTCTTCGACCTTCAATTCAAAATCTTGTAGAACAATATAGGAAGCAACAGCCCTCGCCTGATTAAATGCTGTCGCCGAAATTCTGGATTTTACTTTGGTCGGCGAATGACAATAACTGGATCGCACATAAATACCTCACCAGTTTGTGTGTCATAGACCCACACCTCGAAATAGGTCAGCGGTGCGATCTCTCCATCATCTAACGCCACCGTTATTTTGTCACTTTGTTTATCAACTAGGCTAACATGTTGCGGTTGATCTGCTGTGATCCAGCGGAATTCATAGCGTTCATCTAGCTCGGCAGCAAATTCAAAGACGATTTCACGTTGAGTTTGTTGTGGATCGAAGTTATGTGATTCAGGGTTATAGCGATAACGATAGCCCTCACCCACTTCAACAGGCTTGGCATCGATGGGGGCAATTTCGTCTGGCGAAAATACAGATAAAGAAAATACCTTGATATTGCCTGATTGGTTATTGGCGAGTGTGCCGTGCGTGACCAATAAGATTGACAGGCTCCATAGCAACAACAGCGGTTTAATAAGTGATTTATTCATATTGATTTCTCCTTGTTCAATATTGGGTAACCGTTCGTTATAGTGCGCTAATTTGGTATGAAATCGCTCATTTTATAATCATTTGGCAATCGTAAAAATACGCAGATTCACCGATTTTTTCTGTGTATTACCCGATTTTAGGAGCGAGCAGCAGCGTACACTAGTAAAGATTTTTAATGCTGAACACGAAGCGTTGTTTAATTGTTTATCGCTATGACCATTGGAATTCAGCAAGGAGTTTGATGTAAGGAGCAACACATAATGCAAAGCCGGTTTCTCTCTCTGTTATATGACTTTGCGCTTGAGTCACTACACAACCACAAGCGTATTCGCAATGCCAAGGTGAACGCGAAAATAACACACCTCGAACAGGCCAAATCTACTCCTGCAGTAGATTGGTTGCACATTGTTTTACTGATGCCTTGCATCTTGCTGTTTATTCCATTTGCAGCGGAGTACATTGTGCAAGGGTTTGCATTGCTAGCACACCTACCGCAATGGTACCGCTGGTTGATAGGTTTAATGGTGTTGGCAAACTTTGGCTTGAAATTAGCTGAAAAATATCGCATTTGATTGAGTGCAAATGTCGAAGCAAAAATCAATGCCAAATTAGCACTAAACCGATGAGTATGAAATGTAAATTGAAGGCAATTGATGGCCACAAGGTGCGAGAAAGTACACTGACTGTGTCCTGATCTGCTTTGAAAGAAAGTAAACATTACAATCTTTCAAGTTTATAGAGTGATATGTTGTGGGTGATTTTTGTACAGTTTGTTAGTCTGGGCATGGGCGGGTTTACAATTGGATAACAGCCAGCCAAAGCTCGCCGTCACACGCTGGCTAACAACATGGAAATAAAGGTATGAAAACAACAAGATTAGCAGTCATGGCTGCACTGGGTATGCTCAGTGCACCGACTTTGGCATTGGACTGTACGCAATTAAATGACTGGCAGCCAAACCAAGTGTATACAGGAGGGATGGAAGTTCAGCATTTAACCGCAAAGTATACTGCAAAATGGTGGACACAAAATCAGGATCCAGCTCTGTACTCTGAACCAGAAAATGTGTGGCGTAAAGAAGGGATCTGCGACCCAATTGGCACGCCTTTGCCGATTGTTGCACTCGACGCGCCGTTGGACCAAAGTCGTCATATTATTGCATCTCCAGTGACCATAAAAGCAACGGCTTCTCACCCGATGGACGTCCCGATCAAGTATGTTGATTTTCGTGTGGACGGAGCCGTGATAGCGACAGATGATGTTGCACCATATGAGGTAACTTGGACGGCGAGTGGGCTCGGAGAGCACACGGTTTCAGCTGAAGTCGTTGATGAGGTCGGTGGGCGTGCGAGTTCTGGTAACCGCACCATCACAGTGGTGGCTGATGATGTGATTGTGCCGCCAAGTGGGTTTAAAATCGTGGGCTACTTCCCCAGCTGGCAAGGGCAGGTAGCGGACATTCAATTTGATAAGCTCACCCATATCAATTATTCATTTTTATTACCCAATGCAGACGGTTCGTTACAGCCGTTAGAAAACCTCGCCAAAATGCAGCAATTGGTGAGTGCAGCGCATGCGTCGGGTGTTAAAGTGGGTATTGCCGTTGGTGGCTGGAATGGTGGTGATGACAGCGCATTTGAAACCTTTGCGAGCACAGCTCAAGGCCGCGCGACATTTATTCGCAACCTGATGGCGTTTGTTGAACTCCATCAGCTAGACGGTGTGGACATGGACTGGGAATATCCTGATCCAGGCAGTTCAGCAACGAACTTTGCACTGTTAATGAAAGAACTCAATGTTGAGCTCAAGGCAAAAGGTAAGTTTTTAACTGCGGCTGTTGTTGCGCTTGGGTACACTGGCGGTGGGGTATTGGAGTCTGTATTCCAAGATGTCGATTTTCTCAATTTGATGGCATATGACGCAAACAATGCCGATCATGCCAGTTTTCAATATGCGCTCGACTCAATTGCATATTGGCAAGGTAGAGGGCTGAGTAAAGAAAAAACCGTCTTGGGTGTGCCCTTTTACTCTCGTCCAACTTGGCAGGCTTACCGCACTTTGGTTGCACAAGACCCCGCCAATGCCTGTCGTGATAGCGATGGGACATCTTATTACAACGGCATTCCGACCATACGAGCAAAAACCCAGTTGGCGCTCGATCAGGCTGGTGGCATTATGAATTGGGAACTCTCCCATGACAGTCAAGGAGCCACATCTTTATTGACGGCAAAGTGGGAAGTTGCCCAAGGACTGGCGCCGAGTTATCAGTGTGATGGTACGGGTGGTCCAGACAAGCCAACACAATGTGCTGATATTCAAGTAGATCCAAGCCAATATGTTGCGCACCCCAATTGGCCTAATGGTGATCACGCAGCAGCTGATCAGCGAGTTCGATATCAACAAGCTGTCTATCAGGCAAATTGGTGGACGCGTTCGGTACCAGGCAGTGATGGCAGTTGGCAATTTGTTTGCCAGTTTTAGATTTTAAGATGTGAAAAAAGCCGTGCACCCAGATGCACGGCTTTGTTTGTCATGATGTTTAATTGTTTACTTTACACATGTTGGATCGTTGCCAATCAACTTCCAAGGGCCATACAGACCTGACTCACTTGGAATATCACCACGAGTCCAATAGCGAGCTTCATATTCAGAGCCTCGATAGGTCACGCGGTTGGGTCTGACATACACAGTACCTGCATCCCAAGTACCTTCACACACATTTGAACCGTCGGTCGCCGTTGCAAAAACACGTGCAACATAAGTTGTTGTACTGCCATCTACTTTAAAAGTCAGTGTGGTCTGCGCAAGCCCAGGCTTGGCGGCACTGAATTCAACACTGACTTTACAGTTTTGATTTTGTGTTAGTGTACTAGCCGAGCAGTTATCCACAGTAGTTACTAAGTTACTGGTCACACCAAGCGCAGCTACGTTGAGCTGATTAAAGGTGAAGGTTGGGCTGCCTGTATTAGTGATTGTAAATGTATGACGGACAGTATCGCCAACAACAAAATCAGCCAGTGTAGTTTGCTCTTGGTAGCCAACTTGAACCGGTGCTGTGCCTGATTTCACAGACTCTATCCACTGATCAAATACGGCTACATCTGCATATACACCATAATTGTCTGGACGCGCACAGCCGACACCCCAGCTCACAATACCAAGCTGAACGGTCTGACCACCTGATTGAATGACGATAGGACCGCCACTGTCACCGCTACATGAATCCTTTTGGCCTTGCGGGTAACCTGCACAAAACTCAGTTGCACCGACATTGCTATAGTGTCCACCTGTTTGACGACAAACAGCATCAGACACCAGTGGCACATCTACTTCATAGAGGTTGGTAGGGCGAGTGCCACCTTCTTGCAAACGACCTAACCCTGCAACTGAAAGTAAATCGCCTTCACGCGCATAATAGTCAATTGATGATTGAGCGAGCGTAACGCTAGCGCCTTGTGTTGGCACTCGGGTGAGTTTTAAAACTGCAATATCGTTATGCAAGGTTTGGTTATTGTAGTGTGGGTGCATATGGATCTGCTCAACGGCGATGCGGTCACCGTCATTGCCGCCAAGAATAAACCCTGCGACTTTAACGTTTAACTCGCTTGCTGTACGGTTGCGAACACAGTGCGCCGCAGTCAATACATAGCCGTCACCAATATAACTACCACCACAAAATGCAGTGGTGCCATTTGATCTCAGAATTTGAGTATAAAATGGCCAGTCTGCCGTATTTGCAGGCATGCCGCCGACAATATTAGGTGTGACATCGTCCAAAGCCAGTGCTGGTAAGCTGGCCACGACCGTTGCGGCCAGCAAGGTGTGTCGCACTGCGCGTTTGATTGAGTGTGTTGTTCCTTTCATGTTGTACCTATGTTGTTCACTTGTTAGACAAAATTTAAGATACAACTAAATGTTGCAAAATGTATAAAAAATGTGATTGAAATGATTTCAATAAGTTGGCTGTTATTTTTTATAGTCTATTGAAATATAGCGTCTTTTGTTGAGGGGTGGCTAATTGGAACCAATAATCATGTAAAGCTCTGTTTACTTTTTGGGCGCTGTTTTTACGTGAAAATGTAACAAATTGCCAGACAATTAGCGCGATTTGGCAATCAAGAACAACTGCTTTGTTAGCTGTAATAGTGTGTTTAAACACCAAGATGATATACACCGCCGATACGCGGCAACTGGATCTGAACAAGTAAATACTTGTCCTTTTTAGATATCTCAAAGTCCTTAAGGACATCTAAGCAATAAGCTATGCTCATGGCTTAGGAGGTATTTTATGTCACAAGTAGTTGGTTTTTTCATTTATGACGAATTTCAAACAGTAGATTTGGCTGGGCCACTCGATGCGTTTGCGACGGTGAATGAGCTGCTCGCGCCCCGTGAAGCTTACAAATTGATGACACTGTCTGCTGATGCCTTGCCTGTGCGCTCCGAAAGTGGTTTGCAGACATTAGCCGATGACACGATAGCGGAGTGTGATGCACTCGACATGTTGGTTATTATTGGTGGCCGAGGCTGTCAAAAAGTCATACATAACCCAAGTGTAATGGCGCATCTGCAACGAGTTGCAGCAAGCAGCAAACGTATTGTGAGCATCTGCACCGGGGCTTTTATTGTTGCGGCGCTGTTTCCTGAGCGTACATTGACTTTGTCTACCCACTGGAATTTTACGGAACAATTGGCGACCCAATTTCCGCATGTCACCGTAGAGTCAGAGAAGTTATTTGTGCAAAGTGAAGAAGTGTATTCTTCTGGAGGACTAACGGCTGGTATTGATTTATCACTTAGTATCATTGCGCAAGATCACGGCGCCGCGATGGCGCAACAAGTGGCGCAATATATGGTGATGTATATAAGGCGCAGTGGCGATCAGCGTCAGTATTCCAGTTTACTCAGCGCACAACAAACCTTGTCTCAGCGTTTTCAAGGTGCCATCGATTTTATTCAAGACAACATAGATAAACCGCTCTCGGTAGAGCTCTTGGCGGAGCAAGCGTCCCTGAGCCCTCGGCATTTTCGCCGTATATTCACCGACAAAATGGGGCTTTCTCCAATGCGCTTTGTACAGCAAGTTCGACTGGAAAAAGCGAAAAACTTGCTGTGCACAACAAACTTATCGGTTGCGCAGATCAGTGTTATGACGGGGTTTGGATCGCCCCCGCTATTGTCGCGAAAGTTTACCCAAGCATATAGCGTCAACCCGACGCAATTTAGAGAAAATTTTACCTTAGAGGCTAAGTAATGAAAAAAAGAATAATGATGTGGTTGATGTGTTTGTGTTGTATGAAGGTAAACGCGCATTCTAAGGATCCCGATGCGTTTCATGTCGGTATTTTATTGTTTGATGGGGCTCAAGCCATCGACTTTGTAGGTCCTGTTGAAGTGTTTGGTCAGGCAGGTTTTCGCCTGACCACGGTAAGTAAAGACGGCGCCGAGATCACGACTGCCATGGGCTTAAAAGTGACGCCGGATCAGCGCCTCGAGCCTGCGATGAAGTTTGACGCTGTTTTGATCCCAGGAGGCAGTATTAATGGCCGTTTAATCGAAGATCCCGTGATTCAAAACTGGATTATGGCGCAAAGTCAGTCCGCGCATTATGTTATGTCAGTGTGTAATGGCGCGTTTATTCTCGCCAATACCGGTCTGCTCGATGGGTTGTATGCGACGACCATAGAAAAAGCATTTGATAGTTTTGCAAGGCAATATCCAGCGGTGAAACTAGCAAGGGATAAAAAGTTTACCGACAATGGTAAAGTACTGACGACAGCTGGGCTATCTTCGGGTATTGACGGTGCGTTATCCTTAGTTGCGAAAGTCAATGGGATGCGCTCTGCGCGCACTGTGGCGGCAAAAATTGAATACGATTGGGTGCCAAGTGGCGGTTATATCAGAGGTAAAATGGCAGATCGCGTTCTTCCTGAGTTCGATACGCTTCCTACTGGAGTGACCTTAATGGCAAAAACGTTTCACTATGGCGATGAGCAAAACTGGTTTCAAGGTCATGTTTTTGATGTCGGTGTAAAGCAGCCATCTCGCTTATCGAGCTGGCTTGACCAACAAATGAAAAACGCCGGCTGGCAAGCTGTGAGCAGTGATAATACGTTAGCTTGGTCAAAGCAGTTGGGTGAGCAGCAATGGCTGTTGCATGTCAGCGTATCCCATCTGCAGGGCACACAATTTTCCACTCAGCTCACTCTTAATCGCCAGATCTAACCCACATTCTTACTCTGTTTTGGCTGCTCATCTTGTGTGATGCAGCCATCCAAAATTGCTTCGGTCAAGTGATTGACAGCTAAGATCAATTCTCCATGACGCAGAGTGTGCTGCCAGATCTGCGCTCGGAGGGCATGTAGATCGACTATTTGCGTTGCACCCGTACAGTATTGAATGACTCGGATCCCGAGTTCAAGACTACTTTGATGCTGGCTGAGCAAGGCATGTTGCTCGGCAAGTTTACTCGATTGTGAAAAAGTGCTTTTGAGCTTAGGAATGTCGTTTAGCCAAAGTTGATACTGTGCCATTAACTTTGCATAAAGTGCAGTTTTATCTTGCGACGCTAGACGAATGTGCCATTGGCGCAAGTAGCTGCTTTCAGCTGGTAAAAAATCGACTAGTGCATCCAGCGGTGCTTGCTGGTGGTATTGTCCATTTTGATACTTAACATGATGTCGAGTGTAATATTGTGCTTGTTCGATCAACTGGCTAAAACGTTTGAGTGCGTCAATATCGCCTTGGCCACTAAGTGTGGCAAGTCCATGTAAGTGCTGAGATTGGTGTTTTAGTCCAAGGCGGTGAGTGGCAAATTTGTCTAACTTTGCCAAACGCTGATACATACTGGTTTCGCTTTGCTGATTAACAGGGGACCATAGACGTTCGGCGATGGCAAACAGTCTCGGCCAGAGCCGCAAATCGAGATTGTACGGCATAACGAGCTCGCCCCAAATGGTTGCCTCAGCGCCTAAAACTCGCGTTTTTGCGCTGTCCATAGGCGCACTGGCAAAGTTGGAGGGAGCTAGCTTGGGCACTTGAGATAAGGGGCGTATTTGGTGTGTATACGGGGTATTGCCCACTAATATTTGGCTTTGTGAAGGCTGGTTTTTTGTTAGGCTGATACGCAGCGGGCCCATCCAGGTGTCGATATTAAATCGTATCATCTGTGTAGACTCTTCAAGGCCTTCAATCTCAATGACTTTTCTACCATCTATTACAATGTAGCCGAGGTATTTTGCACGTTTATCAGGTGATAAGACAAAATGTCCCGTGACAGGGCTGCCCTTTAGTCGAGTAATTGAAAACTGCCAAGCTTGCCCCTGTTGCATTGAGGCTGTGTGCTCAAGTGTGATGCGCTTTTGAGGCAGCGGGTCGTTGCGATAATGGTAGCTGGTATACTGGGGTTGATCGACGTAAAAGCCTGCCGATAAAACGCCCATATGGCCGGCATTGGTGAGTCGGGTGAGTGAGTCGAATCCGCGCCAAGATTGGATCACTACAGACTTGTTGAGCTCGGGTTGAAATATTTCATCCCATCCCATCAGCACTTTATTGTGCACGCTGAGTAAGGATTGCACTTTAAGGTTAAAATGATTGTGTAGCTGCGCCGGTGAGGAGAGTGTGTGCAGTTGCATATATTCCTGCACAGCTTGACTGTCGCGCCAATGATCCGGTTTTACTTCGTCCCCACCAATGTGCACATAGGGATCGGGAAAAGTGGCAGCCAGTTCAGAAATGATGTGTTTTATGAAGGTGTATACCTCAGAGTTGCTCGGGTCGAGTAAAGGCTTAAATACACCCCAACCTCTTTCCATTTTGTACGGGCCGGGATGTGCCATCAATTCTGGGTAGGCAACCGCGAGTGCAGACGCATGACCAGGTAAGTCTATTTCGGGGACTACGCGGATCCCTCGCTGCGCCGCATATGCCACGATATCAGCCATGTCTTTGTGGGTATAATATTGACCATCAGCAGCATGTTGCTGCAATTTGGGGTAGTGTTGACTGGCAAAGCGCCAGCCCTGATCGTCTGTCAGGTGCCAGTGTAAAACATTGAGCTTGGCGGACACCATACCATCCAATTGACGTTTGATGGCGTTGATAGGAATAAAGTGACGTGCGCTGTCTATCATCAGGCCTCGCCAAGCAAATCGAGGTTGATCGTCTATGTGCAAGGAGGGTAGTTGGTTTGGATATTGATATGCCAGCTGTCTTAAAGTTTGTAGCCCATAATTCAGTCCCCAATAGTTTGCTGCCTTGATTCTGATCTGAGAGGGTGAGATGTTTAATTGATAGCTTTCATCTTGATGTAGGCTGGGATGTATTGGTGTAGAGTCCGTGACATCAAAAATAATATTTGCCCTTAAAATTGATTCACTAAAGCGAACATTTTCAAACGTATTTCGTAACTGTTGTTTGAGGTAGTGGGATTGCGATGGCGCAAGATTTGGCAAATACACACGCAGTGGGGAAGTGGTATCTAAGGAGCCTGAACCTAATTGAATGCTGCTTGGATAGGGCATGAGGTTGACGTTAGGCTGGGCAGCCCAGACGGGTAAGCAGCATAATCCAATTAACAGCATTACTAAGCGTATCATTTCCATTCCTTGTTTACTTTGGCGTAGATGTGGTGAAATTTTATACGTTTACGTTATCAAAGTCCGTCATAAAAACATACACCTAGGTGAGATTCATTAATCTTGTATCCGGCGTTTACCATGGTATTGCGTTACTTTGGCTCAGTATCAGGTGACAGCCACTGTTAGTTTGTAACCACAAAATAGAGGCTAACAATATGGGTGATTAAAGTGACGATAGTAGGCAGCAAACTGGGGATCGTGTTGGTTGTGTTTAGCATGGTTTGGCATACCGCACATGCGCAGCAACGCCAAGTCGAATTTGAAGGCTCTGCGTTGCTGAGCGAACAGGTACTGCCCACTCAGAAGTTTGTTTCTGAGGGCAGTGAAAACATTGACGTCGACAGTGAAACTCTGTACTCAATCGATTTGGAAACAACCATACATCAGGACCAACACAGTGTCTTTTTATGGCTGGAACACAATCGAAACCAACCTGCTGATGGGGTATCTGCATGGCTTGAGAATACCAATGAAGACGCGGGGACGACGTTAGATAGTGATGAAACCAGTAGGACCCAATTGTCATCTTTGTACTGGCGGTATCGTTTTGCTGAACAGCACCGCGAGGTGATGGTCGGGCTGGCCGAAGTAAGCATGTTGTTGGATACCAATGAGATAGCCAACGATGAGGTTGGTCAATTTCTCGCTGCTGGATTTGTCAACAATCCCTCTATCGACTTTCCGGATTATGCGCCTGCGATACGTTATCAAGGCACCATCCCCAAGGGTGACTGGCAGTGGCGTGCCCTGCTGTCAAACGCTAAGGGGTTGGCTGATAATCAGGGTAACTATGCCGACACATTCGCTCAAATTGATGGCTCAGAAGGCGTATTCATAGCATTGGAAGGGCAAAAGAAGCTGGCCAATGGCATCTTGCTTACCTTAGGCAGTTGGCACAATAGTGATACTAAAAGATACGGTACCTATGGTGCTTGGTACACGCAACGAGGTGCGTTTAAACTGCACGGGCGCCTGAGCCAAAGTATCAGCTACGAGCATACCGAAGACAACTTCGAAAGTGACAAAAGCCTCTTCGCCAGCGCGGTTGCACAGTATCAATATCATGACTTTGTTTTTGCATCCGGGCTGAGCTACCTATCTAACCAATCGCGAGACAATGTCTCAAGGATAACACGTATGGCAGAGTGTTATGTTCAGTATCATTGGTCGGAAAACTTACACACAACGCTTTCTCACCAATGGCACGATGGTGTCGTGAATACTGAATCTCCCCTTGAGGCAGCGCCGCAGTTAGTGGCTAATTGGCAGGAAGTGGTAACGCTGCGTATGGTGGTGCACTGGTAACCAAATTGGTTACGCTTTGGTGTATTGTTTGGGAGGGACCCCAAACACTTTTTTAAATGCAGTGTTAAACGCGCTGCTCGATTCAAACCCCAATTGCTGGGCAATCATTTGTTGAGATTGTCCAGCGTTGAGCATTTCTACGGCGCGCAATGCCCGAAGCTTTTGCTTCCACTGACTAAAGCTCATCGCAAAGTTTTTATGAAATAAACGGTTGAGCGTACGGCTGGATGCGCCGACGCGCTTTCCCCACTGCTCTAATGTGACTGGACTCCCGGGGTTGGCATAAAGCTCAGCAACAATAGGGTGAAGGCGTGTATCTTGTGCCCGTGGAATAAAAAAGTCACTGGTGGGCGCTTGCTCCAAGCGATCGATAAAAACATCGATAAAACGTTGGGTTTTGTCATCGAGGATATAGTCGTCAGGCCATGTGCATATTTCCAAGATTAAGGCTTTTAATAAATCGCTGACTACCAGTGATTTGGCCTGATCACCAAGCAGGTTTTGGTATTTTTGGTCAATGTAAACACTGCGAAAGTGCCCCCCGTACCGGCAATAGAGTTCATGGCCAACATGAGGGGGGATCCAAAGGGCTTGCTGAGGCGGGATCACAAAGCTGCCTTGGGGTGTAAAAATGGTCATGACACCATCACTAATATACGTCAACTGTCCCCAGGGATGACTATGTTCTTCAACATGTTCCCACTGTGGCATAGTCGTGGCACGCGGAAATACGGGCTTGCCCAGTTGGCTACGCTTAAAGCGAGATTTCACACTCACCCAAGAATTATTTGTCTGTTTAGATAAGTTTTCTGTCATATTTTTGGATTTAGGCCAGTAAAAATTGAGCATATACTAGCCAGGCGTTTCACTCAATGTGCTTAGGAAAGTAAATGGAAAAACAATCATTCTTGCGGTTTACACCTTCTCCGATGAGCTTTTTAGTCTTAGCAACCTGTGTAATGGCGATGACATTTGCCGGCTGGACTGCAATGCTGAATAATTTTGCTGTTGAGGCAGCAGACTTTACTGGCGCCAATATGGGGATATTGCAATCACTACGAGAAATCCCCGGCTTTTTAGCTTTCACCGCGGTATTTATATTACTGGTATTAAAAGAGCAGACCTTTGCGGTTGTAAGCTTGTGTCTGCTGTCTATTGGTGTTGCCATCACAGGGTTTTTTCCAACGATTTATGGCCTGTACGCTACGACAGTGTTGATGTCGATAGGATTTCACTATTTCGAAACCTTAAATCAATCCCTCAGTTTGCAGTGGTTTAAAAAAGATGAAGCAGCAGAAAAGTTAGGCAAATTGTTGTCGATTAAGTCTATGGCTTCACTGGCGACATTTGCAATTATCTGGGTGGGATTTAGCTGGCTGCAAACCGACTATATGTGGATGTATTTATTGATAGGTGGTATGGGGTTAATTGTGACGATATTTATGGCCTCGACCCACCCTCAGTTTATTGCTGCGGCAGGACAAAATAAAAAGCTGATTCTGCGCAAAGAATACAGTTTGTATTATTTACTGGTGTTTTTCTCTGGCGCTCGTCGGCAAATATTCATGGTATTTGCAGGCTTTTTAATGGTTGAAAAGTTTGGCTATGATGTCGCACAAATTACTGCGTTGTACATGCTTAATCACGTGATCAACATTTTCTTGGCTCCCAAGATAGGTAGCTGGATTGGACGTATTGGTGAGCAAAAAGCACTGACCGTTGAATACACTGGGTTAATTGTGGTCTTTATCGGATATGCTTTGGTTGAGTCGGCACAGGTCGCGGCCATGCTGTATGTGGTTGATCATATTTTCTTTGCCATGGCGATAGCTTTGAAAACGTATTTTCAAAAAATTGCACGGCCAGAAGACATTGCAGCCACTGCGGGCGTAAGCTTCACCATCAATCATATTGCGGCTGTGGTGATCCCGGCGAGTTTTGGTGTGGTTTGGCTGTATGATCAGTCTTTGGTATTTTATTTTGGCGCAGCACTTGCGGCTTGCTCTTTATTGTTGAGTCAGTTTATTTCACCACACTTGCGCAAACTAAACGCCTCGCAAAGCTCGTAAATTCGCAGCCAATCAGCGTTTAAGTTACCGAGCATTTAACACGGCATATTCATAGTCTAACGAGATAGTAAACTATGAGTATGCATTATGACATCTGAGCCTTTGACCTTTTCTGTTTATGCTTGTATCCGTCGCAGTCAAGCAACAGACCAATTAGGATTGCCAGTTAGACATCCCTTATACCACCGCCACGCCAGTTTAGTGTTTAAAAACAATTGTGATCAGTCTAGTTATGCCTATGGGTTTGGCTTCAATGGATTTAATCGAGAGCCATTGCCAAAGCCACAGAAGTTGCTTGCCAAAGAGTGGCTTTATCGCAAGTTATCGAGCCAAGGAGTTGAGCGCCTATTTATAAAACTCAATGATATTGATGCGGCCAGTTACAACATTGCGACTTACAATTGCGTGGACCATCTCGTGGTTTGCTTGCAAGTGCTAGGAAGGCAATCGCGATTATTCAATCGCTACCGATATCTCAATAGGCGCTGGTATGGCGGATATACATTAAGGAGAAAAGTCCTTTAAAATTTTAGCTGCTTTGGTACCAACCTCAGAGAAGTTCTCAGTGCCTTTGGTCATGGCTTTTTGTGCCTCTTCTATGACTTTAACGTATTTAGGATCACCGGTAGCAAGCAATTGCGACAATGCCACACCTATGGCTGTTGTGGTGATAGTGCTCAAGTTACGCAGGTTGTCAGTTGCATCCTGTACAGCCATCGAGGTTGACTGTGCAACCGCTTGTTGTGCCTTAACCAAAGCTGCTGGTTTGTCAGCCATGTCAGTTTATCCACCTTGCGCTAGGATGAGAGCGCAAGCAGATGAGACTGACGCTGAGGTGTAAGTTTGCGCACTTTGTTGCGCTGTGATTGCATTTTGCATCATCAACCCGACGGTATCTGCTAAAGCAGAATCACTCAGTTGGGAAATGATTTCGTCAACACTGGGGCCATTTTTGTCTGACATAATTATCGACCTCTTAAAGTTAAGGCGAGTAGCCTAATAAGTGGACTGTATTTGTCTACAGAGGCAGTGACTGCCTCTGTGTTGAGGCTGTGTTACTGCCCATCATCTTTTTCTGTAATGGCGGCAGCTGCACGTCCGAGTACAGCACTACCTACGGCACCCAAGGCATTTACACCTTGAATTGTTGCCGCTTGAACCGTGATTGCTGCTTGCTGTTGCGCATTGGTCGCATTGTTTCCTGCGTTGGAGAGTGCGGCCCCCATTGAAGCATAGAGGTTACCCATTGCCATTGCTGGGTTATCGGCAAGCACCTTGGTATTGACCTGGGTGATTGAATCAGTGATTTGTTTATTGACTGTAGGGTCTTTAGTCGCCATTGCGGTTTCCTTCTTAGGTTTAATAATGGATCTGGTTGTTAGCCAAGGAGTTGGCTATTTATTTCACTTAGCGCGTCGCTGATTTGTTCTTCGACGGCCTCCAATTGCTTGGATACTTCTTGATTGACCGAGTCGGCTTGGGCAAATGGTGCAAGCGCATCGAGACGCTGGTCATTTTCGGCAAGCAGATCAGCCACTTCTTGCTCTTGTTTTTCTGAGAGTGCTTGTATTTGTGCCATATGCTCTTCATAGAGCGCACTGTATTTGGCAAGTGACGTCATGGTATTTACTCCGTCTCTGTTGAGTCATCGGTTTTTGGTGGGGGATCAGCTGCTTGTGTTTTTTTATTTTTTCCAAAACGGAAAAGGTTAAAACGGGGCTTTTTCTCCTTTTTACTCGGCTCAGCCTCTGCTGGTTCGGCAATCATCACTTCATCACCTTCCTCATCAGCTGGTGCTTTGTTATTGCCGGGAGCGGGGGGCGTACCTGGTGTCTTGAGTAGTCTGGCACATGCATTTGTAATGGACGCCGCGGTGGTCATTTGGGCATGCTGCTGACTGGTTACGGCGTTGTGCATGGATAGCCCGAGCGTTTCAGCTAACGTGGTTTCAGTCATGCTGGTCGCTTGTTGCGAAAAGGGCACACTGTCTTTGTCTTGCTCACTCATGATTATCTCCTCGTGAATTCAAACTGGTTAGTTGCTCAACAACTGAGCAATTAATGCAACCTAGAATACGAGGTATGGCCGTTTTAAAATCGGGTAAAGTGAGATTTGATCCGGGCTTTTTTAGGATTTTGGGGGCACGCCCCCAAGGCTGCTGTTATTCTTGATTTTCATGTAGAACGGTGGCAATTTTTTCTCCAACTGCACTGAAGTTATCAGCTCCTCGACTGACGATTGACTGTGCATCTTCAATTATCTTGGAAAATTTTTCATCTCCAGTTTCAATATATTGAGACAGGGCTACACC
This sequence comes from Pseudoalteromonas luteoviolacea NCIMB 1944, assembly GCF_001625565.1. GTDB lineage: Bacteria > Pseudomonadota > Gammaproteobacteria > Enterobacterales > Alteromonadaceae > Pseudoalteromonas > Pseudoalteromonas luteoviolacea_F. The sequence continues at coordinate 26,672 of NZ_AUXS01000028.1, forward strand.
GATAGCTGTGGTGCTCAATGTATTGAGATTTCTAAGGTTGTCGGTCGCATCCGACAAGGCTAATGCAGTGGACTGTGCGATGGACTGCTGTGCGCTCTGCACAGCGGACTCCGCCGCGTCAGGTGCACTGTTGAGGTTTTCCATAGTTAGCTCCAAACAATAAAAAAGCTCTTAGCGCTGAATTCATCACTAAGAGCTTGGTTGGGATAGTGGATCAGTATCCTGTGTTCAAGTCGTCTGAATTCAATTAAGCGTCAGGCTCAATGATTTCTTCTGCACTGCGGCCGATCACTGAACTACCGATAGACATAAGTGAGTTAACACCTTGTACTGTTGCAGCTTGCATAGTGATAGCAGCTTGTTGTTGTGCTGCTGTTGCGTTGTGTGCTGCATTGCCTAACGCTTGGCTGGTAGACATGAGTAGGTTGCCCATTGCCATAGCTGGTGTTTCACCAACCACTTTGGTATTTACCTGAGTAACCGAGTCGGTTACTTGTGCATTAACTGCATCTGCCATGATTGACTCCTGTTAATATTTTAAATTAGAAATAAAGGTTAAGATTAGGGGGATTAGCCTTTCTCGATGATACCTTCAGCGCTACGACCAACCACTGAGCTGCCGATAGACATAAGTGAGTTAACGCCCTGCACAGTTGCAGCTTGCATTGTGATTTGTGCTTGTTGTTGTGCTGAAGTTGCGTTGTGAGCAGCATTACTTAAAGCTTGGCTGGTGGACATTAACAGGTTGCCCATTGCCATTGCTGGTGTTTCACCAACTACTTTAGTATTTACTTGAGTTACTGAATCTGTGATTGCTGCGTTTACTGTATCTGCCATGATTTTTTCCTCATTGGATAGTTAATTAATCGGCTGGATTAGCCTTTGCTAAGAATTTCTGCTGTACCACGTCCAACAACCGCTGTACCAGTTGACATCAAAGAGTTGATGCCCTGTACAGTAGCTGCTTGCATTGTGATCCCTGCTTGCTGATTACCTGTCGTTGCGTTAAGCGCTGCGGTGCCCAATGCGTGACTTGTTGACAGAAGTAGGTTGCCCGTACCTGATGCAGGCGTAGAGCCTGTGACACTGGTGTTAACCTGAGTGACAGAATCTGTCACTTGGGCGTTTACACCACCTGCTGCACTTGGTGCTGCTGCCATAGTGTTTTCCTTCTATTGGTTAGTTGTTCGCCTTATATAAGGCGGTGTGTTTTATCCAGATTGACTGGTAAAAACTATTTCGACGCTTTGGGACCCATGCTCAGCAACATTTCACTGGCCAATGCAGTATTTGTCTTGATAATGGCATTGTGCTGGTGCTGTGCGAGCGTGGCATTATGTGCGGCATTACCCAATGATTGAGCGGTGGCCTGCAATAACATATCCCTAGATATTCCCGGGGCTTGCTGTGCTACCAACTCATTCAATTGTTCTAGTGCTGCAATGTCTGCCATGGTGTTACCCGTCGTTTTCAATACAGCCAGTTTAGGCATTAACAAGCCTGATTAATCGGCTCAAAAGATTGAAAATTAGGGGTAAATTGGGCTCTTACGGTTGATACTTTTTTTTGTATTCGCGCGGTGACATGTTGGTATAACGGCGAAAGATTTTTTCAAAGTGGCTTAAATCACCAAAGCCTACTTCCATGCATAGATCGGTGATCCTGAGGTTGGGGTTGTGCTCAATGAGTTCACATGCTTTTCGGATCCGCAGCTCGGCAAGGATTTGTTTAAAGCTGCGCTGAAGCGCACGTTTGAATAAATAAGATAAATGAGAAGGGCTTACAAACGCATTGGCCGATAACTCCTTTAGAGAAATATCACGTTGCCAGTTTTGCATGATAAAAGAGAGTGCCTTTTGTAAGCTGGGGTGATATTTCTGAAAAGGGGTTAAATTGCCCACCAATAGATGGTCAACACACTGTTTATTTGAAAGGCTATAGTCAGTGGCCGCAGCCAATTGAGGGTAAATCGTGGCCAGCGTTTGCTCACCTATGTTGTTTTCTTGGGCCAAAGTAAATGCGCGTAGCAATACTTTTTCGAGCTCCGCAACATTGTTGGGCCAGCGGTAGTTTTTTAACATCAATTTTGCTTGTTCTGTGAGGTGCTGCTCAGGGCTGAGTTGATAGAGTTCAGATAGCTGTTCAACCATTTCTTGAATATCTTCAGGTCGCTCGCGCAGCGGTGGGATATTGAGGTTAAAAAAGTTGAGTTTATGCCACAGGCTGGGTAAAAACTGTTCATTGTCCACCATTGCTTGGATGTCTTGCTCACTTGCGCTGATCACGCGCACGCGCTGTAAATCAATTTTGCTGGTATAGCTGGTGGCGTTATTGCTCTGTGTGGTCAGTTGCTCTAATAAGTACTTTTGCTGGGAAACCGAGAGGGCATCAATGTGGCTGAAGAATATGCAGCCTTGATTCATCGAAGAGTTGATGTGGTGCAGTTTTTTTGCAAAGTCTTCTTCATCGCAACTTGCACAGTCAATTTCATAAAATGGGTGGTGTTTGGCGTAGCTGCTAAAGTGAATTGAGCAGGCAACGTCAATGACCTCAGAGCCAGACTCTGCTTGTATGAATACGGGGCATAATTTAGCAGCTATACGCTCAATAGTTTTTTCCAAATTCAAAATTTGATCACTGTAACCCTGCAACGAGGCACTTTTACCCAAATATTGATGTGACAAGGTTTGAATAGCATTGCGTTTTACGAGTATACCTATCTGATCAGATAAATTCGTTAATTCGGATGGTGATGTACCTGGCAGATCTGCGTGCTTTAACAAATTGAGTGCACCGATACGCTTTCTTTGGTAAACAATCGGGTAGCTTCGCGCACTGGTTGGTCGATGGTGCTCTTGGTCGAAAAATATATGTGTTTTAACTTGTTGAGATGAGTCTTCCACTTCTAATGAAAGCTGTTTTAGCACACTTTCAGAGCACCGTGTATTTAAGTAGCGTGTCAGTGACTGAGTTAGTGGTAACTGTTTTTTTATCGCATCTGTGGGCGACATTATGGGTGTTGTTGATTCATTCATCGTTGACTCCAAAGCAATATAACTTTTGTCTAGCGAATATCCTTTCTAAGCGAAACAACCATATTTGGTGTTTTGCATATTGGAAATTTACAAACAAGGTGAATTAAGGCCGTGGATACAACTTAAGGAATTTTATTAGTTTTCAATCGGGGTATATTACGAACTATTAATTACATATTATTACGTGAAGGTTAATTCTAGGTGTAATTATGGTGTTATTTTTGACTTTAATGCAGCAAGTTAGCTTAGTTATAGATCTGATCTGGACACTTGTAAAGAAAGGCAAGAGAGTAGGTATCTCCTACTCTCTTGGTATGTTACAGGGCTTTAAATCGTATTGCCGTGCCTCCACTGGTAGCCAGTTGTAATGACAGGGTATCTTCGGCTGTGACGATTTGTTTTTGGATGTCTAATGCGTAAGGGTTCTGCTGCCAGTTGGCATTTTTACCATCTTGGTAGATTTGTGCTTCGTAGCGCTGATCTGCTGCTAAAAAGTCTAATTTGACTTTGATATCTCGCGCATGCTCATCAGTGATGGCGCCTAAATACCAGTCTTTACCAGTGTACTTTCCACGCGCGCGCTCTTGCCTTGCAAAGACCACATAGTCGCCAACCTCACCAGCCAAAGCGATACTGTTTTCCCAATCGGTTGGGACGTCTTTGATAAACCGAAAGGCATCAGGTTTTGCAAGGTAGTTTTCAGGTAGATCCGCCGCCATTTGTACCGGACTATACAACACAACATAGAGTGCCAGTTGCTTTGCTAGCGTCGTCTGTGGACGATTTGTTTTGTCGCCTAGACCATTAAAACTCATGTCAAATATACCTGGCGTAAAATCCATAGGTCCAGACAGCATGCGGGTAAACGCTAACATCGTAGTGTGTTCTGGTGGATTTGGAGGGGTACCCCAGGCATTAAACTCTTGGCCTCGAGCCCCTTCGCGGGTTAGCCAATTGGGGTACGTACGGCGAAGGCCTGTATCCTTAATCGGTTCATGAGTATTGATACTGAGTTTGTATTTTGCTGCGAGCTTCACGTTATCGAGATATTCATTGACCATAAACTGACCATCGTGCCATTCAAACCGGGCGTGTCCACGTTCATCAATGCGTTTGATATTGCCGCCATCTGCGACATATCCGGTTTTAATTTGGCTGACCCCATTTTGCGCATACAAATTAAATGCTGCATCCATTTGGTTGCGATAGTTGCTGACGTTGCCGGATGTTTCATGATGGCCGATAAGGCGCGCACCGACTTTTTCGGCATGTGCTTTAATGGCATTAAAATCAAAGTCAGGGTATGGCTCGGTAAAGCTAAATACATCGCCATTAAAGAACCAGTCGCCATCCCAACCTGTATTCCAACCTTCGACTAAGACCCCGTCAAAGCCATGCTCAGCGGCAAAGCTCAAATACTCTTTAGTACGTTCGGTGGTTGCGCCGTGTTTTTCGCCGCTCCCCCAAGTGTGTTTCCCTATGTGCATGCCCCACCAGATACCGGTATATTTTCCCGGTTCTACCCAAGAAACATCGCCCAGCTTATTTGGCTCATTGAGGTTCAGAATAAGGTGGGAGTTGAGTAAGTCGGTAGCGTGCTCTCCCACTTGAATTGTTCGCCATGGGGACTTGAATCGGCCGTTGGTTTTGACCGCAATACCATCTGACCATGGTGTGAGATCACTGATAAATGTGCCTGGCCTGCGTTGATTTAGCGTCATGCCTGCGTAGTCAACCAAAGCGGCTTCATGGATGCTCAGATGCACACCACGTTTATTTTTAAATGTAAACGGTGTATGGACATGTGCTGCATCGTGCAGTGGTGTGGTGTTATAAGTATACTCATAGCGATTCCAGCCCCTCGCAGGGATCCACCAAGCTTGGCTTTCACTGCTGTCGGCGACACTAAACTCCGTAAGTTCCCGGGTGATATACCTCGCTTCCTCTTTGTCAACTTCGTAGCGAAAACCTAGCCCATCATTAAAAGTACGGATCCGAACTCGGTATTGTGTGTTTTTTTCACGTTTATCGGCAAAAGTGACCAACAGCTCATTGTGGTGATCAACAATCGTGCGGGCTTCACCCCAAGGTTGTTGCCAAGTGTCATTGTGTGATTGGCGCTCAACAGCACTGATATACAAGCTGTCTCTCATTGATGGTGCTCTGGCAAAGTCAAATCCAAGCGTGGATGGGTTGATCACCGTGTGTCCTTTGAAAGCGACTTGGTACTTTGGCTGAGAACCGTCGTCACTAATGGTCACGGTGAGTTGTTGATCTGGTGAAGAGACTTTAAAGCTGGCTGCGTGCACAGTGGATGTCAATGACAGTAAGCTGGCAACGAAACCTATGGTAGAGCAAAGTGAACTTGAATAGCGCATGTTTTTTTCCCATATAGGCAACTGGTTATGGTTAGCTTACGGACTAATTTTGCCTCTCTGAATGGTTTGCATACGTATTCAAATTTAAAATGCGATGAATGCATAATTTGCGTCGTCCGGTCTATACTCAAATGAAAAATAAGGCCAGATAAGGATTGTGCTCAATGCAATTTCAGCAGCAAGTAAATAAAGCAATAACAAAGCGTGCTAGGTGGCGATACGGAGTGGCCCTAAGTGCTTGTTTGATGTCTTCAATGGGGGTGGCAAAGCCATTGACGCTAAACATTACAGGCACGGATGGGAAGCCAGTGAAAGAAGCTGTGGTGTGGTTCGAGAGTAAACAACTTACTTTGAACCAAAACACGCTCAAGCAGAGCTATAAAATGGGGCAAAAAGATCGGGCATTCACACCGCATATCTTAGTTGTGCCAAAAGGTGCAGAGGTCTCCTTTCCAAACTACGACTCGATTTTGCATCATGTCTATTCTTTTTCAGCCGCACAACCGTTTGAGTTTAAGTTATACCGCGATAATCCACAGTCTTTAACCTTTGGCAATACCGGTGTGGTCGAACTAGGGTGCAACATCCATGATTGGATGCTGGGCTACATTCTGGTGGTCGATTCGACCTATTTTGCGGTGACGGATGAGCAAGGTAAAGCTGTCATAGATATGCCAGAACAGTTGCAATCAGGTTTGGCCATTAATGTGTGGCATGAAGGGTTCGCCAATTTGGATCAGCCAGAGCGCAAGCAACTAAAATCGCTGCCAAATACATATACCTTAAGCTATCAGCTCAATCAGTCACTGTTTGAACTGAAAGAAGATTTTTCAGATGAGTTTGATGATTATGAATAACAGCACAAAAAATATCTTTGTCATTCCGTCTCTGTGCGCACTGGTAGCTGGCCTTGCTGGTGTTTCTTGTCAAAGTTATGCTGCGCAACATAAAGGGGTCGTTCAAGCAAGCTGGCAATCTGCGAGTGACTACCCGTCTTGGTATTCCAGAGGCGCATCGGTGAACCGTTTTGGCCAAGGTGAGGATGGGGTCAAAATTAGCAGAGCCTTGGTGCAGTCCCGCTTTGAAATAGGATCTAGTTGGTCGGCGCACAGTAGCTTACAGTACGTACCAGACCCTGATGAAAAAGTGGGTTTTACGGAGCTTTTTGCCGAGTATAAACCCGTGACAAGAGGGGCTTATCAGCCACAATTACGTGTTGGTGGTTTTTATCCAAAGATGTCGTTGGAAAACCCCGATATTGGATGGTCGTCACCCTATAATTATAGTTATTCCGCGTTAAATGCTTGGCTTGGTGAAGAACTTAGAGCGTTTGGCTTAGAGGCCAGTGTGAAACGCAACGGGAAACGATTAGACAAACCGAGTGCGCACAATTGGCAGTGGTTGGCGGGCGTTTATAAAGGCAATGACCCATTGGGAGCGGTGTTGGCATGGCGTGGTTTTGCGCCACACGATAGGCAGTCCGTATTCAATGAAGCTTTGGCCTTAAGACCAACGGCAGGGTTTAGAGCGCCTCAGCTACGCAAACAGGCATGGCAAATAGAGCCTTTTACCGAAATTGATGGGCGCTTTGGCTATTATGTTGGTGCGCATTGGAGCTATCAAAACCGTCACGATTTACGTGCCTATTGGTACGATAATAATGGTGATCCTGGGGTGGTTAATTACCATACCGGACAATATGCATGGGATACAAAGTTTTGGAGCCTTGCCTATAAATATAAGATCACAAAACGCACTCATGTTATAGCACAAGCCATGTCTGGCAATACGGCGATGGGGTTTTCTCGGGGTGTAGACAATGATTTTGACAGTCAATTTGTCTTATTGACACACCGCTGGCAAGCGCTTCGAGTGAGCGGTCGCATCGAACAGTTTAAAGTCAAAGATATGGATCATTGGGTCTTTGATCCCAATGACAGTGATGGCGGCGCTATCACAGCAACGGTTAAATGGCGGTTCTCAGAGAGCTGGCGAATTGGCGCTGAATTTCAGTATTTAGAAACCAAAGTGGCTAATCGTGCCGACGATAACTTGCCAACTCGCCAAATTGAACAACTATGGCGGGTGAGCGGGGAGTATCGCTTTTAATTTGCGGCTGATTGATTTCAGCCGCAACACACGTTAGCTAGTCACAGAGTCTGTTAAGACCGTTTAGCGCTGCAACTCGGTAGGCTTCTGCCATGGTAGGGTAGTTGAAGGTGGTATTGACGAAATACTCGACGTTATTGCCTTCTCCTTTTTGCTCCATAATGGCTTGGCCAATGTGGACAATCTCGGAAGCACGCTCACCAAAGCAATGAATACCCAATATTTCTTTGGTTTTTGTGTGAAACAAGATTTTTAAACTGCCCACTTCTGTGCTGGCAATTTGTGCCCGCGCAAGGTGTTTAAACTGAGCTCTGCCAACTTCATAAGGTATTTTGGCGGCTGTGAGCTCTTGTTCCGTCTTGCCGACTGAACTCATTTCTGGAATGGTATAAATTCCAGTTGGGATGTCGGTGATTAAGCGCTCATCACACTGTCCATTGGCAATTGCATTGGCTGCAATTCGACCTTGATCGAATGCCGCACTGGCAAGACTTGGGTAGCCAATTACATCGCCCACCGCGTAGATGTTTTCAACTTGTGTTTGGTAGTATTCATTGACTCGTAATTGACCGCGCCCATCGGCTTTAAGGCCTACAGCCTCGAGGTTTAAACTATCGGTATTACCTGTTCTACCATTGGCCCATAGGATACAATCGGCTTTCACTTTTTTACCTGACTGAAGGTGAAGAATGACGCCTTTGTCACTGGTTTCTACTTTGGCAAACTCTTCATTGTGACGGATCACAATACCGCTGTTCCAAAAGTGATAGCTCAGTGCATCTGATATTTCATCATCCATAAAGGAAAGAAGTCGATCTCGTGTATTGATCAAGTCTACTTTAGCTCCTAAACCTTTAAAGATAGACGCATATTCACAGCCAATTACACCCGCGCCGTATACGATCACCCGTTGTGGGTTGTGTTCCAGACGTAAAATTGTATCGCTGTCATACACCCTCGGATGATCAAAGTTAATCTCAGGTGGACGGTATGGTCTAGAGCCTGTGGCAATCACAATGGTCTTTGCAGTAAGCACATCTTGCGAGCCATCCAGATGAGTCACTCGGACCGTATTAGCATCGATAAAACTGGCTTCACCTTGGAAAAGGTGAATGCGATTTCTGTCGTAAAAGCTGGATCGCAGTGAAGATTGTTTGCCAATAACGTCACTGGCATGATTTAAAATATCCTGAAAGGTTAATCGCTTAGGACGTTCAGTAAATCGATATAGGGGATTAGCCTTGTACTCAATTAAACGGCTAACGGAATGTCTAAGTGCTTTTGAAGGAATAGTGCCCCAGTGAACACATCCGCCACCAACCGCGGTTTGCTTTTCTATCACGGCAACTTTGCGCTGACTCTTTGATAAGTTCATCGCAGCCCCTTCGCCACCGGGGCCAGTTCCTATGATGATGGCGTCATACTGAAATGATTGCGGTGGTTGCTCACTGGGTTGTTGTTTGGATTTAGTCACGGCCTCGCCTTACTTGCTCAATTGGGAGGCCGTTTAGGTGCGTTAGCTTGTCGCGCCTTTTAACAGCCTCGAGTTTAATGCCAACCATGCCTGCTTTTGTGTATGCCAAGCCTGCTCTAACTCAGAATATTGTTTGTGCAGTGCTGATTGTTCACACTGTTCTAAAACGGCATGTTTTTTAGCTTCGAGTAATTGCTTTTGAATTGCACAAAAATTCTGTAACTTTTTCAAAAGCAAATCATATTCTTGCTGTAACAATGTAAGCTTATCTTGTGCTAAAGGCAATTTTGCAAGCGTAACTTTCGTTTTATTCAACAAGGTTTCTGCTTTGGCTTTTTCAATGCGCTCTACTGGTGTACGTTTTAACTTACTGGCAAGGCCTAGGTAAGATAAAACACCAATCATCCACTTGGTTGGATCGTAGTGGTACCAGCGGATCCCATTGCGGTAGTCACTGGCGAAAATATGGTGGAAGTTATGATAGCCCTCACCATATGTGAGCAAAGCTAAGAAACCATTATCTCGGGCGGTATTTTTTTCGGTATAAGGGCGGCTGCCCCAAATGTGTGCCAGCGAGTTAATGAAAAAAGTAAAGTGTTGTGACAAAACTAAACGCAATACACCGGCAAGCAACAACATGCCAAAAATATCACCGAGTGCTAAGCCAAGTAGTAGTGGAATACCAATGTTGGTGAGTAGAACCAATTTGAGGTAGTGCTTGTGTTGCCACATAACGATCTTATTACGCTGGAGGTCTCGTGCATTGCTGTAGTCGCCATAGTTGTCACCTTGGTAATCACGCAGCATCCAACCTATATGGCTATACCAAAAGCCGCGTGTTGCGGCATACGGGTCTTTTACTGGATCATCGACTTGACCGTGATGTACACGATGATCACTGCTCCAGTGCAAGATGCTATTTTGCAGCGCAAATGCACCACCAAGTGCAAAAATAACCTGGATCACGGGATGTGTTTCATAGGCTTTATGTGCCCAAAGGCGGTGATAACCAGCGGTGATCGACATGCCTGCGTAAAACATACATGCGATAAATGCGACCCAATGGGTGAGCGTATAACCGTATTCATAGCCGTACCAAGGTACTAGCGTGACGGCGGCTAAAAAAGACAGACTAAAGAATATTAAATTAGTCCAAATAATAGGCGGTTTTTTCATTTTTAAAATCTCAGCGTACACTTGTACGCTAAAATAGTATTTCATTCTTGTGCCGTCAAGTATTAGACTGCCCAAATAGCGTATTGAGGTAAATAAAGTAGGGGGCATTGATGTCAGGTGTGCGTGCACAACAAAAACAAAAAACTCGACAAGCACTGATTGAGGCTGCATTCAATCAGCTCAGTGCCGAGCATAGCTTTTCTAACTTGAGCTTACGTGAAGTGGCACGAGAAGCGGGGATTGCGCCTACGTCTTTCTATCGTCATTTTAAGGATATGAATGAGTTAGGGCTGACTCTAGTCGATGAAGCGGGACTAACACTAAGACAGCTAATGCGCCAAGCACGAAGACGCATTGCCAGTGGTGGTAGTGTTATTGATACGTCTGTGCAGACTTTTATGGAGTTTATCGAAACGTCTAGCAACCAATTTAGACTGTTGCTCAGAGAACGGTCTGGCACATCTCCTGCATTTCGTGCTGCTGTAGCTAGGGAGATCAAGCATTTTATATTGGAGTTAGCTCACTATTTAGAATCTGAAACTAAAGTCGATGCGCACCACGCTTATATGCAGGCAGAAGCTATGGTGACTTTGGTATTCAGCTCAGGTGCAGAGGCGCTTGATCAGGATCAGCAGCAACGGGCAGAGCTAACTGCCAGATTGATCTGGCAGCTGCGCTATATTGCTAAAGGTGCAGCGGGTTATCAAAAGAGCCACTCTTAATTTAGTTAACTCGTGACTGGGTAGCCTCTAGGGCAGTGAAAAAACCTAGCAGGCTTATATCCATGCAAATGCTTATTTGCAATCAAGGCATATTCAGTAAGCAGTCTGTTATCTCTGGATAACAGTGTCATTTTGCGTACAATCCCCTGTAAATGCAGCACTTTCTCCCAGTTGTTAATTTAAATAATAGCAATATTGTTATTTTCTGATATCTTCATATTCGTCCCCATATTTAAAACTCGATTCTATTGCTCTTTTTGCGTTTCTTTCGGTGTTTTTGTTTGTTTTTTGTTAATTTGTAGTTTATTAAAAATTAAATATATGATGTTTTTTGCTCATTTTGATGTAATTACTCTATACATCCAAAGAGTGCTGTAGTATAAAATATGATCAAAACAACTTGAATAATGTTACATTGTTAACATTCTGCTCACTACAATTAAAAGGATAAATTGTATGAAACGTGTAGATGTTTTGCTTGGTCTATCATTGAGTATACTCATTGTTTCTAATGCTTTTGCCTCAGTAGAATCAACGCCTCTCTACAACAAGCAATATCTATGGCATGAGATCGAGCGCGCCGTTGCAATAAAGCCACAAATAGAGGCTACGGTTGATAGCCCTCACCTAGGTGACAACATCCAATATCGGTTGATGAAATCAGTTGGAACGACTTCAGTTTACCAACACTATCAAGCTTTTTATGGGGATTTTCCTATCCTAGATAGTAACTTAGTTATTGCACGTAATGCTGATGGTTCTATTCGTCAAACAATGGGGAAATGGATACGTGGCGTGGTTGCGAAGCTCCCATCTCAGTATTACAGCATGACAAATTCGGCTTTGCATCAAGTGGTGCAGCAAATGGAGATTGTCCGAAATGCACAAAGAATTGAGACGCGCAAAGCGTACGTTTTGCAAGATAAACAGCTATTACCTGTTATTCAAATAGAGGCTTGGTTTAAAGACCATCATGAGACGCTAACATTGAGCGCAATTGATCTGAAAGTGATTTCTCAACATGACAATACGCAATATGCTTTCACGTCTAGCCCTTTATCAAACAGTGGCTATCAAGTTGGCGGTGGCATTGGGGGAAGTTTCAAATTGGGCGCAGTGTGTTATTCGCCGAGCCCCAATAGTATGCAAAATTGTACGCGCTACCAATTTGACAATACATCGCCAGTAGGCAAAGAGTTATTGTTTGAAGATTTAGATGCCAATGCCATTTTTGCAGAGTTTAATGGCTACCCCTATGTAATTAAGAAATCTCAACAACGTTGTATTCTAGAAAACCCTTATGTTACGACATTTGATGCAAAAATCTCAGAAACTGAGCCAGTTTCATATCTATGTCAGAGCAATAACGAAAATTACAATAAAGATGAAATAGACTCTACTTACGGCACTTATTATAGTTACAGTGCCGCCAACGAAGCGCATTTTAACGCTGGGTTGGTGATGCAGTTTTTCCATAAAAATCTGAGAAAGATTTTTCCCGAACAAGCGCAAGATTGCTCGGATACAGGCTACTGCATTAAACCGTTACTCCAGAAAGTAAACAAACACACTATCTTAGGCTCAAACTATGCATCGTGGGATGGCACTTACGCCAATTATGGTCCAGGTAATGGGGGCTATGAGTTTTATTCTTTGACTGGGCTAGGGATTGTTGCCCACGAGGCAGCACACGCTATTACACAATGGAATTCATCATTGGGCAATGGCGATATTGACCGCGCGATCAATGAAGGTATGTCGGACATCGCAGCCATTGCTGCGCTTGATTATTATCAGCATGCATCGAGCGGTTCATATACGCAATCCCAACCATTTTTGGATTTATTTTTTGAGCAACCTGGACAGTACACTAACAATCGCAAGTGGTGGTATGGCTGGGATGTTATGGCCGCTGATCTACCTGCACGATATTTTGAACTACCGTCTTGGGATGGCAGGAGTATTGATCATTGGAAAGATTTCACCAGCACTAAAACGGGTCATGACAATGGCGGAGTATTAAGAAAAGCATTTTACGAGCTTGTTAAGACCCATGGGTGGAGTATCCAAGAAGCTTACAGTCTGTTTTTGCGGGCGAATGCGACGCAATGTTTGTTTTCAGGTATCTCAATCAATGAATTTGGCTATTGCCTATTAGACCAGACAGAGCATATGACAGTTGCAGATAAACCCGCTTCAGTCATTGCTGCAAACGTCTCCGACAGTTTAGCTGGCGTTGGGATCTCAACCGGAATTGGTTTATCAACGTTAGATGCAGATACGTGGTTAAACTACAATACTGTGAACTATGACTTAAGCCGACTTGATAGTGATTTGATTTCGCAAATCGACATCGTTTGGGGTGACGGGCAAGTTGAAAAATGGCGCCGCAGTGACAATACGGCAATCTACCCATTTTTAAAACGGAAAAAAGTAGTCACTGAAGATAAATTAATGCGTTTTTCTATTGATGTCACAACTACAGATGGCACCTCTCGCAGCGCGTTTAATCACTTCTTTAGCCGTAAAGCACAAACTTGCGCGCCATACACGAATAGCGACCTTAGACACAGTACATCGCTCTCTTTTGGTGGTCATCAAATAAATGATTTACCAGCTGGATATACAGGACAATTTGCAGCTCCACGTGCGCTGGCAAAAAATCGTGATTACGTACTTAACTTTTCGCAGGATTTAACAGGCAAGCTGGTATCCGTGTTCTTCGACTACAATAAAAATGGGTTGATTGAAAGTGAAGACGAAATACTGCGCAACCAGAAAATTACTGGTGACTCTGTATCATTCAAAGTTAACCAAAAAGCCACATCAGGCTTAGGGGTGTTGCGTATCGCCTTAACGACCAATGAATATGACTATTATATTTGGGATGGCTGTGGTGTGGTCGACAATGGTCAAGTGTTGGATGTGATGTTAGATATTGATTCTAAAAACTTGCCAATTATTTCAGACTTTGAAATTCAACCTCTTGATAATAATCGCGTAAAATTTATCAATACCTCGCAGCTCAATGTCGATAAATCAGCTCAGTATCTGTGGCGTTTCGGTTTTGATAATAAAATCAGTACAGAAAAAGATCCTAGTATCGTTAGCTATCCTTCAGCAGGTGGCACATTTAATGTGTCGCTAGAAGTTCGGTATTCGGACAACAGCGAGTCGGATACCAAGTTTGACCAAATTACCTTGTCCAAAGTGGATGAGTGTCCAGCAAAAATAAGTAACAGTGCCAATGCTGGGGTATTTTTTATCGATGAGATTAAGTTGTTCAGATACTCTACTGAACTGGCGACATTGACCAATGCGCAAGGACACAACCCTCAAGGCTATAGCAAATTTATTGCGCCAAACTTTGAAGCGGAGCAAAGGTCCAATTTAAGTGTAGAAATTGCCACTAACCTGATCCCGCGTTCAACAGCTGAGCGGCTACTTGAGAATGCTAATCGTGGCGTGAGATTCACAATTTGGTTGGATAAAGATGGCGATGGCAAGTTTGTGGAGTCAGAGTCGAGCTTTGACAATGATCCAAACTATAGCTATTGGCTAGACAACAGTGAGTGTCGCTCTATTTCAGGTAGTGAGCATTGCCGGATCAAAGCCACCAAGTCCATTTCATTACCACGAGTATCTTGGCTCGAATGGTCAAAAGACTTTTATATCCGTGCAAAACTAGAAGAGTACCCCGCGGAAAATACCTATAAAAAGGACTCATGTAGTTTGTTCGATTACGGCGAAATACATGATTTTCGTATCAAAGTTAAATACTAATCAATAATTAACCGCTCGCAGTCATGTAGGCAAAGGTCCCTTTGCCTACGAGCTACCTTGTATCACTAATCTAAAAGGAAACTTTATGAAACTTGTTAGCCTAGCAGTGATTGCTGCTTTGGGAGGAGCTTCGTTTGTTGCTGTAGCGAACCCCATCTCCGTCGAAAACCTAACTCTGCAGACAATTGTGCAACCAGACGCATCGCTCAGTACGTATGAGCAGGTTTCTCAGCGCTTGGCGCAACATGGCATCAATGAAAAAAACCGTCCGCATTTGTTTCATGTGTTAAAGACCACAGAAATTAACCAAGCGAGTCAATCAGAGATGGGCATTGCCAGTGTATCCGGTTTGGCAAATCCGGCAAACACGGAATGCGATAACGAAAAAGTCTGCTCTTTTTTTACTGACATGGGCTTTAGAACAGCCACTGACTCCAACGGTAATGATTACGTTATTATCTCAGCGATCAACAGTGAAACAGCCCCGACGACTTATACTTTTTTAGACTTGTCACTGGTTAATGAGCATGGCGAGCCAATTACGATCCCGCGCTTTATTGAGTATTGGGGCGAAGGCGTTACCAAGAAGCGCATGGATATTACATCTGTTGGTAGGCTTAGCGATATTTTACCTAAGTTGATGGCAGCGGAACAAATTTTTGCCAATGCTTGGGTTACCGTTACGTATATCAATGCTAGCGGTGTTGAAGTGGCTGAAACGAAGCAAATGTCCATGGAGTATTCAAAAGATACATTGCTAGCTGATCTTGGCTACGTAAGAAACTCTCCAGAAGGTCAAGGCTTGGAAGTATTCGACCCAACAGCGGAGATGACAATCCAGCCTGCAAGCAGTTACACACAGATTGGTGCAAATTTACTTGAGAAAGGGGTGACAGCGCCAGTTGATAGAAAAGAAATTGACAATGCTGACCCAACGAATAACCGCATCAAAGTTTGTTTAAACCGCCGATATGATGACTGTGATATTGACGCCTATTACGATCCCGGCACACCTAATGACCAAATTAAAGCGGTTGTACCATTTACTGGATTTAGGGATGTAATGGGCCGTGTGACTAAGATCTATCGCCCTGATTGGTCAACTAAAAATGTAACCTTTGACGATAATGGCAACCCAACTTATACCATTAACCCAAAAGGGGAAAGACCGGTAGAGCTATACCACGGCACTGAGATCTTTATCCAAACTAAAGAGCTTGGTGGTGCAACTGCACTTGGTGGTGGTTATCAGGGATCAAATCATCTGTTTTCTGATCACATTAACCTGAAATATTTTACTAAAAAAGTTGGCTCGATGACTTTTGATATGACGCGTATTTCGTGGAACATTCCTAGATCGAAAGGGATCTTTGGCGATGCACGACTATATGGTCGTTATGAAGATGCACACTGGATCATGAACTTGTCAATTGAAAGTGAAGAGACCAGAGGGCCGCGCAAAATGACCAGAAGATATTCGTACGTTGTTGGCAGTGCGGATATGCCTGATGATCAGTCTTGGAAAGATATTGAGCACCCACCACTACAAATGGTATTTAGCTGTTTGGCAAAAGGTTCCATGATTAAGCTTGCCAACGGCAAAGAGCTAGCGATAGAGCAGCTAAGCGTTGGTGAAACGGTATTGGGAGCGAGCCAGTTTGCGCCAAACGTTCATATACCACTTGAAATTAAAGATATTTCCATCGGCTCTGAAAGTCAGCCAATGATCAAGCTGACGACTGAATCTGGCAAAGAGCTGTTACTCACTGAATCTCATCCAGTTGTTACACTATCGGGTGTATCTTCATGGGCCAATAAAGTACAAGTTGGTGATCGTATTCGCACGGCGTCAGGGCTGGAGCTGATCACTGAGGTTAAAGAAGAGAAATACAATGAGCACGTCTATAACTTGAAACTAGCCAGAACTGCAGATGATCCAAATCACAGTCCGGGTGAAACATTCTCAATGTTTGCAAATGGCCTACAGGTCGGTGATTTAGCAATGCAAACAGACAATGAGTTTGAAGAGCTTGTTGAAACAGAGCAAGACGTCCTCAAGCGCATTCCAGAAGCATGGCACAAAGACTACCTTAATAGCCTCAACAAGTAGGACACAAACTAGCTGAGGCCTTACTCAGGCCTCTTCACGGAGTGAAAACAAATGAAAAAATACAATTTCATTAGCCTTGCGCTGGCTTTGTCAGCAGTTCCAGCCATTGCTCAAATATCTGAAACCCCAAAGACGTTAAGTGAATTAAAGGCGTTGTCTGGCGAGGCCAAGAGCATAGATCTAGTGCCGCTTGGGACGGCTTATCAAAGTAAAGGGGATGTTTTACTAGGTCTTCAGTCAGTTCAAGGGACTGCTGTTGAACATCTTGGTAATACCAATATCGATTTTAGAGTGGGTGTTGATCTGAGTTATGAACAGGCACTTAAGCTGATCGACGGCAAAGTGGATGCGGGTTTTAAATTCCCAGCGGTTCGCGTTGATGCTGGCGCAAATTACGCGAAAGATATCAGTGCGGATAGATATACGGGCACTTACAGTGTCTATTCATCCGTTAAGCCTAAGTCTCGTATTTTGATGCCGACAGGCGATGCTGGTTATCAACCGACGCAAGCAGCCAAAGAATTGGCTCAGGCTTATCCTGGCAACAAAGCGGCCAACTTGGGTGATGGCTTTGTGCAAGGTTTTGCATATGGGTCGAATGTTGTTATCAACATGAAGATAGAATACCGCAATGAGCAAGATAAGCGAAAAATTGGCGGTTACTTGAGTGTTGATTGGATCGGCAAAGTTAAGGTAGATGGGCAGCTACAAAAAATTGATGAAGAAAAACGTCAATCGGTCAAAATCTCTATCAGTGGTTACCAAAGTGGCGGAGATCCTAACCGACTACTTAACATCATTCCAAATGGCATCATGCGCTGTACGCTGCTCAACCCTGAGCCGTGTTTCAACCTGTTTGAAGCGGCGGTCAATTACTTAAAAACAGACTACATTAATCAGTTCGACTCTTTAGATGATTACAACATCACCGAAAGCTATATCACTAAGTATTTAGATTCTGGTGCCGCACTGCAGCAGTTGATCCCCGATGCGGGTTATACGCCAGTAAATTACCTAACTAAGTTGGTAATAAAAGAATTGACGGCACGTTGGATAGAAGAGCGTTTGACCTATCGCAGAGCGAAAAATCTACAGCGTTATTATGCAGCACAATTCTCGCCAGAGCAGTTAAATCAACTACAGCAAATCGAGAGCTCAAGCCGCGCAAACGCAAACTTGTTTGCTGATATGGTTGACTATTGTGAGCGCAATCCCGAAGGCAATTATTGCATCGACTATGAATCTGGCAACCTCGCTTACTATAGAGATTATAGTGCGATCAGCGATGTATTAAAGTAAGGACACCATTATGAAAAAGCTAACTAAGAGCAATTATGTTTCTTTAATCGCGCTTGTCTCATCGTTGCTCGCAGCAAGTGTGCAAGCGCAAACCCCCGCGGATGAACTCATTGAAAATGCCAAGTACAGTGAGTTGGGCGATATGCTCACAACCACAGAGGCCCAAGGGCGCTTTGCTTGGATGAAAAAGTGTTATGACGGTCTGCTGGTTGAAATGTGGGAACAAATGTTTGATACCAGAGAGATCATTCCTAAAGAGCAAAAGCTTCAGCAACTGCAACAGCTGTGGCTATCTCAAGCTAAGATTGCCGCAGGCCAAGCGCAGTATGTGACCTTTGCCAATGAAGACTTTACTAACCCCTATGAGTGGACTGCAGGAACCAGCGAAAATCAAGCCTGCATACTGATGCCGCCAGAGTATCAAGCGGTGGCTTTAAAAACGACGGTTTTAAAACACAAGTACTGTGCAAATACCAGCTTTGGTAGCGAATGGGAGTGGATTGAAGGTGTCAAAATTGAAGAGTTTGAGCATATGTCAGGCTCGCACGAACACACTGTGGTGTCAGGGAAAGTTGTGACATTACCAGCGAATCGGGCGGTAAAAGTAACCGTGACACCTGGCAATGTCATTCCTGAATACCCCTCTTATGTTGCAGTACGGCTTTGGGCTGATTGGAACCACAATGGCGAATTCGATAACAATGAGCTAATGCATTCATCTGCGTCTGATGGGGTATTCCAGTTTGTGTTTAATGTGCCAAAGGATGTTCCTGAGGGCGTGACCTTGATGCGCGTCGCGTTGGATGCTGGCGGTGGTTCCGACAATGCTTGTCGACGTATTCAGTATGGCGAAGTTGAAGACTACCTGATCACAGTTCGTTAAGGAAAGATGATATGAAACCTATTTATTTATCAGTTATTGCATTGGCATTAACTGGACAAAGTTTGGCAGCGCAAAGTGAAGCTACCGATGTTTCTAGCTCAAATCTATCGGGGTCGGTTATCTCGGGATTGATCAACGACCATGTTGCAATTGGCACTGCGTACGACAGCCAAAAAAAGCGCTTTTTAAATGTGCAACCTGTAGCTGGTGTGATTGATGAAACGTTTGGTAATACAGAGCTGAAGTTTAAAACTGGCATTGATATGAGCTATGACGACATGCTCAATACCTTAAATGGTAGTGTTGATGTTGATGTGAACTTTCCGGTAGTACGTGTGTCCGCGGGCGCTTCTTTGGCAAAAGAAATGGCCTCTAGTACCTATTCAAGTTCGTATACATTCAGTGCCGCAAGCACGCCCAAAAAACGTCTATTTTTACCAAAAAGCCAAAACCAAGGCTATGTTCTATCACAAGTGGGCCAAGATATTGCCAATAACCATCAAACTAAATTACAAACTTTGGTAGGTGATGAGTTTGTAACGGGTGTTGAATACGGCGCAAATGTGCTAGTAAACCTCAAGATTGATTATGGCAGTAACAAGGACAAATCTGATATTGGCGGTTATTTAGATGTCGATTTATATGGTGGCGTGTTCAATGTTGGTGGTCAGCTGAGATACTTGAAGGATGAAACCAAATCATCGGTAAAAATAACGGTTCGTGCAGTGCAACAAGGGGGCGATCCTAAACAGTTACTGAGCATTATTCCAAATAACATCATTACCTGTTCGCTGGACAACCCAAAGCCTTGTTTTGATATGTTCTATGAAGCGGTCAAGTATGCGAAAACAGGGTTTAATTCGCAGCTAAATAGCTTAAGTGACTACAATGTTGTTCGCTATTATACGACGCGTTACGAAAACTCTTCGCTGGCGCTACGCAGTTTAGTGCCTGAGTATCAAATTGTGCGCAATGCAACCAAGTGGTTGATCAGTGAGCTTGAAGATGACTTTAAGCAAGCAATCCTTGATGAACAACGCGCTGATAAGTTGCTCAACAGCTATTATGCATACCTTCCGGAGCAGCAGCGCATTGCGGTCGAGCGGATCAAAAACCTTGCCTATGACAATGCTTGGTTCTTCTTTAATGCGGCACAGTTCTGTCGTGATAACCCATTTGGTTATGCGTGTGAAAACAAAGTGCAAGAGATGAAAAGTGCGTGTGTAGAGCGTGGTAAAGCGTGCCCGGCAAGCTATAACGTCACGGATCTTCAATTGCCTAGCACTGACAAACAAGACTGGAAGCAATGCGAGTTAGCCAGACAAGAAGCTGTCAGAGCGGGTGTGGTCACAGAAGAGGAAAGTGCGCGATTCCGTAACTTAAGATGGGCACCAACTTTTATTGATGTTACAGCACCTGCGCGTGGCATTTTAAATTGGCGCTTATGTGAAGGCGCATTGAGCACTTATGGCAACGCCTTTGCTCAATAACCTGAGTTTGGCCGCATAGTACTCTCAGGTCGATGCGGCCTATTTCAAGGAGCGGATATGAAAATTTACTTGGCAGCCTTTGCCACGTTGTTGTCTTGTGTTGCTCATGGCAAGGTGTATTACAGTGAAAAAGCAAAAACAGCGGACTTAGGTAAGGCCTTTAATTTAAATACACACACAATTGAACAACCTTGTTTACAAGGAGATGTTCAATACCATTCCAGCCTCTCAGGCAGTCTAAATTACTTTCAAAGAGTGGATGAAACCTTAATTCGTCGCCGTACCTTTGGTGAAGTGCATGGTGGGATCAACTTATTCATTGTTGCTGGTAGTGTATCGACTTCCATGACACACCGTAATGCGACGGATAGTTTGTCTTTGACTTCACAGCTGCATTTGAAATTTAACGAAGGATACAGCACGCTCGAAGAGCGAGCGCTGATCGATGGTGTGGATATTGCCAGTTGCGGGCACAGCTTTATTTATCAAGTGAATTATGGCCGAGATTTATTCGTAAATACTCGCCTGCACTTTAAAACAGTAGAAGATTACAAACGTTTTGTGATCAAGATAAAAATCCGTTTGCTGTTTTTCAAAAAGACCATCACTAAGGTAAAAGAAATCGAAAAGTATGCCGAAAGTGCAGTATTTAGTGTTGATGTTAACTCTAATGGACCGTTACCTGAAAAGCTACAAAAGCAGTTAAATGAACGTCCAACCTATTGCCGGGGGAGCAATATAGGCCCTTGCCTAGAAACTCTACATGAATTGGTTGCGTATAGTTTTGATAGCAATGGGTTGGTGAAAGATTTGGCTGCACTGGATAAAGTGCCTCGCAGTTTTGTCGTGAAAGGGTTTCGAGATTCTGGTCATTATGGTGCGCAGGATTGGGTGGCGACAAACAATAGTGGATATGACCCCATTTGGCGCAGAGCTGACAGTCACTATGGTCAGGCTGTACGCGATTTGGAGCGCGCTAAGGCATTTTTACAAGTAGCAACGGAATCTGAATATGAACTGGCAAAGCTTCGCTATGAACAGGCGCAGGCAAAGCTTGCTGATGCCGAGTTACTTAAATCTCGCTGTTTTTCGAAACCTTGGCTAGTAGAATGCAGCAGCCTTTAAATGTAGCACTTTAAGATTGGCCTTAAGGCTGATCTTTTTGTCTCTTCAATTAGATTGGATAACATGTTGAGGATCCACTGAAGGGACGTCTTTTTCTATATACGTACTAACTTGTGGAGTGTTAAGACAAAAAAATGATTATAAAGGATATTTTAGTTTCTTATGTGCTTTTCTCGTAATGTTTTGTTAACTTTTGCGTAGGAGCTAAGATA
The DNA here is from genome assembly GCF_001625565.1 of Pseudoalteromonas luteoviolacea NCIMB 1944. GTDB lineage: Bacteria > Pseudomonadota > Gammaproteobacteria > Enterobacterales > Alteromonadaceae > Pseudoalteromonas > Pseudoalteromonas luteoviolacea_F. The sequence continues at coordinate 48,468 of NZ_AUXS01000028.1, forward strand.
CACTCAACTTATCAACTGCGATCAATTGCACCGCTAAACATACATATATCAAGGAACTGATATGAAAAAGCTGTTACCCATTTTACTGTTCATGTTCGCCGCCCATTTAAGTGCTGCACAGCTTGATTACTTTTGGGACTTTGGTGATGGCACGATCTCTAATCTTGCAGAACCGGAACACCAGTATAAGGCTGCCGGAATTTATACCGTCAAGAGAGAAGTCTATCAAAATGGCATTTTGGTGATGAAAAGCGAGCAAGTTGTCGATCTGGTAACGCCGAAGATAGTAGCGCTGGAAATAGCCTTGCCATCGCAAATAATTGCCAAACAAGGCACCGAGATATCCGCACTGTTAACAACCAGCGAGCCTATAGAGATGCTCAAATATCAATGGTTTTTAGATGAGGAATCACTCGGTGATGCCGTACAAGAAGCTGCCCTAGAATATGTATTTGAGAGATCAGGTAAGCATATGTTGAAGCTCCATGCACTTTGGGGCGCGACTATTGTAAAGTCGACAGAGATTGAGCTAGAGGTAGTTCAAGAAAGCGACAATATAGAACCGGGCGATGGTACTGACCCAGATGATGGAAATAAAGGGACAGATCCTGATGATGGTAACAGCGTCACACCACCAGATAATGGCAATAAAGTACCTGACAACAGTGACAAGTCACCAAATCATGGGGAAGGAGACAGTGGTGGAGGTGGGAGTTTAGGTATTGTGAGCTTATTTTGGCTGCTGTGTTTAATCCGTCGAAGACGTAAGTAAAAACAAAAAAACCGCCCTAATTGGCGGTTTTTTTACGTACAAAATTTAATTCAGATGTGACGTGATTTTGTAGTAAAGGACAGGTCCAAATGGTTATTGCTTGCATTATTTAATCATATTTGTGGTTTTATTTGGTGATTTTGTTTTTTGTTTTAGGTGTTTTACTTGGTTTGTTGAAATTTTTATGCTTGATCTGAGCTTTTTAGGCATGTTAAAACATATTTAATACATCAACAGGTACGATTGCTCTAAATGAAAAACATCATGTTACTGACAACTTTGCTTAACCTCTTACTGATTATTGTAGGTAAGGGCGGGGCTTAGTTGCGTGTTTTGAGCAACCAAATAGCAAACCCCGCCAACGAGCGGGGTTTTTTATTTTGCGCGAGCGAGGAAATAGGAATGCAGGACAAGGTTTGGATTTTTGATACAACGTTAAGAGATGGAGAGCAGGCTCTAAAGGCAAGCTTGACCGAAGAAGATAAGATTCAGCTGGCTCACACCATAAGTCGACTTAACGTTGATGTGATGGAGGTGGGGTTTCCCGTGTCGAGTCCTGCTGACTTCAGAGCGGTACAGCGCATTGCTCAAGAGGTGAAGGGGCCTATTATTTGTGGTTTGGCCCGTGCTATGCCAAAAGACATAGAGGCCTGTGGACTTGCATTAAAAGGGGCTGAACGAGGGCGTATTCATACGTTTATTGCCACCAGTCCTTTGCATTTAGAGCATAAGTTACGTAAGTCCCTTGATGATGTTATCGAAATGGCTGAACGCTCTATAAAACAAGCATTGCAGTACACCGATGATGTTGAATTTTCATGTGAAGATGCAGGCCGTACACCTTACGCTGATCTGTGCAAAGTTGTAGAGCGTGCAATTTCGGCTGGGGCGACAACAATAAATATCCCTGACACTGTAGGTTACACAACGCCCGATGAGTACGCGGCAATCATTCATCATTTACGCAATACAGTACCAAATATTGATAAAGCAAGATTGAGTGTGCACTGTCATAACGACCTTGGTTTAGCGGTTTCTAACTCTATCGCGGCAGTACAGGCGGGGGCAAGGCAGATCGAGTGCACTATCAATGGCATTGGAGAGCGCGCTGGAAACTGTTCGTTAGAAGAAGTCGCCATGATTATGAAAATGCGTGAAGATCACCTAAAAGTACATACCGACATTCGCACTGAAGAGATTTATCGCGCCTCTCGCCAAGTGGCAACAATTTGCAATATGCCAGTACAACCGAACAAAGCGATTGTTGGTGAAAATGCGTTTGCACATAGCTCAGGCATTCACCAAGACGGTGTTTTAAAAGCGCAAAATACCTATGAAATTATGGCGCCTGAAATGGTTGGCGTGCCTAACAATCAATTGAATATGACGTCACGCTCTGGCCGTCATGTAATTGAACACCGTTTATCGGAACTTGGGTATCAAGCTGAAGATTATGATATGGACCAGCTGTATAGCAGCTTTTTAGAGCTTGCAGACCAAAAAGGCACCGTCTACGACTACGACCTAGAAGCCATGATCTACTTCAATAAAATTGCGGAACAAGATGAGTTTTATCAGCTGCAGTTTGTCAATGCGTCATCCAACTCTCAGTCAATTGCCAGCGCAACTGTGGGCATGAGCTTAGGTGGTGACTTGGTGCAAGAGGCGGCAACCGGTAATGGTCCCGTTGAGGCCGCGTTTCTGGCAATAGAGCGCATCACAGGGCAAGCAGTTGAAATGATTGAGTACAACTTGGAAGCCACTGGCCAAGGTGCAAGCTCCCTTGGTCAAGTAAATATTATCGCGAAATGTGACGGTCGCCAGTATCACGGTGCAGGCCTAGCGGCGGATGTTGTAGAAGCATCAGCTCGAGCAATGATCCGCGTTTACAACTTAATTGATAGGGCACGAAAAGTGTCTGATCTTAAACAACAAAGGAAAGCAGGATGAATCAAAAAAGTTATCAAGTTGCTGTATTGGCAGGAGATGGCATTGGTCCAGAAGTGATGGCGGCTGCGCAGCGCGTGCTTGAACGCGTGAGTGAAGAATTTGCATTTAATTTAGACTTGGTTCATCAGGCGATAGGTGGTGCAGCTATCGACGAATTTGGGCAGGCCCTGCCAGCACATACCCTTGCGGCATGCGAGCAGGCAGACGCTATTTTATTCGGCTCAGTTGGTGGGCCAAAATGGGCAGAATTGCCACCAGAGCAGCAGCCTGAGCGTGCATCTTTATTGCCATTGAGAAAGCACTTTGGTTTATTTTGCAACCTTAGACCTGCCCAGTTGCTGCCGGCATTAAGTGCGTCTTCTCCGCTACGTGCAGATATCAGTGCACAGGGTTTTGACATTTTATGTGTACGCGAGCTAACCGGTGGCATCTATTTTGGTGAAAAAGGTCGAGATGGCAGTGGTGAAAGCGAATTTGCGTTCGACACTCAGAAATACAGTCGCAAAGAGATTGAGCGGATCGCCCGCTTTGCATTTGATGCGGCGCGTCTGCGTAACAATCACGTCACATCGGTTGACAAGTCAAATGTATTGGCATCGAGTGTACTTTGGCGTGAGGTGGTAATTGAGGTCAGCCGAGACTATCCAGATGTAACACTGGAGCACATTTATATTGATAACGCAGCGATGCAATTAGTGAAACAGCCAAGTCAATTTGATGTGCTGCTTTGCGACAACTTATTTGGTGATATTTTGTCTGATGAGTGTGCCATGATCACAGGTTCTATGGGCCTTTTACCTTCAGCAAGCCTCAACCAGTCAGGGTTTGGATTATATGAGCCCGCTGGTGGTTCTGCCCCGGATATTGCCGGTAAAGGTATTGCTAACCCTATTGCACAAATCCTCAGCGCAGCACTGATGTTACGCTATTCCCTAGGTGAGGATGAAGCCGCTCGACGCATCGAAAAAGCGGTGGCTGAAGCCGTTGCACAGGGGATTGGGACACCAGATATATACCCGCAAGCAGCTTATACCACGTTAGATGTGGCTCAGGCGATCGTAGATCGCATTTAATAGTTCGTGTTTAAAGGAAGGATGTAGCAAGTGGCACAGACTTTATACGATAAAATTTGGCAATCGCACGTGGTTGCCAAAATTAATGAACAAACAGACTTACTATATATCGACAGACACTTGGTGCATGAGGTCACATCACCGCAGGCGTTTGCTGGATTGCGAGAGAAAAACCGTCAAGTGCGTTGTCCAGAAAAAACCTTTGCAACCATGGATCACAACGTATCTACCAAAAGCCGCTCTATAGATGCGGCCAGCGAAGTGAGTAAAAATCAGCTTCAGGCACTGGCAAATAACTGTGCTGAGTTTGGTGTTCAACTTTATGATCTTGATTCTATCAATCAAGGCATCGTTCATGTAATGGGCCCGGAGCAAGGGATCACTTTACCCGGTACAACGATAGTGTGCGGCGATAGTCACACCTCTACCCATGGCGCTTTTGGGGCATTAGCCCATGGCATCGGTACCTCTGAAGTGGAACATGTGTTGGCGACTCAGACGTTGCAACAGAAAAAAGCTAAGTCTCTTAAGATTCAAATTAATGGCCAACTACGTCCAACGGTTACTGCGAAAGACTTGATTATGGCAGTGATTGGCGAGCTTGGTACCGCTGGTGGTACAGGCTATGTTGCGGAGTTTTGTGGCACTGCCATTGAAGCGTTGTCGATGGAATCACGCATGACGCTGTGTAACATGAGTATCGAAATGGGTGCCAAAGCAGGTTTGATTGCGCCGGATGAAATTACCTATGCCTATCTGAAAGGCAGGCCGTTTGCGCCCAAAGGGGAAGATTTCGAGCAGGCGGTCGACTATTGGAAAACACTGCACTCGGATGATGGCGCTTCGTTTGACCGTGTCGTAGAAATGGCCGCTGAAGACATTCAGCCACAGGTGACTTGGGGAACCAGCCCAGAGCAAGTGATTGGTATTGATGAGCCGATCCCGAACCCAGATGAAGAACAGGACCTAATCAAAGCTGATTCAATGCGTTCTGCATTGAAATATATGGGACTTGAAGCGGGGCAGCGTTTGTCTGATGCCAAGGTCGATACGGTGTTTATCGGTTCTTGTACGAATAGCCGGATCGAAGATTTACGCGCAGCGGCAAAAATAGTCGAGGGTAAAAAAGTAGCGCAAGGCGTTGAAGCGCTTATCGTGCCAGGGTCTGGATTAGTAAAGCAGCAGGCGGAACAAGAGGGTCTTGCGGACATTTTTGTCGCCGCAGGATTTGAATGGCGCGAACCTGGTTGTTCAATGTGTTTGGCCATGAACGATGACAGATTAGGGGCAGGCAAGCGTTGTGCATCCACATCAAACCGCAATTTCGAAGGGCGCCAAGGTCGCGGTGGGCGCACCCATTTAGTTAGTCCAGCGATGGCCGCAGCGGCCGCGATCGCAGGTCGATTTACTGATATCCGAGGAGCGCAGGCATGAGTGTATACCACAGCGGATTAATGGCACCACTAGATAAAAACAATGTGGATACAGATCAAATCATTCCAAAGCAGTTTTTAACGTCGACTAGTCGAGATGGTTTTGATAAAGCGCTGTTCTATGACTGGCGATACCTAGACAGTGGTGCACCTGATCCGAGCTTTGTCTTGAACTACGCACAGTATCAAGGTGCAACCGTCTTACTAACTCGTGATAATTTTGGTTGTGGTTCATCTCGAGAACATGCGCCGTGGGCTTTGAAGCAATATGGCTTTAGCGTGATCTTAGCAGAGAGCTTTGCCGATATCTTTTTCAATAACTGCGGCAATAACCAGATGTTGTGTATTGCACTTAGCGCCGACATACTCGATAGCTTATTTGCAGTGTGCGAGCGCCAGCCACAAGTGAATATTGAAATTGACTTAGCACAGCAAGTTATTCGCAGCGATTATTTTGCAGATATCTCGTTCGATGTACGTTCAGATATCAAAGCGAGATTATTGAGTGGGTTAGATTTTATTGGAGAAACTGAGCAGCTTAATCATCATATTGATGCGTTTGAGCAACAACTTATCGCCAATCGACCCTGGCAATAAACTTTCTGCACACGACGCCAACCGTCGCATTTTTTTGCCATTAAGCCAAAGGCATTCTAGCCTTTGGCTTTTCATATTCAGGAACACAATAATGAACAAGTTTTCTGCTTCTTTACTGGTTGCCGCAACAATGTTTGCGAGCAGTGCAGCTGTCGCACGCCCTGCGCCTTTAGTGTCTATCCCAACTCACGATGCTTTTTTTGACAAGATCAAAGCACATTGTGGAAAAGCATACGAAGGTAAAGTCACGCTAGATAACCATGGCCCAAGTGCATTTAGTGAAGCGCGTTTGGTTATGCATGTGCGTCGTTGTAATGAGCGCGAATTACAAGTGCCATTTCATGTGGGTAAAGATGCATCACGTACTTGGATCATTACGAAAACGGGAAGTGGTTTAAGCTTGAAACACGACCATCGTCACAAAGATGGCAGTGATGACAAGTCGACAATGTACGGTGGTCACACGATAGACGCTGGATTTAATAATGTGCAATCATTCCCAGCAGATCAGTACTCTAAAGAGCTTTTTATAGCTCATCAGATACCACAGTCCGCTGGTAATACGTGGCAAATGTTTATCTATGAAGATAAGTTCACATACCGTTTAGTACGTGAGGGTCGTGAATTTAGAGTGGATTTTGATCTAACTAAGCCGGTTAAAGCGCCAAAAGCGCCTTGGGGTTACCAAGATTAAGCTCCACACTATGCCAGTATAAAGTGTATTTATACTGGCAAGTTGCACTTTATTGCTGTTCTTTTACACACTTTACTTCTACGCGGAGATCGGGTTGATAAGGGCGAGGAAAAGTTGGTAGACGATCAAAGCTTTGTACGCCTCCATGCAATAATATTTGCGGTTTCACACCTTGGCAAAGGGATTGGCTATGGCGTAATAAAAACACACTTTGTTGCAAAAAATGGGCGTAAGAATCTGCTTTTATCTGTAAATAATAATGGTCATCGCTATACTTTATTTGTTCGTAATGTACTTTATGATCAAAGTCATAGTATTTTTCTGTGACGCCTATTTTATTCGGTGTGAAGCTACATGCACTGAGCAGGCCCAATGAGGCAATTGACAGCATTCTCACTGCTTTTTTTCTCACTACTGAGGTTAGAAACGGCATAACTACATGAAACCAATTATCGGGTATTAATCTCCTAATTGTATCAAAAGGGGCGACAATTGTTAGAACGTATACGATTATTTTTGGCAAGTTTAGACACACAATCACAGGCACAAGCACCGCTGGACTTCGCCACGGCATTGGGCGCACTGATGGTTGAGGTAATGAGAGCGGATAACGACATTGCGCCAGATGAGCTCACAATGATTGCAAAATTATTGCGACAACACTGTGAATTATCAGAGCAAAGCAGTGAACTTATTCGTACTGAAGCTCAACGATTGGTTGATGACGCGATAGATCTGCATCGATTTGTCAAAGTCGTTAATGACAACACCGATGAAGAGGAGCGCATTGAAGTCATTGAGTTACTTTGGATGGTTGCCTTTGCTGACGGTAAGTTAGATCCACAAGAAGATTACACCGTGCGCAAGTTAGCAGGGCTTATGTATGTTGCGCATGGCGACTTTATCGCCGCCAAGCTCAACGTCAAAGCGGTGTTAGGTTTGGCAGATTAGTGCGTCACTGCCCCTGCTTTTAGTTCATTTTGACAAGATTGAATTGCTTCTTTGATCATAAAGTTCACCAAGGTTGGAGAGATGTGGTACATCTTGGCGATCTCTTTTTGTTTTAAGCGGCCATCGCGGTAAAAGCTGACAACATTTTGGTGGCGTTTAGACAGCTTACCAATGGTGTTATTCACTTTATCTGACAGCTGTGCATCGATGTATTTTTCTTCTATATTCGAACTCTCGTCGTCAAACTGCTCTGTTTGAATAGACTCTAAATCGACAAGGGATTCGCGATTTTGTTTACGGATCATATCAATCGCGATATTTCTAGCAACCTGATAGCAGTAGCTTTTCGTGTTTTTCACTTGGCAATCTTGACACTTTGACATACCTGATAAGCGTAGAAAAGTATCCTGTAAAGCGTCCTCAGCCAGATATGGGCAGCGTAGGATATTGTTCAAATAAGCCAATAATTTCGCTTCATTCTCAGCAATCACTTTAGACCACTTGTTGCACAGCTGCACAGTATTTACTCCTATTTGTACTAAAAGTTTATCCGTAATAGATAATGCGAATAATTATCACTATTATGTTATTTTGATCTTCTATTAGCAGTCAAGTGTTTTGTGTGGTTTTACTAATTAAAGGCAAATTAACTACAGCGCAAAGAAGAGTGGGTTCTTGCAACCTTTGTTATCAAAAATGCAATAATTGGGTTTGTTATTTTCTTTGGTTTTTTGCGGTTTAATTCGTCTTGGGTGCGCGGCTTTAAATTTTTAACCGTGATTAAGAACTTAAGGAAAGTTATGAAGTTAAAATCTACATTAATCCCTGTTGTGGCGGGTTTTGCCCTAGCAGGTGGTCATATCTCAGCTCACGAAAGCACTTCAACGATGAGCTTGAGCGAGGATGTTAAAATTACACGCACCCAACATGGTGTGCCACATATTCAAGCTAAGTCACTATTTGGTTTGGGCTATGGTAATGCATACGCACAGGCGCAAGACCATGCATGTATTTTGGCGGATGGTTATGTACGTGTAAAAGGGGAGCGCGCCAAGTACCTTGGGCCTCATAAAAATGGTCAGGACAACTTTTTTGTAAGCTTAGATTTAGGCTATAAAATTATTGACTTACATGGTCGAGTGGCGCGGGAGTATGCCAACCTATCGGCAGATACTCGAGCGTTGGCAGATGGTTTTGCCGCGGGGTATAACCAGTATTTGCAAGATGTGAGCGTAGGTAAAGCTGCATTGGCCCCAGCTTGTAGCGGCCAAGCTTGGGTAAAGCCTATCAGTGGTGTTGATGTGGTTGCATCCGTACTGGCCTCAGCGGTACAAAACAGCATTGGCCGTTTGCTAGTGCAAATCTTACAGGCGAACCCGGGGACTGGTAATGAATGGTTGCCGACCATCGCCAAGCAGGAGAGCAAGCAGCCACAGCCTTGGTTAATGGCAAGCAACACCAACTACCAACCAAAGCAATTGACACAAGGGTCAAATGGCTGGGCAATGGGCCATGAAGTAACTGAGAATGGTCGCGGCCTGCTGTTGGCAAACCCACACTTCCCATTTAATGGTAATTTACGATTTTGGGCGAACCATGCCAGTGTTGAGGGAGATTTTAGCACCATGGGAGCGTCAGTAATTGGCGTACCTGGGATCGTCAATATTGGCTTTAACCAAGATGTGGCTTGGACACATACTTACTCTTCGGCCCGACATGAAGTCATCTACCAGTTAGAATTAAATCCTACAAACCCACTGCAATATAAGTTTGATGGTCAGTGGGTCGATATTGAAAAGCATCAGGTCAATGTCGAAGTGTTAACGCCGATGGGCGTGCTGACCATGAAGAAGGACTACTTCACCACGCCAATTGGTTATGTTGTCGAAGATCAGAGAAACTTCAAATGGGATAGCAAAAATGCCTACGTGGTACGCGACACGAACCTCAATAACTTAGAGGGCATAGATCACTGGTTGGCAATGAACCGCGCGTCTAACTTAGATGAGTTTATCGATACCTTTAAAACACTCGATGGTTTGGCATTTAACAACACACTCGTGGCAGATAAACACGGCGAAGTATTCTATATTGATGACTCCAATGTACCTGACTTACCTGCGGCCGGTGAAGAGCTATTACGTTCACACCCTGTGATTTCTGAAGTGTACAAGAAAACCCGTATGGCTGTTCTACCGGGAACCAGCAGCGCATTGGTGTATCAGCAAGAAGTACCGTACGAGCGTGCGCCGAAATTGCGTCGTAACGACTATGTACTCAACGCCAATAACTCATACTGGCTGACCAACCTCAAAGAAAAGCTCAGAGGTTATTCACCACTGTACGGTCATGTTGATTACAAGCAAACTCGCCGTACTCGCTACAATTTAAACTTGATGCGCTTTGCACGAGGTGCTGATGGTAAGTTTGACCGCCACGAGCTAGAAAGCATTGTGACGGGTACCAGTGCGTCATTCGAACTGTATAAGCCAACTGTGATGGCAACCTGTGCTTTGTACGCTGGACAAACGATTGCCGTGACAGAAACATTGAGCATGCCTGTTGATCCCGCTTGTAAGGCATTCGCAAAATGGGATGGTAAATTTAATGCAGACTCTGTGTCAGCGCCACTGGCAAAAGAGTTCTTTAATTTATTGGAAGATGAAGATCTATTGATCCAATTTAATCCTGCCTTCCCTGCGGTGACGCCGAGTATTGTTAAAGCGGAAAAATCAACATTGGTTAAGCTTCTTGCCGCGAGTAAACAACTTGAAAACGCGGGCTTTGCGATCGATGCGCCACTTGGTGAACTACAGTTTTTACAAAAAGGAGATCGTCGTATCCCTTGGCCGGGTTCACCACATAACAGTGGTGGCTTCAACATATACTCCACGACCAATGCCATGGATTTAACCTCGTTCGCACCACAGTATGCTGCGCCAATGAAAGAAGTGCTCAATGAAAATTGGACAATTAGTACGGGCTTAAGTACCGATGGTTATCCTATCAATTATGGTTCTAGTTGGATGATGGTAGTCGGTTTCGACGAGCATGGACCACAGGCACGTGGCTTGTTGACTTATTCACAGAGCAATAACCCGAATTCGCCGCACTTCACAGATGCGAGTGAACATTATGCTGCGGGCAAAGGATTAATTGATTTGCCTTACACAGATGCTCAGATCAAGCAAAATAAAGTCAGTGAAATCACACTTAGCGTGAAAAAAGACTAAAAATCCTAGACTGTCGCGCGTCACAGTGGCGACAGTCTAATTTTTGGAAAAATGTGATGAGTTTTGACAACGAAAACGGCACTTTTAAAGTAATCATTAACCACGAAGAACAATACTCTTTATGGCCGAGCTATAAGACGATCCCTGGTGGCTGGAAAGACACGGGCGTAAGCGGTGATAAAGCAACTTGTCTAGAGCATATCAAAACCCATTGGACAGATATGCGTCCTTTGAGTTTACGCCAAGCTATGGCGTAAGCAATCAGGTTATTAAGTGATAATGGAACTGGCAATGAAATGATATGGGGTATTCCATATCAGGCTAGGCTGGCTTTCACTATCGCTTCATATCATCACCAAGCGAGTTTCTGCCTCTGAAACAAGCACTATTTAAGCGCATCAAACAACAGTTCAGCTACCGGTTATTAGTCGATATGCGCACAGCTAGTTATATCTCATGGAGTAAATCATGACCGCCATCACCATCATGGATCATTTAGCGCAACATGCCGCGCATCAGCCGGATAAAACAGCGCTGGTATGTGTTGACAAAAAAGCACACACACCATGGAGCTTTGGAGAGCTATACACACATAGCCTTATGGTTGCGAGCCATATTCAAAAATACGCCAAAGCGGGTGACAGAGCACTGATCTTGATGGATACGGGAATTGAGTATGTGGCGAGCTTTTTAGCTTGTCAGTATCTTGGTGTGACCGCCATACCCAGCTTTCCACCTGAATCGACCAAAGCGCAGCATATTGCGCGCACAGTAGGCATTGCCGAAGACTCAGAAGCCGCAGTGGTACTGACAACCGCGCGTTTTACCACGACTGTAGAGGCGTTGGTGGAACAGGTCAGTGGCAGCAAGATGTTGGTCATTGACGAGGCTTGTGAGCAATCTGAACCGGTAGAGCGTCACCCTGCGCAATCTGACGAAATTGCATTTTTACAGTATACCTCGGGGTCCACGGCCAAACCCAAAGGGGTGATGGTCAGTCATGGCAATTTATTGGCTAATGAGAAAGCCATTGCTGAGGGGATGCAACTCACTGAGCAGGATGTATTGGTAAGCTGGTTGCCTCTTTTTCATGATATGGGCCTAATTGGGGGGCTATTACAGCCCATTTATACTGGCTACAAGTTGATACTTTGCTCACCGCGTTATTTTATGGAGCGTCCAGCACGGTGGTTACAGCTCATTGATCAGTATCAGGCAACCATCAGTGGTGGGCCAGATTTCTCATATCGCTTGTGTATCGAACGCATTAAAGATAAGCAAGTAGCTGATCTTAATCTCAGTAGTTTGCGTGCATTTTTCTCGGGTGCAGAGCCTATTCGTCACGACACGCTGCTCAATTTTGCTGAAAAATATGCCCCGTTGGGCTTTAAGGCCAGTGCTTTGTACCCTTGTTATGGCTTGGCGGAAGGCACGTTATTTGTCACCGGCAGTATTCCCGCTCAAGGTGCGGTTATCACGGCGTTCGACAACCGCGCATTGGCATCGGGCAAAGCCATTTTGCAACACGCACAAGATAGCAGAGATACGCAAGATTACAGCCATCAAGTGAGCTGTGGTGTGGCGGCCAGTGAGCACCAAGTGCGCATCACTTGCCCATCAAGTTACGATGAAGTTACAGAGGGCGGAATTGGTGAAATCTGGGTCAGCGGCCCAAGCATCGCATTAGGTTATTGGCGAAACGAACAGGCCACACAAGAAACGTTTGTAGAGCATGTTGGTAAGCGCTGGTTAAGAACCGGTGACGTGGGTTACTTTTACGCTGGGCAGCTATATATATCAGGCCGTCAAAAAGATTTGATCATCATGAATGGCCACAACGTGTACCCACAAGATATTGAGCGTGCGATAGAAGATGCATTGAGTTTTGTGCGCCAAGGTCGTGTGTCGGCTTTTCCAGTGCCCAGTGAACAAAGTGGCGAGGGTATTGGCATTGCGATTGAAACGGCCAACGTGTATCGCAATGAGGTGCCAGCAGAACAAACAGCGCTGATTGTCAGAGACTTTATCATTGAGCAATTTGGAAACTGCCCTGAGCTGGTATTGCTACTTGACCAAGGAGGGTTGCCAAAAACCTCAAGTGGCAAGTTGCAGCGCAGTGCATGTATGAAGTTGTTGAACGAGGATAAATTGGCAACTTATGGCGCCTTTACGCTTGTAGACTTGCAGCAGTTATCAACTTGCCACGGTGGGGATGATCAACACCAATGGGATGACCTAGCGCGCGGCTTAGCAGACATGTGGCAAAATGTGTTGCGCTACCCAGTTAATCACAATGAGATAGACTTTTTTGCCCTCGGGGGCAGTTCAATAAAAGCGGCTTTATTGTTGGCAAAAGTGCAGGAAGCGTATCATTGCCAAATAGATCCAACCGCCGTTTTCGCAGCGCATAAATTTGGTGATTTTTGCCAATTGGTGCGTGACAGCATCGCCACGGGTGAGCAGCAACATGTTATCCCTGCGCTGGCACAAAGCACCTATCCACTGAGTGCTCAGCAGCAAAGACAATTATTCCTATGGCAGCTAGAACCGCTGAGCAGTGCCTATCATATTGGCGCGAGCTTAACATTACATGGAGACGTAAACGAGGCGCACTTACAAGCAGCAGTTGCTCATGTTTTAGCGCAACAAGGTGTATTGCGCCACGCATATGGAAAGGATGAGCAAGGCCAATGGCAGCAGCAATTAACGCAGCAAACGCTTAATTGGCAGTGCGTTGATCACAGTCAACAGCACGACTCAGCACAAACCAGTGTATGGCGCCAAGCTTTTTACCAGCAGCCATTTGCACTTGAACGTGGTGAAAACTTCAGAGCGGCACTGGTCAAGCAACCAGAAAACCGCTATCAGCTGGTGTTAGTTATGCACCATATTGCCAGTGATGCGTGGAGTTTTGACTTGGTATTGGCTGATATCAGCCGTAATTATCAGTTGCTGTGTGAAGGTAAAGCACTGACAACAGCATCTTCTCAAGTGAATTATGGTGATTTCTCTGCTTGGCAGCAGCAGTGGCTAACAAGCGCTGACGCGCAAAAGCAATTGGCCTATTGGCAAGCGCAATTACAAAGTAACGACGATGAAGAGTTGCTTGTTCCTCAGCACCCAAGGCAAGCGAATGGACCTGCGCCAATGCAAAGCCAAACGGTGCAGCTGTCATATCAAGAAGTTGAAAAGTTACAGGCGCTTGCTCATAGTCACGGCGCGAGCTTGTTCATGTTGTTGCTCAGTAGTTTACAGGTATTTTTCTACCGCTATACGGGTAAGCGCAAGCCGCGTATCGGTGTACCGGTTGCCAACCGTCGCTGTTCAGAATTGCACTCCTTGATGGGCTTTTTCATCAATACCTTAGTGCAGCGCAACGAGCTGTCGGCGCAGCAAAGTTTTATTGAGGTGTTGTCTGCAACCAAGGTGCATGCCATCAATGCACAAAAAAATCAGGACTTGCCATTTGAAAAGCTGGTCGAGGTGATAAACCCTGATCGCAGTCTTGGGCAGAATCCACTGTTTCAAGTGATGTTTAATCACCTTGAACAAGATGTGCAACAAGCACTGGATTTACCCGGTGTTGAGGTTGAAAAAGTGGTGGCGCTGCAAGATCAAGCGCAATTTGATCTAAGCATCGATTCACGCCTACTTAATAGCGGTGAGCTCATACTCGAGTTTCAGTACAATGCAGCGCTGTATAACACCGAGTATATGCATGCCGTGACGTCGGCATTTGTTGTGCTATTGAACGAGATCGTGACTGCGCCACAAAACGCAATTGGCAATTTGGCCATTCACTCTCAACAAGCAGCTGCCTTACAGTTGGGTCAAGGCGAAAAAATTAGCTTACCGGATACATCTTGGCTGCAAAATATCAGTGATCTTGCACAGCGAGATCCCACGCGTACCGCAGTGATATTTAATGACCAACACTACAGCTTTGAATGGTTGGAGCATACGTCAAATCGTCTGGCTCATGGCTTAATTGAAAAAGGGTTAGGCATTGAGTCCGTGGTTGGGGTAATGCAAAGCCGTAAGCCATTGATGCTGGCGAGCACCTTAGCCTGCTTGAAAGCGGGTGCCGCGTATTTGCCACTGGATAAACAATTCCCAGCAGATAAATTACAGCACATGCTCAATGACAGTGGCTGCCAAGCTTTTATCAGTGACGAAGTTCAATTGGCGGTTGCTTTTGAAGGCGCATTGTTATCACCGCAAATTCTCTTGAGTGAGCAGCACCAACACATATCACTCCCTGAGGTTGAGCATCATGCAAATCAAACCGCTTATTTAAATTATACCTCGGGCTCAACAGGTAAGGCGAAAGGTGTGGCTATCGAACTGGGTGCACTTGCGCACTATATCGAGTCAGCTAAGCGCTTTATTAACTTGCAAGCGAATGATGTGGTATTGCAATTTGCCACGGCAAACTTTGATGCATTTGTCGAACAGTTATTCCCAACTTGGGCAGTGGGCGGTGCGGTATTGCTGCGTGGAGATGCGCTTTGGGATGCCGATACCCTGTACCAACAAGCACAAAAACACGATGTCGCTGTGATGGATTTAAGTGCTGCTTATTGGCGTAGCATCAGCGCGAGTTGGGCACGCAAAGCACAGCAGGCCGCGTTGGACTTGCCAAAACTACGTCAAGTTCACTCTGGGGGTGAAGCCATGTCTGTTGCGGGGATCCAAGATTGGCAAAACACCGGCTTGTCTCATGTGCGGTTATTAAACACTTATGGGCCGACAGAAATCGTGGTAGAGGCAGCGATCCACCCCTGCCAAGACTTTACTGCGCGTGAGGGTCAATCAGTGCCGCTAGGCCATGCTTTGGCGGGGCGTAAACTTTACGTATTGGATGACAACCTCGAAGTTGTTCCCAATGGGCAAGTAGGTCAGTTGTATGTTGGCGGCGATATTTTAGCGCGCGGTTATTGGGCGCAGCCAGAGATGACGGCTACGCGCTTTATTGCAGATCCTTTCTGTGATGAGGGCGCACGTATGTATGCCACAGGTGATTTAGTCAGTTGGCAAGGCAATGACTTGATGTATCACGGTCGTAATGACCATCAGGTGAAAGTACGTGGCTTTAGAGTAGAGCTGGGCGAAATTGAACAGCACCTAAGCCAGTTGCCTGAGGTGGAAATGGCAGTCGTAGTCACTGAACAGCAAGCCCATGGCCTAGGATTGATAGCTTATATTCAAAGCGCCAAATTCGCAGATGACACATTCGCTGACAAGCTAAAACGAGCATTAAGTGAGCGCTTGCCAACCTACATGGTGCCGGGCGACATCATAGTGTTAGAAAAACTTCCAGTTAACGCCAGTGGCAAACTGGAACGTCAGCAGTTACCAAAAGTAGCGCGAGCCGCACAGCAGGTCGAGCTTGCCCAGAATGGAACCGAGCAGCTCATCGCGGATATTTGGCAAAAGCACCTTAAAACTGAAGATATCGACAGGCATGCCAACTTCTTTGATGTTGGCGGTCACTCGCTGCTGTTGATGGCCGTGTATGAAGAGTTGAAGCTTCAATACCCTAACTTACAAATGACGGAGCTGTTTGCCCATCCGAGCATAGCCAGTTTGGCCGTGTTACTCGGTGGTGCACAATCAAAATCAGCCCCAGTTACAACGAATAAACCAACTGGCGCGAAACAAAAACGCGGCATGGGCGCGATTGCAGCGCGTAAAAGAAAAGCAAGAGAATCATAACAATGTCAGAAAGTAATTATAGTGAACTAGATATTGCCATCGTCGGTATGGCAGGCAGCTTCCCAGATGCACAAAACGTCGATGCGCTGTGGGAAAATGTGCGTGACGGGCACTGTGCAGTGCAAGATTTAGACGACGAGACACTGCGAGCGGCGGGCGTAAGCGAGGAAGATCTAGCACATCCTGATTATGTAAAACGCGGTATTCCATTTTCTGGCATGGCGCAATTTGATGCCGCATTTTTTGGTTATACGCCAAAGGAAGCGGCACAGCTTGATCCACAGCAACGGGTATTTTTGCAAACCTGTTGGCATGCGTTGGAGCATGCGGGTATTACTACTGGGAGCAGTAACTTCACTGGTGTGTTTGCCGGTTGTGGTGTCCCTGCGTACTTGTTACAGAACTTACTCGGGGATAGCCAACAAGACATCACCAGCTTGTTAGCGCTGACCAATGGCAATGATAAAGACTCTTTGGCAACTCGAGTGAGTTACGAACTGGACCTAACGGGCCCGGCTGTTACAGTGCAAACCGCGTGTTCAACGTCTTTAGTCGCGGTACATATGGCATGTCGCTCACTGCAAAACTATGAGTGTGATTCGGCACTTGCAGGTGGTGTTTGGCTCAATTTAAATCATCAACAAGGCTATCATGCCCCTGCGGGTGGCAGCTTATCACCATCTGGGCAGCTGAGCGCATTTGGTGAACACGCCGATGGGATCCTAATTGGTAGTGGCAGCGCGGCCGTTGTACTTAAGCGCGTTGAAGATGCGATTGAGCAAGGTGACAATATACTTGCGGTGATCAAAGGATCAGCTATTAACAATGACGGTAAAGAAAAAGTAGGCTATACCGCACCAAGTGTGACAGGCCAAGCTGGCGCCATTGAAGCGGCGCTCGAATTTGCTGATATTGAGCCAAGCTCGGTTGGCTATATTGAAACCCATGGCACAGGTACAACCTTAGGCGACCCCATCGAAATTGCCGCATTGAGCCGCGCTTATGGCCAGTGTGACAAGCAGCAAATCGCAATCGGTTCAATCAAAGCCAATATCGGCCACTTGGATTCGGCTGCGGGGGTTACTGGGCTTATCAAAGCAGTACAAGCACTGCGTCACAAAACGCTACCTCCGAGTTTGCACTGCGAGCCTCTCAACAGCAAGATTGACTTTGCTGACAGTCCGTTTTACGTCAATACCCAATTGCAGCCATGGCACAGTGACTCGGTACGCCGAGCGGCGGTCAGCTCACTGGGGATGGGTGGAACCAATGCGCATGTCATTTTAGAAGAATACAATGCACCTGCGGCTTCTTACAATCAAACAACGCCATGGCATATCTTACCGCTCTCTGGTAATACGCAATCATCCCTTGAAGCACAGCGACAAGCCTTAGCGATTAAACTTCAACAAAGTTCAGATAACTTAGCGCTGATCGCAGCACAATTGCAGCATAATCGTACAGTACACCCGGTTCGTCATGCGGTGGTTGCCGACAGTGCAGAGCAGGCACAGCAGTTATTGATGCGCGATATTCACGGTGACAAAACCAGCGCGGTTCAGGTAGCGTTGATGTTCTCAGGTCAAGGTTCACAATATGTCACGATGGCCCAGCCGCTGTTAAAACATGTTCCAGAATTCAAACTTCAGTTTGACGCAGTTGTCGCATTATTTGATGCGGGTTTACAAGATGAGCTACGCCGTGTCTTTACCCCAAATGATGATGAGGTGCTAGCAGCTAATCAGTTACTTGGGCAAACCCGTGTGACGCAACCTGCATTATTTGTCGTGGCCTATGCGATGGCTAAGTGTTATCAAGTGCACGGCATCCATATTGAGGCTATGTTGGGACACAGTGTTGGCGAGTATGTGGCAGCGTGTTTGAGCGAAGTGATGAGTTTGGAAACAGCTGTGAAGCTAGTGACAGCCCGTGGTGAAGCGCTGCAAAAAATGGCGCCCGGTGCGATGCTTTCAGTGATGAGTGATGCGCCAAGTTTGCAACCCTATTTAAATGCTCAGTTAGATATTGCAGCTTGCAATAGTCCGAGTAATACGGTTGTAGCGGGCAGCAAAGAAGCCATAAAAGCTTTGCAAAGTGAGCTAAAATCCGCTGATATCAGCGTGACGCGACTCCATGTGTCCCATGCTTTCCACAGTCACCTCACTGAGCCTGTGTTGGAAGAGTTTTCTGAGGTGCTAAAACAGGTGCAATTAAATGCCCCACAAACACCATTTGTTTCAAATGTCACTGGCACTTGGATCACACCAGAGCAAGCTACATCGCCTCAGTATTGGCTTGATCATATTCGCCAAGCGGTGAATTTTGTCGATGGCGTGAAAACCCTAGCCGCACAATGTAATGTGCTGATCGAAGCTGGCCCGGGAGATACCCTGCAAAAGTTGGCTGCACAATCAGTGAATGATGATGTCACGGTCTTAAATTCGATTGCTCATGCGCGAGATTTAAAAGCGCCAGTGCCTCCCTTTGTGAAAACGCTGGCAAAATTGTGGCAATTGGGCGTCGAGGTCAACTGGTCACAAGTTTCTGCACATCCACACAATACAGAAATCGCCTTTCCAGCATACCAGTTTGATACAACAGAGTACTGGGTTGATGCAAAAACCAATACGGCATCTGCCGTACCTGTCAGCACCAGTACTGGGCCTGAGCTGTTAGCACCAATTTGGCAGCAACAACTTAATTCTGCCGCATTGGCCCCGAACTTAGAGGGCGAAAAAGTGGTGATGATTGCCACTGACGCGCCACTGTGTTCACAGATAAGTGCAGCGCTGGCTGGCTCTGGTGCAGCAGTGACTGTGGTGTGGCAAGGCGAGTCATTCAGTGCCCTTGAGCAGGGGCAATACCGTGTAAATTGCCAAGACCAAAGTCAGTTGAATGAGTTGCATGAGCAACTTGGCGGCTTCGATCGCATAGTGGATTGCCGTTTGTTAGACGCGCAAAACTGTGGTTATCAACTTCTTCTACCTCTTGCTAAGTGGTTATTGGGCCAAGGCACAATGCACTGGACTGTGGTTGCGAGTGAGTTATTCAGTGTGCTGGGAGAAGAAACTGTATCTGCAGACAAGGCAACTGCACTGGGTATCACACGAGTGATAGGCATGGAACAGGCTGCCATTCGTTGTCAGTTGCGAGAGGTGTCGGTTGCACAGCGTGATGCGACACAATCAAATATTGCAATGCAGCTGGTTGAGGATTTGGGCAATGACGCGACGGAAGTTGCGTACCGTGGGCGCCAGCGCTTTATTCTGACCGAGCAAGTAGTGCCGAAAGTGGATGCTTTGGTAAACTCAGTATCGACGCCAGTGACCTTTATCACTGGTGGATTGGGCGGGGTTGGTCTGGTATTGGCTAACCTATTGGCGGCCCAAGGCCACGCTGTTATCTTGCAAACTCGCGGTGAATTTCCTGCAAGTGAGCGTTGGTCTGAACTATTGAATGGCGATGACGTCGATGACAAACTGGCGAACCAGATCCGTGCTTTACAATCACTTAAAGCCAATGGTGCGCGTGTCGCTGTCGTTACGGCGGATGTACTTGATATTGCCAGTTTAAATGTCGCAATTAGCCACGCAGAGCAGTCTCTTGGTCGTATCACTCAAGTGATCCACGCCGCTGGACTGCCTGGAGGTGGGATGCTTGCTCAAGTAACCGCAGAGCAGGCTGCACAAAGTATGGCTGCGAAAACTCGCGGTACTGATAATTTGTTAGCCGCGTTTAAAGCGCACACTCTTGAACGCATGATTTTGTGTTCATCACTGGCGTCAGTACTTGGCGCTATGGGTCAAAGTGACTATTGTGCAGCCAATAGTTACCTCGATGCGGTCGCGATGCAGTCACATCCTTTCTTAGTGCAGTCGATTAACTGGGATGCGTGGGCAAATATTGGTATGGCAGCAGGACACAGTGTCGGTGAAGACTTTGGTATTAATGAGGCTGCAGCGCAAATTTTACTAGCGGGTATTGCGCAATCGCAAGCGTCGCAATTGTATGCGGCAAGTTTATCGTGGCAAGCGCGTGCAGATAAAGTTGCAGAACTAACGGAAAAGTTAATGCAAGCAACCACCTCAGTACCGAAAGGCCACAAACGCCCTGACTTAGATACGGAGTTTGAAGCACCAGAAAGCGAGTTAGAGTTGCAACTAGCCGCGATATGGGGGGAGTTTTTAGGGTTTGATGAAATCGGTATTTTTGACAACTTATTTGAGTTAGGAGGCGATTCTCTTATCGCCATTCAAATGTTGGCGAAGGTCAAACAGCAGTTTGCGGTAGAAATCGAGCCGGCCACCTTTTTTGAAGATCCCAATTTAGACAATCTCACCTTCCTGATCGAAGAGCAGTTGCTCCAAGAGTAAGCGAGTATTCGCAGCACATAGGACACTTTTTTGGAGGCCTTTTTGGCCTCCTGCTTTATTTTTTTCCTTTCCCAACGTCTAGCTGGCATCAAGAGCTATTTTACCAACACATCAAAGCAAAATTCGATGTAACTACCACAGCCATAAATTCAAACTCATCAGCCTAAAAAGACAGCTTGTCTGTTTTTTGCCGCTGCATGTGGTTGTGAATGCGAGTAGGTATTTGGCCAAAACATATTGCAATACGGTTGAGTTAGAGCGCAGTGAGCCGCTCAACTTTGAGCGAAAAATTCAAATTAGCAGTGCACAATAATAGATAGTCAGGTGGGATCAGCATGAGCGAGCAAAAGCGCAGAAGAAGACGCGAGCGCGGTGGCGCATTAACTGAAGAGCAGCAACTAAAATTAAAAGCCAAGTTGGCAGACAGTCAGGCCAGAGCACAACAAAACCAGTTAGAGATCCGCCAAGACAGAGCTGCAAAGGTCCCGTTAACGCCGGCTCAACAGAGATTGTGGACTGCGTGGCAGTTAGACCCAGAAGACAGCGTGTACAACTTAGCTGGTACACTGACTTTCCAAGGGCAATTAAATAAAGCTTGGGTACAAGCTGGATTTACCCACTTGGTTGCAAAACACGGTATCTTGAATAGCCGATTTAGTGTTGAGCACGACGCCACAGTACAGCAGCTACAAAGCGAGAGCGCGTTTACCTTTGTTGATGTACCTAGCCAATCGGATAGTGCACAGCAAGCATTCGAAATTGCCGATCAACCTTTTGATTTGACTGCTGAGCCACTACTGCGAGTTGCACTATTAGAGTCACAAGGGGAGTGTACCTTACTCGTTGTTATGCATCATATTGTGACTGATGGTACATCAATGCAGCAGCTCTTTAATGAATTTATTCAAGCCTATGCTTTGTTGCAAAACCACCAAAGTTTACCTGAGGTTGAACCCAAAGCCGATTATTTAGATTATGCCTTATGGCTCGCCAAGCAGGATCAAACTGAACTGCTGGAAAAGCAGCTAGCTGGTTGGCAAGCGGCGCTTGGCGATGACTTTGAACCTTTAAGGTTGCCCGCAAATAGTCTCGCAAGACAAGGTGGCAACTATCCGATCACGACACAGTCTCTAGCGTTGCCAACGGCGCTTTGGCAGCAAGTGCAAGCGCTCACCAAACAACACCAAGTGACGCCTTATTTGGTCTTGCTCAGTGCATTTCAATACTTGTTGCACCGCTATAGTGACCAAAGTGATGTTAAAGTTGGGGTGCCAATTGCCAACCGTCACCATGCACAAACACATGGATTAATTGGTTTTTTTATCAATACTCAAGTGGTGAGATTGGAAGTTGATCCGCAAGATAACTTTGCAACGTTACTGGAAAAAGCCAAGTCATTTTCACAATTTGCACAAGCAAATCAGGATTTGCCATTTGAACATTTGTTGGATGCTATCAAGCCGCCGCGTAGTACCGGCAGTCACCCATTATTTCAGGTCATGTTCAACTACTTAAAGCGTGATAAAGGTGCTATGGATGCACTGCAAGGGGTCTCGCTCAAAGATACCCAAGCGCTGCGTTTTTCGATGCCGTTTGACTTGCAATTGGATGTGATCGAGGAAGTGACAGGCGCAACCACCTTGCACCTGTATTACGCCAACACCTTATACAGCGAAGCGTTTGCTAAGCATTGTTTGGATGAACTTGCAGCCTTGCTCTTGGCGGTATCAAACCACCCGAGCGCTCCACTGCAATACTTAGACTGGTATCCACAACATAGACAGCAATGCTTAGAGTCTTTTTCCGAAGGTGCTTCGGCTTTTCCTTGGCAGCACTCAATCCCTGACATCATTAGCGAGCAAGCGCAAAAAACGCCTCAGCACAGTGCTTTGATCTTCGCTGGCGAACATCTTAGTTACGCCAAATTTGAACAATATACCAATCAGTTGGCAAACTGGTTAATTGCTCAAGGTGTTGGTCGGGAAGATCAAATTGGGGTGTACTTTGACCGTAGTTTCGAAATGGTCATCGCCTTGATTGGGGTGATGAAAAGTGGCGCAGCTTATGTGCCCCTAGATCCTAATTTACCTGCCGACCGCGTTGACTATATTGCCCAAAATAGCACCTTTAAACTGGTACTGGGAAATCGGGACGGTGCGCAGTTTAATGTACCCTATT
The DNA here is from genome assembly GCF_001625565.1 of Pseudoalteromonas luteoviolacea NCIMB 1944. Lineage (GTDB taxonomy): Bacteria > Pseudomonadota > Gammaproteobacteria > Enterobacterales > Alteromonadaceae > Pseudoalteromonas > Pseudoalteromonas luteoviolacea_F. The sequence goes on from NZ_AUXS01000028.1 coordinate 71,437, forward strand.
TTAATTGGTCTGAACTTGCAAAAACGTTGACATCTCAAGAGGGGGCATACCCGAGTGTGACCATTTTACCTGAACAAGCCGCTTACGTTATTTATACTTCTGGCTCGACTGGTAAACCAAAAGGCGTGATCAACAATCATCACGCTCTATACAACCGTATCAGCTGGCAAGATCAAGCTTATCCAATCGGCAGGGAAGATCGCGTATTGCAAAAAACACCTTATGGATTTGATGTGTCTGTGTGGGAGTTTTTCTGGCCATTAATGCGCGGCGCCACCCTCGTCGTAGCGGAGCCTGAAATACATAAAGAACCCCGCGAATTGGCATTGCTTATCCAAGCTCAGCAAGTGACTCTGTTGCACTTTGTTCCCTCAATGTTACAGGCCTTTATCAGCGAACCAAAGGCCTCACACTGCGACAGCATTCGCCACATTATTTGTAGTGGTGAAGCATTGCCCGCAGCACTGCAGGCAGATGCATTAAAGCTATTGCCTGACCTTGAAATTCACAATTTATATGGTCCGACTGAAGCTGCCATCGATGTCAGTTATTACGAATGTGACGGCCGTGCCGATAAAGCTGTACCGATTGGCAAGCCGATCGCAGGGTGTGAACTTTGGGTGCTTGACCAGCAACTAAACTTAAGCCCGATCGGTGCTGTTGGTGAATTGTATATAGGCGGTATCGGTTTGGCACGAGGCTATGCAAACCGTCCAGATCTCAGCGCTGAGCGCTTTGTTGCCAATCCATTTGCGACAGATGGCAGTCGTTTGTATCGCAGTGGTGACTTAGTGCGTTGGAGTGAGCAGGGCGAGCTTGAATATCTAGGGCGAACCGATCATCAGGTTAAGATCCGTGGTCTGCGTATTGAGCTGGGGGAAATTGAAACCCAGCTGTTTGCACAGCCTGGTGTTAAAGAAGCGGTTGTGGTTGCTATCGAGGGTCCAAATGGTGGTGCCCGTTTGGCAGCCTATGTCAGTGGTGAGTCACTGGATGACAGCCAATTACAACAAGGCTTGAGTGACGCGCTACCAGATTACATGGTGCCAAGTAGCATTATGGTCATGGAGTCTCTACCACTGAGCAGCAATGGTAAGGTTGACCGAAAAGCGTTGCCTGAGCCGACACTGCAAACACAAACAGCCTATCAGGCACCACAAGGTGAGCGCGAGGAATTGCTGTGTCAAACTTGGCAGCAGGTGCTTGGACACAGCCCCATAGGTCGTGATGACAACTTCTTTGCACTGGGCGGTGATTCCATTCTCAGCCTACAAATCGTTGCTGCGATGCGCCAGCATGGTTTTGCTTTGAGTGCCAAGCAAGTCTTTGAGGCACCGACGATAGCGCAATTGGCCATCGAG
>NZ_AUXS01000029.1 GCF_001625565.1 Pseudoalteromonas luteoviolacea NCIMB 1944
GGCAATCACCTCTAAAGCCAAGCTACATCAGAAACCATGGGTCCTGAAGCGAGTTCAGGATGACATCGTGCAAAATGTAACGTCTGTGAGCGAAGCGATTGCGATCAGTTGGCGCAAGGTGAAGTGAGCCGTTTTGACTGTAGCTACGGCGACCGCCTCCAATACCTAGCTAGTATCGAAACCATGGATCCTGAAGCGAGTTCAGGATGGCGGTAGCAAACAACGCGGCTGTGCTCACCCCCCTCGTCACCCTGAACTTGAT
>NZ_AUXS01000030.1 GCF_001625565.1 Pseudoalteromonas luteoviolacea NCIMB 1944
CTCTACCATGACAGCCTCCAATTTATGAGATTATTCATATTAATTATGATTTTCCGATTTATCACAAACATTAAATCGCTAAAAAACTGATAAAAATATAATCAGATACTAAAAACAAGATATTATTAAACTTGTTTAAAACATGATAAAAAAATAGCAAGAATTTTAACAAAATGTAACTGTAACAAATTACAGAGTTTAAAAAATAAACAGGCTTATTTTATTATACACACAAAAAAACCCAGCCGATAGCTGGGTTTTTAACTCATAAACAACACCAATATAAATACCTTAAAAAGGTAAATATAGTTTTATTTTTTATTATTATAAATTCAAGGATTTATAACTATTTATAGCACTGGCTTTTTCTTCATTTATCATTGCTATCAAGTCAAACCCATCCTCCATCCACCTTGTGGGGACAGAGACATCCTCAATTCTGAATTGCTCGGTATCATGATTGAACACACACAATTCATCTTGAATGGCAAAAATACCATGATCGAATGCTTTTCCAGGTGCTGCTTGCTTGATGTAAAACCGCTCTCTTTGGTCCTTGGCAGCTTTTTTCAGCGCTCTATGGTGGCAATATGGGTTATTTCCTCGCTTGCCAAAGAAAACATGCGCAGTCCAATGACAACCAGCACGGCAAACAGAAGCAAATTCACACGAGCCACACTCTCCCCATAAATGCCGTGTGGCATCCTCGGGCTCATTAATGTCATTGATCCGCATTTGCGGGCTATTTTGATAAATATCCTGCAATGTCCGCTCTCTAATATTACCTCCGACATATTCGTCTGATGGCAAAGAAGGACACCCTTTAATGCTTCCGTCAGCTTCAATACCGATGGCATTTTGTCCTGCACTACAACCGCGAGAAAATGCCCATTTGGGATCGATCGCTATCGGTTCTCGTAGCAGCCGTTCATATGGACCAAAATATCCGATGTTATTACCCATATGCACCCGGACTCCTTCGCTATTACCGCGTTTAGATAGGTAAGCTAGTAAAGGGAAAACATCCAATAACTCATAAGGTTGTAGTAAAATATGGGAGTTTTCAACTGCATTCCCCATGGGCACAGTTAAAGCAAGCTGCCATGCTGTTACACCTGCGTCTCGCAATACTTCGTACAACATTGGCAGCTCGGCGACGGACTCCCTGTTGACCTGAGAATTACAGGCAACGGGGATCCCTACTTCACGTAAATGCGAGATGGTTTTAAAGCACTGTTGATATGCTCCCTCCCGCCCACGCAGCAAGTCATGGCTTTGTTCCAGTCCATCAATCGACAATGAAACAGATGCAATACCAGCTGCTTTCATACGCTTAGCAGTACCAAGAGAAATGCCATAACCACCCGTCGTCATGGTGGCCTTCATTCCTTTTTTGGTGATCTCGGCTGCAATAAGCAGCCAGTCAGGTCGCATAAACGCCTCACCTCCAATCAGGGTAACTTCTTTAATACCTAGTTCAGCCATTTGAGAGACTAAATCAAGCGCCTCACTTGTGGACAATTCATTAACTCTGGCATCCCCTGCTCGAGAGCCACAATGGCTACAGGCAAGGTTGCACTTTAATGTAATTTCCCAAACTGCATATGTTTGTCGAAATTTAGCATTAACCCTAAGGTCTGAACGTTGGTTTAAGTCCGTCATAAGTTGCCCCTAATCAGATGTGAATTAATACGAGTCTGTGTCTTTTTTAGTCGTTGTTAGGTGTGCCGTATATTTGAACACCCGGGCCACTCGCCTGCACACCGAGCTCATCTTGCTCCTTACTTTGACTCGGGTAGTTATTGCTTAGAGATGAACCACCTTCAATTTTTGCCAATAATTCTTCTGCTTGGATAACTGCTTTTTTGTTTTGTTTGCTAGTTTTCATAAAACACCTCGTTAGGTTTGTTATAGTTAAAGTGAGTAGAAAGACATCCTTGCCTCTTTGCCACCAACGTAATTGGCGGCATTATTCCCGAATCAGTCTAAATAAGGTTGTTTATTAAACACTTAACGATAGCCTGCTGACGGTTCGCGCTCTGTGTTTTTTCGATGCAATTGGTCAAATGGAAATTGACTGTACGCTCTGTGATACCAAGTATTTGGCTTATTTCCCAAGACGTTTTGCCTTCAGATGCCCAAAGAACACAATCGCGCTCTCTCTTTGTAATATTGAAATGGTCTTTTCGACATCGTAATGCCGCATTGAGTAATGCAGGAGATAAGATAGTCCAGTACCAGTCTACCTGCTCTACAGTCACTTTATGAGCGAGGTCACATGGGACATTAAATACCAAAGCCCCGATAATGCCTTTTATGCCCCTAAGCGGCAAAACGTGTAAAGACTCTGCAATGTTTAGCGCACCAGTGAGCTTTGCAAGTGAACAAAGCCTAATGCCTGACTTTGAATGTGCGAGTACTTTGTCGCTTTCAAAAAGCACCGAGAGCTCTTCTTGATAGTGTCCATAAACTTGCACAGGCTGAATATGGTTCGGCAGTGGACTATAGTCTACGAATGCCAAACAGTCGTACCCTACATCACGAGCGATAGTTGTAAGTGCCTCTTTTAAATCATCTGCATGATGAATTGAATCAAACAAATCAATGATGCGTCTGATGGACTCTCCATCCTTAAATGGGTTGTAGCTATCTTGTTCGGTAGGTTTCATTTTTTCTTCCTCACATTCAAAGCAATGAGCGCGATTTAATATCAAGCTCCCGTGTCGTCATGTGATTAAATTTATCCCTGTGAGCGCGTCCAGTCAAAAAATCAAACAGATAAATATAACAATAAAAATCAATAACATAACCCAGTTTATTAGCGATAAAATTAACTATGTATTGTTTTATAATGAGCTATAATCTCCCCACTAAAAGCAACTTAAAGATTCGACATACATTCTTTCGTTGAAGTCTGCGCAAACCGAAGTATAGACACACAGGTGATAGTCAATATCAGCCAACCCCCACAGATGCTTTCTATTATGTACAGTCATTAAAAAAGTCCCTGTAAAAGGAAATAATCAGCGATGGCAACACAGCAGCACAAGCCACATCATGCAATACTGAGAAGGTGCCATTGCTTGCATAGTTAGGAAATAGAGCTGCTATTTTTTAGTAACCAAAATTGGTGGCGGTAGGTGCTTGGGTTGATCGCTTCTTGCTAATGAGTTACTGATTGAAAGGCTGAGTCAAAAAGAAACCGAGTTTGATGGTATACCGTGTGGCGCTTTGTTCGCACTAGGCGATGAGCAGCGGTTGTTTTTATTTTGGAAACTTAGTTTTGCGCGTAGAAGATAAAATTTGCAGCATGGAATGGCACTGAGAACAGATCACAGCTCTGTATATAGAGGTAACGCTGTTTTGTCTGACTTATGCTTAAAGCCGTTTTGAGCGATAAGAACTAATTGGTTACGCAGGCATTTTGATCTGGATATAGTTGAACATTTTCATCGTTAGAGAACTTCAAAAGGTCGCTGTATTTCATTTGACTGAGCTCTACTGAAACCAGCAAACTACTTTCTAACACACTATCTACCTTGAACTTTATTGGCTTGCGGTCAGTACATAGCCACAAACTTTGTTCTATCTGGCTGACATCATAATTTTTATCAAAATTATAAATACCAAGCACATGTGACGACGAGACTTTAACCATTAAATCACCCGACGACAACTGCGACTGGGTGCTGGCTTCTTCACTAATAAACTCTACATACCCATTGGTGTTGGATATGTATACCTTGTCTTCGCCTTTCTTGGACTTAGCTTTAAAAGTCAGTAATACCTGTCCTTTTTCAACTAAACTGCCAACCTCAAGTTGGTTGGCGCGTATGGCTGTTCCTGTCTCCCTGGTGAAGTAATATTCCACGGCGGGCTCTTGCAGGTACAATTGACCAATCATTGGCGTCTGAAAGGTCGGTAAGATCAAAGACAAAGTAAATAAGCTTTTCATATCAATCCGTAAGAAATAGTTCCTATCAATTGGTGAAATTCAGTCATAAGCCCAAAAAGTACTCCCTGTATCTAAACGCAATTAAGTACCTACAATTGAAACTTCACCACCGATTTATTCTGTAAATTTAATGTCTAGTGCCACATTGTTGGTGAGTATTAGTATCCCCTTCTCCAACCGCTAGATAACTTAACTCTATGCGCCAATTGATAGAAAAACTTCTTTGCTATCTGCCGATTAAGCAATCAGGTCTCGTATCTGGGCGTGTAACTGTGTCGGTATTACCACCACCAATTTGCTTTGTCAGCTGATTGCCGATGACTTCTTTATTCGACAATGTTTTTAGTTTCTTAGTTTTTAGAGAAAGTATCATGGTCCAGCTCCAATATCATTGTAAGGTTTATTATTTTTTATATTTATGGAATTAGTTATTAAAATCAGGTCTAGTGATTGGGCGTGTAACCGTATCCGTATTACCACCACCAATTTGCTTTGTTAGTTGTGCGCCCAATGCATCTTTGGATGTCAGTGTTTTTAGTTTTTTCGTTTTTAAAGAAAGAAACATGGCATAACTCCTAATATTATTTTTATTTGGTTTGACTATCTAGTCTTGTATTGTAACTGGACGCGTTACCGTGTCCGTATTACCGCCGCCAACTTGCTTTGTTAGCAGTGGGCCAATTACTTCTTTGTTTGTCAGTGTTTTTAATTTCTTTGTCTTTACAGAAAGCAACATGATCAAGCTCCACTATTGTTATTGGGTTTATTACTTAACTTTTAGATCAGGTTTAGGTGGTTGAATTGGTCGTGTAATTGTATCTGTGTTACCACCACCAATTTGCTTAGTTAACTGTCCACCTAGCGCATCATTACGAGTTAAAGATTTTAATTTTTTTGTTTTTAGAAAAAGTAGCATAGCTAAACTCCTGTTTATTCCATTACGCTTCTTAGGGCTAATTATTTAATTACTGTTTTTATTTTGCACATCTACGTGTGCTTTTGATGTTTCCAAGATAAACAAACTCAGCGTGTAATGGTAGTTATCAAACCTTATATAACCCCCGATAACATTTTGTAACCCACTGTTTTAAATAGATATAAAAATAAACATTGAAATATTCGGAATAATAACATTTGGCAATACTGCAAATATCATTTCAAAATAGTAAAAAAGTACTCACAAGGCTTTTCTAGCGGTAAATTTCTTTCCCAAAGGAACAGGCTGTCAATTTGATGCTCACAAGAAGTGCGCTTTGTTCAACAAATACAAATTAACTTCCATTGACAGTAAGTGGAATAAAAAGAGGAGTATATAAAGAAGTGTATCGTGTAGAGGTTAATAAACAGGCAAACACACAGTGTCTGCCCGTCATACTTCACTTGGTATTTGGCTATATTGCCGTGTCAGTCTCTAACAGAGACACCTTGAGCAGTTGATTTTCAACCACTTCAATCATATCTACGATTAAGCTGCCAGAGTCAGAGCTGCGCACTCTGTCAATGACAAACTTAGCGTCGTCCACCGTATAAATAGGCTCAATAATAGACTCAGTCGCGAAGTCTATTTTATGAATGCTCTCCCCGTCGGAGTGATAAATATGCCCATTTAAGATAGTGACAGAGTGTTTATATTTGGCAGGCGGTAACTCCAAATTATGTATCACTTCACCTGTGCGTAAATCAAACGCAGACAAAATATCATTGGATGACAAAGTGACTAACATAGTGTCATTTATTTTATCTAGCCATAGCGTACTTTGAGTTGGTAGCTCCCGCACTTTTTCATCTAGACTGGAAAGTACATAAGCTTTACTGTTCACCTTTGTCTCATCGACAACGGTATAGCTTATTTCACTCTCACTCCAATACTCTACAGATACAATGGTGCCATTGACAGGCTTCGCCAGTTTCAATGTTAAACCATCCAATGTGTAAACTTCGATTTTATTGGCGTAATGGATCAATAGTTCATCGGCAGCGCGGTTGTACCTGATGGTCTTGTAGTCTGCGTCAGGTAGCCCCAAAGCGGAAACTTGACCATCATTGGCCTTAAAATTAATCCGATATAAGTGACCAATTCGAGTTAAAAATACATAACCGTTGGGTACCTCTATTGCCGCAGCATCCTCTCGAATACTCTTAATTTGAGGGCTCAGTACCTTATCTTGAATATCTAGGGTATAGATATCCATGACAAAGGGGTAACTGGTCATCAATAACTCGCGACTGTTAAGCGTTTCATAGTTGGCATAGGATTGCTCAGTCATTAATTTTTGCGCTTTCACTAGCCTTTGTTCATCCAGAGAAAAGCTGTAAACAATGTTTTTAGAGTTATCAAACCAAACTAACTGCCCAGACTTATCATCATAGTTTAAGGTCCAAATACGAGACTGAGACTCATGAAGCTTAACTTGATTACCACCATCAGGGTCCGTCATATAGAGTTCATTGATATCGTATTGACGTCTTTCAAATAAGATAATCTCCTTTTCAGGCACATAGGCCAAAAACCGATCTCCGTAAGAGTTCAAGTTTGGAGAGGTGATTTGAAACTCCTCGCCGGTCAATAAATCTCGATTGGTCAATGCCGATAATTCATCGCGATTTCGATAACCACTTTTGGCATACACGAGACGGTCTTGATTAATTCCACCCCCAGTCATGCTATTGAGCTTACAATCAAACAAAAATTGGTTACCCGACACAAAGTCAGCACTTAATTGCCACACTTGGCATTTGTCGCCATCAACGATTCTATAATAAATAGTACTTGAGTCCGCAGACCAGCCAACCGGGTAATAATTTACCCCCTGCTCTCCCAGCCTGCGTTCATGACCACTCTTTAAGCTTTTGACAACTAGAGAGTAATAATCAGTATCGCGCTGAATAAATGAATAAGCCACCATGGCATCATTCGGTGATAAATTGAGTAAGGTATAACGCCCTTGAACCCATGATAAAACACTTTCTTTGATCGGCTGATCAAGTGTCTGTAACACGCTTTCATCTTTGTTGGCGTAATCTAAATTAAATTGCACAACATCCAAACTTGCCAAAGTCACTGCACCAAGTACCGCAGCCCCTGCCAACAACCAACTCAAGCGTTTACCCCGCTGGGCTTTAGGCTGTTCTGGTATCTCGCGCGTGATCGCGTCTAAAGGGTTGGTAATCGTTCTATCGGGGTTTGACTCAGGGGAAGTATTGGAAGGTTGATCAGGATGGTAAATGATCTGTGGTTCGAGAAAAAAGCTATATCCTTTTCGGTAATGGGTTTTAACTACAATACCACGCTGTTTGTCTGATTTGAGAATTTTGCGCAACTCAGACATAGCACGGTTAATCGCATTATCATCAACAAAATTTTGGTTCCAAACGTCATCTACCAAATCTTGCCGAGTGATAATTTGCTCATTATTAATGATCAAATAGCACAGTAAACGAAATAAAAGAGGCTCCAATTCCCGTGTTGTATCGCCATCAGAGATACACTGACGCTTGGGATCCAGCACCCATTCGCCAAATTTTACTTCCTTTACTTGCCTAGAAAATCTCACTTCATTCATGATGAATTTTACACGAACAGGGTCCTAACAAATCACCATTTTACTTAAAGCAATTTTTTACTCAAGCAAATATGTTAAACGTTGTAACTCATTGCTTTTAATTATGCAATAAAGTGAGAACGGCCTTTAGCGTGCACCCTAACAGTAATTATTTATAATTATTAACCTAAGTTATACGTGAACAGCCATACGTGATAATTAGGTGGCTCATCTAAGCTAAAAATATAACATAACATAGTAACGAGAAAAAAACACAGTAGTATTGTATTCGGGTTAATAAGCGTTTGGTGAGATCTGTACCAGTCTCATATTTGAGGCATAAAAAAACCCACATGCCATTAGCATGTGGGTTTTAAACCAAATAGGTGGTTGGTTATTTGCGCAACTGGCGAATAACGCGTAGCTGTGCAAGCGCTTCTTCAAGCTGTACAGCTGCTCGATCGTAATCAAGGTCAGCAGTAGAACCTGAAGACATTTGCGCTTGAGCTTCACGTCTGGCTTCTTCAGCAGCCTGCTCGTCAAGTTCTTCACCACGGATAGCAACGTCCGCTAGAACGGTTACTGTCTTAGGTTGAACTTCAAGCGTACCGCCTGCAACGTAGATGATCTCTTCAGTACCATCTTCTTTAACCAAACGAACCATACCAGGTTTTAGGCCAGTCAGGAGTGGCGCGTGGCCAGGGTGAATACCTAATTCACCTTCACTACCTGTTACTTGAATCGTTGCAACAGCACCAGAGAAAACACTCTGTTCTGCGCTCACTACGTCAAGTTGTACTGTCATTGCCATAACAACCTCCTAATTACATGTTTTTAGCTTTATCAACTGCTTCGTCGATTGAGCCAACCATGTAGAATGCCTGCTCAGGCATATCATCGTAATCACCGTTTAGGATGCCCTTAAAGCCAGAGATTGTGTCTTTAAGAGATACGTATTTACCAGGTGCACCTGTGAATACCTCAGCAACGAAGAACGGCTGAGATAGGAAACGCTGGATTTTACGTGCACGAGATACAACTTGCTTATCTTCATCAGATAGCTCGTCCATACCTAGGATCGCGATGATGTCTTTCAGCTCTTTATAACGCTGAAGTACAGTCTGAACGCCACGTGCAGTCTCATAGTGCTCGTTACCGATTACTTGAGGGTCTAGCTGACGTGAAGTTGAATCTAGTGGATCTACCGCTGGGTAGATACCTAGAGACGCGATGTCACGTGAAAGTACTACTGTCGCGTCAAGGTGCGCGAACGTAGTAGCTGGTGATGGGTCAGTCAAGTCATCCGCAGGTACGTATACCGCTTGGATTGAAGTGATTGAACCAGTCTTAGTAGATGCGATACGCTCCTGTAGAACACCCATCTCTTCTGCAAGAGTTGGCTGATAACCTACCGCTGAAGGCATACGACCTAGTAGTGCTGATACCTCAGTACCTGCAAGCGTATAACGGTAGATGTTATCTACGAAGAAAAGTACGTCACGACCTTCGTCACGGAACTTCTCAGCCATAGTTAGACCCGTTAGTGCAACACGTAGACGGTTACCCGGTGGCTCGTTCATCTGACCATATACTAGAGATACTTTGTCTAGTACGTTTGAGTCGTTCATCTCATGGTAGAAATCGTTACCCTCACGAGTACGCTCACCAACACCTGCGAATACAGAGTAACCGCTGTGCTCGATTGCGATGTTACGGATAAGTTCCATCATGTTTACGGTTTTACCTACACCGGCACCACCGAATAGACCAACTTTACCACCTTTCGCGAACGGACATACAAGGTCGATTACCTTGATACCTGTTTCTAGTAGCTCAACTGAACTTGATTGATCTTCGTATGAAGGCGCAGCACGGTGAATTGACATACGCTCTTCTTCACCAATTGGACCTGCTTCATCGATAGGCTGACCAAGTACGTCCATGATACGACCTAGGGTCTTTGTACCAACTGGAACCTTGATTGGCTCACCTGTGCCTTCTACTGAGATACCACGACGTAGACCGTCAGTAGTACCAAGTGCGATACCACGTACCACACCGCCACCTAGCTGCTGTTGCACTTCTAGTGTCAAACCAGCTAGGTCGCCTTCTGTAACTTTTAGTGCGTCATATACGGCTGGCACGTTGTCTTGTGGGAACTCAATGTCCACAACGGCGCCGATAATTTGGACGACCTTACCTAAACTCATGTCTATTCCTCTCGTTAAACTTTGCCGAAGCGTTATACAGCAGCCGAACCGCCAACAATCTCACTGATCTCTTGTGTGATTGCAGCCTGACGTGCTTTGTTGTAAACAAGTTGCAGCTCATCCATTAGGTCGCCTGCGTTATCAGTTGCGGCTTTCATCGCAACCATACGGGCAGCCTGTTCAGATGCAGCATTTTCTACTACACCCTGGTACACCTGTGACTCAATGAAACGTACCAATAGCGTCTCTAGGATCGCTTCTGGGCTCGGCTCATATAAGTAATCCCAAGCGTGGGCTGATACTTCTTCTTCAGCTTTTGGCAAAGGTAATAACTGTTCGATCGTTGGCTCTTGCTTCATCGTGTTAACGAATTTGTTGTACACAACGAACAAGCGGTCAATTTTACCTTCAGCAAATGCGTCTAGCATTACTTTTACAGGACCAATTACATCCTGAATTGAAGGTGCATCTCCAAGACCCGCTTTCTTAGCGAGTAACTCACCGCCAAAACGTTGGAAGAAACCAGCTGCCTTGCTACCTAAAGTAGCAAATTCGGCATCAACGCCTTTATCTTTCCACGCTTTAACGTCTTGCGTGATTTTCTTAAACTCATTTGAGTTCAAGCCACCACACAGACCACGGTCAGTTGAGATAACAATATAACCAACTCGCTTTACATCACGGTCCTCAAGGAACGGGTGATGAAAGTCAAGATTTGCTTGAGCAACACGACCGATCACTTTGCGTAAGTTCTCAGCGTATGGACGGCTTGACGCCACACGGTCTTGTGCCTTCTTCATTTTAGAAGCGGCAACCATTTCCATCGCGCTGGTGATCTTCTGAGTATTCTTAATACTCCCGATCTTGCTTTTTATCTCTTTTCCGCTGGCCATGACTCTCTCTCCGAATCAGTGGTGACCGAAGTCACCATGAATAACTAAATTACCAAGTTTGCGTCGACTTGAACTTCTCTAGAAGTTCTTTAAGTTGCGCTTCAATCTCAGCGTTGTAGTTACCAGTTTCGTTGATTTGAGTCATCAGCGCTGCGTATGTGCTGTTTGCAAAACCAATTAGGCCTTCTTCGAAATCACCAATTTTGTTGATTTCGATGTCTTGTAGGAAGCCTTTCTCGGCAGCAAATAGAGACAGAGACATTTCAGCAACAGACATAGGTGCATATTGCTTCTGCTTCATTAGCTCTGTTACGCGCTCACCGTGCTCAAGCTGTGCACGTGTTGCATCGTCAAGGTCAGAAGCGAACTGAGAGAACGCTGCTAGTTCACGGTACTGAGCTAGCGCTAGACGGATACCACCACCTAGTTTCTTAACGATTTTCGTTTGCGCTGCACCACCTACACGAGATACCGAGATACCAGCGTTAACAGCTGGACGGATACCTGCGTTGAATAAGTCAGTTTCTAGGAAGATCTGACCATCGGTGATTGAGATAACGTTAGTAGGTACGAATGCAGAAACGTCACCACCTTGAGTTTCAATGATTGGCAATGCCGTCAATGAACCTGTTTTACCTTTCACTTCACCATTAGTGAACTTCTCAACGTAATCAGCGTTTACACGTGATGCACGCTCTAGAAGACGTGAGTGAAGGTAGAATACGTCACCTGGGTATGCTTCACGACCTGGTGGACGCTTAAGTAGTAGTGAGATCTGACGGTAAGCAACAGCTTGCTTAGACAGGTCATCATATACGATTAGCGCGTCTTCACCGCGGTCACGGAAGTATTCACCCATAGTACAACCAGCAAATGGCGCTAGGTATTGTAGCGCTGCTGATTCAGAAGCAGATGCAACAACAACGATTGTGTTTTCAAGTGCACCGTGCTCTTCTAATTTACGTACTACGTTTGCGATAGTAGATGCTTTTTGACCAACCGCTACGTACACACACTTAACGCCTGTGTCTTTTTGGTTGATGATAGCATCGATAGCAAGTGCAGTTTTACCAGTCTGACGGTCACCGATAACTAGCTCACGCTGACCACGACCAACTGGGATCATCGCATCGATAGACTTATAACCAGTTTGTACTGGCTCGTCTACTGATTGACGCTCGATTACACCTGGTGCAATTTTTTCAACTGGTTCGAAACCATCGTTGTCTAGTGCACCTTTACCATCGATTGGTGCACCTAGTGTGTTAACAACACGACCTAGTAGACCACGGCCTACTGGTACTTCAAGGATACGACCTGTAGATTGTACTTTTACGCCTTCTTTAAGGTCTGCGTAAGGACCCATTACTACTGCACCTACTGAGTCGCGCTCAAGGTTTAGTGCGATAGCATAACGGTTGCCAGGAAGCTCGATCATCTCACCTTGCATACAGTCAGCTAGACCGTGGATGCGGATGATACCGTCTGTAACAGATACGATAGTACCTTCGTTACGTGCTTCACTTACAACTTCAAACTGCTCAATACGCTGCTTGATCAGTGCAGAAATTTCTGTGGAATTAAGTTGCATGCTCTTTTTCCCAATTACGATTGTAGCGACACTGCTAAGCGGTCTAATTTACCGCGTACGCTACCGTCAATTACGGTATCGCCAGCCTTAATAACCAAACCGCTTACTACGGTTTCATCGATGCTACAATTCAGCTTAACTTTGCGTGCGAAACGTTTTTCTAACGCAGCGCCCAATTTATCTTGCTGCTCTTGCGCAAGTTCAGTTGCAGAAACCACGTCAACGTCAATTTCTTTGTCATAATCTGCTTTAAATTCAGCAAATAATTCAGCAACTGCAGGGACTGCAGATAAACGCTCATTTTCGGCCATCAGCTTGATAAGATTTTGACCTTGCTCGTCGAGTTGCTCAGCGCATAGCTTTAGAATGATCTCAGACTGTTCAGCCTGAGTAGCGATGCTACCCAGTAACGCCTGAACCTGTTCATCGCTGGTCACTTGACCGGCGAAGAACAGCATTTCATTCCAAGCTTCAACTGTGCCTTTTTCAACAGCAAGTTCAAAAGCCGCTTTAGCGTATGGGCGAGCGATAGTAGTCAATTCAGACATGCTCATACCCTCCTAATTAAAGCTCAGCAACTAGCTTATCAACGATATCGCTGTGTGCGTCTTGATTGATTTCACGCTCTAAAATCTTTTCTGCGCCAACCAAAGCCAGACTAGCTACTTGAGTACGTAGCTCTTCTTTCACACGGTTACGCTCTGTTTCGATTTCAGAGTGTCCTTGAGCAATAATCTTCTCACGCTCTTGTTGACCACGAATAGTTTCTTCGTCAACGATAAGCGCAGCACGCTTTTTAGCTTGCTCAATGATTTCAGCCGCTTGAGTCTTTGCTTCTTTAAGCTGCTCAGCAGCTTTTTCACGCGCTTGCTCAAGATCTTTTTCAGCTTTATCAGAGGCAGCTAAACCATCTTCAATTTTCTTCTGGCGAGCTTCAATTGCACTATTTAGCGGTGGCCATACGTATTTCATACAGAAAAGTACGAATACCGTAAATGCAATTAATTCACCTATTAGAGTGGCGTTTAAGTTCACGACCGCTCCTCCTTACTTGACAGTTGTTCGATTCAGCTATTGTCTAAAAAATTAAAGCGCGAACAACATGTACATAGCGATACCAACACCGATCATCGCTACCGCATCGATTAGACCAGCAAGGATGAACATTTTAACTTGTAGTGAAGGTGCAAGCTCAGGCTGACGAGCACATGCTTCTAGGAATTTACCACCCATGTTACCGAAGCCGATAGCAGTACCGATAGCACCGAAGCCGATAAGTAAAGCAACAGCGATAAGCTTAAGACCTAATACTAGTTCCATTTTTTTCTCCAAAGTTTCATTTGTAAATTAAAGTTAAAGTTAAAAAATCTTTTAAAAATTATATTCTTAGTGGCTATCTTTTGCACTTGCCATGCTCAGGTATACGATCGTAAGCATCATGAATACGAATGCCTGTAGAACGATAACTAAGATGTGGAAAGCAGCCCAGATAAAGTGCAGTGGTAACTGCATTAAGCCAATTGCACCGATCAAGATGAAGATCATTTCACCCGCGTACAAGTTACCGAACAAACGCAGTGCTAGCGAGAAAGGCTTAGCAAATAGCGCGATAGTTTCAAGTAACAAGTTACAAGGGATAAGGAAAATCATGCCAATCTTGTTTTTAGTGCTGAACGGGTGAAGTGTTAGTTCAGCAATAAAACCACCGATGCCTTTGATTTTAATTGAATAACCGATCATCAGAAGGAATACGCCGATAGCCAATGCTGCCGTCATATTTAAGTCCGTTGTCGGTACAATTTTCATGTATACATCGTGTGAGTCCATACCAAATGCAGTTTCGCCAACAAAGCCAGCAAATGCAGGTAGGAAGTCAACAGGAACCAAGTCCATTAAGTTCATTAAGAACACCCAAACAAAAATTGTTAGGGCTAATGGGGCAATCAGCTTGCTGTTACCATGATAAGTATCGCGTACGTTGTCGCCAACGAACTCAACAATCATCTCAATAAAGCACTGAAATTTGCCAGGTACACCAGTAGTGGATTTTTTAGCGGCGCTTCGGAAGATCCATAAAAAAACCAGACCTAAACCGATTGACCATGCGAGGGTATCTACGTGCCATGTCCAGAATCCACTATCCGCACATGCTTTATTGAAGGCAAGACCGGCATCGGTCGAGCACATCTTGGCATTGGTCAAGTGGTGCTGAATATGGCTTGATAGAGTAACTTCTTCTGCAGCCATGTTTTATCCCAAAAGTTAATGATTAAAAAAAATCGGTGCTAGCCACTGCGAGAACATCACTAGTATGTAACAGCAGAAAAATGGCAACGCCATGACACTCAAATGTTTAAACGCCAGTGCAAACATGCAAATGGTTAGCAAAAATTTTAATCCTTTGCCTCGTTTTAACGAGTCATACACTTGATTCGCTTTACTCGCTCCGACAAATCGGAATGAATACAAAGCAAATACTAAATTGGGAAGCACAATAGCAAAGCCGCCAACCAACGCTGACATGCCGGCTTGGGCTCCCCAACCTACTAAAACTATTACTGCAGCTACTAATGCTACGATACCCTGAAGCAAGACACCTTTTAATGCGGCTCGTCTATACGGGCCAGCTAACGAATGAGTCACTTTATATTAACCTTAATGACGCTAAAATTTATCAGGGTATAAAAACTGGCGAAATTATACTGATTTCTGCTCAATTTGCAACTTGACGCGACGAAATGAGGTATAAATTAAGCACTCAATCCGCCGCAAAATTGACCTTTAGGAGGGTTGTTGTAAATCTGGGTGGATCCGCCCAAGAATACCGTCTAGTTCATCAAGATCTGCGTAGGATATAACCAGCTTTCCTTTGCCTTTTTGATTGTAGTTGATCTCGACTTTCGCCCCCAAATTTTCTGCAAGCTGTTGCTCTAACAGTTTGACATCGGGGTCTTTTTCCTTTGTTTCTTTTTTAACCACAGGTTCCTGCATGGTACGAACTAACTTTTCGGTTTCACGCACAGTCAGCCCTTTTGCAACCGCAGTGCGAGCAGCCTCGGATTGAGCTTCACCTTGTAGTGATAATAAACAGCGAGCATGGCCCATTTCTATATCACCATGTTCTAACAAGATTTTTACATCATCATTGAGGTTGATTAAACGTAACAAGTTAGTCACAGTTGTACGAGATTTACCTACAGCATCAGCAACTTGCTGGTGGGTTAACTGAAATTCAGTGAGTAGTCGATCAAGCGCAACAGCTTCTTCCATGGCATTAAGATCTTCACGTTGAATATTTTCTATTAACGCAATCGCTACTGCTGCATCATCTTCCACATCTTTGATAATACAGGGCACAACGTCCAAACCAGCAAGCTGTGAAGCACGCCAACGACGCTCACCCGCAATAATTTCATACTGTTCAGAACTCAATTGTCTCACGACAATGGGTTGTAACACGCCCTGTGCTCGTATTGAGTTTGCCAACTCTTCAAGCGCTTGTTCTGACATATCTTTACGCGGTTGATACTTGCCGCGCTGTAAAAATTCGATCGGCAACCGCTGTAATTCTTGATCTGATGTTTCTGACTGTTGGCTATCAGGGGTGGGTGCCAGCTCAGCAGCTTGCACTTTCGTTTCTTCAGGGGGAGTCATACCTGAAGGTGGCTTAGCAGAACTTAATAATGCATCTAAGCCTCTACCTAATCCTCTTTTTTTCACCGACATGTTGTTTTCTATCCTCTTAAGCTACAGCAGCGGCTTGTTTTTCTTGGCGGCGTAACATTTCTCCAGCTAGTGCAAGATATGCTTTTGCACCACTGGATGCTCGATCGTAATACATCGCCGGCGCACCAAAACTTGGCGCCTCAGCTAAGCGTACATTCCTTGGGATCACAGTGCGGTATACTTTTTCACCAAAATGTTGTTTAAGCTGTTCTGATACATCATTTGCTAATCGATTTCTAGGGTCGTACATGGTACGTAAAATCCCTTCAATTTGCAGCTCCGGGTTAACCAATTTCGACAACTGAGTAATGGTATCCATCAATGCCGTCAACCCTTCCAATGCATAATACTCACATTGCATCGGCACCATAACAGAATCAGCAGCAGCCATTGCATTGACGGTCAGCATATTTAATGAAGGGGGACAGTCAATAAATATAAACTCGTAGTCGTCTTGAATAGACTCAATGGCGTTACGCAAACGGACTTCACGGGCGAACAGCTCCATCAACTTCACTTCCGCAGCGGTTACATCACCATTGGCCGAAATGAGATCATATTCACCAGAAGTGTCTGTACAGATCACCTCTTTGATGGGCGTTTCTTCGATCAGTAGATCATAGATAGTTGCCACGTCACTATATTTATCAACACCACTGCCCATGGTGGCATTACCTTGTGGATCCAAATCTATCAGCAGTACTTTTCTTTTCGTTGCCGCCATCGAGGCAGCAAGGTTAACCGCAGTGGTTGTTTTGCCAACACCACCTTTTTGGTTTGCAATTGCAATGACTCTAGCCACAGTGTCCTCGAGTTTAGTCTTTAGTAAGAATAATTAAATGACGTTCACCTTCAAGGTTAGGTACCTGCAAGGTGATATTTTGCTCTAAAGAAATGCCTTCAGGCAGACTATTTAATTCATCTTGCGGATACATTCCTTTCAGTGCAACAAATCGTCCCGATGAGTCAATCAAGTGTGTACACCATTGCACCATATCTTGCAGGGACGCAAATGCACGACTCAGTACACCGTCTAATTTAACACTTGGCTGATATTCTTCAACACGAGACTGCACAGGTGTCACGTTTTTTAGTCCAAGCGCATGTTTTACTTGGGTTAAAAAACGTACTCTTTTTCCAAGACTATCAAGCAGTACAAACTCAGTGTCGGGCAAAGCGATTGCCAATACAATGCCAGGTAAACCAGGACCTGTGCCGACATCAATATAATGTTTGCCAGTAAGATGAGGCGCAACAACCAGTGAATCCAAAATATGTTTAACCATCATCTCTTTTGGATCACGCACAGAAGTCAGGTTGTAGGCTTTATTCCATTTGTCGAGCAGCCCGACATAATCGACAAGCTGCTGTTTTTGATTTTCGGTCAGCGAAATCTCGGTTTCAGCCAACAAAGCATTGAGTTGTTCTAATAACACAGTTTTCCATTGCTGCTACGCTGACTTGCGTAACAGCCCTTGCTTTTTCAGATAGACTAATAATAGCGAAATAGCGGCTGGGGTGATACCAGAAATACGCGATGCTTGACCAATCGTTTGTGGGCGCGCGTCGGTAAGCTTAGCAACCACCTCGTTAGACAAGCCACTTACCTGACTGTAATCAAATTCGGCTGGTAGCAAAGTTTCTTCGTGGCGAAGCTGTTTATTAATCTCGTCTTGTTGGCGCGCTATATACCCAGCATATTTAGTCTGAATTTCCACCTGCTCAAGGGCTGGCCAGTTATCGTGTTCACTGGCTAACCCATCAATGGCCATCAATTCGCGATAGCTCACTTCAGGGCGACGGATCAAATCTTCAAGGCTGGCTTCTCGTGTCAGTGGTGATTTAAGTAATGCGTTGACCTGATCTAAGGCCTCATGATCCTTGTGGATCCAAGTAGAACGAAGACGTTGTGCCTCTTGCTCCATTACTTCTAGCTTGTTATTAAATGCAGCCCAACGCTCATCATTTACCAAACCAAGCTCACGGCCTTTTTCTGTAAGGCGCAAGTCAGCGTTATCCTCACGTAATAGTAAGCGATACTCGGCACGACTGGTAAACATACGATAAGGTTCTTTTGTACCCAGAGTTGCTAGATCGTCAATCAAAACACCTGTATAGGCTTCATCACGACGAGGCGTCCAAGGATCTTCTCCTTTAACTTGCAGCGCAGCGTTCATACCCGCGATTAACCCCTGTGCCCCCGCCTCTTCATAGCCAGTCGTACCATTAATTTGTCCAGCAAAGAAAAGACCATTAATGAATTTAGTCTCAAGAGATTGCTTTAGGTCTCTAGGGTCAAAAAAGTCGTATTCAATGGCGTAGCCCGGACGACAAATATGAGCATTTTCAAACCCTTTGATCGAACGGACAATATCTAACTGAATATCAAAAGGTAAGCTGGTGGAAATACCATTAGGATATAGCTCATAAGATGTAAGCCCCTCAGGTTCAACAAAGATCTGGTGCTTTTCTTTATCTGCAAAACGTACGATTTTATCTTCTATTGACGGGCAATATCGCGGTCCGACACCTTCAATAACACCAGCATACATAGGAGAACGATGTAAATTTTCACGGATCACATCATGGGTTTTCTCATTTGTATAAGTTATATAACAAGGGATCTGCTTAGGATGATCTGATTGTTTGCCCAAAAATGAGAATACTGGTGTAGGCGTATCACCCGGTTGTTCTTGCATAACAGAGAAATCTACAGTACGCGCATCAATACGTGGTGGAGTACCTGTTTTAAGTCTATCTACTCTGAACGGTAATTCACGTAAACGGTGTGCCAGCGCAATTGAAGGTGGATCCCCTGCTCTACCACCTTTGTAGTTTTCAAGGCCAATATGGATCTGGCCACCTAAGAAAGTACCTACTGTTAGCACTACGGATTGTGCGCTAAAGCGCAAACCCATTTGTGTTACCACACCTTTGACTTGATCCTGCTCTACGATCAGATCATCACAGCTTTGTTGGAATACTTTTAAATTAGCTTGGTTTTGCAAAGTATCTTGGATCGCAGCTTTGTACAATGCGCGATCTGCTTGTGCTCTAGTTGCTCTTACGGCTGGACCTTTAGATGAGTTTAGCGTTCTAAACTGGATCCCGCCTTTATCGATCGCTTGTGCCATCGCGCCACCAAGTGCATCGATCTCTTTCACTAAGTGACCTTTGCCGATCCCGCCGATCGCTGGGTTACAAGACATTTGGCCTAAAGTATCCATATTGTGAGTTAACAATAAGGTATTCATACCCATACGTGCAGCTGCCAACGCAGCTTCTGTACCAGCATGACCGCCACCAACCACGATTACGTCAAAATGTTCATGATAAATCATTTACGGGATCCTACTTAAAAACAACCAGCAAATTTCGAAAGGGTGCGTATTCTACCTAGAAAAACGCAGAAGTGAAACGATTAAATATTAGCCAAAGCCAAAAATGGATCTCTTAAAATATATAAGGATCTTTTTAAAGATCTTTATTGATCTTATATTTAGTCAAGGCTAGATCTGTGAATAAGGTTATATTCCTATTGTGATCCATAGACTTAAGTCAGATCATATAGTGTGAATTAGATCGGATCTAAGGGCGGATAAGCTTTGATCAAATAGCCTATTTATTCACAGCCACAAATCTGATTAAATTTATCCAATGGATAAGTAATACTAGATCAGCAGTTAGATCAAAGGTTATCCACATATGGTGTTTCAAAAATAAGAAAATGTGGATAACTTATGAAGAACTGATCTTATTTAGTTATTTGCTACCTGCTCACTAAACTGAGGTAACCAAGCTAGTGCGGTATCTTCAGGTAGTGCTTCATCTAATACATCTATCTTGAGTGTTGGCAAAAGCGCCTGCGCACCTTTTTCAATTAAAAGCTTTTCACTATTGATAGCTGCATAGTTATAGGTGTCATAGCTTGAGTCGCCGATGCCAACAACGGCAAAGCGGACATGACTAAGATCTGCTTGTTCATCAAGCTGAGAGATAAAAGGCAATAAGTTTTCTGGATAATCACCCGCACCGTACGTAGAGGTAACCAGTAGCCATACATTGCTTGCGCATTCAGATAAATCTGGTTGTTCATGTACATTGCATGTTAAAGCGCGGGCATTTAGATCCTCTGCTAATTGTTCTGCAACATATTCAGCCGAACCCATTTGACTACCAATAATGATCTCAATATTACTCATCGTATCTCAATATCTCTCTGTATATGTGGCTCATAATAATGGGGATCAAAAAGAAGTAAAGTGTTACTTCACCCTTGGGATAAAAATAATTAGATGAAATTTCGCTCTTTTGTGGGTTGGTTGTATTAAGTTGTTGATTTAAAATGTGTAAATAAATTATTCCTGCTGCGGTAATTCTTTAATAATTGTGGATAAGCAGGGTGTAAGTGGGTTGTGTGGGGGAGAGGATTTGCCTTTCACAAGCACTTAAAATGAATGGCGTATGGCTAAATGCCGATGTGTGGATAATTGTGCATGAATAAAGATCTTTTTTGATGTGATGATCTTATTTTTTTGGATCTATAAAGTTTGATCTATATAAGAAAATATTCTAAAAGCTCTTGTTTTTAGTCATTTTTACGGGCTGAAGAGAGTCGTTTTCTGCGCTGATCCAGTAAAAAAGGTCGTTTTTCTCTGCGATCTTGGTGTTTTATCAATATGAGTTTGTTCATTATGTCCGATATTATTTAGGTGGCAGTGTCGGGTACGTAAAAACTTTCCAGAGTTATTCATTGTTTTGTATGAAATATGTACATTTGTTCTCACTTTTAAACGAATTTTAGACAGTCTCGCATGTTAGTTAGGAACTAAGATCGCTTTATTGATCAAAGGAGCGATGAAATGAAACCAATGAACTTAGTTTTACCTAGCTTAATTTGCAGTTTATTGACAGGCTGCAATAACAACAACCATGCACCGGATATTGAAATTGCACAGCCAAATCATAGTGCGGTAGTGACAACGCAGCTGTCATTGACGGCTGTTGTGAGTGATAAAGACGATAATTTAAAGGAAATTAAATGGCGCCAAATCTCAGGACCAGCCCAGGCAACCCTTGAAGTTGATGGCATTAAAGATCAGTCCATAGAGGTCACTTTGCCAGCCAAAGCCGGGGAGTATATATTTGAAGTTGAAGCAAAAGATATATGGCGTTTAAAGGAAAAGTCGCGTTTTGTAATCACAGCACAAAGCCTTGAAGAGGCTGTTTTCCCGCAGTTAGACAAATTACTCAGCGACACGTACAGTGAATCGAAAGAACTGGTTCCCGGGATGCAAGCACTTGTAGATTTTGGTATTGAAGGCCAAGTATGGCGAGGAGCGGTCGGGTATAGGGATAAAGATGATCGAGTCCCTTTATTGATAGATACGCCATTTCGTATTGCAAGCATTTCAAAAACCCTCAGTGCTGGTGTTACTTTTTCCTTAATTGATGAAGGTGTTATTACACTGGACACCACACTTGCTGAGTTAGTCTCAGAAACAGATATGCCAAGCGGTTATCAAGTGGAAGACTTTCATGTTCTAAATGGCGTTAAACGGGGTGGGGCGATCACGGTACGACAGTTGTTGGATCAAAGTAGTGGCATTGAAGACTTTGTTTCTTACCTATCAGACTTGAACGCGCCAGATACACGATCCTTTCAAGCTGCGCTGCTAGGAACTGGAGAAGATATTCCAGCTGTGTGGCATTCTGACTTATTGATTGAAGATCTATTGCGACGAGGTATCACGCAGTCGCTTGGTGATATGCCAGGTGAGCAGCATTTATACGGCAACAGCAATACGGATATTTTAGCTTGGGCGCTTGAGAAATATACAGGAAAAAGCTTTGAGCAATTGCTGTATGAGCGGGTGTACTTGCCGCTAGGTATGAATAATACTTACATGGATCAACATGAACCAGCTCGGGGGGATGACAAAATTGTTGAACATTACTTCAATATCGCTGCCGATTTTGAGGATATTCCACCAGCACTGTATGGAAATCACAATATTGTGGAATTAGGCGTGAATACCTCTTTTGCTTGGGCAGGAGGCGGGATCGTATCCACACTTGATGATCTTAATCTGTATTTTACAGCACTCCACCAGCGTACATTGGTTCAAGATCCTACTTTAGATGAAGCAATTCAATCTCATTGGATGCCTGTAAGGTCACAAGAAGGTATATCGGAGTCATATGGACTGGCATTGGCAAAATACCAAATGAATGGCTTTGAAAGCGTTGGTCATTCAGGGTTTTGGGGGGTAAATGCAGCAATGGTAGAACCGCTTGGTATCCGAGTGATCACCGCGAATCACCAAGTCGTGTCAGACAGCTTGTATGATTTTGAATACGGCGCCATCCAATTACTACATAAATTGGGTATTAAAGGTGCAATGCCGCTCGCATCTGGTAAATAATGTGGGAATAGGATACCCGATGCGTGAGCAGCGGGTATCTCATGAGCTATTTACCGATACAGAATGAACTGAAGATTTTGCCTAGTAAGTCATCTGATGTAAATTCACCGGTAATTTCATTCAAGTGTTGCTGAGTTAAGCGCAGTTCTTCGGCTAATATTTCACCAGCAACGTGCATTTCTAATTGTGTTTGGCCTATTTCTAGGTGTTCAGCTGCACGTTCTAGCGCATCGAGGTGACGGCGGCGAGCCATGAACCCGCCTTCATTTGCACCGGTAAATCCGATACACGCTTTGAGGTGTTCTCGCAAAGTATCAATGCCTGTATTGGCTTGCGCGCTAAGTCTTAAAACAGGGTAATTCCCCTGTTGGCACAGCCCTTGTTGCTCGCCACAAAGATCGATTTTATTGCGAATGACTGTGATTTCCATGCCTGTTGGCAGCTTTTCCATAAATTCAGGCCAAATTTTTAGCGGATCGGTTTCTTGGGTATCTGTACCATCGACCATAAACAAAACATGATCTGCGCCGCTGATCTCTTCCCAGGCTCGTTCGATACCGATTTGTTCAACTTTGTCAGGGCTATCGCGCAGTCCCGCTGTATCGATAATATGCAGTGGCATGCCATCAATATGAATATGCTCTCTTAAAACATCTCGGGTAGTGCCTGCAATATCTGTCACGATGGCTGCTTCTCGACCAGCAAGCGCATTTAACAAAGAGGACTTACCAGCATTAGGACGGCCAGCAATGACAACACGCATACCCTCACGCATGATACTGCCTTGTTTGGCTTGACGCCGAACCTCAGTTAATTGTGTGATGATCGCTTGTAAATCGCCTGCGACCTTACCATCTGATAAAAAATCAATTTCTTCATCTGGAAAATCAATGGCCGCTTCAACATACATTCGCAAGTGGATAACTTGCTCCACCAGCACATTAATATGTTTTGAGAAATCACCTTGCAACGAATGTAGAGCACTCTTTGCAGCTTGTTCACTGGTAGCATTAATTAGATCGGCAATAGCTTCGGCTTGGGTTAAATCGAGTTTGTCATTCATAAATGCACGCTCAGAAAATTCACCCGGTTTGGCCAATCTGACGCCGTCAATTTGGCTGATCTCTTTGAGCAGCATATCAATGACAACAGGGCCACCATGGCCTTGTAATTCCAACACATCTTCTCCTGTAAAGGAGTTAGGTCCTTGGAAAAACAATGCGATACCTTGATCGAGTTGCTCTCCAGCTAGGGTATTAAATGGTAAATATTCGGCATATCGTGTCTTTGGGCATTTACCCAAGATTTTTTCTGCAACTAACTTCGCTGCTGTGCCTGAAATTCGAATTATCCCTACACCGCCACGACCGGGTGCGGTTGCCTGAGCTGCTATCGTATCTTGTGCAATCATGATGACTCTTGCTAAATGAGTGTGTTCTGAGCTCAATTGTACAGCAATTGGCATTTCTCAGGTATAGTGGATGGGAATGAATAAAGTGAATTACTCAAGATATAGAGATTAAGGAAGACCCACTTCGTGTTGCTATTTGGCCCATTCCGATTTGACGCTGAAAAGTTGGTTTTGTACAACCAACAAGATCGCTACTCCCTGCGGCCTAAAGTACTGCAGCTGCTAGCTTACTTTTTGGCAAATCCACATCAAGTGATCAAACGGGAGACGCTACTTTCAGACTTATGGCAACATGGAGAATATAGAGAAGCGGCGCTGACACAGAGCATCAATGAATTGCGGCAAGCTCTAGGTGACGACGCACAGCAGCCAACCTATATTCGGACATTGCCGCAACAAGGCTATCAATGGATCTGCGATGTTAAAGCCCAAAAGTGCGCAAGAAAACGGCTAAAGTTAGTGTTGGCCTTATGTGGTGCTGCGGCTATTACGGTCGGTACGTCAATCGTAACCTCGTCATTTATGGAGAAAGTTGAAGTACAAGAGATTCAAAAGTCTGCACTTTTGATTTTGCCGATGCGCAATGAAACCGGCGTGCAAGCCAACGCATGGTGGGGTTATGCACTCGAAAGCGTTCTTAAGGAACATCTACAACACACCCATCAATTACTGCCAAAAAGTCAGACTCCTGAGCTACTGAAGCTGCCAACAGAGGAGCAACCGTCACAGTTAAGGCTGACGCTAAAACCAATGCAACAACGCTTTTTATTGCAGGCTAAGCTCGATAGTCGTCATGCAGAAGTGGTGGTGGAACATTTAGATCAAAACTTTACTGAGATCGCACAGCAATTGCTGTTTATGTTACAAGGTCAAGTGGCGCGTCGAGACGATCACATCGAGCCAAGTCCTGGGTTAGCCGACTATTATCGCGGGCTTCAAGCTTTGAATGAGTTTGGGCCTCAATTAGCTAAACCTTATTTTGAAGCTGCATTGATCTTAGCGCCCCATCATTTACCCTCACAATTGGAGCTGGCTCAAATTGCATGGCATCAAGGTGATATAACACATGCAAGAGCGCGCTTTGCAGCTTTGGACATCACCCATGCATCTACCGTTTTACAAGCGCGTTACTATCTTTATTTAGGGGCATTTCAAAAGGCACTTGGTGAGTTTTCGCAAGCAGAGAAAAATGCCCAGTCTGCGCTCATCATGGCGCAGCATAGCCAGCAAATTGAATTGATAGCCAGTGCTTATCAACTTAAGGCCGACGTTGCTTGGCATTTATTGCAATGGCAGGATTACACGATGGCGATGAATGCAGCCTACGCACTTGTTGGTAGTCGGTCATTTGCATACAGTGAAGCACAGCGCTCATTTTATTTGGCGAATCCGCCAGCTGCAGGTCCACAAGGTAAAAGCCAGCTCAACCTAGCGCAGAGTAAAAAAGTGCTGAGTCATGCTATTGAATATTACCGCCAGAGCAAGGATAAAATTGACTTGGCAAAAAGCTTATTCGCGTATGGTCAAAACTATTTAGTCCCGGTGAGCGAAAGTGAAAAGAGTTTATTGGAGGCACTTCAGATCGTCTCTGATAGCGGTAATCTTCACTTTAGAATGCAAGTGCTTACTTACTTGGGTTTTTACTATATACAGCTACACAAAGGGGAAAAAGCACTCTATTATCTCAATCAGGTTGAAGTAAACGAACAGTTTAACTCAGCTGTCGAGCAGCTTAATTTGCTCAAGGCTATGGCGTTTATGGACATTGGCCTCACCCACAGTGATATGGATGCTATTCAAGCTGCTCAACGGCAATTTAACGTGCTACTGGCTGAGCCAGATACTTCTGTTATGACACGTACAAATGCGACACTATTGTTAGCTTGGACTTGGCTAAAACTTGGTAATTTAGATAAAGCACAAACACTGACTGAACGCGCTCTGGCTGATTACCAGCGTTTTTCAATCAATGAAGCTGCAACTTATGCCGCGTATACTCAGATGTATATACATATTATGCGCGGTCAGCCTGAGCGTGCAATTAGCTTGGTCGATTTAGATAAAAATAAAGACGCGCATTTGATGTTGTTTTACTCATCCATTGCGGCGCATATGACACAAAATAATGCACTTGAAAAAAAGAGCACTGAGATGTTGAGTGTGCTAAAAAACAGTGCACCTTTATTGCAGCAGCTCGACGAATATAAACAACAAGCAGGGCGACGCAATAGCATCAAGCAGATAATGCTCTTGGATGCGCCCTACAGTGTGTATTGTCAAAGTAAATGGGTTCTAGAGTGAGATATGATCCCTTGTAGGCATATGTGCACTTCTATAAATAACTTTTCCTTGAGTGTCGAATACGACCCAGTAAGGC
Organism: Pseudoalteromonas luteoviolacea NCIMB 1944; assembly: GCF_001625565.1. Classification (GTDB taxonomy): domain Bacteria; phylum Pseudomonadota; class Gammaproteobacteria; order Enterobacterales; family Alteromonadaceae; genus Pseudoalteromonas; species Pseudoalteromonas luteoviolacea_F. Next base: position 26,131 of record NZ_AUXS01000030.1, read on the forward strand.
AATTCAGTTATTTGATAATATTCGAATAGCTGATTATATGTATCAAAGACCATATCATGTTGCACGGCAAAGCGTTTTTGATATGCATAGGCACTATGTTCGTCGACATAAAAAGGTTTGATCACGGTTAAAAATTTTTCAGGTCTTTTTTTCGCCAATTGGTTGTTTTGAGCAATGCGTTTTTCACATGCAGGAATATGCTGGAAGGGGCACAAACTGTCGCTAAAAAATAGCACTTGATAGTCTTGTTGCAAACGTGTTTTTAACAGCGGTTTCCCTGACAAGGTTTGCAATGGTGAAGAGCGCTTCGGTTTAGAAGTTGTCTTTGCTGTTGTAGTTAACGGTCTTTTCGATATAACTTGCTCATTCTCCACCAGCACGCTAGTCGGCGTTTTCCTCACTTGAAACCTGTTCATCAAGTGATTGTGTTTATCTATGGTGAGACCTTGATATATTGGGTATGCATCAATAAATAGCTCTACGCTGGCTTTATCTACATTGATGTCTGGTTGTATGAAAATACGTTTTACCTTGGTATTCGGCAGCTGTGTTGTATGCGTATACTCGTCCCATATATTAATGAATACATACTCGACTGTGGTGCTTTGAGCATTATAGGAAAGTAACAAAAACCCCAATATTATGAGCCTTTTAACTTGTATATACATTAGCGACTCCCTTGTAACTTACTGAGCTTATTTGCAAGTTCATCTGTAAAGAGGGCACTGCGATATAGTTCGTTACCATGTCCGTCTAACAAGATATGTTGTGGCGTACCCAGAACTTGATATTGGCGTGTAATACTGCCATCGCTGTCAAAGACCGTCGGGAATTGATAGTCATGTTTTTTGAGGTAACTGACAACGCCACGCTGAGATTGATTAAAACCAATATTAATGGCAATAACTTGGTAGCCATCGTTTGCTTGTTGATAGCTTTGTTCTAAGAGTGGCATTTCTTCTACACAATATGCACACCAAGTAGCCCAAAACTTGAGATATGTCACTTTCGCTTTGCTTGAAACTTGCTGAGCATCCAGCGTTGTAGCATTGAGCGGAGGATAGGGAGCTGTGGCTGAAAATACATGTGTTGTGAATAACATTAATAACGGGAGGAGGGGTTTCATCATAATTTCCTTTTTTGAGATGTTAGAGCCAGCTTTTACCTGCTTGAATTAAAAAGTACTGCGCCATCGCCACTAAGGTGAGCGCTGTGAAGTTACTGATATATGAGAGCCACTTTCCCGACTTTGGCAGTTTAGAGAGCAGTCTTGTGCTTGTTCCTGCCAGCAGAAGTAACGCACTCATGCCCAGCGCAAAACTAAATAGTAAAATAGCGCCAAGCAGCGGGTGTTGGTTGGATGCGACAAGTATAAGCAATGCGCCTAATACAGGTGAGGTGCAAGGGGCGGCAACCAGTGCGCTAGCCATACCCGCCATAAATGGCATCGTGCTACGCTGTTGCCGTTGATTTGGTAGTGCCGGCAAAGAAACAATTCCCAGATTTATGGCAGCAAAATAGAGCAAAATATTGGCAAATATCAGTAGTATCAAGGGGTTACTGGCGACTTGGCCAAATAGATTGCCGGTCAACGCTGCTGCTAAGCCGAGCCCTGCATAAATGAGCGCAAAACCCAGGCAATATAGTAGAGGCGCAATGCGTGTGTATTTTCTTTGCGCAAATGTTGCAATGGTTATAGGTAAAATAGGGTAAACACAGGGCGTTAAGCTGGTTAGCAGCCCGACCAAAAACACTGTGGGAATTAGCCAGCCATTTAGATCTAAACTGTTCAAGGTCCCAATAATTTGTTGCTCCATTTCGTTATTCTCATCTTGTTTTGAGTGTGTATCAGCATGCACATTAGCGTTAAATCGACCTATCAAAGCGTCATCAAATCAATATAAAAAATTATCAAATGTCTGTTTTGTAATGTTTTATTTTTCTCATTGGAAATTGATTTTATAGGTGAGCTGAACAAGCTTTGTTTGCAACAAAGCAGCGATGGCACTACCTCATGAAAGATCTAAATTCAGCAGCAGGGCACACTGGTGTCTGGCAAAAAATACGTTTGTGGTTGGAGTGGGATAACTTTTAGGGCGCTAAAATTGAGTCCTATTTGAATGACATATAAAGCAGATAACTGCCTTTCATTCAGTTCTTTGATTTTATTTTTTAGAAGTGTGAAGCAAAGTGTTTCGGGTTTTTGGATAGGTTGTATGTACAAGCTATATAACAAAAACGCCCGCAAAAGCGGGCGTTTTTAAAAATGAGCATTCGCATTAATCGCGTACTTTAATGCCCTTTTTCTCCATACCACGGTAGATGATAAGCATCTGTGCGATTGAGATTAAGTTAGAGACTAGCCAATAAAGTACCAGACCTGATGGGAACCAAATAAAGAAGACAGAGAATACAACAGGCATATATGTCATCATTTTTTGTTGCATAGGATCTGTGATAGTCATTGGTTGTAGCTTTTGCGTTAGGAACATACTTGCACCAAATAGAATTGGAAGTACGTAGTATGGGTCCATTGCAGAGAGGTCTGTTAGCCATAAGCCAAACTCAGCGTGACGTAACTCTGTTGATTCTAGGAATACATAGAAAAGCGCTAAGAAGATAGGCATCTGTAATAACAGTGGGAAACAGCCACCCATAGGGTTTACTTTTTCCTTGCGGTACATTTCCATCATGGCTTGACCAAACTTCTGGCGGTCATCACCGTAACGCTCTTTTAGCTGCTGCATCTTAGGCTGTAGTGCACGCATTTTTGCCATAGAGGTATATTGCGCTTTTGTCAGCGGGTAAAGGAATGTTTTCACGATCACCGTGATACCTATGATAGCCAGACCCCAGTTGCCTAAAATGCCGTAAAGGAATTTTAGTAGTACTAGAAGCGGTTGAGAGATGAAGAACAACCAGCCATAGTCAACTGTCAGGTCCAAATCTTCATGAATAGCTTCAAGTGCATCGGTATCTTTCGGGCCCATATAATAGATAGCAGAAAGCTTGGCTTCGGAATTGGCCTGAATGTTTACCGGCTCGCCCTTTGCACCAATGATACCTTGATTATTTCTAAGAGAGGTGTAAATGGTGTTGTTGACATCCTGTTGTGGTACCCACGCACTAACAAAGTAATGCTGGATAAACGATACATAGCCACCTAACGTATTTTCGTTCAGATTAGCTTTAGCCATATCGTCGAAAGAATACTTTTCATATGGCTCATCTTGTGTGCCATACGCTGTACCTAGGAACGTTTGGTCAACCATGCTGTCTTTGTCTTGTGCTGTACGCTTGATTTGCGTGTACAGCTGAACTTGGACTGGGTTGTCCGTTGCGTTTACAACATCGTATTCCATAGAGACATCATATTGGCCTGCTTTGAATACAAATGTTTTAGTAAACTGGACGCCCTTGCTGTCGACAAATGTTAAAGGTACGCGCAATTCATCACCTGATAAAGTGTAATTACTTTGTTCAGTTTGATAAACAGGGCGACCTTCACTTGATGCGTCAGGGCCATTTAGACCAATTAACCCGCTTTGTGAAAGATATTGCTTCCCTTCAAATTCACCAAGTAGTAAGTAAGGTATATCGCTACCATGCGTGTCAGCGTGTTGAAGTAATTTGGCTTCAACAATATCACCACCTTTAGTGTCGATTTTAACGGCAAGCACATCAGTCGTTACTGTGATCACAGAACGAACCGCTTGAGTTTGTGCAACCGGTATATCCGCTTCACTAGAAGCTGGAATATCCGCTTGATCGGTATTTGAAGGTGAAGTGGCCACTTGTGTGACAGCACTGGTCTCGGCTTTGCTCTGAGCTTGCTCTTCTTGCCATTCGCTGAATAGCAAAAAAGATACTAAAAGCAATCCGATCAATAAAAACGTGCGTTGCGATTCCATAACAGCTCTTATTTCTCGTGTTGTTTATCTTGATTCGATTTCTCAGGGACGGGGTCATCCCCACCTGCGCTTAAAGGGTGACATTTTAATATGCGTTTAACCGCTAACCAACTCCCTTTTGCAATTCCGTGTAAATTAATTGCCTGAATTGCATAACTTGAGCATGTTGGATTAAACCGGCAATGCGGTCCAAGCATTGGACTGATAAATTTTTGATAGGCTTTGATAAGCGTTATCAAAAACAGACGTATTACCGAAAGCGGATAATCCACCAATCGTTTCCACTCGCTTTTTGTCTTTGAGGCGTGTTTCATAGTCGCGAGGTAGACTCGATAATTGAGTGATTAAAAGGTGAGCTAACCTTACCCTAATTCGCTTAAAATAGCCATGTTAGGACAGTTATAGAAGTATAAAAGCGCTGTTATTTTTTAGGCTTTTTATTGGTTGGACGTTTTTTATGATGTTTGGGTTTTGGTGCGCCTGGTTTACAACGCTCGTTCACTTTGCGCCAAAGTTTGTTAAGTTGTTTCGTCAACTCTTCATTGGATTGTTCGTCTACACCCGTTTTGACCATTAACACTATATCGATGTTATCTAGTTTGTGACGGTTAAGGCGAAAGCTTTCACGTGCTAGGCGTTTAATGCGATTGCGTTGACATGCTTTTTTACAGCGCTTTTTAGCAACGGTTAATCCAAGACGTGGATGACCAACATCATTCGGTTTTGCCAAGAGAGTAAAAACAGGATTCGCTGCGCGAGCAGGTTCTTGAAATATTCGAGAGTAATGCGAGGGAGTTAACAGACGTAACTCCCTGCTGAAGCCTAAACCTTCCACTTATATTAAGCAGATAGTTCTTTACGGCCTTTAGCACGACGACGTGCTAGTACTTTACGGCCATTTTTAGTAGCCATGCGAGCACGGAAACCGTGAGTACGCTTGCGTTTAAGTACGCTTGGTTGAAAAGTTCTTTTCATAACTAATCCATCCGATCGGTTAAAGTTAAAACATCCTATGCAGGTCGCGATCCTGGCACAGGTGCCATTGCGAGCGCGAGATATTAAAGCCGACGCGCGTGAAAGTCAATCATAATTGTGTTGTTAGGCTTATTTTATAGGCAATCTGGATGAAAAAGAACAGAAATGAAAGGTTTTATACCTTAATAAGGTATATGTAGAGGTTGTGCTTTACCTTTATACCAACTGCTTTTTTATAGCTATATATAAGAAGGATCATTTATTGGGATCTATCTATATAAGATCCAGATCTAAGTTGTGGATCAAGTTAATTGATCTTTGAAGGGTTTTCCACAGCGCTTGGGTGAAAATTGCCAACAACCTTTGGAAAACTCAAATTGATCTTAATTTTATGGTGAGATCTTGCTCTTTTTTTGATAAGATCTTTGGAAATTAATAAAATTAAAATGTCTTATAAAACATTGGGTTGTGTTTTTTGTTTGGTGAGATCTTAATTTTTTAAAAAGTCAATATTGATGTTGTGGATAAGAACACTTCATAATATCCGGCTTCCACCTGTGAATAATTGATAATATACAAACATTTCCGTAGATCTCTGAGTTAGCTGTGAATAACTCTGTTGGTTATTTTGTGAATGAATGCAAAAAGCCGACATTAAAGATGTACGGGAATAATAACTAGTTCGGAGTGCAATGTGTATCTGTCGGTTTGGCAAAGTTGTTTATATGTTTTGCAAGATGAGCTGCCATCGCAGCAGTTCAATATGTGGGTTAGGCCACTACAAGCAGAAAGTACCGAAGATACTTTAACCATCTATGCACCTAATCGATTTGTGTTGGATTGGGTTCGAGAAAAGTACTTAAATAGAATAAATGAGCTCCTGATTGAGATCTGTGGAGATGAAGCGCCGGAATTGCGCTTCGATGTTGGCAGCAAGCCAATGGCGCAGGTACAACCTCAAGTAACAGCGGATACTTCTGGTGGCGAAACACAAGCGCCAAGCGCGGCACAGGTGTCGTCAAAAAGCACGGCACATATGCCTGTTAACGAAGTGAAAGTTGAGCCGGCTCCGAAATCTAGCGTTAAATCAAATATCAAAGAAAATTATACTTTTGATAATTTTGTCGAAGGTAAGTCTAATCAACTTGCAAAAGCTGCTGCGACGCAAGTTGCAGACAATCCAGGTTCGGCGTTTAACCCTGTATTTATATACGGCGGTACTGGCTTGGGTAAAACGCATTTATTGCACGCTGTTGGCAACGGTATTATTGATAAAAAACCAGATGCCAAAATTGTATATATGCATTCAGAGCGTTTTGTACAAGATATGGTTAAAGCGCTGCAAAACAATGCGATCGAAGACTTTAAACGTTACTACCGCAGTGTTGATGCATTGATGATTGATGATATTCAATTCTTTGCTAACAAAGAGCGCTCACAAGAAGAGTTTTTTCACACCTTTAATGCGCTGTTAGAAGGTAATCAGCAAATTATCCTGACATCAGATCGCTATCCTAAAGAAATTGAAGGTGTTGAAGATAGACTAAAATCCCGATTTGGCTGGGGCCTAACAATTGCGATTGAACCACCTGAACTTGAAACTCGGGTGGCTATTTTGATGAAAAAGGCTCAGCAAAGTAACATCAACTTACCACACGAAGTGGCATTTTTTATCGCCAAAAAACTACGTTCAAATGTTCGAGAGTTGGAAGGGGCCTTAAACCGCGTTATCGCAAATGCCAACTTTACCGGTCGACCAATTTCAATTGAGTTTGTTAAAGAGGCGCTCAGAGACTTATTGGCGCTTCAAGACAAGCTGGTTACGATAGATAATATTCAAAGAACAGTGGCTGAGTATTATCGTATTCGCGTATCTGATTTGCTTTCCAAGCGACGCAGTCGATCTGTTGCACGACCAAGACAAGTAGCCATGGCTCTGTCCAAAGAATTAACCAACCATAGCTTGCCAGAAATTGGCGATGCGTTTGGTGGCAGAGATCATACAACGGTGTTGCATGCCTGTCGTAAAGTAAAAGAGCTTCGTGAAGAGAGCCACGAAGTAAAAGAAGATTATCAAAACTTGATCAGAACATTGTCATCTTAAGGGTTAAGTGATGCAAATAACGATAGTAAGAGAACAGTTTTTAAAGCCGTTAATGCAAGTGTCTGGCGCAATTGAGCGCAAGCACACACTACCTATTCTGTCTAATGTGCTTTTAGAAGTGAAAAATGGTGTGCTGTCTATGACGGGCACCGATCTTGAAATTGAATTAGTCGCGTCTGTCACGCTAGATAATGACACTGCGGATACGAAGTTAACATTGCCTGCGAAAAAGCTTTTAGATATTTGTAAAAGTTTACCAGATAACTCAGATCTAAACTTTAGCTCTCAGGAGCATCAGGTATTGTTAACCAGTGGAAAGAGTCGCTTTTCTTTAACCACCTTAGCAGCAGAAGACTTTCCAAACTTGGAAGAATGGCAAGGTGAAGTGGAATTTAAGCTGACACGCTTGGAGCTACGTAAGTTACTTGAAGCTACTCACTTCTCTATGGCTAATCAAGATGTTCGCTACTATTTGAACGGTATGTCATTTGAAGTGGACGGTAATGAAATAAAGACCGTTGCTACTGACGGGCACCGCCTTGCTATTGCACAGAAGCAACTTGAGCAATCTTTGGGTTCACAAAGGCAGTTGATCATCCCTCGTAAAGGGGTGTTAGAAATAATGCGTTTGCTGCCAGCAGATGACGAAGAGTTGACTATACAATTTGGTGCAAACCACTTTCGTATTATTGATCAAGAAGTTATTTTTACTAGTAAGCTGGTCGATGGTCGCTTTCCTGACTATCGTCGAGTGCTACCACGCGGTGGTGATAAATTGGTTATTGCTAACCGAGAATGGCTGCGTAGTGCGTTTCAACGTGTTTCCATCTTATCCAACGAGAAGTTCAGAGGGGTTAGACTTAACCTCAGCAGTGGTGTATTGAAGATAAGTGCAAACAACCCTGAGCAAGAACAAGCAGAAGAAACGGTAGAAGTAAACTATCAAGGCGAAGACTTGGAAGTTGGTTTTAACGTTTCATATCTGTTAGACGTATTGAATACTTTGAAAACAGAGGATGTTCAGTTTACGTTGGCAGACTCGAACAGCAGTGCCTTAATTGAAGGCAGTGGTGAGGATGATGCGATGTACGTAGTAATGCCAATGCGCCTGTAGAAGGGCGCTTATGAGTTTGACACATTTTAGCCTCAATGATTTCCGTAACATTGAGGCGATTTCTATTTCCCCTTCAAAAGATCTAAATTTAATACTGGGCCAAAACGGCAGTGGCAAAACTAGTCTGTTGGAAGCCATTTATTTTTTGTCTAGCGGCCGCTCTTTTCGTACCAACAAGCACAAATTAATGATCCGCAATAGCCAAGAAAAATGTATTGTTCATGGTAAAAAACAATTACATAACTTGTCTATACCAATCGGTATTAGCAAAGATCAAAGTGGTGATACTCAGCTTCGTATTCAAGGTCAAGCCAGTAGACGAATAGCTGAATTAGCGCAAATTCTACCGGTGCAAGTAATCACACCTGAAAGCTATGAGTTGTTTTTTGGCGGACCAAAAGAGCGAAGGAAGTTTTTAGATTTGGGTGTGTTCCACGTGGAACATTTGTTTTTTGATGTATGGAAAAGCTTTAATAAAGTACTCAAACAGAGAAATGCTTTGCTAAAAAGTAAGCCAGCAAATTGCGTAGAACAAATTAAGTTTTGGGATAAGCAGTTTGTTGAGATGGCTGAGCAAATAAATATCTATCGAAAAGCGTATATAAGTAGGTTTGAAGGCTATTTTTTTGATAAGATAGGGGGGATTAGCCCTGTGTTTGAAGGCCTTGAAGCTCGTTACGATGCGGGTTGGAAAGGGGAACTGGCAGAAGTACTTCAATCACAGCTTGAGCGAGATTTAAAACTTGGTTATACAAGCCGAGGCCCACATAAAGCGGACTTTAATTTTAAAGTACATGGTCACAATGTTGAAGGGATCATGTCCAGAGGCCAACTCAAGCTGTTACTTTATGCGCTCAAGATTACGCAGAATAATTTAATTGAACAAGAGACTGAAAAACAGTCGATATTGCTAATCGATGATTTACCATCTGAACTGAGCTCTGAAACATTGGAGTGTGTTGCTAAGCTACTTGCAAGTTGCAACTCTCAGCTATTTATTTCAGCAATCAGTTCAGACAGTTTAACGCCTGTTGTGGAACGGCTCGATAAAGATATTGAGATGTTCCACGTGGAACATGGTCGTTTAATAACAAATTAATTGGAATTAACCATGTCTGATAATTATGATTCATCCAGTATTAAAGTACTGAAGGGATTGGACGCTGTAAGAAAGCGTCCAGGAATGTATATCGGCGACACTGATGATGGAACTGGATTACATCACATGGTCTTCGAAGTTGTTGATAACTCAATCGATGAAGCTTTAGCTGGGTATTGTGACGACATCTTCGTTACTATTCATACTGATGGCTCTGTTTCTGTACGAGACAATGGTCGCGGAATACCAACTTCAATTCACCCTGAAGAAGGCGTATCAGCTGCTGAAGTTATCATGACTGTACTACATGCTGGTGGTAAGTTTGATGATAACTCATATAAAGTATCTGGTGGTTTGCACGGGGTAGGTGTTTCTGTTGTTAATGCACTTTCTGAAAAACTACAATTAACTATCCGCCGTGATGGCCAAGTGCATCAACAAAAGTACACAATGGGTGTACCAGATGCTCCTTTGGCTGTGATTGGTGAAGCTGAGTCGACAGGAACTGAACTGAGATTTTGGCCAAGCCCGGAAACATTCTCAGATATTAACTTCCATTATGACATTCTTGCAAAACGTCTTCGCGAGTTATCATTCTTAAACTCTGGTGTCAGTATCATTCTGACGGACGAGCGTGAAGAAAATAAACAGGACCACTTTAAATATGAAGGTGGTATCCAAGCTTTTGTTGAATATCTTAACCGCAAAAAAACGCCAGTACATCAGAGTGTTTTTCACTTCACAACTGAGCGTGAAGATGGCATTAGTGTTGAAGTTTCAATGCAATGGAATGATGGTTTCCAAGAAAATATCTACTGCTTTACCAACAATATTCCACAAAGGGATGGTGGTACACACTTAGCTGGTTTCCGTGCAGCGTTAACGAGAACGTTAAACACCTATATGGAAAAAGAAGGCTTCAACAAGAAGAATAAAACCAGCGCAACAGGTGATGATGCTCGTGAAGGCCTGACAGCGGTTGTAAGTGTTAAAGTACCTGATCCTAAGTTCTCTTCTCAGACTAAAGATAAGTTGGTTTCAAGTGAAGTCAAAGGCGCTGTTGAGCAAGCTATGGCTGAAAAGCTTAATGAATTCTTACTTGAAAATCCACAGGACGCAAAAACGGTTGTTAATAAGATTGTTGATGCGGCGAGAGCCCGAGAAGCAGCGCGTAAAGCCAGAGAAATGACACGCCGTAAAGGGGTGATGGATTTGGCTGGTTTACCAGGTAAGTTGGCGGACTGCCAAGAAAAAGATCCTGCGTTATCTGAACTATATATAGTGGAGGGTGACTCGGCAGGTGGTTCTGCTAAGCAAGGTCGAAACCGTAAAAACCAAGCTATCCTGCCACTGAAAGGTAAGATCCTTAACGTTGAAAAAGCTCGCTTTGATAAAATGCTCTCTTCACAAGAGGTTGCGACGCTTATCACAGCTCTAGGTTGTGGCATTGGTCGTGATGAATATGACCCAGAAAAGCTACGCTATCACAGTATTATTATCATGACCGATGCGGATGTCGATGGGTCACACATCCGTACACTATTGCTGACTTTCTTCTATCGTCAAATGCCTGAAATCATTGAGCGCGGTTATGTATACATTGCACAGCCACCGCTTTATAAAGTTAAAAAAGGCAAACAAGAGCGTTATATTAAAGACGATCATGCTTTGACAGAGTACTTAACAACGTTAGCACTAGATGGCGCTGCGCTATATTCAAATGAAGGCGCTGCTGCAATTGAAGGTAATCGTTTAGAAAACCTAGTACACGACTATCAAAAGACTGTTGATGTAATAGGCAGACTACAGCGTAAATATCCGGCTGCAATTATGAACCGTTTAGTCTATCAACCTGAATTGGCAGAAGCTGAGTTAAGTGACGAATCAAAAGTAACAGCATGGAGTGAAGCACTGGTTGCTGACCTTATCAAGCATGACGATGATGCTACTATATTCTCTGCATCTGTAAGCTATGATGATGAGCGCCACATGTATTATCCGGTTGTAAATATTCGCCAGCATGGTGTAGATAAAGCGCATACCCTAAGTTATGACTTCATCACCTCTAAAGATTACGCTCGCATTGCCAACACTGGTAAGCAAATTGCGCATATTGTTGAAGAGGGTGGTTATATTCAACGCGGTGAGAAGACACAGCCAATCAGCAGTTTTGTAGAGGGACTGGACTGGTTGATCAATGAGTCAAAACGCGGCTTGTATACACAACGTTATAAAGGGTTGGGTGAGATGAACCCAGATCAGTTGTGGGAGACAACCATGGACCCAGATGCACGTCGTATGCTTCGCGTAACCATCGAAGATGCGATTGCTGCGGACCAACTGTTCGCAACCTTAATGGGTGATCAAGTTGAACCGCGTCGTGACTTTATTGAGCAGAATGCACTGAGAGTAGTAAACCTAGACGTTTAAAACTGAATCTAAGCCGATGTTCAAAAAAGGAGGGGAAACCCTCCTTTTTTTCGTTTTAACGCTTAATTCTGTGCACTGCACACGGTATACTGAGCATAATTTTCAATCATTAAAACTCATTCTAGTGCCTTATCTCATAGCACTGATTTGAGTCCCATGTACCAAATAAATATAAAAGCCAACTATGCAAAAATATGACATCAAAACCTTTCAAGGGTTGATCCTGGCTTTACAGGACTATTGGGCACAGCAAGGCTGTGTAATTGCACAACCACTGGATATGGAAGTTGGTGCGGGCACATTCCACCCGATGACTTTCCTGAAATCAATTGGCCCAGAACCAATGTCGAGCGCGTATGTTCAACCATGTCGTCGCCCAACCGACGGTCGATATGGTGAAAACCCGAATCGCCTTCAACACTATTATCAATTCCAAGTTGTACTGAAGCCATCACCGGACAACATCCAAGAGCTTTACCTTGGCTCATTAGAGGCATTGGGTATTGATACTTTGACCCACGAAGTGCGCTTCGTTGAAGACAACTGGGAATCGCCAACACTAGGTGCTTGGGGTCTAGGTTGGGAAGTGTGGTTAAATGGTATGGAAGTGACACAGTTCACTTACTTCCAACAAGTTGGTGGCATCGAATGCTCGCCAGTGACAGGTGAAATCACCTATGGCTTAGAGCGTTTGGCCATGTATATACAAGGTGTCGACAGCATCTATGACCTTGTTTGGACAGATGGTCCTATGGGTCGCGTTACTTATGGTGACGTGTTCATGCAAAACGAAATTGAGCAATCAACTTATAACTTTGAATATGCGGATGTAGACGCGTTATTCAACCAGTTTGATCAGTGTGAAAAAGAAAGCCAAAAATTGATAGAGGCGGGCTTGCCATTACCTGCTTATGAGCAAGTAATGAAAGCTTCTCACGCATTCAACTTACTAGATGCCCGTCACGCAATTTCTGTGACAGAGCGTCAACGATATATTTTGCGTGTACGAGCATTATCTAAAGCCTGCGCGCAATCATATTTTGAAGCTCGTGAAGCACTTGGTTTCCCGCTTTGTAAGGACTGATCATGACAACTGAAAATTTACTAGTAGAAATTGGTACTGAAGAGTTACCACCAAAAGCATTACGCAAACTAGCAGAAGCATTTGCTGAAAACGCAGCAGCAGAGATAGATGCACTAGAGCTGGCTCACCAAGGCGTGAGTTGGTATGCATCACCTCGTCGTTTAGGTATCCAAGTAAAACAACTTGAGACACAGCAAAAAGATAAAACTGTAGAGAAGCGTGGTCCAGCAATTAAAGCGGCATTCGACGCCGATGGCAACCCAACTAAAGCTGCACAAGGCTGGGCACGTGGCTGTGGTATTGAAGTGAGCGAAGCCGACAAGCTTGAAACAGAAAAGGGTGCGTGGCTGCTTCACAAGGCAACCGTAAAAGGTCAGCAAGCATCTGAGTTACTGAGTGATGTGATTGGCAAAGCACTTGCTAAGTTACCTATCCCGAAACCAATGCGCTGGGGAGCAAACAAAACACAGTTTATTCGACCTGTTCACACTGTTGCTGCGTTACTTGGTAATGAAATCATCAAAGGTGAAGTGCTTGGTAAACAGATCAGCAATGAGTTGCAAGGACACCGTTTTCATCATCCTGAGCGTATTACACTTGCCCATGCAGATGAGATATTTGACACGTTAAAGCAAGCATATGTTGTCGCTGATTACGAGGTGCGTAAAGCGCAGATCCGCACTCAAATTGAAACCGAAGCTGCAAAGCTTGGCGCCATAGTTGCGATGGATGAAGAGCTGCTTGAAGAGGTTACATCATTGGTTGAATGGCCAGTGACACTGACAGCGTCATTCGATGAAGCTTTTCTATCGGTGCCTGATGAAGCGCTTATTTATACGATGAAAGACGATCAAAAATACTTTCCGCTGTTGAACGACAAGGGAGAACTAATCAACAAGTTCTTATTTGTATCAAACATCGAGAGCAAAGATCCAAGTGTCGTGATCTCGGGCAACGAAAAAGTGGTTCGTCCACGTTTAGCGGATGCGCAGTTCTTCTTTGAAACGGATAAGAAGAAAACTTTAGAAAGTCGCTTAGAGTCTTTAGGTAGCGTATTATTCCAAAAGCAATTGGGCACTTTAAAAGATAAATCTGAGCGTATCGCAGCATTAGCGGGTTACATTGCAAAGCAATTGGGTGCAGATGAATCTTTGGCACAAAGAGCTGGCTTGCTGAGTAAAACAGACTTGATGACTGAGATGGTCATGGAGTTCACTGATGTGCAGGGCGTAATGGGTATGCACTATGCGCGCATCGATGGCGAGGCTGAAGAAGTTGCAGTCGCGCAAAATGAACAATACATGCCGCGTTTTGCTGGTGATGCGTTACCTTCAAACCCAATCAGCTTTGCAGTTGCACTAGCTGATAAGTTCGATACTCTTGTGGGAATTTTTGGGATTGGTCAAATTCCAAAGGGTGATAAAGACCCATTTGCACTTCGCCGTGCTGCCATTGGCGCATTGCGTATTATGGTAGAGAAAGAGCTACAACTTGATATCTTAGATATCGTGGCAAAAGCACAAACACTGTTTGGCGATAAGCTGACGAATGATCAGGTCGCTGAAGATGTGTTTGAATTCATGCTGGGACGATTCCGCGCTTGGTATCAAGACGAAGGGATCGGTGTTGATGTTATCCAAGCTGTGTTGGCTCGTCGTCCAGCTCAGCCAGTTGACTTTGATCGTCGTGTCAAAGCAGTTAGCCACTTCCGTACACTCGATGAAGCAGAAGCACTTGCCGCTGCCAATAAGCGTGTAAACAATATATTGGCGAAAAATAACGTCACGAGTGATGCTGCGGTATCAACAGAGTTATTGGTTGAAGAAGCTGAAAAGCAACTTGCAGAGCAGGTTGCTGCGTTGACTGAAGAACTTGCACCAGTCTATGCGCAAGGTGATTACCAGCATGCATTAACACGTTTGGCGAGTTTGCGCGAAGCGGTAGATAACTTCTTTGATAATGTCATGGTAATGGCAGATGATGAAGCTACTAAGAACAACCGCCTTGCATTGTTAAGTCAGCTAAGCCGACTGTTTTTAAATACTGCAGATATTTCAGTATTACAAAACTAAGTGTATTGACTAAACATATTAAGCCAGCAAGCATGCTGGCTTTTTTTATTTAGGATGATAGGTGAGAAAATTGCAAAAAACGATAGCTTTATCAATCTTAGGTGTACTGGGTTTAGTTGGGTGTACTTCGCCACAAATAAGTGGGCAGTCAAGCACACAAGTTTCAACGCCCGTTGCAAAAATGATAGACCGACCAATGTATTTACGTGGTGATTTTAGTCTTTGGGATGCTGAAGAGATTTACCAGCTTCAGCCTCAAGGCGATGGTACTTATTCAGTACGTGCACGATTTATGAGTCTAGGCAAGGTGTATGAATTTAAAATTGCCGATGGGTCATGGAGCCAAGGCTACAATTGTGGTTATCGATTCCAAAGTGTTTTAAAGCTTGGTCAACCACAGGCTGCTGATTGTCACACCATCTACAATTACTTTAGTTTTATCCCAGATAAAAAAGGTTGGTTTCGTATCACGTTTGATTATCGAGAGCCTAAAAAGCCAATGGTATTAATCCAGAGAGACTAACATCAATCTATGATCGCTCATACTTGTAAAGTGAATAGCTGCAACGCTTAGCTAGCACCGTGCATTTGGCTCGAATCAACGGGGCATAAAGGGCTTCTGAGTTAAAACGGCAAGTATTCACTTGCCGCAAAATTGGTAACTGTTATTCAGGCTTACAAGGATAATCACGAGATGCACAATTGTGCACAGACTCACCCAATACGACATGGTCTTTACCGCCGGCGATGGCATTTGTTTGTGCAGGTTTAATTGCTTGTAGATCTAGGTTTTTAATTTTTTTTGTTTTGAGTTTTAATTTCATACTATATTTCCTTTTACTTTGTTGTTTACCTATTTTGTAAACTACCTTATTACTCCATGAAATAATTCATTGTGTGTTTTTTATTACTATTTTGTTTCATTTGTGTTTATTCGCAGTTGTTGGCACTCGAGACTGGATGAAGCAAAAGGTAGTAACAGTGTGTTCGATTAGCTCGGCTGTGGAGCACGTGAGTGCCTATTGTTTAACTTATGAGAAGTGGTAGATAACTACTTTGATAATGTCATGGTAATGCTGGTGATTAAGCTGTTAAGTCAGCTAAGCCGCCTGCTTTTAAATACTGCAGATAAATAGATTAGTGACTGAATGGCTTTTTATTCATCCCGTCTATGAATTACAAAACCTCGAGACCATGGTATTTATTGCGTGAGAGTAGCGTTTATGAGTCTAGGAAAAGTGCAGGAATTCAAACTAGGTGACAAATCGAAGCAGGATATAACTTTGGTTGTATATTTGATGGATGATTGCTGGTGGTAGACCTAAACTAGCAAACTAACTACTTCAACTTTCTCCCTAATAAAAAGGGGGAAAGCACACTCGATATCTGTAGTAAAAAGCACCTCACTTGTCTAATTTGACATAAAAACATCAAGAATATCAAGGTGTATAAAAGA
This sequence comes from Pseudoalteromonas luteoviolacea NCIMB 1944, assembly GCF_001625565.1. Classification (GTDB taxonomy): domain Bacteria; phylum Pseudomonadota; class Gammaproteobacteria; order Enterobacterales; family Alteromonadaceae; genus Pseudoalteromonas; species Pseudoalteromonas luteoviolacea_F. The sequence goes on from NZ_AUXS01000030.1 coordinate 42,376, forward strand.
TAAGTGACAGAAAGGGCTGCAAATACATTTTATGATGGGAATGTAGTGAGTTCAGCTTTAATGCAAAGCTACTTGCCCTTTTTTAACAGGTATCGATAAGGTGATGAATCTATCTCTTTCGCGACTAAGGTATGATCCATAAACTCGCAGAAGCTGGGTATATCTCGAGTAGTTGATGGGTCGTCTGCCAATATCAATAATGTTTCGCCATGATTCATCTTTCTAACCATACCTCTGATCATCATAACTGGCTCAGGACAGCGCAGCCCGACGGCATCTAAGGTATGATCTGTATTATCAAAATTCATAAAGCGCCTCTGGCCAATATCAAAACATCTATTCTAACGTGGTACATACGCCGATTTAAAGGGGTTAATTTAAAATGTTGCGGATTCTTTGACGTAGGATAGATAATAAAAGGCAAAGCCACTGTTCATGACTTTGCCTTGGTCACCAAGTTGAAATTGGCTATGACAACAGGCGTGTTAGCTTACGCGCTCAAATACTGTCGCAATACCTTGTCCTAAACCTATACACATTGTAGCTAAGCCATATTTGGCATCTTTCTCTTCCATGATATGAATGAGTGATGTGCTGATCCGCGAGCCTGAACAGCCAAGCGGGTGGCCCAGTGCAATAGCCCCACCATTTAAGTTCACTTTTTCGTCTGCGACGTCGAGTAGACCAAGATCTTTCATGACTGGTAGCGATTGGGCTGCAAATGCTTCATTGAGTTCAATTACATCTAAGTCTTCGACACGGATCCCTGCTTGCTTCAGAGCTTTTTGGCTGGCGGGTACTGGACCATAACCCATAATTGAAGGATCACAACCGGCAACTGCCATTGATTTAACTCGAGCCCGAATAGTCAAACCAAGCGATTTGGCTTTGCTTTCGCTCATGACTAACATTGCAGATGCGCCATCTGACAACGCAGAAGATGTACCCGCAGTCACTGTACCACTGGCCGGATTGAATACCGGGCGTAGCTGGCTTAAACCTTCAAGGCTAGTTTCAGGGCGGATCACTTCATCATGTTCTACTAATACAGGAGCGCCGTTTTCGTCATGTCCTTCGGTCGGTAAAATTTCTTTTGCAAAACGACCTTCAACACTTGCCGCATGTGCACGTTGATGTGAACGTACCGCAAATGCATCTTGCTGCTCTCGATTAATGCCGTGAAGCGTTGCAAGATATTCAGCGGTTAGACCCATGACGCCAGCAGCTTGGGCTACCGAGGTTGAGAGGCCTGGGTGAAAGTCTACGCCATGCGTCATAGGGACATGGCCCATATGCTCGACACCACCGATAAGGTAGGTATCACCAGCACCGGTCATAATTGCGCGGGCAGCATCGTGCAGTGCTTGCATTGAAGAGCCACAGAGTCTGTTTACGGTAACAGCAGGTACAGAGTGAGGAATACCAGCAAGTAGCGCAGCGTTACGAGCCACATTAAAACCTTGCTCTAGTGTTTGTTGCACACAGCCCCAATAAATATCATCAATGGAATCTGGCGCAACTTGCGGGTTACGATCGAGTAAACCTTTCATAAGGTGTGCACTTAGATCTTCGGCACGACGATGTTTAAATACACCACCTTTGGAGCGACCCATAGGGGTACGAATACAATCTACGATAACTGCATGTTCCATGTTACTGGCCCTCCACTTGATAGAACACTTTGCCTTCTGCCGCCCATGCGCGTGTTTGCTCAGACACCTGATAGATTTCACCTAAGTTGGCATATTTGTCTGCCATAGCAACAAACTCACTTAATCCCACTTGGTCTAAGTAGCGGAATACACCGCCTCTAAATGGAGGGAAACCAATACCATAAATTAATGCCATATCAGCCTCTTGTGGCGAAGCGATAATGCCTTCTTGCAAACACAAGAGTACTTCATTAATCATCGGAACCATGCAGCGTTCGATGATCGTTTGCTTGTCAAATTGCTGTGCGTCATCACAAATTTGGGTTAATAGTGCAAGGGCTTCAGGATCTTTGCTTTTCTTCAAGCGACCCTTTCTGTCTGGTGCGTATTGATAAAAGCCTTTTTGATTTTTTTGTCCAAAGCGCTCTGCATTAGCCAGCAGGGCAACAGGGTCTTTATCTTGGCGTGCCATACGTGTCGGGAAGCCATCCGCCATGACACCTGTACAGTGGTTTGCAGTATCTATACCGACAACATCGAGCAGGTAAGCTGGGCCCATTGGCCAACCAAACACATTTTCCATGACTTTATCGATTTGGCTGAAATCAGCCCCTTCGACGACTAACTTGCTAAATCCAGCAAAGTAAGGGAATAGGACCCGATTTACAAAAAAGCCTGGGCAGTCATTAACAACAATTGGTGATTTACCAAGCTTAAGGGCATAGTCCACAACAGCAGCAACGGTGTCATCTGTGGTTTTTGCACCACGGATAATTTCAACCAGTGGCATTTTAGGTACTGGATTAAAGAAGTGCATACCACAGAAGTGCTCAGGGTTTTCAAGTGCTGTGGCCAACTCGTCAATGCGGATAGTCGAGGTATTTGAAGTCAGTACTGTGCCTTTAGGTAGTTGTTTCTCTAACTCTGCCAGTACGGCTTTTTTAATTTGTGGGTTTTCGACAACAGCTTCAACTATGATGTCTGAGTTTTCTAAATCACGCTCGTTTAACGTGGGCTTAATTTTTCCAAGCGTGGCGACCATCTTCTCTGTTTTCATATGACCGCGCTTTACTTTTTTGCCCAATAAACTAGCGGCTTCACCCATGCCTAAGTCAAGCGCACCTTGATTAATGTCTTTCATGACAATCGGTGTACCTTTGTACGCAGATTGGTAAGCGATACCGCCACCCATAATTCCTGCGCCTAATACCGCGGCTTGTTGAATATCAAGCTGGCTGGCTTTTGCTTGTTTTTTTGCAACACCTTTAATGTACTGATCGGCCAAGAAGATACCTGTTTGCGCAGCTGCTTCTTTGGTTTTAGCAAGTTTAGCAAAGTTAGCGTTTTCAATTGCCATAGCTTCAGCACGGGTATGGTTCGCTGCTGCCTTGATGGTTTTAACCGCCATCACGGGCGCAGGGTAATGGCCTTTGGTTTTAGCCAAGACCATGCCTTCAGCCATTGCAAAGCTCATACCTTGTTCCACGCGATTCATTTTCAGTGGTTCAAGTTTAAGCTGGCGCTTTGCTTGCCAGTTCAGCTTACCATCAATGGCCTGTTGTAATGTTTTAGTGGCGGCATCGAGGAGCTTGTCAGCGTCAACAACTGCATCTAACGCACCCACTTTGAAGGCATCTGGCGCGCGGTTTTCTTGACCTGTCGAAATCCAAGTCATGGCGTTGTCGGCACCGATAATTCGCGGCAATCTCACTGTGCCACCAAAACCAGGCATGATCCCAAGCTTGACTTCTGGTAAGCCAATTTTAGCATTTGGTGTTGCGATACGATAATCAGTAGCAAGTACCCACTCACAACCACCGCCAAGTGCTAAGCCGTTTATAGCTGACAAGGTTGGAAATGGTAAGTCTTCAATTGCATCGAAAACGTCGGTCGCTTCTTTGATCCAAGTGACGAGCTCTTGCTCAGGGCGATTGAAGGTTGGTAAAAATTCATAGATATCGGCACCAACAATAAAGTGGTCTTTATCACTGGTAAAAATTAGGCCTTTTACATCATCACGTGTGCTGAGTTCAGCTAGTGCTTTGGCACAATCTTGTAGGGTTTGCTGAGATAGTTTGTTGACCGAACCGGGTAGACAAAACTTAAACTCAGCGATGTTGCCTTTGCAAAAATCAACGACAAAGGACTCGCTCTTGATTAACATACTTGTTCTCCGTGACACTGGTACGATGAGTTGTCATTTCATCCAGTGTGGCGTCTTTATTTGAAAATTGCAATGAAAAATTTACCGCAGATTTACTGTAAAGCATAAATTGGGATGTTAAGGTGGCTAAGTGCATAGATTGGGCTAAGGTGTTTTAAGGTTTGCGCATTCAGTTTATTTAAACCTTCAATCATGCATAACTTGATTCGAGCAGAGCTAGCGCTCAGCTTCTCTCTGCTATTAAGCAGTAAAGTTAAGGAATGAACTCAGTGTATTGTATTTAAGTCATGATATTAAAAATATGCTGGGTCAAGATATACAACGCATTTATGTAAAGCATAGGTCGCCATGAAATTACGGATCTCTCGGTTTTTTAGTACGGGTATGTGCGCTTTTTTCACTTTGTTAAGTGCCCAAGGGTACGCGCAAAAGCCCCATCAAGATTTTATTCAAGCAGAACGTGTTGCTTGGTCAGGAAACTATAAGAAATTTAAACAAACGCTCGACGAACTCGATCACCCTTTGAAACCCTATGTTGAGATGACATTCTATAAACGTCATCCAAAACTAAAGTATCAAGAAGAGATTTCACGCTTTTTATCTGTTTATGATCACACGCCGTTAGATTGGCCGCTTCGTAAAAGCTGGCTGAACTATTTAAAGCGCCGCGGTAAAAAAGCACTATTTATTGAGCATTATCAAGACACCAGTAACGCAGAACTAAAATGTACTTACTTGCAATTTCAATTGGATTTGGGGGCACCTAAAAAAGCTATTTTAGATCAGGTAGCGCCATTGTGGGTGGTAGGAAAGTCTCAACCAAAAGCGTGTGACAGGCTTTTCTCCCAGTGGCAAAAAGCTGGGTATCGTGACCAAGCGTTAATTTGGGAGCGCATTACCAAGGCGGCGCAGGGCGGGCAGACGTCATTGATAAAATACCTCAAAACCTTATTACCAAGGCGAGAGGCATATCTCGCCGACTTATACGTGGCTGTACGCAGAGATCCCAGTGCATCAGCGGGGCTATATCGCTATAAAAATCGCAATCAAAAGGAAAGTGAAATAGCGGTATATGGTGTGCGCCGATTGATTTGGCGCGATCCTAAGTTGGCACTACGTGCGTGGGATAAGCTACAGGGGATGTTTGAGTTCAGTCAGGCGCAAAAAGACAGTGTCGCATATCGATTTGCCTTGGCGCTGGCATCAAAGGGCCATGAAGAAGCTCGATTCTGGCTAAATAAAGTACCCGCTGAGCAGCAAGACGTTAAGTTACGCCAGTGGCTAATGAGTAACATGTTAAAAGAGCAAGATTGGGCTGGCATAGCGGCGCTTTTTACTGGTATGGACAATCTAAGCAATGGGCAGACCTATTGGCTCGGCTATAGCTATTTCAAACGCGGTGATAATGCTAAGGCAACCGCGCTGTGGCAGGAATTGGCGACAAAGCGAGATTACTACGGCTTTTTAGCCGCTGCACGATTAGATTTACCCCCTTCAATGAATACTCAGTCTCTGGATGTCAATGAGCAAACCCTGGCGAGTGTGTCTCAAGCTCCTGGCTTTAAACGAGCAAAAGCCTTGTATGAGCTCGAACGCTTTACACAAGCGCGCAGAGAATGGAACTATCTAACCAATACATCCAGTACCGAAGAAAAGCTTGCAGCATCAATGCTGGCTGCTGAATTAGATTGGTACGATAGCACTATTTATACCTTGGCACAGATCAAGGCATGGAACTATGTTGATCTGCGCTTTCCGATGGCATTTGATAACTTGTTTGAACGTTATAGTGAAAGAAACCGTGTCGATTTAGCATGGAGCTATGCCGTTGCTCGTCGCGAGAGTAGCTTCGCTCCGGATGCTAGATCTTCGGCTGATGCTTACGGTTTGATGCAACTTTTACCGAGCACAGCAAGATATGTAGCGAAATCGCGAGTGTCTAAAAAACAACTGATGAAGCCTGCGACGAATATTCGCCTTGGCACGGACTACTTGGAGTATTTGAAGCGTAAAACCAAAGGGAATGAGATATTGGCGACAGCGTCATACAATGCGGGTTATCACCGCGTAAAACGCTGGATCCCCAGTGAAGCGATGCCGGCAGAACTATGGATCGAACTGATCCCCTATCGAGAAACTCGAGATTATGTCAAAAATGTCATGGCATATCGTCAGGTATATCACACTAAATTAGGACGGGAAGGGAATGTATTGGCAGGGATCTTGGATATGAATATAGGCGGCAAACGTTAAATATGGCTGTTAAAGCAGTCGCTTCAAAGGGTTGGCATGGCATCGTTTTTGCGACGGTGCTATGTTAGACTCAGTTATAAATAATTTGAATAAATATGGGTACACTGTGGACACATTAGCAAACTTGTATGCAGAGCATATCACCACGCTTCAGGCGCGCACAAAAACCATCGTTGAACGTGAGGGCTTAGATGGTCTTGTCATTCATTCAGGCCAAGCTAAACGTCAGTTTTTGGACGACATGTATTATCCATTTAAGGTTAACCCTCAATTTAAAGCCTGGTTACCGGTCATCGATAACCCGCACTGCTGGCTGGTGGTTAATGGCACAGATAAACCCAAATTGATTTTCTACCGTCCTGTGGATTTTTGGCACAAAGTGCCTGATGAACCAAGTGACTTTTGGGCTGACTATTTTGATATTACGCTATTAGTGCACCCGGAGCAGGTCGAAAAATTACTCCCTTACGACAAAGAAAAGTTTGCTTATATTGGTGAGTATTTAGAAGTTGCACAAGCATTGGGCTTTGGGCAAATGAACCCAGAGTCGATAATGAACTATTTGCACTATCATCGTGCATACAAAACCCAATATGAAATGACGTGTTTACGTGAAGCAAATCGAATCGCTGTATTTGGCCACAAGGCGGCAAGAGATGAGTTTTATGCGGGAGGCTCTGAGTTCTCTATTCAGCAAGCTTATCTGAATGCAACATCACACATGGAGAATGATACTCCTTACGGTAATATTGTTGCTCTGAATAAACATTGTGCGATATTGCACTACACGCATTTTGAACGTCAGGCGCCGAGCGAGCACCTGTCATTCCTTATCGATGCCGGCGCAAACTTTAACGGCTATGCATCAGATATTACGCGAACATATGACTTTGCAAAGCAGGGTCAGTTTGCTGAAATGGTCGATGCTCTCAATCAACATCAGATAGCGCTGGGTAATGCACTTGAGCCAGGTAAATTGTACGGTGACCTACATATTGATTGCCACCTGCGCATGGCACAGATCCTAGCGGACTTCAAAGTGGTTAATCTAAGTGCTGAGCAAATCGTAGAGAAGGGTATTTCTTCAACTTTCTTCCCGCATGGGCTTGGGCATCATATTGGATTACAAGTGCATGATATGGGAGGGTTTATGGCAGATGAACAAGGCACACATCAAGCGCCGCCTGAAGGTCACCCATTCCTGCGTTGTACAAGACGTATTGAAGCGGGCCAAGTGTTTACCATTGAGCCAGGTTTATACTTTATAGACTCGTTGCTTGGTGACTTAGCGAAGAGCGAGCATACTCAGCATGTAAACTGGGACAAGGTTGAGGAATTCAAACCGTATGGCGGGATCCGTATTGAAGATAACATTATTGTTCACCAAGACCGCTTAGAAAATATGACACGAGCGTTGAACTTAGACTAATCATCAAAGTTTATCTTTTTACGAGTGAATGGCCACTCAAGCTGTTTTATCAAGAGGAGTCGTGAGGCTCCTTTTTGTTAGAAAATAATTTATGTCTGAATATAAAATCCCCACTGAAACCATCTCTCATCACGAAGAGATTAAAAAAAGTACTTTTTTGGTACATGTCGCGCATACGCCTACTGTTGAAGCCGCCAAGGCATTTATTCGCAGCATTAATGAGACATACCCCGATGCGCGTCACAATTGTTGGGCGCACGTGGCAGGTGCTCCTGGGGGGAGTCATGTATTGGGCTTCTCTGATGATGGTGAGCCAAATGGGACTGCTGGCAAGCCTATGTTGAATGTCTTAATGGGTTCTGGCATCGGTGAGATTACGGCGGTGACAACGCGTTATTTCGGTGGCATTAAACTTGGTACAGGCGGGCTGGTTCGCGCTTATGGTGGCACACTCAATAATGCTCTAAGTATATTGCCTACAACTTTGAAAGTACCCGCAGCGCTGTTAGTCGGCAACTCCGACTATGCACTGCAAGGGGTAATAGAACAACATTTGGCTAGCCAATATCAAATATTGAGTATTCAGCATGAGTTTACAGCAAACATTGGTTGGAGAATTGAAATTGACGCACGTGAAGCTAAAACGGCAATAAAGTCTATTTTCGATCTTACCCATGGCAGTGTGGCCATGAAGATACAAAAGTAATTGCTTTGTAGGGTAATGAGGTTTACTAACGTCTAAGTGTATAAGACAATCAGATCTAATCATAACAACAAGCGATCTGCGTTATGCAATTTCGTACCATCATAAAAATACTCGGTCAATTAGTCGCACTGTTTAGCTTGACTATGGTACCACCGGCACTGGTCTCTTTGATTTACAAAGATGGTGGAGGTGTACCATTTGTTTTGGCCTTTATCTTTAGCGTTTTAATTGGCTTAATGGCCTATTACCCAAACCGCAAAGAACGCGGAGAACTCAAAGCCCGCGAGGGCTTTTTAATCGTGGTTTTATTTTGGTTAGTACTGGGCTCGTTTGCATCGGTCCCACTGATCTTCCTCGATGAACCTAACTTATCCTTTGCTGATGCCGTTTTTGAAGCCTTTTCAGGGCTGACAACGACAGGCGCAACTGTTTTGACCGGGATTGAATACTTACCCAAATCGGTGCTGTTTTATCGTCAGCAATTACAATGGCTCGGCGGTATGGGGATCATTGTACTCGCGGTTGCTGTGCTGCCTATGCTTGGTGTTGGTGGCATGCAGCTCTATAGAGCTGAAACACCGGGTCCAGTCAAAGACTCAAAAATGACGCCGCGTATTGCCGACACCGCAAAACACCTTTGGTATATTTATGTGGCGTTAACTGCGGCATGTACACTGGCGTATAAGGTTGCGGGCATGGGGTGGTTTGACGCTATTTGCCATGCTTTTGCGACCATTGCCATCGGTGGTTTTTCTACGTATGACGCGTCGATTGGTCACTTTGATAGCCCGATGATTAACTTTATCTGTGTGGTGTTCTTGCTCATTGCGGCGATTAATTTCTCGCTGCATTATGCGGCGGTGGCAAGTCGCAGTGTGCGAGCATATTTACGCGACCCTGAGTTCAAAGTCTTTCTGTTTATTCAACTGGCGCTGGTGGTAATTTGTTTTGCGGTATTATCCTCAAATCAGGTGTATAGCGATGGTGATGAGACGTTAGATCATGCTTTATTCCAAGCGGTTTCAATCAGTACTACTGCGGGATTCGCAACCGATAGCTTTTCCGCTTGGCCGTTATTTTTACCAATTTTATTGATTTTCTCGAGTTTTATTGGTGGCTGTGCAGGGTCAACTGGTGGGGGCATGAAAGTCGTGCGCGTATTCTTACTTTATCTACAAGGGATCCGGGAGCTAAACCGCTTGGTACACCCCAGAGCGATTTACTCGATAAAGTTAGGGAGAAAAGCGTTACCAGACAAGGTTGTTGAAGCTGTATGGGGTTTTTTCTCAGCTTATGCCTTGGTATTTGTGATCATTATGATAGCACTCCTCGGTACTGGGCTTGATAACATTACTGCGTTTTCCGCGACTGCTGCGTGTCTAAACAACTTAGGTCCCGGGTTAGGTGATGTAGCGGCCCACTATGGAGATATCACAGATACAGCTAAATGGATATTAACTCTGGCCATGGTGTTTGGTCGTTTAGAAATATTTACTCTCCTAGTGTTATTTACTCCTACATTCTGGCGTGGCTAAACTGACCACTTGCCTGTTTATTTTACCAAGGCGAGAAATGCCTTGGTAAAATAATCTTGTTTAAACTTCTTTTAAATGACGCCCCGCCCAAAAGTCTGACTGCGCCAGTGCAAACCCATTATCTAGTGTGAAACCGCACTAGAAAGTTAAAGTTTTTGTCTGTGGAGACGATAATTCATAGTAATTGTGCGATGGCGTCATAAATTGGCGTCATACTGCTAAAATAAACAATGGAAGCGTTAGAGGTATTTGGCATGACTATAAATGAGCTGGCAGAAAATCGTTTGCAGGTATTACAGATGCGAGCGGGCAGTATTGTAGATATGGAGATTGTATTGCCAGCAAATCGCAAACGGATAAAAACCGAGTTTGTAGGTGCACTTGAAAACCAGTTTATCATTCTTAACCAACCTAGCCATCAACGCTTAGGTGCTGCTTTGGACTATGTCAAAGAAGGCACTGAAGTGATTGTTCGCGCTTTGCCTGAGGAAGGAGAGGGGCAAATTATCGCATTTAAAGAGACCATTAAAGCGGTGACGACTCATCCAGCTCGACTCATCTATCTTTTTTATCCCAATGAGGTTCAAACTTATAAGCTGAGAGCACAAACTCGCATTCCGACTTTGATCCCTGCGGTACTCAGTGTTGAGGGGAAAAGTGAGGTGGGTGTGATCAAAGACATCTCATTGGCTGGTTTGATGTTTGATGTACAAAAAACGCATTTGCCGGATGATTTAAAAGAGCTGACCTGCGAGATTTTAATCGAAGGAAAAGGTGCACAAAAATCGACGTTGACTGGTAAAGTTTGCCGTGTCAAAGAAAGCAATGAAGACACGGTCTCATTGGGTATACACCTAGAAAGTCAGGATGAAAAAGTACAGGCAATATTAAAAGACTATTTGATTGATATTTCTGCGCTGGGCCACGAATAATAGATGGTGGATGATGGCATTATGGTGTAAAACCGGAAATACCATAAAGCACCAATTAAACAAATAGTGCACTGACTTGGAAGAGCTTTTCTACAACGCCAATTTGCTTTTTATCAATCAAGAACATGATCACATGGTCGCCAGATTCAATAACAGTATGGTCGTGCGCGATCAGTACCTCAGAATCCCGAACAATGGCACCTATGGTTGTGCCATGGGGCAATTTAATATCTCGGATCGCCCGTCCCACGACTTTGGACGTATTTTCGTCGCCGTGTGCAACAGCTTCGATGGCCTCCGCCGCGCCCTTACGAAGAGAGTAAACGTTGACAATATCACCGCGGCGCACATGTGTCAGTAGTGCTGAAATAGTGGCTTGCTGCGGCGAAATGGCAATGTCTATTTCGCCCCCTTGGACGAGGTCAACATACGCACTACGCTGGATAAGCACCATCGTTTTTTGAGCTCCCATGCGCTTTGCGAGCATAGCAGCCATAATATTAGCTTCATCGTCGTTAGTGACAGCGATAAAGACGTCCACTTGCTCAATATGTTCCTCAGAAAGTAGCTCTTGATCAGAGGCGTCACCACAGAAAACAACGGTATTGTCTAGCATCTCAGAAAGTTGAGAAGCACGGCTGTGATTGCGTTCAATGAGTTTAACACTATGGTTTTTCTCTAGTGATCGAGCCAAACCTGCACCGATATTACCACCGCCGGCAATCATAATTTTTTTGTATGACTGCTCAAGTTTTTGCAGCTCATTCATTACGGCGCGAATGTGCTTTGTTGCGGCGATAAAAAACACTTCATCATCTGCTTCAATAACTGTGGTGCCTAGGGGCTTGATAGCTTTGCCCTGACGGTAAATTGCCGCCACTCGAGTGTCTACGTTAGGAATATGTTCTTTCAAAGCTGAGAGTGCATAGCCAACTAGTAGACCACCGTAATAGGCTTTCACGGCGACTAAAGAGAGCATGCCATCGGCAAACTGCAGTACTTGTAATGCACCAGGATAATCAATTAGGCGGCGAATATACTTGGTCACCAGTTGCTCAGGAGCAATATAATGATCGACAGGTAAATCGTCGTTATGAAACAATTTTTCGCGATAGTCCAAGTATTGCTCGGAACGGATCCGAGCAATTTTTGTGGGCGTATTGAAAATACTATAGGCGACTTGGCAGGCAACCATGTTCACTTCATCTGAACTGGTTACGGCAATGATCATATCAGCATCTTCGGCACCTGCCTGCCTGAGCACTTCAGGGTGGGCACTGTGTCCATTGACACCTTGCAAATCATACTTGTCTTGTAACTCTCGAAGGCGTTCACCATCGATATCGACAACGGTAATTTCGTTTTGTTCACCGACTAAGTTTTCTGCGAGGGTGCCGCCGACTTGCCCAGCGCCTAAAATAATGATTTTCATAGCTCAAACTTACAACGATTATTGTTTTTGTATCTTGGCGTAATAGAAGCCGTCCGTGGTACCTGGCAACAATTGTAAGCCGGGTTTTTCAATCTTATCTTCAGAGTGCAGTGCAATATGTAGCGCATCACCAGTACGATTTAAGAAAGCGCTGATCTGCTGGTGGTTTTCTTGCGGCAGTACTGAGCAAGTGGCATACACTAAGGTTCCACCCGGCTTAAGCAGTGGCCAAATCTCATCGAGTATTTTAGCCTGCAGGGCTGCCAACTCATCGATGTCAGTCGCTCGTCGTAGCCACTTTATATCTGGGTGGCGGCGGATCACACCTGTTGCTGAGCAAGGTACATCCAGGAGGATACGATCAAATAATTCGCCTTGCCACCAATTGTTCGGTTCGTCTGCAAGGCCATGCACACAGTTTGCTTCTAAAGAGAGCCTATTGAGGTTATCTGCCACACGTTCCAAGCGTTTTTCATCGGCATCTAAAGCGGTTACTTTGGCATCTGCGAGCTCTAAAATATGGCAAGTTTTACCGCCAGGTGCTGCGCAGGCATCGAGAATGTTATCGCCATCTTGTGGTGCTAATAATCGCGCTGCCATTTGCGCCGCTGCATCTTGAACTGAGCATGCGCCCTGCGCAAAATCAGGTAGCTTTGTGACATCGACTGGGTGCGTTAGTAGAATGCCGTCTTCGTATTCATTGTAAAGCGTATGGTCGATCTCAGCTTTATCAAGGCGTGCAGAATATGCTTGAGCATGATCGTGGCGCTGATTGACTCGCAACCACATTGGGGCTTGCTTTTGGTTTGCTTCAAGGATCTCAGCCCAAGAATCAGGATAAGCGGCTTGTAGCTTTTTAATGAACCAACTTGGGTGATTATACTGACATACTAAGATGTCATTGGCACTTTGTTCTAGGGTTGTTTGCTGGCGCTGAAAGTTACGCAGCACCGCATTGACTAGGCCTTTCATGCCGGGCGCACCCAAAGGTTTTAGCGCGTTCACCGTTTCTGCAACTGCGGCATGTGCAGGAACACGCATATGCTGAAGCTGATAAATTCCCACGTATAGCAAAAACTGAAAGACCCTGCGCTTACCGCGCAAAGGTTGCTCTAGTAATTGCTGGCAGTAGTTTTCAAGGCTAGGTAAATAACGCAGTACGCCATAACATATTTGTTGTAGCAACGCACGGTCCTTTGGCGGTAGCTTTTGGCTAGCATACGGAAGTTGTGTACTGAGCGAGTTGCCTTTATCAACCACTTGGAATAGCGTTTGTGCTGCTAGTGCGCGTACATTCGCCATTATGCACCCACCTTGTTACCAGGAGTAACCCAGTCAGCACGACCATTTAAAAAGTCTTGTGCAGACATTGGTTTTTTCCCTTGCGGTTGCAACTGGGTTATTTGTAAAGCATGGGTACCACACGCAATAACGATACCTTGTTTATCTGCACGCAATACAGTGCCAGCTTCCCCTTGCATGTCGATGACATCGGCCTGCCAGATTTTTACTGTTTGAGACTGCATTTGTGTAAAACACATAGGCCAAGGGTTAAACGCACGAATGTTTCGTTCAATTTGTGTCGCGTCCATATTCCAGTCGATATCGGCTTCTTGCTTTGACAGTTTTTGTGCATAATTTGACAATGCATCATCTTGTACCTTCGGTGTTACTTCACCGGCTGCCAAATTATCTAGAGTTTCAACTAACGCTGATGGGCCCAACTCCGCCAGTTTTGCATACAAGCTGGCACTGGTTTCATTTACGTCAATTGGACAGGTGGCGATATGTAGCATATCTCCTGTATCTAATCCTTCATCCATCTGCATGATGGTCACACCTGTTTCTTTATCACCAGCCCAAATTGCACGTTGGATAGGGGCTGCGCCTCGCCATCTAGGCAAAATGGATCCATGTACATTGAGGCAACCTAACTTAGGCGTTTCAAGGATTGCTTTTGGTAACAAGAGACCATAGGCGACAACAACCATGACATCTGCGTTTAGCGCAGCCAATTGTGCAGCCGCTTCCTCATTTTTGAGTGAAGCAGGTTGAAGAACGGGCAGTTCATGTTCTAAGGCGAGTGTTTTTACTTCACTGGCTTTAAGTTTCTTCCCGCGACCAGCTGGTTTGTCTGGTGTGCTGTAAACTGCAACGACTTCGTGATGAGAGTCGAGCAATGCTTGAAGGTGGCGTGCAGCAAAATCTGGCGTGCCCGCAAATACTATACGCAAAGGGTTATTCACGAATAAATTGTCCAATTAATAAATAAATGATTATGCTTTTGCCGCAAGGCGGGCTTCTTTTTCTATTTTCTTTTTAATGCGCTGGCGCTTAAGTGGCGACAAGTAATCAATAAAAAGTTTGCCTACTAGGTGGTCTAATTCATGTTGCACACAATTAGAAAGCAGCTCTTGTGCGTCAAACTGATATTCCTCACCGTGCTCATTAAGTGCTTTGACTGTGACTTTTTCAGCGCGATCTACTTTTGCATATGAATAAGGGACAGACAGACATCCCTCTTCGCACACCATGTTCCCCTCAGATGCGATAATCTCAGGGTTTATTAATACGTACGGCTCGTTGCGCTCTTCTGAAACATCGATGACCACAATACGTTGATGAATATCAACTTGTGTTGCTGCTAAACCAACACCATTTTCATCATACATAGTCTCTAACATGTCTTTGACGATTTGACGAATTTCATCATTTACTTCTTCAACGGGCTTTGCAATTGTACGCAAACGCTCATCTGGAAATTTAAGCACTTCTAACTTTGCCATGGATACCTTTTACAGTCGTTATAAATGGGGTAATGTATGCTCTTATTTTAGCCATTCACGTTCCCCTTTAACAGGTTTTGGTGGATAATATCTAAAAATAACTCAAGGAATTCGGAATGAAATCTCAAATTGCAGCCTTAATAATGGCAGCTGCAGCTGTATTCCCTGCTATTGCCGACACATTAACGGTTAAATCTGATGCGCCCAAGCGATATGTTGTGAAAAAGGGGGATACGCTTTGGGATATCTCGAGTTTATATTTGAATAGTCCATGGAAGTGGCCTGAGTTATGGCAGCAAAACCCTCAAATTAATAATCCACATCTAATTTATCCTGGAGATATTTTATCTCTCGGGGTAGATGAGCATGGGAATCCGGTATTAATTATCGATAAAGGGGTAAGAAAACTATCCCCGAATGTGCGTATCATCGAGGCAAAGGGGTCGGCAATCCCAACTCTGCCTCTGTCATTGCTTGAGCCATATTTGAGCTACGATCAGGCCCTTGATAAAGGGGATATTGACGCCTTTCCAATCATTTTGGGTTCTAATAAAAACTTTAAAATGAGTGTGACAGGGCATCTTTTGTATGTGAAGGGTGACCTAACTCGTGGTGGTAATTATGGTATTTATCGTCAAGGCAAGCCTTACAAAGACGGTTTACGGACTTTAGCATATGAAACCATGTTGGTGGGCACTGCCCGCGCACTTGAGACGGGTGATATCGCAGACGGGGTGCCAAGTACGGTTAAAGTTGAAACCGTTAAGCGAGAAATTAAAGCTGGTGATTTTGTAATGCCATTATCTCAGGGGCAAGATCACAAGGCCAACTTTAAAATGAGCAAACCAAGCCAAGGCGTTGAGGGCGAGATAATTGCCAGTAGCAATCAGCACAGGGAATTTGGTCCGATGTCGGTAGTTGTGCTTAATGTTGGCAGTAAGCAGCAGTTAGTAGAAGGCAATATACTCGATATTTTTCGTCAATCTCCAACAGTTGTAGAGCGTGACGGCACACCAAAGTATATCGAAGACTCAAGCAGTTTGGATAAACTGATTGGCGATGTCGGTTCGTGGTTTGGAGAGGGAAATAGTGAAAATAGTACGGTATGGCATATGCCGAGCGAAAAAGTCGGCGAGCTGATGTTATTTAAAGTCTATGACAATATTAGTTACGCAATGGTTTTGAAAACATCACATCCTATCCAAGTAGGAGACAGCGTAACGAATTGATTAATCAATAGCTCAAGGAGGGAGCATGACCACAATATCATTGCGAGAGGCGCTAGCACTTCACCTTTGTAGGGGGTTGGGAGTGAGTACTATTTTGGCGCTACAACAAAAAGTCCCTCTACCTGATCTTTTTACATTATCAAAAGCTGATCTTTGCCTGCTCGGGCTCAACGAAAAATTGGCGCAGCAACTAAGCACCACAGACTGGTCTAACGTCGATCGGATCATTGAACAGTGCAGAGCCTTAAATATTCATGTCATTCATTACTTTGATGAACAGTATCCCACTGCATTGACACATATATGTAGTCCACCTTGGTTACTATTTTGTCGAGGTAATAGAGCGCTACTACATCAACCCCAAATAGCCATTGTTGGCAGTCGCAGTGCCTCCCGCATGGGAAAAGAGATTGGCTATGATTTTGCACGCCAATTAGGGGAGGCTAATTTTGTAACGACGTCCGGGATGGCGCGGGGAATTGACGGAGCGGCACACTGTGGCGCACTGAGTACGTCGCGCGGTACCATTGCTGTGATGGGCACAGGAGCGGATGTCATTTACCCAAAACGACATACTGAATTATATTGGCGCATTGTTGAACAGGGGCTCATTGTGAGTGAGTTTGTGCCTGGAACTTTGCCTCATGGAACTAATTTTCCTCGGCGGAATCGAATAATTTCAGGGTTATCTTTGGGAGTCCTGCTGGTCGAAGCTGAAATAAAAAGTGGTTCACTGGTGACTGCACGATATGCGATAGAACAAAATAAAGAAGTTTTTGCTATTCCTGGCTCGATACGTCACAGTCTATCCGAGGGGTGTCACTTTTTGATCAAGCAAGGCGCCAAGCTCACTGAAAATGTCAGTGATATTATCGAAGAGGTGAGCTTTTTACCCGAAAACAGTCTATATATTATAGAAAGTGAGAGAAAACAGGAGACTTGCCCCGTTTTGCAAAATCTCGGTTATGAGGTAACTGACGTCGATACCTTAGCACTGAGGACCCAGTGGCCAGTAGAGCAGGTACTTGCCAGACTATTGGACTTAGAGCTTGAAGACAAAGTAGAACGTGTATTAAACGGCTACATCAAATTAGCGAGGGGTTAAACATGTTTGATATCCTGATGTATTTATTTGAGAACTATATTCATAGCGAAGCGGATATCTTCGTAGAGCAAAATCAATTAACAGACGAATTAGTAGGTGCAGGCTTCGACCAAGCTGAAATATACAAAGCATTGGACTGGTTAGAGCAGCTTGCCGATCTTCAACACAGTGATGAGTTTCCTTATCTCAATGCCAAACCTGACTCTGCGATACGTATTTATACTCAAGAAGAGTGCCGTGTATTAGATGTTGAGTGTCGTGGTTTTTTAATGTTTGTAGAACAAATTGGTGTGATAGATTGTACAACAAGAGAAATGGTCATTGATCGAATGCTGGCGTTAGAAAAATCATCTATCTGTCTTGACGATTTGAAGTGGGTGATATTAATGGTGCTATTTAACGTGCCAGGTAAAGAACATGCATATGCACAGATGGAAGATCTAATTTTCGAGCAACCATCAGGGTTATTGCATTAACAGGTTTACGGCATCTTTGAGAGATCAAAATGCCGTATCAAATCAAAGCTAGTTCAGTACTTCCTCTAAGCTTCGACGTGCGATTCACTACATTCTCTTTAGTTTTCTTCAGCTCTTTGAGGTACATGTCGCAGACATTTAGACCTTCGAGCGTGTTTTAGTTGTCCTTATATCGATACACAGTAAAATAGCACAGTGTGTGCACAGTTTAAGGTGAGTAAAATGAGCAAAATTGATCACTCTCTTTTCAATGCGGATCAACATGCATTGGAAAAAGAGTATGAAGTCTGCCCTAAATGTGGTTCAGAGCTGGTGGTCAAACATTCTAAAAACGGGGCTTTTCTTGGCTGTGCCAGTTACCCGACATGTGACTACATTCGCTCTTTTGCTCATCATGACAGTCATGACATTAAAATATTGGACGATGCACCTTGTCCAGAATGTGGTCGCGACCTCGTGATAAGAAATGGTCGATACGGTATGTTTATCGGTTGCACAGGCTATCCTGAGTGCCATTTTATTGTGCACGAAGAAGAAGAGGAAGCACAGACGTTTCCAGCATGTCCAAAATGTCAAAATGGGCACTTACAAAAAAGACAGAACAAATATGGCAAGTTTTTTTACGCGTGTGACGCTTACCCTAAATGTAAATATAGTTTGAATCAGATCCCCGTTGCACATCAATGTGAGCAATGTGATTGGCCCGTCATGGTGCAAAAAAAGCGTGCGGGTAAAGCTATGCTACAATGTCCGCAAAAAGCTTGTCAGCATATGATTGAGGATCCCTATGAATCACAGTGAAAACCAAACAGCTAAGCCGCAAACGGCCATTGAAGCGTTGCACCAAGGGGAGTTGATCTGTTATCCAACAGAAGCCATTTTTGGGCTGGGTTGTGATCCAGACAGTGAAAGCGCAGTTCATAAACTATTGGCACTGAAAGAACGTCCAATTGAAAAAGGACTGATTTTGATTGCCGATAATTTTGCTCAATGCTTAAACTATGTTGACGACGCAAAAATCCCAATGGACAAGCGCGCCGAAATATTTTCAGCTTGGCCCGGGCCTGTAACTTGGGTGTTACCTGCAAAGTCTACAACACCCAAATGGCTAACTGGTGAGCACACAAGTATTGCTGTTCGTGTGACTGATCACCCCATTGTTAAGCAATTATGCAAATCATTTGGTAAGCCTTTAGTTTCAACCAGTGCTAACTTTAGCGGCGAAGAGCCAGCTATGACGATTGCACAGGCCCAGAGCATGTTTGGTGAGCGAGTTGGCTATTATCAAGAAGGTGAACTAGGTGGGCGCAATACACCTAGTCAGATCCGCGATGCAATGACTGGTCAAGTATTTAGGAGCTAATGACGTGAGTAAAGTGAATTTAGAGACGGTTAAAGCGTTTTTATTACAGCTTCAGGATGATATTTGCCAGGGGTTAGAACAAGCAGATGGCAGCGGTAAGTTTGTTGAAGATAGCTGGGAGCGTGCAGAAGGTGGCGGTGGTCGAACTCGAGTGCTTAAAGGCGGCACAGTTATAGAGCAAGGTGGAGTTAATTACTCCCATGTTTTTGGTGCGTCAATGCCTGCTTCTGCGACTGCGCATCGCCCTGAGTTGGCTGGCAGAAGTTTTCACGCGTGTGGTGTTTCTTTGGTGATCCACCCAAAAAACCCACATATCCCAACTAGCCACGCAAACGTACGGTTTTTTATTGCTGAGAAAGAGGGAGAAGCGCCGATCTGGTGGTTTGGTGGCGGCTTTGACTTAACTCCTTTTTATCCTCATTTGGAGGATGTAAAACATTGGCACCAAGTGGCGAAAGACTTGTGTTCTCCGTTTGGAGACGAAGTTTATCCGAAGTATAAAAAATGGTGTGATGATTATTTTTACTTGAAGCATCGTGACGAAACTCGCGGGGTCGGGGGGTTATTTTTTGATGATTTAAATGAGGAAGGCTTTGATAAGAGCTTTGCTTTTATGAAAGCGGTGGGGGAAGGTTTTTTACCTGCCTATACGCCGATCATCTCGCGAAGAAAAGATATGCCTGTAAGTGAACAAGAGCGTGAATTTCAACTTTATCGCCGTGGCCGCTACGTTGAATTTAACCTTGTATGGGATAGGGGAACGTTATTTGGACTACAAAGTGGTGGACGTACTGAGTCTATACTGATGTCTATGCCACCGTTGGCAAGATGGGAGTATGACTTTACACCTGAAGCTGGGTCGAATGAAGCTAAACTATATGAGCATTTCTTGAAGCCTCAAGACTGGTTAAACATTGATGTGTTATAAAAGTAATTAGTGTAATAAAAAAGGAGCTTAATGCTCCTTTTTTATTTGTATGGATTAATTTAGTTTAAAGCCTCTAACCTGTTCATCTAAAGAGCGAGCTAACTCTAACAACTCTTCGCTGACACGTTTACTACCATGGGCGTCTTCTAACGATTGCTCTGCGTTGTCTCGGATAGCGACAACACTTTGATTGATCTCTTCTGCTGCCTGATTTTGCTGCTCTGTTGCGTCGGCAATTTGAACATTCAACGCATTGATCTCATGCATTTGAGATGAAATATCTTTGAGTGCCTGTGCGACTTGTTGCACTTGGGCCGCTCTATCATCGGCTTCAGCGCAAGAGGCATTCATAGCACTAACTGTTTGCTCTGCTTCTTGTTGAAGCTTGTCTATGGTACGACGGATTTCGTCGGTAGAATCATGAGTACGGGTAGCAAGGGTTCTGACTTCATCTGCAACTACCGCAAATCCTCTACCTGCTTCTCCCGCTCGTGCAGCTTCTATCGCGGCATTGAGAGCAAGTAAATTGGTTTGCTCTGCGATACTGCTGATCACTTCAAGTACTTTTCCGACCGCCAGCGTTTGTGTTTGTAATTGACTGACTTGATTTGCCGCATCGCGAATATCGCCAGCTAATTGATTGATACTTTGCTCGGTGGTATGCGCAATCGACATACTTTGCTCTGCAAGGTGATTGCTACTGTCGGATTTTTCAGATGCAAAGTGAGTGGTATTTTTTACTTCACTGGAAGAGCTTTCCAGCTCGTTAATTGCAGCTGCTACTGAGTCTGTTCCTTGCTTTTGCGATTGAATTGCTTCTTCTGTGGTCTCAGCCGCTGTGTAAATATGTTCTGCCGAGTGTATTAATATTTTTGATGAACGGGATACCTCGGCAATGTTCTCTTTAAATGCGGACATCATTTTATTGAAATTAGTCGCTAAGCGGCCCAATTCGTCATCTATTTCATCATGAATTCGCAAACTTAAATCTTGGTTAGTTGTAGCTAGGCGCATTGTTTTGCCGAGTTTCTTTAATCTGACGATAAAGAGCTTACGAAATAGTGTACCGAGAATAAAAAAAGCGGTGGCAAATATGGCGGTAAGTATAGTTGTACTAAAAATCGTGTTTTCGTCCACAGTTGTGTCTATATCCCCAAGGGAATAGCTAATTTTCACTGCGCCCAATACATCACCCTCTTTTGCCTGATGACAGCCAAGACAATTGGTCCCTTTATAATCGGCACTTGCAACCATTGGCTTCAAATAGGTCATGACGCGCTTTTCTCCACGCTGTTCAATTACTAATAATTCCTCTCCTCTGAGAGCGGCATGTTCTGCATCTGTTTGGGGGGATTCGTTTGCATTGCCCTGACCGTAAAGCTTATTTACCAGCTCACCACGTACAATATGCGCATCTTCAATATTCTCATGATTACGCAATTTAGCGCCAAGTATATGCCTGTTAGACATAGTGCCTGTGAGCATCATAGTGTTGATAGAATCGAAATAATTATCGGCCAGTAATCTAATATTGGTTTCTACTGTTTGTTCAGCTAGGTTCTTTTGTTGACTGCTATTACTAATAATACTGGCTACCAAAACCAGTACACCGGTAATGGCGAGGAGAGCATATATTTTATGTTGAATAGACTTCACACGCATCGCACCTACTATGAAATAAGCGTTCATTATGCGTGTGAATAATTAAGCAGGGTTTGACTCAGCGCAAAAGTCGCTGAGCTAATGCAAATTTATAAACAGCAATTTTAGTCTTGGTTAATCATATGTGTCGCCAATTGGGCGAGAGATTTACGCAACCCTTCTCGTAGCAGAGGATTATCAATTTCAGCATCGAGTGCTTTATCCATACAGTACATCCATTGATCACGTAACTCTTTGTCAATCGTAAAGGGCATATGTCGCATTCTCAAACGGGGGTGTCCGTATTTCTCGGCAAATAGATCTGGACCACCCAACCAACCAGACAAGAACTCGAAAAATACTTGGCGGATCCTATCAAGTGGCAGTGGGTGCATGTCGTAAAGCGGTTTTGCATAAGGGTCACTTTCCATTATGTCATAAAAGCGATTTGCCAATGCCAGCGTGCCACTTTCTCCACCAATTATCTCGTAAGGTGTTCGTTCTGGGCTTGGTGCATGATGATTTTGAGATGTCTTTGGATCTTCACTTGCATCTTTATTAAAGATACGTTTAATTAACTGCTTCATTCACTATCACTATTGTTAGGCTAAAAATGGACAAATATGCGGTTTTTGGTAACCCGATAAAGCATTCTAAATCGCCAGAGATTCATTCGCAATTTGCATCTGGTCTCAACGAGCAGATCGAATACACTGCTATTTTGACACCAGTAGATGGATTTGCGCTTAGTCTCAAAGACTTTTTTGCATCAGGAGGAAAGGGAGCGAATGTCACTTTACCCTTTAAAGAAGAGGCTTATGCATGCGCGGATGCCCTTACTGACAGAGCAAAGTTAGCTGGGGCTGTAAATACTCTAAAATTACAAAGCGATGGCTCTATACTTGGTGATAATACTGACGGGGCAGGGCTAGTCGCCGATTTGCAAAGGCATCAAGTGCAGCTGCAAAATAGTGTAGTGTTATTGTTAGGTGCTGGTGGTGCAGCAAGGGGCTGTATTTACCCATTGCTGCAAGCTGGGGTCAAACGCATTGTTGTGGCAAACCGAACTGTTGAAAAAGCACTGCAATTGGCTGCGTTGTTTGCACCTTATGGTGAAGTGAATGCTGTGTCGCTCGAAGAGATCCCAAGCTTAGCGTTTGATGGTGTGTTAAACTCAACATCATCAAGCGTTACGGGTGATATACCCAATATAGAGGGAGCATTGGTAGCAGATGTGAGCTGGAGTTACGATATGTTTTATTCTGATCATCAAACCAGCTTTTTAAAATGGGTGGCTGATCATAATGCGCAATGTAAGCTTATTGATGGGATAGGTATGTTGATAGGCCAAGCGGCAGAAGCGTACTCTGTATGGAGAGGTAAACTCCCTGATGTTGAACCTGTACTGGCGAAGGTCAAATAATATGAACCAAGCGATATTATTTAATGATGACATTCATTTTGACGCATCGCGCCGTAGATTGGTCTTTACGGCAATGGTATCAGGGATGATTGTGCCATGCGTAGTAGAAGTGCCTGAATCGGAAGCTGATCCAGTAATGCACTTTAGAACCCATCAATTCGACTATGAAATGCAGGCCGAAGAGCTCATCGAGGATGAGCATTATTCGTCGTCAGGAGAAGTAGAGTTAACTTTCCTGTAGATATTCATCTTTTAACTCGACATAGTTTTGAGCTGATACCCTTAAAAAAGCAAGCTCTTGATCTGTAAGTTTACGTGCTTGTTTTACTGGGCTTCCGACATATAAATAACCTGATTCAAGAGTTTTATTTGGTGGTACTAATGCGCCACCACCTATAATTACATCGTCTTCAACAGTCACATTGTCCATGACGATGGCACCCATACCTACCAAAATGCGGTTACCTAGTTGGCAGCCATGTAGCATAACTTTGTGCCCTACTGTCACATCATCACCTATGATCAGTGGAAAGCCATTTGGGTTAGACGGGCTTTTTCGCGTTAAATGCAAAACACTTCCGTCTTGCACATTAGTGCGCTCGCCAATTCTGATGTAATTGACGTCACCACGAGCAGCAACCAGCGGCCAAACACTACTATCTCTACCAATACTGATGTCACCGACGAGTACAGCGCTTTCGTCTACATATACCCCTGTAGATAATTTAGGGGCGATACCTTTGTATGTTCTTAACATGTTATAAGACTCTCGAAACAACGTAGGCCTAGTGTAGAGGTTAATTATCTAAATCTCTATAGTGCGAGTAAAACCTACCAAAGTACACTAAATGTACTATTTTAATGCGTTTAGATTGAAAATTACTCGAACAGTCCATTATTATAACTTTTCTTAAAAAAGTACTTGCACAATTTTCTAAGCTCCCTATAATGCGCATCCAC
>NZ_AUXS01000031.1 GCF_001625565.1 Pseudoalteromonas luteoviolacea NCIMB 1944
TCTACATCTACATCTACATCTGAACCCTTTTAAATGACCCCTTGTACCTTTTTATTCCATCAAAGTTTGCGCTTTTATTTTAGTGTCATAAATATGATGAATAATGTAGATATCTAGATTGTCGACAATTTATCAGTTTGCAGGTTGACGTTAACGTAAAGTGTATCTATATTGTTGGCATTCGGTAAATACAACTGTGTGGCTTTTAAATGGTTTTTTTTCAAGAGCAAGCTGTAACCTCTTCAGATAAAACATATTTTCAGTTGAGAGAGGAAATAGTAGAGGGTTTGATCCCTGCTGGAGCTAAGCTCAGTGAAGTTGAATTGTCGACAAAGTTTGAGGTCAGTCGAGCAGTTATTCGAGAAGCTATTAACCGCTTAGAAGCATGTAACATTGTTGAGCGCAAAGCCAATGTAGGTGCGCGTGTCGTAACGCTTACGGAAGACGGTCTACTTGAGTTATATCAGATCCGTGAAGCATTGGAAGGCATGGCTGCAAGGCTTGCTGCGCAAAATATGCCTGAGGCTGAGATTTATGAACTCAGTAGCTTATTGGAGGGACAGCAAGATGAAGTCAGACAAAACCACACTTATTACCAAGAAGCGGGTGATTTAGATTTTCACTATCGAATCATTGTGGGCAGTAAAAATCAGCAACTAATCACCATGTTAAGTAATGGTATTTACCACTTGGCTAGGATGTACCGAGTTCAGTTGGGAATGACTGGGCCTCGAGTTACAACGGCTTATGACGAGCACAAGCATATTGTAAGAGCGATTTCTAATCGAGATGGCGAATTGGCCGAAATATTGATGCGACGCCATATCCAATATTCTAAAAATAATATTGCCGTCAAGCTAACTAAAATGAAGTAAACATCACAGGAGAATACACCATCATGAGTGCAGGAAAAAAATTTCGTGACGCATTAAATGCAAATCAGCCTTTACAAATTGTGGGAACTATCAATGCTTACAGCGCAATAATGGCAAAGCAAATTGGTCACCAAGCAATATACTTATCTGGTGGTGGTGTAGCTAATGCTTCTTATGGCCTACCTGATCTTGGGATGACTTCACTCAACGATGTGATTGCAGATGTACAGCGTATTACGTCGGCATGTGATCTACCTCTAATGGTAGATATCGATACTGGTTGGGGTGGTGCGTTTAACATTGCTAAAACAATCAGAGACATGGAAAAGGCGGGTGCTGCAGCCGTACATATTGAAGACCAAGTAGCGCAAAAGCGCTGTGGTCACAGACCAAATAAAGAAATCGTGTCTACTGAAGAAATGGTCGATCGCATTAAAGCAGCGGTTGATGCTCGCACAGATAAAGACTTTTTTATTATGGCGCGTACCGATGCATTTGCACAAGAAGGGCTTGATGCGGCGATAGCACGTGCTAAAGCGTATGTTGAAGCTGGTGCAGACGGCATTTTTGCAGAAGCGATTCAAACTGAAGAGCATTATAGAGCTTTTTCAGAGGCATTAGATGTGCCTATTTTGGCGAACATGACTGAGTTTGGTAAGACCGAATTATGGAATAAAAAAGAGCTAGCTGATTGGGGCGTTGGAATGGTCCTCTATCCGCTAAGTGCATTTCGTGCGATGAACAAAGCTGCGGAGCTGGTGTATCGAACATTACTGAACGACGGTGATCAAAAAGCAGTGGTCGATACCATGCAGACTCGTATGGATTTATATGATTACCTTGGTTACCACGAATACGAACAAAAGCTCGATGCGCTGTTCGCCGAAGGCAAGAACAAGTAACTAACAGTATAAAGAGCGTGCACAAGCGCGCTCACAATAAAGATTTAAAATTCAGCAGGTAAAAATTTCAGGAGAAAGTTATGGCTAAAGTACTAAGTGGTGCAGGTCTGCGTGGTCAAGTTGCAGGGAAAACTGCGTTATCAACAGTTGGAAAATCAGGCTCAGGGTTAACTTATCGTGGTTATGACGTAAAAGACCTTGCCGAAAGTTGTCAATTCGAAGAGGTTGCGTACTTAATTCTAAAAGGCAAGCTACCTAACCAAAGTGAGTTAGATGAATATAAAGCACTGCTTAAATCAATGCGCGGCTTGCCAGTTGCGTTAAAAGATGTATTAGAGCGTATCCCTGCTGATGCACACCCAATGGATGTACTTCGTACGGGTTGTTCAATGCTTGGTAACTTAGAGGGTGAGGCAAGCTTTGATGAGCAGGGTAAAGTGACTGACCGTATGCTTGCTTGTTTCCCTAGTATTATTTGTTACTGGTATCGATTTAGCCATGACGGCGTGCGCGTTGATGTTGAAACTGATGATGATTCAATTGGCGCTCACTTCTTACACCTGTTACGCGGTGAAAAGCCATCTGAGCTTCATGAGCGCGTTATGCACGTATCTCTTATTCTTTATGCTGAGCACGAGTTCAATGCGTCGACGTTTACAGCGCGTGTTTGTGCCTCAACGTTATCTGATATGCATTCTTGTGTTACTGGTGCAATCGGTTCTTTACGTGGTCCTCTTCACGGCGGTGCCAACGAAGCTGCAATGGAAATGATTGAACGTTTTGAGTCACCAGAGCATGCTGAACAAGAAATGATGGGTATGTTGGAGCGTAAAGAAAAAATCATGGGCTTTGGTCACGCGATTTATTCAGAATCTGATCCACGTAACGAAATCATCAAAACATGGTCTGAAAAGCTTGCTGCGGATGTCGGTGATTCGGTGCTTTACCCAGTTTCAGTACGCTGTGAAGAAGTGATGTGGCGTGAGAAAAAGTTGTTCTGTAATGCGGATTTCTTCCACGCATCTGCATATAACTTCATGGGTATACCAACTAAATTATTTACGCCAATTTTTGTGATGTCTCGTTTAACAGGTTGGGCTGCGCATGTTATGGAACAGCGTGCTGACAACCGTATTATCCGTCCTTCAGCTGAGTATACCGGCGAAGAGCTTCGCCCAGTGCCTGCTATTGCAGAGCGTTAATACTCGCGACTTGCACATCGTGTTTTAGTCGCCAACATGGAACACTTTGGACGTGTTCCATGTTGAGTACACCGTCACTTCTTCAGTTGGAAAGCAGTTATGAATACCCAATACCGTAAACGATTACCTGATTCGACCCTATGCTATTACGATACGCGCGAGGCCATTGAGGCGATAAAGCCAGGTGCCTATGCCGAATTACCTTATACCTCAAAAGTACTGGCAGAAAACTTAGTTCGCAGAGCAGATCCTGAAAAACTTAATGATTATTTAACGCAAATTGTCGAGCGCCGTCGAGATCTTGATTTTCCATGGTTTCCAGCTCGTGTTGTCTGCCATGATATTCTTGGTCAAACAGCCCTTGTTGATTTGGCTGGTTTGCGCGATGCGATTGCGGCCAAAGGAGGCGATCCGGCGAAAGTGAATCCAGTTGTGCCGACACAGTTAATTGTTGACCACAGTTTAGCCGTAGAACATGCGGGCTTTGAAGAAAACGCGTTTGAAAAAAACCGCGCGATAGAAGATCGTCGCAACGATGACCGCTTTCACTTCATTAACTGGACCAAAACTGCGTTTAAAAATGTGGACGTGATCCCTCCTGGAAATGGCATTTTGCATCAAATCAATTTAGAGAAAATGTCTCCTGTTATTCAAGCTCGCGATGGTGTCGCATTCCCTGACACATTGGTGGGGACTGACAGTCACACACCGCATGTCGATGCGTTAGGCGTGATTGCAATCGGTGTCGGCGGCCTTGAAGCTGAAAGCGTCATGTTAGGACGTGCGTCCTATATGCGTTTACCTGATATTGTTGGTGTTGAGTTGGTTGGCAAGCGTCAACCGGGGATCACAGCAACAGATATTGTACTGGCGATCACTGAATTTTTACGAAACGAAAAAGTCGTTTCGACCTATTTAGAGTTTTTCGGTGAAGGTGCCAATGACCTTACCCTAGGTGACCGTGCAACTATTTCAAATATGACACCAGAATATGGCGCGACGGCGGCAATGTTCTACATCGATCAAAAGACCATAGACTACTTAAAACTGACAGGCCGTGATGATGATCAGGTAGAGTTAGTAGAGCAGTATGCAAAGCTGACCGGGCTATGGGCAGACTCAATGACAGAGGCTAAGTACGAGCGTGTACTTAAGTTTGACTTGTCGAGTGTGGGCCGCAACTTAGCTGGTCCTTCAAATCCGCATCGCCGTGTAGCTACACAAGATTTAGCTAAACAAGGCATAGTGGCAGATTACGAAAAAACAGAAGATAAAATGCCAGATGGTGCTGTTATCATCGCGGCTATCACCAGTTGTACTAATACCAGTAACCCAAGAAATGTTGTTGCAGCGGGCCTGCTGGCGAGAAATGCAAATAAGCTAGGCCTGAAGCGTAAACCTTGGGTAAAAACTTCGTTTGCTCCAGGCTCGAAGGCTGTGCGCTCTTATATGACAGAGGCAGATCTATTACCTGAATTAGAAGCGCTTGGTTTTGGTATCGTTGCGTTTGCATGTACGACCTGTAATGGTATGAGCGGTGCACTTGACCCGAAGATCCAACAAGAAGTGATTGATAGAGATTTATATGCCACAGCCGTTTTATCTGGCAACCGTAACTTTGATGGTCGTATCCACCCATATGCTAAACAGGCGTTCCTAGCTTCGCCTCCTTTGGTTGTCGCGTATGCGATAGCTGGTAGTGTGCGTTTTGATATTGAGCAAGATGTATTGGGTCATGACCAAGCAGGTAATCCGGTTACACTGAAAGACATTTGGCCTAGCGATGAAGAAATTGATGCGGTAATTGCTAAGAGCGTTAAACCTCAGCAATTTAGAGAAGTATATGACCCGATGTTTAATTTGAGTGTTGATTACGGAGAGGATAATGATCCACTGTATGACTGGCGTGAAATGAGCACCTATATTCGTCGTCCACCGTATTGGGAAGGTGCGCTTGCCGGGGAGCGAACAATGAAAGGGATGAGACCTTTGGCTATCTTAGGCGATAACATTACAACAGATCACCTTTCTCCTTCTAATGCGATAATGGCAAGTAGTGCGGCAGGCGAATACCTTGCCAAAATGGGGCTACCTGAGGAAGACTTTAACTCTTACGCAACCCACCGGGGTGATCACTTAACTGCTCAGCGCGCCACTTTTGCAAACCCGAAATTGCTTAACGAAATGGTTAAGGAAAACGGGGAAGTGAAACAAGGTTCTTTAGCTCGTGTCGAGCCTGAAGGGCAGGTTACGCGAATGTGGGAAGCGATTGAAACTTATATGGACAGAAAGCAGCCGCTGATCATTGTTGCAGGTGCAGATTATGGTCAAGGTTCTTCGCGCGATTGGGCTGCCAAAGGGGTTCGTCTTGCGGGTGTTGAAGTGATTGTCGCTGAAGGGTTCGAGCGTATTCATAGAACTAACTTGATTGGTATGGGTGTACTACCGCTTGAATTTAAATCGGGCACTACAAGACTGACGCTTGGCTTAGATGGCACTGAAACTTATGACGTGATTGGTGAGCGCACACCAGGTACGACACTAACTCTGGTGATAAACCGCCAAAATGGTGAGCGTGTTGAAGTCGAAGTGACATGCCGATTAGATACCGCTGAAGAAGTATCAATTTACGAAGCCGGTGGCGTGTTACAGCGTTTTGCAAAGGACTTTTTAGAGGCTAACGCTTAATTAAAATCATCAAATTAAACCCAAGCTTAGCTTGGGTTTATTGTTAGGAAGGACTATGAGTTTCAAACCACAAATCAAAATACCCGCAACTTATATGCGCGGTGGTACGTCAAAAGGCGTCTTTTTTAATTTAGAAGATTTACCAAAAGGGGCACAGGTTGCTGGTAAGTTGCGGGATGATATTTTACTGCGGGTTATTGGTAGTCCAGATCCTTATGGTAAGCAAACCGATGGGATGGGCGGTGCTACGTCTAGCACGAGTAAAACAGTGATTTTATCAAAAAGCACACAAGCTGATCACGATGTTGATTACCTTTTTGGCCAAGTCGCAATTGATAAACCGTTTATTGATTGGAGTGGTAATTGCGGCAATTTAACTGCTGCTGTTGGTGCTTTTGCTATCAGTAATGGATTAGTTGATCGAGCGCGAGTACCGGAAAATGGTGTGGCAATTGTACGTATTTGGCAGGCCAATATTGGTAAAACTATTGTCGCTCATATCCCTGTGACAAATGGCGAAGTGCAAGAGACGGGGGATTTCGAGCTTGATGGTGTGACTTTCCCCGCAGCTGAAGTTGTGGTCGAATTTCTGGACCCGGCAGATGCCGATGCAGATATGTTCCCAAGTGGTAACTTGATAGATGTGCTTGAGGTGCCGGATGAGGGGGCTTTTGATGTGACCATGATAAATGCAGGTATTCCAACGCTCTTTATCAAGGCAAATGATTTAGGCTTTGAAGGTGTTGAGTTGCAAGAAGCGATAAATGGTGACGATAAAATATTGCAGAGGCTCGAAAAAATCCGCGCTTATGGTGCGTTAAAAATGGGTTTAATCAAGGACCTTGAAGAAGCTAAGGTTCGACAGCATACTCCAAAAATTGCTTTTGTGAGTGGTGCTCAAGGGTACACTGCATCTAGTGGTAAGGTAGTTGATGCACAAGAGATAGACCTCAATGTGCGTGCCTTATCTATGGGGAAACTGCACCATGCTATGATGGGGACTGCGGCGGTTGCAATTGCGACTGCGGCCGCAATTCCTGGGACTATTGTTAATGAAGCTGCTGGTGGAGGTGAACGAAACCAAGTTACATTTGGACACCCTTCGGGCACGCTCAAGGTTGGCGCAGAAGCTGAGCAAAGCGGTCAGAGGTGGTTGGCGAAGAAAGCCATTATGAGCCGCAGTGCGAGAGTATTAATGGAGGGGGTTGTTCGTATCCCAGATCCAGAGTAATGATCAAGGGTTTAAGGCGACAAGTCTTAGACCCTGACTTTCCCCTCATCCTATCAAATTAAAAATTAATCAAATTTAAAAACGTTTGGAGATCTTATGCTTGAAGCAGTTATTTCTCTCGCAGTCACCGCTTTTTTACTTTTAGGTTCACCAGGTCCTGCCCCCTTAGCGCTTGCAGCAGTTGGCGCAAGTTCAGGAGTAAAAGCGGGAGCACCTTTTCTCTTAGGTATTTTGACTGGTCTCTCCGTCGCTATTGCGGCTGCTGCAACAGGGCTTGGGGCACTATTGCTCAGTTTCCCTCAGCTGACACAAGGCTTGCAGATAGCAGCGTTACTTTACCTATTTTATGTTGCGTATAAAATTGCGACCAACCGCAGTGGTCTATCTAGTGCAGGAGACAAACCAGTCGGGTTTTTAGACGGGTTTATTCTAAATTTATTTAACCCCAAAGCATACGCAGCTTGTATTGCGATATTCGCCAATACATCAATTCCTGCGGCGTCTCAGGTTCAAGCAAGTGCAATAGCCGCTTTAGTATTGTTTCTGGTCGCTGCGATTGCTGATTCTTTGTGGCTTTATTTTGGTGGGATCTTACATCGTGTAGTTAAAACACCGCAACAACTTAAGTATTTAAGACTATTTTTTGCGAGTTTATTAGTTTTACTTTTAGTGTATGTCATTCTATCCTCAAATTTAACTTAACTTTATAAAAAACGGCAAGTTATGGGTATATCTAAAGAGCAGTTTATCGGCTTCGTTAAGACCCTTCTCAGAGCAAAAAAAAGCACAGTTGCCAAGGCTGAAATCAAAGCCATGGTGGATTACTTAGGAAAGGTGACAGGAGTATTCAGTAGTACAGATATGAACGCTTCTGAAAAAGCACAAACTGCATCAGGAGTTGCTATTTCACCAGTTCAAGCCGCCAAATGCTTTGAAGAAACGGTACGTACCCAGATATTTTGTCAGGGAGTTGCTCAAGCAATACAAGATAAAATTACCAAGAATATATCCCCGGTTCGGGTTTTGTACGCAGGTACAGGGCCGTATGCAACACTTTTGCTGCCTTTGTTGGCAGCAAGCGATAACTTACCTTTGGAAATAACTTTAATTGATATTCACAAGGAGAATATCAATGCTGTAAACAAGCTAATTAACCATTTTGATTTAGAACACTACAATATCAGTGTAAATCAGGGAGATGCGACGTTATGGCAAAAACCACCGTCTCAGAGCGACTTTGATATTGTGATATCGGAAACGATGACAGCATTACTTAAGCGAGAACCGCAGGTCTATATATTCAAACACCTAGTACGGTATTTGAAACCTTGTGGGGTAATGATCCCGGAAGACGTGAGTCTTAAAGCTTGGTTGACTAAGGTCGAAGGTGAGCGGCAAGGCACTCAATTGCTAGGTGAGTTTTTTCGACTTGATAAGCAAACCTCGCTTGCTTTGAGCCAAGGGGATCACGGGAGCTTTAAGTCAAACCTGACGATCCCACACGGAGATTGGTCAGGCTACACAGTTAACCTGACGACGGATATTATAGTCTATCGTAATTTGACTCTCACTGAAGGGGATTGCAGTTTGAATATCGCCTTTAACTTTAGTCCCTACGATGTTGTCCTTGAGCAAAACCACCCCATTTGTTTTGAATATGTTGCTCCGCAATCCCCTGACTTTTCGATATTATTTCCAAAGGCACAATGGCAAGCTAGCAGTTACACTTTACCTGACAGCAGTGAACTGGGTAAGTTGGGGTTAGTGCATTTAAAACGGACGTTTCAAAGAGCGTATATGGTAAAACGAGGAGAGCGTTTTACTATTGCCCCCCATGAGTGGCATGCTGAATTAGGCTTGTATGAAATGCTGGGACTGAGCTGTGCTCAAGTGTCGTCAAAAATGTATGAACTAGAAAATTATGACGAATTCGAAACTTGGATAGGGGCGCAGGTGGGCAAGCTGTCAGAAACGCAAACTCAAACAATCAACACTGCATTTCTTGCGAAACTGGAAGCGTTAGAACAGAACTAAAACTGAGCTTGCATAGACATTTCAAGAGACTGTTCATCATCACTTTGTTCTTGATAGCGTGCTTTGACAAAAAAGCTATGATTGACAAAGTATTTGCCTTCAACGAGCAAATGAGACTCGTTGCTGCCCAAACCTAAGGCAAAGTGCTGGTTAAAATAGTAGTTTGCGATAAAGTTGTTGTGATTTTTGCTATTAGAGTTTTCATGTGTCAAATCCAGCGTGAAATACTTTTGATCCCCTAAATGTCGGAAGTAACGCACTTCAACTTGCCAGTTTTCAAATTCGTCATCACTGACAAGTGTTGTGCCTACGTATGAATTGGTGTCGATATCAATATTTAATTGACTTTGCAGCCAAGTTATATCGTCACCACTAGCTTGACGTTGATGGCGAACACTGAGTTTTAAACTATCGTAGAACAAATAACCTAGGCCTAGGGTGTTATTGTCGCTGGTATCACCTAAATCTTCAATGCTCGCAGTGGCAAACCAGTTGGCAATAAATAGCTCACCCTCCACGCCTGAAAATACATTGCGTTCATCATTATTGTATGTGAGCCGAATATTAGAGTCTGTATCTAGATAGCCGAAATCGTCCCAAACCCAAAAATAAGCTTGTGGCGCGAAATAATAGTGTGTACTCACCTGTAAAGTATGCGTGTCAGCATCTTCCAATTTTGTGTATGTTGCTTGATTAAACCATGTTTTCTCCGGCTGCGCATAACTATACGAGGTCACGATACTTAAGAAAATAATTGTTAGTAATTTCAAAGAGTTTACCATTTCTTATACTTTGTTTAATGTACAGTTTGATGAGAGCGTTTAACTTTAATGATAGTCCATTTAATAAAATGTGCGTGATAGTCCATTATGAACTATTGTAAAAAGGACATTGTTTACTTAATTTTTACTTTTCAAGTTGGGACGGGCAATGAGCGAATTCCACGGTATTTCAGTGGGCACGGAACGCCGGGACTTTGGACTATTACTCAGTTTTAAGGCGGTTGGTCGATTGACTCACAAAGACTATGTCGTCGTTTTACCTATTGTTGATCAAGTCGTATCGCAATATAGAAGTGGCGAAATTTACGTGCTGATAGATATAACTGAATTGACCGGGTGGGAAATGGGAGAGGCTGTGACTGACATTCGTCTTGCCTTTCAATACAGTGACCAGTTTAAGAAAACAGCTGTGATCGGCTGCACTAAATGGCAGCGCGTCACGTCTATTCTGGGTGGCTGGATTTTAGGAGGAAAAACCCGTTATTTTTCAGAAGTACACGCCGCGCAAAAGTGGTTGAATCACCGCTGAAAGGTATTTTGATTTTCGAGAGCGCCGCTCTTGATTTAGAATACTTTTTCCGACCAAAATAGCAAAAACATTACAGGTATAGAGGAAGTTTGCGATGGCAAGTGTATTGATCACAGGTGCAAATCGAGGGATCGGTTTGGCGTTGGTGAATGTTTATCTAACGTGTGGCTGGCATGTATTAGCGACGGTAAGAAACCCAGCTTTAGCTATAGAGTTACAGCAATTACGTTCCCAACAAAAAGACGAGCGGTTAGATATTTTCCCTTTAGATGTTACCGATTACGAACAGCTTCGTCATCTAGCCCTATCTTTAGCCGATCGCCCTATTGACGTAGTAATCAATAATGCAGGTTTGTACGGGCCTAAAGGCTATGGTTTTGGCAACTGTGATGTGGATGCGTGGCGCAGTGTCATGGAGGTCAACGCGATTGCCCCAGCAAAGCTTGCTGAAGCGTTTTACCCGAATTTACGCTTGGGTGAGCGTAAAATTTTTGCGGCACTTTCTTCACGGGTTGGCAGTCATACGGAAAATACCAAAGGTGGCGGTTATATTTATCGTAGCTCAAAGGCTGCTTTAAACTCTGTCGTTAAAAGTTTGTCAAATGATTTATTACCAGAGGGGATCAAAACTGTTGCACTACACCCCGGCTGGGTTAAAACAGAAATGGGTGGGCCAAATGCACTTATATCAGCACAAGAGTCAGCTCTGGGACTTAAACGTGTCATAGATAACTTATCCGATTCCGACAGTGGAGGCTTCTTAAGTTTCGATGGTAGCCATATCCCTTGGTAAACTTGTGAAGGGTAATATGGCGTACCTAATAAAAACCCAAATAGGGCCGTCAATGTTTAGAAATTTCTTTACCAATGTGAAAATTTAATTAGAAATTATTTTCGCCTTTAGTTATGTGTGTTTAGACGTTTTTTATAAAAATATTTATTTGTAACTCATTAATATTTAAAAGAAATTTTAGCTTTTGTTTTACACGAAGTTGATGTTTGTGTAGCATTGCATTTAAGAAAAGCTTATCTATGATGGGACACACTTTGAGCACATGTAATCAAGAAGGGAAGCTGCGATCAAATCAAGCTCAGCTAAAAGTGCAATATGGACTGAGTACTTTAAGAAATGAAACAGAGCTTTCTCAAGCGCAGTTGGGTAAAACGATGGCGGTCTTTGAAAACCAAGTCACTAACTGCAATTGGGACAGTGGAAAAACAGCAATCCCATTTATAAAACTTTTAGACATATTAATGATTTGCGGGTCATCAATAGACAATTATTGTCGATTTTTGCGTGGCTTTGATCAGGTTGAAAAAAAGTAACCTAATCAGCTTCGTTTTGTTTGATGATTTGGGTTTAATACTACTGGTAAGCATTGATACCAAAATAGCAAAGATAAAGCCCACAAGATGATGTGGGCTTTTTAATTAAACGTCGTAATTACTGACACTTAATTGTTGCATATAGCTGATAACACTGGTTTTTACTACCAGTGCTTTTGTAAGTCCATGACTTTCCATACCAATCGTAATTTGCGTATGATGACTCATCTTCACCACAAGTGATTGTGCTACCACTTACTTCTTGATTGTGGCCGCGCTCTTCACAAAACTGGTTACCGTTTGTTGGACCAACAAAGAACTGTTGTAGGCGACCATTTACCCATACGCGAGGACTGTAGTAAGTCACAACGCCTGAAGCGAATACGCCTTGGCTTGCTGCAATTGTTACTTCTGCTTTCTCAAATGCTACGTTACTATTTTCAGCGCTTTCAAGTTCAACTGTATTAGCTGCAGCTACACCCGAAAGACCAGCAAAAACACTCGCGATCACTAACTTTTTCATTTTATTTTCCTTATTTGATTTTAATTGCCTGTTCCATTAAACGGTTCAAATATTGAATTAAGATGTGATTTTTGTGTATTTTTTATTCAGTTTTAATTTTCTACACAGAGCGCATGTGATGCTAAGAGAGCCTGCTATTAAAACAGGCGGTCTTTAAATTGAGCGTAGTTATAATAACCTAGCTGTCCTATGCGACTGAGCCGGGCAAATGGCACGCTGGGAGCGGCTTTTCGGTAGATTGGTAATGTCGGCGTTGATTTAGTAACTGTCATTTGAGATAGGCGAAATGCCGCTTGTGCACTGAAAGCGACGCCAGCGCCGCAATAGCCAATTGCATAACCAACATTGTCATTGAAATGTATATGCGGGTGGTCATCCAGTGTTGCTGCGATATATCCATGCCAATAGTATTGAGCACGCAGTGCACTTAACGATGGGAACCCTGCGTGCATGGCACTAGTGAGGTGTACTTGATACTTTTTTTTGTTTTGATCTTTACCGTATACAGCGCCTCTACCGCCAAACAATAATCTATTATCTGGTAATAAACGGTAATAGTATTTGAGTGTACGAGTATCCATCATCACTTGATGAGTTTTGAGCCCCGTGGCGGCTAGTTCATCCGCAGTAAGTGGTCGTGTCACTAAAATACTACTTAATATGGGGATGTACTTTTTGTTGATGGTAGAGTGAAAATTTTGACTATTATATGCATTGCCTGTTATTAGCAGTTTATTGGCTCTAAGCTGTTGACCGTGAACAGATACAACATGTGTTTCGCGATCTTTGAACACCCGTTCAGCTAGACTATTTTCAAAGATGTCAGCGCCGGCAGATATGGCAATTTCTTTATAGGCTTGCAGTAGTTTTAATGGATTTAAACCAAACCCATGCTGATTTCGAACTGCGCCATAAACGTTGGGCATGTCGATGTATTTTGATTTTAACTCATGCTGACTGATAAAAGAGAGCTTTGTATCTGAAAAGGTCCGTTTTGCGAATTCAAGTCCAGCTTGTAATGAAGCCATCGCTTTTTCAGAATGCGCAATTTTCAAATAGCCGTGTTCTTGTTTGTCACAATCAATTTTGTGCTCATGTATTAATTCATCTAACCTTAAAACGCCACTTTGGTATTCTTGATATACTTGTCGTGCTATGTCCTCTCCCCAATTTTTACACATGTCTAGTGCACCTAGGCGTCCAGTAGTTGGCAGCGCAAATCCTGCATTCCTAGCACTGGCGCCAAAACCAACTTGGTTGGCCTCAAGTACACATACTTTCTGATCATATAGCTTTGAAAGAAAGTAAGCACTTAATAACCCAGTGAATCCGCCGCCAACTATGATGACGTCATAGCAGTCTGATTGCCTCGGTTGGCGAATTGTATTGTCCAATACACCTAGGCTTGCCCAATAGGTGTCGGGGCAAGGTTGCCCTTGGCAATGATTGTTGTATAGCGGGTCGTATGTATTCATGTGAACTCGATCACCATCTCTGCTGCCTGACAGTGGCACTCGTTACCGCAGATAGGACATTCGTAGCCATCGTTGATACAGTTTTCTAGCCAGCGATCATCGTGAAGTTTGATGAGCTTCCCTCCCGATTTAGTAAAATATTTTACAGCACCATTGCCTGGACTTTGTTGCCATAAATGAGCCACGCCGGCTTTTGCCCCCTGTTTTTTCAATACTTCAATTGATGCCGCTAATAATTTAGGGCCTATCCCTTGGCCTTGTGCTCTTGGATCTATCGCGATGCACTTGAAGTAAGCCATTTGTTCGATATCGACAGGCCAATCTGCGGGTGTGCACCATTTATCGATAGGCCATTGATCAGCACAATAAGTTAGTCGAAAGCCAATTACTTGATTTGACTCATTGATTGCAACAAAGGAGGCGTTGAGCGATTTCTTGAGCCCCATTTGATAAATTTGCTCTAGCCGTTCGCTATCAAGGTAGTTATCGCCATGTACCAAATTTCCCAATGAAATAACTTGAGAAAAATAATCATGACTAAGTTGTGTAAGTTTGATCATCTTACTTGTTCTTTTTTCTAATAATATTTCCCTATTTTGCAGAACATCGTGTGATAATCAAGTTTGCAATTGTTCAAAAAATAGGTAATTCACATTGACAGCGATGTCAATGTGTAATATTTGTTAATTTGATGAGTATTGATATTCATCAAGATAAAAGCAGCTGGTTACTGCTTTTTAGATACAACATATAAAGAGAAATTGAATTCTAATTCTATTTAATTCAACAACATGTAAAGGTAAATTATGAATAACTGCAAAATAAAGGTCAGCAAACTCGCTGCACTGTGTGTGACTGTATTGTGTGCTAGTCCATTCTCTCACGGAATGAACGTACAGCCGGATCCCAATAACCCCGGAGGTTACCTCGTTTCACGAGCTGATTTAAATGCGGCTGAACAGACTCTTACAGCAGATCCTATGTACGCAATTTGGTCAAAAGCGCTTGAAACTCGCAGTAATGTGGTTGTTGAAGCAATTGTGCCTGGGGCTGCGGCAAATCCGAGCAACGTAAAGCGTGTAGAGCGTGTTTTTGGCCAGACTGAGTGGGACTATTTAACTCAGATGGCTGCACCAGAATACACCTATACTCGCTTCTTACGAGCAATTGGTAAGTTTCCTGCGTTTTGTGGTGAATACACGGATGGGCGTGATGCAGATGCCATCTGTAAAAAGTCTATCGTGACAGCGTTTGCGCATTTTGCGCAAGAAACTGGCGGTCATATTTCTAAGGACAATACGTCAGACAACCCTAATGGACTAGAAGAGTGGCAGCAAGCACTTGTTCATGTTCGAGAAATGGGTTGGTCAGAAGGCCAAGGTGGTTATCGAACGGGCTGTGGCCAAAATGATTGGCAAAATCGCCGTTGGCCTTGTGGTGAAGGGCAAGGGTATTTTGGTAGAGGTGCTAAGCAGCTTTCCTACCATTTTAACTACGGCATGTTCTCTGAAGTCATGTTTGATGGTGATGCAACCGTGCTGCTAAACGATCCCGGCCGAGTGGCTGATTCCTGGCTTAACCTCGCATCCGCCATTTGGTTTTTCTTAACGCCACAAGCGCCTAAGCCAGCTATGTTGCATGTTATTGATAGAACTTGGGTGCCTTCTCAAGTTGAGTTAAATGCAGGTATTGGTTACGGCTTTGGTACGACTATCAACGTGATCAATGGTGGCATCGAGTGTGGTGAGCACAACCGCTACAAAGGTCAACCGGTAAATCGCATTCGTTACTGGGAAGGACTTTCGCACTACTATAATATTCCAATTGAAGCGGACGAAGAGAACACATGTTGGCAGCAAACTCCATTTGGTAGCTTGAATTTAGATGGCGCTAGTGGCGTTCTGTATACAAACTGGGAAGCTAACTGGGCACATTATTCTGACAGACCTGGCGGCCACTCATTTGAATGTAAGCTGGTTGGTTATCAAACTGCATATTCCGCTTTAGTACCGGGAGATTATGAAAAGTGCGTAACCAATTTCTATCAATCTCATACTGGTTGGCCAAGTGTTACAGCTGTTGATACCCTACCTCCGATTGACGTGAAACCGCCTGTAGGGGGTGTTAAAGCATGGGACAGCAATAAAGTTTATCTCAAAGGCGACAAAGCCAGCTACCAAGATAAAATCTATGAAGCAAAATGGTGGACAAAAGGCAATACGCCTAGCCCTACAAACACCAATGGTCCTTGGAAGTTGATTAATTAGTCTTAAAGGGAGCGGGGAAAGCAAATTGCTTTCCCCGCTCCCTCTGTGTGTAATTTAGTGACGGCGTGAAATACTGTAGCTAGCAAAAGTATCGAATAGCTTTGATTCGGCGCGTTTTTCAAAACTTTCCAAACTACTCAAGTAAGCGCTTCTTAAATCATTGAATTCCTGTTCACTATTTAATGCAGTTAACGTCAGTTTAATCGATAGATTTTCAGGTTCGACCGCTTGGTATATGTCGCCATACGTGAACAATGGAATGGTTTCTTGACCATCTGTGATAATCTGCCAACTCACTTCTCCCTGCAAGTCGTTTTCCCAAGTGTAAGTTAAGGTTGCCATATTAACGCGTGGATCAATAGCGCTAAAATCCAGTACTGCA
Organism: Pseudoalteromonas luteoviolacea NCIMB 1944; assembly: GCF_001625565.1. Taxonomy (GTDB): domain Bacteria; phylum Pseudomonadota; class Gammaproteobacteria; order Enterobacterales; family Alteromonadaceae; genus Pseudoalteromonas; species Pseudoalteromonas luteoviolacea_F. The sequence continues at coordinate 16,217 of NZ_AUXS01000031.1, forward strand.
GTATGGTTGTTATTTGGGTCTCCAAAAGAGTCTGAAAGCCCCTTATACGCAGAAGTGAGTGAACCATCTTCATTGATAGGCTGTACGTTTTCAACTTTTCCAGTGTTATCTACTGACGTTAAAACATATGAGTGTGTACTTACGTCCTCGCTAAAATCAAGGCTTGAGCCTGTCTGACTGATAGACAAATAGCTGGTGGTGTTGAGCCCGTTGTAAATGACCAGTTGATTTTGCTCTTGGTATGATGGATGGTTATAAGCCGCGTTGTTGACCACGGTTGCATGGACTTCATCATTGCCAATATACGATGATAAGCTAATGACGCCTCTTGCTTGTATGTCTAATCCAGATAAGTCTAGTAGTGTGCCATGTTCTGTGAATTGAGCTGCTGTTAACTCAACAGTCGCCTGCTCAGATGTGTCTATTAACGTACCTATGTGTGCTGACTTGGACTGTGTAAATATCAGTTTTTTCTTTTCAATAACGCAAGAGGAATGCGTATTCTCTGCATCCTTTAAAAGCATAGGGGTTGCACCGATATTAAATATCGTTGAGTCTGGAGCTTCGGCCTTAAGAGATGCCAATTGGTATTTAATACTGTTGCAAGCACAGTTGCTTTTATTCTCGAAGCTAAGTGAATCTACAGTAAATCCAGCTTGCACGTTTAACAGCGTTTGAATTTGCAAATACTTTTTTCCGTTATTATCAGTAGAGTGGTATAAAAGCGAAATATGCTGCGTATTTTCAGGCAATGTCGAGTTGAGCTTGCCATCGATAAGGGTTTTATCTGAAGAAATAAAATTACCATCTACTGTGTGATAAACGACATCCGCAATGATAGGCTCGTTACTACACGCATTTGTTTTAATTGCTTTAAGTGACACACTAGGCAATATAATTTGGGATGGTGTAGGCTGTTTCATAACGTCTGGCTGGTCGTTCTTTGTGTTGGCATCGCTTCCACTGCCTCCGCCACATCCAGAGAGGGTTAATATACCGAAAACAGCGAGAAATGCACCACTAAACTTAAGCTTCATAATATAGTTCCTTTAATAGACAAACAGTATCCCAAAAGAAGACTATATATTTTATTGAGTGTTTTTTAAACTTAATGATTTAAGTTATGAATAAAAGCATGAAGTAAAAATTCTATTTTTAACTTAATGTGGTAAAGCCTATACATAAAATGAATAGGCTTTATATAGTTTAGTTTAATATCATTTCAATTCGAGCTGGGCCTTGCTTATTTTCATATTTGAATACAAAGTCCTTCCTACCGTTTCGATCTACATCAATTAGCGCAATGTCATGTGGGTTATCTGGTAATGTTCGACTGATTTTTTTATATTCATTTCTTAGTAATTTTCCAGTTGAACCATAGTAAATATAAAGTGACTTATTACTCGATTTAAAAACAATATCATGTTTATTGTCTCCGTTGAGGTCTCCGGTATAAAACGGCAGGCCTCTCATTGAGCGAGTCATATCAATTTCTAATTCAACTTCCTTTTCAGTGCTAGGGCTTTTATCGAATAAAGTATGTGGCTTTTGCCTGAAAAAGCGCATTTCAACATCGACATCTGCTTTGCCGCCGCCAAGCGCGATTGCAGCAATAGTCGTTAGTCCGATGTCGACATCCATGGTTTGCAAGTCCAGTAGTCCATCTCCATCGAAGTCGTACTCCACTCGCATGCCACCAACGCCTAAAGTGTGTGGTAGTTTAATTGCCCCGGAATTAAAGCCTTTTGGTTGTCCTAGATATAAATCGTATTCAACTTTGGCTTCAAGTGCAGAAATCCCTTCTGTGATTGGTCTCGTTCTGGTTATTAAGTCAAGATGACCATCTTGATTGATATCGACCAGTTCCTGAGTCGTGCGTACTTTTTTTCCTTTCAGTTTACCAAAGTCTGTTGGGAGGTGAACAAGGTCGACCGCGTTAGCAAAGCCATTCTTTGCGCCATATAAAACGGCAACTTGTTTGCGCGTACGAAAGACCAGATCGTTTATACCGTCAGCGTTAAAGTCGTGCACAATTGGTAACGATGTGAAGTTTGTACTGATTTCTAGTTCTTCACTTTCACTATATGTATGACTGCGAAGGGGGAGGTTGTAGTCAAAAAAGTGTTGTTTAAACTGGCCATTTTCCTGCTGGATATAGAGTTCACTTCGCGTAAAACCGGGTAAATATATGTCGCTGAGCCCATCTTTATTTACATCTAAAACGAATTCAATCTTTTCAAAGTCATCAGTCTCTAATCGCGTAAGTAGACTGTTGGAGCTGACTAAGCGTTTGGTCTTTGTTTGGGTGGTAACATAGACGCCTTTACTATCTAAAATGAAGGCTTGTACTTCTTTTGAGTTCGCGGTGGTTCCATAATGAAAACCTTTAGACTCTGGGGTAATGTGCAGTAATTGAGACTTATTTTGGCTAAGGTCTATTCGCTCGAGCGCTTTTAGCTCCTCATTTACCGCGAATACAACTGGAGATTCAGTGAGTATAAGTGGGTTTTTGGTATCTAGTTTAAGTGCAAACTCAGTGGCGTAGCCTTGGCTGGCGGCCAGCAAACTCAGCGCAAAGATGGCTTTTTGCTTCATTTTTTATCTCCCAAATCCTGTTTCAGTTGTCACGGTTAAAAGACTTTTATGAGTACATTATCTATTCAGATATAGATCACTAACATGACATGCTTTTGTTTTTATAAAGTAAAGTATGTTGGTTACATTCAATACTATCTATGTTGAATGAGATGCTATTTGAGGGCTATATTTTCTGCAATGCAAAGGATGTAATTAATTGTGATCAGTTAAAGTCTAAAGTCGCTCTTAATGCAGTGGTGTAAGACAGGTAAACAAGCTACAATTCGCGCTTTGTATTACAAGATGAGAATCACCGTGACTGCATCCCGTCAACTGTTAGAGTGCTTGAATAGTGCATTTCTACAAGCTTCAACTTTGGAGCAATATGCCGACAAAGTGGTACAACAGCACTTAATGATGAATGCTGCTTGGACTATTGAACAACGCGCATATTTTGTTACAACTCTCTACAATATGATCCGCTTCAGTCGCAAATTGTGCTGGGCCATCGGGCGCAGCGATTTAATGGACTCCTTCTCTCAGTTAACTGCTGCTGATGTATGGAATATATGGGGGGCGTATACATTATTGAATGAGCAATCGCTACCGGATTTTCCTGAAGTATCTTCTCTAAACTTAGCTGAGGTCCAATCGGCATTGTCATCTGCACCGCAAGATGTAATGTTAAGTATGCCTACTTGGTTACATGAGCGAGCAAACGAAGAGCTGGGTGATATCTGGCCAACGGTAGCGACCGCATTAAATCAGAGCGCGGAGCATTTTATCCGAGTCAATTCTCTTAAAAGTGATGCCTTGTCACTGACAAAGAGTTTAGCCAAAGAGCAGATCAAAGCAGTGCCAGTAGACGGTTTGCAAAATGCGCTCAAAGTCGAACAAATGGGTTACCTTTTCCGTACTGATGCCTTTCAACAAGGGCACTTTGAAATGCAAGATGCTGGATCTCAACAATTGGCTACGTTGCTTGATGTACAACCTGGTATGAAAGTGGTTGATGCATGTGCGGGAGCAGGGGGCAAGAGTTTACATATTGCGGCACTATTAGAAAATAAAGGGCGTGTGTTGTCACTAGATATTCATCAACACAAGTTAGACACTTTAAAAAAGCGCGCAAAACGTGCAGGCTCCCATGTCATTGAAACACGTCTGATCCAAAACAGTAAAACGATAAAGCGACAAAAGGAAAAGTTCGATCGTGTATTATTGGACGTGCCATGCTCTGGTACTGGTATTTTTCGACGAAATCCAGATGCGAAATGGCATTTAACAGAAAAAAATATCGAAAACCTAGTCGCTTTGCAGCAAGATATTTTACAACGTTATAGTCAAATGTGTCGCGTGGGTGGCAAGCTTGTTTATGCAACGTGTTCCATTTTACCATCTGAAAATGCGAATCAGGTTGAAAGGTTTTTAGCCAATAACCCAAATTGGCGTCTAGAAAAAGAACTGAGCTTAATGCCCGGGGTTAGCTCTGCGTTTGACGGTTTTTACGGCGCATTGCTGGTTAAAAATGATAATTCATAGTGCATTGGGTTGAAGTTTTGATAGTTTGACCCAACAGACATAAATACAAGTTATTAAGCATGTGCTATGTGAGTACTGCCAACATTTTATTCGTTAAAGGTTTGAGAATGAATCCAATCATTTCATTGCTAAAAGAGCACAATATTTCTGATGAACAAATTAAAGAGGTATTTCAGGCATTAACTGAAAACCCTTTGATGGCTATGGCGACTGTGCAGCAGCTTGCTATTCCACCTGAAAAGTTACAGCAGCTCATGGGGTTGGTTATGCAAAACCCGGGTTTGATTAAAGAAGCGGTTGCTGAGCTAGGGCTTGATTATTCGAAAGTCGAAGCTGCAAAAGCGCAGTTGAACAAGTAGCCCTATTTGGGTCCATCTTGTTGTCGCAATAAAAACCGCTTAAAAAGGCTTTTATTGCGATACATTAAAATGAATATTGTGCTTTGAGGGAGGCATAGCGCCCACGCCCACCGCCGTATGCACTGTGAAAGTTACCATTTCCGCCAATAATAAAGGGCCCTTTGTTATCGAAGAGGTTATGAACGCCTCCGGTAAAGGTTAACACTCTCGTTGAGCTGAGCTGATGTCGATATGAGGCATTGAGCGCGTGAGTGGTGAATGAAGGGAGATCATTACCCCAGAGCAATTCAGGGGCTTCAACACAAGAATCTATACTTCTCATACAATTTTCGGTGTTAATGGCCATACTATTGAGCCAATTTTGATACACTCGTTTGCTACGTTTTATCGGCCCTTTGTAATATGTGCTCCAACGAACTCGCCAATCTTTTTTTTGCCAAACAACAGAAGCAGTAGCCGTATCTTCAAATATATTGTGATCTAAATAACCTTCGTGAGCTTCATACTTGTTCTCTTGCATGCTTGAAGACACTAGAGCGTGTTCTATAACATGATTCCAAGTGAGATTGAAATTAAATTGCCCAAGATTGTTGAGTGGGAAAATATATTGGGCGGTTACATCATAGCCCTTAGTGATCAGCTCATTGGCATTGGTCAAGCGTTGTTTTAGTTCAATAATTTGCCCGTCTTGGTCTCTCTTTATATCTTGACACAGGTGGTTTTCGGTACTATTTGAATCATTGCTTTGATAGCACTGCATCATGATATCGTGATGTGACAACGTGGTGATCACATCTTCGATTTTTATCTGATATAAACTGGCGCTGAGGGTCAAATTTGGGGTGGCTTGTGGAGTTACAACAACGTCTATAGTAGATGTGTATGCGGTTTCAGGCTTTAAAAACGGATTACCTATGTTAGGTGAGTAGCTATTGTTATTGTCATGGAACACGCCGTCTCGCGCGATGGCCGATTGTATTCCTGCGTTTTTTCGGCAGTTTTCGTGTCCAGCCTTTATTGAAGTGGCTGTCACGCCATCACAAATATCATAAAACGCGTTGTAATCACCTCTAATGGGCGACATTAACTCGGTGATGGTAGGGGCACGCATTGCTTTTGCCCAGTTTAATTTGAATGAATAGCTTGATGTGGGTTGATAGTTCAAACCAAGATTATAGCTTTGAATTAACCCCATTTTTGCCCAACTGTAATCTGCAGCACGTGCTGAGAGTGATAGATTTAAATGTTTGGCAAACGGGAGATCATTGAGAAGTGGGACGGATAGTTCGGTAAATACTTCATAGCTAGAAACATCGCCTGAAAAGTTCGGTATATAATTGAATGTAACGCCGCCATTTGGGACATTTGTCGACACTGATTGTGTGTCTTTGCGATAATCAAAACCGAAAACCGCATTTACTGGACCACTTGGCAATACCGCAAGGGGGCCAGAGACATTTGCTGAAAGCGAAACTAGAGAGATCTCAGTGTCTAGGGTTGGATTAGCTCTAATGTAATCGGCCGCTGCGCCACTTATTGTCCCTTCTCCAAACAAATTGATGGGAACACACCCTGACTTTCTTGCTTCTGGGTCCTGACAACGTATTGAGCCATCTTCGAGTAGTTCTACAGTTAAGGCCTGCCTAACATTGGCAACTCTTATCTCATTAAATCGAGTTTGCTTTTGCTTAAACATACCGTAGCCGATGGCTGCATCCCACTGCCAGTCATTGGTGAAAAAACCATTGAGACCAGCCCAAGCACGAGTGGTTTCCCTCGTGTTGTCATTGGTGACGAAACCGACCTCGTGAAATAAGCGATCCCACTTGATATCGACTTGGTTGGCTTGTGCACGGATCTGGGGAGGAACAAAAGGGTTATCAAAGGGGATTGCCCCAATACAATCAGAACCGAACTGCTGCTGGGATGGATTGAAGGTGATGACCATATCACATTCATCTTCGTTTTCCGGTGATTTTATATTGTGGGCATCATTTTGGCTGTGGTGTATTTGCAAGTAAGCGCGATTGTCTAAATTAAAATCAAGCTCGCTTTTTATAGCTATATTGAGCTGCTTATTTGGGATTTTTAATTTATTAAATTGATTATAGTGTATACCGTGCGCTTCTTCTTGCCAGTCTTGGCGCAAAGTTTGACCGTCATACCAAAAGCCAGAGTTTGGTTGAAAGCTGCTGGTTTCATTGAACACGCCGCCGGGTAACGCGTCACTTAGTGAAGTCCATTCTGATTGTTCGATGTCACGCATACACCGATAAGCAGTTCGATGATGGTTATCATATGTGGCTGTAAGCATGGTATTGCACATTCTTTTATGATCATAACGCCAATCATCTTGCTGTTGTGCGCGAGACCTATCCCAATAATCTAAGCCAAATTGTTCCAAATATGAGGTGCTCAGCAATAGCATACCTTGTCCATCCGCGAAGTGCGTGCCGATATCTCCATTAAAGGCGACTTCACGATCGCCGCCAGATGTACTTTCTCCGAAGCGCACTGAAAATGACATGTCGTCTTTCGCCTGTTTGGTCAGGATATTGACAACACCGGATATTGCGCCTGAACCATAGGCAGCGGAAGCACCTCCGGTGATGATCTCAACTCGTTCAATTATGCCTTTGGGCAAAGTTGATAGGCTGACTAAATCTCCGGAATAGCTGTTAGAAACGACCCTGCGGCCGTCAATCAATGTAAGTGTACGGTTGAGCCCTAAACCGCGTAGGTCGATGGTAGAGAGCCCGGTGTTGTGAGTACTATTTTGAGAATTAGAGTGACTGATCCCTTCATTTATTTGCGGTACTTCACTGACTAAAACTTCTGATAGTGAGGAAAATGCAGAATGATCAATCGCGTTATCTGAAATAGTCACGAGTGTATGTGTACTGTGGTTTCGCCCCTGCGTTAGGTGAGAGCCGGTGACAGCTATGCGCTCGATATCGGTATGGTTTGTATGACCCTGCCTTTTGATTGTCGAGGAGAGTTCAGGTACAGATATATCGCTTGCTTTACATATGCAACTTACGCCTATCGCCATAGAGAAAGCAGCTATGTTAGGTTTTTTACTAGATAACACTAAACTTCCTTAATCACACAAATTAGTCAGTAAAAAATCAAACATTGAGTCGATGTACATGGCAACACGCTCAACATCCATGACTCAAGAGATCGTATTGCAATCTATCAACTGTTTATTAATTTATAATTATATGTTTATTAAATGTGAATTAAAAGTGCGTTAAGATGAGAAAAATGAGCGTAATCATGTTTGGGGTGTTTTTATATAGAAGGTATTTTTCAGAAGTAATGCGATAAGAAAAAATGATATATAGAAACGATAAAAGGGCCATATAGGCCCTTTGGTGAAGTATCGTTCAAGTTAGTATGGTTACCCTAACCCCTTAAGGCAACCAACCAATTGTTTTGCAAAAGCGGCATATCTCGTTAAGTTTCTAAGCTAGCGAGAGGAAAAAACCTGCTATTGCTGCGCTCATTAGGTTAGCCATTGACCCTGCTAAAACCGCCCTGAGCCCTAAGCGTGCGATATCCTTTCGACGACTAGGGGCCATACCGCCTAGTCCACCTAGTAAAATTGCAATCGACGACAGGTTAGCAAATCCACATAACGCAAATGTGACAATTGCTTGAGTATGTTCAGATAACCCATCGCGATAATTCATAAAGTCTAAGTAAGCAACAAATTCGTTGACTACTAATTTCTGGCCAATAAAGCTACCAGCAGTTACAGCTTCTGCCCACGGTACACCAATCATCCAAGCAACCGGTGCAAAGACATAGCCTAAAATCTCTTGCAATGTCAGCTCTGGGTGATTAAACCAGCTGCCGATGCCGCCAAGTAAACCGTTCATCAGCGCGATTAAAGCTACAAAAGCTAATAGCATCGCACCGACATTCAGTGCTAAGTGCATACCACTTGAAGCACCAGCCGCAGCTGCGTCAATGACGTTAACAGGCTTGTCTTCGCCACTGTCTACTTCAGCTAGATTTTCTTTGGTTTTTTCTGTTTCAGGCACAATCATCTTGGCCATTAAAAAACCACCTGGCGCGGCCATAAAGCTTGCTGCAATTAGGTATTTTAAATCTACGCCAATCGCAACATAACCAGCCATAACTGAGCCAGCTACGGTTGCAAGACCACCTACCATGACGGCAAATAATTCTGACTGAGTCATTTTGGGAATGAATGGCTTCACAATCAGAGGTGCTTCAGTCTGACCCACGAAGATATTCGCGGTTGCAGACAAAGACTCTGGGCGTGATGTTTTAAGCAGTTTTTGTAATCCACCACCTAAAATTTTAATTATCCATTCCATAATCCCTACGTGGTATAAAACACCAACCAGCGCAGAGAAAAATACAATTACAGGTAGCACCTGAATTGCAAATACAAATCCAATTGTTTCTTGAGCGGCCAGAGGGCCGAATAAGAAGCTGATCCCGTCATTGGCATAACCAATAACCGATGACACAGCAGCGGACATTGCCGCCAGTGCGTTTTTACCTGCTTCTATAAATAGTACAAAGCCGCCGATAACGACTTGCATTAAAAATGCGATGCCTACAGTTCTTTTGTTTATTGCGCTGCGGTTCGTTGAAGCCGCGAAAGCAATACCTAGTAGCATCATCATGCCGACTAGGCTCATTATTGTTGTCATGCCAAAATGTTCCCGTTTTATTCTTGCAGCAAATATTTTATTTTACTTTTAATAATATCAATCGCAACGCGATTCATACCGCCACGGGTCACGACCAAGTCGGCATTGTGCTTCGATGGTTCGATAAATTGATAAAACATCGGCCTTACCGTTGCTTGATACTGCTCAACAACAGAAGAAATGCTTCTGCCTCTGTGCTCGATATCACGCTGCATACGACGTAATAAACAAATATCAAGCGGGGTATCAATAAATACCTTTATATCAAATTCTTCTATTAATGCTGGGTCGCTTAACAGTAAAATCCCTTCGACAATTAAAATTTTTGCCGGATTCACTGTACGCGTCTCACTACTGCGTGTGTGTTGAGCATAATCATAAGTCGGGACTTGTACTGATTTACCTAGACGTAACTGTCCAAGGTGCTCTTTCATCAACGCATGCTCAAACGCATCCGGATGGTCATAATTTGTTTGAGTTCTATGCTCAAATGGCAAATGCGATTGATCTTTATAGTAAGCATCTTCTTCTATAACAGCAATAGTGCCTGACTCAAGTTCATTCACTAGCTCGTTATATATAGTTTGACTAAAAAGAGACTTACCGGACGCAGAAGCGCCAGCTATGGCTATAATTGTTCGTGTCACTAAAGTTCACACCCAGCTATTGTTAACGTTGGAAGATCACAATAGCAAAAAAGACACGATTAATCTCTTTTGCCTCGCTTAAGGATCAAATTTAAATGTTTTGGTCTATTCAAAACAGGACTTATGTCCTCTGGTATAACCAGATTTTTTATTTATTTAAAATGGGTACTAATAAGATTTATTATGGTTTTGTGACAGCGGACTAATGTCCTGTACGATATATTTAGGTAGCAATAAAGTAACGACCTCTGGGAGCACAAGTGCTTTATAAAAACAAAATACGGCCCAGACAAAAGATGAGAGGTGATATATGGCAAGAGCAATTATATTAATGGCAGATAGCCTTGGAATTGGAGCAGCACCAGATGCAGATAAATTTGGTGATGTAGGGGCCAATACGCTAGCTCATCTTTTGCAAGCATATAAAGAGGAAAAAGGAGAAGCGTTAGCAATCCCTAATTTGAGCAAACTAGGATTGGTTGATGCCTGTGAAGCCGCAGGTGGTGAGACCTGTCAAGTGTCTGAGCGTCAGCATCCTACAGCTGCATGGGGTTATGCAAAAGAGCTTTCGAGTGGTAAAGATACACCGTCTGGTCATTGGGAGATGGCAGGCGTACCGGTTTTATTTGACTGGGGTTACTTTCCAAATACTCAGCCTTGTTTCCCGCAAGAATTCATAGAAGAACTGTGTAAAAGAGCAGACATCCCGGGCATTTTAGGGAATTGTTACGGCTCTGGCACAGTGATTTTAGAGCAACTGGGTGAGGAGCATGTCAAAACCGGCATGCCAATTTGTTACACCTCAGTTGACAGTGTATTTCAAATAGCCGCTCATGAGCAGTCATTTGGCCTAGAAAAGCTTTATCAAGTATGTGAAATCGCACGGGCACTGCTTGATGAAATGAACATAGGTAGAGTGATTGCGCGGCCGTTTATAGGCACTTCGAGTGCCGACTTTATTCGTACAGGTAATCGTCGCGATTACTCTGTGTTGCCACCGGCGCCAACTGTGTTAGACAAGTTAGCTGCCAATGGTGGTGAGGTGATCAGCATTGGTAAAATTGCAGATATTTATGCACACCAAGGTATCACTCAAAAACATAAAGCGCCTGGTTTAATGAATTTACTGAATAAAACCAGTGAAGTGATTGACTCAGCGCCAGACAACAGTTTGATCTTCACTAATTTAGTGGACTTTGATGAAAAGTTTGGTCATCGACGCAATGCCGTCGGTTATGCCGAGGCGTTAGCTGAATTCGACGCGTATTTGCCGACGATATTGGGCAAACTACAAGATGACGATGTGCTGATTATAACTGCGGACCATGGTTGCGACCCTACAGCACCTGGTACCGACCACACAAGAGAATATGTGCCTGTATTGGCATACCGTAATGGAATGAACAATACTCCATTAGGTGAAAGAAACAGCTTCGCAGACATAGGTCAAACGCTTGCCCAGTGGTTTAACCTTGAAGCATTAGAATATGGTGACGGCTTTGCCGACAAGTTGGTTACAGCTTAAGTTAAAGGAAACATGTTATGAGTACTCCGCATATTAATGCAAACCCAGGTGATTTTGCTGAAACGGTATTGATGCCTGGTGATCCACTACGTGCAAAGTATATTGCTGAGAACTTCTTAGAAGACGCTCGCCAAGTTACTGACGTTCGTAACATGTTTGGATTTACTGGTACATATAAAGGTAAACCAGTGAGCATTATGGGCTCAGGTATGGGTATTCCATCAATGTCTATTTATGCTCGAGAGTTAATTGTAAGCTTTGGTGTTAAAAACCTAATACGTATTGGTACGTGTGGCGGGATCAGCCAAGACACAAAAATCCGCGATGTGATTTTTGCACAAGGTGCAAGTACGGACTCAAACGTAAACAGAGCACGTGTACGTGGCTACGATATGGCTGCTATTGCTGACTTTGGATTACTTGAAAATGGCGTTAATGCAGCAAGAAAGCTAGGTATTGATGCAAAAGTAGGTAACGTATTTACAACAGATACATTTTATCAAGCTGACGCAAGTTTCTATCAAGAGTTAGACAAGTTAGGTGTCCTAGCTGTAGATATGGAAACTGCGGGTATGTACGGTGTTGCAGCGGAATACGGTGCAAAAGCAATGGCATTATTTACGGTAAGCGACCACGTAATCACAGGCGAAGCAACGCCACCTGAAGAGCGTCAAAGCACGTTCAATGAAATGGTTAAAATTGCATTAGAATCAATTTAATTTAAAGCAGTGTTATTGCAACGCTGCTTGAACAGTTCCTTGGTAACGTAATCGCAGAGTTTTGGAGACACGCCTAAAACAAAGCGAATCACACCCAAAAAGCCGCACCTAGTGCGGCTTTTTTTTATTTTTAAATTAAAGAGTTGGTCGCTGTTTTGTTCCATTTATGGTACAAATCTACTTCCTTTTATATTTGGGAATAAAATAGAGAAATAATATGATTAAACATGCTGCTGCAATGGTACTTGGCAGTGCCGCTTTTTTTTCACAGGCAAATACATGTATTAAAAGTGGATGTACTGATATTGTGGAAACTTTGTTTGTCAACGAGGGTGGTCAGATATACGTTGGAACGCCTGGAAACGAAAAGCTGGCAAATTGTAGCCCGGTAGAAGGGACTTATTTTACGATTTCAAATAGTAGTACGAACAGGCAAGAAATATACTCTTTGTTGCTGACTGCATACTCTATGCGAGAGCGTGTGCAACTTCGAGTAAAAGAAGGCACCACTGGTTGTACGATAGCTTATGCTCGAGTTGATGAGCGTTGGTAACTTGATTCTAAACGTTTGACTTCATAAGAGAGATCTACAAATTGAATATACTGTTCTGCGTGGCTGTGTCATATTCGCCATAGTTTAGTTCGTTATTTGCCCGCAGTTTTTAGGGTTTCTAGTCGATTTTCGTATTTAAATCAATGTTTCTAAAAATGCAATGTTGTACTATGGTTAACTCATTAAAGCGATTCGACAAACCGAATGAAGTACTTAAATTACCTGCTGGCGATGTTATTGATCACACACAGTGATGTATTCGCCACTGAAATATCGGCTTCAAAATTTGAAGTCGATCCCAAAGAAGTGAAACACCTTGCACTAAATTACCCAACTCAAGCAGTTGAATACTATAAAAAGAATTCAGCGAAATTGTTGCAATTAAACAGTGCTGAGGCTCTTTCTATTTATAGTAGTTTACTCGCTGCGGCGAGTAAGGTTCAGGATATAGAATTAATTGAAGAGCTAGCACAACACCTTTCAGACGAGCGACTCGTGCCTTACAGCCAGCCTTACACGTTCACTGTAGTAAATGTGATAGGTGTAGCCTATCGCCTAATTGGACAACTTGATGATGCGATTAAAACCTATAAGTGTGCACTAAAGCACAGTCAAAATAACGTAGAAAAAATGACTGCTAAGGTTAATTTGGCCATCGCTTATCGTATGGATAATCAACCTGCTATTAGTTTTCAAATTCTGCAAAGTGTTGATGAAGCGATACTCAATGGAAGAAGAAAAGCCGGTTTATTAGTGGTTAAAGGCAATACTGCAATTGTGTTGGGTGACTCCAAGTCTGCTGTTGAATACTTTATTGCGGCTCGACAATATTACCTGATGGACAATCATCACCGCAATGCGACACGAGTAACTGTTAATTTACTTGGCGCGGCGTTGATTGAAAGGAAGGTTGCATTGTATGAAAACTATCGTGAAAAATTACGCGCTACATCTGATACTTATTTACCTGAAAGTGATAAACACTATTTAAAGTGGCTGGATCTCATGTCTCAGAGCGTCAAGTCTAATGTGATCTCAGAGCAGGTGGCCAATTATACAAATCGTCATGTGGATTTATTGCTCAAAGGTGGTTACGAAAACCCAGTTCGTATGATCCTCAAGTCACTCAACGCTGAATTTCTCATCCCGCAGGAACCAACAAAACGACCTTTGAATAAAAAGTTGCGAGCTAATTTGGCAAAACGATGGTGTCAGGATCTTTGACAAGCTTGCATTCTATGCCATTGTTTTAGTATATGCATTTATTGTGGTGCAGGTATGTCAAACTGGGTAATTGGAAAAGTTATTGAAGTAAATTGGTGGACGCCTAGCTTATTTAGTATAAAAGTAGCGGCCGATATAGAAGGGTTTAAAGCAGGTCAATTTACAAAACTGGCACTGGATATCGATGGCAAACGGGTTGCGCGAGCATATTCATTTGTGAATTCGCCAGCTGACCCGCTACTGGAGTTTTTTTTAATAGAAGTCCAAAATGGGTCTCTATCTGAAAGGCTTGCTCAGCTAAGTGAAGGTGATGACCTGTGGGTTTATAACAAACCTTCAGGCTATTTTGTTTTAGATGAAGTACCGCCAGGAGAGACCCTTTGGATGTTGTCGACCGGTACTGCTGTGGGCCCATTTTTGTCAATTATCGGTGATGGAAAGTTGTGGAAACAGTTTGACCGAGTTGTATTGGTACACGGTGTTAGACTAAATACTGATCTGTGTTATCAAGATTTGATCCGTGCAACCGAAAAGCTTTTCCCGCAATTTACTTATGTCCCTTTGGTAAGCCGTGAAAAACCTGAAAATGGGCTGAGTGGCAGGGTAACTGATATTCTGAAAAATAATCAGTTGGTGGAGTACTGCAACATGACATCTATGCCACAAAATAGTCACTTTATGCTTTGTGGTAACCCAGATATGGTAAAAGACACAGTAACTCTATTGCAGGAAATGGGGTTTAAAAAACATCGCAGGGCTGAGCCTGGCCATATTACGGTAGAACAATACTGGTGATCTGAATGCGCGCTTAACTGTATTACATTTTATAAACTTGGTATACTTACTTGCCCGTACCAAATAGGGGGAAGTATGAGGTATATCGTTTTTTTTGTACTCAGCTTAAGTTCTTGGCTTGCATTCGCAAACCCTGCATTTGAAGACAAGGCTAGTGAGTACAACCTGCAAAAGTCTGAACAAGAAAAAGCGGCTGAAGCAGTCATTGATAAGTTAATTTTGGCATATAATAAACAAAATATTCGTCAGTTTTTGGCACTTTACGATGATGATGTTGAGTTTTATATGTACCCGCAAACACTGATGTTTAAGGGGAAAAAGCAATTAATCAAACGCTACGGCTTGATGTTTGAAAAAATGCAGTGTTTGAAATCAACGTCAATAAAAAGAATTACAAATGGCAATATTGTGATAGATCATGAAACTTCTGAGATTTGCACACAAAAGCCAGATGTTGTGGATAAGCGCTCGGAGTTCGTTACGAGCTACCAGATTGAAGAAGGCAAAATTAAAAAAGTGGTCTTTTTTAGGTAAAGTGCACCATTCTTAACTGGACTCCGCTTAAATGAAGGCGGAGCCTTTCGTTTGAGCAACTAATTGCTGATTTTATTTTTATGATCATCTCATAACGTCTATTCTTTAAAGCATCACTCTACCTTAATTATACTTAGCAAGCACACTGATATAGTTTATAGAGTAAGTTGGAGGAACCGCGTGGCAGACAAGCTAGCACTGATATTGGTGCTTTTATGTTGCTTTCACCAAGAGAAGGTTTTTGCAAATTTGCCAAAACTTCAAGTGGTGACTGAAGAGTGGGTTCCTTATAATTATGCAAATCAAGAGGGCGAAATAGTCGGCCGTGCTACTAAAAAAGTGCGCGAAGTGCTGGATCTTGCCGGCATAGAGTACGACATTAACCTATACCCTTGGGCGCGTTCTATGAAGCTGACTAGAACTCAAGCCAATACCATGATTTATTCAATTTATCGAAGCGGTGACCGAGAGACAATGTTTGAGTGGGCATGTCCTCTCATGCGGCCTGTACGGCAATACTTGTTTAAGCTAAAAAACAGAGAAGATATTAAAGTCGCTTCATTGGAAGACGCAAAGAAATATGTGATATCCATAGTCCGAGGCAGTGTAGTACATGAATATTTGGTAAAACATGGATTTGAAGCGGGCATTAATCTAGATATCACTGCTGATCCCAGTGCTTCTCAGCGCAAGTTGCTTGCCGGTAGGATTGATTTTCTGCTAACAACCGAATACACCATGTATGAAACCCTCAAAGCAATTGGTGTTAACTATGATGTTGTGACGCCTGTTATAGAAGTACGTAATAACTCAGATAGGCGTGCTTGCATGGCGTTTAACCTAAATACTGATAAAGAGCTTATTAACAAAGTAAGAAGGGCCTTAGCAGAGCACAATCGAAAATTTGTCGGCCCTTAAAACTTCGCGATTCAATGGAGATATTTTTTTCCACTCTCTACCAGGGTTTTAATGTGTTACGGCCTTTTTTTGGCTTATCTACTAGATACTTATCAAACAATCGCTTACCATTGTCATATTCAAGTGGCGCACGTTTTGTTCTAGGGTTTGAAATGATTGCAAGCAGAGCCAAAAGTGTTGTTTTCAAGAACTCCATTTCAATTAAGTAAATTAATGACATCGTTGTCATAGCTATACAAGTAATAAAACGAATTAAAAAAATCATTGCCTATCCCTTTGCAAAAATGATGCGCTAACTCTAGAGCCTTTGTTTAGCCCTTTCAAGAGGTCTGATGAGTATTTAGGCACAATTACACTCAATGACATGAATCACGCACAGTGCTTGTGGGTAATATCTTACAAATCAACAACTGGCGATGCATTTTAATGTCAATTCAGGGATAAAAAGTTATGCGTTTTATGAGCAAGCCGAGTTTCTGTGACTATGCTGTATTAAATAATGATAAAAATTTGGAAAGACTCATGCTGAAATCCTTTTTGATTTTTTTCGTAGTTTTACTGGTATCGTTTAGCGCAGAAAGTAAAACTGCTTTGTGGTCAACGCCACAGCATAAATCAATGAGCGCCCAGAGTGATGGATTAAAGCGGGCTTATTTAGATACAGCCAAGTTGTCTGATTTGCTAGCTGAAGAAGGGACCATTCAAATACAGCTTCCAAGTCCAAGTGGCGAATTGTTGCTATTTAACTTAACGCCCTATTCGGTGATGGCAAAGTCTCTGGCGCAAAAGTATCCTGAAATAAAAACCTATATTGGGGTGCAGGTCAATAATCCTGCTGTGAAGGGTACATTCGATTATTCGCCCAATGGTTTTTTTGGTGTATACGACTTGGCTGGGCAACGGGTATTTATTGAACCACAAATGAGGGAATTAACATCAGCAAAAGCGCTTTACCGGGTTTACTATAAATACGCCATTGCAAGTCATAGCCGTCACTCAGATCACCGCTTGCAAGCCCCAAGAAAGCACAATAAATCTTTTGAACATCGCACTCACCGAGTTGATACACCCAGTCTTAATACACCTATTACCAATGATTTAAAGTATCGCCTAGCGATAGCTACAACAGGGGAATATGCCCAGTTTCACGGCGGTACAAAAAGCAGTGTTATGGCCGCATTGGTGACTTTAGTCAATCGCGTCAATCAAGTTTATATGCGGGATTTATCTACTTCTTTTGAATTGGTGGCAGATAACGATGAGTTGATTTTCTTAGATGCGTCTTCTGATCCATTTGCTAACGAAAGCTCTGATATTGATCAAATAACTACGGTGATAGACGCGCGAGTGGGGGCATCTGGCTATGATATTGGACACCTAGTTGGTACCGGTGCCGGAGGGCTAGCTGGGTTTGGTGTTGCATGTAGTGAAGCGAAAGCGGAAGGGATCACAGGTAATCCGCAGCCTATCAATGATGCGTTTGCCATTGATTATGTTGCTCACGAAATAGGTCACCAATTGGGAGCGGATCACACTTTTAATGGGCAGTTAGGGGCTTGCGAATCAAGTAACCATGTTGCTGATTCTGCATTCGAACCAGGAAGTGGCTCTACAATAATGGGTTATACAGGAATTTGTGAAGCACAAAATTTGCAAGCTAATTCAGATCCATACTTTCATATTCGCTCTATAGAACAAATGTCGACTTACACTAGACAAGGTGGTGGTAGTGCATGTGGTGTGAGAAACGCTAAGGCGAACCAAATGCCAACTGTAAATGCAGGAGATAACTACACTATACCTGCCAGAACGCCCTTTAAATTGACTGGTAGCGCGACAGATGCGGATGGAGACACGTTAACTTATAGCTGGCAGCAATATGATTTAGGAAGCGCAACTAATAGCCCACAAGAAGATGCAACAGATAGAGGTACTGGGCCTTTATTCAGAGTATTTAACCCCACAGAGTCAAGGTCTAGGGTTTTTCCAAAAATGTCAGACGTGTTATCGGGGTCAGTAAGTTACGGTGAAGCATTACCAACGACCAGTAGAACATTGAACTTTAGACTGTTGGTGCGAGATGGTACTGGCAATATTGCTGATGATGCTATGACAGTGACTGTGATTGGCAACCAACAAGGATTTGCAGTACAAGATCCCAGTGATAGTACCGAGTGGACATTGGGCACGCAAACTGTCAGATGGCATACCGCAGACACGCAAAATGCACCTGTATCTTGTGGCTCTGTCGATATTCTATTGTCTTTGGACGGAGGAGAAACCTTCCCAACTTTAATTGCAGATGATGTGACTAATGATGGTGAGCACGATGTGGTTCTCTCTGGGCTAGCAACTTCGTCATTTGGCAAGGTCAAAATAATGTGTAGCAACAATGTTTTTTTTGCAGTCAACAGTGGCAATATTCAAATTCAAGGAAGTACCGAGCCTGTTGCTCCTAATATATCAGAGCAAGAAACATTAGAAGTTGCTGAAGATACAAGCATCACTTTATCAATAAGCAACTTTAAGTACCAAGGTGGCTTTAATGCCGAGTCGTTAACTGTCAGTAATGGCGATAATTATACGGTAAGTGGCCTTACAGTGACCCCAGCTGCGAATTTCAATGGCACATTGACGGTGCCAATTACGGCCACGCGAGGCACGCTAACAAGTGAAACCTTTAATGCGACAATCACGGTTACAGCAGTGAATGATGCGCCAACGGCACAAAATGACTCGTTTACAGTGAACGTCAATAGCCAAAGTAACCTATTGAATGTTCTTAATAATGACAGCGATATAGATGGCGATGGTCTATCAATTGGCACTGTAAACTATCAGGGAACTGGCAATGTGTCTGTTTCGAACAACCAGCTGTCCTACACACCTGCGACCGACTTTTCTGGAACCGAGCAATTAAGTTACGTTGTGCGAGATGCCAGTGGGGCGGAGTCCACAGCGCAAGTGACAATAACCGTCTCAGTTCCACCATCTACCGATAGTGGCTCCTCTGGGGGATTCTTTTATTTAATTTGGGTGATGATGGCTTTGTCTACATTGAGGGTTGTTTCAAGGAGAGAAAATTGAAAATTCCGTTACTTTTAATTTTTGTAGGTGGGCTTTTAAATGGGTGTGCAAATAGTTACGGAGACACTCACAATGAGCCACAAGATAAAATGGAAAATAAGCTAAATGTTTCTCAAGCTGTGTCGTCTGCGATTGAGAGCAATGACCTTAGGCTATATGCAACAACTGGGCGTCGGCCTGTGATCCCAGGGTTAGAAAAGATGGATTTCACGGCGCTAAAAGCGCAGTGTGGCATAAAGTATTTGTCTGGAACTGGCGATGTAATTAAATCTGAACAAGATAAGAGAGCGCATTTGCAGCGATATGAATTTGCTAAGGCCTATAACTTAGAGATATATGCTCGGTGTAAAAAGTCATCGTAATAATATTTTTGAGGTATGCATAAGCCTTTTGATAAGCGCCTGTATAGGTTATACGACGCAAATTCATGGCGAAATGTGGCGTTATTGTAAGGACGTGAGGAGCGATTTAATACTCGCTCTCACCTCATCGATATCGTTAACAATAAGTTCTACAGACTGATTACTGGTTGATATATTTTCCCAGTTTTGAGACCACGTTTTTTGTAGGTTAGTTGCACCGACTTGCACTTGTTTATTGGTCAAATAGCTGAAATCTTTTATCAATCCTACCTTAATCCAGCCTTTGCGAGGGCTGGCAGATTGCATATCTTGATCATAGTGCGCAACATATAACAATTGCTCCAACGCCGCGAGCTCTTTAAGTATCTCAAAACTAGCTAATCTAACATTATTATTGTATTCAGAAACTTCAAGTCGCCAAGTGTTATAGCTAAAGCCTACCAGCGCAAACAGCATACTAAATATCACGCTGATTTGGTAAAGCTGTAGCTTTTGCTGTATTTTCATCGTAATGCCTACTGAGAGCCTTGAGGACTAGCTATAAACCATCCTAATTCAATACCTTGCTGGAGCAATTGCATTACTTGCAGGGTGCCTTGTTGTTGATCGCCCATGACGTTAGCTGCGGCTTCACACACAAATCCAAACGGTAGCCCTTTTTCAATACTGGCCAAACACTGAAAGTGGCATTGTGACAAAGGGTAGAATCCAGTTCGCTTATCCGGTGCTCGTGCAACAATCCAATGACGCAGGCCGCCTTGGTTGGGCGATGGCGGCGAATCCCCATTTTTGAGTGCTTGCCAGCTTTCCACGGCCGAGTATTCACAGGTCAGTAATTGAACGCTATCATGAAGTTGAAAAACGATATTTGGCCAGGCGTTTTGTTCTATGGATTGTAAATGCGCAAGCTGCAAAGTCGGGCTATCAGCAGCATCAAATGCATGTAATAACAAACGTTCAAAAAGCGCTATTTCGGCTAAAATACCATGTTCTTTAAACTGTGGCGCTGATTCTAGAAATTGCGGTATACGATCACCAAATTCTCTAAGTGAAGCCGAACGAGAAGGATACTGACTTAAATAACCTTCGACCATGTTATCAAACAACTCATCACCTAAATACAGGCCTAGCATCTCATGATCTTGTTCTAGCACTTTTTTTAATCTTATTTGATAAGCGTTTTGATAAATTTCACCACGCTGGGCAGGAGACAAACCATTTTGTGTGGCGATGTGCTCAGTAAACTCTGTGTTTTGGCCTTGGAGCATGGCAACAAAGTCATGCTGTAATTTTTTAAGCGTACTCATGTTTGCTCCAAGATGCGGGAGCGAGTGCTCTAGCATGCTCAAGTTCTGCCATGATCTCTTTAAAAGCCGGAAAATTATCATCCCGCTCTATCATGGTATTGATAGGCTTTGTTATCTTTGAAAATTGCTCGAACAATTGCCAAACGTCATCACAAATGGGCTGATCATGGGTATCGATGATATGACTGCCAAAATCACTATGCCCAGCAAGGTGGATTTGTGCGATTGCTGATTCAGGTATCGCGTCTATAAATTCCTTCGGTGCAAAATCGTGGTTTCTCGCACTGACATAAATATTATTAATATCGAGTAAAAATTGGCATTGTGTGCGTTTGTGTAACTCCGCAAGAAATGTCCACTCACTCATTTCTGACACTTCATAAGTGAGGTAGCTAGAGACATTTTCTAGAATTAACGGTCTTTGGAGATAATCTTGAACAATAGAGAGCCTTTGACTTAAGTGATCAAGTGACTCTTCGGTATAGGGCATTGGCAATAAATCGTGGCTATTGAACTCCCCAAGGGAAGAAAAGCATAAATGGTCAGAGATCCAAAGCGGCTGCACACGCTCTATGGTTTTTTTGAGCTTTGCTAAATAGTCAAAGTTCACGTCTGACGTGCTACCAATTGACATCGATACTCCGTGCATCACAATGGGATAACGCTCTTTAATTTGAGATAGGTAATGCCAAGGTTTGCCACCGGAAACGAAGTAGTTTTCAGAGATAATTTCAAACCAGTCAACATTGGGTTCTGTGTCTAGGATCTCTTCAAAATAACAGGTGCGTAGGCCTAGACCAAAGCCGACAAAAGGTGGGGGTGTATTTTTCAATCTTATCCTCACAACTTAAGTTGAAATTAAAGCCTACGCGCAGGTAGGCTTTTTACGTGTCATTTAGCTACCGACTTTACCGCCAATATCTTTACACGCCTTTGCTGGCATATTTACAAAGCCTGTGCCTTTGCATGAAGCCTGAGCTGCACATGCATTATTTGCAGTCTTACAATCGTTGTGACCACCGCAAATGTTAACATCATGACAGTGTACTAAATCGGCTTTTGCAACACTGCCAACCCAATTGTCTTTTTGTTTACCACCTACATCAGCACATGCTTTTGCAGGCATACCCACAAAACCAGTTCCCTTACAAGACGCTTGTCCTGAACAGGCGTTGCTTGCTGTTTTACAATCGTTGTGTCCACCACAAATATTTACATCATAGCAATGTACCAAGTCTGTTTTAGCGCCACCTGAACTTGCCGATGCACCAGCACTAGCTGATTGGCCTGAGTCCCCAGTGGCATTACAACCTACAAGACCTGCTACCATCATTGCCATTGCGGCGCCTGTTAATGCTTTCATTGTCGATTCCTCGTGTTTTGGTTATGCCAAAAATATAGAGCGAGCTAGAGTGGGCTGTATTTTATTTAAGGAAAAGCACCACTCCAGTGCTCGATTTATTGACTTTTTTTGCAAATTCGCGCGATACAAAAAAAGCAAACTTATTGCGCTCCGGACGACTTGCTACAAAAGACCTTATGAGCTGCAGATTAATTTCAGTGTAGACGAAAAATTTATTTATAGAGTAACGCAGTATTGAGAATTATTATGGAAAACTGAGCTTTAATGGCATCCGTGGCGCTTCAACTGACGAAAGCAGACTCAATTAGGGGCTTATGGGTAAGGCACTAAATACAATGCTATACACCATTCTCTAAATTTTGGGATATTTTCTGCTCGCTTGATTAGATAACCGTAAAAACCGCTATCAGATTGCACTGTGGCTAAATATAATTTCCCCTAAGTGCACATTCTAATTTAGTGAGTGTGCGAAAATTTGCTTTTAAGGAGTATAAATGAAGCAAAAGCACCACTACGGTGATAGCTACGAACTCGATGTTTACCAAGAGTTTTATCAAGAAAACGTCCGCTCAGCTTACTTTCTCAAATCTGTTCTTCAAAATGGTGAGGTGAGGTTTGATTCGATGAGTGGAGATAGCTGGGAGTATCAAGTTGCTAATCAGTTGAAGACGTATTTTGACTTTGCGGTATTTGCGAAGCGACCGCACAGTGAAGCGAGGTGGTTTTTGGATAAGTTTTATCATTTCCATTTAACACACTTTAAGCGACATATATTTCCCAATGAGCAACACGAATTGCGCTTGGATGAGGTGTCAATTACCCGCCCTGGTGAGCGATTAAGTTATGGTATAGATCCAATTAATTGGTGCCGTGCGGTATATTGGGCACTTGCCTATAACGACATGCAGAGCATCGCATGGTTAGATCAATTTAATGAGCAATCGATGGATACGTCGGGTATTGCTCAGATACACATGGCGGAGTTTAATATTGTTAAAGCCATACTTAATCCACAAGAGCGGGACTTGGTTGCGGCCATAAAGGCATTTATGCAAGTTGATGTCACGGCACTGAGCGAGCTTGAAAGCCGAGTTGCAGCAGACGTGTTATTGTTTCGTCGCAGTGTGCACTTACCGCGAATTGATTGCTTATTGAGTGTGTTTTGCCATGAAGATGAGCAAACCTATCAGCAAAAAATGTTGGATGCGTTAGATAAGTTTGCACAGTGTGCGCACAAAATGGATAAAGCCGGAGAGCCTTTTCCAAAATTTGCGTTGGATTTCGTGGGGCTTGCTCGGGTAGCTTACTCTGGTAAGGGATACTTGATCCCAGATCACCCTTATTTACCGCAGTGGTTGATCACTGAAGATTTGACAGATATCACGCCGCCCCCAGAGCCCGACTCTATCCCAACGTTATAGATAATAAATTGCCCGTATTTTGTACGGGCAATTTATTATCTCGAGTTATTTTTTGTATTAACTTTCATCTCTAATAGTGATGGCTCAAATCCAAGCTTTTGGTATGCATTGATTGCAGCTTGATTGTCGTTATATACATCGAGGTAGAAATCATACACGTCTTTTGACTCAGCCCAGCTCATCAAATGTTGCATGATTTTTTTATTGAGCTCTTGGCCGCGAAACGCAGGACTGACAAACATAAAGCCTAAATAACCATGGTTTACGTGTGTTAAAGATTGCTTTGAGGGCCTGATCTGCACGTAGCCTGTTGCGATTATGTCGTTTTTGTACTCGGCAACTTGTACCGAGGCGTTTTCACTTTGCAGTAAATCGTCTAAATCGTAATAATGAGCATCTGGTTTTATTTGTGAATTGTACGGTCGCTCTGCATCAACGACGGCTTGCTCTAATGCCAACAGTGCGGCTTTGTCTTCTAATTTAGCTTGTCTAAACAGTATTTTATCTGACTCTATGGTCATTGTATTTCCCAGCCCGTTGCTCTAAAAATCGTCGGTTTGGATAAACCTATGTCCAATCTAGTGTAACCGAATTGAATGGTTGCTTGTACCCAATATGTTATTACGCGTTTTTATCAATTTATCTTCTAGAATCTAGCCAGTAAAATAGAGCATTTATAGCTAAATAAAGTTCATTATGTTTGCGAAAAAGTCATTGCCTATTGGCACAATATTTAGTTTTGTTGCCGTGATTGTGTTTTCTATTTTTGGATTAGGGTCGTGTAGCAACCCGAGTACGCCAGCGGGCTTTGAAGGGTATGTGTATGAAAAGCCAAGAATGTTTGGCTCCGGCGGTTATCAGGGAACACTTCAAGGACCGAGTAATTTTGGCATGTCGGTGCTGCGTAACGAAGTCATTAATATTGATATGCGGCCCAATACCTACACAGAAAACTTCAAAATACTCGCCAATGATGATTTAAATATTATCTTTGACTTTCATGCGGTGGTATCTATTCGCGCTGGAACAGTGAAGGCCGTTGTTGAAAATTATGGTGGTGAGCACTGGTATGCACGCTTTGTGCGAGAGACATTTAGAACCTATGTACGAAATGCCGTGCAAAAGTTTGATAGTGGTGAATTAAAAGCGCGTCGCGATGATATTGCCAAAGAAGTCACTGTTAAATTGCAAACATACCTAAATGCCACACCGTTTGAAGTAAAAAATATTGTGGTTGGCAATATAAATTACCCAGATATTGTCGCTAAAGCTGTGGAGAAAAAATTGGCCGCACAGCAATTGCTATCTGAAAAAGAAACTCAAAAGCAGATAGCAAAAAAAGATGCGGAGATCCGTATAGAAGAAGCAAAAGGGATTGCCGAGGCGCAAAAAATCATAAACTCGACACTGACCGAGAATTATCTCCAGCATGAAGCCATCAACGCACAGCTTAAAATGGCTGAATCACCAAACCACACTACGGTATATATTCCAGTGGGAACCAATGGTATGCCGTTAGTGAAAGGGCTTAAATAGTTTGCGTTGAGCGCTTTTTGTTAGTTAGGTAAATGTAGGGCCAAAATAGCAGTGCTATTTTGGCCCTGTGGTTTTACTGATTTTCCACTTTGATTGTAATGTCAGTAACAATACCTTTATCTGTGGTGTCAAAAGAGAAGTGCAGTTTGCCACTTTCGCTTAATAACTCTGCCATATCGTCAGTGATAGGTTCACCAGAGAGCTCAGCAGCTTTGAGTAGCATAGGCATGACCTTGTCTGTATTGACTGCGAAGTTCATCAATCCATTAGCTGTCACAGTTTGCGTGCTCAACGCTTCCGCAGTTTGCTGCGCAGTTTTACCTATGTATAAAGTCAGGTGCTGGCCTTTTAACGCTAAGAATAGCGGCGCTGTAGATTGGTAATCTGGCGGTAAATACTGGTTGATTTCAATGGCACTCCCATCAGCTGGCAGTGTCAACCCAGACAAGTCAGGGGCGAAGCTCTTTGCCATATTAAATAATGCTAACATGTCGTCTGCCGATACCGTGAGTAACATATCAACAGCGCTTAAATCCGTATTGTCTACTCTAACTAAGTCCGCGATATTTGCATCAAATACCGTGAGGCTTACACCTTTTAGTGTGCCAAGCATACTTGTTGCCATCGCTAATGGTGCCGGGTTTGCATCTTTACTCTGCGTCTGTAATTGTGCGAGCGGCTCGCAGTTAAATTGTGCACTGGCAAAAGCTGCCCAAAGAGTATTGACCGAAGGCGAGAGCTGACTCGCATTGACTCCAATACCCAGTGCAAGCATGGCGTCGCTGTCACTTTGCGTATGCTGTGGTAAAAAACCACGTATATTTTTCAATGCATTTAAAACTTTGGTGTCGGTAGATGCAATCACGCTTGATACTTTTATGTCAGCATGGCTACTTGAAAATTCATACTCTTGAGTACCCGTAATGATGGCTGGCCACTTGTTCGCAATGTCAGAGAAGTCCTGCTGACAGCTAGGGTTTCTCACACTGTCTAATGCATTTTCGCTGTCTGTGAGTGCCAGTATCTTATCCAGCATTTGTGTTGACTTACTTTGAGGGTCTTTGGCGGTAAGCATATCTGCTAAAAGCCTTGTATCAAGATACGCAAATGCATGCCCGTCCAGCTGATGTTCTTGGGTGTAACGCTGTACCTTGTCAGTACTGCTTAGAGGTTTTGCGGGGGCTTTAAGACCAAGTGCAATTTGAAGATCGTTTTGATCATTGATTGGGGTATCAAAGGTCACCGTCACCCATTTACCGTCAATAGCGACCAACAAATCTACGATTTTTTGACCGCCTTGTTCTATTGGGAATTTGGTAACTGGAATACCACCTATATTGGCGTCTTCATATTGAATATTTGCTTCTTTCGCTGCGTTGATAACGGTGTTTTTAAATACTTGCGGATCACCTAATTCAGCGCGAAATACGGGGAGCAAACCAATCGAATAAGCGAGTGCTTGAAAGTCGCTATTGACCCCCCAAGTGCTGGTGAATTGCTTGGATGACTTTAAGCTCTCTGCATACTTATCCAGTATATTTAGTAAGAATTGAGTGTTTGAATCAATCTCTTGACCCTGCATCACAGCAACAAAATTATTGATATCATCTACATTTTTTAATGTATCTGGCAAAACGTCCAAATACTGTAGATAAGGGAAACTTTTTAGCTGTGACCACAAGAAAAGCGTATCGGCAGGCACTTTGTCTAAGTGTGCTAAGTTATTATTGTTGGCGCCTTGTTGTGCAATAAAGTAGCCACCTGATGCAATGGCGGTACCTGTGACGAGCGCGAGAAGAGATTTTTTCATTGTTGCTCCATATGTAGTAGGTCTTCCAATTAAAAATAATGATATCAATATATGGAGAATGAACAAATCTATTATTTGGTTCGTTTTGTCGTGAGCTAACTCTGAGGCTGATGGCGCAGTGTTTAAGCATTGGTCGAACAATGGGGCTTGCAGATATTACATTTAGGTTTGAATTCATTGGGTGGCAACTGCCTAACTACAATATCAAAATCATGCGCAGCAGGGTGCTAAATATAGTTTTGTAGGGCTTCGTCTTTCAAAATAAACAACCGTCTTATTGGTAAATTAGCCTTAAAGATGAGTTTAAAATGAATCAAAATGAGATTAACTCGGTAGTCGTCATTGGCGCGGGGCCTGTGGGCCTAAGTGCAGCCGCTCACCTTCTTGCTCGTAATATTCAACCCATTGTGATTGAAAAAGGCAGTGCTGTGGGCAGCGCAATATCGCAGTGGGGACATATTCGTGTATTCAGTCCTTGGAAATATGTCATTGATCAACAGCTACGAGTGATTTTAGAAAATACCGGTTGGCAAGCGCCGGATCCTGATGGTTTGCCAACTGGTCACGATATTGTTGAGCAATATCTACAGCCAGCGGCGTCTACACCGGAACTTGCGAAAGTTATCAAGCTTCAAACTGAAGTGATTGCGGTTTCAAAACACGCCCATGCTAAATCTTTCTCTAAAGAGCGCAATCAGGCGTTGTTCTCTGTTCATATTAAACACAGTGATGGAACAACAGAGGTTATACTTACTCAAGCTGTGATTGATGCCTCTGGGACATGGAGTAACCCCAATCCAATTGGATTGGATGGCTTACCTGTGCCTGGTGAAATTATGAATAAAGATGCTATTAGGTATGGCCTGCCCGATGTGGTTGGACGAGACAAAAATGACTATGCCAGCAAACGTGTATTGGTGTTAGGTGGTGGGCATTCCGCGATTAATATCGCCTTAGAATTACTTAAACTGCAAAAACTACACCCAGAAACAAAAGTTGTTTGGGGCTTACGTACCAACCAATTGGACAAGCTACTTGGCGGGGGAATAAATGATGAATTACCTGCTCGCCAAGCGTTAGGCAATGCAGCCAAAAATGCAGTGAACAATGACCAGCTTGAATTACTTGCGCCATTTGCAATTGAAAAAATAACTCGCACATCAAGTGGGCTTGCCATATCTGCAACTGTTGCAGGACAAGTTCAATTTATTGAAGTTGACCGTATCATAGTCGCAGCTGGTTTCAGGCCAGACTTAAACATACTGCGAGAATTACGCCTTGATTTAGACAGTATTGTGGAAGCACCAGCAGCATTGGCACCATTGATCGATCCTAATCTGCACTCCTGTGGCACAGTCCCCCCGCATGGGTATAGAGAGCTTGCACACCCAGATGAGCACTTTTTTATCGTCGGTATGAAAGCGTATGGTCGTGCGCCTACATTCCTTATGTTGACAGGTTATGAACAAGTGAGATCAATTGCGGCAAAGTTGGCGGGTGATAATGAAGCCGCGGCGCGAGTCGAGTTGGTATTACCAAACACGGGCGTGTGCTGTAGTGAAAGAAACGACTCAGACTGTTGTCGCTCAAACACCATTGCTGATGAAAAATCATGTTGCGGCTGAGCGGGACCAAATATGAATGCTTTAAAAGCGAAAATATATGGTTTGTCTCACTCAGAGCCTTGGGTTCGCAAACGATCAACAGATAGCTTCCCACTTGCACTTTTGGGCTTTGCCCAGATCTGCTCTTGGGGGACGCTTTATTATAGTTTTCCACAGTTAGCCGAAGCTATGCTCAGCGAGTTTAACTGGGCGAAGTCGGACGTTTATGGGGCGCTGTCCGTCAGTTTGCTATTTTCTTCATTTGCAGCAATTCCGGTAGGCAAGCTCATTGACAAAGGGCTAGGTCGAAATGTAATGGTGACAGGCTCAATCGTCGCGGGGACTTTATTGATAGCAGGTTCTCTGATCAATTCACTGGCGTTTCTATACGCCGTATTTGCCGCAATTGGTATCGTGCAAGCGACGACTTTATATGAAGCGGCCTTCGCTGTTATCAGTGCCAACCATCCGCATGAGCAAGCCAAAGGTAAAATTGTCACATTAACTTTGTGGGGAGGATTCGCCAGTACTGTTTTTATACCACTTATAGAGTTGTTAATAACTCATTTAAACTGGCGTGCAACCTTTATAGTTTTAGGAGCTGTAAACATGTTCGTGTGTTCAATTTGCTATGGCTTATTACCCAAAGGAAAATTATCCAAAGGAAACATGAAAATCAGGGAAGAACAGGCAGTATCACGCGTTGATGATCGCAATATCAATGTTGCATGGGCTTTAAAACAACCCATTTTTTGGGCATTGCTGCTTTGCTTTTCACTTTTTGCAGCGGGGGCGAGCACATTTAAATTTCACCTCTACCCCATATTAGTTGAGAGTGCACTTTCTCCACAGCAAGTGGTGCTTATATTAGCCGCTTTGGGACCAGCTCAGGTATTAGGCAGGGTCGCCTTGAAGTTTGCAGGGGCGAAAGTATCAGCTTTGCAACTTGGTGTACTGACGACTTTGGCGCTACCAATAACGTTTATCGGCATGGTGTATTTACCTAGCCAAGTGTGGCTGTTAATACCCCTTATAACCCTATTTGGTGCTGCTACCGGTATGATGACTATTGTTAAAGGTATTGCAATTCCTGAACTGTTAACGAAGGAAGCATATGGCGCTATTAATGGCGCGATGAATATGCCTATTCAGTTTATTAAAGCGGGGGCGCCAGCGATTGCTGCTTGGGTATGGATGATGACGCAAAGCTATGACATGGTACTGCTGGTGCTAGGTGGTGTTGGCATGGTGGCTGTTGCAAGTTTTGCGCTAGTAAAGCAGCTAGCTCATTTTAGTCGCTAAGACTTATTTGCAAATGAGGTGCGTCAAGTTGTTTGAGAGCTGGACCTGAAAATGGATATGTCGGCGAAGAGGGCAGTTGATTGCCGTATAGATACGTAAATATTTGCCGTATAGCCAAAAAACGCTGCAAATGCAGCGTTTATTATTAGTGGTTTATAGGCTGGTTAACGATTGTCATGGGCTTGCCATTGGAGCATTAGCGAAATGGTGTGGCCGCCAATTTGGCCCGCTTCGGAAACATCATCATGCAGGATCATTGCCGCTTCGCGATACATCGCCGAAGCGCTGGTTAGCTGCAGCTTATATGCGTCTCGGCACTCCCATACCAAAGTCTCAGCTGGAAGGTCGTCGCAATCGCGATAAACAGCATTTAATTGGTCAGCAATATGGATTTTAAAGTGGTCAGATAAATCACCCACATAAGCTGTTATAAGTGGCTCTGAGATGAATTCAATGGCTTTACTAGAGGCTTGTTCTGTCCAACAACGCTGCCACGTAGCTGGAAATTGCTGCTCTGTGATTTCCAAGTGTGTAATGTGATCTGTGGCGTTATGGGGTAGGTTGCCAAAGCTTAAGGCAATATCAAAGGCCGAGCAGTTTTGTGGGGCTGTTACCAATGCTTGTTTGGCGCTTCGATATACGTTGTCATACGCCTTCCAAGCTGGCGCATAACTATATGCAAAATTGAGCCAAAGATGTTGTACAACATCTAAAAAGGTATTGTGAAATCTCGGATCATGCGCCGTTCCATGTTTGGCAAGCCAGTTTAGATTACTTAGTGCTGCGTGATTTTCATTGTTTTGAATGAGCTCAAAGGTTTGCTCAAGCATTTTATCTACATCTATTGCATGGGTCTGTGCAAAGCTAGTTGCACTGTAGGTTGATGCGGCAATTAGCGCTGTTGCGATGATTCTTTTCATATTTCTTTGCTCCTTAAAGATAAGTTTTAATATTTTGAAATCTGCCTTTCATGGCATAGAGATAGGCTTGCTAGTATAAAGTTACTACAGTGCAAGCATTTTTTAGTAAGCAAGGCGTATGCCATTTAGTGATAAATAATGAAGTTAGTGTATTTTATCTAGTTGTTTTGTTTATTCAGTGAAATGACATAAAAGCGTTGTTCACCAGCGCTTGAATTAGCGCACAGTGATTTGTGTTCTGAAAACAAAAGTTCGGTACATATTTTTGTTGAGGAGTATGAAAAGTGGACCATTAAGGTCCACTGGATATGGTTTTAAATACCAATTCATTCAAACAACAATGCGCAAGGTGTGCACAGGTGTTGCTTGAACGCTGGCTTTACTGAGTATTTGCTAATACCTTAGTGTAAACATAGTTCACGTAATTGTGGCCAGTACTGCGCAGTCCTTCAGATAGGTAGATAGCCCAAGCACGGTTGAACAGTGTAACGACACGCTCTCGATTGTCCGTACCTGTGTAAGGTGTGATCAGTCTAGGCGAGGTAAAGCCATCATAAAGAGTGCCAATAGTACTGTTCAATGAACCGTTTTGTTCGCCACCATAATAGATTTTGTTATTGAGCTGAGTAAAATGACTGAGCATTTCTTGCTTACCGTCATGGTTTAAATCAGCAGCCACTAACATGTCACTCGTTGATGACCCTGTGTAGAAATAGCTGCCAGTGCCAAATGCTGGTAGCTGACCTGAAACGGCCGGTTTACTTTCGTAAATCGTGTTGCTGTAAAAGCGCTGATACATGCGCTGTTTTTGATCTGTATTTCTTAGGCGACCAGCCTCCATCAGCGCTAGCCTCTGCGTGCCAGCGTAAACCGTTTGGTTTTTCCAACTCGATGTATTTGCATCCCAATATACGCCAATAATTTTTTTATCGTTGAAAGAGGCGTAGAGCTCCTGATTTGCCCCAAAGGTTTCACCAGCATTAGACAAATCAGCAGCTTGTAGCATCTTTACTGGGTTATTGATTGAACCTGCGTAAATCGCATTGCTCGCAATGGGGTGACCCGCACCATTAAAAGTAGAGCCTAATATTGCCCCATTTCCTGTCCAGCTGGTCACAAGCTGGTCTGGGCCTGCACGGTCAAATGACACAGCTTTGCTCGCAATTAAACTCGCTGAATTAGCGTTGTGGAACGTCCAACGTGTGTTTGCTATATCACTCAACTGTCTGTTTTGAACATCATTACGGCTATTAAATAGTTTGGCACCATATAAGGTATTGTTGTTTTCCTGGAAATAGATTTCATCCAGTCCGTCACCATCCAAATCAGCGACTTCCTTGATGTTTAATACTTGCCCATTGGCATTGAGCTTTTCGTGAATACCAGACTCACCAATTAAAAAGATATCGTTTTGTGTGCTATCTAGTTGTACAAGCAAGTGTGGAACACGGTTGCCACTTGAGTTTTCCATCGTCACAGCTTTGGCCCATATTGGCTCTAAATTACTGCGATACCCGCTTGCAACAGGATTACCTACACAATCTCTACAATCGCTTTTGCCACCAGCAAATAGCTTGGCACCGCCAGAAACAGAAATCAGAGGCGCGTAGCGAGAGTCTTTACGCGCGTGGAAATACACCTTTTGCCCAGCACCTTTGACCATATTCATGCCAATGCTTCGGTCTCGAGTAGACATCCTTTGACTGAAAAAAATCGACAGTTCTTCATGGCCTTTGGTGTTGTAGGCAACATTGTTATAGGCAACATGGTTGCTCCAATAATCTTGTCTTTGACTATCCTTTCGCGTTTGCCCGCCAGATGTCGAGAAAGAAAAATCAGGGTAGACATTTGCTGGGTCTTTTTGAGGGTTATAGTAATCCCCTGCGCTTTTGTCATCAGCTGGGTTGTAAGGAACTATGGTATTGTTAGCGATGGTGTTAAAAGTGCCAGACAATAATATGGATGTTCTGGGTATGAGCCGGAAAGTATTGTTTTGGATCCGTGTTTTGTAAGCCCCAGCACGGGTTTGTTCATCGAGCGGATCTGTTGGCATTCTGCACTGTGAAGCCGGATCTTTACACGTCGAGCCACCGAGCTTAATCGCTGCACTTAAAATCATTTCTATATGGTTGCGTTCAATAATGGAGGGTTTCATAGCACTTAAAATATAAATAGCATGATCAGCAATTTCTTTGATCACGTTGTCGGTGATAACCCACTCTGAACCATTACCATTTACGCCTTCGACAAAATTCTGAATCGTATTGTTGTAGACATGGGTAGGGCCGTAAGAGAATTGTTGAGCAATGCCTGAGTGAAAACCCATACCCGCAGAGGCAATGTTTAGGTATGAAGATAAGGCTCTCGAAGCATCAACAAGATCAGCCAACATATTGTCTTTATTGGCCATCGGCACGACGCCTTTGATAATGGAGTTTTGTACCGTTGCTCCGCCTACGATGGCAATTCCGGCTCGTGCAGGTTTGGTGACAATCACATTGTCGATGGTGACATCATTGCTGCCACCCGTAAGCCCAACCATGATCATACCTGACCATAGGCGGCGATCTCGACCATTGTAGTAAAGCTGGTTGTTGTTCTCATGCAATGTGAATTTGGGGGTTTTTATATTTTCCCAGTGATGGTCGCCTTCAAACTCTAAGTTTTTAATCGTGATGCCCTGTTTGTTACTTTGAACCATCAGCAGCACCCGCCCGTGGTGCAACCCGTCAGCGCCAGCCCCTGAGTAATACAAGCGAGGTTTTGATTGAGCTGAGCTGCCTTCGATGGTGATATTATTTTGCGCAACAAACAACTTTGGCAAAAACGCATTGTGAATATTATCTATGGGTGCATCTGGGTGTGCAGTGTGTTCATCACTGAAATCATAGTGACAAGATGCGACGACAAGCTTGGTATGTACCGGGCTTGGTGTAATGTTATTAGCCACATGTACAGCCCAGCGCAATTGTTGTGCACGCTGTTTATCTGTCATGCCGGTATTGCTTTTTAAATTCAGTGGCATGTTTGCGGTAATGGTGTTCACACTTGCACTATACCGACCTAGACTTTGTGTATTCCAAAAGGTATTGCTGTATAAAACCAGCTCGCCGTTGCTATTTAAGTAGCTTTGTGGCGCTGAATTACAGTTGTTTGCGTAGGCCTGTTTCGTGCTTATTAAAAGCACGGCCCAGGACGACAGGAGTAAGAGTTGAATTGCTCTTTGTATCATAGCGTAATGGTCCTTCGATTTTTGTTTAGTTTGTTATTGCTACAACTTATTAATAACAAAAGGAGTACCTACAATCACCATAATTCTCTTACTGATTCTCAATATGAAATTGATAAAGCGCAATGTCTAGAGCAAGTGCCTCGGAATATTACGAGGTATAAAGACCTCGTAATTGGCGTTAGATGTATAGTCCTTGCTGGTTGATCGTTAATTCGGAGTTTGCTTCATTTAACCACCCTAACTGTACAGGTAGCGTATAAAGTCTTTGGTTACCCAGTTGCGGCCACATATGACACAGGCCGGGCACGAGTACTTTAACTGTATGTATAGGTAAATCGTCTCTGCTGTGATCCACAATTAGGGTATCTAACCCAGCTTGTGCCAACTGCTCCACAATATTAATTATATTGTCACTAATATCATCACAGTAGGCCAAGGTGGTTTTACTAATTGCGCCATCTTGTGAAGGGTACATAAACGGCTCATTGGGGATTTTATCAAAGTCGAATAGAGACTTGTTGGCATCACGGTTTGGATAAAGTTGACATAATTCAGTCAACGCACGCTGTGCAGCCAAGGCGGGGTTGAGATGGCAGCCTAAACCTATTGTGAACTTCTTTGTCCTCTTTTCTTGAGCAACTGCGACCATAACCGAAACTTGATTATTATTTGTGACGTCGATAATCCAAAAGTCCATATTACTGGGTAACGTTTGTTCAACTTTTGCAATGAGGCTATCGGGCAGGCTTTCTAGTGGAAAACTTGGGCGGCTAATTTTGTTATACCACCATATTGCAACCGCGTCTCGTTCAATCAATTCAAGCAAGCCTTGAAGAATGGCCTCTTCTAGATTGTTACCAGCAGCACAGCCATTTGATTGCCATAAACAATATTCATCGTCATCAAATGGCATATTGGAAATACAGCATGCCATTGGGACATAGATACTGTTTTGTTGAGACAGAGACCATGCTTTTAGCCAATGAATTGGCTGATCTTGATAAGGTTTTTTAGCATACTTTTCCTCCCAAGAGGAGTGTAGAGAGTGTTGGAAAGTATGGTATTGCAATTCACTATAAGGCGTCAGGTCGTGTGGGCTATAGCTAGGTCCGTCCAACGCTGACTGAGTCGACAAAAATAATGGTTCATTGCCTTGATACAGCGGTGCGTATCGTTCGACTGCTTCACACAGTGCGCTGACCTTAGATTGAGTATCAGATACCCCTTTACCTGCACAAGCCATCGAGAAGTCAGCTAAAGACAGGTTAGAGAGTTGGCGCACAGAAGGGGTTTTTGAAAATCGCGCACAATATGTTTTTAGCGGTTTACCTGATTGCGGTTCCATGCAAGCAAAATAATTAACGACCCCAGTGATAGGGCTTATCAACGGCTGGAGTTTAGTTAATGTTTGCTCTGGTGAATAGCTTCGAGAGCCTCCATCGTTGTCAAACTGTATCGCCCGACTGTTCAAAGTGATAGGTTTCCCTAATCGCTGTTCAAGCGTATCCTTGCCCACCGTGGTGATCTGCTTGAATGGGTGGTAGCTAACTTGCTGAGTTTTATGAACAAACACACATAGCTGATGACTGTCAGTTTGTAGCTGCTTAATCAGCAGCTGTTGCAATTTCTGCTGTAGTTCGGGCGCAAGTTCTAACGGGTTTTCAAAAGGGACTTGTTGCACTGTATTGAGCTGTGAGAGTACTTTTCGTTCTGGTTGATTGTTGGCTATGCGTGTTTTTATCAGTGGCCAGTTCAATGAAGTGCTGCACTTTTGAGTAATAACCGGGCTGAGCCATAGCCTTTCTCCGGTTATTTTTAGCATAATCCAGTGGGTAGATTGCTCTATAATGCTATCTATTGCTGGATGGATAAAGTCATCGACAAATATAATCGTGGGTTTATTCACGAGGTTAAATGCACTGAGTAAATCTTCGTGGGAGCACAGTTGTAGCCAAGCTTGTAAATAGCTAGGTTGTGCCGCTGATAAATTGACCACAGGCAAATTTGAATGGTGTTGCAGCGTTACGGGGTGCGCCAGTCGATTTGTGGAATATGAATTAGACACAAAATCCGTAGTCGTTTGATCATAAATTAAACCCGCATTCAATAAATGGGCTGAGTACCGATTTAAATGTGCTCTCAAGTGGCTATGCTTGGTGCGCAGCGCGTTTTGCTCCTGACTGCCATCTGTGCCTATTAACTCAAGTCCTGGATAGTGTGCAAATTTTAAGAAATAGGACAAAACTTCGCCGACCAGTAAAATACCTTGCTCACTTATGGTTACTTTTTGAAATTTTGGGTGCCAATTAAAAGTTTTCATATCTAGTATCCAAAAAACTGCTTTGGATTGTGCTGTAATATATCTACTAGTTCAGCCGATTTAATGTCGGCGTTTTGGGTTTCGAGATTTGTATAGTCGAAATGCAAGTGATCGGGGTGAGGGAAGTCAGTACCAAAGAGCAGCCTGTCATGACCTATGGTTTCAATAACCTGCGCTAAACATGGTTCGTCCATCTCGATCGTGACCCAGCATTGACGCTTGAAATACTCAGAAGGTTGCATTTTAATTCGGTTTTTAATTAAACCCGGAAATTCGGTATAACAGATATTGTCTAGCCGCCATAGCCAGCTTAATAGCCAGCTTGCGCCCGCTTCAAAAAAGCCTAATTTAAGTTTGGGATGTCTCTCTAATACACCCGCATCTAACAAAGATAAAAATGCCAGTTGCATTTCGTGAAAATGGGAACATGCATGTAATGCAAAACGGCTTGTATAACGTTCTGTACCTGCGGTTGGAGCTTGTAAATTGGAGCCACCATGAAACGCAATGCTTATCCCTTTTTCTTCACACGCTTGCCAAAACTCGTTGTACACTGAACTGCCAAGGTGATGTCCGGCAATTATTTCTGGGCGCATAGTGATACTGGTCCAACCCATTTTTTCAATGGCTTCTAGTTGGCTGATCATGGAACTCGGGTCGTGGCGACTAATCAGGCCCACCCCTTTGAGCCGCGCTGGATTGTGGCTGCAATATTCATAAAGCCATGTATTGTAGCCTCTAGCATAGGCAATGGAGGCTTGGTGGCTTATAGACTGATGATTGACAATATAACTCGCTACATTAGGAAATAAACTGGCGCTGTGAATATGCGTCTCGTCCATATCTTGTAGCATGGTATGTGGCGCTGCTGCACTTTTACGCTTGTCGATGCTTTTGTGAAAAACCTTCGCACTTTCGATTTGAATGTCTTCATTCCAGCAATTGAGTAAGGGGTATTCACCAAGTTTTAATGTCGGTGGCAAAACGACCCTTGCGCTTTGCCCAAGACGCAAGGAGCGCTGTTCGGCTTTATGCTGAGTGTCATAGGTCAAGCTGTACTCAAACCCTTTTATTTCAGCTGGATCGACATAGTCTTGCCATATATCAGGTGTTTCTATCACGTGCCTATCTGCATCGTGGATAAGTATTGTCATTGATTTCCCTATTTTTGTACTGGAATATCAGGTTGATAAGTAAAGCATTGTCTTTACTTATCAACCTTTATTTGGTTACTTGGGCTAAAAATTAGCAGGCCGTTGCATTGGTAAATTTGCAATACTCACTGATTGCAATGGCCTGCGCCTTTTCATTTTCTGGTTTTATAGGTCGGTGATATGTAAAGGTGTTTCTTGGAATGTTATCAAAATAGCCCAAATGAACGTCATTTCCACGCGGTAAGCAAAATTTGAAGTTGGGGTCTATTTCAAAAGTAATATTTACATTCCAAGGTAATGTTTTTTGTAAAAATTTTTCAATCAGCTCTTGGCCACTGTTGGGGTTGCCAGATTCCAATATATTTCTGAAGTTAAGGAGTACCTTCTGCTCATCGCTCAATTCCTTTGGGTCGGGGTTTTTGTCTAAATCATGTGCCGCCCATGCCATTGTGATGATAGAGTTAGTGTATTCACCAATTGCCAGCCAATCCATATCATCATTGTCTGTATATGGGTGGCCATCTGCAACTAGGCCCATAAACGTTGGGAAAAGAGAGCTATACACTGAAATAGCTAGCGCCCGTACCGCTTTTGGAGGGGTATCTGGAATTTTGATATTAATGCTGTTAAGGCCACCAGCCCACTGACTAGAGTAATAAGGGTTCCATATGTTATTGTTTTTAGGAGTAAAATTTCCTTTATCATCCAAGCCGTCATCAACTATTAGCTCGCAGTGAGGTAGGATTTCATTAAAGTTTTTGGATTCCCCATTGTCATTGAACTTTAGAACTTTATCTTTGCCGGAATTGTAATATCCCTCAGGATTGTACCAACTTGCGGCGACATAGACTGAGTAAGCCGATACTATTTTTTGATAGATATTTTGCATTGCGTTATCCTTAATCTAATATATTTGAAACGATTAAACTTTATATCAACTCGATGATATAAATTGGTTATTCAATTGGTTTTTTTCCAGTATGTTTTATATCGCCTTCTGGTATCTGAACAGATAGATCTGCTGCTTTTTCAAGGTACAGCGAATAGCAACGTTCGTAAGGCGCTATTTTGCCTTGCTGCACAAAACACACAGACTTTAGCCACAGCAATTTAGGTAAAAAGAGGTGCTCGTTAAACCGCTCAGTTTGTGCAATAGATGCATCAATTAATTGCAGTGCTCGGTCGTACTGGCCTATTTCAACGTGAACTTCAGCTAACATAGCGCTCCAAAAACCATGCATTTGTTTGGCACCGTTAGCTTCAAGTGCACTTATCGATTTACTGATCTTTTCTGGAATGTTTAGTAGCCAGCCTTCCAAAGAATCTATAACGCCTACCCAATTGGCCAAATTATCTTGTTCGCAAATGGCTCTTGACTGGTCCAAGATGGCTTTGATTGTTCCCTTTTGATTGGCGAAGTAATATCCACACGCAGCATACACTTTTACTAACACAAGGCAGTGGCTGCTCTTTAACTGTTCAGATAGCTCTTCCGCTTCTTCAATGGATTTTACAAACTTGTCCATGTCGCCCATATAAGCATGCATTAAAGAACCAATACTCAATGCCCAAATATTGGAGTCTTGGCCATATTTAATGGTATGGTCACTGTGTTTTACAGGGTCATATAAGCGCCTTACTTCAGCGACACAATCTAGCCCCTGATGCAGCCTGCCTGCACGCCACAGTGCGTGGCATTTTACCGATAGTAATGCTGCACGTTGGCCATTATCTTGTGCTAACGGCAAAGACGACTCTATGATCTCAAGTACTTTGTTTACATCCCCTGCGACATTGACATGATTTGCAAGCAGAATTGCGGTATCAATCGACTGCTTATGCTGACCTAATCCCTCTAATAATTGTTGAGAATATTTGATAAGCGCTTCAACTTTGGCGGATGCCCAGCCAACTACCATCATAGAGGCCGTGATTAGTAGCTGATTTATTTCTAATAGTTCTTGGCCTTCGGCATCTATTTTGTTCAGTGCATCCATGGTTGCATCTGCATAGTGGATGCATTGCTCATAAGCACTTTTTGTTATTGCCATAGTTGCCGCTTTCTTTCCAAAGTACGCAGCGTCACGATACGACTGTCCTGCTAAGTAGTGGTAGTGGAGAATGTCGTTTGCGCTGTCTAGATTGGTCTTAGGGTTGCTCCTTATTGCAGAAGCGATTGTTAGGTGCGCTTTGTGTTGCAATTCTTTTGTCATACTTTCATAGGCAGCATCGCGGACCAGCGCGTGTTTAAATATATAGCTGTCACCCGCGACTTGACGTTGCCTATAAACTAATTCGGCATCGATTAGTTCTTCTAAATCAAATTGAATCTGCGCTTCCTCCTTTTTAGATGACGTAATCAGTAAATCATAGTCAAATTCTCTACCGATAGTCGCACCTAACTGAGCGGTCTCTTTAGCGTGTTGTAACTGATCTAGTTTTTGCTGCAGTGAATCTCTTAGGGTTAAGGGCACTAAAGCTTTTTTGTGATCGTTAATAAAATTGTAGGCACCATGTACTTTATGGATTAAATGTTGCGACTTCAGGGCGGTTACTAACTCTTCGATAAACAGTGGGATACCATCGGTTCGCTCCAATAACACGTCCATTAGTTGGTTGCTAATAGGGTGTTGTTCAAATAAGCATTGAATAACCTCTTGTGCACTTTCGCGATTTAATTTCATCAAAGGTAATTGACTAAAGCTCACTTTAGACAGCTGCTCAGGCAATACTTCGCGCGATGTATTGACCCAGCTATGTGCGCCAGAGTTAAATATATTGGACGCGGTAAAGTATGCGATAAAATCTTTACTTATCTGATCGGCCCAGTGCAGGTCTTCAAAGATAAATAAGTGAGCAGGGCGAGTTTCGGGGATTTCATTCAGCGATAAAGGTTGGCAAAGTAAATGTGCTAATAAGTTGAATAGATGTTGCTTTTGCACTTCGGGCGATAAGTCTGTAATCGGGTTTAGTTCGGGCAGGGGCAAACTTAACCAGGCCGATAAAATTAATACCCCGATTTCTTGCTGCTCCACATCTAATTCTGTTTGCGCCACAGCGTCTTTGAGTTTGTGCAAACTTGAATCTGGCGACAAAACATCGAGCGTATATTTATACTTTATGATGTTTAAAATAGGGTGCAGAGCATTGTTTCTGTGTTCGGGTAAGCACTGGGCCACAAGTTGGGGCCTATGTTTTGCTTTATCTCTGAGTTCAAAGATTAAACGAGATTTCCCAATGCCAGCTTCGCCATAAATATGAACCAGTGGGAAAGGTTTATTTGTCAGCTCAGTGTATTGAGTTGCTGATGTGACTAATCGTTCTACTAACTCCTTTAGCTCTCGCTCACGGCCAAAAAAAGCGTTGTTCTTTTTAGTGCCGCGTAAAAAACCAAAGGCTTCAACTTGGCGCTCGCCAGCCAAAATGAAATTATTGGCATTTTTATTGGTGTCATCAATCACAGGTTTAAAAGACAAATAATTATCGAGTAATAACTGTACGTTTTTAGAGCATAAAATTTGTCCAAATTTCGCTTTTCGACTGAGTTTGAGTGAATTGAGAGCGGTTTTACCTGTCGGCAAATCATCAGCGATGCTCAGCATCATGCCCGTTTCTATGCCAACTTGTATCTGACTATGAATGCCTTGGCTTTCCCGCAAAATGACATTTTTCTTTTGTATATTGCTGATCAATTCCAATGCGGTACGCCCACACAAGCGGCTATCATTGTCAGTGGTATTTGGATAGCCAAAATAAAACTGTAGCGTATCTCCTAATATCCCAACGTGGTATGCACCATAACGAATGGCGATATCAATACACTGCTGCATTTGGTCGGCATGAAAAGTATCAATAACATCTTGATCTTCTGAGTTATTACAGTCTATTTGCTCACAATTTAGGATAAGGCTCAACACAGTGATCTGTTTTCGTTCTGTCAACCGGGTGTAAGAGTATCTAGCGTTGTTAATTTGGTTATTGAGTAGCGTTTTTGTAACGTCCTCATACTGAGGTTCGCCTTCTTGTTTGCCTTGAAACTCCAAAGTGCCGACTAGGTTATTAAAGCTCAGTTTTTTAAATGTATGGTATAGCCCGGCAGTATTACTCGGCCGCTCGGAAGACTTTTTACTTAATACCCTGCGAAGCAAGCTAGCGGATTCATGACCTGCTAGTATACCTAGAGGAATATTCGCCGAGCTCAGCTGCTGATGAAATACGGCGGCGAGAGAGCTGCCAGATATCGTGGGTTTGCCTGTTAAACACTCTAAAAAAACAAGTCCCCATAAATAGATATCAGTTTGTGGCACCGGTGGTTCGCCTCTTAATTGCTCCGGTGAACTATAAGACGGGGTGCCAAGAGTTTCCTGCGTGAGTGTAATACTTTTATAATCATTCTGCCGGGCTTCTTGAGAAATCGTGCTAATCCCGAAATCAAGCACCTTTGCATGGACTTTTGCACCGACTTTGTACAACATAATATTGGCAGGTTTGATATCTCTGTGCACCACACCTTTCTCATGGGCGTTGGCTAATGCATCTAGTACCTGGGCCATGACATCAGCAGCCAATGGCGGCTCCAATGCACCAGAAACGAGTAATTTTTCCTTTAGACTCTGCCCCTCAATATATTCGTAAACCGCATATATTAGAAAATCACCTTGTTGACCTTTATCGATAAGTTGAACAATATTGGGATGATTGAGTTGGCTGACAAGAGACACTTCGCGGTGAAATCTGTCGATGCAGCGGCGATTTTTATCAATGTTGGCTTTATCTGATAGCGCTAAAAA
This sequence comes from Pseudoalteromonas luteoviolacea NCIMB 1944, assembly GCF_001625565.1. Lineage (GTDB taxonomy): Bacteria > Pseudomonadota > Gammaproteobacteria > Enterobacterales > Alteromonadaceae > Pseudoalteromonas > Pseudoalteromonas luteoviolacea_F. The sequence continues at coordinate 58,509 of NZ_AUXS01000031.1, forward strand.
CTTAATGGCGACATTTTGACCTGTACTGATTTGTGTGGCTCTATAAACTTGGCCAAATCCGCCTTCGCCTATTTTTTCGGCAAGTAGATATTTATCAGAATTAAATACTTGGGGTAAGTTAAATACGATTTCGCTGCTGGCTTCCATTTGTTTTGAATTCACTCTTTTTTCAGTAAGGCAGAATCAACTAGTAATTGTCCCCAATATGGAACAAATTACATTTAATATACAATAACATGTCATTTGTAACAATAGGTTTAATATTACACTATAAGTGTTAATTTTTACTCATTCCAATTGATTGGAAAAATGTCAGTTGCTCTATTGAAATACTGTATCAATAAGAGGGTCTTTTATGAGACCAATCCTCCCGATACTTGCGACACAAAGCTATTTTCGATAATACCTATCATGGTGAAGTATTTATTGAGATGTTGAGATCGATGTTTCAAAACTAAAGCGTATTCAGTTGGTTAATTGCGCAATTTTGTACAAGCACTTCATACTCAGTTGCGTTAAGCTGAATTCTAGTAAGGGGGAAGTGTATGCAGCAGTCAAAGTTTAGCTTTCATCACGATTTAGGTGGACTGGAAGTACTTCATAATATTGATAAAAAAACAGATTTCGGGCGTCATAACCACAGTGGGTATACAATAGCGCTGGTGGATTGCGGGGCGCAGCGTTTTTTTCGTTCAGGTGATCAGCACCTTGCAGGTAAAAGCAGCTTAATTTTGATCAATGCTGAGCAAGTTCATGATTGCCGGAAAGCTTGTGAAGGGGTTGCATCATACCGTTCTATGTATCCAACACCGGAGCTTTTTAATAACTTGATGGACTGCGAAAAAAACCGTGCTCCGTATTTTTCAGACGCTGTGGTACATAATCCGGCACTGGCATGTCAACTACATAGCTTGTTTGATACGTTGGAATCACCAGCGAGTAAATTGGAAAAGCAAACGCAAATGGTGAGGTTTTTAAGCAACTTGTGCGCATCAGCAGGCCAGCTGAGACTGTCAGATGAGCAGGCCTCTGAGAGATGTCGTATCGCATTGGCTAAAACTTATTTGCAGGACAATTTATTTGACGATATTTCACTTACTGATTTGGCTAGCTTGATCCATATGAGCCAGTTTCATTTTGTGCGCTCCTTCAAAGCGCAAACAGGACTTACTCCCCATGCATTTCAAATTCAACATCGCCTGAATCACGCTAAGGCGATGCTGCGCTATGGCAAAAGTATCTCCGATGTTGCCAGCCAAGTTGGGTTTTATGACCACAGCCACTTTAGCCGGCATTTTAAGAAAAATATGGGTATCACCCCAAATCAATACAAACAGGCTTGTTAGAGACATGAATATCGCGATAAAAAAAGGCTTGCTAGACATGCTACCGTTAAATCTAGCGGTGCTTCCGTGGGGAGTCTTGTGCGGCTCCTTAGCCATTCAAAACGGCTTTTCGGCATTGGAAGCGCAGTTGATGTCGTTACTGGTCTTTGCTGGTTCCGCGCAGCTGGTTGCTATTGAGTTGATGGCAAAAGGCGCTTCTATTATTACGTTGGTCATTACTACATTTATTATCAGTGCGCGCCATTTACTTTATGGCTTGGCAATACGTAACAAAATGATAGATAAACCTTTGAAATGGCGTGGACCTATTGCTTTCTTTTTAACTGATGAGTTATTTGCATTTTCGCACCACCATCGGGCTTATCAAGGTAAGTTGCGACTTGTGTATGCATTAGTTGCTGGTGGTAGCTTTTATCTTGCTTGGAACTTGTGGACTTTTTTTGGCATCGTGGCTGGGCAGTTTTTACCTGATCTAACCAACCTTGGATTGGATTTTGCCATAGCCGCCATTTTTATCGCTTTGGTGGTGCCAGGGATTTCGAATTTACCTGTATTTTGTGCCTGCTTAGTATCGGGTGTGACGATGCTTTATTTTAAATCGATAGAGTTTGAATTTGGCTTAGTAGCTGCCGCGTTGCTCGGTATGAGCACGGGGTACGTATTGCAGACAAGGGAAGACAACTCATGATCGTGACAATTATTACGCTGGCCTGTGTGACTTTTGCCACCCGGTATTTGTTTTTAACTAAAAATTTGCCTTTTTCAATTGGCCCAAACTTTCAACGCTTTTTAAGTTATAGCGCGCCGTGTGTCTTAACCGCTATTTGGGTGCCGATTGTTTTGATGCCAAGTGGAAAGTTTGTAACTGAGTTACATAACCCATACTTGTTAGGGGCCTCTGCGGCCATTGTTTTAGCGTTTAAATTTAAAAACCTTTACCTTACCACCTTTGGAAGTCTGATTGTGTTTTATGTGTTCTTTTGAGCCAATATGGGCCCTGAATCAAGTTCAGGGTGACAGGGGCGTCAGAGTGACGGGTTATTTTTCGTCATTGTGGGCTTGCCCCGCAATCCATGTTTGATGTGGTTATGGGCCCTGAATCAAGTTCAGGGTGACGAGGTTTGAGTTCAGGGTGATAGGTGTGAGTTCGGGTGATAGGTGTGAGTTCGGGTGACGGGTTATTTTTCGTCA
>NZ_AUXS01000032.1 GCF_001625565.1 Pseudoalteromonas luteoviolacea NCIMB 1944
TGGCGGAGAGATAGGGATTTGAACCCTAGATACGCTATTAACGTATGCCGGTTTTCAAGACCGGTGCTTTCAACCACTCAGCCATCTCTCCGTTGTTGGCGCGCATCTTAAGGGCTATTCATAAATATGTAAAGTACTTTTTTGAACTTTTGACAATTATTATAAAATACCGAGCTTAATAATATTGTTTTGGACGTCGCGCCAAGAAAGCACAGACAATGCTTACAAATACGATGCACAGAAACACAGCGCCAGAATCAATAGCAATATGGATCAGCTTTTCCCAACTGTTAAACTTTTCTGCCATTAACGGAATTACCGAAATAGATGCAACGACCATAAAAATCTTTAATGCTGCGAAAAAATCAAAACGCCGATTAAAGTTCATCCATGTGGTAATCAAAACAAGTAATAAAACAGGCGATGATAACGACACCCAAGCATTGCTAACATATATGAGCAAATAGTGGCAAATGATACACCCGAGTACACCCCATGTGATCCACACCCACCAATTTTCTCGTCGCTTTAGAAACAAATCTCCCATAACCTATCTTCTTATATTTATTCACAGGTAACAAACTAGGTACATCTATACTAAGAATTACTAGACTAACAAACACAGTTTAAAAAACAACCAGCATACGATGAATTATTTTGCTCATCAGTAGTAAGGTTTTTATTAGGGTTTAGTAATGAACATAGCTTTAAGAGAAATTACTTTTTGAACGGGAAAATACCTCGCTGATAATCATAGACTCCGCAAATAAAACAAAATTTAAGTAAAACCCCTCTATTCCATTAAAAACTTAATATATGGCAATTTTTCAAGTTGTTATATCTAAATCAGCTTGACTTCATAACGGCCATAACGATAATGCAAACCATTATCAGTTAACACCATATTTGGTACAAGCGTATGGACCGCATATTCCTTAACTGACTTCAGTTGCACCATTTATTGGTGTGGCATTCACTTGTTCTTCTGGATAGGATTTTATGGACAACTCAACTTTTCAATCTTCTATTAAGCGCCGTGGTACTCTCCGCTTGGCTCCTATTGCTATCGCGCTTGCTTCAGCTATAACGGGTACTCATGCCTTTGCCGAGACCGAATCAGATAGTAGTCAATCTGCAAATGAAATTGAACGCATCTATGTGACAGCGTCAACGGCAGGCAACTACTCTGACGCAGCGACCAAGTCTGCGACAAAGATGATTCTTTCTTTGAAAGAAACGCCGCAGTCGGTGTCGGTTATTACTCAGCAACAATTGGAAGACTGGAAATCAGTTAATATCAAGGACATTTTGCAACACACCACAGGGGTTTATGCCAGTACATCTCGCAGCCATGACCGTCCATTTTTCATGGCGCGTGGCGAGCGAGTCAACTTAGTTCAAGTTGATGGCGTTCAGCAATTTCCGGGTGGCCGCCGTTCAGATGTAAATGGTGACGCCATTGCCTACGAACGTGTCGAAATTTTGCGTGGTGCAAACGGTTTAATGACTGGTGTGGGCTCCCCTACAGCAACCATTAACTTAGTTCGCAAACGTGCTATTAGCAAAGAACTAGACGGTCATGTAGGTGTAACCACTGGACGCTGGAACAATAACCGTGTCGAGTTAGATGTTTCTACTCCACTTAGTAGTGACGGCAGTATTCGTGGCCGTGTTGCAGCAGCACACTATGATAGAGACTCTTTTGTAGACAGATATAGTCAGGAAAAAACTTCTGTTTATATGACAGCTGAAGCAGACTTAACAGAGTCTACACTTTTGCGTATCGGTTACGAGTATGCAGACACAGAGTCTTTGGGTGCAATGAATTCACACGCTGTTCCTTACTATTTCAGCGATGGCTCTTTGTTTAATGCTGACAGAAGTGATACGGGCCTTGCCGCGAAGTACAGCTCCTGGCCGCTTGAAGAAAATACTTATTTTGCAAGTATTAACCACGGTTTTGACAACGGGTGGCAGCTAAATACTATTGCAACGTATAACACCATTGAGATGGAAGGCGGCAACCTGTTCTTTGTGTGGACAGATGACTATTACAATCCAGACGGAACCAATACACTAGGGCACAGCTACAATTTTGTGATCAGTGACTCAAAAGACACGCAAAAGACATTTGATATTAACTTACAGGGTGGCTTCGAGTTTTTAGGTCGAGAGCATGACCTTATCGTCGGTTTTAATTTGTTTGATAGAGAGCGTGTTGGTTACAACAAAAAAGATGGTCAGCGCGATATCTCAATCGACAACATTAACTATTTCAAGTGGACAGGCGACGTACCGCGTTATTCATACACTAATTTAGGCACAGCTAACTACACCACAAATCATGATAGTAGCGGTATATATATAGCCACACGCCTTTCTCTTACTGATAATTTAAAGTCTATCATTGGTGTTCGACAAACCGATTGGGAAGTAGTTGAACATAGAACCAACCGCAAAACGGGTGAGTTTGCTCACAGCAAAGGCGGCAGCTATGAATTAAGCAACGAAATTACACCATATGCAGGCCTCATTTATGATGTGAACGACGAGTTCAGTATTTACGCAAGCTATACCGATGCATTCGAGCCTCAAAACAAATACGACAAAAATGATAACCTGCAAGATCCTGTAGTCGGCGACAGCATTGAAGCTGGTTTAAAGGCCGAAGTCGGGCTTTTAAACTTTTCTTTCGCAGTATTTGAAAGCAATAAAAACAATGTTGCACAAGATGACCCAACTCAAAAGCAGCTCACACCAAATGGTAATACAGCAACCATTCTTATCGATGGTGCCAGAACCAGAGGCTTTGAGTTAGAGCTCAGTGGTGAAATCTCTCCAGGGTTTAACATCTATTCAGGTTATTCATACGCTAAGACGGAAGATGAAACTGGTTACCCCCTGAATACCGAAGTACCAAAGCAACTATTTAACTTATACACAACATACGAACCAACTGAATTGATAGAAAATTTAACGGTTGGTTTAGGTGTCAACTGGAAAGACGGTTATTGGGTAAATAGTACCCGCCCTGCTGGCAATGGCGAATATTACGAAGCACCTTGGGGACCAATGCCTGTAGAGGTTAAAGAGCTTCGTACTCACGGCTCTATCGCATTATTTAATTTGATGGCCCGTTACGATGTAACCGACAACTTAAGCGTTTCACTTAATGTAGACAACCTGTTTGATAAGAAATACTACAACGCCATTTCTAAAAACCAAGGTTATGTCACGTGGGGTGAACCAAGGAATTGGAAGCTATCAGCAAGATATAACTTCTAAACCAATCTCTCTTTCTCTCTAACAAGCGAGCTGATCGGCTCGCTTTTTCGCACACACCAAATTTAACGCTAAAATCGCAACGCCGCCATGTAAATTTATTGTTACACCCAATTATTTGTTATTAATACTTATATTAACAATCTGTTTTAGAAACAAAGTGGTCAAACCTCTGTTTATTTATCCGTCAAATCTTGAAATCTAGGTGTATCTCAGATTATTCCTATATTAGCTCAATTCCGAGCTATTAAAGGAAACGATACATCATGAAAAAGGTTAATTTACTCCTGTCAGCGCTCACAATAATGACAGCTAATGCGTATGCTTCTCCACCTACAGATGTCCAACCAAATGTGGTTGGTGGTATAGAAACGCCAGCTTACTCAAGACCATATCAAGTTGCTCTGCTTATGAATGGCCGCCAAGGGTGCGGCGGAACACTGATCAGCCCAAATTGGGTATTAACAGCCGCCCACTGCCTCGATAGCGCTTCGACTTCGAGCTTAACCGTACGTGTCGGCGCACACTCAATCAGTCGTGGTGACGGTCAATCCATCAGAGTATCTCAGATTATAAACCATGAGCGTTGGCGCGGTGCAAATGGTATCCGCTCGGGCTACGACATTGCTCTTCTAAAACTAGCCTCACCTGCATCGAATCAGTATACACCGGCAAAACTACCAACTGCCGCCATTGAATCTCAATATGCAAATGTCGGCGATTATGTCACTGTCTCTGGTTGGGGTCTTACCTCAAACCGAGGCAGACCGAGCGATGTATTGCGAGAAGCAGACCTACCGGTGATCAGCAATAGTAGCTGTAGCTCATTGCTAAACTTCTCTATTCCAGGTTCGGTGATTTGTGGTGGTGGCGAAGGCGGTCGCTCTGCCTGTAATGGCGACAGTGGCGGCCCATATGCGGTGCGTGTAGGTAGTGACTTCTACAGTATTGGAACAGTCAGCTGGGGGATTGGTTGCCAAGGGGCAACTGCTTTTACGCGTACTACTAGCTATATAGACTGGATAAAACAAAAAACCGGGATTGGCGAAGACAACCCGCCAGTAGCAGATTTCTTATACGCAGTGAATGGAACTTCAGTCAATTTTACTAGCAAATCGACCGATGACAATGGCATCTCTGGTTTCGATTGGCAATTTGGTCAAGGAAACGCCTCTTCATCGTTAGAAAATCCAAGCCATGATTATAATTCAGAAGGTAGCTTTAACGTTACTTTGACAGTAACTGATACCAAGGGACAAACCGATAGTATTTCAAAACTCGTTACTGTAGGCAAACCGACTGATTGCGCCGCGCAATGGCAAGCAACACAGAATTACTCACCTGGTGATAAAGTGACATTTAATGGTGTGGTCTATGAAGCAATTTGGTGGTCACAAGGTGCGCAGCCTGATCTATATAGCAATGTATGGAAATCCAGTGGCAAATGTGATGGTTCAACAGGCCCGCTGCCTGTTGCTGATTTCACCATAGTAAAAAACAATCTAACCGTCTCGCTACAAAATCAAAGTACAGGGGCAGTTTCATACTCATGGGACTTCGGTGATGGCGCTACTAGTAGTCTACAATCACCAACACATACGTACGCAGTAAAAGGTCAGTACACTATCACTTTAGTTGCAAAAAATAACAAGGGTGAATCAGCAACGTCCAGCAAGCTTGTAACAGTTGGAGAAGTTACAGGTGGGTGTGGTGGTTTACCAACATGGTCTGCCGATGCTGTCTACCTAAAAGGTGACCGAGTTGCACACAATAATGCTATCTATGAAGCCAATTGGTGGGTACAAGGAGAAAACCCGGCTAATTCAGGTAACTGGGGTCCATGGACATATATCCAACCATGCAATTAACAAACTGATAGTAAAATGTAAATTTTACTTTTAAAGCCATTCAGTCCCATGTAATCTTGTAGGAAAAATTAGTCATACAGAGAGCATGGGACTTAATCAACAAGATAGAACAGAACTCACCCGGTTAGGTGAAAGGATCCAAAAAACCTTTAATGCAGTAAAAGATACGTTACCCGATCATGCACAAACAATTGGCGGATTTACAAAGCACCTAGATTATAACCGCTCAAATAGCCAACGGTTTTTCTCCGCATGTAAAGCCAACAGTGGTTTGCAAGTGCTCGTTGAGTTGCCTGGTATCCACGCTCTAAAACTGCTATCACAAAAGCTCTCCCCTGAAATATCCCACTCGCTAATGAGCCAAGTAAATCAAGTTGTCACTTTGTTTATTCAGTGCATTGAAAATAATGCGAAAAGTCATGCAGACTTAAAACGTCGTATTCTTGCGCCATTGCACCAAATAGATAACGGTGACGAAAACACTAACCACAAAGCCCAATTATATAAAGCGGCACAAGCACTTCTAAAATTTAGTGTTGAAGAAATATTTTGCGTCTATATTTTGCGTAAAAATCAGAACGATCCAAGATATTTACAAGAAGTCGCACTTATTAGTAAATCCGGTATAAACCGACAAGTTGGTGCAGTACCTTTCGTGCAATTTTACACCCACCCTCACCCAGAGCACTTTAAAGGTCCCATCACCATTACGCGCTCTAGTACTTTGCAAACAAACGAGTTCACCCTTGGTGTCTCTAAAGAATATTCAAGCACTGGGTTTATAGAGGCTTTCAGTACTTATTCACCTAGCAATTCTGGACTGGTATTTGACCCTTTACCTAGCAATAATTGTAACGTCACATTTGTGTTTAATAACCCCGACGAAGTAGTCAACCCGTTACATCAAAACAGCCCTTGCAGTTCCACAAGTCTATCGATTAAAAACCCAGCGAAAAAGCTCACTATGCTTGTTTTACTTGAAAAGCAAATAGATAAATGTAGTACCGTAAACATTGGCTGCTATCACAGCAACCAAAAAGTAGAGGAAGGTAAACTCAAGGCCAGTGACTTATGGACAGAGCGCTTTCCTGAGTTTCCCGAGCTTAAAATTACGTCTTTAGAAGAGCGCTTCGCGCACAGTCAATTGCAACCAGCTCAAAAAGAAAAGCTGCGCTATTTGCTTGACGTCAGTGACACCAATACAAACGACTTTATCTGTTATGCAACAGAAGTAGATTATCCTATTTGGTCAAGTACCTATAGAATATACTTCGAGCATCAGTGATCACAGCTTGTCCAAGTTGCTTAGAAGGTCTGAAGCATGCTTCAATATTTCGGCCTGTTGCTCAGGTGGCTTTTTACGCCATGTCGCGTAGACCATTCGGTTACGAGGATTAGCAGAAAACGTCTGTTCATGCTCGTTCATAAAGTGCCAATAGAGCGAGTTAAGTGGGCAAGCATTCTGTCCGGTAATAGATTTAATGTCGTAGTGGCAATTGGAACAGTAATCGCTCATTTTGTTGATGTAGTTACCGCTGGCTGCATATGCTTTAGAGCCAACAATTCCACCATCTGCAAACTGGCTCATACCACGAGTGTTTGGCATTTCTACCCATTCAATCGCATCAATATATACGCCCAGATACCACGCATCAACTTGAGATGGTTCGATACCAGCTATCAAACAAAAATTACCTGTCACCATTAAGCGCTGAATATGATGAGCATAGGCATAATCGAGGGACTGTTTAACAGCATGTTTTTGACAATTCATTTTGGTTTCTCCATGCCAAAACCAAACTGGTAAGTCTCGCTTTGCTTCAAGCGTATTTAATTGTCCATATCGCGGCATATTGAGCCAATAAATACCGCGTACAAACTCTCGCCAGCCAACAATTTGCCTAATAAAACCTTCCACTTGTGCAATATCTATTTCATCTTCATGTTGATGAAAATAAGCTATAGCAGTATCTACAACAAATTTTGGACTGATAATTTTGCTATTCATAGCAAATGACAGTCTAGAGTGGTACAGACTCCATTGTTTTTTTACATACATATCGTCAGCTTTGCACGTCATGGCATCTTGAAAAAAACCAAATTTACTTAATTGCGTTTCACAAAAAGAAACAAGAAGCGCCTTAGCTTGTTGTCTATTAATAGGCCACAGACATTTTGCTTCATAGGTACCAAAGGTGCTGACCTGATGCTTTTGTAATCTAGCAAACACATCACTCACATCATTTGCGAACACCAAAGGTTCTGGGATGTGGGATAAGTCTTTTTGCTTCAACTTATTACGGTTATTAGTATCAAAATTCCACTCTCCTCCCACAGGCTGTCCATTGTCCATGAGAATATTAAACCTAACCCGCATTTTTCGATAAAAAGCTTCTAACCGATGCTTTTTTCCAGCGCAGAAATAGGTCGCTAATTCACTATCGGATAAATAAAAGTGCTCTGTTTCATAACCTCGAGTACTCAATTTACTGTGTGCACAAAATTCACTAAGCTGTATGCGGAGCCGATACTCATCAGGCAGCTGATATTCAAAAGTCTCTATCGCATATTTTTCAAAAAGTGTATCTAATAACGTAGGTAAATCCTCATGAGGCTGAGTGTCATCTAGTGTTAAATGGACAACATGATGACCCGCTTTTTGAAGCGCAAGCGAGAATGCCTTCATTGCTGCAAAAAATGCACAAACTTTCTGGATATGGTGTTTTACATAATTTGTCTCTTGGTGCAACTCTGCTATCACGTACAAGGTGTTATCGTTTATACACTTGTACCATGAATGACTGGCATTGAGTTGATCGCCCAATATAAGTCGTAGCGTTTGGTAAGTTTTAGCCATGGTTTTTTAACTCTCTTTAACGCGGCTCAAAGCACAGCGTTTCGAACAATATTTCACATTCGGCCAATCCCTTGCCCACTTTTTGCGCCAGGAAAACGAACGCTTGCATACAGGGCAGGTTTTCGTAGGTAAGTTCAGTTTTTTGTGCATCACCCTTCCCTTACATGCGTCGCCAAAATACGTTTTGACTCTCTTTTAACGTCTTCTCGATTTTTCCAGTGCCATAACAAGGCTTGTGCTTTGGTATAACTTTCTTGTAAATTTATTATCGGTAACGGGTAATCAACACCAATCTCAATGCCGTACATCAATTGCTCCATGTCCGTTAAACCCCAAGGCAAATGCACCAAAGGTGCTGGAATATTGTCAAGCTCCGGCACCCATTTTTTGACAAATATGCCCTCGGGATCTTTTTCTTCACCCTGTTTAACAGGGTTATAGATCCGTATCGTATTTATCCCGGTTACACCGGCTTGCATTTGAAACTGACTGTAGTGTATCCCCGGTTCAAAATCTAAAAATAACTTTGCCAAATGCGCGACCCCAACTCGCCAATCTAGCTCTAAGTGGTGACATAAAAAACTCACTAACATGGCTCGCATTCTAAAGTTTAAGTATCCCGTTTTTATTAAGCATCGCATGCAAGCATCAACCATGGGTATGCCTGTAGTTCCTGTTTCCCAAGCACGAAGCCTCTCGGAGGCTTCATCACCATCAATCCTAGGCATGCATTCATATGCGCGGTTAACACATCTAAACTCCATCTCGCATTCACTCTCAAACTTCTGAATGAAGTGACAGTGCCAATGTAGCCTTGATGCAAAAGCCACAAGCGAGCGCCGCCATTGTGGCTTTTTCCAATTAGCCAAAACTGACTGGTATACCTGTTTCAAGCTCACATTTCCCCAAGCAAGGTGAGCTGAAAGCCTAGAACAATGTTTATGCGACTTCTCAGGGCTCGACAAAGAAAAAGCATACTCTTTTCCCCGACTGCCAAAAAAAGAGTCGATCGTAAGCCAAGCTTGAGTTTCTCCGCCGCTTTGAAAGTCAGCTGCATCGCTTTCATATTTAAAACGTGCTATGTCAACATGCCTATCGAATAGGTTACTAGCTGAAAACCAGTTAACCTGGCTACAATTAACGTCGAATAGCGGGCCACGCATGACTTGTTGCCAATGCTTGTCCCAGCAAGCTCGTGCTTTCAGTCCTCTGATCACCGCCCCTTGAGGAAATTCGCGCCAAGTAATATCGCGTTCATCGCACCACTGTGAGACTTGCTTATCTCTATCATATGTAAAACCAACTCCAATCTCCTGATGAGAATACAAGCCATCTATACCCACCTCTTGGTTGATCTGCTCTAGCACTTCAAGGATCTCTCCATAAGCGCAATATAAACTTTCGGACGGGATATTGTGTGCGATGTCTTCCAAAGATTGTGCAATAAATCTAAGATGACGACGTGAGGTATGCTTATCTTTTACCGCGCTTGGCTCAAAGCAATAAAACAGTAGTATCGGTTTGCCCGATTGGCTGGCCTCATACAATGCTGCATGATCCTTAAGACGCAAGTCTCTCTTTAACCACACTAGGTTAACGCCCATTTTCGGCTCTCATAACTGGCCAATCTACCATATCAACGCTTTCGAAACTTGGCTTTGATCCACAGAGCCATTTCTTTTGAAATGACCCGTCTTGATCATACATCTGAGTTTGTTTTTCGATATTGAAATGCCTACCGCCTCTGGGGTCATCGCCAACACCTGCAATGTACTGCCAATTCCCCCAATTTGAAGCAACATCATAGTCAATCAGTTGCTGTTGGAAATACGCTGCGCCATAACGCCAATCTACTTGAAGCTCGTTGACCAAACAGCTAGCAACTATTTGACGACCTCGATTAGACATGAACCCAGTCTCATTTAACTCTTTCATACAGGCGTTCACGAGCGGATACTGAGTTGTGCCGCAACACCAACTTTTAAATCGCTGTGGGTAATAGCTTGTCAAAGGCCGCCCCCCCTGCGAGCCTGTAAACTTAAACAACATAGCACCTTTTAGCATAGCTTTATGATGGAAGAAATCTCGCCACATCAACTCAAAGCGTATCCAATAAGTCGATTCATTTGCTCCATTCTCTTTTTCATACTGAGTTAAATGGTTAATTATTTGCCTTGGCGAGAGATTGCCAACGCTAAGATAAGGGCTAAATTTAGTTGAATTGTATTTTCCATCTAGCGTATTTCGGGTCTGTTTATATATAGAAGCAGCGGGCTTTAAAAAATATTCTTCAAGGTGGTTTTGCGCTGCTCGCTCCCCCCCTAAAAAATGGCTCAGGTCTGTTGAGTTTGTGCTTTCTAGCTGATAGTTTTTTGAATTAAATGCTTTTAAATTTAGGGGAAATGGCAATGTATCTGCAAAAACATCTTCTGACGACTCAGAGATAGCCAGTTTGTCCGCTTTTTTTCTAAATTTCGAAAAAGAGCCTCTTAAGTCTTGGTCATTTACCTGCTGAGGGCCAAACAACAAGTTGTTGTGCTGATGTATAAAGCGTACACCCCCATTATCGGATTTAATATCTCTCAGCAATACCTGTTCATAATAACCAGCTCCTGCATGACAGCCCACTATGTCTATATCTGCTTGTGAGATTACTTGATTTAATACTTCTCTTGAGTTCCCTTTAAACACTTGTAACTCATACCCCAATTGTTGCAACTGCTCAGCTAAATCAATTAGGCTGTCTTTTATAAACTGCTGCCGCTTTGGGCCGAGGTGGACATGACTATAGTTGGTAGGCTCAAAAAGTGCTTGGTCAAACACATAAATAAAAAGGATGTTTTTACACGCATATAGAGTGGAATTTAATGTAAGGTTATCTTGAAGCCTTAGATCATCGGTAAACCAATATAGTGCATTATTCATGACGCGTTAGTACTCTGCCCATAAAATCAATATTTGACAGAGATATACGTATCAACAAGGAGATTAGATTTACATACTTGTTAGAGATTGCGAGGAAAAGGGTTAAGGCTATAGACGGCCTTAACCAAAAGTCTTATGTTGTTTAAGCAATGCTCAGGTTGATCTCTCGAAGCGCCTGCGCAGGATTTTCTGCTTTAGTAATTGGTCTGCCAATAACCAAATAATCACTGCCTGCGGCAATTGCTTTTGCAGGCGTCATAATACGCTTTTGATCACCTGCATCACTGCCTGCTGGCCTAATACCTGGCGTGACCAACTTAAACTCGTTACCTAGCTCAGCCTTGAGAGATTCAGCTTCTTGAGCAGAACAAACAACGCCATCTAATCCCGACTCTTTAGCAAGCTTTGCTAGATAAAGCACTTGCTCTTGCGGTGTTTTATCAATTCCAAGCTTATCCAGCTGAGCTTGATCCATACTGGTCAGCACGGTTACGGCGATAAGTAATGGCGCTTTTTCACCATATTTGTTCAAAGCTTCTTTCGCTTTACTCATCATTTCAGTGCCACCACTTGCATGCACGTTAACCATCCATACGCCCAACTCTGCAGCCGCAGTCACAGCCTTGGCAACCGTATTCGGAATGTCGTGGAACTTCAGGTCTAGAAATACGTCAAATCCAAGATCTACCAGCTTTTTAACAAACTGAGGTCCAAAATAAGTAAACATCTCCTTACCTACTTTTAGTCTACACTCGTTTGGAGAAAGCTGAGACACAAACGCTAACGCTGCATTTTCGTCATCATAATCCAATGCAATTAGCACTTTTTTCAGTTCAATATTTGACATAATTACCTTAATTTTCTTTTAAAAGAATCACATACAATATTAATATCCATCTAAACCTCGACTTGGTACAACTGACTCCCATGTCTTACAAGATGGGCATAACCAGTATAGTTTATGGCTCGTAAAGCCACATTTATTGCACTGATAGTCAGGTTTTGTGGATATATAAGATGTCACTAGATGATCTATCTCTTCTAGCACATCTTGCATTTTTACATTTTTGGAACTCAATAACTGTAGTAAATAGCTGAAGCCTCTAATTGAGGGTTCTCTTTTCAAGCTATCAGTCAAAAACTCTATCGCTTCGGCTACTCTTCCTGATTCAACCAACCCCTGACAGTGTTTTATTTTTATTGTGACACCAGCGTTAGGTAGTAGCTCTTCAATCAACCCATAAAAATCATCTGAAATATTTAAGGATACATAGCAAGATTGAAGATCATGAATAACAAGAGGTGCAATTTGTGGAAACTCTGAGGTTAATTTTCGCCAATAATAAATGGCTTTAACATTGTCTTGGCGCCCATGCGCATCCAAACCTAGTTCATAAAGCGGCCTGATCGCCTGATGATTAAGTTTGGTTGCCCTTTCTAAATATTGGGTATCATTAGACTCAAGGGCAACTTCACAATAAAAGTTTGCTATCGCAGCGCAGCTTGCCTTATCGCTAAAAAGTTCTGAATACGCCTCATACATATTCACGCCTTTTTGCCAGTCCCTTGTTTGCGAGTAAAGCTGAATAGTCGGTTCCAAGGCTTCTTCAAAACCCGCTTTAACCAAAACAACTAAATTTGATTCAGCTCCGTCTAACAAGCCCGCCATTATATAATCTTTTGCGAGTTCAAGCCGACATGACTTTACCAGCTCAATGTCTAAATTGGGCTGTTCAATAAGAAGTTCATGGATTTTAATTGCTCTATCCAGTTCACCGCGTTTTCTAAATAGCGTAGCTAAGGTGAGATAGTGCTCGACGGAGTCTGCGGATACTTCTAATAATTCAATTAAATGCTCAAGACCCTGATCTTCTTCTCTGTCGAGCAAGAATTTCAGGCCTTTACTATATTCGGATGTGATTTTTCTATTTTGCTCATGTGCTAAGTTTTTAGCACTGTTCTTCCCCATTACATAACCGTAAGCGGCAGCAACAGGAAGCAGCAAGAACAAAAGCTCGATCATGGCTGGCTTTGATCTTTATTCAATAATAAGTTGTTTGTTTTATGTAACTGACTATTCTTTCGTTTTAACCTTACTATTGAGCCTAAGTTAAACAAAACACCAAGAATTATACCTGTAAATAGACATAAGCTCAGTAGTGTCGCTAACGGCATTTCGGCACTTGCAACGATAAAGTTTACTTCAACAACATTCGGATTTTGTGTGCCTACTACAAACGCCACTAAAAGCAACACCAAAAGTAGTCCCTTTTTTACAACTCGAACCAAACTAGGTACTCCAATTACCCTTCGAGACTGGCGTTAACGCGATCTCTTAATTCTTTACCAGGCTTAAAATGTGGCACGTACTTACCGTCTAGTTCAACCGTTTCGCCTGTTTTAGGGTTGCGACCAGTTCTTGGTGAGCGATAGTGCAGAGAGAAACTGCCAAAGCCACGGATTTCAATTCTATCAGAGCCAGATAGTGAACCCGCCATTTGTTCTAAAACTTCTTTTACTGCATTTTCTACGTCTTTTACAGGAACATGTGCATGCTGTTCAGCAAGTTTTTCTATTAATTCAGACTTTGTCATAACGTTTCCTTTAAATAAAAAAAGAAGGGCTAAAGTGCCCTTCTTGATTAGACTTAAAAATTAGTCTTTTTGAGCATTTTTGAAAGCTGCTGCCATTGCATTTTCGAATGCTGGCTCTTCTTTCTTCAGCTTCTCTAGCGCTTCTTTCTCTTCAGCTTCGAAGATAGCTTTAACTGATAGGCTGATCGCACGGTTCTTACGGTCAACACCAACAAATTTAGCTTCAATTTCGTCACCTGCAGAAACAACAGAAGTTGCATCTTCAACGCGCTCTTGAGCGATGTCAGCTACACGGATGTAACCTTCAACACCTTCAATAAGCTCTACAGTTGCGCCTTTCGCGTCAACTTCAGTCACTTTACCTTTAACAATAGCACCTTTTTTGTTTGCGTCTAGGTAGTTATTGAAAGGATCTGCTTCGATTTGCTTAACGCCTAGTGAGATACGCTCACGCTCTGGGTCAACTTGAAGAACGATTGCAGTGATCTCGTCGCCTTTCTTGTACTCACGTACAGCTTCTTCACCTGGAGTGTTCCAAGAGATGTCAGAAAGGTGTACAAGACCGTCGATGCCGCCGTCAAGACCGATGAAGATACCGAAGTCAGTGATTGACTTGATCTTACCAGTAACTTGGTCGCCTTTGTTCTGTAGACGAGCAAATTCCTGCCAAGGGTTAGCTTTACACTGCTTAAGACCAAGAGAAATACGACGACGCTCTTCGTCAATTTCAAGAACCATTACTTCAACAGTATCACCTAGTGAAACAACTTTTGAAGGGTGGATGTTCTTGTTAGTCCAGTCCATTTCAGAAACGTGTACTAGACCTTCAACGCCTTCTTCGATCTCAACGAAACAACCGTAATCAGTTAGGTTAGTTACGCGACCAGTAAGCTTAGCGCCTTCTGGGTAACGACCAGCGATTGCTGCCCAAGGATCTTCGCCAAGTTGCTTAAGACCTAGAGAAACACGAGTCTTCTCTTTGTCGAATTTAAGTACTTTAACAGCGATTTCGTCACCAACATTTACGATCTCAGATGGGTGCTTAACACGCTTCCAAGCCATATCAGTGATGTGAAGTAGACCGTCAACACCGCCTAGATCTACGAATGCACCGTAGTCTGTAAGGTTCTTAACGATACCTTTAACTTCTTGACCTTCAACAAGGTTAGCAAGAAGTTCTTCACGCTCTTGTGAGTTCTCAGATTCGATAACTGCACGGCGAGAAACAACAACGTTGTTACGCTTCTGGTCAAGCTTGATTACTTTGAACTCAAGCTCTTTACCTTCAAGGTGAGCAGTGTCACGTACAGGACGAACATCAACAAGTGAACCAGGTAGGAAAGCACGGATTGAATCAACTTCAACAGTGAAACCACCTTTAACTTTACCGTTGATAACACCGATAACAGTCTCTTGGTCTTCACATGCTTTCTCAAGACGGATCCAAGCTTCGTGACGCTTCGCTTTCTCACGAGAAAGGATAGTTTCACCGAAACCGTCTTCGATTGCGTCTAGTGCTACGTCTACTTCGTCGCCTACAGCAACTTCTAGTTCACCAGCAGCATTTTTGAATTGCTCTGCAGGGATTGCACTTTCAGACTTAAGGCCAGCATCAACAAGAACGATGTTGTTCTCGATTGAGATAACAGTACCTTTAACGATAGAGCCTTGCTCTGCTTCAAAACCCTTTAGGCTTTCTTCAAATAACTGCGCAAAATTTTCTGACATACTAAATACGTCTCATATATAAATGTACCAATAAGCAACCATGCTGCATGGGGTAGTTAAAAAAACACCGGCAGCCTTGCCAGTGCTATGAAAAATTAGCTAACTTTTGGAAGTTTACCTGCCAATACAGCTTCATCAACAAGTTTAAGTACTTGCTGGTACACTTGGTCGGCATCTAAAGTCGTGGTATCAATATGAATAGCATCATCAGCTGGCACTAGCGGCGCCACCTTTCTATTCATATCTCGCTCATCACGTGCTTTAATATCTTCTAAAAGGCCCTCAATTGTAACATCAAGGCCTTTTTCCTTCAACTCATTAAAGCGTCTCTTAGCTCGTTCTTCGGCACTCGCTGTGAGATAAATTTTTAATTCAGCTGATGGAAAAACAACGGTACCCATATCTCGGCCATCTGCGATAAGGCCGTTTTCTGTTCTGAACGCACGCTGCCTGCGAAGGAGCGCTTCCCTAACGCGTGGAAGCATTGCAATTTTAGAAGCTGTGGCACCTACTTCTTCATTTCGAATAGTGTTCGTTACATCTTCACCTTCTAGTACGATTTTAGACTTCTTTGACGCACTATCAATCACAAATTGGACATCCAGATTCGCAGCCAGTGGCACAAGCGCTTCTTCATTATCCAGAGCGATTTGATGATGTAACACTGCAATAGATAACACGCGATAAATTGCGCCACTATCTAATACATCCCAATTTAGTTTCTCAGCCAACAAGCGACAAACAGTCCCTTTGCCAGAACCGCTGGGGCCGTCTACGGTGATTACGGGCATTGCAGCCTGCATTAAAACCTCCTGAAATGCACACCTTATATAAATCGGCGCCCATTATACGCAAGTTTGCTGAATAGATCCTTATCAACATGTAACTTTTTGTTCTATTGTCGGATTTGTATCTTTTATAGGTATGAGAGCGTGTAAGAAACACGCTCTTTTTGCAGAAATATTAGTGATGTGAAATTGATGCCAATACGTCAAAGTAGGTCGGGAAAGTTTTAGCAGTACAACCTGGGTCGTTAATGGTAACGGGTTGCCCACCCACAGACACCATCGAAAAGCACATTGCGATTCGATGATCGTTATAAGTGTCGATCTCAGCAAGTTTAAACTCTTCTGGAGGCGTAATTTCAATAAAATCCTCGCCTTCAACAACTTCAGCGCCGACTTTACGAAGTTCTGTGGCCATGGCATACAATCGGTCAGTTTCTTTAACTCGCCAGTTGTAAATATTGCGAATGGCAGTTTTACCTTCTGCAAATAATGCCACTGTCGCAAGTGTCATTGCCGCATCTGGGATCGCATTTGCATCAATATCCACCCCTATTAACTGGCCCTTTTTGACAATAAGCTTCTCGTCAAACCATTCAATTTTTGCACCCACTTGTTCCATGACTTTTGCGAAGCCAATATCACCTTGTACACTCGATTTACCAACGCCATTGATCTCGATTTCACCACCGGCAATAGCAGCAGCTGCAACAAAGTAAGAAGCAGACGACGCATCGCCTTCAACCATTATACTTTTAGGCGATGTATAACCTTGCTGTCCTTTGACATAAAAAATTTGGTAGTCATCGTGCTCAACGACCACACCGAATTGCTTCATAACACCAAGCGTAATATCAATATATGGCTTAGAGACCAACTCTCCAGAGATTTTAATTTCACTGTCTCCGTCAAATATCGGCGCAGCCATCAACAAAGCAGTTAAAAATTGACTTGAGATACTACCGTCAATTTCAACTGTTCCGCCTTGCAGCTTTTTGCCTGTGATCTCTAGTGGTGGGTAGTGCTCATTTTTAAGATAAGTAACATCAGCTCCTAGTGCATCCAAAGCATCTACAAGGTGACCAATTGGGCGCTCTTCCATTCTCGGCTCACCCGTAAGCGTGAACTTACCTTGTGTCGCCGCCAAAACCGCTGTTAAAGGTCGAAATGCAGTGCCTGCGTTACCTAAAAATAAAGGTTCAGATGGCGTTTTAAACTGTCCGCCATTACCGTGCACCAGTGCAACCGTTTTGTCGTCGTTTAGTTCGACTTTAACACCCATGACGTCAAGTGCTGCGAGCATATGACGAATATCGTCACTATCCAGTAGATTTCGCACCTCAGTGACGCCGTCACACAAGGCTGCGAGCAACAAAATACGGTTTGATAAACTTTTTGAGCCAGGTAATGTAACTGAACCAGACACTTTCTTAATTGGTTTTAAAGGTAACTGTTCCATCAACTATGCTCCTTGGCAAACTTTTCCATAAATGCAATAAGTGCTTCAATACCTTCTTTTGGCATAGCGTTGTAGATGCTTGCACGCATACCACCTACAAATCTGTGGCCTTCAAGTGCCATTAAGCCGTTTTGTTCAGCTTGCTGTAGGAAGCTGTCATTTAATGCATCATCTTTTAACCAAAATGGGACGTTCATCAATGAACGACAAGACTCTGCCACTTTGTTGTAGTAAAAATCAGAGCTATCAATATAGTCGTATAGAAGCGCTGCTTTTTCCTTATTATGTTTCTCCATCGCAGGCACACCGCCTATAGACTCAAGATACTTAAATACTTCGGCAGCTAAATACCAAGCATAAGTTGGGGGTGTGTTGTACATGCTATTTTGCTTTGCTTCGATGGCATAATCTAAAATTGCAGGCTTTGGCAGGCCTTCTCTTTCTAATAACGTCTTGCGAATAATTGCGATACTTAAACCAGAAGGACCAATATTTTTTTGTGCACCAGCATAAATCAAATCAAAGTCATCTACGTTGATTTCGCGAGAGAGAATCATTGAAGACATATCGGCAACAATCGGCGCTGTAGGATGTTTAGGCACTTCAAATATTTCGATACCATCGATGGTTTCATTCGGGCAATAATGAATAAATGATGCGTTTTGTGGTAGTGACCATTCTGAAACTGGTAAAATATCAAATTGACCATCTTTGTCGGTGCGAATATCAACTGATTCTACTTGTGTAAATTTAGCGCCCTCTTTGGTCGCACCCACAGACCAAATACCATTTTCTACATACACGCCTGGCGCACTATCTAAATGCAGATTCAAAGGTACAGCAGAGAAGTGCCCTCTACCACCACCATGCATAAATAGCACTTCAAATTCATCCGAGATATTCATTAATCTTCTCAGGCTCGCTTCACATTCTTCTGCCAGTTTTAAAAATGGCTTTGAACGGTGGCTGATCTCCATAACAGATACGCCCAACCCCTGCCAGTTAATGAACTCAGCTTGCGCTTTCTCCATGACGGCGGGTGGCAACATAGCAGGACCTGCACAAAAGTTATAAACAGTCATATTTTCCTCATTCCAAATAAGACGTATCGCTCAAACAACACAAATAAAGTTTGTACAACGCGACACGGAAATAAAATTTTCAATCTATGAATTTACATCAAATACGGAGTCAGATAAAACAAAATTCTGGACTAAATCATCTTGGTTGGTTGAATTTTTTTAATAAAAAAGCGGCCTAAGCCGCTTTTGTATTATTCAGAATCTTGTTCTGGTGCACTTGGTGGTGCTTCTTCGCCAGTTGCATCATCTACAACTGCATCATCAATGTCATCTACTTCAATTTCTTCGATGCGCTGAAGCCCAACAACTTGTTCGTCTTCTATAGTACGGATCAAAATAACACCTTGCGTGTTACGACCGACTGTAGAGACTTCATTTACGCGTGTTCTAACCAAAGTACCACGGTTAGAGATAAGCATAATCTCATTGTTATCTTCTACTTGTACTGCACCAACCACGTTACCATTACGTTCAGTTACTTTGATCGATACAACACCTTGTGTTGCACGACTCTTAGCAGGGTACTCGTCAAGTGGTGTGCGCTTACCATAACCATTTTCTGTTACAGTCAAAATTGCACCATCATTTTTCGGCACAATTAAAGATACAACTTTCACGCCATCAGGCATCTTGATGCCGCGAACACCTGTCGCAGTACGACCCATTGGACGCAAGGCTAACATTTCTTCACCCGTTTCAGGGTCAAGTTTCACTTCACCAGTCTCAGAATCGCGTAACTTTTCATTGAAACGCACAACCTTACCGTGATCAGTAAATAGCATGATGTCATTACTGCCATCAGTGATATCTGCACCAATTAGGTTATCACCTTCATTAAGGTTGATTGCAATGATACCACTTGCACGTTGTCGACTGTACGCAGTCAATGGTGTCTTCTTAACTGTACCATTTGCCGTTGCCATCAAGACATATTTGTCTTCTTCGTACTCTCGAACTGGAAGAATTGTTGTAATTCGCTCGTCAGCTTCCAATGGCAATAAGTTTACTATCGGCTTACCACGTGCTTGACGTGACGCCAATGGTAATTGATAAACTTTTAGCCAATATAGTCGGCCAGCTGTCGAGAAGCACAATATCGTGTCATGGGTATTGGCAACAAGTAGACGCTCGATAAAGTCTTCATCTTTCATCTTAGTTGCCGCTTTACCTTTACCACCACGGCGCTGCGCTTCGTAGTCTGATAATGGCTGGTATTTTACATACCCTTCGTGTGAAAGCGTTACTACAACGTCTTCTTCATTAATCAGGTCTTCTAAGCTGATGTCATGAGCTGCTGCTGTGATTTCTGTCCGGCGTTCATCGCCATATACTTCTTTAATTTCAACCAATTCGTCACGGATTACTTCCATTAGACGCTCTGGTGAAGAAAGAATAAATAGTAGCTCTGCAATCACATCAAGAAGCTCTTGGTACTCACCTAAGATCTTCTCATGCTCTAGACCGGTTAGCTTATGTAAACGTAAGTCTAGAATTGCTTGTGCCTGTTGCTCGGATAGGTAGTACTGACCATCTCTAATACCAAGTTCATCCGCTAACCAGTCAGGTCTAGCAACATTTTGCTCGCCAGCACGCTCTAACATTGGTGCTACTGAACCTAGCTCCCATGCGCGTGAAGTTAACGCAGCCTTAGCCTCTGATGGAGTTGGTGACTTTCGAATAAGTTCGATAATAGGATCTATATTCGCAAGGGCGATTGCCAAGCCTTCAAGTGTATGTGCTCTGTCTCTAGCTTTACGCAAGTCAAATACAGTACGACGTGTGACAACTTCGCGGCGGTGGATAACAAACGCCTCTAGCATTTCTTTCAAGTTGAAACACTTAGGCTGGTTATTGTCTAGCGCAACCATGTTCATACCGAACACAGTTTGAAGCTGCGTTTGAGCGTATAGGTTATTTAATACAACCTCACCCACTTCTCCACGCTTGATCTCAATGACGATACGCATTCCGTCTTTATCAGACTCATCACGTAACGCACTGATGCCTTCGACTTTTTTATCTTTTACTAACTCGGCAATTTTTTCAATAAGGCGAGCTTTGTTAACCTGATAAGGGATCTCATGGACAATAATTGTTTCTTTGCCCGTTTTTTCGTCCGTCTCAATTTCAGCACGAGCACGGATGTAAACTTTACCACGACCCGTTTTATAAGCTTGCTCAATCCCTTTTTTACCACTAATGATTGCCGCTGTTGGGAAATCTGGGCCTGGGATATATTCCATTAGCTCTTCAATGGTGAGATCTGGGTTTTGAATAATAGCCAAACAGCCATTGATAACTTCAGTTAGATTGTGTGGCGGAATATTTGTCGCCATACCAACTGCGATACCTGATGAACCATTTACCAATAGGTTTGGAACCTTGGTCGGTAATACATCAGGAATTTGCTCAGTGCCATCGTAGTTTGGCACATAATCAACAGTTTCTTTCTCTAAGTCAGCAAGTAGTTCGTGAGACATTTTAGCCATACGTACTTCGGTATAACGCATTGCCGCAGCTGAGTCACCATCTACAGAACCGAAGTTACCTTGACCGTCTACCAACATATAGCGCAACGAAAACGGCTGAGCCATACGTACGATAGTATCGTATACCGCACTATCACCATGAGGGTGGTATTTACCGATGACGTCACCGACTACACGAGCTGATTTTTTATAAGGTTTATTCCAGTCATTACGTAGCTCGTTCATTGCGAAAAGTACACGACGGTGAACTGGTTTTAGTCCGTCACGTACGTCTGGCAATGCACGCCCTACAATTACGCTCATCGCGTAATCTAGGTATGAATTTTTCAATTCATCTTCAATATTGACCGGGAGGATTTCATTGGCGAGATCAGTCATTTGATACCACTTTCCTTCAGAGTCTTGCCCTTTTGTGTCAAACTATTAGCAACAAAGGGTTAAGTTATTATTTATTCGGCTGCCGATAGTAACACAGTTAAATTCAATTTGCAGTCGTAAAATGTCTGGTATTTTTATAAATAGCCAATACAATGCGCCCAGATAAACGAGGAAGCTTTTTATGACCGAACATCAAAATGTAGATCACCAAGAAATCGCAAAATTTGAAGAAATCGCCGAGCGATGGTGGGATACCGAGGGAGAATTTAAACCGCTACATGACATCAACCCATTGAGATTGGACTTTATTAATGACAAAAGCACAGGCTTGTTTTCTAAAAAAGTACTAGATGTCGGTTGCGGAGGTGGGATCCTGACAGAAAGCATGGCAAAGCTTGGGGCACAAGCCACTGGCATTGATATGGGTCAAGAGCCATTAAACGTTGCCAAGTTGCACAGTCTTGAAAGCGGCGTAGATGTGGACTACCAGAAGATCCCTGCCGAAGTATTTGCACAGCAGCATACAGAAGAGTTTGATGTAGTTACTTGTATGGAAATGCTTGAACACGTGCCTGACCCAGCTGCGATTATTGGCGCCGTTGCACAGGCAGCAAAACCAGGTGCCAGTGTCTTTTTCTCTACGTTAAATAAAACACACAAAGCCTACTTACTTGCAGTGGTCGCGGCCGAAAAAGTATTAAAAATGGTTCCTGAAGGTACGCATGATCACAACAAATTCATTCGACCGTCGACGCTAATTGGCTGGGCCGAAGAACATGGTTTAAAAGTGCGTAATGCAGCTGGTATCAGTTATAACCCATTTACTAAGACATTTACGCTTACTAAAGACGTCAGTGTTAACTACCTACTTCACTTTGAGAAATTAGCATGACCAAAGCCGTTCTGTTCGATTTAGATGGTACGCTATTAGATACCAGTGACGACCTCGGGGCTGCGTTAAATCACGTGCTCAAAGAGCACGGATTACCGACTTTACCCAAAAATGAATATAGTCCGGCAATCTCTAATGGGGTAAAAGCCCTGTTAGAAGTAGGCTTTAAAGACAAGTTGGTCGACTACGACTTTGCCTCATTAAGGAAGCAAGTTTTAGACTATTATGAACAAAATATTTCTGTTCACAGCCATTGCTTTGACGGTATTACCGATATGCTAAAATCGCTCTATGCGCAAGATATCGCTGTTGGTATAGTAACAAACAAGCCTGAGTTTTTGACTTTCCCACTTCTTGCAAAAATAGATGCATTAAAAGATATTAAAGCAGTTGTGTGTGGAGATACGTTAAAAGTCGCCAAACCCCACCCTGAACCACTGCTATATGCTGCTAAAAAACTTGGTGTTACGGCAACACAGTGTACTTATGTAGGTGATGCACAACGTGATATCGAAGCAGCTAAAGCAGCAAAGATGCGCTCAGTCACAGCTTTATGGGGGTTCATTCCTTCTCTTGACGAAGCACTTTCCTGGCAAGCCGAGTTAAACTTAAAGCAACCAAATGAGTTAATTTCGCACATATAGTGAAAAATTTAAATTTGAGACACTACATATTGTGTCTTACACTTAGTTGGGCAATAAATTGAACATAAAAAAATCATTCAGTTTTTTTGTTAAAAAAAGACAAAAATTGCCGAACTAACGTTGATTTTTTTACGCACGCAGACTTCGTGGATAACAGAAGGTTAGTAAACACTAACACGCTAATTTTATCCCAATGTTATCCACAATTTGAGTGAAGTTGTTCTATTGCAAAATACAAATAACCACACTATCTTGTGATGCACTTTCAAATAGGCACCATATCTAGTGGTGATTTCCTAGCCAATATAAGAATTTGGGAATACAGGCATAGCTTAT
This sequence comes from Pseudoalteromonas luteoviolacea NCIMB 1944, assembly GCF_001625565.1. Lineage (GTDB taxonomy): Bacteria > Pseudomonadota > Gammaproteobacteria > Enterobacterales > Alteromonadaceae > Pseudoalteromonas > Pseudoalteromonas luteoviolacea_F. The sequence goes on from NZ_AUXS01000032.1 coordinate 23,320, forward strand.
GAACCAACAATTATCTGTCAGTAAAAGAAACGGTCGTAAAGAGCCGCTTGATTTAGATAAAATCCATCGTGTGATAACTTGGGCTGCCGAAGGCCTAGACAATGTTTCAGTCTCTCAAGTGGAATTGAAGTCTCATATCCAATTTTACGATGGGATCCGTACTGAAGATATCCATGAAACAATCATTAAAGCAGCTGCTGATTTAATTTCAAAAGATACGCCAGATTATCAATATCTAGCAGCACGTCTTGCAGTGTTCCATTTAAGAAAGAAAGCTTACGGTCAATTTGAGCCACCACATTTATATGATCATGTAGCCAAGTTGGTTGAAGATAAGCGCTACGACGAACACCTATTGAAAGACTACACCCGCGAAGAGCTTCACGAATTAAATGAGTATCTCGACCACAGCCGTGATATGACATTCAGTTACGCAGCGGTTAAACAACTTGAAGGTAAATACTTGGTACAAAACCGAGTAACTGGTGAGATTTATGAGAGCGCGCAGTTTCTATACATGCTAGTTGCAGCAAGCCTATTCTCAGATTATGAAAAAGAGACTCGTCTAGACTATATTAAGCGTTTTTACGATGCAGTTTCACAATTCAAAATTTCATTGCCAACGCCTATCATGGCAGGTGTGCGTACACCAACGCGTCAGTTTAGCTCATGTGTACTAATCGAATGTGATGATAGCTTAGATTCAATCAACGCGACCTCTTCTGCAATCGTAAAGTATGTGAGTCAGCGAGCTGGTATTGGTGTTAATGCCGGTCGTATTCGTGCACTAGGTAGCCCTATTCGCAACGGTGAAGCTTTCCATACTGGCTGTATTCCATTCTACAAGCACTTCCAAACAGCCGTTAAAAGCTGTTCACAAGGCGGTGTGCGTGGTGGTGCTGCGACCCTTTTCTACCCATTGTGGCATTTAGAAGTAGAAAACCTACTTGTTCTGAAAAATAACCGTGGTGTTGAAGAAAACCGTGTTCGCCATTTAGACTATGGTGTGCAATTCAACAAAACAATGTACACGCGTCTACTAAAAGACGACTACATTACCCTATTCAGCCCTTCTGATACACCGGGGTTGTATGATGCATTCTTCGAAGATCAAGCACTATTCGAAGAGCTATACCTAAAGTATGAGCAAGACGAATCTATTCGTAAAAAACGCATCAAAGCGATTGAGCTGTTTTCAATGTTCGCACAAGAGCGTGCAAGTACAGGTCGTATTTACTTACAGAATGTTGACCACTGTAATACACACAGCCCGTTTGACTCAAAAGTTGCGCCAATCCGTCAATCAAACTTATGTTTAGAAATAGCACTTCCGACTAAGCCTCTAAACAATGTAAATGATGCAGAAGGCGAAATCGCACTTTGTACCTTGTCTGCATTTAACTTAGGCGCGATTAACGATCTTTCAGAGCTTGAAGAACTCGCTGAGCTAGCGGTACGTGCACTTGATAACCTGCTTGATTTCCAAGATTACCCAGTACCAGCAGCTCACACTGCAACAATGGGACGTCGTACGCTAGGTATTGGTGTTATCAACTTCGCTTACTACCTTGCTAAAAATGGTAAAAAGTACTCAGACGGCAGCGCAAATGGCCTGACACACAAAACATTTGAAGCAATACAGTATTACTTAATGAAAGCTTCAAACGAACTTGCAAAAGAGCGCGGTGCTTGTCCTAAGTTCAATGAAACGACGTATTCACAAGGTATTATGCCAATCGATACATACAAAAAAGACATCGATGCAATTTGTGATGAGCCGTTACACCTTGATTGGGATTCGCTAAGAGCAAGTATCCAAGAGTATGGTATGAGAAACTCTACGCTATCAGCATTGATGCCTTCAGAGACCTCTTCTCAAATCTCTAACGCAACGAATGGTATTGAACCACCTCGAGGCCATATCAGCGTAAAAGCAAGTAAAGATGGTATCTTAAAGCAAGTTGTACCTGAGTACGAAAAGCTTAAAGACCAATATGAATTGCTATGGGATATCCCTTCAAATGATGGCTACCTTGGTCTAGTTGGTATTATGCAAAAGTTTGTCGACCAAACTATTTCTGCAAATACAAACTATGATCCAACTAAGTTTGACGGCGGTAAGGTGCCAATGAAGTTGTTGCTAAAAGACTTACTAACAGCATACAAGCTTGGTGTAAAAACTCTTTACTACCACAATACTCGCGATGGTGCAGCCGATGCACAAGATGAGTTAAAGCCTGAGCCAGAAGATGATGGCTGCGAAGGCGGCGCTTGTAAGATTTAACAAGCTTTAAAATAATAAAAGCCCAGTTATTGCTGGGCTTTTTTGTCAAAAAAGACACTGCTTTCACTCTCACTTCAGCAATCAACCCATTACATCAGATCCAACACAATATTAATCGCTCTAAATTATTCAGCCCAATTGACGTAACCAGCTATTTTTTCGTAAGCAACCTTCTTTTTGATGCCAAAATGCTCTTTCAAAGCTTGATTAAACAGCTGCTCACTGTCCAATATTGTCTCTATGGTTTCGTCTTGCGTGTCAATTTTTAACCTATTATTAAATAATATGTTTTTCCCATATTTTGTACGTTTTACCATCACTATATTCGATGTAAATAGAGAGCTAGAACCGGTAGAAGCAAAGTGATTGCCATACTCAATATCTCCCTCACAGACATAGCTCATGTCAAGGCTGTAAAGATTTTGCCAGCCATCTTCAATTTTACTTTGTAGCATCACACCAAAAGTAGTGTCTTTGACAAATCGAAAAACTTGTTTGTCGGTATCAAACTCCTGATCAAATATCAAAGGTAATGGCTTTCTCGGTGTATTAGCACCAAATCCTGCATCAACAACCCATTGCTGGTCATCTATTGACACTAAATTGACAAGGTGCCCACGACCTGTAGGCTTATCTGACAAATGAACTCTACCTAATGCTTGCGTCACCTCAAAACCAATGGTCTTTAATACTTGGTATAACAAGCCATTTAATTCATAGCAGTATCCTCCCCGCTGCTTGTCCACAAGCTTTTTAAATACATGCTCATTTGATAAGTCTATGGATTTACCATCAATAATGTCGAGGTTCTCAAAAGGAATGAACTCATGTTGTAATTGATGAATATGGAAAAGCGAATCAATATCCACAATCGCGTCAGTTTTAAGGTTAATTCTATTAAAATACTTTGCTAGTAATTCACTATTCATGGGTATACCTCTGCTTTATTACTGGATCTGGCTTAAACTGATAGGCTCAATGTCATTACTCTTAAACGAATTTAATAACTGAGTATTAAACTCATCACTCGTGACCGTGTTTGTTTCCAAATCAAAATTGTCATAAAAACTAGGAAGAGATATTGCGCCAATAAGGTTAGCACTGAAGCTACTAGCTGAAGATTGTGCTGATGATAACACTCTTTTTGCCCCTCCAGCACCCGGTGATGTGGCCAGCATGAGCACCTGCTTTTGCTGAAAAATATGCATGCCAACTCTCGATGTCCAGTCAAGCAAGTTTTTATAAGCGGCAGTATAAGAACTATTATATTCTGCGAATGAAACCACAATTAAGTCTGCCTCTGCTATTTTGTTGTAAAAGCAAGTTGCGAGCTCGGGTATACCAGACTCCTTCTCTCTATCTTCACTATAAATTGGCATTTCATAGTCATTGAGATCGATGAGAGAAATAGACGCGCCACTTACTTGTGAAGCCGCATAGAAAGCCAGTTTTTGATTTATTGATTTTTTACTATTGCTTGCACCAAATGCCAGTATATTCATTTAAAGCCCTCATTAATTAATCATTAGTTATCGATTTAAGTAGCAATTCTTTAAAGCCCTACATGCCTCAAACCGTGTAATGCAACTCTAAAACCTGAAGTTAAGTTGAGGTCAAGCACTTAAAATAACTTTTAGCTACAAGAGCAAAAAGCTAGAGAAAAACACGGACACTAACTGAGTCGTAACACAGTCAAATATGGCGACTCTGTAATACCTAGTAAAATAATTCGAAATTAATTTGAAGGTCTTAATAAATTACAGCGTAGATGTAAGCTCAAATAAAACACTATTATATTGCGATATGGTTTAGAGAAGGCGATTGCAGACATGCTAGTCAGATATAATACGACAACGGTCAGGTAAAAGAGATGCAAAGTACTTATTTTACCTGACCATCACGATTAATTATCCGCTGTGAGAAGTTGATTGTTTTCACTTTTTATCTGCTGAGCGTTTTTTGCAAGCAACATATAAACCGTCGGTAGCACAAATAGCGTGAACACTGTGCCTATCAACATACCAGCAACTAAAATAATCCCTATACTGTTTCTTGCTTCGGCACCGGCTCCAGAAACCAACACCAGAGGAAAATGACCCAACACGGTCGCTGCGGTTGTCATCATGATTGGCCTCAATCTAACCACAGCTCCTTCAATAATCGCCTCACTCTTGGACTTTCCTTGCGACAATAATTCATTTGCAAACTCTGTGATCAAGATGCCATTTTTTGCGATTAAACCAACCAATGTAATAAGTCCAATCTGGGCGTAGATATTCATACTTGTTAGATTGAAAAAGCTAAATGACATAGCGCCAGAGATCGCTAACGGCACTGACCCCAATAAAATCACCAATGGCGATCTAAAACTGTTAAATTGCACAGCTAGTACCAAGTAGACCACTAGAATGGCGACGCTCAATGTCGCTAAAAAGCTATTGCCTTGCTTTCTAAGCTGACGACTGTTTCCAGCATAATTTAGCGAATACCCATCGGGTAATATATTTCGAGCTTGTTCTTCAAGCGCTTGAAGTGCCTGCTCAGCCGTCACCCCGGGCGCCACTCCGCCAAGAATTCTAAATGCATTTTGCTGATTAAATTTCCCCCTTTGTCTTGGCCCAACCGCCTCTTTAAGCGCCGCAATTGAACTCAACTGGATCAAATCACCGCTGGGAAGTTTTATATGTAGTCCCAAAGCAGCTTCAGCGAAACGGCGGTCTTTATGTTCAACCATAGGTATGACACGGTATGCCCTACCGTCAGCATCAAAGCGATTCACCGCCTGCTCAGAAAGTAAAGATGACACTTGATTGACAACATTTGATACATCCAACCCCAAATCAGCCATTTGTTGATGATTAAATTCAAAATGTGCCAGCAAACGATCCACTTTTAAATCAGTATCTACAAAAAGAAACATGTTCGTTTCATATGCCGCGCCAACCAATTGATACGCATAATTCAACATTTCTTCATAACTATCTTGAGATTGCACCACTAGCTCCACATCAAACTGTCCAGCAGTTGGTAAAGGCATGGGCAAAACAGGAAATACTTTAATACCAGAAACCTGAGATAACTGCCCGTATATTGTCGGTAACATCGATTGAACTGACTCATCCCTTTGTTCAAAATCAACAAAGTTGATACCACTGAATGCATTACCTGGGCGTATAATTTGCCAAATAGCTTCAACCCCTTGGTTTTGACTCAAAGTATCAACGGCTTTAGACATATATTCAGTACCATAAGCCAACGTAGAAGCGGGAGGTGCATCCGAGACAATGTATACTGAACTTTGATCTTCAACAGGCGCTAACTCTTTTGCCGAGTACAAATAAAATGGCACCATCAAAGTGCTCAAGACAATTGATGCGAAAACGATTTGTACTTTATACCTAAAGCTTGCTTTTAATGCCTTGGCATACATCAATCCGAGTCTGTCAAAAAACTGGTTTACCCGTTTGGTGAAATTACTCTCTGCACCGCCTTCTTTGAGCACAAATGCGCTCATTACGGGAGATAAAGTGACCGCAACAATACCGGAAATGAAAACAGCGATTGCCAAGGTAAACGCAAACTCTTTAAACAAAGCGCCCGTGAGGCCCGAGACAAAGCCAATTGGCGCATACACTACGGCCAAAGTTATTGTCATTGCTACGATTGGTGAAAATAGCTCTTTGGAACTTATCAGCGCAGCGGCGAGACGAGATTTGCCTTGACGCATGTGTCTGGCAACATTTTCAACAACTACGATGGCATCGTCAACGACCAGTCCCACAGAGAGAACAATCGCTAAAATCGTCAGTAAATTAAGTGAAAAGCCCATCGCTAAAATCACAGCAATACTGCCTAGAATTGAAATGGGTATCGTCACTAAAGGAACAATCGCCGAGCGAAAAGATCCCATAAGAAACAGAATAACAATACCGACAAGCACCACAGTTTCCAGCAAGGTTGTAAAAATTTCCTGCAAGGCATCTCGCATATAAAGTGTACCGTCAAAGCTAATATTGATTTTGATGCCTTGCGGTAAACTTGCATTAATTTGCTCCAACTGTGCATACAGCGCATCACCGATTTCGATTTCATTCGCCCCCGGCAACGGATAAACAGACAGGTAAATGGTTTGGCGTTGGTTTATTCGAGCATCTACCCTGCCCCTATCTTCTCCTTTCTCTACCCTCGCTATATCAATTAACCGAATGAATCCGCCATCAAACTTTTTAATGATCATCATTTCAAAATCATTAACCGTTTTCATGGTTGCATTGCTTAAGAAATCTATCTCATGAGCATTATTTTTCGCACGACCTAACGAAGCGACTACGTTATTGCTTTTCATCGCTTCATATACTTCATTACTGCCAATGTTAAATGCGGCCATTTTTATCGGGTCTAGCCACACTCTCATCGCCGGGTTTCTTGCCCCTTCTAAATCTACTTTTTGAACACCATTAATACCCGATAGTAATGGCATGATTTTACGACTAAGAAAGTCAGTGAGTTCAGCTCGGCTCAGATTAGGTGCTTCAACATCTAAATAAAAGGTTGCACCGGGTCTGTCGACTCGAGAAACGGTAACAGCTGGGTCTTCCGCGCCTTCTGGAAGCTCAAACTTTATTTGGCTAAGCCTTGAATTGAGTTCAGCCATTGCGTCTGTGCTATTTTGATTCAGTTTAAGCCACGCTGTTACCGTAGATGAGCCTGCAATGGTAGTCGAGTCAACAAAATCAACGCCAGGAACCGTCATCGCGACCCGTTCAATGGGATCAGTTACAAACCCTTGCACGGTTTGCGCTGATACACCACTATATTGAGTAGAAATAACCAGTGAGGTGCTCTCAATCTTAGGAAACTGAGAAACGGAAATTTTAGTCGCGGCGAGTAGACCGCTTAATAAAATGACGACAGATAAGACAATCGCCAAGATTGGCTTTTTTACGAAAATTTCCATCTTATAGCTCCTTGTCCAACGGGATTGATTTACCAGCCAGAGCACTTGGTTGACTGACAATATTTACCAACACGCCATCAAACAACTTAAATGCACCAGGTGCTGCAACCAAACTGTTAGGTGCCACACTCGGCTTCAAAAATGTCACACCTTCATTCGCAGCAATAATTTCTACCTGTCGACGTTTAGCTCTGAATTGTTCGTTACCACCTGTAGGTATTAATTCGAAAATATATCCTCCTGAAACATCCCTTAGAACTGACATGTTAGGCACGCTAATAACATTGTCATATTGTCTCACCGGCACATGAACCGACAGGGCTTCATTTGCATCAACTTCCAAAGCAGAACGCCATACTTTCGCTCTGTACTTGCGGCTTCGGATCCCTGCTTGAAGCGCGTCTTCCACTGCGACAATACTTGCGTTTGCCTGTAATGGAGCCGTTGAATCTTCCACTTTTAGTAAATGAACTTCACTCCCTGCACTTAGCTTGTGATATGTCTGCGGAATATAAAAGTCGACCCACATATAACCGAGATCGCCAGTGACTGACACAACACGTGTATTGGCATCTAAAAACTCTCCCACTTTCGCTGAGTGGATACCCAATACACCGTCAAATGGCGCTGTGATTGTCTTTTTCCTAATTATGTTTTTGATTGCTTCTATTTCGGCTTCAATGACTACTAGGTTGGCCTGTGCGGTATCCAACTCTTCTTGGCTGATCGCTTGGTGAGCGCTAAGCGCTTTGACACGATTATAATTCGAAGACACTAGTTTCTTCTTAGCAATAGCAGCCTTGAGATTAGCTTGTTCGCTGCGAATATCTAATTGAATGATAACCTCGCCGCTTTTAACCCACTCTCCAGATGAATAGTTGACCGCTTTGATCACGCCTGATGTTTCGCTCAGCAGCACAACATGATCAGGCGCAACAGCATTGCCTATTACAGTAACGGACTGTGTATACATTGCCTTTTCAACTCGGGTAGCCTCCACGGTCTCGGAGTATTCCGGGGTGTTTGAAGCTGCTGCTAAAATAGCAGACATTTCAATCCATTTTATGTACCCCATGGTGCCTATTAGTGCAGCTATCATGACAACAGTTGCTATCCAAGCTCTTATTTTCATTCGTCAAACCTCTTTTAATGGATATCAATTCATAAAGTACGCGCACAATAAGACCTCAAGCTAAGTTGAGGTCAATAACGATATTGAAAAAATTAAAACCGGATTTTTTGTTTAGCGAGCTAGATAAAATTTAATGTTATGGGGGAGTTTGTACGCTTGCAAAAACACATACTTGATTGCTTTCTCGCGAGATTTGATAAAAAGCACCGTGACTGGACAATTGGAAACAATTGAAAACTTGATTGTTGGGCAGCTGCCAAAATGCCGCCAAAAGCGGTGCAGCGGATCCGGTTGCAGAATCTTCCTTGACCCCATATTGCGGTGCAAAATATCTAAAATATAAAGTGTTTGAGTGATTATCATCTCGTGTAGTAACAACAAGCGCTCTGCGCGTAGTTTGACAGTATTTATCTACTGCAAAATCAAACTTCAATAGACTATCTCTATTTGGTAACTGAGCTACAAAATAGCCATTTTCAGACTTCGTTTGCTTTAAATTTCTTACCTCTTGCCCAAAAATATTGTGCATATCATGCGTTAATGAGCTTATTCTCAGTTCAGGCTGAGGAAGAAACATAATATATTTACTTGAAGCCGTCCTTTTCACACAAATTGAGTGACTTACAGATTGAAAGTTTAGGGTCTCTTGTGAGCTATTCAGGAACGTTATCAATACATCTGCAGCTGCTAAAGTTCCATGACCACAAAATTGAATCTCACCATGGGGTGAAAACCAGCGAATTAAATGTGGGCCGTCAGGTTGAACAAATATAAAAACGGTTGCAGCCACCCCGTTTCGGATAGCAACCGATTGGAGGTACACATCATTGGTAAACTCTGCTAAGTTCACACACAGTTTTACATGAGCAGTATTTCCTTTATAACGGCCAGAGCAAAACACCTGACGAACAAAAACTGCATTCTTATGGGTGTCTTCAATGTGTTTTTTTAACAACGTATGTTCCCACCTAAAAATACTGTAATTGCTCGTCAAAGGTATATTCGCCAAAGGCTACTCAGCCTGTGTTACAAGCCATCTTTAACAACTTGCCACAGAGAATCAACGAAGTCATGCTGTTCATCCGAAAAATGCTTGGTGACTTTAAAGCCCGTTTGTTGACACAAACATTCAATATCACTTGGAGTGAATTTAAACGAGTACTCTAAATGAATGGCTTCATATGCATCGAAATGAAACGTTCGTTGCAACGCCTCTATATATACTTCCTGTTTTTCGGTTGATAACACGTAACTTTCCATAGCGCCCAAAATAGGGTTGTAAACGCCAAAGTGTTGAAACTTTTCCAACTGAAAGTTGCCACCCAGTTCTCTGTTGATGCGATGCAGTAAGTTGAGATTAAATTTTGCTGTAAGTCCAGCTCTATCGTTGTATGCTGCAGTGAGCTTATTCACGTCTTTTTTCAAATCGTAGCCGATCAGTATGTAATCTGATGCATTTAAGCTCATCCAAAGTTTTCTAAGAAATCCTTGGCTCTGCTCACGATTAAAATTACCAATATTAGAGCCTAAAAATAGCACCAACTGCTTGTTGCTCGATTGGCTCCTAACAAGCTTTAGCCCTTCAAAGTACTCTGCAACGACGCCATGAATCGATAGCTTGTCATCCGGTATGATGTTCTCTTGTAACATCACCATGGCTTTTTCTGAAATATCAATAGGGTAGAAATTTACTTTACAACCGCTTTGTAAAAAACCATCTATAATCAACTTACTTTTGTGACCATCCCCCACGCCAAGCTCAATAATATCAATTTCTTGTTCATCAACTAATTGTGCGAGCTGCCCGCTTATTCGGGTTAAAATTTCAACCTCTTTGGCAGTCAGGTAATAGTCTTCATGTTGAGTAATTTTCTGAAAAATTTCGCTCCCAATGTCGTCATAAAAGTACTTTGCTGACAAATGTTTTGGTGAAGCACTCAAGCCTGTCAATACCTCGATTGCCAGCTGGTCATCTTGCGTATTTTCACCGTGCGAGTCTTGCGTGAGTAATCTGAAGTGTGTCATTAAATATCCTTCGCTAATCTAATGCCTGAAAACATCCAGCGTTGATGGGGGGCAAAAAAGTTTCGGTAGCTATGGCGGTAATGATCACTGGGTGTAGCCACGCACCCACCTCTCAAAACAAACTGATTGCACATAAACTTACCATTGTATTCATTAAGCATGCCCTGATAGGGTTTGTAACCTGGGTAGCCCGAGTAGTGGCTTTTGCTCCAACACCAAACTTGCCCAAAAGGCATGTCACTCGATGTAGGATGAAAAATGTCTGCACTTTTTGCGCTTTGCTTTTTAATATTAGATATCCTCTCAAGATCAGAGCTAGCTGACAGGTAGATCTCTAGTTCCTGCTCCGTTGGCAGCCTCTTGCCTTTCCAGTTGGCAAACGCATCCGCTTCAAAATAACTAATATGTGTGACAGGAAGATTGAGCGCTAATGGCATTAATCCGTGCAGTGTGAACTCATACCATTCATTATCTATTTTTTGCCAATAAAGAGGGTGGACAATTTTATTGTCATTTGACCAATCCCACCCCAAACTCAGCCAAAGCTCAGCCCTGTCATAGCCGCCATCTTGAATAAAATCCAAGTATTCCCCATTTGTGACTAACTGTTCGCTCATGGCAAATGCATAGTTGTAGCTCTTATGCTTCGGTTTTTCATTGTCGTATGCAAAACAGCTCTCGGTTGCACCGATTTCGTACACACCTTCGTCAAATGAGTGCCAACGTGCTGTTTCAATGAGGGTATTGTCTAGAGAAGATTCACAAAATGTGGGAGATAGAGGGTTGCAACCCAAAATATATTTAATGTCCATGAGCAATAATTCCTGATGCTGTTGCTCATGATGCAGTCCTATTTCTAGTAAAGATAAGGTGGCTTCGTCTACTTCAACAGTCGATAAAAAGTTCACCAGCTGTTTATCTACATAATTTCGATAACTCATGATCTCACTGACGGTTGGCCTCGAAAGTTCACCCCGCTGACTTTGCAACCAATGTGCGCCAGCTGACTTGTAATAAGAGTTGAACAGCGTGCGATACCCTTGATGATATCTAGAGTAATCAACCCTGTGTTTTACTAGGATAATCTCTTCAAAAAACCATGTCGTATGCCCCAAATGCCATTTAGGTGGACTTACATCCGCAATGGGTTGAACTGTATAATCCTCAACCTCAAGTCTTTCACATAGCGCAGTTGAACGCGCTCGGATCCTGAGGTATTCCGCGATTAAATGTGTAATTTTGTTGTTCCTGCTCAGTTGCTGCTTACTCATAAGCTACCTAATTGAAAAGTCTGTTATGTGTCAATCGCCTATGAATTATTCTCTCGAACATACAGGCTTTGCTTCAATTCCTGTGTAAATTGTCGTCATCCCCCCGCTTGTGACTGTGTAAACACCCTACAGTGCAGTAAGTTAAGATTGTATAGCGATCGGCGGGTGTCAAGTTCATATCAGAAGAGATCACAAAATCACCAAATAAAGTCATTTCATTTTGTAACAACCATATGCATATCGCTTTAAAGGTATTATTCCTTACTACCCATAAAGCGTGTATGCCTGATGCAACTTAAATTATGTCCAACTGTATTTTTAGATTTGTTGCTGAGCTTTAAATATACCCAGTCATTAAAATTGATAGCTTGTAGAGATGCGTATTGCGCGCGGCTCACACTGTCATCGGAGAGATGGCAGGACTGAGCAAAAAGGAAATGGCGCTTAACTTAAAAGGTAAATCGGAAGAGTCAAAAACACAGTGTATATTAGAGTTTGTTAATCATATCCTCGAATCCCGCGGGCAAGTATATGATCTCGAGTTTATCAAGTTAAAAGAACTGAAACTAACAGATGCTGAGATAAGCGAAATTGTGGCGCACACCGCAATGAACATCTTTACAACTTACTACCATATGATTGCCAAAACGGAAATCGATTACCCACTTGTCAAGGCCCAAAATAAACAACTTGATAATTACTAACTACTGCCTGTCAAAGTTTACTTTTGATACTAATTCTAACCTACAGCCTGTGTACTGCTTAAAATTAAATGGGGTTAGGCTATTGGCCTAAAACTAATATGCAAAACAATCTCACAATACATTGCAAAACACAAAATCCAAATTCGCTATTTGGTTCAAATAGTCTTAAGTATTTGCTTCCACTACTGCTTTTAAACTCCTCTTTGGCATGGAGCCAAGTTGAAACATTAAACAAGCCGCCTCACTGGGATAGGCTAAAAGCCGCTCAGTGGCTCGACAACAGAGCACAGTGGTGGCTCGACTACCCAGTTCAACAAACGCCTACTGACCACAACGGTGCAGTGCAATGTAATGCCTGTCACACAACACACACTTACACACTCGTTCGTCCTAAGCTTATGCAAGGAACAGGACTGAATGAGCGCATATTTGATAACATACGTCGCCGCCTTGTTGCCGGCCCAGGCGTTGCGCCATGGTTTGTAAATCCTCCCGGCAGATTAACTCAGTCTCGTGGTAGTGAAGCGATTAATACCACTTACTTGCTCGCGATGAAAGAAGCCAGAGAAGGCGCTTTGCAACCTTCCCCTTTGTTAATTACCGCCTTCGAACGGCTTTGGCTTCATCAGCGCGCCGATGGCGGTTGGGATTGGTTTAACTTTACATACGAACCCCTAGCTTCAATAGAAGCACAGCATTTTGCAGCTTGTCAGGTTGCGGTTGCTATCGGCACCGCTCCTGGTTACTTTAATGAGAATGCACCACAAGCGCTTATAAATCGAGTAGATAAACTACGAAACTGGCTTAAAGCTAGTCGCAATCCAAATAATCTATTTGGAGAAGCTTGGTTGCTTTTTGCATCAACGAAATTGGAAGGGTTATTAACACCTCAAGAGCAAAATCAAATAATTGGTAAGTTGTTACAAAAACAAAATCGAGATGAAGTGAATAAAGGAAGTTGGATCCTATATGAGCTCAACGATTGGCGCTATAGTGAAAAAACAGCGCCAACCAAACCGAGAAAGCTGCACCCTGACGCGCGCAAGCCGGAAGCATATTCGACTGGTTTGATTGCCTATATTTTGATGCAGCCGGTGTTAAAAGTGACGATCCAAATATCATATCCGCCCTTAATTGGCTGCGTAACAATCAACAACCTGACGGCTCTTGGAGAACATACTCTATCAGTGTTAACCGAAGCAAAGACGATCCTGCCTATCTATTTTTATCTGATGAAGCAACCGCTTGGGCGTCACTCGCATTGCTCGAGGGGGAAAGGAGTTGAGATGATAGCGAACATGGTTTAGGCCCATAGATATTCATAGGCCTTGAAGGCGACTGACTGAAGTCGGTCGCCCTGCTAATCTTGCAGAGACACACGCCAGATTTAAATAAACTTTTTAATGATAAAGTCGACTTTAACGCGCTTAGCCTGCCCTAATATTTTTTGCACCGGTGCAGGGTAATCTTGCAAGGTTTCAATGTCATCAGGCCCACTTAACTTTCTGCAATGCGATAAAATCGCGTTTTTCTCATCGTCGATAAATGGCTTTAATACTTGATTTCTATCTTCAATTAAAATGCCATTTTCAATGTCTAGCCCCCATGCTCTTGGGTTTAAATTATGCCCAGTCATCAAATGAACTTGATTGTCTTGGTTGATACCTTTCAAATGAAATGAGTTGTCCCCATCTTTCCAAAGATAAACATTGAGCAACCCCTGCTCTATATACCTTTTTTGTGACTTTAAAAACTTGTGTAAGATTCGCTCATATAAATAAGGCAAAGCCCCAATGCGGCTGAATGGCTTATCTGGCGCAATATAAAAGTCATTTGCCGTCTTATCGCCAACGACAATGGTTATAGACTTACCTTGCTTGAGTAAACGGCGCAACGAACGAAGTAATGGAGCCGGAAAGTTGAAATAAGGCGTGTATAGGATCAACTCTTGTTCTGTTGTATCAAACAAGGTTTTAATCAATCTATTCAGCTTATTTGTTCTGCGTCCAAACCCTAGGAATGCACGAACATTTAAGTCTGTTGATTCGGTTGCCTTGGACATATCGTAATTGGCACGCTTCAGTGAACGCATTAACTTTTTCTGCGCCAATTTAATATCACTAAAAGGTGTTAAAGGCCGAGTGTCGATACGAGGGACCGCTTCTGAGCTTATTAGATGCTTTTCAATAAAGTCGGTAAAACTGTTAGCCAGCATCACATTTTCGATAAGGAAATAGCGATCAAGTCTATATCTGTCTTCTTGATGTAGATATACATCGTTAATACTCGCACCGCTGTACAGTACGGTATCGTCAATCACAAACCCTTTAAGGTGCAACACACCAAAAAGCTCTTTCGCTTTTACAGGCACACCGTAAACTTCTACATTAGAGTTAAACTTTTCCAAGTAATCACAGTACAAACGTGCATTTCCCTCGGACTTAGCTTCACCAATAAGACCTCTTTGTGCTCTGTGAAAGTCTACCAGTATTTTAATTTCTAACTCTGGATTCTGCAGTGACGCATTATGTAGCGCAGCCAATACGCCTTGGCCAGCAGTGTCATCTTGTAAATAAAGTGCTGCGATATAAATTCGCTGCTTTGCTTTACTGATCAGAGACAAAAGTTCACTGTGATAATGCTTAGCGTCTGTTAAGACTTTACAGCTGTCTGCTTGTAAAGCAAAGCCGGAGTTGTCCTGCCAAAATGCCATATACACCTTTTAATCTTGGGCTACTGATAATTTAGTAGCAAAAAAAATTCCTTCAAACATAACAAAAAAAAATAGAAAGGTCATGAAGATCCGACAATTTCAGCTTTGTTGGCTTACTTTTCCATCAAGTACACTATATTTGACAAGTTTAGAATTTCGAAATTTGCTTTATTTGATTTTTATTTTACTTCTGGGTTGATTTACTTAGAATCGGCATCATTGTAATGCTAATACTAAATTTTAGGATAGAAATTCATGAGTGAGAAGCACTGTAAACTATTGATCCTTGGCTCTGGCCCTGC
Source organism: Pseudoalteromonas luteoviolacea NCIMB 1944 (assembly GCF_001625565.1). Taxonomy (GTDB): domain Bacteria; phylum Pseudomonadota; class Gammaproteobacteria; order Enterobacterales; family Alteromonadaceae; genus Pseudoalteromonas; species Pseudoalteromonas luteoviolacea_F. Next base: position 38,708 of record NZ_AUXS01000032.1, read on the forward strand.
TGGTTACACTGCGGCTGTTTATGCAGCGCGTGCAAACTTAAACCCGGTTTTAATCACGGGTATGCAGCAAGGTGGTCAGCTTACAACAACAACTGAAGTAGAAAACTGGCCTGGTGATGCACACGGTTTAACAGGACCTGCTCTAATGGAGCGTATGAAAGAACATGCGGAGCGCTTTGAAACAGAGATCATTTTTGACCATATTAATAAAGTAGATGTGACAAAGCGTCCATTTACACTAACAGGTGATCAAGGTACTTATACTTGTGATGCTCTAATCATCGCAACTGGCGCATCTGCAAAGTACTTAGGTCTAGAGTCTGAAACAGCCTTCCAAGGCCGCGGTGTTTCTGCTTGTGCAACATGTGATGGCTTTTTCTACAGAGGCCAAAAAGTTGCTGTAGTAGGTGGTGGTAACACTGCAGTTGAAGAAGCACTATACCTTTCAAACATCGCAGATGAAGTACACGTTATTCACCGCAGAGACAGCTTCCGCAGTGAAAAAATCTTATCTGACCGCCTAATGGAAAAAGCGAAAAACGGAAATGTTGTTCTTCACTTCGACCGTACGTTAGACGAAGTACTGGGTGATGACATGGGTGTTACTGGCATCAGAATCAAAGACACTCAATCAGACGCAACTGAAGACCTAGATCTAGCTGGTGTGTTCATTGCAATCGGTCATAAGCCAAACACCGACATGTTTGCAGGCCAGCTTGAAATGAAAGATGGATATTTAGTTGTTGAATCAGGCTTAAACGGCAATGCGACGCAAACAAGTGTTGAAGGTGTATTTGCTGCTGGTGATGTTTCAGATCATATCTACCGCCAAGCAATTACTTCTGCGGGCACAGGTTGTATGGCTGCACTAGATGCTGAGCGTTATTTAGATAACCTAAAATAATGCCACCGCACGCCATAAATCATGGCGTGCTTCACCCCTTAATTTGCTAAACTTGTCTTAGCGAACTTTTGACACAAAACTAAAGTCACTTATGACACAACAGCTGTTTCACCTATCGCCAACTGATTACATCTTTCCACCTTGCCACTTTGCATTAAAAGAACCTGATGGCCTATTGGCTATTGGCGGCTGCCTGAACACATTAAGATTAAAAAAAGCTTACCAGCAAGGTATTTTTCCTTGGTTTAATGAGCGAGAACCCATAATGTGGTGGTCACCTAGCGAGCGAGGTATATTGGCGTTAGAAGATTTTCATATTGGTCGCACCTTAAAAAAGGCTAAAAATAGACTCAACCCCCGAGTGACCATAAATCATGCCTTTGAGCAGGTGATTTCCCAGTGTCGTACCCAAAGGCTCAATGAAGAAGGGACATGGATAAACAAAAGTATGCTTAAAGCATATTGCCAAGCACATAAAGAAGGGTTCGCTCACAGTGTAGAGGTGTGGGTAGATAACCAACTCGTTGGTGGGTTATATGGCATTATGGTCTCTGGCGTATTTTGCGGTGAATCAATGTTTCACAACCTGCCAAACACGTCTAAGTTGGCCATGTGGGCGCTGGTGAATTGGCTTAAAAAGCACAATGCTCACTTTATTGATTGCCAGCTCGATAACCCTTACTTAAGCTCTATGGGCGCAAAAGTCATTCCTAGAGAAGAATTTTTGACTAAACTAAAAGAAGCAAGTGACTATCACCCTGCAAGCACCATGTGGCTACCACAAGACATAGGGGCAATATATGACTGAACACTTTCCTTCTAAAATAGGCCTCAGTCAACAATTTGATTGCAGCTATCTGCCAGACAGAAAAGAGCAACTGCTCGTAATATTGGATAACGAATGCTATACGGCACCTCGGTTTGAGGCGCTATTATCTCTGGGATTTAGGCGTAGCGGAGATCAAATCTATCGCCCCCACTGTCCTATGTGTAGCGCATGCCAGTCCGTCAGGGTACTTGCAAAAGAATATGTGCCTTCCAAATCACAAAAACGTAAATACAAAAAGATAGATAGTAACTTTTCAGTCAAAGTAAGCTATCAAGAGAAGGAAAATTACTTTCCGCTGTATGAAAAGTACATCAACCAAAGGCACAGTGATGGCACAATGTTTCCGCCAAATAGATTACAGTATGAAAGCTTTCTGTTTTGTCGTTGGATGCCGATTTCATTTATTGAACTTTGGCATGAGAAAAAGCTCGTTGCCGTCGCTGTAACCGATACTATGCCTAATGCGTTATCTGCGATCTACACTTTTTTTGACCCGGATTACGAACACTTAAGTTTAGGCACTATCATGATAATGGCGCAGCTTAACCTCGCGCATTCTGAAAATAAGGATTTTGTATATTTAGGTTACCAAATAGACGAATGTAAAAAAATGCGCTACAAAAAGCAGTTTGCGCCAGCTCAACAGCTTAAAGAAGATACTTGGACAAATATTTAAGTTACTAATTTAAGCTCTTACCTTTACTTATTGTGTGCTTTTGGGCAAAATCTCCAACGATAAACTTATATAGAGGTGATACGCTCCAAATGGCGAAAGAAGACGTTATTGAAATGCAAGGCACGGTCCTTGAAACATTACCAAATACAATGTTCCGTGTTGAATTAGAAAATGGTCACGTTGTTGTGGCACATATTTCTGGTAAGATGCGCAAAAACTACATCCGTATTTTAACAGGTGACAAAGTCACTGTAGAGTTAACTCCTTACGACTTAAGTAAGGGACGCATCGTTTTCCGTGCGCGTTAATTCTACCGTCTCGCCAGCATCTATTTGATGCTATAAGACGTATGTAGCAAAAAACCTAGCCAATTGGCTAGGTTTTTTGCTTGTACACTGTCTTTATTGAACCAGCCAGCTACGCCAGCCGATCCTAAGACTTTAAAAGTTAGCGATTGTTATGCAGAAACTAACTCCTGCTCAAAATCAAACTCCAAAGCATTGCCTTTCACAGTCACTTTCACGTTACCGCCGTCAATTAAAGAACCAAACAGGATTTCATTTGCCAACGGTTTTTTAAGGTTGTCTTGAATAACGCGTGCCATCGGACGTGCACCCATTGCTTTGTCATAGCCAATGTCAGCTATCCAATCTCTCGCTTCGTTAGTCAGCTCTAAGTTAACAGACTTTTTGTCTAATTGAGCTTGCAGCTCAACAATGAACTTATCAACAACCTGCAAAATAACTTCTTTTTCGAGGTGATTAAACCAAATGATATTGTCCAACCTGTTTCTAAATTCAGGTGTAAATACCTTGTTGATTTCAATCATCGCGTCATGAGAGTGATCTTGCTGTTGGAATCCAATCGATTTTCTCACTGTCTCTTGAACACCTGCATTTGTTGTCATAACAAAAATCACGTTTCGGAAATCAGCTTTACGACCATTGTTGTCTGTCAGCGTACCATGATCCATCACTTGTAAAAGTATGTTGTAAATATCAGGGTGGGCTTTTTCAATCTCATCTAACAATACAACAGCATGAGGATGTTTAATGACTGAGTCGGTCAACAAACCGCCTTGCTCAAAGCCAACATAGCCAGGAGGCGCGCCAATCAAACGGCTCACAGCATGTCGCTCAGAGTATTCAGACATATCAAAACGTATAAACTCAATGCCCATACATTTAGCGAGCTGCTTAGTCACTTCTGTTTTACCAACTCCAGTCGGGCCAGCAAATAAGAAAGATCCAATTGGCTTTTCTTCATTCGCAAGGCCAGAGCGTGATAAACGAATAGCCGATGTAAGCGCATCAATAGACTCATCTTGACCAAACACAAGCATTTTCAGATTTCTATCAAGATTTTTAAGTACTTCTTTATCGCTTGATGACACATTTTGCTGCGGAATACGTGCAATTTTTGAAACAATTTGCTCGATGTCAGCAACGCCTATGGTCTTTTTACGCCTAGACATAGGTAATAAACGTTGATTTGCACCCGCTTCATCAATTACGTCTATCGCCTTGTCAGGCAAATGGCGCTCATTGATATATTTTGCGCTCAATTCAGCTGCGGCTTTCAGCGCTTTTTGGGTGTAGCGAATACCATGATGTTCTTCGTAACGTTCTTTTAAGCCGTACAGGATCTTGGCCGTGTCAGCAACACTAGGCTCGACTACGTCAATTTTTTGGAAGCGACGAACCAGCGCTCTGTCCTTCTCAAAAATGTTCTTAAATTCAGAATAAGTTGTTGAGCCCAAACAGCGCAGCTTACCACTGGAAAGCAGCGGTTTAATTAAATTCGACGCATCCATTACCCCACCAGATGCAGCACCCGCACCGATAATTGTATGAATTTCGTCAATAAATAAAATGGCGTTCGGTTTGGCTTGCAGTTCTTTTAAAAGTGCTTTAAAACGCTTTTCAAAATCCCCTCGGTATTTAGTACCAGCAAGCAATGCGCCCATATCAAGAGAATAGACTACTGCATCTTCGATGACTTCTGGTACTTGATCATTCACGATACGATACGCCAACCCTTCAGCAATGGCAGTTTTACCTACCCCAGCCTCTCCAACAAGTAATGGGTTATTTTTCTTACGGCGACATAGCACTTGGATGGTTCTTTCAACTTCTTGATCGCGACCAACTAAGGGGTCTATTTGCCCCGCTTTAGCCAGTACATTGAGGTTTGCAGTAAAGTTTTCAAGCTTGGTTTTTTCGTCGCTTTGTACTTCTGCTCCCTCTTCGTTGATATCCTCATGCTCTTCTGGCTCAGGATCATCGTCCGATTTTGAAATACCGTGACTAATAAAATTAACGATGTCTAATCGACTGACATCTGCTTTTTTGAGTAAATATACAGCTTGGCTCTCTTGCTCTGAGAAAATAGCTACCAAAACATTGACGCCAGTTACTTCGTTTCTACCTGAAGACTGCACATGAAACACTGCTCTTTGTAATACACGCTGAAATCCAAGCGTTGGTTGAGTCTCCCGGTCTTCCTCTAACTCAGGAATAATTGGCGTTGTTTCATCAATAAACTCTGACAGTTCCCTTTTAAGGTTGTCAGTATCTACGCTACAGGCATTAAGCGCTTCACTTGCCGAAGGATTATCGATTAGGGCAAGTAATAAATGCTCCACCGTCATAAATTCATGACGACGAGTACGAGCTTCACGAAACGCGGTGTTAAGTGTAATTTCTAAATCTTTATTTAGCATTGGCAACCCCCAACGAGAATAAATAAGGTCATTCTTGCTCACAGCTACACAGGAGCGGATGCTCATGATCGCGAGCGTATCTGTTCACCTGCTCAGCCTTTGTATGGGCTATGTCTGCAGGATACATTCCACATACCGCTTTTCCCTCGTGATGTACTTTCAACATCACTTCAGTTGCTCTTTCGCTATCCATGTTGAAAAAAGTCATTAACACTTCGATGACGAAATCCATCGGCGTGTAATCATCATTGTTTAAAATTACTTTGTACTTTTTCGGTGGTTGAAGTTTTTGCTTCTCTAGGTCTTTGACCTCTTCCAACACACCTGAATCTTTTATCCCACTCATAATTAAATATAGTCTTGTCTTATATACTCAAGCAAACTTGAATTAAAAAATAAATAAAATGTTAAAAAACTGCACTAAAAAACTTGACTGTATGGTTATTTAAACTACATTCTAGTCCTAGTTGTTCATGTTATGGACAGCTTAGCAAATTTCAAAGGTTAGATTAACTTAATTAGTCAACTTATAGAAGGATGTAGAAGTATGGCTTGCGGAAAAGTCAAATGGTTTAACAACGCCAAAGGGTTTGGTTTCATCGTAGAAGACGGCAGTGACGAAGATATCTTTGCACATTACTCGACGATTGTAATGGATGGATACAAGACGCTTAAAGCTGGTCAAGATGTAACATTCGAGCTACAGGAAGGGCCTAAGGGCTTACATGCTACTAATATTGCACCGAAAGTTGGTGAAATGGCATAGCAAATTCTCAAGGCTCTAAAAGCGAGCTACGCAAGTTGCTCGCTTCATCTCTTTTTTCTCACTATAAATCCCCCTTGTAACATATTTTTCTATATCTTAAGTAAATTGCATTAGCAGCATTCCGATTAGATTGGTACAATCCCTGCCGATGTCCAGGTCTGTTAGTTATTTCTATTCCCTAACTTCAGTAGGAATAACTAACAAACTTGCTAATTACAAAGAGATTAAGCTTTTTATTTAAAGCTAATTTTTTTGTCACTCAATCGTCAAAATAACGTTGGGTAACAAAAGTTAGCAAGATCTTGCTTATTGTTGAACGGTCTAATTGACCCAAAACTATCTAGGAATGATGATGACATCAAAAATTATTTATACAAAAACCGATGAAGCACCAGCTTTAGCAACTTATTCTTTGCTGCCTGTGATCCAAGCTTACACAAAAGCAGCTGGTGTTGAAGTAGAAACAAGAGATATCTCTTTAGCTGGTCGTGTGATCGCTAACTTCCCTGAGTTTCTTACTGAAGAACAAAGAATCGCAGACGCCCTGTCTGAGCTAGGCGAACTTGCTAAGACGCCAGAAGCAAATATCATCAAATTACCTAATATCAGTGCTTCAATCCCTCAACTTAAAGCAACGATTAAAGAGCTACAAGAGAAAGGCTACGCACTACCTGATTACCCAGAAGAGCCGAAAGATGACAAAGAAGCTGCTATCAAAGCAACTTACGATAAGATCAAAGGTAGCGCGGTAAACCCAGTACTACGTGAAGGTAACTCAGACCGTCGTGCACCTGGTTCTGTTAAGGCATACGCACAGAAAAACCCACATTCAATGGGCGCTTGGTCTGCTGACTCTCAATCTTATGTAGCAAGCATGAGCGAAGGTGACTTCTTCGGTTCAGAACAATCTACAACAGTAGCAGAAGCAACTGATGTACGTATTGAACACGTTGCAGCTGACGGTACCGTGAACGTATTGAAGCAAAGCACTCCACTACTAGCTGGCGAAATCATTGATGCTTCTCGCATGAGTGTTAGCGCACTTCGCAGCTTCCTTGAAGCTGAGGTAGAGGCTGCTAAAGAAAAAGGCGTACTTTTCTCTCTTCACATGAAAGCAACCATGATGAAGGTTTCTGACCCAATCATCTTTGGCCACGCGGTAAAAGTATTCTACAAAGAAGTTTTCGCAAAGCATGGCGAAACTTTCGAGCAACTAGGTGTTGACGTAAACAACGGTATTGGTGACGTTTACAACAAACTTGCTAAATTAGATGATGCAAAACGCGCAGAAATCGAAGCTGATCTAGCAGCTGTATACGACGTTCGCCCAAGCATCGCAATGGTTGACTCTGATCGTGGTATCACTAACTTACACGTTCCAAGTGACGTTATCATTGATGCATCTATGCCTGCGGCAATCCGTACAAGCGGCCAAATGTGGAACGCTGATGGTAAGCAACAAGACACTAGCTTTGTGATCCCAGATCGTTGTTACTCTGGTGTTTACCAAGCAACAATTGACTTCTGTAAAGAGCATGGCGCATTCGACCCTCGTACTATGGGTACTATCCCTAACGTTGGTCTTATGGCACAAAAAGCAGAAGAATACGGTTCGCACGACAAAACGTTTGAAGCACCTTCAAACGGTGTGATCCGCGTTGTTGACCAAGCTAATAACGTGCTTCTTCAACACAACGTTGAGCAAGGCGATATTTGGCGTATGTGTCAGGTTAAAGATGCACCTATCAAAGACTGGGTGAAGCTAGCAGTTAACCGTTCTCGCGCATCTAACACACCTGCTGTATTCTGGTTAAATGAAGCGCGTGCACACGACGCTGAGCTAATCAAGAAAGTTAATGCATACCTGCCAGAGCACGACACAGATGGCTTAGACATCCGTATTCTTGCACCTGTTGAAGCGACTGAGTTCTCACTTGCGCGTATGAAAGACAGCCAAGACACAATTTCAGTAACTGGTAACGTATTACGTGACTACCTAACTGACTTATTCCCAATCCTTGAGCTTGGCACAAGTGCGAAAATGCTTTCTATCGTTCCACTAATGAACGGCGGTGGCTTATTCGAGACTGGTGCTGGTGGTTCTGCGCCTAAGCACGTTCAACAATTCGAAAAAGAAAACCACTTACGTTGGGACTCTTTAGGTGAATTCCTTGCACTAGCTGCTTCTCTAGAGCACCTAAGCCAAGTAACTAACAACCCTAAAGCGCAAGTACTTGCTGATACACTAGACGCAGCAACAGGTAAATTCCTTGATGAGAACAAATCACCTTCTCGTAAGGTAAATGAGCTAGATAACCGTGGTAGCCACTTCTATCTTTCTCTTTACTGGGCACAAGAGCTTGCTGCTCAAGGTACTGACGCTGAGCTTAAAGCTAAATTCGAAGCAGTTGCAAAACAACTTACCGAGAATGAAGCTGCTATCGTGGCTGAACTGAATGACGTTCAAGGCCAAGCGATGGATGTAGAAGGTTACTTCCAGCCAAACGACGAAAAAGCGTTTGCTGCAATGCGTCCAAGCAAATTATTTAACGATGCATTAAACCTAATCGCATAAGTTAAATAAACTCAATTATAAAGGCAGCAATATGCTGCCTTTTTTCGTATTCATGCTGAAGTAGCTGCTCATATTTGCTAGTATAAGCGCCCAATTATGCTGGTCCTCTGTGAGTTATGACACATAAAAATAGCAAGCGCCCAAACACATCACCTAAAAATAGATCCAATGGCAATACTCGACGACGCCCTTCCAACGGCTCCAAAAAACCGCCAGTCAAGCCTGAGGATGTTAAGATTGTCTTATTCAACAAACCTTTTGACGTTTTATGTCAATTTACTGATGACCAACACCGAAAAACCTTAGCTGACTTTATCGATGTCAAATCAGTCTATGCTGCGGGTCGACTAGATCGCGATAGCGAAGGTTTATTACTTTTGACTAACTGCGGCAAGTTGCAGCACAAACTCACTGAGCCGAAAAAAAACACCGATAAAACCTATTGGGTTCAAGTAGAGGGAGTGCCCGATGAGCAATCACTCGAGATGCTGAGAAAAGGTGTCGAATTAAAAGACGGCATGACCAAACCCGCCAAAGTCGAAGTCATTGACGAGCCTGACATTTGGCCTCGAAATCCGCCAATACGAGAGCGAAAAAATATTCCCACAACGTGGTTAAGTATTACGATTTCTGAAGGGAGAAACCGTCAAGTTCGGCGAATGACTGCACACATTGGCTATCCAACCTTGCGATTGATTAGATACAGCATTGGCAAATATACACTCAGTGGTCTAAATAACGGGCAGTATAAGGTTTTGCAGCCAAATAAAGTCTAGGGAGTGTCTTTTGAGGGCGGCCAAATGCGTGCTATACTCACGACCTTTCAAATATTACATATAGATGTACAGCGATATTATGAGCGATAACAGTAACATTAAAGTCATTGTCGGCATGTCTGGCGGCGTGGATTCTTCAGTTTCAGCTTACCTTCTAAAAGAACAGGGCTATCAAGTAGAAGGCTTGTTCATGAAAAACTGGGAAGAAGACGATAACGATGAATACTGTGCCGCAGCTGAAGATCTAAAAGATGCACAAGCCGTATGTGAAAAACTGGGTATTGAACTGCATACTGTCAACTTTGCAGCTGAATACTGGGACAATGTATTTGAGTATTTCTTAGAGGAATACCGTGCAGGTCGCACACCAAACCCAGATATCATGTGCAACAAAGAAATCAAGTTCAAAGCTTTCTTGGAATTTGCAGCAGAAGCACTAGGTGCTGACTATATAGCGACTGGCCACTACGTTCGCCGTGAAGAGCGTGATGGTAAGTTTGCAATGCTAAGAGGCTTAGACAACAACAAAGATCAAAGCTATTTCTTATATACGTTAAGCCACGAACACGTTGCGCAAACACTATTCCCTGTCGGTGAGATTGAAAAGCCTGAAGTACGCCGCATTGCAGAAGAACAAGGTTTAATCACTCATAACAAAAAAGACAGCACGGGTATCTGTTTTATTGGTGAGCGCAAATTTAAAGATTTCTTGCAAAAATTCCTTCCTGCTCAACCTGGTATTATTGAAGATGCTGAAGGCAATCAAGTCGGCGAGCATGAAGGCTTAATGTATCACACCCTAGGTCAGAGAAAAGGCCTACTGATTGGTGGTATGAAGGAAGGCTCTGGCGAGCCTTGGTATGTCGTCGATAAAGATGTTGAGCGCAATGTCCTTGTTGTAGGTCAAGGTAAAGACCACCCTCGCCTGTATAGTAACGGGCTCAATGCCAATCAACTGCACTGGGTTGACCGCGAAGGCCCACAAGGAACCACTCGCTGCACAGTAAAAACTCGCTACAGACAAGAAGATATTCCATGTACTCTGCTGGTCGGTAAAGATGGCATGGCGCGCGTACTGTTCGATGAGCCACAAAAAGCAGTTACACCGGGTCAATCAGCGGTATTTTACTTAGATGATGCATGTCTTGGCGGCGGTATCATCGAGTCGGTGATCAAATAATGCAACCAAAAGCCGTTATTCCATTAGCAGCTATATGTCAGATAGCTAAGCTTGTTCAAAAATGCGCACGTTATGGCACTTTTAACGAAAACGAAGTCCATACTTTTTTGCAAAGTATACTAAATACGTCACCTCAAAACCCAGAGGACGTCTATGACGACCACTTCGCTTTAAAAGGTGGCTATCAAGCTTTGGTAGCACAATTATCCAGCGAAGGTGAAAAAGACGTTGAAATCGTAAAATACGTCGGTAGCTTGCTACAGCTTGAACGCGCTTTGTCTGCAAATAGCGCTGTATTTTCAGAGCTGGCCAAACGCATTGAACAAGTCGAAAGACAAACCTTACATTTTAATGTATACGACGAACAAGTATTAGGTGCACTCGCTGATATCTACACCCAAGTTATCAGCCCTGCCGGCCCTAAAATCCAAGTATTTGGTAAACCAGATTTACTTCAGCAAAGCCATATTCAACACAAAATACGTGCATTGCTGTTGGCAGGAATTAGAAGTGCTGTGTTGTGGAGACAACTAGGTGGTAAACGCCGCCATTTCTTTTTTTCTAAAAAGAAAATTATCGCCACTGCACAACAGTTTATATAAATTATCGTTCAAAAAAACCAATTAGTTAGGAGAAATTATGGAGCTTTCAGCGTTAACCGCTATCTCTCCAGTGGATGGTCGCTATGGTAGCAAAACCAAAGAGCTGAGAAGTATCTTTAGTGAGTTCGGTCTTATCAAATACCGTGTCACAGTTGAAGTTCGTTGGTTACAAGCTCTAGCAAAAGCAGACGCAATCAAAGAAGTGCCTGCTTTCAGTGATGAAGCTAATGCGATACTTGACGGCATTGTTGCAAACTTCAGTGAAGAAGATGCACAACGTGTCAAAGATATCGAGCGCACTACAAACCACGATGTTAAAGCAGTTGAATATTTGCTAAAAGAGAAAGTAGCGGATAATGCAGAGCTACAAGCTGTAAATGAATTCATTCACTTCGCTTGTACATCTGAAGACATTAATAACCTATCTCATGGTTTAATGCTAAGTGAAGCGCGCGATCAGGTGTTACTACCATACTGTGATAACCTACTTGCAGCAATCAAAGAAAAAGCAGTTGAGTACAAATCAGTACCAATGATGACTCGTACTCACGGTCAACCTGCTTCACCTTCAACTATGGGTAAAGAGTTTGCTAACGTTTATGTTCGTCTACAACGTCAGCGCGAGCAAATTGCTAACGTCGCTCTTTTAGGCAAAATCAATGGCGCTGTTGGTAACTACAACGCTCACCTAAGTGCTTACCCAGAGTATGATTGGCATGCACATGCAGAATCATTTGTAACTAGCCTAGGACTAACTTGGAATGCATTCACAACGCAAATTGAGCCGCATGATTACATTGCTGAGCTATTTGACGCAATTGCACGTTTCAATACAATCCTACTAGACTTTGATCGTGATGTTTGGGGCTACATTGCTCTTAACCACTTCAAACAAAAGACCATTGCTGGTGAGATTGGCTCTTCTACGATGCCGCACAAAGTTAATCCTATCGACTTTGAAAACTCTGAAGGTAACTTAGGCCTAGCCAATGCTATTTTCGCTCACCTAGCACAAAAACTACCAGTTTCTCGCTGGCAGCGTGACCTAACTGACTCAACGGTTCTACGTAACCTTGGCGTTGGTATGGGCTATGCGCTAATTGCATACCAAGCAACGCTAAAAGGCATCAGCAAGTTAGAAGTAAACGCAGATCGTCTTCTAGCTGAACTGGATGACAACTGGGAGCTGCTTGCTGAACCAATTCAAACAGTGATGCGTAAGTACGGCATCGAAAAACCATATGAGAAGCTAAAAGAGCTAACGCGTGGTAAGCGTGTTAATCAAGAAATCATGGCTGACTTTATCGATGGTTTAGACTTACCAGACTCAGTTAAAGCGGAAATGAAGTTGATGACGCCGGCAAACTATATCGGTCGTGCTGAAGCGTTTATTGACGAATTAAACTAATCTAGTCAAATAGATTTTATTAAGCGAAAGGAGCAGCTTTGTGCTTGTAACTTTCGCTTTTTTTATGGAGAAAATATGTACCAGCTGTCTATTAATAACATGACTCAAGAAGCGTTTTTGAGTCAGTACTGGCAAAAAAAACCCTTGTTAATTAAAGGAGGTTTCAAAGACTTTCAGGACCCCTTGTCTGCAGAAGAACTTGCAGGATTGGCAATGGAAGACAGCATTGAGTCTCGATTAATCACTAATCATGACGAAAATTGGCAAGCGCACCATGGTCCATTTGAAAACTTCGAAAAACTAACTGAAACAAATAGCACGTTATTAGTGCAAGCCGTTGATCACTGGCATCCACCAGCAGCCCAACTACTTGTCCCTTTCAGGTTTATACCCAATTGGCGAATCGATGACTTGATGGTGAGCTTTTCAACACCAAATGGTGGTGTAGGCCCACATTTAGATCAGTATGATGTTTTTATCATTCAGGGTGAAGGCAAAAGACATTGGCGCGTTGGTATGCCAAATGCCAACTTAAAGCAATTCACCAAAGATAAAGCCTTACTACAAGTCGAGCAATTTGAAGCAGTAATAGATCATATTTTAGAACCTGGAGATATTTTGTATATTCCTCCGGGCTGCCCTCATGAAGGGTATGCTGTTGAAAATGCACTAAACTATTCTGTCGGTTTTAGAGCACCAGACCAAAAGGACCTCATCAGTAGTTTTGCTGACCATGTCATTGACGAAGAAGCTGGCATAGAGCGATACAATGATCCAGAGCTGACTATAAGGTCTTCTCTTGGTGAAATAAACACACAAGATAAAACCAAAATACAAGCGATGCTATCGAGTCTGATCCATGATGATGAATTGTTTAGCAAGTGGCTAGGGACGTATCTCAGCCAACCCAAACACGATATGGATTTGGCCCCTCTAGAGGATGCGCTTGTTGCTGAACACTTAGAATCAGAAATTGAACTGGATGACACAATAGTTCGAGCTGGTGGTGTGCGAGCAATATACCAAAGCATCGGCGAAAATATACTATTGAGTATAAACGGTGAATCCTATCAATTGTCACAAACCGACCTAGAACAGGTAAAGTTGTTAACTGATAATACAAATTTTTTGTTTAAACAGGTAAAACCAGCGTTAATGAGCTTGGAATTCAAACAAACGTTAACTACGCTTATAAACGACGGGCTTTATTATGTCGAAGCTTGGTCTTAATGCCTGACTGACAGGGCCAACCATACAAAAAGGTGTCACGATATTTGGCACCTAAAATAATAATAGGGGTTGAAACTTCCCTTATTCGTCAGGGCGTGTTGTATGATTTTCGCTAAGAGGTAATCATGAATTATCACGTCGACAAAGTGAGTTGGAAACAAACTCAGGGACAGCTGCGCCAAATTCGTGAAAGAGTGTTTGTGTGCGAATTACACTTACCAAAACATGTTGAGTTCGATCAACATGATAAAACAGCAGATCATGTCTTAATCCGCGATGAAAATCACCAGGCTGTTGGTACAGGTAGGCTGTGCAGTGATGGGTTAATAAGCCGTATCGCAATTGTTAAAGACCACCGAAATAGACAAGCCTATCAATCTTTGATCGGATACCTAGCAGATCTTGCCCAGCAAAAAGGCCTTAAAGAAGTTTTTGTGCAATGTATTTTGGAAGAAGTGCCCACCTTTGTAAAATCAGGCTTCAGCAAACAAGGTGGTGTTTTTATGGAAGCTGGGATCCCAAGACAACGTCTTAAGTGCCCTGCTTCGATGATAAATTCAGAGCCATTTACGATGCTACACTAGCCCACAATTTGTCGTTGTTATAAATTGCATATATATCATGAGCTTTGTTGACAAGTAAGTTAGCAAAGTCAACTTGTGTTTTCTCTTTAACACCAGCGTTAATAATGCCGTCTGCTTTGAGTTGCCATTGATATGAAAAATATCTCAGCGCTTCTCTTGCATTGCTCGCAGCTTTGTCTCCTGTAGCATCAGTAGGAACTTGCCCTGTAATTGCCCAATACCCTTTTCCCTTTTCGTCTTGCAGCTTCCAAACAGCAATCGCCGGAGGCAAAATGCGGCACTCTTTTTCAATAATTTTATTGGTGATAATTCCTTTTTCTGCCAAATGGCGCTGCGCAGCTTGTAGTTGCTCTCTTTGCCACAATTGTAGTGACTGCTGCTGTTGTGATTTTGACATAATAAACCTTGCTTACTTTTATTCTAACGCGCTTCAACTTGTCTCTAACTCTATTAATTTCATTAACGACTTGCAACATAGAAACGCCAAAGCGCAGACATAAATTAAAATTTGCACAATAATCATACTTTACTAGGCTAAAATTAATCCAACTGAAGATTAAGTAACATGTTTTTGTTTGTATCTTACATAGTGCCAATATTGGTACTCGTTATTGGTTTAATATTTATTGACTCAGTAGCTATTTCAGTGCTAATGGCGGGTTTGTCTGCTGCAAGTTTGTTTATGCAAAAGTTGGCACTCGCACAACAGCAAGCCGAACAGCAAGAGGAACCTCCCCTACCCCACGAAAACATAATGCAAGAGCAACAAGAAGACCTTGCTTGTTTAGAGCAGCTCAGCAGTGTCATCATTCCTCAATTGATAGCCCAAGTTACAAGCGCCAGAGAGCAGACAAAAGGCTCAGTTGTAAACATGTCGGGAGAGTTTTCTAATCTCGTTGGCAATATATCAGCGACGCTAGATAGAACAGCCAATGATAGTGGGGCTAGTTTGCAAGACGTTTCAGAGTCTAGCCGAGACAAGTTAAATGGCGTACTCGCCTATATTGAACAAACCAACGACTCACAGGCACAAATGACTACGACCATTAAGGATCTAGTCGACAAAAGCAATGAACTTCAAACCATGTCAATAGATGTGTCAAAAATTGCCGAGCAAACCAACTTACTTGCGCTAAATGCATCAATTGAGGCGGCGCGTGCTGGTGAAAATGGTAGAGGCTTCGCTGTGGTCGCAGATGAAGTTCGCTCCTTGGCTAATTCAAGTGGTGAGACTGGTGTACGTATTGGTCAGCTTATAGAGAGTATTGCTAATGCAATGCGCTCTTCAATGGATTTAATGAACTCAGAACTAGAGAAAAAGCAAGTACTGACCGAAAAGTATCGGACTGAGATAAATACCGTTGTTGACGAATGGCTGGATCTATCGCAACACGTCGAATCTCATGCCGCTGAATTACATGCGTCAAACTTAGAAATTCGAGAAAAAATCTCACAGATCCTTGTTGATTTACAGTTTCAAGACCGAGTCGATCAGATCCAAGACAGCGTCACAATCGCTTTAAACATCATGATTGAAGAAATAGACCAATTTATTTTGAGTCGCAGAGAGTGCCAAACAGCCAAATTTAATCATCAGAGGATCAGTAATGAATTGAAAAAAACTGCCGCGACTAATGAGCAACGCAGCATCTTGTCCAAAGGTCGTGACGACGACACTGTTGATGATTTAACTTTCTTATGAGGACGTTATGAGTAAAACCATTCTAGTTGTAGACGATTCTGATTCTCTCAGACAAGTTGTAAACATTGCCCTAACAGGGGCGGGATTTAATGTTATCGAAGCCAGAGATGGTAAAGACGCTTTAACTAAGCTAAATGGCAATAAAATACACTTGATAATCAGCGATGTGAACATGCCCAATATGAACGGCATCGAATTTGTAAAGCAAGCTAAGCAATTACCACAATACAAGTTTACGCCTGTCATTATGCTCACTACAGAAAACCAGCAAAGTATGATGGAAGAAGGGAAAAAAGCAGGTGCCAAAGCTTGGATGGTCAAACCCTTTAAGCCAGCACAAATGTTGCAAGCAGTATCGAAACTTTTAATGATGTAGAGAATAGGTATGTCTGAGTGTTTTAAATTTCCAACAGAGCTGACAATTTACGAAGTTCAACAAACGTTCAATGAAATAAAGTCATATATTTCAGAAAAAGACAGCGTTTCTTTTGACTTCAGTGAGACCACGGAAGTCGATTCAGCAGGCCTGCAACTCATTATTTGGGTTGTTTATCATAGCCAAAAGATTGGTTTAAAAATTGATACAATCTCTACCAATGACATCATCGAAGCGCGCTGTCAAAAACTGGGTGTTGGCATGTCCACGCCCCCAAATGACTAAGGGGTAGTCATGTCTATTGATTTGTCTTCGGCCATAGCAACCTTTGTAACGGAATCAAAAGAACTGTTGCAAGAGATGGAGAATGGCCTTTTAGACTTGGAGTCTGAGACCTCTGATGAGCATGCGAGCGAAATTATCAACGCGCTGTTCAGAGCTATTCATACAATCAAGGGCAGCGCGGGCATTTTTGATTTTGTGCATGTCGTAACACTGACCCATATCGCAGAAACGTTATTGGAAAGTGCCAGAAATGGTGAACTGCAATTGGGCAAGGACTTAATCTCACTTTATCTAGAAACTAGAGATGCAACAGAAACACTCATCACACTCGCCGCAGCAGAGACGGAACCTGACCAAGATTTACTTAATAAAGTAAATCACTTAGTTTCTTGTTTCTCTAAGTATATTGATACAGATGTCGATGATGCCCAAGGTGAGGTGTTGAAAAAAACCACCTCGGGAAACCAACTTGATAACGAGCGCTGGATACTGTTTTTTGTACCTAATGAGAATGTGCTCAGGAATGGATTAGACCCCTACTCGTTCATTCACTATTTGAATTCAGAAACAGATGATCTCAAAGTCAGTACTTGGTTTGACTCGATGTTTGGACCACAACAATTTGATCCTGAGTCTAATTACTTGTCGTTTATAATATCATTCAATACAGACAAAACGGAAAATGACATCATTGACGTTTTTGAATTTATTCACAGTGAAGCATATATCGCCATTTTACCACCTAAAGGCGACGCTGAAATCCTCAAAGCCAGTATTCAGAAATATCAAGACATAGACTTTGTAACTCATTCTCTCAAAGAGGCAGACCCAGCTTTCGCTGACATAATGCAGTTGCTCAATCAAAAAGAAAAAGCACCTCCACCAGAACAATCCACTGCTCAGTCCGGAGCTGCACCAGCGGTAAATACATCAAAGCTCCATAAAAGCAAAACACTTCGGGTTGAAGCACTAAAACTCGACAGGCTCATAGATCAAGTTGGAGAGATGGTCATAACTGGCGCTAGAACTAACCTACTTGCTCATGAAACTGGCAACGAAACCTTAATAGAAGCAATGGCACTGCTTGAACGACTTGTCGAAAACATAAGAGACAGCTCGTTAAAGCTCAGAATGGTGCAAATTGGAGAAACGTTCAATAAGTTTAAACGCGTTGTACGAGATATTGCAGACGAGCTTGGTAAGCAAGTGGAGTTAACCATTGTCGGTGCAGAAACCGAGCTGGATAAAACGTTTGTCGAAAAAGTCAGCGATCCACTGATGCATATTGTAAGGAATGCCATAGATCACGGGATAGAAGACCCTGATACCCGACGCGCACAAGGTAAACCTGAGCAAGGACAGCTAACACTTAAAGCCTACCATGACTCAGGTTCAATAGTGATTGAAGTAAGTGACGATGGTAAAGGGTTAGATCAAGAAAAGATTTTAAAACGAGCAGTCGACAGAGGCCTAATCTCTGCAAATCAAACCTTGCAAGAAAAAGATGTCAACTTGTTGATTTTTGAGCCTGGATTTTCCACTGCAGAGTCTATCACCAATATTTCTGGACGCGGTGTGGGCATGGATGTCGTAAAGCGAAATATCGACAGCTTGCGAGGCAGTGTTGAAGTTGAAAGCACACCGGGACAGGGGTCGACCATTTTAATTCGCTTACCTCTTACTTTGTCTATTATCGATGGCTTTATGTTCGAGGTTCATAAAGAAAACTATGTCATTCCATTGGATACCGTTGTCGAGTGTTTAGAACTTCATGAAGTTGTATCTGAGCAAGATATTCAGGATAAAAGTTATATCAATTTAAGAACCGAAGTACTGCCATTTATACGGTTAAGAACCTTATTTGGCATAGAAGAGCAAATAGATCATACCAGAGAATCTCTGGTCATTGTTCAGTTCGGCACGCTGCGTGCTGGTTTGGTAGTAGACTCGCTTAAGGGCGAGTTCCAAACAGTTGTAAAACCACTAGGAAGGTTGTTCGAAGGACTCAAATGTATTAGCGGTGCGACCATTTTAGGTAGCGGAAATGTCGCCATTATTTTAGACGTTTCCGCACTAATTAAGTCTGCAATTTCAGTTTATGAGGCGTTAGAGAAAAAGCATTAGGTAATCCCGGAGAGCTAACATGTTTAAGAACTTTACAATTCGCAACAAGATTATTCTTGCGATGTTTACCATGGGGGTATTGTTATTAGTCATAGCAATGTCTGTTCAGCTTAAAAACGGAGAAATTGAAGAGTTTGCGGTAGACGTCGGTAAAGTGGATATACCTGAAACAATCTACGCATTAAACATGTTGGATGAGCTTGGGGATATGAACAGTAATGTACTGGAGTATATTGCCGGGGAGTCTGACGAGAGCGAGGATTTTCGCTCGAATTACAATGAGTTTATTCGTTACTTAGAAGATTTGAAACAACTTGGGACGGTGAATAATTCTCTATTGAGACAACTGGAAGAATTAGTAACCCGCTACGCCAATGAAAATCAAGAGTTGATTTTTGACCGCTTCGACCCATTGTTAGAAGCAAAGGCGATTGATAAATACGACTACTTAAACAAAGAGTTTGCTATCCCGCTTGAGCAACTTCTAGATACATTGAAAGAAGAGGAAGTCGCCGATGCAGGCAGCAGCGGTGATTTCAATGAAGTGGTGAACGATGACCTACCTGGCGTTCGCTATTACCTAGAGTTAATTGATGAACAAGGCGATATGATGAGCTCCCTAAATGCTTATATGCGCGGTGCATTAGGTGCAGACTCAGCATTTGAAAAAGATGCTAGAACATTCTCTGGGTTTTTAGCTGATATCAAGCCCCTTGAGAGAAAACCGCCAGAAATAAAAGCACTGAGTGAGGTCGAGCGGATGTACCTCGAGCTATACAATGGTGGTAAAGAGATTTTTGCCATGTATGATCCGCGCAATAAAATCAAGGCATCTAAGGATGTTGACCGTCTAGAACATGAGGTATTCAACAAAATCGAAGACCTCTTGGAAGAGATATCAAATGAAGCCATTCAAGAAGGTGATGAATCTCTCAACGCTTTAGTCACCGCAGCTCGAGAAAGTATATCATTAGTCTGGGCTCTATTAGTTGTGGCCATTGTGCTGGCTACAGCCACAGCTGCGTTTCTGATCCGGGGTATCGTTATCCCCATTAACGCACTCGCTGAAGCAGCAGAAGACTTGCGATCAGGTGAAGGAGATCTAACAAGGCGCATTCCTGATTTTGGCAATGATGAAATAGGAGAAACTGCACGCAGCTTCAATGGCTTTATTGAGCGTCTGCAAAATATCCTGCTAGACATTCAAGAATCTGTTGAATCTATTGCCCACAGCACTAACGAAGTGGGAACAACATCTCGAATGCTCAGCTCTACGTCGAACCAACTCGCAGCAAGCGTAGAGGAAACCTCCGCATCCTTAGAGCAAATGAGCTCCTCTATCTCTATGAATACAGAAAATTCTAAGGTAACCAATGACATTGCCAAGCAATCAAGTAGCGAAGCAAACGATGGTGGCCGCGCTGTAAAAGATACCGTTAAAGCTATGACGCAAATTGCTGAAAAGATAGGAATAATCGAAGACATCGCCTACAAAACTAATTTACTTGCACTCAACGCCGCAATTGAAGCGGCAAGAGCTGGGGAACATGGTAAAGGGTTTGCTGTGGTAGCTGATGAAGTCAGAAAGCTTGCAGAACGCTCACAAGTGGCTGCACAAGATATCAGTACACTGGCAGATAACAGCGTGAAAATAGCGCAACATGCAGGAGGAATGCTTGACAGAATGGTGCCCAATATTGGTAAAACCGCAGATTTGGTACAAGAGATCACCGCAGCGTCAACAGAGCAAAGCACGAGTGTTGCTGAAATCAACCGAACTGTCTCGCAATTAGATGAAATTGCGCAGCAAAATGCGTCAGCATCGGAAGAACTAGCTTCAACCGCCAAAATGGTGCAAGACCAAACCAGTGATATTCGCTCTACAGTGAACTACTTCAAACTCAGTAACGATAGGCAAATGATGAAGTTGAGACGTTCTGTACAAGAAGCAAAGTCATCAAGTTCAATGCCAGAAGAAGGCTATACACCGTTTGATGAGTAAATGTTATGACAGATCATACTAGTCAAAGTAGTTTAGTCGACAAAGATAAGTATTTGGCGTTTGAGCTCAACCATGCCTCTTATTCCATCAACATCTCTTTGGTCAAGGAGATCATGGAATATATTGAAGTTGATCCGATCCCCATGGCACCCGAGTTTATTATTGGCGCGATTAACTTACGCGGAGAGGTTATTCCAGTTTTTGATCTCTCCTTGCGCCTTGGTAAACAATCTCAAGAAATCACCAATCGAACCTGCATAATTATTGCCGAATGTCTGTTCAATAATCAGGAAATTACAATTGGCTTGAAAGTGGATATGGTCACCAAAGTGCTCGATATTTCCGGTGCAGACATCGATGCAGTGCCAAGTATTGGTGGTCAGTTTCACAGTCGATTTGTACTTGGATTGGCCAAGTTGCCCGATAAGCTAATGACAATCTTAGACATATCTAAAATTCTCACGTTAGATGAGCTAAAACTCATTGAGGACCTCAATAACGCAGATCTCAACGAAACATCCCTAGAATCCGAAGACAATATAGAAACACAAGAAAACTTAGATGAAGAAGCACCAAATGAGGTAAACCATGAGTGATGGCCATCAAGAACTGCCCCATATTCAACAAAAAGGTGAACTGAGATACTTGTTTGTCAAGGTAGGCCATGATCACTTTGGGATCCCTATCGACTCTGTAAAAGAAGTCATTGAATTGGTTGAAACAACCATGGTCCCAATGTGTTCTGATGTAATTCGCGGCGTGATCAATGTCCGTGGCAGCGTGATACCCGTGTTAGACCTACAAAGCCGCCTCGGTCTAAAATCAGTAACCCCTTATGACAAATATAGCTGTATCGTCTTGTACGACTTCTTTGATCAATCATTGGAGGAGTCAATGACGCTTGGCATGTTAGTGAACAGTGTCGTGTCTATCGAGTTTATTGACCTGAACAAGCTCGAGTCCTCCCCTTCCTTTGGTTCTAACATCCCTCGCCACTTTGAGTGGAAAATGGCAAAGATTAATAACAAGTTGACCACATTATTGGACATTGCAAAAGTGCTCAATGTGAATGAAATCAACTCTACGTTAAAACATGAACAAGAGCAGTTCTTTATCAATTACTGCCAAAGGTAACTCTAGTACATGACCATCAGCCAGCTGGAGTTCAATCAATTGAACAGAGTGCTCGATGAACACACGGGTATTCGGTTGAACAATGCAAAGGCCGATATAATGGCTAGCCGCTTGAGCTCCCGGCTTAGAGCGACAAAATGCACCACACATAACCAGTACTACCAGCTAATTACCAGTCCTAACGGACACAAAGAACTTGATATATTTATCGACAAGCTGACCACTCACGAAACTTACTTCTTTCGTGAACAGTCTCAATTCGAGTTTATGTATGAATACTATAGAAACAGGCGTAGTCGCAACGTGCCTATCAGAGCTTGGAGTGCAGCCTCTTCGACCGGGGAAGAAGCATACTCAATAGCCATGGTGTTAGATGACTTATTCTACAATGGACGCTGGTCTGTAACAGGCACTGACATTTCTCCAACTTCTGTAGAAATGGCCAAAGAAGCGTGTTTTGCTATTTCAACCGCACAAAAAATTCCTAAAAAATATCGAAAAGCCTATTGTTTAAAGGGCATAGGACCAAATGAGGGAACGTTTACGCTCAATAAGGCAATTAAAAGCCACTGTACGTTCGATGTAGACAATTTGCTGCACTTACGAAAGGTAGACTACTCTTTTGATATTATCTTTTTACGCAACGTCTTAATTTATTTTGACGAAATTAAACAAAAAGCAATTATTGATAATATTGTGCATCGGCTTAATCATGGTGGTCTTTTGTTTTTAGGGCATTCGGAGTCATTGAGAAAAAAGCGCCCAGGACTGGAATTAATTCAACCCTGTATCTATAAAAAGGTTAGGTTATGATCAGCGTATTCATCGTTGACGATTCTGCGGTAATGCGGCAACTCGTTGGCGAAATCATACAGCATGATAGAGAATTAAAACTTATTGGTTCAGCACCTGACCCGATATTAGCTGAGCGAAAAATGAAAATGAATTGGCCAGACGTCATTTTGCTCGATGTTGAGATGCCAAAAATGGATGGCATCACTTTCTTAAAAAAAATCATGCAAGAAAAGCCGACCCCTATTATCATGTGCTCGGCACTCACGCAAAAACACACTGAAACCGCGATGGAAGCACTTGCCTCTGGTGCTGTCGATGTTATCGCCAAACCAAGTCAAGGCCTGTCAGATTTCCTTAATAATCAAGGTATCACGCAAATCATTGATGCGATCAAAGCGGCGGGTAAGGCGAAAGTCAAACCGCTGCGTTACTTAGCTGAAGAATCAGTACGCCATAATCACACCGTCGACGAAATGCTGCCGCCTACAGCACCAAATGAGCTTAAACCACCAATAACACCAGACAAAGTCATTGCGGTTGGCGCATCAACTGGAGGCACTGAGGCCCTCACGGGGTTTTTGTCTCTTTTGCCACCCAATACTCCCCCAATTGTCATAGTTCAGCATATGCCTAGCAAGTTCACCCATGCGTTTGCACAACGGCTCAACACGGTTACTCGCCATACTGTCGTTGAAGGTGAAAATGCCATGAGATTAAAAGCAGGTCACGTATACATAGCGCCCGGAGGTAAGCATATGTTGGTAAAACGTCAAGGTAGCGACTACTATTTAGAAGTACGAGATGGTCCCTTGGTAAGTAGGCATAGGCCTTCAGTGGATGTGTTGTTCAGATCAGTCGCACAGTCAGTCGGGCGAAACGCAATTGGCGTAATACTAACAGGTATGGGCGATGATGGTGCATCAGGCATGCTAGACATGAAAAGTGCCGGCGCAATAAATTTTGCCGAAAGTGAGGCGAGTTGTGTTGTGTTTGGTATGCCAAAAGAAGCCATCGCGCGAGGCGCCGTTGATAAAGTCTTTTCACTAAGCAATATCCCGTATCAAATTTTAAAAGTGTTAAGGTGCTAGCTATGCAAAAAAGCCTTTTAGAACTGCTAAATATCATCTACGTTGCTTACGAGCAAGACGGTACAATTACAGGCATCTCAGACAAAGCTAGCAATTTAATCGCACTAAAAGTAGGTGACAATATTGTTGACAGCCCTACCTTAAAATTTTTCGACGAAGACTTTAATGATTTAAAAAGCCAAGACGTATTATTTGAAACCTGTTTTGACCAGCTAGAACTCGGAGTGAGTGTAGACAACAGCAATGTGCACTGGGTTCGGTTTAGCTATACCAGAAAAAACTCTCTCACTTTTGTCAAAGTCGATTTAATAGAAGAGCTGGTTGCGATTCGGCGACTTAATAAACAACTGGCAATTCGCGACCCGCACACTGGCCTCTTATACAGAGAAGCTTTTGTAGCAAAAGTACAAGAGTTAGATACCGCTGGTGTAATGTGCTGTATTCGCATTTGCAACTATCAAAGGATCTCTGAGGTTTGGAACATTGGTGTCGCAAATCTTGTATTTATGGAAGTATTGTCACGCTTCCAAGGGGAATATGAACAAGGTGTATTTTCTAAACACTCGTCCGATTGTTTTTGTGTATTTGTTCCCAACTCCTCTTCCCTCAATATCGAAGCCTTATATAACCACCTAAATGAGCCATTTGAATTTAATGACAGTAGCTTTTATAGCAATGTCGCTTTGGGGTATTACAAAGAGACAAGTAAAGACGACCATGAATTAAGCCTCAACAAAGCTGAAATGGCAACTTTTGACGTCTTATCGGAAAAGCTGAGATTAGTTGAATTTCAAGAAGGGTTAGCTCGGCAAATCGAACGGCAAAATAAAATAGAGACTGCGCTAAGAGATGCTTTGCATAACGAAAAATCAAAAAATGCTTTTAATGTTGTGTTGCAGCCTTTGCACGATACCAAAACGGAATGTTTAATTGGCGCCGAATGCTTGATGAGGTGGACACTTGACGGCCAACCTGTCTCACCAGTTGAGTTTATTCCTATTGTGGAAAGCACAGGTGATATCAATAAGCTTACCATGTTTACACTTTCACAAATAAAGGAAGCCAAAGACAAGCTCAGACGAGAAGGCATTGATCCCAAAAATTACATGTTTGCTATCAATATCAGTGTCGTAGAGATATTAGATGTCAACTTTGAAAGTAAATTGCTTACCGCTTTATCAGAGTACAACATAGATCCGCGCTGCATCAAATTAGAACTTACCGAATCAGCCCTGATCGATAACTTTTCTTATGTAAACGAAGTCCTCATATCCTTACAGAGTAAAGGGTTACTTATTTCTATTGACGACTTTGGAACTGGGTTTTCTAGCCTGAGTTACTTGTGTAAGCTTCACTTTGATGAAATCAAAATTGACCGCTCGTTTGTGACCAATGTGGTCAAAGATGGAAAATTGCAATCCGTCTTTAACTCAATTGTATCTTTGGCAAAAAACCTAGATAAACCCCTCGTTGCAGAAGGTGTAGAGGACATGGAGCAAATGATTTACGCAAAAGCCAAAGGCGTCCAATATGTTCAGGGATACTATTATAGTAAACCCCTTCCAATAGACGCCTTTATCGAATATGTACTTGAAGACAAGTCGAGTTACTTACACTTTGAGAGCTAACTGTCGCGTTGCCTCAATTACCCACCGCCAAGCACACGTGCAGGCTGCACCTTAGTAGCCTGCCATGCGGGATATACACTCGAAATAACCGAAATTACGACCGTCGCCAAGAGTACAATTATGATATCCGCAAATTCCAATTTACTCGGTAAGAACTCAATAAAGTAAACCCCTTGCAATGGGTTACTCCCGTCTATTGAGGTCCAAAGAGCAAATAAATCTGACACGTTAAGCGCAATCACGGTGCCGACAATTAACCCAAAAAATGCGCCCACTAATGCATAACTTAGCCCTTGTACTGCAAAGGTCATAAAAATTGTTTTGTCTCTTGTGCCCATCGTTTTTAATATGGCAATGTCAGCTTGTTTTTCTTTAACTTCCATAACCATTGACGAAATAATATTAAAACTGGCTACTGCAATAATCAGAAAAACAACAAGATAGACAATGGTTCGCACCATTTGAATGTCTTGATATAAACTACCTTGTGTTCTAAACCAACTTTGTACATAAACCAAGTCCGGTAAAATTCTGCCTGCGTCCATTGCAATTTGGTGCGCATTGAAGACATCATCAACAGTTAGTCGCAAGCCCGTAACAACCATTGGTTCCAATGAAAGCGCCTGTTGAATCTTCGCAATGTTAACCAGAGCCAAATTTTTATCTACTTCCCCGCCCATTGCAATCAGACCCGCGACGTTAAAAGACACACGTTTAGGGGCGGCAAGCGCATTTTTTGCATGCTGATTTGCGATCAGTACAGTGACCTTATCCCCTAGGTTTACATCTAAATGAGCTGCAATCCCTTGCCCTAAGACAATTTCATCAGCTGCAAGGTCTTTTAAGTTTAATGGTTGAATGTATTCGTGGATGCTTGAAACTTTGACATGCCGACTAGGGTCAATTCCTTTTAACTGAGCTGCTTTTAATTGGCCTTTGAACTGTACCATACCGGTTAAATTTATTTCCGCCGTTGCAGCGACCACACCAGGTTGCGCTTCAAGCAGCTCCACTTTACTCGGCCAATCCGTAATTGGATCATAAGGCGCTTGATAACTCACATGTGGTACAACAGAAAGTAATCTTTCTTTGAGCTGCTGCTCAAACCCATTTATAACGGACAGAGCTACTATCAGTACAGTAACACCAAGAAACACACCTATTGTTGAAGCTTTACTGAGAAAGCCAATAAAGCCGCTTTGATGCTTGGACTCTCGCAGCCGTTTGCTCAAAAACAGACTAAGCATGCACACTCCTATCTGCTTTTTGGTAATCAACCAGCACACCGTCATCCAGCTGAACGACACGTCCTAACTTTTCAGCCAGCTCTAAATCATGAGTAACAATGACAAAGCTGGTATCGAATTCCTTATTGAGTTCATTCAGTAACTCGTAAATTTTAAGGGCATTATGTTTGTCTAAGTTACCAGTCGGTTCATCTGCAAGCACCAATGATGGCTTGGTTACGAGCGCTCTTGCTATTGCAACACGCTGTCTTTCTCCGCCAGAAAGCTCAGATGGCCGATGTTCAGCTCTGTGCCCAAGCCCCACTTTTTCAAGCATTTTTACAGCTTCATTTTTTGCTTCTTGCTTTGATTTACCCGCGATCAAAAGTGGCATAGCCACATTTTCTAGTGCGCTGAAGTCCATTAACAAATGATGAAATTGGTATATAAACCCCATATGACGATTACGAAAATCAGCTTGTTTTGCACGCGAAAGAGACTGAACATCTACACCTTTAATTTTTAGCGTGCCATCTGTCGCTGCATCCAATGTGCCCAGTATATGTAGCAGCGTGCTTTTGCCTGAACCTGAACTACCCACAATCGAAAGCGTTTCGCCTTGCTGCAAAGATAAATTGACCCCTTTTAGAACTGACACTTGATTGCCAGCTTCTTGATAGGACTTGTTGAGCGCTTGGCATTGGATCACTGGATCATTCATATCTTAAAACCTCTGCAGGCATCACTTTGGCTGCTTTTTTCGCAGGGTAAAGCGTTGCTAAAAAACTTAATAATAAACTGGTGAAAATAATAAAGGACAAACTCACAGTATCAAACTTAACAGGAAGAGCCATTCCCCCTAACAGGGATAGACCAATCAAATTCAGAACTTCATTGATGTTCGCAGCAAGTAACAGTCCTAAAATCGAACCTATCAAAGTGCCAACAACACCATTGTATAAACCCTGGATCATAAAGACTTGAGCAATTTTACTAGGTGTAAACCCAAGCGTTTGCAAAATCGCCACTTCCCCTTGCTTTTCACTTACCATCATGGATAACGCAGAAACGATGTTGAATACCGCGACAATGACGATCAATGCCAATAGTAAAGACATGACACGTTTTTCCATGGCGACGGCTGCAAATAATGCTCCTTGTTGGACTTGCCAATCTTGGTAGCTAAACTGAGACAATAATGCCTGATGATCAGCTTTAAAATCTGACACAGAAAATGCATCATTTAGGGTCAAACTCACATCGTATTCTCCAGGCTTTTTCTTCAGCATCTTCATTAAGCTATTGCCATCAGCAAAGGCTAAACTCGTATCGGCCTCACTACGTGAATTGTATATGGCTGCCACTGTAAATAGTCTTTGCTTGGGGACTCGGCCAAGAGGAGTGTAACTCGTAATATCAGGAAAAATAACCCGCACTTTACTGCCGAGCCTAACGTCCAGCTTATTTGCCAAAAAACGACTTAACGCAAGCTGATACCTAGCATCATGAAGCGACTTCACACTGCCTGATTCAATGTGAGGGCTTATCGCGGTTGGGTAACCATCAAACGAGCCTTGCAGCCGCACACCGACCAGCTCTTTATTGGTCTGTAAAATCACATCCGAAGTCACATAAGGAGAGACACGTTTAACACCTGAAAGCGATGCAAGTGCATCCAACTTTGTAGCTGGCTGGTTATGTTCTTTTGCCGATAACTGTATGTGCGGAATGAGATCTAACATGGCATTTTTTAGGCTTTGTTCGAAGCCGTTCATAACCGAATTAACAGTTATCAAAGACATTAATCCAAGGGCAATTCCCGCTATAGAGAAAAAAGAGATGAATGAAACAAATGCATTTCCCTTGGATGAGCGACTATATCTAAGCCCAACAAATAGGCTAACCGATTGAAACATATTAAAATTTAATTATTTAATTTCTTCTAATTTGGTAATGCTAACACAGATAAGATCTACTGGTCACACCTAGTTGTGTAAAAAATTTTTAATTATCCGCTACTTAATGTCTCAATTTGGTGTAAAATGCGTGAAATCTTGCGGTATGGAAGTTCTATGTTATCCCTAGACAGATTTAAGCATATGAATTTTAAGGGGGATTTGTTCGGTGGTGTGACCACTGCGATTATTTCTCTTCCCCTAGCCCTCGCCTTCGGGGTTGCTTCTGGTGCCGGTGCAGAAGCTGGAATGTGGGGCGCTATTCTCGTCGGTCTTTTTGCTGCCTTATTTGGTGGTTCTACCTCTTTGATTTCTGAGCCTACAGGTCCGATGACGGTTATTATGACCGCAGTTTTGACCACCATGATGGCACAGTATCCCGAAAACGGATTAGCAATGGGATTTACCGTTGTTATGATGGCCGGGGCATTTCAAATATTGCTCGGAACTTTAAAGTTAGGTAAATATGTTACCTTGATGCCATATAGTGTGATATCCGGATTTATGTCTGGTATTGGTGTCATACTCATTATATTGCAGTTAGCTCCTCTATTGGGCCATCAGGCGCCAGCCGGTGGTGTTTTGGGTACTCTCAGTGCCTTACCTGAACTCATATTAGACCTGCATTTTGCTGAGTTATTTTTAGGGATCCTTACATTAGGGATCTTGTTTTATCTGCCACAAAAGTACCGCCAATATGTCCCTGCACAATTGGTCGCACTTGTTGCAGTGACTCTAGTATCTATACTGCTATTTGATAAAGATAGCATTAGCCGCATAGGCGAAATTCCAAGTGGTTTACCTTCTATCGTATGGCCAACCTTCACCACCGAGCAGTTTACCTCCATGGTTATTGATGCTCTTGTACTTGGTACGTTAGGTTGTATAGATACGCTTTTAACTGCGGTTATCGGCGACAGTTTGACGCGAACAGAACACGACTCTGATAAAGAGTTACGAGGTCAAGGTATTGCAAATATGATCTCTGGCTTGTTTGGCGCATTACCAGGTGCCGGCGCGACTATGGGAACTGTGGTCAATATTCAAGTTGGAGCTCGCTCGCCACTGGCTGGCATCATTCGTGCCCTGATTTTGATGGCTGTGGTATTTGTCGCAGGCGGTTTGACTGAACCCATCCCGATGGCTGTACTTGCAGGCATTGCAGTATATGTTGGCTACAATATTCTGGATTGGAGTTTCATCCAACGTGCGCATAAACTAAGCCTTAGCCAAATGGTTATCATGTATGGCGTTATGTTATTGACTGTATTTGTCGATTTGATCGTCGCTGTGGGTTTAGGTGTTTTCATCTCTAATATCATGGTTATCGAACGATTGAGCCGTGTTCAAGAGCAGCATGTCAAAGCCATCAGCGACAGTGATACAGATGAAGATGTGCCGCTCAATAGCCATGAAAAGGCGCTACTAGAGCAAGCACAAGGCCAGCTATTATTTTTCTATTTGTCTGGGCCAATGATTTTCAGTGTGTCAAAGGCAATTGCACGCCAGCACAGATATATTAGTGAATACAAAACCATGGTTTTGGATTTAAGTGATGTAGCTATGCTTGATGTAACAGTAAGTTTGGCCATAGAAAATGCCATCACAGATGCAATTGATGCTAATGTTCAAGTATTCATCTATTCTCCTAACCAAGAGACCAGCGAAAAGCTGAATAAGATCAATATTCGCGAAAAACTTGGTAAGGATGCATTTTGTCACAGCCGTGAAGCTGCTTTAAATAAGGCATTAGAAGCAATGTCACTAGGAAATGACAACTAGTCTGACATTAAGCCTTCTGCTAAAAACTCAAGCAGCTCTCTGACCGAGGTAGGCAAGTAACGTCTGGGTGGATACACTGCCCAGACCCCTTCCGCCTCAGGCCTAAAAGTGTTCAATACTTCCACCAACTCACCCTTTTCAATTTCTTCACTTAAGTAATAATGGGGAAGCTGTGCCAAGCCCAAGCCTTGCTTGGCTGCATCGACAAGCGCCCAGCCACTGTTACAACGCAACCGCCCCTTGACGCTTACCTGGCGCTCTTTACCTTCATCAACAAAGCGCCAGACACTCGACTGTCCTACCAAACAAGCGTGGTTATCTAAATCAGTAATGCTTTTGATTGGTTTATTGTTATCTATATACGCCGGAGCACCACAAACTAGAGTTTGTCTATGCGTCAGTAACCGGGCTCTCATTGATGAGTCTTTCAAATTGCCCAAGCGTATCGCAAAATCAAAGCCTTGCTCAATTAAATCAAGCTGATTGTTATTGAGTTCCATATCAATTTGAATATTTGGATATAAAGACATAAATTGATTTACCAAAGGCATAATATACTGCTCGCCATACATCACGGGCGCTGTCATTTTAATTTTTCCAGCAGGTTGACTGTCTCTCTGTCTAAGGGCTGAAGTTGCATCATCTAAGACATGTTGCAGATGCTTGGCATGTGACAGAAAGACATTTCCTTCCGTTGTCAGTGATAACTTTCGCGTTGTGCGATTCAACAACTGGTAGCCCAAAGTACTTTCAAGTGCTTTTACTCTACGACTTACTTGCGCAACAGATGTATCTAATTGCTCTGCAGCTCCTGTGAATGATCCGCATACAGCAACGGCGACAAATTCATCTATACCTACCCATCTATCCATTATTACATATCCGTAAAAGTCTTTTATTATTTTCGAGATTATCAAATTTATAATAAAGGTTATACTTAAGCCTCTCTATAAAACAGGAAAACAAGAACATGACACAATTCATTAAATCCAAAGCCGCCATTGCTTGGGGACCAGGAAAACCACTCAGTATTGAGGAAGTGGACGTCATGATGCCCAAAGCTGGCGAAGTGCTGGTGAAAATTACTGCGACCGGTGTATGCCATACCGATGCCTTCACCCTTTCAGGTGAAGATCCAGAGGGTGTTTTCCCAGCAATTTTAGGCCATGAAGGTGCAGGTATTGTTGAAGCCGTTGGGGAAGGCGTTACCGGTGTTGAAATCGGCGACCATGTGATACCACTTTACACGCCAGAATGCGGTGAATGTAAATTCTGTACTTCAGGTAAAACCAACCTTTGTCAGAAAATCCGAGAAACCCAAGGTAAAGGTTTAATGCCAGACGGCACGACTAGATTCTACAAAGATGGTGAACCTATTTATCATTACATGGGGACATCTACTTTCTCTGAATACACGGTTTTACCAGAAATTTCATTAGCTAAAGTAAATAAAGAAGCACCGCTAGAAGAGATCTGCTTATTAGGTTGTGGTGTGACAACTGGTATGGGTGCGGTACTAAATACTGCTAAAGTTCAAAAAGGCGATACGGTTGCCATATTCGGCTTAGGCGGCATTGGTTTATCTGCGATCATTGGCGCAACCATGGCCGGAGCCAGCCGTATTATCGGGATCGATATAAACACCGACAAATTCGATTTAGCAACCAAGCTTGGCGCGACTGATTTAATCAACCCGAACGACTATGACAAACCAATTCAAGAAGTCATTGTAGAAATGACAGATGGTGGTGTCGACTTTTCTTTTGAGTGTATCGGTAATGTCAATGTAATGCGCAGTGCTCTTGAGTGTTGCCATAAAGGCTGGGGCGAATCGGTGATCATTGGCGTTGCAGGTGCGGGTCAAGAGATCTCAACACGTCCATTCCAACTTGTTACAGGTCGAGTCTGGCGTGGTTCTGCTTTTGGCGGTGTAAAAGGTCGCTCAGAGCTACCTGAAATTGTAGAGCGTTACATGGATGGTGAATTTAAGCTAAATGACTTTATTACCCACACGATGGCATTAGATGAAATTAACGAAGCTTTCGATCTGATGCACGAAGGTAAGAGCATTCGCTCGGTCATTCATTACTAATTGTGATTTCGCGCGGCAAGTCTACCACTTGCCGCAGATTTCCACTCGAATCTTTATTTATCTCTAAATAGCGTAAAATATATGGAATTAATCAGCGAAAACAAAGTGTTTGGCGGCGTGCATAAACGCTTCAAGCATCAGAGCTCCACTAACAATTGCGAGATGACCTTTGCTATTTTCTTACCAAAGTCAGTAAGTAACGACACTAAGCTCCCCGTTTTATATTGGCTTTCAGGGCTGACATGCACTGATGAAAACTTTATGCAAAAAGCCGGTGTATTCAAATATGCCAGCGAACATGGGCTTGTTATTGTCGCGCCGGATACTAGCCCTCGTGGTGAAGACGTTGTTGACGATGAAAATGGTAGTTACGACTTTGGGCTAGGCGCAGGTTTCTATTTAAATGCGACACAGGCACCTTACTCAACGCATTACAACATGTATGACTATGTGACAAATGAGCTGCCAAAACTCATTGAATCAAACTTCTTTGTCAGCACTAAAAAAGCAATCAGTGGTCACTCTATGGGCGGTCATGGTGCATTGACCATCGGCCTTAGAAATAGTCTCCAGTACGAGAGTATCTCGGCATTTGCTCCCATTTCAAACCCAATCGATTGTCCTTGGGGTGTCAAAGCATTTAGAGGTTATTTGGGAGATGATGAAGCCACTTGGGCACAATACGATGCAACAGCGTTATTGAGACAAAATACCATATCTAGACAAGTCCCAATCAAAATTGACCAAGGCGCTGATGATACTTTTTTAGTAGACCAGCTAAAACCTGAGGCACTGCTCAACGCAGCTAAAAATATCGGCTATGACATTGAGTATCAGTTGCACGGTGGCTACGACCACAGCTACTTTTTCATCAGTTCATTTATCGAACAACACATTGAGTTTCATGCCAAACACTTGCGTTGATCACCAGTACTCAACGCACAAAAAAAGGCGCTATTCCCTAGCGCCTTTGTTGCTTAACATTAATTCTATTTGCTGATATCAGCATACTGATTATTACCAGTTAGCTTAATCGCTTCTTCAAAACCAGGAATGCGCAGCTCGTTTTGGTCTAAGGTCAGTTGTGATTCATCCACCATGCCGTTACCAAAGCGATAAATCAGCTCATATTTACCTAAATCTGCGGCTTCTTTATATGCTTGCTGATTCTCAGAAGTTTGCGCTAGTTTTTGCTGATACACATTTATTGCATCTTCGCCATGACGCTTTGCCAGTAAACTATGCGTTACTTTTGGCGAAAACACGGTTGCTGTAGCATTGTTTCCACCAAAGCCTTTGGAGTTGATGAACGCAATGTCCATGTCGCCACAATCATAGTGGTAATTACGTATGTCTAAATGCTCATCATGGACATCGTCCGCAACTTTATCAATTGTCGTAATACCCGGCATAATATTATGGCTAAATACCCCCAAAGCCATTGCTAACTGGTCACCTGATGCCGGCGCAATTGTATGCCCAACATAGGCTTTTGGAGCCGCAAGCTTCCAGCCATTAATCGAAAATGCCTCTGCGACTTTATGGTAAATAGCTGACTCTGTAACGCGATTTTGCGGAGTACTTGAACCATGAGCCAAGATAAAGCTACGCTCTTTTAGCGATTCTTCACCTGCAATTTCCTGTGCTAATGCCACAGATTTTGCCATCGTAATATAATTACCTGGCCCTGGCGCTGTAATTGACTTTTTGACGCCATCAGCATTTACAAAAACATCTACGACTGAACCCATTACTTCAGCACCGAGTTCTAAGGCAAGTTTGTCATCCATCAAAATTGCAACCTGTGCACCTTCACCAATAGTGAAACCACAGTTTTCACCAAATGGGCGACTCGTTCTGCGATGATCAACTTGCTCTGTATTGTCCAGCTTTTTCAAACCTTCTTCATTTGCAAGCGCGCCCATATTACCAAAGCCTTCAATCACTTCTGGTGTAAGCGCACATTCAACACTGGCCACAACCGCTACACGTGTACGGCCTGTTTGAATGTCATTAACAGCCGCGCGTAAATTGTAAAGGAAAGTGGCACACGCCCCTGCTGTCGAGAATGTTGTACCTACGCTTCCTGTTACATACGCATTGATAAAGTCAGTTGACATAGTATTTAATCCTAATGCCAACTGCTTAGTACTTACACGCTCACCTTTCAGTCGACTTCTTACCAGCCCGCCAA
Source organism: Pseudoalteromonas luteoviolacea NCIMB 1944 (assembly GCF_001625565.1). Taxonomy (GTDB): domain Bacteria; phylum Pseudomonadota; class Gammaproteobacteria; order Enterobacterales; family Alteromonadaceae; genus Pseudoalteromonas; species Pseudoalteromonas luteoviolacea_F. The sequence goes on from NZ_AUXS01000032.1 coordinate 73,343, forward strand.
GACCTTCATTATCCATCTGTCCCGCAACGGACGCTGAGTAAGTGCCTATTTCATCAGGCTTAACACGAGACATAACACTGTCCCAATCAAGGCCTGTTGATTTTATCGCATCAGTTGCGGCAAATATCGTGGCTTGTAATCCACGTGGTTGGTAACGGCTGTTGTACATCTTTGCAGGTTCAAAGCCTGTAGGTAACTGGCCAGCAGCTTTAATTGGGTTGTCTCTGAAGCTGTCGTGTTTAACTTCTAATTGCTCAGGAACGTGGACGTTAACCGTTTTTGCATCTACCTCTTCGACCAACCAGCTACTTGGCACAGGTGTAGGCAAGTCTTTTTTACGACAGGTAAAGCGGATCCCCTGCTCTGTATTAGCCGTAATCGTTAGCTTCTGCTGCCAATGCGTTGCGTCTACATCAAAGTGGTTCTTTTCTATTCTTCGAATTAAAGTACCAGCTATTACTTGCTCACCAACTTTGGCTTCAACTTCTGACTTACTGATGACATCGCCATTGTGGGTGACAAGACTGTCTCCTTCCACTGACACTAAGTTCATCAAAGTCGCCAGACCTAAAAAAGTATCTGCTCTTGCGTCATTATCTAATTTATCTAGCACAATTCTGCGATACGCTTGGTGAAAAGATGTTCTACCTGCGGCATTAATACCACCCATACCGACAATAATAGGTAATGCTGTCATACTTAACTCTTTAATACATATTTGTTGCAATAATTCTAGAATGAAGTAGATAATATAACTTTACACAATTCGCCACTGAATTGACTTTTTTCGCCAACCTAACCAGATCCGATGAGTTTTATGGAAATAATAAAAATAGCCATCACTTTATATGAGCAATTATTGATCACCAGCGTTACGCTGCCTATTGAAATGCTCAAAGCTGGTGAAGCTTATGCAAAGCGGCATAAGGGTCAAAACTTTAAACCCCTCGCCATAGAATGCTTAAGTGAAGATGGAAATCATATAACAACGAATGTTGGTATCAATATGGCTGTACAATCTGACTTTCAGTCTTTAACTAGCTACGACTATATTATTGTGCCTAGTATTTGGAGAAACCCGAGGCCCGTTGTTCGGCACAACCCCCAACTAGCCACAAATTTGGCCTTTGCGTGGGAGCGAGGCGCAACTGTTATTGGCGTGGGCACAGGGGTGTGCTTTTTGGCCGAGTCAGGTATGTTAAATGGTCACTCAGCAACGACACATTGGCACTATGCTAAGCAATTTATGAAAAGCTACCCTGCTGTTGAACTCAAACCCGACTACTTCATAACCCAGTCTGATAGGTTGTACACTGTAGCCAGTCTCAACGCCTTGGCGGATGTTGTGGTTCATTTGATCGGTCAGTTTTATGGCAAAGACGCAGCAAATCACGTGCAACAAAATTTTTCCCATGAGATCAGAAAGCCCTACGAAGAGCAACGTTATTTAGAGGGTGCTGTCGATCGGCACAGTGACGAACAAATTGCCGCTATCCAGTTTTGGCTAAAGAACAATGCGAGCTCCGCCTTATCACTGGCAGAAGTTGCGCAGCAATTTGGTATAAGTTATCGAAGCTTCAACCGCCGATTTAAAGCTGCCACAGGTAAAACGGCCATTGCATATTTGCAAGAAGTTAGACTCCAACAGGCATGCGAGCTATTGGCCTCGAGTAACTTAAGCATTCAGGAAGTTGCCTTGACGGTTGGCTTTAGCTCACAGAGCCAGCTATCTAGGGCTTTTAAAGAGCAAATGAACCAAACACCGAGCGCTTATCGAAAAATTGTCAGAAAAAAGCTATTTTCTTAGCGCAACTCGAGACCAAGTTACATTGTGTTTATTTGGCATCTTGCTGGGCTGATCTTCTACATGGAACACAACTTCGAGCCCACACTCCTTCGCATACTTGAATAGTTCATTGCAACTGGTTGGAAAGATATGGGTGCCTTTTCCTGCCGGACCATTTCTCAAAGAAATAGCGCAAACGCCGCCAGGAGACAACAAATTAGACAATCTATCGATACAGCGCTTTCTTTGCGAATAATTTAAATGATGCCAAACGCCATCCATCAGAATAAAGTCAAATAGCACATCACGGGGTGTCAGCAGCTTCAAATCAGGTAAACTATCTTGCTGCCAGTTAATTTCTAACTCTGGAAACTGCAACTTAGCTGCTTCTAGAAAGGCGCCTAAGGGCTCTACAGCAACAACATCGTAGCCCATTTTAAACAGTGCCGCAGAGTTCTGTCCTACGCCGCACCCAGCATCGAGTACTCGTGCTGGTGCACCTGGTAAGAAAGGTAAAAACTCTTTGTTTATATACTCAAACTCAAGTGCGAAACTCACCTTTGCAAAGGTCAAAACATCTCTTTCATACCCTATTGTACCTGCAACCATGGTGTTAGCTCCTTATTCAACTATAGTGATGACGTATACAATGATGTGACGATATCACAGCGAAACTCAGTATCCCGCCCCGTTCGGAAAAAGTACTTCTTCAGTCACGGGCGCTTCGACAACCAGCGTCAAAACTAGATTTTTGAACGATAAAATGCCAGTACATGCGTAAAACTCTTCATTACTCAAGTCGCAAATTGCTTATCAACTATTGCAACGACATCTAACAACGATTCAACTTTGTTTGCGCTTAGCTTGCCTTTCTTTAATACAAAAATAAAAACTATAAACAATACCCATCAGGCAAAGCGAAGCAATCAAAGCCGCAGGAATGAAAATAAGTAACATACTCGCCTTATAGCCAACAACAGCAAGTACGCAGCAGATAACACCAACTATCAACTCGATTGAAATCAGCTCCCAATCCACTGTATGGGTTCTTTTTATTGTTTTTGCCGCATAGTGATTGACTTTAAAACCCATTGAAAAAACTTCCATTAAAATGCTCATCATGGTGATGATTGTACCATATCAATCGTGAACTTAAGTTCGGCATATTAGAGGTTGCTTAACAATAAATGAAATCTGCTTTGACGTATAAAATCGACTATATAATCTCGTCGATATAAAAAAACTGTTTTGAGCCATTAAAATCGAACTCAACTTCATCGTCTAGCTGCTTACCCTTCAATACTTGCCCTAATGGAGATTGCAAGGTAAGTACTAATATCTGCGTGTTCGAGATTGTGACTTTAAGACCACCTTCGGTCGGCCCGATAAAATACCAATATAAATCACCTTCCTCGTCACTAAGCTTAACCAGTGCCCCCTCTACCACAGAGCTGATTTTGTCGGTCTTAAACACTGACTCAAATGCATTGATTGCAAAATGTGCCTGCTCAACACGTTCGCTTTGCCCTTCTGCCAAATAACCCGACTCAATGCTCAATGAGTCATACTGTGTTTCAGCAGCACTTTGCTCATGAATCGCATCCATTCGTGCACTATCAGCTGCGGCTTGGGCTTCATACAATTTTTTTTCTAAAGCAAGCCTCAACGTTTCTACAACAACGACTTTTTTCACTCTACAACCACCAAATAAAAAAGGGCCATTGTGGCCCTTTATTTTGTTCATTCAAAACAATCAGAACAAGGATTCAAAGCTCCCATCAGGAAATAAAATCCCAGGGATGCCTCTGATTGTTCGTACATCTCCCACGAGTTTATCACCAAAATAGAACCCTCCGGTATACAATTCCTTCTTTTTCTTGATGTCGACCCAGTAACCATCTCGACCACGTACAATTAGGTTGATATTCCCTACCAGGTTTGTAACTGTTACTTCACTCACGTGCCCACCTAAAATAAGTGAAACATCCGCGGATGTGAAATCGGATAACATATCAGGCTCGCCTGAGAGTTGAATCCTTAAATCCTTTCCACCGTTCAATGGAAGCTCCAATTGCGCACCAAAAACGAGATCCATATCAGAACGCATTGCCAACGGCGAGCGCTCGTTAGCATACAATCTGATTGGCGTCACTTGATTTGGGGTTGTTAAAACACCATCAATTGATAAATATGGGATCACAGCTTTGATAGTGCGGACGCTTAATCGATTTCTCAAATAGTCGATTTCGATATCACCGGACAAAATCGAGCTCCCTTGAGTCAATTTTACATTGCCAGTAGCATCTGACACCCCTACAACTTCTTCTATGTTGTTCGGGTCAAAACGTCCTTCAGTTACAATTTCAAATTGATCAAAAACGAAGTCTAGCGCAATATCAGGTTTAGTTACCGACCCTTTACCAGACCCAACAATTTTATCACCCAATAATGGGCTGATCCGCCATTGAGGCACAGTAATATCCATATCAACCTCAAATCCACGTCTGACACCCGTTATGATCCACCGAAAACCGTTCTCTGTCTGATATTCGATGTTGAGTCCAGGCAACGAGTACTCACCAGCCACTGAGCCTTCAAAAGGAGACACATGCTTCACTACATCGCCGATGACTTCTAGCGAAGCTAAAAATGCATTTTGCGCATCCGAGTTTGCTAAGTCTTCAACTTCCTCAAGCTTCGATTTTATTTCCTCGCTATATTGATCGTCTTGAAGACGCAGAACACCCAACGCATTTCTTACTTCAGTAAGTAATTCATTAGTATACGGCTTTATCTCAGTATGTAGTTCTCTAGAAGAGTTTAGTCTAAGTAGCTCATTCACTTCTAAAAGTACCTTAGCTGAGTATACTCGGTACACAGTGTTTGACTCTTCTGACAGTAATGTCTCCGATAAATACTGATTAGCCAATTGTTTGTATACTGATATCGCCTCGCTATTACCACTTACTCCCTCTGCAATTGCGTTTGAGAACAGCGAGGTATCTTTTTGACCGGTTGTATGCTGCTGCATAATATCTGCGTAGGTTAGTGCGTTTGCGACATACTCAGCTTTTTGCTCATTGAGTATGGTACTTTGCGTAATATGATAGTTTGGCGCTGCGGTTAAAGACCAAATAGCACTATCTAACTTAGCTGACACCAATGCACTTGAAAACGTAGAGAATAATAATTGATTGAGACCGGGCACAGGCAGCGCAATTGCCTCATAGCTAATTTCAGCATTAATTGGTTCGCCAAAATCAATTTCGTTATTACCGTTCAGATCATTTGGGTCATTTAACAATGAACGCCCGCAACCTTGTTCTCTAGGGCAGGACACTTGGCTATTATCTGGCTCAAACTTAAAATGATATTGGCCATCAACTGGTAAGGTCAAAGAAAAGCGATTTAGCGATTCAACTTGATGACGTGTTTCAACATTACCTTTGAGGTTTTGTATTATCAGTTCACCTTTTTGGCTAATAAAACTTGGCGCATAAAACCGCATATCAGCTTCAAAGCTCTCAGTTATATCATTGCCAAACCCTGGTTGAATATCAGAAACTTGTGGAACTTCATCGCTACTTCCACCACACCCTGCTAGACCAGTAATGAGTAGGCACAGTACACTTCTTTTTATCATAATTACCTCCTACAACACCAAACGGACAAACCAGTTAATGTTTGCATAGTGCGCATCATCTAAATCCAACTTGTCAGTTTTGACAGAAAAGCCGAAATACTCATTCGCAACGCCCAACTCTACAGCTTTGGAATTCGATTCATACCCTGAAAATACACGCCAACTATCATTAAAGTGATAATTCACGTTGCCTTGTACAAATGTGTCTTTATAAAATCGTCTTGTAAATACATCAAACGATACGCGACCATTTAAACGATAGGATACATCTAGATAATATCTGGCATCGTGTTCAAATGTATAATCGACTTCTCGGTTAAACGCAGATGTACGCAAGCGAATTGAAGGTTCAGTGACAATACTGTCCCCTTCCTCAATAAAAGGCACATCGGTTGTCACACCATTGACAAAGCCCACCCCCTCGTATTTAGTTTCATTGACTAAATCGAGCGCTTTAAATGACACATTCAAATCATCACTAATTTGCCAATCAATCGATAAGTCGAAAGAGTAACCTTTGCCTTCAGGGCTTTGGTCAGGTGTGAAAGACTTAAATAAAATGTCTTTAGAAAAGAAGTACTGTGTTTGTAGATCACCTTTTATTTCATCACTAAATATGGTGCCATCAACGGTCGCGTCTTGGAAATGAGCACTCTGATAATAGGTTACTTTGGGCGTGATAGTCAGTGAGTTATCAAATAAAGCCACATCATAGGCAAGAAAAACGCCATGTGTTGTTGACTGTTTACCCTTTAGTAAATAACGATAGTTTCTCTTTTCAAATGGAAGGTCATTTTTCTCTAGGTAGGTAAATAGCGCAGTGTCTGGATCAAACTCAAGTGCATAGTTATACCGACTTTGAGCGCCCAAAGAGACCCCTTTATACTTAACACCAAGTTCAAAAACATTGAAAGTAAAAGCACTGTCGCCAGATTCAAGGGGTTTATTAAACTCATCAAGAAATGATTTGACTGGTTGAGCTTCAGTATATATTTCAGAGTCGAAGTTGTTAATTATTTCGAAATCGTTGGCATACGAAGAAGTAGAAAAAAGTATTGCCAAAAGAAGAGCATTGGGTTTTGTCATAAATATTAAGTTAAAGGCGGTATAAACCGCCTTCCTTTTATTATTGTGAAGAATAAACTAGTTGGTATTTTGTCCTAGGAAGTCGATATCAGTATAATCAATGACAGAGCCATCGTTATAAGTCACTCTAAATCCATTTGTAATTTCAATCACATCACCAACTTTCACAGGCGTTGTATCATTGTATAGTGTTACATCACCAAGCAATGGACCATCTGTATCGACGAGATCTACGTTGAATACATAGCCATTAAACTCATTTAGCATAATTTTCGCTAAACCAAGGTCATCATTGTTGTCTTCGTTCTTAAGCGCGAAGTCCGCAGTGAACAGAAGACCCTCTGTCGTTCCTGATACAACAATGCTTGCGTGTTCAATTGCGTCATTAACAAATAGTGGAATTGAATTACCTGCACTATCAGTTGAAGTGAGTTCTGAATATAGAGTACCGTCAAAACCGTATTGACCATCGACAAATTCAACAATATTGAATGTCTGCGCTTTAGATGCATCAAAGTTTCTAGCATCTTCAATTGTGGTAATACTGCCATCAACAAAAATCACGGAACATGAAGCATTTGGTTGTGCAACTACATCTAGGGCCCAACGCTCACACTCAGCCAAATCAGATGATTTAACTTGAACTGTTTGACCTTCCGTCGATTTCAACGTACCAGTCCACGTTAAAATAATTTTACTCGTTGCGCCCGAATTTACCTGAGCATTAGCAAGAATATGTTCATCTCCTTGCGTATTCGTCAACTCAACTTCATAGGTCTCAGTGTTATAACGATATGTCCACTCAGGGTAGTTAGGCGCTGTGCCATTATGAGAACCAGAATCAAGGTTTTGGTCCCAAATGTCTCTCACAACATCGTATACAACTTCACCTGCATTAAATACCGCATCAGCACCTTCTTTTGTCACAAATGCGATTGAAGTCAGTTTCTCTGTACCTGACTTACCTCTTGCAGTATCAACAGCTGAAGTAACATTTGTTCTCAAAGAACGAATACCCTGTTCACTCGCCTTAAAGTTATTGATGCCATTTGTTACATTGGTTTGGACTAATGTCGCATCTGCGAGTAGTTGCTCAGCACCTTCTTTTAATGCATCAGTTGCTACTGCCACATATTCGTCAGCACGAGTTTTAGCTGTATTTACATCAGTTAAAAACCCATCTGTTAGTGCATTCAATGCATTGAATTTTTCAACGGCGTTTTCAGCTGTCGCCAATGCTGTTTCAAGCGCAGCTAAATTACTACCTGCGGCGGCAAACTGACTAGTTGCTTCTGCAAATAGTGCTGACACCTCAGCATTGCTTGTATTGAAAGTCTGCTCACTTGCTTTAGCCCTTTCTAGAGCAGCTTCAGCAAGTACTTTTGCCGCATTCGCAGCATCGTCAATGGCTGCAATCGCTTTTTCGCGCTCACCATTAGCGGCCGTTATTAGTGCTGCTACGTTTGTGTTAAGTGTGTCTGAGTTTGTCACAAGCGCTTGTGAATTCGTAACCGCACCTTGAGCATCTTGCGTCAATGTTAGTAGGCCTTGTGCACTGGTCAAAAGCTGGCCAGCCTGAGAAACCAACGCAGTGACATTTTGTTGTAGGTTCAGATTTGCAAGAGCCGCAACAAGGTCATCAGCCGCTTTTAGATAAGCCTCTTTTTGCTCTTGAGATTCTGCCGCTCCACCTAGTGAAACAACAGTGCCTAGAACTGTATTTTGCTCTGTATATGACTGATTAAGCGCTGTAAATTGCTCTTGTGCCTGAGTAAGCGTGGTCTGTAACTCTGCTAAACTGTCATTGATCAAGGTTGTATCATCAGTGTTACACTCATCCCCTTGACAGCCAAGGTCTTCAACGGCTTTCTTCGAATCTTCCGCCGCATCTTCAAGTGCGTCTTCATCGGTAGCACCTGATTCAATCGCTTGGTCGCGCGCATCTTTTGCTTTCTCAGCCAATTCATTTAATGCGTCATCACTGAGATCCGGCGCGACTTCTTTCAGTGCTGCTTTAATTGCTTCAACATCACCGCTGGCGATAGCAACAAATACCGTCGCTGTTTTATTAACTTCTTCTTGGAGTGTTGTAGCAAGCGCTGCAACCGCTTCATTATTACTGTCTTTAAGACTTCCATCACTGACACCTTGCTTTAGAGTTGTCAGTACAGACTCTAAAGAAGAACCGTCATTTGAGCTAGAAGCGATATTTTGAATTGTTGATGCAACATTAATCAGTGCCAATGTACCAGCATCAATTGTGTCTTCAGCAGTTACATTTGTAAAATCAACGGCACCGCCAAGAGAAATATCACCTGTCAGTAAAACCGCATCTTTTGTCGCTTCTGGACCCATCAGCAATAACAAAGTGCTCAAACTTGCATTTGAGACACTATCAGAATCGATCGCGCCACCATCTTCAGATACTTTTTGTAAAAGTTCAGAAGCAAGCGTTGTAAATATGGTTGCGTTGGCCGTGTATGCCTTAGTTGTGCCTTCTGCACCCCTTGCCTGACGACTAGCTTGAGCAGTGATCTCTTTTACCACATTTAGTGTCAAATCGTCTTGATACCACTCATTAAAGTCAACTTTTGAGTTTGAGTTAACATCATTTTCGTTTGCTGCAGTAAAGTCACCACACCCTAACAGCGCGTCACATTTTATAAATCCACTAGACTTGGTCGTTTTAATCGTAATATAAAGAGCACCACTAAACTGTTGGTCAATGTAAAAACCATACGTACCGTCGTCTGCTGTAACCAAAGATGCCGGGCTTTCACTGACTATTTGGCTTTTTGCTTGCGCAACTGCTTCAGCTTCAGACGCTGCTGTTGCTTTCTTTTCTACAGTTTCTAGGTTGCTTCTATAAGCAACATCTACCAGCTCGCCACCTTTTAACTCTTTAACTACAAGCTCTGCGCCTCTTAATGTACCTTTTACAGCTTTACCAGAAACAAAAACATTGAAGTCAACCGACGCAGTACCTTCAACGTCAGCTGGTTGTACGGGATCAACTGGTACTACCGTGGTCGAGTCTTCGCTCTCAAACAGGCTACAACCAGACAGGCCAAGTGAAAACGCAATTGAAGCGGAGATAGGGGTAAGGTAAATTTTTTTATTCACCACAGGAGGCCTCCTTAAATGCCTATAGATTTTTCTTTTATTTGTTTTAAGCGTAGTTGTTATAGAGTAATTCTCTAGTGCTCGGGCTAATTTTTTCAAAATTTCTTGTTAATTCATTTGTACTTAGCAAAAAAAGCGCATGTTTATTTTTGCATTTCTTTGGCTAATGACCTCCAAAAAAAACAACAATTCAGAAACCACGAATATACACAAACTCCACATTGTTACGCATATGAAAACAAACTAACCAATAAAAATCAACAAAACAATACAGAGATCGTTACTACTAAATCAGAAAAACACCTGAAAATTAACCCAAACGCCCTATATTTCGTATGTTTAGAGTAACAAACCCAGAATAATATCCACCTTATGTTTCAATAACACTGCAATATAAGTTACAGTAAAATTACAATATTAAAGAAAGGGGGTAATTTGTAGAATTGCAATTTTAAGAAAAGTTGGGGAAAGTGTAGTATCAATTATTGACGATAAGAGAATAGGTAAGCTGGTCCGCTTGATGACAGTTTGCTATTATCAGCGAACACAATCCGCCACTTCATTTCCGTTAAATTACACGATCCGAGCATTGCATCTGCTTTCCATCTCCCAGTTTTCACTTCATGGAAAAAAATGGGGATTTTTCCCATGTACATAGACACGCCTTCAATATGTGCACCTTGAATTTGCATATCATGGGGCGCTTCAATAAAGATCTCGAAAGGCTCCTCTGCCTTAAGTTGAGCATTTGACATCCAATATCTCACACCATTCCCCAATTGACACGGTTCAGACTGAACGCAATTTTTAGTTTTGACTGAACGTTCACTTTTTTCTGAACTTTCATGTATACTTATATATAGGTCTGAACAAGACGCAAGTAAATAAATTAAAAATACCAAAGCGAATGTTGAAAAATAGCGCATAATTTAAGCTGATAATTCGTCTTATACATATGCCTATGATACTACGCTTATCAAGATTTAGGAGCCAGCTGAGGTTGAAATTAATCTCGGTTGGCTTGACCGTGGTCATGAAAACTCAGCGGTTTTTAACTACCTGCTGAAAACTTGATTGATGTCATGCTTTGGGGTGTTTTAGGTATCTTTTGTTTTGCAAAAAAATTATTATTTCCTTGCAAAAATAAGGGTTTCTCAGGCTTGCTTTGTCTTATTTAGCGTACGCAAAGCGGGACTGTTGAAATATAAAATATAGGGCCTGTTTTACAGGTTAATCATTTCTAAACGCATTAACTGCAGCGGAATCCAGAAAATGAGCCAAACAGTAGCATCACAAACTGAGTACAATTATAAAGTTGTACGCCAATTCGCTATAATGACAGTGATTTGGGGCATCGTTGGCATGGGTGTAGGTGTCTTTATCGCAGCGCAACTTGCTTGGCCTGCTTTAAACTTCGACATTCCATGGTTGACTTACTCTCGACTTCGTCCGTTACATACGAACGCTGTTATTTTCGCATTTGGCACAAGTGCATTATTCGCAACGTCTTACTACGTTGTGCAACGTACTTGCCAAACGCGTCTATTCTCTGACAAATTAGCTTCTTTTACATTTTGGGGCTGGCAGGCAATTATCGTTGCAGCCGCAATTACCCTGCCTTTGGGCATTACAAGCTCAAAAGAATACGCTGAGCTAGAGTGGCCAATTGATATCGCAATCGCGGTTGTTTGGGTAACCTATGCTGTTGTCTTTTTTGGCACATTGATTAACCGTAAGGTCTCTCACATATATGTTGCCAACTGGTTCTATGCAGGATTTATCATAACTGTTGCTGTTCTTCACATAGTTAACAGTATGGCTGTACCGGTGTCGCTTACAAAATCGTATTCAATCTATGCAGGTGCTGTAGATGCCATGGTTCAATGGTGGTACGGGCACAACGCAGTAGGCTTCTTACTCACCGCGGGCTTCTTGGGTATGATGTACTACTTCGTTCCAAAACAAGCAGGTCGCCCGGTTTACTCGTACAGATTGTCAGTTGTACACTTTTGGGCACTTGTTTCTCTCTATATTTGGGCCGGTCCTCACCACCTTCATTATACTGCCCTACCTGATTGGACTCAGTCTTTAGGTATGGTGATGTCAGTCATTCTATTTGTCCCTTCATGGGGTGGTATGATCAACGGCATCATGACGCTATCAGGGGCATGGCACAAGCTTCGTACAGACCCTGTTTTACGCTTCCTTGTTGTATCTTTGTCTTTCTACGGGATGTCAACATTTGAAGGCCCAATGATGGCAATCAAGTCTGTAAATGCGCTGTCACATTACACCGATTGGACTGTAGGTCACGTACATTCAGGTGCATTAGGTTGGGTTGCAATGATATCAATCGGCGCTATCTACCACTTAATCCCTGCTCTTTTTGGCCATGCAAATATGTATAGCGTCAAGCTAGTCAACACACACTTCTGGTTACACACTGTAGGCGTTGTTCTATACATTGTCGCAATGTGGATTTCAGGTGTAATGCAAGGTTTGATGTGGCGAGCAGTGAACTCTGACGGCACACTTATGTATAGTTTTGTGCAGTCTTTAGAAGCATCATACCCATTCTATATCATGCGCTTCTTAGGTGGTGTGTTCATCGTAGTCGGCATGCTAGTAATGGCTTATAACGTATACCGTACTGTTACAGCAAAAAGTGGCTCTTTGGCTACTGATGCAAACACACAAATGGCTTAAGAGGTATCGAATATGAGCAACAATAATTCGACAAACAAACATGAGATTGTAGAAAAAAATGTCGGCTTGATGGCGATTCTAACTGTGTTTGCAATTAGCTTTGGTGCATTGGTAGAGATAACGCCGCTAATGTTCCAAAAGGACACAACACAGCCAGTAGATGGTTTGCGTCCGCTCACGGCACTCGAAATGGAAGGCAGAGATATTTATGTACGTGAAGGTTGTTACAACTGCCACTCACAAATGATCCGCCCATTTCGTGACGAAGTTGAGCGATATGGACACTACTCTGTTGCCGGTGAATCTGTTTGGGATCACCCTTTCCAATGGGGCTCCAAACGAACTGGCCCTGATTTAGCTCGCGTAGGTGGTCGCTACTCTGACGACTGGCACTACGCGCACTTAATCGACCCTCGCTCCGTAGTTCCTGAATCTAATATGCCAGGTTACCCTTGGTTAGAAGAGAACATACTGGATGGTAAATTAACCGCTAAGAAACTTGAAGTCTTCAAAAACTTCGGTGTGCCATATACCGATGAAGATATTCAAGGTGCAAAAGCAGCTGTGGAAGGCAAGACAGAAATGGAAGCGCTCATAGCTTATTTGCAACAACTTGGCACGCATTTGAAGTAATTTATTATGGATTACGGCACATACAGAGGCATTTTAACTCTGGTAATTTTAGTACTGTTCATTGTGATTGTTGTGTGGGCATACAGTAAGCGAACGAAAAGTCGTTTTGACGACGCTGCGAAAGCCATTTTCGACGACGAAATAGAACACGACAACACAGTCTCAAAAGAGGAAAAGGAGTCTGAAAAATGACTAGCTTTTGGAGTATTTGGGTCATTGTATTGACCTTAGCATGTCTGGCTCTAATCTTTGGCCTACTGATTTGGAACCTGAAAAACTACACAGGGGTCGAAGAAGGTGCCAGTTGTGGTCATGAGTTTGACGGCATTGAAGAGCTTAACAATCCATTGCCAAAGTGGTGGACTTACATGTTCTTCGCAACGTTCGTTTGGTCTGTGTATTACCTTGCGATGTACCCAGGTTTGGGCAATTTCGTAGGTTTGTTAGGCTGGACAAGTTCTAACCAAGGGGTCACCTCCCTTGAAGAATCTAAACAAGCGATTTTGGAAGCCAAAGACAAAGGTCTATGGGTTCAACTCGACAAAGAGTTCGAAGCGGCAGATGAACGCTTTGGCCCTATCTTTAAAGCATTTGCAGAGCAAGATGTATTAACGCTTGCAAACGACTCAGAAGCGCTTGAAATTGGCCAAAGACTCTACGCACAAAACTGCGCTCAGTGTCATGGTTCGGATGCGCGCGGTGGGTTGGGCTTTCCAAACCTAACGGATAAAGATTGGCTTTATGGTGGCAACCCTGAGCAAATTAAAGAGACTCTTTTACAAGGTCGCGTTGCAGCTATGCCTGGCTGGGAAGCTGCATTAGGAGAGCAAGGCGTAAAAGAGATGACCGCTTATGTTTTGAGCTTATCAGGTCGAAAGGTTAACCAAAAAGACGCCGATGCAGGTCAAAGCAAGTTTGCAATGTGTGCTGCCTGTCATGGTATGGATGGCAAAGGTTCAGTTGCCCACAACTTACCATTTGGCGCGCCGGACTTAACGGACAATATTTGGCTATATGGTGGCTCCCAAAGAGCCGTTGAAGAGTCAGTTCGTCATGGCCGTGCAGGTGTAATGCCAGCTTGGAAAGACATTTTAGGTGAAGATAAGGTTCACCTGCTAACAGCCTATGTTTACAGTTTGTCGCAAGACAAATAAACAGTTAGATGAAATAAGCAAGCTTCCGAATTTGGAGGCTTGCTCTTTAAAATAAAAATAGAGCTTAGATATATAAATCTTGCGATAAAGTAGATACAACAACATTGTAAAGTAGTGAACAATTATGAATCCAACCCCCTGGTATAAGAATTTTTGGCCTTGGTTTTTGATGTTTTTCCCGCTCGTTACCATCATCGCGTGCGTTATTCTAGTCACTGTTGCAGTGGGCAATGGACCTGATATGGTGGTGGATGATTATTATAAAAAAGGTAAAGCGATTAACCTTGAATTGAGCAAATTCGACAAAGCTAAAGCACTATATTTACACGGTGACCTCGTTGTTGAAAATGAGCGCGTGAGTTTTAATTTTACCAAGGGAGATCACAGCAAAGTTAACGCACTTAAAGTCTCCTTCTATCACCGAACAATAAAAGAATATGATTTTTCACTCACGTTGCTGGCAAATGCCAGTGGAGCATTTACGGCACTACTAGATGAGGCACATCACGGTGCATTCACCGTGTTTATCGAACCTATGGATAGCAGTTGGAAAATGAAGGAAAACCTACAGTTACCGACTGACAAACCGATTTCAATTACACCTCAATACAAGTAAGTCTTATGGCAAAAAGTTGTTTTCATTGCCTCGAAGCCGTACCTCATGGATTTCAAGGCGAAGTAATGTTTGAAGGTGTTGCCAATCCTGTGTGCTGCACAGGTTGTCAGGCCGTTGCTGAGACAATTCTCGCTCAAGGCATGAGTGATTATTATAAGTTTCGTACTGAGTCTAGTGGCAAAGTACAAGAACTTGTCCCAGAACAATTAAAAGAACTGCTCAGTTACGACAATCAAGATATTCAAAAAGACTTTGTTGCCGACCAAGGCAGCAACAAAGAGGTATTGCTTAGCGTCGAAGGGATCAGTTGTGCTGCATGTGCTTGGCTGATAGAAAAACAACTACTTGCGCTTGCTGGCGTACAGCGTGTAGATGTAAACACTTCCACCCACCGAGCTATGGTTTTATGGCAAGACTCAAGCACAAAACTGAGCGAAATAATTGGCGCTTTATTGCAGATAGGATACAAAGCCTATCCATTTCAAGCTGATGAAGAAGCAGCACAAAAGCAGGCCGCAGCAAAGGCATATTTGCGCCGACTAGGTGTAGCTGGGTTAATGACGATGCAAGTCATGATGTTTGCATTCGCCATGTATTTTGGCATGTTCTCCGGGATGGATGAAGGATTTGAGCAATACTTCAGGTGGATAAGCCTAATTTTAGCGTCACCCGTTATCCTCTACTCTGCCCTGCCATTTCTTGCCAATGCGATTAAAGGTCTTAAAAGCCGTCAACTGAATATGGACTTACCTGTCTCTTTGGCTATTTTTGGAGCCTATGGCGCAAGCTGTTACGCCACTGTTATGTCTGTAGGTGAAGTCTACTTCGAGTCAATTTGTATGTTTACCTTCTTACTATTACTTGGGAAATACCTCGAGTTTAGAGCCAGAATGAAGGCCAGTGAGTTTACCGCAAACTTACAAAAACTTATGCCACTCACTGCAAGAAAGATAACCGGCGCCATTGAAGAGGTCATTGCTGCAAAAAGCTTAGCTCTTAATGATCTAATTCTGGTTAAACCTGGAGAAACCATTCCGGCCGATGGTATTGTTGTTGAAGGCACCAGTACCGTCGATGAGTCGATGATGACAGGTGAACATTTACCAATTAAAAAATTTGTAAACCATCAAGTTTATGCAGGAACTCTCAATCACGACGGCGCTATCACTCTAAAAATTAATAAAGTAGGACAAAATACCCTACTAAACCAGATCATTAAACTGCAACATAATGCACTCATGAAACGACCAAAAATTGTTGAAGTAACTGACAAGGTCGCTCAGTGGTTTGTGGCGTGTTTGCTCATTTTTGCCTCAATCACCGCAATTGGCTGGTATCACGTTGAGCCTGAACATGCGTTTTGGGTCACTATTGCTGTTTTGGTTGCTACCTGTCCTTGTGCACTCAGCCTTGCTATACCCACAGCGCTAACCTGTGCTGTTGCCACCTTAACCAAAAAAGGGATCCTTATTAAAGAAGCGCATGTGCTAGAAACGGCACCAAAAGTAACTCGTTACGCGTTTGATAAAACCGGTACTCTTACTGAAGGACGATTTACGATTTTGAAAGTAGCCGTTTTGGACGAACAGTATACTGAACCAATGATAATGGCCCTTGCTTGTGCATTGGAACGTTACTCTGAACACCCTATTGCAAAAGCGTTTATAGACAAAAGCGAACATTTCATTGAAATTAAAGATGCAGTAGTCGCCACAGGACTCGGTGTTAGCGGTAATTACGACGGCAAAGACGTTGCTATCGGCAAGGCAAACTGGTTTGGCAGCCATGCCTCATTTTCTCAAGCAACGTTATTCATAGATAAACACCCCGTTGCTGATTTTTATCTTCAAGATAAGGTTAGGAGCAGTGCACCTGAGGTCATTGAGTTTTTACAAGCACAACAGCTTACCTGCCATATGCTAACGGGCGATAGCTCCAATGCGGCAAGTAATCTTGCCAATGAGTTGGGATTAGATTCCTACAAACAAGCTTGCTCGCCAAAGGATAAACAAAACGTGGTCGCACAGTGGGCTGATAAAGCGCATATTGTTGCAATGGTTGGAGATGGTGTGAATGATAGCCCGGTTTTCAATACCGCTCATTTATCAATTGCGATGGAAACAGGTGCTGATATTTCAAAAAATACAGCCGATGTAGTACTGTTAAATAGTGATCTAAATTCACTAAAAACACTACAAAGTGTTGCCATTAAAACAAAGCAAATAATCAGACAAAACTTGACTATTTCTTTGCTTTACAACGGATCCATCCTACCTATGGCAGCACTTGGGCTGGTGCCGCCTTGGCTTGCTGTGATTGGCATGTCTGCAAGTTCAATCGTGGTAATAACTAACTCATTAAGGTTACTAAAGCTATGAGTATAATTTACATATTGATCCCCATCGCCATCTTATTTGTCGTCATCGCAATTGGTGTGTTTTTCTGGGCTGTCAGAAGTGAACAGTTCTCTGATCTAAACAAGCAAGCTCACAGTATTTTATTTGAAGATGACAAAGAGCAGCACAAAAAGAGTAATGATGGAAATTAGTTTTGCCAGTGCATTTTTTATGGGCTTGATGGGCAGCGGACACTGCTTGGCGATGTGCGGTGGAATTGCGTCAAGCTTGCAGTTAGCACAAACAAAGCAAAAACCACTAGTTGTCGCCTTTTTATACAACCTGGGGCGACTAGTGAGCTACGCTGTAGCGGGGTTACTTGTCGCTTCGCTGGGTGTTTCATTGGCCAAACAACACACTTCTTTTGCGCTGGCTTTGTCTTACTTAAGCGGCTTTTTTATGTTGTTAGTCGGTTTATACATCATGCGAATTGCAGGTACTTTAAACTGGTTAGAAAAACTTGGTAACTTCATTATCTGGCAACGAATTGTGAAGTTAAACAAACATATTTTGCCAATTGATACCAAGACAAAAGCATTAGCATACGGCGCACTTTGGGGGTGGCTGCCATGTGGCCTAGTTTACACCGCACTATTGTGGAGCCTACAAGCCAAAAGCGCTCTTTACGGAGCGCTTACTATGGTAGCTTTTGCCTTGGGTACCTTCCCTGCACTCTTGGTTGCGGGGCAGTCAGCGCAGTTGCTGAACAAATTTTTGAACCACACAATTACGCGCATTGCGCTAGGAAACCTTTTTGTGTGGTATGGGTTTTACTTGATTATCATTACTAGTAATAAATTAGTAGATTAATCTAGTTTTATGCTTGCGAATATTAGATAATAGCAAGCATCAATTAAGCTTTTAAAAGCAGGAGTTTTTAAAGGCTTGTATCGTGAAAATTTCGAAGTACTGAACTTAATTGAAATATTTAAGTTTTTATTTCATGCAATTTTTGAATTTATTTTTTATGTGCGTCTAAGAGTAATGGATTAATTATGGATTTAAATAATCGCTCCAAAAGTCAGTGTACAATAAGTTGTACAAATTGCAGTATAAGCCAGCTTTGTCTGCCTTATTCACTTAACGGCAACGAAATGGATAAGCTCGATGAAATCATTGAGCGCAAAAAGCCTCTTCACAAAGGAGACTTTTTGTTTGAGTCTGGCTCACCACTTCAGGCTATCTTTGCTGTGAGATCTGGCTCATTTAAATCTTACACCCTGTCTGAACAAGGTGACGAGCAAATTACAGGCTTCCATCTTGCTGGTGATTTGGTGGGCTTTGATGCTATCAATAAAATGCAGCATCAAAGCTTCGCTCAAGCACTTGAAACGTCCATGGTATGCGAAATACCATTTGATACACTGGACGAGCTCGCTGGTAAATTGCCAAAACTTAGACAGCAGATCATGCGCTTAATGAGCAATGAAATCAATTACGATCAAGAGATGTTGCTGTTACTCAACAAAAAGACCGCTGAAGAAAGGCTCGCAACATTTATCTTTAATCTATCTAATCGTTTTGGTGAACGTGGTTTTTCTCGTAAAGAGTTCCGCTTTACTATGACTCGAGGCGAAATTGGTAATTATCTTGGCCTCACTGTTGAGACAATTAGTAGGCTACTGAGCCGATTCCAAAAAGCTGGTCTTATCAAAGTCGAAGGCAAATTCATTACTATTTTAGAGTCACAAGGATTAGCTGCTGCGGCAGGTATTACTACTTGATCTAAACCAATTTTTCCATCGAAATAGCTTTATACCTTGGCTATATCAGTTACACTCAAAGTATATTGATTAGCCAAGTGCCACAGGAGGCTTGTATGGATAAGATAAAGAGAATCCTTACTGTTATTGACCCGACTAAAGAGCAGCAAAACAGTCTTGAGCGCTCAATTAGTCTCGCGCAAACAACCGGTGCTGAAATAACGGCGTTCCTTTCCATCTATGATTTTTCCTATGAGATGACAACAATGCTCTCTAAAGAGGAGCGTGAGGCCATGAGGCTTGCGGTCATCAAGGATAGAGAAGCGTGGATCAATGTGTTGATAGAGCAATATACAGATCTTGATATACGAGCCAAAGTGGTATGGCACAATCGGCCGTATGAAGCCATTATTGAAGAAGTACTCAACGAACAGTTCGACATCGTCATTAAGTCCACACATCAACACGACACTCTAAAGTCAGTGATTTTTACGCCAACTGATTGGCATTTAATAAGAAAGTGCCCTGCTCCCGTTTTGCTGGTTAAAGATCAAGCTTGGCCTGAGCATGGTGAAATTATTGCTGCGGTCAACTCTGTAAGTGACAATGAACAACATCAAGAGCTCAACCAACGAATAATTAAAGACGCAAAATTCATTTGTAATTTAGCAAATGCGTCTTTAAGTTTGGTTAATACCTACCCAGCAACTCCGGTGAATATTGCAATAGAGATCCCCGAGTTCAATCCGTCTCAATATAGCGAAGCGGTGAAAAAGCATCACGAAGACGAAACATGGTCTTTGGCCAACCAGTTCGAAATTGCCAGAGAAAAATGCATTATTGAAGAAGGTCTCCCTGAAGATGTGATCCCCTCTGTCGCAGAGAAAAAGTCAGCTGAGCTAGTTGTCATTGGCACAGTTGGACGCACAGGGTTGAGCGCAGCATTAATTGGCAATACAGCAGAGCATGTGATCGACAGTTTGGACTGTGATGTGTTAGCACTAAAACCAGATGGCTACAAGAGCCCACTAGACCACTAACAAAAGAAAAGTCCGATATTAGTATCGGACTTTTTTCTCCTAGCTGTATAACACGCCCATGTGAAAGCTTCGTTCGTTACCATTAATGTACAGCCACCACTTTCGAATTAAAAACTCCCTCCTACTTATAACAGCAAGTCAAACACTCGTTTACATAAAAAATAGTAAATTTTTTTCTGTCCGTACCTAGATTTGTACCTCTTTGATTTTGTTAATGAAAAAGGAACTTAAAATCCTTGTTTCTTATTTAAACACCTCATTACGTTGATAATAATTCAACAAAACCATGTACAAATCTTAATCGCATACTATATATTGTATACAATCATACTTTATAAACTGTCATTAAAGTATGGTATGCAAGAGGTACGTCATTGAAATCAAACGGCTAAAAACCTCTTTAACAACATGTGAAGCATATTTTGCTTTACCCATACTCGTTAAAGGAAAGTTACAGTGCGACAAAAAAAACAATTAAGAAAGCTAGCCCTAGCTACGGCTATCACTGTTTCATTTTCAGCATCTGCTCAAGAAACCTATCTATTTGATAGACAATTGAGTTTCGAAAATGAAATTTCAAACCTAGTGGTGTCATCAACAAATGAACCTACCCAAACAAAGCAAAAGCTAATTTTAGATTCAATCAAACTAAACAGCGCTTTGGGTGAAAACCTGCAAGTAGGAAATTCACTTAGCCTTACAATTGATGGGCAGTTTGTACAAATTCACCTGTATGAAGTAACAAAACAAAATAGTAAAATAACCTATATAAATGGCCGCTCTTCCGACGGGCATGCCAAGCTGTCAATGATAAAAACAAATAACAGCTACAGCGCGAAGATTTATATTGGCAATGCTGGCTATTTATTAACCCCCGCGGGAAATGGACTTTATAAGTTAAGTAAATTTGTCCAAGATAACTCCCCTATTGACTCTACAGCTGATAGACCTGGTTTGGAGCACGGGGACTCTTCACACGGTTTAGTCGGTCACACAGAGATCTCGCCTTTCTTACGCGCAGCACCAAACAGCGATGCCAATGCAACGCCTGAAGTAACCGCCGTAGTTGCCTATACAGATA
Organism: Pseudoalteromonas luteoviolacea NCIMB 1944; assembly: GCF_001625565.1. Classification (GTDB taxonomy): domain Bacteria; phylum Pseudomonadota; class Gammaproteobacteria; order Enterobacterales; family Alteromonadaceae; genus Pseudoalteromonas; species Pseudoalteromonas luteoviolacea_F. The sequence goes on from NZ_AUXS01000032.1 coordinate 94,310, forward strand.
AACTCGCGGCCGAGGTTGGCGATGTCGATGCATACCTAGCACTAATGGAAAAAGACACCAACGACAGCTACACAGCTAGTGGTATTAACGCCAGCGTCAGAATCATACACTCCTACCAAACTGGCTATGTATCTACCGGAGACATGGCAGAGGACAACTCGTTACTACTAAATGAAGACACAAGTAGTTGGCTGGAAGAACCTAACCCACTGGCCCCAAACGGATTTGGCGTAGAACTGAAAAGTATTCGAGATGAACACCAAGCAGATATTATGGTGTTTTTAGCAGACCAAAATGCCAGCTCTCCTTGGGCTGGATGGGCAGGACAAATCGGTACGGATGCTGAGAGCGCCTTATTTACTTTAAGTAGCTGGGGTACTTTTAAAAATACATTTGCTCATGAACTTGGACACTTGTACGGTGCAAGACATGACAATGATTCGACGACCACACCTTTTGCTTTTGGCCACGGATATTGTAATGAGTCTAAAACGTGGCGCACACTGATGGCTATTAGCGATTGTGGAGAAAGGCTAAATGTGTGGTCAAACCCCAACAGTACCTATAAAGGAGAAGCTGGGGGGACTGTTGAAGTCAATGACAATGCACGAGTACACAATGAACGCGCTACATTTATGGCTGCTTTGCGAACATCGGCACACAACGCACCGTCAGCTACAATTACGCAAACTACCATAACACCTGGTAGCCTAACAGCTAGCTTCTCTGGTCAAGCTAACGATAGCGATGGCAATATTGTTTCTACGCTATGGGATTTTGGTGATGGTGTATACAATAATAAGCCATATGCACAAGGTGACTCGGTTACCCACAACTATCTATTCCCAGGCACGTACATTGTTAGGTACACAGCTACCGATAACCAAGGCTTGATCCATTCAGCTTCTCAGCAAGTTACCATTACCTCCACGCCTGGCCAAAGCTACTGTGGGGTAAAAGGAACAAATGCCGTCTACCAATATACACAAAGTGTATCTGTTAATGGTAAAGCACATCAATCGGACAGAAGGCAGTATACCGATCACACTGCACTAGAGCCGTTTACTGTTTACGCCGGCTCAGCAACAGGAATTGAGTTGCAACAAGGTACACGTGGCAGTAAGTTTGGCCCCTACTCCGCATATTGGGCTGTCTACATTGATTTAAACCAAAACAATAGTTTTGATGATCCCGGTGAGCTCATTCATTTTTCTGAGCCGCTAGCTAAATCTTCTCCAGAGCCCATACTTGCCAATATCACCATTCCCGACAGCGCACTAGCTGGCACAACTCGAATGCGTGTTATTCAATCCAACACGCTACGTGATGGAGAGACACAACTTGCAGCGTGCGGTGATTTCAAGTTTGGTGAAGCTGAAGATTACAGCATCACCATAATAAAAGAACCAAACCCAGCTGAGTTTACTGCGTCGATTAACAACAACGATTTTAACGTAGGCTTTGCTGTCGACTCTGCTGATGTTGCTTCGGTCAAGTGGGACTTTGGCGATGGACTATTCAGTGACTCAAGCACCAGCACCTCGCTGAGTCCAAATCACCAATATGTTTTTGGTGGAGAGTACACAGTAACGCTCACCGTTACTTTGAAAAATGGTGAAACATATACACATTCAAAGGTAATTACGGTATCGGCACCTGCTGGCCAAGATTATTGTCGCGCATATGGTAACCAGCCAAAGTATCAATACAACGCGAATGTAACACTTAACGGCAATAGCGTTACTTCAGGCTCAGCAAATTATACAGACCACACTGACAAAGTACTTGGCGCAGTTAGAGGTGATAATATTCTATCTGTACGTCAAGGTGCTACTGGATCTAAATCTTCTTATAACGCCGAGTGGCGTGTTTATATTGATATGAACCACAACGGCTCTTTTGAGGATTCTGAAAGTGTTTGGTACTGGGTCGGCGCGAATACTGCGAATGACATAGAAAAAACAATTTCTATTCCTACAACTGCATTGACGGGTAAAACCAGAATGCGTGTGCTACAAAGTTATGAAGAGTTGAAATCTCCATGCGGCCGCATCAGATGGGGTGAAGTTGAAGATTTCACAGTCGACCTTCAGTCTGATAACCCAGCTGATTTCTCTGCCAATGTAACTGCGAATAACCTTACTGTTAACTTTACTGACTCGTTTGGAAGTAACGCTGAAATTGCTTCAATTGAGTATGATTTTGGCGACAGCGCGGTAAATCCAAATCATACCAGCACTCAAAGTAGCCCTTCACACACTTACCTATATTCAGGTACTTACCCTGTAAGAGCAAAAGTTACATTGCAAAACGGCGTAAGCTATATGAAAGAGCAAAACGTCGAGGTTAGTGGCGCTGCTCACTGTATTGCATACGCCAAGTCAACAACTCAATGGACAAGTAAAGTACGCGTTGGCAACTTAAGTAATAGTTCAGAAAAGAGTAAGTTCAGCCACTTTGAAAATGCTGGATTCAAATTTAAGAAAGGCGACGCAACAGAGATTGGTTTGACACACGGTTCAAATGGGCCATACCTTGCAAATTGGGCTGTTTATGTAGATCTTAACCAAAACAATAGCTTTGACGACTCAGGGGAACTATTAGTTCTAACTAACGCGACTACCTTTGATGAAGTGGTTAACTCAGTAACGATTCCAGCTTCTGCTACAAACGGTTCAACAACAATGCGAGTGATCCAATCATATGAATTAACAGATGGGAAATTACCCGCATGTGGCACCTACGGTTGGGGTGAAGTTGAAGATTACTCCGTGACAATTACTGACGAACAAGGTCCTGAATCGGACTTACTCAATGGAGTGACTAAATCAGGTATTTCAATTGCAGCAAAAGAAACTAAAACCTTTACGTTTTTCGTTCCTGAGGGTGCTAAAAACATCAAGGTTGAGATGGGTGCGGGAACTGGTGACCCTGATCTATACGTAAAATTTGGTGATTCAGATACTGCAAACAACTGGGATTGTAGACCATATACTAGCGGCAATAGAGACGAAACATGTGACAGCAGCAAATTAACTAAATCCGGCGGTATTTACTATGTTTCGGTCGTAGGCTGGACGGCTTCTGACAACGTTACATTGACCGGTTCATACACAGAAGGTGATGTCATTGAACCACCTGTCAATGCCTGTGCAACTAAGACACCACAAACTCGTGGCAACTTGTCTAATAATGATGCCATCTGTATGGGCAGTAACACAGTCTATGTCGCCATTAACGTTCCAACTGGTCAGTCTAAGCTAACAATCACTACTTCAGGTGGGGACGGCGACGCTAGCATTTACCAAAACGCAGCTGGTTGGCCAAGCACAAGTAACTTCCATAATTCAGCGACTACTCAAGGTAGTAGCGAAGAACAGATAGTGATCAATAATCCGAGCTCTGGATGGCACTACTTAATGGTGTCTGGCCAAGGTACTGGAACACAACTTAACGCAAAGTTTGAATAAACAGATAATCTTCTCACTGGCCAAAGCCTCTTAGCAATAAGGGGCTTTTTTATAAAGCAAACACGGGCACTCCCCCAAATGCTCTCAAACAAAACAGCACTTTCGATACAATACTAGGCCTCCTATTTTTATCTCTTTCGTCTTTAAAAAAGCCAAAATTTTAACTAAGTAGCGCTTTTAGTGAGGGCATTTTTGTTAGTCATGGCACATCAAAATACCGCATCTTTAACCAGAGTTGCCGTACTCACAGATATGTTTATAAACTTAGAACCAAACTTTTACCCCGGTATTACTAACTAAATAGGGCTGGCGAGCTGATATCAAAATATTGCTTATCGATGAGGACAACCCAGCTTTTAGTCCAATTATACAAGAATTAAAAAAGGGCCTATTGGCCCTTGAGGAATAACCCAGTGCTCTACTAAAACACTAGTTTTTATAAAAATAGCTGTCCTTCGTAATCGAAATACTGCTATCTTCATTCGCGGAAATGGTGAACTGAATTGGCGTGCGCTTTCTCTGAATGTCATAACCATCGGCAGCAATGGTGACAGGAACGAGTAACATCTTACCCCCTTGAATCTCAATCTCTTGTGGCGCACTTAATTCTGCACCTTGTAGCCCATTGAAGCTAACTTGGTAATGCAAAGTTTGCTGGGTTTTATTGATGATGCTTAAGGTGTAAGGGTTTTCAACTAAGCCTTCAAAATTTACTCGATACAACGCATTTCGGTCACGGATCACGGATGCTTCTATCGGTGTGCGATTAAATGCCCAAATCGCCATTGTCGCAACAATCACAGCAAATAACCCCGCGTAACCTATGAGCTTTAACCTAAATGGACTGGAAGTTTTTCCGCCAGCTTGATTTTCACTAGCATATTTGATCAACCCAGTAGGATAACCAAACTTATGCATCGTATCATCACAGGCATCAATACAAAGCCCACAATTGATGCACTCGTATTGCAAACCATTTCTTATATCGATCCCTGCAGGGCAAACCTCAACACACAGGTTGCAATCAACACAGTCTCCTAAACCTTTCGCTTTGTGATCAGACTTACGTTTGCGTGGCCCCCTGTGCTCCCCTCTTTGTGCATCGTAGGTAACAACCAAGGTGTCTTTGTCAAACATTACCGATTGAAAACGCGAGTATGGGCATGCGACATTGCACATTTTTTCTCTTAAGAAGCCTGCGTTCCCATATGTACAAAAGGCAAATAAAAACACCCAAAAGCTAACTAGCCCAGACCATTCCAATGTAAACATATCCATGTATAAAGTTTTGGCTGGTACAAAATAAGCCATAAAAGAGGTCGCTGTAAAAAGTGAAATCACAAGCCAAATGGCGTGCTTAGTCACTTTCCTAGCTGCTTTTTGTGCGCCCCAGCTCGCCTTGTCTAATTTAATCCGTTGGTTGCGTGTTCCTTCCACACGGTGTTCAACCCAAGTAAACATTAACATCCAAATGGTTTGTGGGCAGGTATAGCCACACCATACACGACCAAGCCAATTTGTTACGAAGAAAAGGCCGAAGGCCCCGGCCATAAAGATCCATGCTAGGATCATAAAGTCGTGAGGTAAAAATGTTTGACCAAAAATCCTAAATTGCTGACTCGCAACATCTAAAAGAATAGCTTGTTGACCTTTATAAGGGATCCATGGAATAGCGACAAATACAAACATTAGGATCCAACCAAGATAGCGACGGACTTTTTGGAAGAACCCTTTTTGTTCACGGATATAGATTGGGCCCTCTTGCTTGTAGGGCTTGATAATCATATCCTCTTCTTTTATATCAAACTTCATATTACTTGCTTACAATGAGTGAAACACCCCTAGCTATTTGCAACTTTCAGACCAAACTGAAACTTCAGTATAACATTGATTTATAAAGATTTTTATTTTTAACTTGATTTGTAAAGCGTGATATATCACGAGTAAACTCTAAATATCGCGATTTTTAACAATTCCAAGCTTTTTCATTTTCGAGCGCAATGTGCTTTCATTCAAACCAAGCTTATCTGCAGCCCCTTGGCTTCCTGATATTTTCCAATTACTCTGCTCGAGCACTTCGATAATGTGCGCTTTTTGAATTTCATCAAGGCGTAAGCTGAGCTCGCTTTCTTCCTTTCCTCCCTCTTCAATGCGTAATGGCTGAGAAAGGTGCAGAGTGTGGCCGCTAGCCAGTATAGCTTCTCGTTCGAGTATATTTTGCAACTCTCGAATGTTGCCCGGCCAGCCATACAGCTGTAGCTTTTTAAGTGATGTTTTGGCGATTCCCTTGATATGTTTTCCCAAGCGTACATTCAATTTGTTGATCATGTTGGCACATAACATCGGGATATCTTCTCTTCGCTCCCTAAGCGGAGGCACTTTAATGGGAAAGACGTTCAATCGGTAATATAAGTCCATCCTAAACGCCCCTTGCTCAACCATCTGCCAAAGATCTCTGTTGGTAGCCGCTATAACGCGAATATTAACAGAGATGGTTTTACTGCCTCCAACACGTTCAAACTCTTGTTCCTGCAATACACGCAACAATTTACTTTGTGCTTCTTGGGGAAGCTCTCCGATTTCATCTAAAAATAGTGTTCCGTTGTGGGCCAGTTCGAACCGCCCTTTCCTTCTATCATGAGCACCAGTAAAAGCCCCCTTTTCATGGCCAAACAGCTCTGACTCTAACAAACTCGGGGAAAATGCCGCGCAGTTGACCCTCACAAATGGCAGGCTAGAGCGTGTACTTAGCGCATGCAGGTTGCGTGCTACTAACTCTTTACCTGTGCCATTTTCGCCAAGTATAAGCACGGTACTGTCTGTTTTACTTACTAACTTAATTTGCTCTAACATACGATTGAATACATGACTTTCACCGACGAGACCGGACCCTTGCCAGTTTTGATTGATTTCAGACAATAAATAGCTGTTTTCATCTTTAAGTTGCTCAGAAAGAGACTGAACTTGCGTCAATGCGTCACGAAGTGCCTGCTCCGTTTCAACCTGCTGTGAAATATCACGAAAAATAGCCACGGCACCGATTACTTGGGCATCGCGGTACACTGGCGTTGAGGTATACTCCACTGGAAAGCAAGAACCATCTTTGCGCCAAAACACCTCGCCTTTGACATACCGAGTCTCCCCATCAAACATGGTTTTATAGATCTGACATTCGTCTGCGGGGTATTCACTCCCATCAGCATGGCTGTGGTGATGATATTGATGGATTTTTTTCCCGAGTAACTCGTCAGCGCTCCAACCTGTCATTTTCTCTGCGGCTGGATTAATAAATACAGCATTGCCCGATAAGTCAAAACCGTAGATCCCCTCGCCTACCGCGTTTAATAATAACTTAGGGTCATTTAAAAAATGCTTAATAACTGATGACATCATCTTTCCTCGTGATATTTCACGATTAATACTACGCCAATCTACCTACTCAAACTAGGGACCGGTCTGTAAAGAATGATCTAGGTCAATCGATGACAATAAAAAGGAAGGGACATAAAAAAGCCCAGTAACAGTGTACCGGGCTTTTGGTCTATAGGTTAGACTAATTAGACATATTCAACTTCGATGATTTCGTATTCAACACTACCGTTTGGTGTTTGAATATTAACTGAATCATCCAACTCTTTACCAATTAAGCCACGTGCAATCGGAGAGTTAACAGAGATTAAATTGTTTTTAATATCTGCTTCGTCATCACCGACAATTTTGTACGTTACTTCTTCGTCAGTATCGACATTTACAATAGTTACTGTAGTGCCGAAAATAACTTTGCCATTGTTTGCCATTTTTGTGACATCAATAACTTGAGAAGTTGATAATTTAGCTTCAATTTCTTGGATACGACCTTCACAAAAACCCTGCTGTTCACGCGCAGCGTGATACTCAGCGTTTTCTTTTAAGTCACCGTGTTCACGCGCTTCTGCGATGTCGGCAACAATTTTAGGACGGACCACTTTTTTTAGATGGTTCAGTTCTTCACGAAGCATTTCTTCGCCTCGTACAGTCATCGGAATTGATTGCATAAGTCTCTCACTTGCAACCAAGGCCAAAGGCCTTGGCTTATATCCATTAGTTCAATCGCTGGTGTAGTTCTTGTACAGAGTTTACAGAGCTTCTGTCGTCTGCGGCATGCGCAGTACAGTTTGCAAACGCTGCATTTAGCGTGGTGGTGTAGTTAGTCTTATGCTGAAGTGCACCACGACGTAACACCTTCGAATCTTCAATCGCTTGGCGACCTTCTGTCGTATTTACGATGTAGCTGTACTCACCATTCTTGATGCGGTCAAGAATATGAGGACGACCTTCGAATACTTTGTTCACGCGACGTACTTCAATACCTGCTTCTTCTAAAGCTTTAGCTGTACCGTTTGTTGCATCAAGCTCAAAACCGATAGCTTTCATTGTCTTAGCAAGCTCAACTACGCGTGACTTGTCGCTGTTACGGACAGATAGTAACGCGCGACCGCCACGTGGTAAAGCGTTTGATGCACCTAATTGTGCTTTCGCGAACGCTTCGGCGAAGTTTTCACCAACACCCATAACTTCACCCGTTGAACGCATCTCTGGGCCACGAATTGGGTCAACACCTAAGAACTTAGCAAAAGGAAGAACTACTTCTTTTACGCTGTAGTATGGTGGGATAACTTCTTTCGTTACGCCTTGGCTCTCAAGAGACTGACCAACCATACAACGTGCCGCTACTTTTGCGAGTGCAACACCAGTTGCTTTCGAAACAAATGGTACGGTACGCGCCGCACGAGGGTTAACCTCGATTAGGTATACTTTGCCATCTTTCACAGCAAACTGAGTATTCATTAGACCCACAACGCCAAGCTCTAGCGCCATGTCACGTACTTGCTTACGCATAACGTCTTGAATATCTTGCGATAGAGAGTGTGCTGGTAATGAACATGCTGAGTCACCTGAGTGTACACCTGCCTGTTCAATATGCTCCATGATACCGCCGATGATCACGTTTTCACCATCACAGATAGCATCAACGTCAACTTCGATTGCATCATCTAAGAAGCGGTCAAGAAGAACCGGTGCTTCATTAGATACAGATACCGCTTCAGTCATGTAACGACGTAGGTCATCTTCGTCATATACGATTTCCATCGCACGACCACCTAGTACGTACGAAGGACGTACAACTAGAGGGAAACCAATTTCTTGAGATTTAGCTACTGCTTCTTCTAGTGAAGTCACCGTCGCGTTCTCTGGCTGAAGAAGGTCTAGACGCTCAACAAGTTGCTGGAAGCGCTCACGGTCTTCTGCACGGTCGATCGCATCTGGAGAAGTACCAATTACTGGCACCCCATTCGCCTCTAAGTCACGTGCTAGTTTAAGTGGCGTTTGACCACCGTACTGAACGATAACACCTTTAGGCTTCTCAACACGTACGATTTCTAGTACATCTTCAAGTGTAATTGGCTCAAAGAATAGACGATCAGACGTGTCGTAGTCAGTAGAAACTGTCTCAGGGTTACAGTTAACCATGATAGTTTCATAGCCATCTTCACGCATCGCAAGTGCTGCGTGCACGCAACAATAGTCGAATTCGATGCCTTGGCCGATACGGTTAGGACCACCACCGATAACCATGATTTTGTCTTTTTCAGACGGTGCAGCTTCACACTCTTCGTCATATGAAGAGTACATATAAGCCGTGTCTGAGCTGAACTCTGCTGCACATGTATCAACACGCTTGTAAACAGGTAAAATCTCTAATTGATGACGTTTTTTACGGATTTCTTTTTCAGAAACACCTGCAATTTCAGCGATACGCGCATCAGAGAAACCTTTGCGTTTTAAGCGGCGCAAGAAGTCTTTGTTAAGGCCCGCAAGGCCTGCTTCTGCAATTTTAGCTTCATCTTTGATGATGTCTTCAATCTGAACTAAGTACCAACGGTCAATTTTAGTTAGGTCGAATACATCGTCAACGCTCATACCGTGACGCATTGCATCTGCAATGTACCATATACGCTCTGCACCTGGCTCACGTAGTTCACGAATGATAGTTTCTTTTGCTTTAGGGTCATCAAGTGCAACGATTGGATTGAATCCCGTTGCGCCAACTTCTAGGCCACGAAGTGCTTTGTGAAGTGACTCTTGCTGATTACGACCAATCGCCATAACCTCACCAACAGACTTCATCTGAGTCGTTAGGCGGTCATTTGCACCTGCAAACTTTTCAAAGTTGAAACGAGGGATCTTAGTCACAACGTAGTCAATTGAAGGCTCGAAAGATGCTGGTGTTGCGCCACCAGTGATGTCGTTTTGAAGCTCGTCAAGCGTGTAACCTACAGCAAGTTTTGCTGCGATTTTCGCGATTGGGAAACCCGTTGCTTTTGATGCAAGCGCTGATGAACGAGATACACGTGGGTTCATCTCAATGATAACCATTCGGCCATCTTTTGGATTCACACCGAATTGTACGTTTGAACCACCTGTTTCAACACCAATCTCACGCAGTACCGCCATAGAAGCGTTACGCATTAATTGGTATTCTTTATCAGTGAGCGTCTGAGCAGGTGCCACCGTGATTGAGTCACCCGTGTGAACACCCATTGGGTCAAAGTTTTCAATCGAACATACAATGATACAGTTGTCGTTTTTGTCACGTACAACTTCCATCTCATACTCTTTCCAGCCCAATAAGCTTTCATCGATAAGAAGTTCATTTGTTGGCGATAAATCTAAACCACGTGTACAGATTTCTTCGAACTCTTCCATGTTATAAGCAACACCACCACCGGTACCACCCATTGTGAAAGAAGGACGAATAATACATGGGAAGCCAATGCGAGTAAGTACGTCTTTCGCTTCGTCCATAGAGTGTGCAATCTCTGCGCGAGGACACTCAAGGCCAATGTTTTTCATCGCGATGTCGAAACGCTCACGGTTTTCAGCTTTGTCGATTGCATCAGCTGTTGCGCCAATCAACTCAACATCATGCTTGGCAAGTACACCGTGCTTGTCTAAGTCCAGCGCACAGTTAAGCGCAGTTTGACCACCCATTGTAGGAAGGACCGCATCTGGCTTCTCTTTTTCAATGATTTTTTCTACAACTTCCCAGTGAATTGGCTCGATGTACGTCGCATCAGCCATTTCCGGGTCAGTCATAATAGTTGCAGGGTTCGAGTTTACAAGAATTACTCGATAGCCTTCTTCTCTAAGCGCTTTACAGGCCTGAGCACCAGAGTAGTCAAATTCACATGCTTGGCCGATAACAATTGGGCCTGCGCCCAAGATTAGAATGCTTTTTATGTCGGTACGTTTTGGCATTGTTACTCCAGTAATAAATTAGGCTTTACGCGCTTGCATTAATTCAATGAAGTGGTCAAACAACGGTGCAGCGTCGTGTGGACCAGGACTCGCTTCAGGGTGACCTTGGAAACTGAAAGCAGGCTTATCAGTGCGGTGAATACCCTGTAACGTACCGTCGAATAGAGACTTGTGTGTTGCGCGAAGGTTGTCAGGAAGACTCTCTTCGTCAGCAGCAAAACCATGGTTTTGAGCAGTGATCATCACAACATCACGATCTAGGTCTTTAACCGGGTGGTTACCACCGTGGTGACCAAACTTCATTTTTACTGTTTTTGCACCAGATGCTAATGCCAGTAATTGGTGACCTAGACAAATACCAAAAATTGGAGTGTCTGTTTCAAGGAAAGACTTGATAGCATCAATCGCATAAGTACATGGCTCTGGGTCGCCAGGTCCATTAGAAAGGAAGATACCATCAGGGTTTAACGCCAGTACTTCTGCAGCGGAGGTTTCTGCAGGGACAACGGTTAGTTTACAGCCGCGGTCAACTAGCATACGTAAGATATTTTTCTTTACACCAAAATCGTAGGCAACAACGTGGAACTGCTCTTCACCTTGGTCAAGCGTTTTAAAGCCTTCGCCTAGTGTCCAGCTACCTTCATTCCATTGGAAAGAAGACTCTGTTGTTACTACTTTTGCTAAATCCATTCCTTTCAGGCCAGGGAATGCCTTAGCCGCTTCAAGCGCCTTTTGCTCATCGACATCATCACCAGCGATGATACATCCATTTTGAGCACCCTTATCACGTAGGATACGCGTCAATTTACGCGTATCGATATCCGCTATCCCTAGAATATTACGTTCTTTTAAATAATCACTTAACGATTGTTCGTTACGGAAATTACTTGCAAGTAATGGTAAGTCACGAATCACAAGGCCTTTAGCCCAGATTTTGTCCGCTTCTTCGTCTTCACTGTTTGTACCAGTGTTTCCGATGTGCGGGTAAGTTAAGGTGACAATTTGTTCCGCATAAGACGGATCTGTCAAGATTTCTTGATATCCTGTCATAGACGTATTGAATACTACCTCACCAACAGATATACCGTCGGCGCCGATGGCAGTACCGCGAAACACCGTACCGTCTTCAAGGACTAACAGAGCGGATTTAGTCAAGTTAACCTCCATAGATATGAAAAAACGGGATAAGCAAACACGCTTTTTTCCCGTCTACAAAGCGCTTGGTAACACGCAGTAAATAAATTTTTGGCAAATTCGTTATAGTCTACAGTACTTTCTTCGATTCGTCTAACAATTCAATCAAAAAACTCGAAAATAAGCTGTTAAAACTCTTTTTTAATTGAAACCGCCAAAAAAATAAACAAACTACTTCAAACCTAGCACATCTTGCATATCATAAAGTCCTGCTGGTTTGTTTTTTAACCATTGCGCAGCCCTTACAGCGCCTGATGCAAACGTTAATCGAGATGCTGCTTTGTGGGTTAATTCGAGCCTTTCACCCATGGTTGCAAAGTAAGCGGTATGTTCACCAACTATGTCACCTGCTCGGAGGACTGAATAGCCAATTTCATCTTGACTTTTAGCCGTATGATCACCACTGCGATCATAACGAGCCACTTCATCATGGTCCCATCCTTTAGCCTCTGCAATCGCTTCACCAATTGCTAATGCAGTACCTGATGGAGCATCAATTTTATTTCTGTGATGTGCTTCAAAGATCTCTATGTCCATTTCGTCGGCAAGCTTAGTCGCAGCAGTTTGGACCAAGTTAAGGAGCAGGTTAACACCCACACTAAAATTACGCGCAAAAACGATCGGTATTACTTTCGCAGCTTCTCGTAGCTGTGCCATTTCATCATCAGCTAGACCTGTAGTACCAATCACCATCGGTACTTTATTGTCAATCGCTGTCTTCAAATGTGCCAACATGCCTTGCGGCAAAGTGAAATCAATTAACACCTCAGCATGACACACCTTCGCCTCTTCATCAGAAAACGTTAGCTCTGATGAATGTACCGGTTGTAACGCTTTAATTGGGGTTTCTAAAAAAGGCGAGCTTGATCTAACAAATGCAGCAGCCAACTGTGCTCCTTGTTCTATTTCCACAGCTTCAATTAAAGCTTGACCCATTCTGCCGTTGGCCCCAAACACACCTATTTTTGTCATTATTCTCTCGTTCCTAAAATTATACGTGGTTATAAATCACACTAATCATTCTCATCTAAACTTTACTCGACAGCTGTCGCTGCTAGCGGCTTTGCGAGAACGAATCACATAGCTATTCAGTAAAATCACTAAGTTACATCACTAACTGTGATCACCTCAAGCTTTGTCAGGCCTAGAGTTTAGCCCATCTCTATGTCATAGTCAGTTATTCAATAATTATAATAAAGACCGTAGACTTTAGACGTCTAAACATTTAAACTTCCGCATTCGCCGATTTAATTATTGCGGGCGTTGAAGTTTAAATACAGCTAATAATAGCCCTGTTGGCTGTGGTTATTTCTACTTACACATTGCAATTAAGTAGATACTGTTTTTTGGGGAGTGCTATGCAGCCATCTTTTGACAACACAAAAGCAAAGTTATCTTTGCTACCTTTACTAACCTTCGTTGCCCTATTTTTAGGTGCAGGTCTATATTTACAATCTCAAGGTGTCGACTATGCTTTTTACCAGCTACCCGCACCAGTGGCGATATTGCCAGCTATTGTGCTCGCATTTTGGTTAAACAAGACTTCTATTAATCAAAGTGTCGAAACCTTTATTAAAGGTGCTGGACATAGCAATATCATTACAATGTGTCTGATCTATTTATTGGCAGGCTCTTTCTCTGCTGTAGCCGGAGCAACGGGCGGTGTTGACGCAGTTGTGAACGCAGGATTGTCTTTAATTCCTCCATCTTTCTTACTTCCTGGTTTATTCCTTATTGCTGCTGTTGTTTCAACAGCCATGGGGACGTCAATGGGCACTATTGGTGCAATTGGACCTATTGCTTACGCTGTATCAATCAAAACTGGCATTGACCCAGCTTTGATGGCTGGCACCATAGTATCAGGAGCCATGTTTGGAGATAACTTGTCTATTATTTCGGATACCACAATCGCAGCAACAAGAACACAAGGCTGCGAAATGAAAGACAAGTTTAAAGAGAATTTGAAAATCGCTTTGCCCGCAGCATTTTTTACGGTATTGCTTTTGGTATTTTTAACGCCAGAGCCACAGGCGGTTGAAACCAAGCCTTTTGATTGGCTGCTCGTATTACCTTATATTTTTATTTTGGTATTAGCAGTGATGGGCCTCAACGTATTTGCAGTGTTATTCAGTGGCATTATTTTTGCCGCGGCAGTGGGCTTCGCTGGTGATTACGAAGGTGGTGCTTTTGTAAAAGACGTCTATAAAGGCTTTACTGACATGCAAGAGATCTTTTTATTGTCGATGTTTATTGGTGGCCTGTCTGAGTTTATTAGAATCAATGGCGGCTTAGAATATATCGCTAAAAAGATCCACAAAGTAACCTCTTCACTCGGAAAGCTAAACAGCAAAGTTGCCGATCAGCTCGGTATTGCCGCTTTAGTTATGACCAGTAATATGTGTATCGCAAACAATACCGTGAGTATTATCGTCGCAGGCCCCGTTGCAAAAAAGCTTGCCGATGACAGCGGTATTTCCCCTAAACGTTCTGCCAGCTTGCTCGATATATTTGCATGTGTCATGCAAGGATCTTTGCCATATGGTGCTCAAGCATTGTTGCTAGGTGCAACATTCAGTATAAGTCCTTGGGACGTTTCTACTTCTTCGTTCTACTGCTTTATCCTTGCCTTCACGGCCGTAGCAGTCATTATCTTAAGAAGAAATAAAGCTTAATATTCGCTTGTGCACTCGATCAACTTGGGTGCACATTCGCTCTTCATTCAATTCACATAATTCAATTACTTAATATATAATTACAAGGTTTATCAACTTTGAAGATATATTAATGAATAAAATACGCTCTCTGACATTCATCACAGCTTTGACTTGCGCGTCCTCAACAGTACTTTCTGCAGATTGGAGTAATACGCAACTCCACGTCAACCATGGTGACTTTAAAAACCCATTTAGTACAAACGAGGCAAGCACAACAGTATATTCATTGCAGCATAGCTCGGGTTATAAATACGGCGATAATTTCTTTTTCATTGACTATATTGTTGATGATTTAGACGACAATTATCAAGACAGAGACTTTTATGGCGAGTGGTATTCCAACTTCAGCTTGAGCAAAATAGGCGGCTTAGACATTAAAAGTCGTTATATTAAAGATATTGGCATTGTTGCCGGATTCAATATGGCTGGTGACTCCAAAGTTATGAAATACCTGCCGGGATTAAAAGTTTCTTGGGATGTTAAAGGGTTTTCTTTTCTTTCTACTTTATTTACTGCTTACATTGATGACAGCGAAGGCCTTGCACAAGGTGGAGCGCCAGCGCAAACTGATAGCTGGATGATAGACATCGCATGGGGATACCCATTTACCATAGGTAATCAAAAGTTTGAAGTAACTGGCCATGTAGAGTACATAGCAGAACGTGAGAGTGAAACAGGCTCAGATGTAAAAGGTTGGCTGTTAGCTCAGCCGATTATTCGTTGGGACCTAGGTCACGCGTTAGAGATGCCATCAAATCAATTATATTTAGGTGTAGAGTGGCAATACTGGCGTAACAAGCTTGGCACTGATACGAATGAATCTGTACCTCAAGTGCATGTAGCTTGGACGTTCTAGCAGCTCTGCTGTGAATTCATGCTAGGCGTACACCCCAATGTGCGCCATGGTTTGCGTTCTTATCAAAACCTACCGGATATAGTGTACATAACAACACTAGACTACTACCCAAACTAACTCACCTTTAATTAGCAAAGTCTATATTTGTAATAACATGCTGGGGTCATCGTCAAATTTTATTGAACCAATACATAATTATTATTTTTGTCTAAAGTATTTCGTCACTTCGCCGATAAATACTTTGGTATCGTATACCCGTCTAATTTTACTGGCTGTTATATCAAGGATTTTTTGATGAACTTATTACATGAAATGAGTGTGGCTTATGGCCATATGCTAGCAACGGATCTCATGAACAAAGCGAAAGAGAGAGAACAAGCGGCTGCTGCCGAGCAGAATGAAGACGCCTCTCAATCATCTGAAGAAGCCAAAAATACTGAGAAAACTGAAAAACCTTCAGAATTAGAAGGGGCTCATAAGCTGTCTCATGAAGAAAAAGAAAAACTTTCTGGACGAGAAGCACAAGAAAAGAATGAAGATAAGTACGGCGATTTACCCGACCACATTCGTAGAATGCTAGAGCGCTTAGAAGAAATGAAAGAAGAGCTAGATCTTGTTAAGCAAGAAGTTGCTGAGCTCAATGCAAAAATTGATCACAATGACGAAGCGCAAAAAGCATTCTACGACCAAAGAAACCAATATTTTTTGCAGCTACAAACTCAGTATTTTGACATGATAAAAAATGTCAAAGATGCGATGAAAGAAGCTGGTGTGACTGATATGAGTGTATTAATAAAGGTGATTGCCTAGCAACACCCTCTCCATATTATTGCTATTTTCGTACTGTTGAGCAAAATTAATACCACTCATATCACTAATGCAATTTTGTGATCATATTTATTGTTGAAAAGTCGCAATAAATATCAAAGCTCTACATTGTCAGTAATACACTTTAAACAAACAAATCAAATCCACTTTTTCTCATATAAAATGCTGACCACAACTGGGATGAGCTGCATTTTATTACACTACATTACACAGGTATTTACTGTGATCTCATTTTGTGGAAAATAAAGGCGTGTTCCCTGATGAGTTTATTGATTTTTTATAAATAAAATAACTATCTTTTTCATTAGACAAAGATATATGATGATTCTTTTATTAATACTAAAAGATGAGTGCCTACACTGCGATACCGAAAAGACTAGCGTTAGAAAAAGCAATAGTTATAATTTGTTCTCTTATAATTAGTTACGTTTGCTATACCTCTGCTATTAATTCACTTTCATATGTCAGTTGTATATCGCAATAAAGACACAAACTTAAATGAAAAGAAGCTTTTTACAATCATGTCATTAACTCAATTCTCTGACTCCCACATTCTTGAACGCTTTGAATCTTCAAGATATGAGTTGTTAAATAAAATAGGTGAAGGTGGCTTCGGGAAAGTCTTTAAAGCGAGGCAAGTAAATACTGGTCAATATGTAGCCATCAAGTTTTTGGCTATTGACCAGCACTTCGACGAACAAAAAAAGCAAAGGTATATTGATAGGTTTAAACGAGAAACTGACCTAAGTAGCCGACTAGAGCATCCGAATATAGTTCGATTACTCAATAAAGGGCAGATTGACGAAGACCTGCTTTACGGTGTTTTCGAATTTGTCGAAGGACGATCACTGCGCGAGCATTTGCTAATAGATGGTGCATTTGAGGCATTGGAAGCGACTGATATTATGCTTCAAGTATTGGATGCGCTTATACATGCCCATGACAAATGCATTGTTCATAGAGACATTAAGCCTGCCAACATTATGCTTACCAGAGCCGGGGCTAAGTTGCATGTTAAAATTTTAGACTTTGGTATCGGCACTTTTACTCAGGACAATAGGCAATCAGACTTTAGAACGCTAACACTCACACAAGAAACGCTAGGCACGCCCTCTTATAGTTCACCAGAGCAATTACGCGGAGAGCCTGCTACAACCAAAACTGACTTATATGTCTGGGGTTTGGTGTTCCTTGAATGTTTAACTGGCTCACCAGCTATGAATGGTACAAGCGTCGCCGCCATTTATCATAAACAGCTTAGCGAAGCTCATATTCCCTTGCCGAGTGCCATTCTTAGCCACCCTATTTCTGAGTTACTTAGACGTGTCCTAAAAAAAGATGTCTCAGAGCGAGTTGTAACCGGCGCCGAAATATTTGATGAATTAAAGTCCACTAATATGTCAAATTTAGTGGGGCTCGCAGCACCAACAGCAAATCATCCAAACTTTGACGACGAAACCGTTGTTTTTCGGCCCGAAGACGCCACCGCGTTATCATCAGCTAGCATTCAAACAGTTAGTAGCGAAAAAAAACAAATTACGGTGCTCGCCATTCGTTTTAGCACCAGCTTTGTCGACAACAGAAAGCATGATTTAGAAGTTTTAGATACTTTATTTAAATCTCAGCGAAACCACTTCATTGATGTTGCATCAAGATTTGGCGCCTATCACGTCGGTAGTATTTCAGATACTTCACTATTTTACTTCGGTTACCCGGCAAGCAGTGACAATGACGCACGTCTTTGCGCCAGAAGTGCTTTGGAAATTCTCAGTGAGCTTGCAACACGAAATGCCTTAATGAGAGAAGCCCATGGAGCCCAGCTAAACATTCATATTGGCATGCACACAGGCATGTTTTTAACCTATGCGAACGCAACGCCTGAAGGGTATGTTGCCAGCGCTGCAATGACTTTGGCTAGAACAGCCAAAGAAAAGCAGATCCTATGTAGCAATGACACCACAGCATTGCTTGAACCGTTTTGTGAGCTTGAACAGTATGTTCAGTTAAAGTTGGGCCAAACCTATCACCCTGAACAAGTATTCTCACTTATTGGAGAGCGTAAAGCGGAAGCATTTGGATTCTTGAGAGGCACACGAAGTAGCCATGAATTTATAGGCCGCCAACAAGAGCTTGCACAGATCCAGACTGTGTTTAATGGCATTGGTTCTGATAACCGCTTTATTCATATTGAGGGCGAAGCAGGCATGGGGAAATCTCGTCTGCTGTTAGAAATAACAAATAGAAATGCCGATTTTGCTTACCAGCTGGCACAGTGTTTACCCGAACATCAAAACAATGCACTCTACCCTATTTTAAATTTAGTAAAACACAAGTTCGGGCTTGAAAAGCTCAGTAGCCATGAGGCTTATCACCTTTTTAAAAGTACGCTGTCAGACAAAATTGAGCAAGTTAACTTAGACCAAGCACTGTCGTCTTTACTCATTTGGCTCAATATTAAATTAGACGGCAAACAACTTCGAAGTCCAAGCTCAGCACAGATGCAAAAAGAGCTGCTTTTTTTATCTTTGTATTCTTTGCTTTTTTCTCTAAAAAGTTTTGCCCCGAAGCGCAATTGCCTTGTTATCGAAGACCTTCACTGGGCCGATAATACCACATTAGAGTTTCTTAAATATGCAACGCCGCAGCTTACATCCGATAGCGTCGTGATAGCCACATCAAGGGAAAAGTTGCCTAAATCATTGGCAAACAAAATTTCTTATACCTCTTTGACATTGGCCAAGCTAAGTGAACCTGATGCGCGCGAGTTTATTAGCAAACTTTTTTCAAATAAACCCGTTTCCAATGAGCTACATAATACCTTGATCAGTCGTGCCGATGGCGTACCTTTATTTATTGAAGAGTTAGTTGGTATGCTCAAACAAAAGGAATATGTTGAGCTCAAACACGGTGAATACTGCTTCTCAAGTCCCGAGCACATTGCTCAAGTGCCGTTGACTTTAAGGGAGTCACTGCAAAGTAATTTGGAATCATTAGGCTTTGCAAAAGACACAGTTCAAAGAGCTGCTCTGCTTGGGCGCGAATTCGAACATCAACGTTTATTTAACCTTGTTGATATTACAGAATCTCAATTGTCTGCTGATCTTCAATTGTTAGTCGAACAAGGAATTTTAGTTAAACAACGTCAAGCACACTCAGACAATTATATTTTCAGACACGCGCTGATCAAAGACGTATCGTACGACTCAATCGACAAAAACCATCTAATAAAATGGCATTTAAAAGCTGCAAAAGTAATAGAACAAGAAGTTACTCAAGACCCAACACTTAGTTCTGAAGTAGCCAGACACTACGAAGCGGCCAACGATATTTCCCAAGCTCGTTTATGGTATTACAAATCAGCTAAATATGCCGAGGTTAAGTATTCACTTGACGAGGCAATCACTTTTTTCGATAAAACGCTTACGTTGAGTGAGTCACAAAAATTAAATAGTGACGATATATACTTACAGAGCTTGTACCGATTAGGGTACAACTACTCGCAAATTGGCCAACAGGAAAAAGCCCGAATTTATTTGAACCAGCTTACTGATAAGCTGGCCCACAGTGACTTCAACGAGCTAACAGTACAAACCTATCTAACCCTTGGAAAAACGTTTGAAATCGTTCATCAACACGGCGATGCATTGGAACAATATGAAATTGCCGACAACATACTGGAAACACTTCCACACACTGAATCACCACAAAACAACAGCTGGTGGCAGTTGTGGTTGTCGTTAAAAAGTGCTCAGTTATATGTCAACTATTGGCTCGGCAATAAATCATCAATGAGCAGATTAGTTGATCAAACGTCTCCGGTTGTAGAACTAATTGGAACTGACGCCGTGAAAGCAAAATTTTACGATGATTTATTACACCTGAAGTTTCGTGAAAATAGATACATTCTTGGCGACGATGATCTGCACATTGCCCAGTTAGCGGAAAACTCAGCTAAAGCAACCGCCGATACGTCGCTTTACGCTTATGCGTTGTTCGTCAACGGCTTTTCACTCTCATTAAATAAAAGGCATGATGCCGCCATCGATAAGTTGAATCAAGCAATTGAAATCGCGAAAAAGCTTAACGACAAGGTTACTTTAACTCGCTGTATCACTTATCAAACGATTTCATATCGACTGGCACAAGATGTGGATAAAACACTCGCTTGCGCAACCTTAGCACTTAAATATAGCCAAGAAACGGATATGGACGATTACAAAGCAGCTGCACACGCCAATTTGGCATGGGTTGCATTTAAACGCGGCAACCCGACTGAAGCCATCGAGCAATTAGAATGTTGCTTTGCTATTTGGGAAGAGCTCAGCAAAACATATTCTTTTCCTTTCAGTTGGATTGCTTATGCGCAACTCATTTCATTGTCCGCACAGGATCCACAGGCGCGGGAAATGTACCAACCTAAATTGAAACAGATTTGCCACTCCTTGTGTGATGTCAACCAGATGTTCTTAGGTTCTCAAATACAGTCTTTACTAGAAACATATAGTAAAAACAGCGACAACCAACATTTGATAGATATTACGGATGCATTAATTCAATCTAAATACCTATAAAAAGGAAATACAAGATGTCTCAAGCACAAAACAATAAACCAAGTTCTAGAAATGATATTTTTAGAACTTCAAATGCGCCAAAAGTAGCTCAGGGTTTAACTGAAGAACAAATTGCAGAGCAATGGCGCCAAGTAGCACACAATATGTTTGTGCTAAGACAAAATGGCGAAATTGTATACCTAGATGTAGATTTCTATACAGAAGGCTCACGTCTTATCGAGTGGGTGCACTCAGAGCAAGATATTCATAAGTTTTTCCTAAACGAAGACAACCTATTCCCACTCAATTTAATGGGTCCTGCAGTTACAAAAGTGATCCCTTGGAACCTTGCCGAAGCAAAAGACAAGCTACCTACTACATTTGCAGGACAAGCGCCGTTAAAACCAGGTTACATGATTGATTTACGTGTGATCCAGCTGAATCGCCTAAATGCAAACGACCCTAACTTTGCAAGACTTTTAAATTCGGGTCTTGATATTCCAATTCAACTTGAGTCAAACTCATTTGATCCTATCTACCCTGTGCCTCACGAGTTTGAACATCAGTTAAGTGCTCCAATCGAAGAAGAAAACTTATATATCGTATCTTTCAAGAACCCAGAAAGAATTAGAGGTATTGATGACTTGTATGGATACCAGATCAGCTATATCAGCAAAGAAGAGCTCGACAAGGTAGATAATTATGTGCCTAATGAGGACGACAAAAACGAAGCATTAAAGCTAGATGAACTGAAAAAAGAGCAAACAGGTCAGTATTTAGAACGCTATTATGGTGATACAAACGCACAGATCGGGGCAATAAACCCGCGTGATATGGCACCTCACCTTTTAGGCGCTGCATGTTATATCGCTAACTTGCGCACTATGAAAAAAGACTAACTAAGTCAATGAGGCCCTGTTTTCGATGGGGCCTTCTCAAGTTGAAAAAATGAAAAAACAGTATTTTGAAGGCACGCATCGTGTCCTAAGCCCTCAGCAAACACTAGATAAAATTTCTCCCATGCTCAAAACGATGGGGATCACTCGCATCGCAAATGTAACTGGCTTAGATAATATCGGTGTCCCTGTTGCAACCGCCTGTCGTCCAAATTCTAAAGCCGTGGCAGTTTCACAAGGCAAAGGGGCAACACTAGCTGCGGCTAAAGTCTCAGCGGCCATGGAAGCTATCGAGACTTATCATGCAGAAAATATAGACTTGCCACTTAAGTTTATGAGTTATAACGAGTTAAAGCAGGAGCACTCCTTCGTAGAAATAGCCTCACTACCTAAATTGAGTGTGAAACCGTTTTGCCCAAAAGAAAAACGCCTTTGGATTGCAGCTGAAGCCTTTGATGACAAGTGCGCTTTATATGTACCCTATGACTTGGTACATTGCGATTATACACTGCCATTGCCTGCTGGCAGCGGCGTTTTTCAAATGAGTACCAATGGACTTGCCTCTGGTAACACCATAGAAGAGGCACAACTTCATGGGTTGTGTGAGGTGATTGAACGAGATGCGCTGTGCTTATGGTCATTGAAAGAGAGCCATAAATACCAAAACAAACGCGTGGATTTAAAAACGATTACAGACAGTTCAATCTCTGAGCTACTGTCAAAACTCTCTATTGCTGGTGTATTATGTGCTGTATGGGATATTACCAGCGATATTGGCGTTCCAACTTTTTTAGCAACCATCATTGATGAACAAGAAAACCTATATAGGCCCCTATATTCGGCCTCAGGAGCTGGAACACACCCAAATGCTAACGTCGCGCTCTCAAGAGCAATAACTGAAGCGATCCAAACGAGGCTCACTCTTATCTCTGGCTCCCGAGACGATATTAACCTCGCCAAATATGAGTCTAAACGTCAATTAGAGGCTATGTCTGAGCTACGTAAACTCCTACAAGACGAACCTGAGCATCAACTAGACGTTAATTCGCTTATTAGCTTTCAAAGTGAAACCATCGAAGATGATCTTAGTCATGTTCTTCTCAAGCTCAAACATTGTGATATTAATCCCATTTATATCGATTTAACCAAATCAAAATACCAGATCCCAGTTGTCAGAGTTATTGCACCAAACTTAGAAGGAATTCATGACACCCCAGGGTACGTTTTTGGCCTACGAGCGAAGCACGTAGCACAATCAAACACAGAGAGTCTCATCCCATGAAGGTAATTGTATTTGCAGGACCAACAATCTCAGAAAGTGAGATTACTTCAGTACTCCCAAACGCGACTGTCCTTCCTCCCGCAAAACAAGGAGATATACTCAAGTCCAAAGCGCTAAAACCAAATATTATTTTGCTAATTGATGGAATATTTGAGCAGCACCCAGCTGTTTGGCATAAGGAAATACTGGATGCGATTGACAGTAATATCGTGGTAATTGGATGCTCGAGTATGGGTGCTTTGCGCGCAACTGAGCTTGCTTTATATGGCATGATAGGGGTCGGTGACGTATTCGAATCCTTTGATTCTGGAGAAATAGAGGATGATGACGAAGTCACTTTGCTTCATACCGATAAATCATATGGATACGGGCATATTTCAGAGGCACTGGTAGATATAAAATTCACGCTTAAGTCCAGCGTTAAAGCAGGTATTATTAGTGACGAAGTCGCGACATCTATCGAGAGCAAATTAAAAGAAACATGGTATCCCTATCGTACCTATACGCTAGTATTCGAAGCAGCGGCTCAACTTCTTGAGGAAGAAGGCTTAAATCAGTTTATCCACTTTGTGAATAATGCCCCTTCGTTGAAAAAACTTGACGCACTTAAGGCGCTAGATCTTATCAAGACAACGACCGAAAACAAATCTGTATTTCCTCCTGCGCCTAACTTTGATTTTAGCTTTACTGACGCTTGGCAAATGATGCTAGATGAATTCAACGTAGAAGAAAAAACACCGTATTATTCTAGTCATTTACTGTCCAATACGGCAATAAACCATGATGGCTACGAAACTCAAATCTTAAGCCGTTATTTAGCCAAAAAACTCATAAGTGAAGTTTCAAAGGAAGAAACGCTACCAACGATGCACAAAATTGCGCAAAAATGGGCATGTAGCAGTAATGGACAAACGGATTTCAATAAACTTGGAAAACGTTTAGATAGTTTATCTCTTACGCCTGACGAGTTTATTCAGTTTATTGAACGGGAAACAGCTTTAGATCTTTTGAAAGCGAAACTCAGTGATCAGTCCAGTTTCGCAATCGATGAAATTTTAAGTTCAGGTGAACTGGATAAGTTGAACTAATCTTTCATTTGAATGATTTCAATTACATTTCCACTTGGATCTGCAACAGCAATATAGTGTGCAACAGGACATTCTTGCGCACTTTCATGCAGCAAATTTAAATTTTTTGCCTTCAAATCAGCTAGCGCGCCTTCAAGATCAGTCGTGACGAGATTAATGATCATTTGAGATTGATCTGGGTATGTGATCTCTTTTGGCTGCTCAACTTTATTTAAGATAATTGTTAAATCATCTTTTTTCACATACATAGCTTGCGGTAACAGATCATCTCCTATGACCTCAAAACCAAGTCCATTAACATAAAAATCTCTTGCGGCTTCTACGTCATGAACACTCACTTGCAATGCAAAAAGCTTTAACATATTTTTCTCTCATTATTTTATTGAAGTTCATAATTTAATTAAAATGGGTCCGTAATTCAATATACACATGATTTTAAAAGTAATGTTTTCAATTTATAAGCATACAGTTCAATCACAACTCTTCTGCCCTGACGATATCAATACGCGCTTTGTTCATTTCTAAAGCTCTCTTCTCATTCCCACAGAAATGCATAAATAAAAAACAGCCCCTCAAACACAGTATGTCCGTCTCAAAAAATTCTAACAGAGCTATGCCAATTAACACCTATACGAAACCAAAATGGCGCTGATTAAAAGCCAAGATCTTGAAACTATCGTATTTGACTATTCTCGAGAATCAACCCCAATCAAAAACGGTAAGAGTTTTCGTTCCCTAGCTCTGTCATATCTGGCGCCAATCAGGCAATCAGGCAATCAGGCAATCAGGCAAAGATTGTACAATGTGTCAGTTAGGCTAGGAATGCGAGCTAAATCTTTAAAAGAGACAAAAGTAACTAACAAGGGTTATATATTTTGACCCTTCTAGGCACTTATAAATACAAGTACCTAGGCTTTCTATCCTGTTTATTTATATACAAGAATTTTTGTAATCTAGTATTTAAACAAACTCCCTCACATCAAGCACCTGCCCTGTCATAACCCCTTCTATCGCCGCTTGATAAGTAACTGCCGTATTTGCAGCCGACATACCCGTGCTGCTATCCATACCCATCATTTCCATAGTTTCTTTTACAAATATGGGGCTTACTGCGTTTATTCTTAGAGAATCACCCAACTCTAAGGCCGCAGCTTTTACAAAAGCGTTGAGTGCACCATTGACCGCACTAATGGAAGCAGAGCCAACCATAGGTTCTTCTGAAAGCATGCCTGAGGTCAAAGTTATACTGCCACCAGCGTTGACGAAACCGGCACCGACTCTATACAAATTGATTTGACCCATCAGTTTATTTTGCCAACCTAACTCATACTGCTCATCAGTTAACTCACTTAATGGAGCAAAGGCTGCCATACCTGTGGTTGAAATTATGGCATCTACTTCTCCCACTTTTTCAAACAGCGCCTGAATTGACAATTTACTTTGTAAATCCACCTGAAATTCACCATCTTTATGGCCTACCGTGAGCACTTCATGCGATTGTGCCAAACGTGCATGGACCGCTTTGCCGATAGTACCTGTTGCGCCAATCAATAAAATTTTCATAGTCATTCTCCAAATTTAATAAGTTGCTTTGATTTGATGAATGCAGTGTAGATAATTCATAAAATATGATAAATAATGACAAAATAAACTCTCTTTTCACTTTTAATGCACAATGAATCTATTTAAATCTATGTTGGTATTTCAAAAGGTGTGTGAATTAGGCAGCTTTAGCCAAGCCGCGGACCAACTTAACTTAGTCACTTCTGCGGTAAGTCGCCAAGTAAACGAACTTGAAAAGCATTTTGGCGTGAGGTTACTGCAAAGAACTACCCGCTCAGTTACACTCACAGCGGATGGACGTCAATACCTTACAAAAATATCTGAAATAACAGACAGTGTGCAGGCGTTGGAAGCAATTCATAAAGACGATGTGGTTTATAGAGACCATATTCAACTCACGGTCCCGCCAATCCTCAGTAAAATAGTACTTACTCCCTTATATAACTCGCTACTAAAGAAACACCCTGAAATTTCAATTTCAATCACCCAAATTAATCGAACAATTAATCTCGTAGAAGAAGGCTATGACTTCGCGATTAGAGTCGGACACTTGGAAGACTCCAATTTAGTCGCCAGAAGTATCTCTGAACTGAAACTGGCTTTGGTCGCAAGTCCAGAGTATTTGAATACACATGGCAAACTCAACCATCCGAAAGAGTTAATGCAACACAACTGCCTGATCAATACCATGCTCACGCACCCTAAGCGTTGGTCGTTCAAAGAGCACAAACGTTCTTTCACCGTAAAAGTAGATGGGCAATATGATGTAAATGATGATTCAGCGCTTTGCGAAATGGCGCGTGCAGGACTTGGCATAGCCTATCTGCCCCTCCAAATTGTTGACGCGCATCTATCAACTGGTGAGCTTGTCCAAGTGTTATCGGATTTCACAGTCGAGCCTCTGCCCATTTCATTGGTATATCCAAACCGCCAATTACTCAGTCCTGCTAAACGTAAATTAATTGAATACCTGACAGATGCGTTTTCTTAAAGACTTGCTTGGTGCTTTACCAATGATCGGGTTATTGCAGATCCGCTTGCGTGGTATTCAACATATTTAGCCACATATCACGTAATTCTACTTCATCAATCAGTTCACTATGCATTTCTATAGCAAAGATGTTGTCATTGGTATCGGGCAGCCATCCACTATCCAATAACTTGAATAGTGACGTTTTCAGTTGCTCTGGCTCTTCGTTTAGGGAATACCAAAAGGGTTGATATCGAATATCCAATTTCGTCGACCCATTTAAGTGATCAGCAATAAGTGCTCTTATTTCCTGCACCTTACTCCCCTGTTCCAGCTTCTTTAAAATCATTGCATAAAGCAAATAAACACCAACATGTTCGTTAACGTTTCGATTCAAACTGCTAACTGACCTAAAGTGCTTTTCAAATAGCTGCTTTGCGGCACTATACTGCCTAGTTTGATAAAGCCCCATGATGTATGGCATTGCATAGTGATTGTCTTCTGGGGCAAGTAAATAGCGCTGCTTTAACAATCCAATTGCGCCCTGTTTATCTTGTTGGTACCACTTTAGCCCTGCACGTACGTAGAGGTTAAATGACGTCACGTTTTGTCGCGTTATTTGGATTTCTTCTGATTTTTGTATTGCTTCTTCTAAGTTTCCAGTACTCAGTAAAAACAAAATATGCGAGAGCTTATGCAAAGGGTACACTCGACTGTACTCTGTCATGTGTCTTTCGTACCAAACTTTATACGCTTTCGCTCTTTGCTCGTTTAGCAGGTAAAAATCTAATTGATAAAGCGCAATGTGTTTAGCGTGGGGCGCGATTTCAACACTACGCTCAAAATACTTTCGTGCATTTTTTAAGTCTCGACGATTCAAGTAGGTGTATGCTAATCCTCTTAGCACCGTTGGGTTGTTAGGGGCTAGCCTAAATGCTTTTAAATGGGCATCTAGCGCTTTATCTAGATTGTTTTTCTCTCGGTGAAAGCGTCCGTACCAATGCCATAGCATGGGTGATTCATTTGACAAAGAAAGTGCTTGTTCAAAATACACTTTCGCTTGATCAAACTTTCTACTCAAGGTCTCTAATCTCGCAAGCGAAGTAAGTACATCTGCATTGTTGCTATCAAGCTCTAGTGCCTTAAATAAAAGTGGTCGGCATAAAGCATCTACCTGTGATTCAGGAAGTGAGCCATATATTGCCAAAGCCATATGCGTATTACATAAACCACTCATCGCCACAACATGTTCAGGACTTCCTTCCAAAACTTCGGTGTAAATTTGTTTCGCCTTAGTAATTCTCTCTGGTAGTTTAGATTTAGTAAGGTGCTCAGCTAAAGATATAGCCTCAAAGTGTGGGTCACTTTTTAAATCATTTTGTTGCCTTTGGCCAAAAACATAGATAATCAGCAATACTATGAGTAACGCAAATAGAGTGCTTATATACAGATACGCATGTGTCTTTTTCTTTTTATCCACCACGTTGGAGTCTAAGTTAAACACGTCAATTTCAGTAGACAGTCGATATCCTTGGCCAGAAATACGTTCGATATAATCAATGTCGCTTTCTTCATTGAGCACTTTTCTAAGCATTGCTACCGCTTGATAGACTGAGTTGTCAGACACCACTCTGTCAGGCCAAACTCGTTGGGCAAGCTCATCAACGCTTAAAGGGCTATTGCGATTTTCAATCAAGGTCGTAAGAAGCGCCATCACTTTTGGCGTCACAACATGTACGTTAGCCGAACTAGCAAGTTGTATTTTGTTCAATCTAGGTATTACAACCCATTTCCCAACCCGAATACTTTCTATCGTTGAATTCATATTAGCTTTTGTTTTTATTGCTTTTTATTTTTTTAAGACAAATTTAAGATTTATATTATTAGTTTTTCATTACATCACTGGCAGTTTTTATAAGCTCTGTGTAACAACGGAGGTCCTATGAAAAAATATATTCAACTTACTGCTCTATTGACTACGACCAACCTAGCTTACGCTAAAGTTGACTTGCTAATCACTGATGCAACGATTATATCACCGATAACCCAAAGCGAAGTATCAATAAAAACCAATCATTGGCTATCAATTAACAATGGGCGAATAATTGAGGTTTCAGATAAAGCGAAACAGCCATCAGCCAAAAAAATCATAAATGCCAATGGACAATTTTTAATTCCCGGGCTAACTGATAGCCACACACATTTACGAACTATGCCTGGACTTTTAAAAACAGACCAAAACGCTCAAAAAATGCAAACATCCTATTTAAAACGCCAAGGTAGTAACTACTTATACTATGGCGTAACACAAGTAGTAGACCCTGCAAATACAGCGCAGGGCATCGCTGACTTTAAAAAGCTTAGCATGTCACCCAATGCCTATTTTTGTGGTGCAATGCCAATATATCAGGGCTACTCTGCTCAAGGTATTAAATATCAACACCTTAATGAGCATAGGCCTTATTATGTTCATCAACATGGCGACCCAACTCATCTAATCACTACATCCGTTAACTCACATCACGAAGCCCAAGCGGTTGTCAAAAGAATAAAAAAAGACGGGGCAATCTGCGCCAAAATATTTTTAGAAGATGGATTTGATAAAGCGACAAATATTCGCCTCATTGATAATGAAAATGTAGAACAAATAGTTGATGAAGCGAATCGCCAAAATTTGCCGGTGATGGTTCACGCCAATGCGACTGACATGCATGCAATTGCACTCAAAAGTAATGTTGATATTTTAGCTCATGGCATTTGGAATTGGTTGGATGAACACCAGCAAGGGGACGATATTTCCCTCGCTTTACCAAAAGATGTTCAACGCGTTGCTAATGGTATCTTAAAAGCCCAGACTTACTACCAGCCCTCTCTAAATGTCATGCGCAGCCTCACTGATGTAATGGTGCCCAATCATTTGGACAACCCCAAATACAAAACAATTTTACCTAGTTGGCAAATTAGCTGGTATACCTCTGCTAATGGCCAATGGTTTGCTCGTGAAATGGTATCCGGCTGGCAAGGTCTGACGCACCAACAAAAAATTGATTACATGCGCAGCAAACAAACTAACGGCAAACGTGTTTTAAATTATCTTTACCGAAATGGCGGGAAAATACTATTAGGCTCAGACACACCACCTGCCCCGACCTACGCCTCTCAACCTGGGCTATCTACTTTTTGGGAGTTGCAGGATATGCATGACTCAGGTGTCGACCTAGTCGGACTGTTAGCCAGCGCAACAATAAATAATGCCAAGGCATATGGCTTGGAGTCAAAATATGGAACAATTCAACCGGGTAAAATTGCAAACATATTACTGCTAAATTCCAACCCTCTCATATCTGTCGATGCGTATGACGATATTCACAGCGTCATCCTAAACGGCCATGCTCACAAAAGAGCAACCTTTCACATTCGCAATTTATGATCGTATTGAATTTTACCTAGCATTGAGTGCCCATCTCAATGCTGGGTTCATTCATATCCATATATCATTTTTTGCGGTCAACTTACCACCAGCGTCGCCAGTATTGACAACGCCTTTTGGCTCTATGAGTAAAATTTCACACTCTTTTTCCGCTACAGGTTTATGTTGTTCTCCCTTTTTCACCACAAGCATTTCCCCGCTTTTAAGCGTCACAACTCTATTTTCGAAATGAATGTCCAACTGTCCTTTCAAAACCAAAAACAGTTCATCGGTATCATCGTGTTGATGCCACGTAAACTCTCCAAGTACTTTAACCACTTTTATTTGATAATCATTCATTTGTCCAATTACTTTAGGTGACCAATGCTCTTCAAAAAGTGCCAGTTTTTGAGCCAAATTAATTGCGACGTTATCGTTCATGTATAAAGCTCCTTAAATTGCCTTCTCTGTAGATTAAGTTGCAATCAAACATGAATCAAATGTACATTTTTCAGATAAATATGAATTTGGTACATAGAATGAATCTAAGACAGTTTGACCAAAACCTGTGGTTAGTGCTTGATGCGCTATATCAAACTCAAAGCGTATCCGGCGCTGCAAAAAGCTTAAGCTTGAGCCAATCCGCGATGAGCCATGCATTAAAAAGGCTTCGAATTGCATTTAACGATCCTCTTTTTGTTAGAGAAAACGGTAAAATGCTTCCAACTCAAAAGGCACTAAATATACAGCCACTCGCACAGCAAGGTCTTGCACTTTTAAACCAAGTTGCGAATGGTCTTGATAGCTTTTGTAAAAGTACGTCAAACCGGCAGTTCGTTATCGCCGCCACTGACTTTACAACTAAGCTATTTATTTACCCTTTGCTCAATATGTTATCCACACTTAACGGCAATATACGAATTAAAGTCATTGATCTGAGCTCTGAAATCCCAACTAGGGAGTTGTCTTCCAATCATATCGATTTGGTGCTGACATTTAGTCACGCACATGCTTTTGAAAATACCCTTAGCCAACAAAAATTAATTTCTGGGAACTATCGTGTCATTGCTAGGAAACAACATCCGCTCATTTCAAATAATCTCTCTTTAGAAACTTATTTAAGTGCAAAACATGTACTAGTCTCTCCTTGGGGGGCAGAAACCGGAAGTTTAGACAATGAACTGGAAAAGCTCGGAAAGTATCGTCATATAGCGGCTACAGTACCACATCTTATGAATGTGGTAGAACTGGTAAGCAACAGTGATTTAATCGCTACGGTCCCCGCTCTCTCTATCAGACAACATGAAGTAAAAAATGTACAGATATTAGAGCCACCACTTGCATTGCCTGACTATAAATTGTTCATGGTCTGGCATCCATCTTATAACTTAGACCAAGGTCTAATATGGCTGAGATCTGAACTCGAAACTATTGCTACACAAATACTTGAAGGTTTTTCATAGTCATGCGTTCGACATCCTGTTTACATATTTAGAACAAAAATATTGCGCTTGAGTTTTATTTGTGACAACGTCTAAGACAGGCAAAGCCGTTAAAACAAAAAATAATTATAGAGTAGTAAGTTATGACAGGATCTCTCAAGCTATCACCAATAGCATTAGCACTATTGGCCAGTACCACGATGGCGCAAGCCAATGAGCCAACTGAAGAAAAAATTGAAACCATTTCAGTCCTTGGCTCAAAAGTCTCAAACCGTACGGCCACCGAATCAACCTCTCCAATCGATATTTTAGATACTGAACAACTCAACAAAGGTGGTTACACAGAATTAGGGCAAAGTTTGCAGTCAATTGCACCCTCTTTTAACTTTAGTCGAACACAGGTTTCTGATGGCTCCGACCTTTTTCGCCCTGCGACGTTAAGGGGACTCCAACCCGACCAAACGCTTGTACTTATTAATGGTAAAAGAAGACATAACCAGGCCATATTTGGCTTAACAGGCACAGTAGGGGCTGGTGCAGCTGGTACAGATATGAACTCCATACCCATGATGGCACTAAAAAATGTTGAGATCCTAAGAGATGGCGCCGCCGCTCGATATGGCTCGGATGCCATTGCAGGCGTGATCAACTTATCTTTAAATGATTCTACAGGTGAAACGACAGGTTTCTTCCAAGGCAGCTCAACTGGAGAAGGTGACGGCGATACCTATGCTTTTGGTTTAAATAGAGGTTTTGATATTGGTAGCGAAGGCGGCTTTATCAACTTATCTCTAGAGTACAGAGACGCTGATGGCACCAACCGAGCTGAGCGCGATACAGGTGGCTCTTCAACCATACCTGCTGGCGAATTATCAGATACTGTCAGGTGGCGCCAAGGTAATTCTGACAGCGAATTTACCTCTCTATTCTTTAATGCTGCTCTCCCCGTAGGAGACAAAGAGTTATATTCCTTTGGCGGCTATTCAAATAGAACAGCGTTTGGAAATGGCTTTTACCGAGATTTTAACCGTGCAGAGCGCAATGTCCCTCAAGTATATCCTGATGGCTTTTTGCCACGAATTGACAACGAAGCTGATGACATTTCGTTAGCCGTTGGCTTTAAAGGGGATATAACGCCTGATTGGAGTTTCGATTTTTCAAATGTGTACGGTCAAAACAAATATGACTACTCCTCTTCTAACACAATCAACGCTTCTTATGCAGCTGAGTACCTAGCCAACAATCCAAATGCGACTGACGAACAGGTTAGAGACAATGCAGGCCCTCGAGGCGGATATTCTGGTGGCTTCAGATTTGATCAATGGACCACAAATTTGGACCTAAACGGTGTTATCGATCGCGCTGATGCTGAGCCAATTTATTTGTCGATTGGTGCTGAGTACCGTAAAGAAAATTACGAAATTGTCCCGGGAGAAGTTGCATCTTATGCGTGCGGCTTCTCAAACACTTCTAGCTCATTCCCTTCTGTGATCGATTCTTCCGTATTTGCTGATTGTGGTTTTCAAGCTTATCAAGGTTTGAGGCCTGACGCTGCAAACAAAGCTGACCGCTCAAGCCATGCAGTTTACATTGAAGCAGAAACCCTACTTAACGAATATTGGTTGGTCAGTGGTGCGCTTCGTTATGAAGATGTATCGGACTCTGGCGATGATATTATTTGGAAGCTTGCAACGAGATATGAAGTTACCGAGGACTTCGCACTTCGCGCAGCGGCCTCAACAGGTTTTCGAGCGCCTTCGCTGCAGCAATCTGGTTATACCGCATTTACGACCAGCTTGGGGGGTGATGGGTCACTTGCTACATCCTATACGGCAACAGCAGGTTCACCTTTCCCAGAAGCTCTTGGTATAGAAGGCCTACAACTTGAATCTTCCGACAACTACAATTTAGGTTTGGCTTGGGACGTGAGTAATGACCTTTCGATCACGCTAGACTTTTACCAAATCAAAATTTACGACCGTATCAATTTAGGCAGCTTTATAGGTGCAGACAGTGACGAGTTGAACAACTTCCCAGATGCCAATGCAGCGCTCAAAGCATCGGGTGCTGTACAAGCTAATTTCTTCTCCAATTCACTGGACTCGACAACTAAGGGCATTGATTTAATTGCTTCTTACTCTACTGAAGTGGCCTCTGGAGAACTTGAAATAACTTTTGCTGCCAACAAGAATAAGACCACCATCGACAAGGTTAACTCTCCACAGGGAATACCTGAAAGCATCGCGTTAGATGAACAAACACGTTCATTTTTAACTCACGGCCAACCGCAAGAGCGTGCAACATTGACATTTGACTATAAACAGGACAAATGGTCATCACTGCTGCGCTTAAATTACTTTGGCAAAACCGAAGTCGCTTACTTCTCTGGTAAGCACATTGAATTGCCGGGCTTTTTGTCTCCTACAAATAGCTGGCAAGATCACAGCGTTGTCGAGTCAGCGGTACTGGTGGATATCAATCTCGGCTATCAAATAAACGAACACTTTGATGTGTCTTTGGGTATCGATAATTTATTTGATAAAACACCTAATGAGTTAGGTGAAGATGAAGTCTTGAACTTTATCACTAATGGCGCAATGCGTTACCCGCTTAGAGCATTACCGTACGGCTTTGATGGAATGACTTATTACGCCAAAGTGAACTTTAGATTTTAAAAATTGAAGTAATGTATTGAGCACTCGCTCAATACATTACTTTTAGCAATAACCCACACCATCAAGATTCTGTACGATAATCCAGCACACCATTCAATATCGCTACAAAGAGTGTTAGTAACTCGTAAGATCTACATAAATACAGGTCAGCTCAATTCAAAAATAACTACCTTGATTTTTATAAACGCAAGCCTAATAAACTGAGAGAAACATTAAAAAGCACCAAAAGTAAACCAGCCAACTTACACAATGGATAAAAGACTAAAATATTATAGAAAATATAAAAACAGGAATTTATTATAAAGATCTTTATTCGCTCACCATATAGCATTTTATTTAAGTTAATACATTAACTTCGCTAGATTTTATATACATACTGGGCAAATGAAATAGAAGGATATCTCTTACTTTCGTGTATACAAATATCAAATTCTGTACATGTCTTCTTGGTGATATTGGATGCTGTCCCAAGTTCCGCTAGGCAATATTGTGTACACATTATCATTAATGTTGGTTTGGTCTTCGCCAGAATTCACACTGATAAAAGGTAAGCAATAAGTGATAAAGAGTTTGTCGGTTGTGATATTGCACACTACTCACTTCTGTTCGTTTTTAATTCTATAGCATCCATGATGACCAATTGAGTAAATATTATTGGTACTAGCTATGGGTTCTTTAAACGGTGCACAACCGCAATAATCTTTTCACGATAGATAATAGCACTGTAAAGCCAATCAACATCCGTTCTTTAAGATCTTCCAGAAGTTTGAAAACTCAACCCCTTCTTCCCTTCAGCACGCCAAAACCTGTTCAGCAAGCGGGCAATCTGTGCCCAAGGCATGTAAGTATAATGTTGCTTAAATCAACTTCTAGAATAGCTTGATTAGATACGCGTTAATATTAAAAAGATAGGTCGACAATTTGCCTAATACAGCTTAGCTGTATTTACCTCATATAGTTTCAGGTTTTACGATGCGGTTTGAACAGTAACGGTTAAGAGTGTCTTGTTATTCGTTTTCCATCACTTTGTGACTTTCTATTGTCGTACAAAAGTCATCCATACACCTGTGGCAGAATTTTAGAGCTGATATATAAGCCAGCATTTGGCTATATTTTTCGTATAAAAAACAGCAAAACCCTAATCACCAACTAGGATTCGATAAGAAGTTAAACCAATTGAATCAAGCTAAGCCTACTAGATTTTCAACTCTAAGACGTCAGCAGCGTTAAGGGCTTCAAATAGACCTAGCCTTTCATCCTTTTCCTGTGCTCCAGAAAAGTAACTACAACCTATCCTGCAGCATTTTGCGGAGGCGGCTCTTTTGCAGTATTGGACGCAGTTAGCCCCCCAAATACTAATGGCAGTTGATTCCGATTGAGAACTATTAAGTTTTTCTTTTTAAGTTTCATTTATTGTGTCCTTATTTATTTTTATCTCGCGCATTTATTCAATGCACAACACGCTTGCTTTTTAAGCACCTGTTAACGATCTCAGTATTGGCGACTAATATATATCCAATATACTACAACCTACTTTCAACCGCATATCAGATGATAATAAGTCATGGCCGTTTTACGCAAATGAAAAATGCATTTATCTTCAATTTATGAGCCTTTTAATAATCTGATGGTTAATTTTACTTTTTTTTCCCAAATAAAATAGAGCAGTGCCTAAGTAGTACCTTATAAATACCACTTTTGGATCTAGTCAGAATTAACATTGTGGCAAATTTTCGACATGCAAATTGATGCAACTCCTTATACCGACTTCTAGCATTTGTTTAGGGGCCACGGACTTGATAGCTTTAATTGAGAATTTGCCCCAACGAGGATAGAGAAGCTACTTTTGACATACTTCTGTTTCAGGGCAATTGCAAATGCGACTACTAAGATTTGGCCTTATTTCAAAAAACTTGATAAAAAGAACCAATAACGATATGTTAACTTTTGATTGTCAACTAAATTACAAAAGGAAATAACAAATGCAATTAAAGCTTAATAAGAAGAAAATAAAAACTTTATCCGAAGACAAAAACTCAATCCCTCATGCTCAAACACCAGCTGTCGGTGGCGGTAATATTTCAGAATCGCTTTGCGTATCATTCAGTCATGGTGGCTGCTGTGGTACGGTTGCTCCCTCAATACGTGTGTGTAGTGCTGGTATAACTTGTCAGCCATAATCACAGATACGAGCTTAGGGACATAGCCCTAAGCTCTTTAGATAAACCAACTGTAACTACCTCAATTTTAGTATAATGCGCAAGTAGAATTGAGCTTGGAGCTATACTCTTAACACTCGATTAAACGCGTCACATCAAATGCCTCCATTTCACCAAAAATGGAGTGCTATCGGCATAAAATGCGCGACTCCGCCTTTTGCCTCTCCATAAAAAACGCGACCAAAGAGCTATCGCACATTTCTTCGATTATGAACGTTTCCTCTTTATCTAAAACACAGCCAAGTGATGCCTATAAGAATCTGAGATATCGCTGTATTTTTCATAAAACCGGCCAGTTATATTTTAATGGTTCCAGCTACTTTGGGCACTGATTAAACAAACATAGGATTTTAGATATGGAATCTACATTCAAGCCTTTAACCACCACGCTGATCCCGGTCAAAGATTACCAAGGTATGTATAACTTACTGATTGTTGAGGGTGACGGCAATAAAGATGGAGACAGAAAAATCAATGTACATTTCAATAAAGAAATAATCGAATATGGTAGCTCATGGGTAAAAGGTACTAAAGGCTTTGATAAAGCAGCTCCATTTATCGAACAATATGGCTTGAGCGAAATGATCAACGAAGCTGTTAATAGATTGCGTAAGCTAATCTAATCAGCACTAGTTCAGACAAGATCTGACTTACCTTCTTAAAATGTTGAGAGTTACCCGTTTAGATAGAGGTGCCAAATTTTTAATCAAAACAAAAAGGTAATTCTCATTCTTCATACTATCAATCCGATCATCAAACACAAAGCAGAGTTAGGCAACCTAATCGAAGAGCTTGGCAATGTTTCTAGTGTAACTACCCCGGCTTTTGTACAGCTTATTAGTATATAGCCCTTTGGAGTTTGATCTTCTTGTACATCGTGAGGACATTCGTAATTATAAATATCTAACCATTCATCTGTAATGTCACGAACCTACAGCAGTGACTCAAATAGATATAAATCCAATACTTCTTCTCGATAGCTGTGATTAAACCGTTCTGATTTGGACTTCCCGGTTTAATAAACTCAAGTTTAATGCACTTCTCAGTAGCCCAACTTTCCAGAGCACTCGATGTAATTTCAGGACCATTATCCACTCGAATTTGATTTGGTTTTCCAGGCCATGCAATGAGCCGTTCCAGCACTCGAATAGCCCGATCAGCCATGAGGCTTGTATCAACCTCAATCGCTAATAGTTGGCGGTTGTAATCGTCCAGCACGTTCAGTGTTCTAAAACGATGTCTGTAGTTGAGCGCATCACTCATAAAATCCATCGGCCACGAGTCATAATATTTTCTCGGCGCACTTTTTATTCCATACTTTGCTTTGATACCTAAGTCATTTAAACAATTTTGGCTTACCTCATCTTAGATGCCGCTCAACAATTTCTAACAAAAAATCAATCACATCATCATCCGACGACGGTCGCTTGCATCTAAAGTAATTAACGCCACGACTCAAAATAGCTACGTCACAAGCAAATGCCACCTTGACCTCAAACCGTGCTCGTAAGGCTCGATCCAAGCTCTGTGTCTACTTGTTTTTAAAGCTTTTTTGAGATGGTTTCCTCAAGCATTGAATATTTTAAACTGTGAGTCGTAAACATACCTTATAGCTTGCAGTTTGCTTGCAGTTTTCATCTCCAAGTTCATGTCGTGATTGCATCCAACCTTTTTGTATCGGTACAAAGTTTTCCATATCTTTTAAACTAACTTGAGGATAATGACCTATCGATATGATGATTTGTTTACCCTCAAACCATAATCAGCACTGCCACAATACGATACAGTAAATGTTTCGTTTTACGCGTAAGCCGTCTCTGTGAGACAATGTGCATAGAGAATCTTTTTTATTAACGAGATTACGTAGTTTCGCGTCAGTAAGTGCTGCCATAATATGCTACCGTTTTATACACACGTAGTGGTTTTTATATACACACATATACACACTTGATCGACATTGCAAAAAACTCGAACAAAAAGAAAACAATACAGTTTTAATGTAAATAGTTGATTTATGAACAAAACAGACCAAAATCAGACGCAGCAAACAGACGAAAATATACCTACAATTTATTGGCACGATTATGAGACATGGGGTGCAAGTCCTCAAAAAGACAGGCCTAGTCAGTTTGCTGGTATTAGAACTGACTATGACTTGAATATTATTGGCGAGCCACTGATTGAGTATTGCCAGCCTGCGCCTGATTATCTTCCGCACCCTGAGGCTTGTTTGATCACTGGGATCACGCCACAGCACGCGCTAAAACATGGGCTGCCTGAAAGCGAGTTTATGGCTAAAATACATGCCGAATTTAGCCGACCAAATACCTGTGTAGCCGGATACAACAGCATTCGTTTTGATGATGAAGTCACCCGCTATAGCCTTTACCGCAATTTTTATGATCCGTATGAACGAGAATGGCAAAATGGGAATAGCCGTTGGGACATTATCGATTTAGTAAGAGCTTGTTACGCTTTACGCCCAGAAGGCATTGAATGGCCAAAAAAAGAAGACGGCTCGCCCAGCTTTCGCCTCGAAGAACTGACCGTTGCCAATGGTATTGAACACAGTGCAGCCCACGACGCGCTAAGTGATGTCACCGCCACAATTGCACTGGCAAAACTGATTAAAGAAAAGCAGCCCAAACTGTACCAATTTTTCTTTAACTTAAGAACGAAAAAAGCACTGTCTGACATTGTTGACGTCTTCAACATGCAGCCTTTAGTTCATACTTCTTCAAGAATTCCTGCTACGCAAGGGTGCACTACTTGGATTGCACCAATGAGTTTTCACCCAGTCAATAAAAATGCTGTTGTGTGCTTTAATCTAACGCACAATCCTAGTGTACTGCTTGATCTGTCTGTCGAAGAACTGCGCGATAGACTTTATACCAAACACTCTGAGCTTGAAGAAGGCATGTTACCTGTGGGTTTAAAACTAGTTCATTTGAACAAGTGCCCAATTATTGCACCAGCAAAAACATTGCTACCAGAAAATGCAGCAAGGTTAGGGATAGACAGAGAGCAATGTTTAGAACATTTAAAATTCTTAAAAGCACACCCAGAGTTGCGCGATAAGGTGTCACAGGTATTTGCAGAACAAGGTGATTTTAGTGAAACCACTAACCCGGACTATCAGCTATATAACGGCTTTATTAGTAAATCTGATAAAGCAAAGTTGGCGATTGTTCGCAGCGCATCCCCTGTTGAGCTAGGTAGCCTTGCGTTAGAGTTTGAAGATCCTAAATTCCATACTCTATTGTTTAGATACCGCGCACGCAATTGGCCTGAAAGTCTGTCTCAGTCAGAATTAGAAACTTGGAGAAAGTACTGCCAAGGTAAGCTTATGCACGGTGAAGATAACCCTTCCATCAATGCGCAAGACTTTATGCTCACCCTTGAGAACCTAGTTTATGAACATGAAGGAAACGAAAAGAAAGTTTCGATTTTAAAAGCCCTGTATCATTACGCTCAGAGCCTTTAATATTAAGAGGCTGTGTATTTGCAGCCTCAACCTACCTTATTTAAAGATGAGATTCGTACACAGCTAATGCTTGCTCTAAGTCAGCTATTAAATCTTCCACATCTTCCAAACCAATATGCAAACGAATAATGGGGCCGTGCTCCCAACCAGTGGTTGTTCTCAGCGCAGCCATAGAGCGGTTGGCTGTCACCAAGCTCTCGAACCCACCCCAAGAAAAGCCCATTTTAAAATGGTGTAAACTATCTAAAAAGCGGTTAATGGCTTTTTGGTTTCCCGTTTTCATAACAAATGAGAACAGGCCATTACTGCCGTCAAAGTCACGCTTAAAGTGTTCGTGACCGGGATTCGACGGCAATGCCGGGTGACGTACATGATCAACCAGCGGATGCTTTTCAACCCACTTTGCCACCGCTAACGCGCTTTTTTCATGTTGTTGCAAGCGAACAGGCATCGTTCTTAAACCACGTAACGCAAGATAGGCATCATCTGCGGATGTACACTGCCCCAACAAATATGAGTTTTCTCGCAGTACTGGCCAATACTCCTCATTAGCTACAGCGACACCCATCATTACATCTGAGTGACCAACAATATATTTAGTTGCGGCTTGAATGCTGATGTCTACACCGTGTTCCAATGGACGATAGTGCCAGCCATTTCCGTATGTATTATCAAGCATAGTGATCAAACCATGGGCCTTGGCTTCTTTCACTAAGGCGGGAACATCTTGTACTTCCATTGTGATAGAGCCTGGAGATTCCAAAAAAAGGACTTTGGTGTTTTCCTGGATCAAGTCTTTAATCCCTGCCCCAATCATGGGATCGTAATAAGTGGTCGTAATACCAAGACCAGATAAAATTTTATCACACAGATCACGAGTCGGCTCATAAGCGGTATCAACCATAAGTAAATGGTCACCAGACTTTAAGAAAGACAGCAAACTCTGGCTGATCGCAGCTGCACCACTGGGATAAAGTGCACAACCTGCGCCATTTTCTAGCTCTGTGAGTGCGTCTTGCAATGCATAGTGCGTATTGGTGCCTCGACGACCATAAAACAATGTGCGATTACCACGTTCTTTAATTGCTTCATGCATATCTGCTACTGAGTCGAAAACAACAGTCGAAGCACGTTGAACGACAGGGTTCACTGTACCTTGCGTATATTGAGGTTTACGGCCTGCACTGGCTAGTTTGGTATTCTTTTTCATTCTTTACTCTTTTTCTGGAAGTTGACGCCAATGTTCAACTAAGTAACGTGATATTGAATCTGGTCTGGTAAGTTTAAAGCCGGGTTTGTCTTCACCCCACTCTCCAAATGTATCGAGATCGGCGCGCGAAAACCATTGCGCTTGCTCAAGTTCATCTTGCTCAACAAAAATGTCAGTGCTTTTCGCAGTCGCAATAAAACCGAGCATAAGTGATGATGGGAACGGCCAAGGTTGAGATGCCAAATACTGAACATCATCGACTAGCACGCCTGCTTCTTCCTCCACCTCTCTGGCTACCGCTTGTTCCAATGACTCGCCTGGGTCCACAAAGCCAGCCAATGTCGAAAATACACCGTCAGGCCAATTCTCTTGTCGTCCTAATAGGCAACGCTCCACCCCATCTTTAAAAGTATGAGTGACTAGCATGATCACAGCAGGATCCGTTCGAGGAAAAGTCATATGATTGCAGCTTTTGTTAGTACAAACCCTCGCATGTCCCGCTTCAACAGGGATATTCTGATGTCCGCAACGGCCACAAAAACAATGTGTTTTGTGCCAATAACACAGACCTCTGGCTAAGACTCCAATAGATGCACTCACATGCTCAAGCTTAGGGCCTACCTTTCTCATATCGTCAAAACGATATTCGCCATCATCATAATCGTCTGAACAGACATCTATATGCGCTCGTAATTCGCCCAAATCAATTTTAGAAACATCCAGAGCAAAATAAGCGTGTTGTTCATCTTTGCCCAAAAATACAGCTTGGCTTTTATCTAGCTGTTCTATTTGCGATTGCTTTAAATAGGCTAACTGACTCAGATCTTCAGAGTATAGGTTTTTATCATTATGAATAAGCAACCAGCGGCTTTTATCTCCGTATTGAGTCAACAGCCAGTTTTTATCTTTTCGCTGAGCAGACGCCCTGTCTAACGTCATTTGTGTATAGTACAACAAGCACTTTATCCTTTAATGTGAGTTACCTAATATGATAAGCAGATAATCCTAGATTGTATGAATTAAATTTAGGGCTCAAAGCCAAACACGCGTAGCGCCATCCAAATTCAACGCAAAATCAGAGAAAACACGACCAATAATTAATAAAAATCAAATTTTAGTTTCTACGCTGTCACGCTAACAATAGTCGCGTTGTTTGCCAAGTATTTAGGCAAAAAAAAAGCCCGTAAGGGCTTTAAACTACAGTGTGAATTCACACTACAGAGAGGCAAGGTGTGCTTGAAGCTTTTGATTCTCAGCTTCGATATGTTTGTAAAACTCAATATGCTCTAATTTGCTGGCAGCGGCTTCATCTATCACAACTACCGCATCACGGTGCAGTTGCAATGCAGACGCCGGGCATGAAGCCGTTAGTGGGCCTTCAACCGTAGCTTTAACGGCTTCAGCTTTATTTTCACCAGTAGCCAGTAAAACTACCTTTTTAGCATCTAAAATTGTCCCGATACCCATAGTAATTGATAAGTGTGGTTGATACTCATCTGGGCCAAAGAAACGTGCATTATCGTCAATTGTTTCTTTAGTCAGTGTTTTAACACGTGTTCTCGAGGTTAAACCAGATGAAGGCTCGTTAAAACCGATATGTCCATTGCGACCGATACCCAAAAGCTGAACATCCACACCGCCAGCTGCAGCGATCTGTGCTTCATATTCCTGACACGCTTCAACCGGGTTTTTCGCGTTGCCTGGAGGCACATGTGTATGGTCTTTATTGATATCGATATGATTGAACAATTGCTCATTCATGAAGTAACGATAGCTTTGTGGATGCGTACCTTCTAAACCTAAATACTCATCAAGGTTAAACGTCACAGCATCTTTAAAACTGATTTCGCCCTGCTTGTTTTTTTCGATAAGGTTTTGATACAACGCAACAGGTGTCGATCCAGTTGCTAAACCCAACACAGACTCTGCTTTGCGATTCAATTGTTTTTCAAATATATCTGCACCATAAGCAGCGACTTCAGCAGCATTTTTTAAAATTACTATTTGCATGATATTAAAGCTCAATGTTGAGTTTGAAATAAGAAAAATGGGATCTGAGCCCTGCTTCGCGTGCAATCAAAACAAGGCCAGATCTAAACCTAATTGGGATACACTGTATTAGGTTATTACCATTATGACAACGCTGTCATTATTATCAGAAAAAAAGCCTTTGTAAAGTAAAAGTGAAGAAAAATTTGTATTTTTTTTGAGCCAATAAAAAACGGCCATCAAAATGACAGCCGTTTTTGCTCAAAATTTGGAGTTATACGCTGACAAATATTTTACGTTTGTACATCCAGTGAAGAACCAATAGCTGCACCAGTAACAAAGCAATCACCGCAAATAGAGGCTGCCAATCAGGACCAACTGCATTGATAAACCCACCAAATACGCTCTTGCTAACAAATTCCCAATTCACCAAGCTAGAGGCTAAGTAAATAATAATTGAGTTCGCGCCGATGATCACAAATGGATAGGCAAATCTCTGGCCGTTCAGAATATCTACCAATGCATAAAATAGCGCGAGTAAAATAGCACTCCAACCTACGGTCACAAATACAAATGAACTAGTCCAAAGTTCTTTGTTGACCGGAAATTGTAAATGCCACAACCAACCAAGCGCCACACTGATTGCGCCGGCTCCAAATAGGTAGCCCGCAGTTTTCCACTGTCCTATTTTGTCGACACGGGCAATAAGCTGACCCGCAAATACACCTGCAATAGCATTGACAATGGCCGGGACGCTAGAAAGAATGCCTTCAGGGTCAACCGGGCGATTTTGATATGTAATGCCAGGAAGTAAGTTTTGGTCAAACCAAGCATTCCAGCTGTATGTGCCAGGTGCAGCAAGTTGTCCAGCACTTCCACCAGGGACCGGGATAAAATTCAATAACACCCAGTAGCCGAATAAAATAGCCCCAGCCACAATGCCTGTTGTCCGTAAACTCGTATGCCACACCAACATAGCACAGAAGAACCAAGCAATTGCAATACGGCCCAAGACACTTGAATAACGAATTTCATCGAGCGCTAGTGGAATACCTGTACCCCAGCCATGGTTGTACATAATGCCCAAGCCACATAA
Source organism: Pseudoalteromonas luteoviolacea NCIMB 1944 (assembly GCF_001625565.1). Classification (GTDB taxonomy): domain Bacteria; phylum Pseudomonadota; class Gammaproteobacteria; order Enterobacterales; family Alteromonadaceae; genus Pseudoalteromonas; species Pseudoalteromonas luteoviolacea_F. Next base: position 138,544 of record NZ_AUXS01000032.1, read on the forward strand.
TAAAAATAACCGTTTAATAGCTTTTTGATAATAAGGCTTTCTTTCACTAAATGGTAAATGGTCTATACGCTTTGGGGATAACCCCATAGCGACGCCAGACAAAAAGATAAACAGAGGAAATATTAAGTCATAAAATGTAAAGCCATGCCATGGGCTATGCACAGTGTGCGCTTCAAAGAGTTTCCAGCCTTGCCAGCCAGTAAGCACAAAAAGCGCTGCGAAAATAGACTGACCACCTAAGATCCAAAACATGTCCATACCACGCAGGGCATCTAATGAAGCCAATCTTTGTTTTTTATTCGTCATCAATACCTTTCCTGTAAAAACAAAAAATCCCCGCTAAACTGCAGCGGGGTTTTTTACCCAGGGAACTTTAAATTTTTTTTCCGCCAATGAAGTTACTTAGAACTTCTTGACTGTTGTTTAATACTACAAAGTCTGCATCAGCCCCTTCCAATAGGTGGCCTTTGTCAGATAACCCTAAGTATTGAGCAGGATATAACGAAGCCATTCTCAATGCTTCTGTTAGCGTTATATCAAGTGTATTAACTGTATTTCTCACAGCGCTTGCCATATCAAGCACGCTACCCGCTAGTTCGCCAGTTGTTGAATTGAGTCTGTCACCCGTTCTAATAACTTTTCGACCGTCAAAAAAGTCAAACTCCATATCATCAGTACCCACTGGAGGCATTGCATCGGTGACAAGCATAATTTTACCACGTTGTTTAGAACGTATCGCTAGTTTTGCTGATGCTGGGTGCACATGGTGACCATCGACAATCAAGCCACACCAAGCATTATCTTCCCATAGTGCGGCCCCTACAACACCCGGCTCTCTTGAGGTATACGCAGACATTGCGTTAAATAAGTGAGTAAATCCGTCAACGCCCACTTCCAATGCCGCCATTGTAGTTTCAAAGTCCGCATTTGAGTGACCCACACTGACCTTCACGCCCAAATCAATTAAGCGTTTGATATCTTCTAGGGGCACAGTTTCCGGTGCTAGGGTAACCATCTTTATACCGAGGTCTTGCCTTGCATAAATCGCAAACTCTTCTTCAGAGATAGGTCTGATGTACTGCTCACTATGCGTTCCCTTTTTAGGGTGAGATAAATGTGGACCTTCGAAGTGGATCCCAACAACACCAGGCTCCCCTTGTGCAATTGCTTGTGCAGTTGCATCCGCAGCACGTGCCATTACTTCAACTTTATCGGTAATAAGTGTTGGCATTAACGCCGTTGAGCCATATTTCGCATGGGCTGTTACAATGGTTCTCAAGCACTCGATGGTTTGTTCAGCATTAAAGAAGCCGCCGCCGCCCCCATTTACTTGCACATCGATCAAGCCCGGCGCGACTAACCCTTCAAGGACTTCAGGGTTTTCATCACAGTTTTGAGCTACAAATGAAATTTTTCCATCTACTACCAAAAACTCGACATTATTTCTTAATTTGTGCCCATCAAAAAACTGGCGTGCTAAATATTTCTTCATTTTTATACCGCCTTTTCGGACTGCTGCTCAACACTTTGGATTGCAAAGAAAATTGCGCCCATTTCCGGCGGCTGTTTTGGAGATTCAACAATCTTTGCAATTTCAGGGTCAAGCCATTTACGCAATGGTTCAGAAAGACCACCTATCATCGATAAACGAGGCGGGTTATTTTCCATTAAGCGATGCGCTAACTTACTAATATAGTCAGCCCCCTCTTTGACGATATTTAAGGCAACGTCGTCTTTGTCTTCAGCAGCTGCCAAAACAAATCTTGCTAACTGAGCATAACTGCTGGAAGGTTTACCAGCCATCTGTTCGGCAATACCCATCGCTGTTGTGGTGTTGAAATGCTGTTTTAAAGTATCACTTAAAGAAGTAGTTGGACCGAGTTTATCAATTGCCAGTAAAGCAGCCTTTACCGCTTCCAGACCCATCCATGCACCACTGCCCATATCACCTTGTGCAAAACCGTGTCCGCCATAATTGACCGATACACCATCAACCATTGCAAAACCACACGAGCCCGTGCCCGTTATAATTACTGCTCCATCTCCACCTTCGTGGGCACCGATGCACGCAGTATGCAGATCTGTAGTTAAAAACATTTGTTTAAATGGATGATCCCATCTCATTATTTTTTCGTGCAATGCTGGAAGGTTCACACCCGCAAGACCTAAGCCCGCATACAAATTGTGAACAGTTTCAATTCTAAGTCCTGCATCCTGCAGTGCTAATTGAGTCGATACCATTATCGACTCAATGGTTCTTTCAAAACCATGAAGAGGATTAGCAGGCCCACCTAGACCAGTTCCCAAAACGCCGTTTTTGATTGAGTAGATGGTAGCGCGGCACTTTGTCCCCCCTCCATCAATACCTATATACAACTGGTCTTGTTCAACCTGTTTAGCCATCATTAAGCGACCCCTAAAAAAAAGATATGAACGCAAATTTCTTCGCGACACAGTATTCAGTCATGTTGATTTGATGTTACACAATAAATGACAGCGTTGTCATTAAGTTTTTTATTATTTTTTCTCAGTTTGAGAAATTTTAATATTGCACACTTTGACGTAATTGTCAGGAAAAATTCAAAAATCAGGGCTATTAAAATATAAAAAAGCGGCTATAACAAAGCCGCTTTTTCATTTTAAATCAGGGTGTTACTTAACACCTAGTTCTCTTAGTCGCTCTTGCAAATATGAGTCCGCAGTATAACGTTCTGACAACACTACTTCCGGCTTAGGGTGTAAAAACAGCGGTAGTGAAATTCGAGATTTGTCACTCGCTTTACCCGTCGGGTTGATCACTCGGTGAATTGTTGATGGGAAGTATCCACCTGATGCCTCTTGCAGCATGTCACCGATGTTGATGATTAGTGAGCCAAAATCACATGGTACATCTAACCAACTACCATCACCTTTTTGCACCTGTAATCCAGGCTCATTTGAAGCTGGTAATACCGTTAATAAGTTAATATCACCATGCGCTGCTGCACGAATTGCTCCAGGCTCTTCGTCACCAGTCATTGGTGGGTAGTGTAAAACACGTAACAGTGTTTGATCTGAGTCTTTGATCATATCTTTTAGATCGATCGAAAACTTAGCACGTACATCTTCAGGCGCTTCGGATTGAACCCAGCTTAAAAGCTCGGCAGCAAACTCGTTTGCTAAGCGATAGTATTCTCTGATCTCAGCATCTAACTGAGCAGGAACACGGCCTTTTGGATAAACGTGAAAATATTCCTTAATGTCTTTTACAGTAAAGCCTTTTGCGACTTCTGAAACTTCCGGTGGGAAATAGCCATCTTGAGTGTCCTTGTCAAATAGGAAGTCGTGCTTTTCTTCTGTGTAGAAGAACTCTTGCCAGTTTTTATATATAGACTCTACAAGCTCTTTAGGAATTGGGTGATTTTTAAGAACACCAAAACCCGTATTGCGAAGAGACTCAACAAATTCTTTTGCTGCTGTAGCTGACGTATAATCAACTGTAGGTAGCTGTTGCATAATGGTTCCACCAATTTTTTTGCGTGACTTCAATTCAAAACATTAACTATAAGAATTATTTATAATTAACCCCTCGAACAAAGATATAATATCTTTGTTCGCGAGCTTAGTGAAATAAAGGCACCTACATAAGGACTTATGTCCGCTTCACTCTCGATAATTGTTAATCGTTGATTCAGATCAAGCTGAATCTAATGGAATTTCAATTGCCCACTCTAACCCTCTACCTCGGCTAGATAACTGGTAAGAGCCGCCCAGCGCACTGCCAATTAAATTGGCAGTAACAGAAGCGCTCAGCCCCACATGTCCGCTATTACCTCGCTTAGTTGTAATAAAAGGCTTTATAACCTCTTCCGGGGTGATATCAACTAAACCTTGCCCATGATCGTAGTACAAAAACTCAATATGTTGCTCTTTTAATGTCACTTCTATGGAAATCGCTTGGCCATTTTTCAGCGCGCCATGGGACAAGGAGTTATCTATTAGATTATCAAAAATGGCCAGTAAAATGTCCCTGTCAGCCATAAAGTTTGCATCCATCGCACGCACTTCAATAGAGGTGTTCTTTTTGGACCAACGACTTTTCAAATCATTTAATAAAGCAATAACATTAATTGCTGAAGGCGTTGTTGGACGCTCAACTCGTGCGATCTCTTTGAGCACTTTAACAAACTGTGCAACTCGTGATAGATTTCGCTCACACAGATCTACACCTTGCTTAGATTCTTCGAGCCCTGTAGCAAGCTGCTGTGCACTGAGCGTTTCATTGCCAAATGCGTCAATCAATTGAGATAAGATACCTTCAAAATGCGTCACAGCTGTAATAGCAGCACCGAGAGGCGTATTGATTTCATGCGCGACACCAACCACCATTTGGTTCATTACATGGGACAGTTGCTGACGCACAGCCAGTTTGTGCGCATCTATGAGCTTTAATTGTGTATTTACTCTTGCTAATACTTCTGGGGGCTTAAAAGGCTTAGTAATATAATCGACACCACCAACTTCCAATGCAGCGACAATGTTGTCCGTCTCTCGCTCGGCACTAACAAATATTATTGGGATCTGTGTTGTTCTTTGTGTTTTCTTCAATGTTTTACACAAAGTAAGACCATCCATACCAGGCATTTTGATGTCGGAAATAATCAATGTAGGAAGATGTTCGTTTGCTATAGTCAAAGCAACTTCACCACTTATCGCAGCAAACACCTTATGCCCGTCGTTCCTTAAAATAAGTTGTAAGATTTGCAAGTTTTCTGCAACATCATCAACTATGAGTATTTCCGCCATCTTTTGACACCCTTCACATTTTGTCAGCTCCCTAGGCCATATCACGCCGCTTGTTAATTACGCGCGTGCGACTATTGTTAATATTAGTCAAGATTTGGAAAGTAAGTTATGTCAATAAAAACAATGTTTCATTCGTTTTTTGTAATACTCCCTACCTTACTCGTCGCCAACTTAGTTTTTATGTCAAACTGGGAAAGCGAAATGACGTCACAGAAACATCACATCAGCCAACTCAGTGCGCGTTATGACGCACTAAATCAACTGCAAATGACGAACTTGACGCTGCTGTTTAATATAAAAAACCATGTATTAGACAACTCTGAAACCAAAACACAACTCAAACAACAGCTGATCCGCTCTCGAGTCTCATTGGAATCACTCCAAGCAAATTCCCAGCCTCTCGACAACAATAGTAAGCTCACTCAAGCATTTAACACCTATATGGTGATGCAAACACTATACGAAACACTCTTTGAACAGCAGATAAACATTCAACAACATACTTGGGACAAAAGTTTGATGCCTGCGCACCAGCAATCAACCAACGCAATTGAACTTGCCTTAGATGCGACCCAAGCACAATTACTTTTAGCAAAGCAACGTTTGTATCAAAGCAGTAACAAATTGCTGTTTTATCTCTGGGTAAGCCTAATGAGTTTGTTGTTTATTACGTTGTTTATATTGTATTACTTGAATAAACGCTTTATTTCCCCTTTTACTTTATTGCACCGCGCTTTTTGCATAGACAAAAATTACAATGGCCAGAGTATTTCATTACCCGCTAATTTACAGGGAGAAGTCGCGGACATAGTGCAATCTGTTTCACTGACGTACCAAAACCTCGACGAGCGGGCTGATACAGCAAAAATAAGGCATGCTTTTAGCGGCGAAATACGCCACTGTACCTCTCCCTCACAAATGAACCAGATAGCTGCAAAATTTATTGCAGAACATTTCCAAAGCCCAAGTGTAGCCCTGTACAGATATGAGAATGAAAAGTTTACGCAACAGTCCGTTATAGGTTTCCCAGCCTATTTTGACGAACAATCAATTCAAGTTAATAAACTCGTGTCAGAAAAATGTGTGCAAGCCTTCATCAGTGAGAATCAAAACGCAGTGTTACACAAAGACGGGTTAACTCTTGAAGTACATACCATACTGTACTTACCACTCATTATTGGCGAGGATCTCACTGGGAGTGTAGTAGTCGCCTTTACTAGCCCTTTAAAAAATGCCCATGAGCAATGTTTAAAACTCTTGTGTGAAGATCTGAGCATACAGCTAAGACTGAGTGAAAATACGCAAAAACAAATTGAAGCAGAAAATGCCTTGGCCGCTCATTTAGAGCTCACATTACACATTATCAATGCGATCCCCAATCCAACCTATTACCGAGATACAAACGGCATTTTTATGGGAGTCAACCGAGCCTTTTTAGCATTCATCGATAAATTTGAAGTCGAAGTCACTGATTCCCACTTAAACGACGTATTTGATGATAAAACTGCGACCTACTTGGATGCAAAGTCCCAACGTACGATTGCAGAAAAAGACGCTCACTCATTTGCGCTCTCTATGGAAAATAGCCTCAAAGACCCACGAGAGCTCATTGTATACGAAGCACCATTTTTTGACAGTCTAGGTGATGTCGGCGGTGTTGTGGGCACTTTCTTAGATGTCACTGAGCGCAATGAGCTTGAACGCCAGATGTTAAATGCCAAAGAAGAAGCAGATAAAAATGCGCAGGTAAAAGGGGAATTCCTTGCCAATATGAGTCATGAAATCCGCTCTCCAATGAACGCGATTATTGGCATGGCTCACCTCGCTCTTAATTCAGATTTGTCACCAAAACAGCATGGCTACGTGACCAAAATTGATTATGCAGCAAAACAGTTACTAAAATTGATCAATGACATACTAGACTTTTCCAAAATAGAAGCAGGCAAAGTCGACATTGAGCATATTCCCTTTGAGTTGGATAAAGTACTCGACAATGTAACGACCATTGTCGGACTCAAAGCACAAGAGAAACAGCTCGATCTAATATTTAATGTACCAACAGATCTACCCAACAACTTTGTGGGCGACCCGTTGAGACTGTCACAAATACTCATCAATTTAGCTGGCAACGCGGTTAAGTTCACCGAAACGGGCGGTGTAACTCTTTCGGTATCAATGCTTAACAAGCAATCAGATCAAGCTAAGATCACTTTCTCCGTCAAAGACACCGGAATTGGTATGAGTAAAGAGCAACAAACGAAGTTGTTTCAATCTTTTTCTCAAGCAGATACATCAACCACCCGAAAATATGGCGGTACAGGACTGGGACTGACCATTTCTCAGCAGTTGGTAAAATTACTCGGGGGCGAAATTTTCGTTGAAAGTGATTTAAATTGTGGTTCTGAGTTTTACTTTACTCTGCCAATAGCTATCAATAACTACGCATCAACACCGGTGAAAAGTGGTCAAAGCTTTGAAGGTAAATCAGCTTGTGTGATCGATGACAACGAAGATGCCAGAGACATCATGGAAACCATGCTCGAATCTCTGGGTTTTAAGGTGTCACTATTCGAAAGTGGAAAATGCTTTATCGAGCAATTGACGCAATCACATCATGAACACGATATCTACTTTGTAGATTGGCATATGCCAGATATAAATGGTGTGGACACCATAGAGCAATTGAAGCAAAAAGATCTATCAGGCTTTTTTGTGCTCGTCACCGCTCACGGCCATGAAGTTGCGTTCAAAGAGTCACACAAAAGCATGATTGATAGTATGCTGCTTAAACCATTTAACCCGTCAAGCTTGCTAGACTGTATTCAAGTTTGTTTTGGCGCAACACCCTCCCCCTCAACACAACAAAAAATTGAAGATAATCAACAAGTGCTTGCAGGTCTGCACATTTTAGTGGCAGAAGATCAACCAGTAAACCAAGAGATCGCCGTGGAGATATTAAGCTTCCATGGTGCACAGGTAAGTGTCGCCTGCAATGGTGAGGTGGCGCTTAAAGCTGTGCAAGACAATGATTACGATATAGTCCTTATGGATATGCAAATGCCTGTCCTAGATGGGGTCGAAGCGACAAAAGCCATCCGTAAACTTATTCCTATAGATAAACTACCAATTCTCGCAATGACGGCCAATGCAATGGGACCTGATATTCAACTGTGTTTGGATGCGGGGATGAATGGGCATGTCTCTAAACCGATAGATGTCGAGGGACTGCTCAACACCATTGTCCATACTTTAGCATCGATACAACCCTCGGAACAAAAAGTCGACCTTATTACAGACGTCCCAAACCAACCGCAACCTGAAGCCATTAGCAATATTGAGCTGATAGGAATTAACGTTAACGAAGGCATACAGCGCGCGGCAAACAACGAGTCGGTTTATTTCAAGTTATTAAATAAATTTATAACCCAACAGATTGAAGAGGTGATCAATTTAAAGCAGGCCGTAAGCATGGGAAATTCAGAGTTATCACTCGATATTCTTCATGCTATGAAAGGCGCTGGAGCTAACTTATCAATGGAGTACTTTGCAGAAATTGCACATGATATTGAAGAGCAAGTCAAAACAGATACTGTAGATCTCAATAAGCTGGAACAGCTATCAGACTACTTAGCCGAGACAAAAAACAAGGCTTCTTTATTACTTGAACGAAAAAATGAGAAAGCAAGCCAGCAGCATCAATACTCTGTCAATGAATTTGCTGTGGCGCTAAAAGAGTATGACTCAAAAGCAACTGATATTGTAGAACACCTTGAAGAGACCGAAGGTTTAGACGAGCACACCATTAATGAACTCAAAATTATGGTTGCAAGATTTGAATTCGCCGATGCGTATAAATTACTGCAAAGTGTTACAGGCGAGCTAGAAAGCTAAATGGGTTTGCTCGTGACAAGCTGCCTTGCACGGCAAACCCAGATTATTAATTTTACAACCCTAACTCTGCCATGAAGTCATCATCTGCCGCGTCTTCCTGCGTCTGCGCTGGCTGCTTTGTTGCTTTACCTGAAGTCGCATTTTGATTTGCGATGATATCATCTGGGTCTACAGCTTCTGAAATATCAAAATCATGAAGCTTAATAAACTCAGTTTTATCCATCGCTAGTTCAAGGTAAAAAATGTTCTGTCCCTGTGTAGTAAACGTAACTCGTCTCGCTTGAGGCCTGTCCATCGTTGTATCTACCGAGATTTGCACCTGTTTGTTAATCGCCATCATCTTCGGCTGGTTTTGGGTAATGGAAGTATGTAGCTGCTCCCGCACTTTACCAGTAAAGTCACCCACTATCTGGTTCATCAATTCGCCCATCACGTTGGACACATCGTCAGATAAGTGGCTTTGAGCTATTTCGCTTTCAGGCATTCCCATATTTCGCATGTAATCCTGATACACTTCCATTGCCGCCTGCGCTGTAAAATTCGTCACGACAAGACCTGTAAAACCACCGTCGAACAAAACAAAGCAACCGATATCTGGTCTCATACACGTACGAGTGATTTTTTGAACCATTGCTGAGTAGGATATTTGATTACCGCTTGCAGAAGAAAGCACCTCAGTAACTGAGTGACATAGGGTGGATAGGATATCTTCTGTACTGACAACTTTATTTTTCGCCATTTTTTATCTCATTTTTTACTTCTTATGACTAATAGTAGCCAAGCTACTCAATTTATCACTGACTATCCAGTATAAAATGCTAAAATGGCAAGATTATTTTTGTATGAGAGTAGTATTGTGACTGGCAAAGACAGTATTTATGCCGCAGAGCAAGAAGTAAAAGACTTTACATTTGACGCTAATGTCGTTGAAGTGTTCCCAGATATGATCCAACGGTCTGTACCTGGATACGCCACAATGGTGAGCACTATGGGTAAATTGGCGGGTCAATTTGCACAGAGTAATTCTAATTTATATGACCTTGGGTGCGCATTAGGTGCCGTTACCTTGAGCATGCGACGTAATATTGACAAAGAAAACTGTCAGATTATCGCGGTTGATAACTCAGCCCCTATGGTCGAGCGCTGTAAGCTCCATCTTAAAGGTTTTAAATCAGAAGTGCCTGTCGATGTACTATTAGGCGACATCAACGATATAGAAATACAAAACGCCAGCGTTGTTGCAATGAACTTTACCTTGCAATTTATCCCTCAGGAGCAGAGGCAAGCTGTACTTGAAAAAATCTACGCAGGGTTAAAACCCGGTGGTGTTTTACTTCTATCCGAAAAGATCAAAGGCGAAAATGATGTAAAAGACAATCTCTTGATTGACTTACACCATGACTTTAAACGCCAAAATGGCTATTCGGAGCTAGAAATCAGTCAAAAAAGAACCGCCATTGAGAACATTATGCGTACGGATGCATTAAGCACTCACCTTGATCGACTCAATACCGTTGGATTTGGAAACACCCAAGTTTGGTATCAATGCTTTAACTTTTGCTCAATGGTAGCAATCAAATAACGAGAACATTATGAATACCTGGTTTAACGACTTTTATGCAGCTATCGCCAAAAATCAATTGTGTCATTGGTTAGATACTTTGCCTGCACAATTAACGCACTGGCAAAAAGAAGCACAGCACGGTGATTGGCCAAAGTGGGAAAAAGTCCTTAAGAATTTACCACAGTCACAAACAAACCATATTAATATCACTGACCGTGTTGAGTTTGGCCTCAGTGAGGAACTTTCAGAAGGCCATACGAAACAGCTGACACACCTGCTCAAACGCATGATGCCTTGGAGAAAAGGCCCTTTTCATATACACGGAATTCACATTGATACTGAGTGGCGTAGCGACTGGAAATGGGATCGCTTATTACCACATATTAGCGATTTGCACGGCAGAACGGTATTGGATATCGGGTGTGGCTCAGGTTATCACCTATGGCGTATGAAAGGCGCTGGGGCTGAATTTGTCGTTGGTATTGACCCATCAGACTTATTCTTGAGCCAATTTCAAGCAATCAAACACTTTAACCCAGATCCGAATGTACATTTGCTGCCACTTGGAGTGGAACAACTGCCCGAGCTAAAAGCATTCGATACCGTATTTTCTATGGGTGTACTTTACCACAGACGCTCACCTATCGACTTTTTAAGCCAATTACGTGCGCAATTACGTAAAGGCGGTGAACTGGTGCTAGAGACCTTAGTCATTGAAGGTGATGTCAATACTGTGTTGGTCCCGACAGACCGCTATGCAAAAATGCGAAATGTTTGGTATATACCGAGTTGCGACGCTTTAAAGCTTTGGCTTGAACGTGTTGGATTCAAAAACGTCAGGGTCGTTAACGAGGATACTACGTCATTAGATGAACAGCGAAGAACAGAGTGGATGGAAACCGAATCACTGGCAGACTTCTTAGATCCATTAGATCCAAGTAAGACCATTGAAGGATACCCCGCTCCACTGCGTGCAATTTTTATCGCAGAAGCTTAAACAATCCAAATGAAAAAAGCCGCTCGATTGAGCGGCTTTTTTATGACTTACCCAGCAGGATATATGTAGCTTGATTGCAAGCCTAATGGAATGCTAAGACCCCAATAAGCTAACAAGAAGATACTCCAACCAACTAGGAAAGCGATAGAGTACGGGATCATAAGAGCAATTAGCGTACCAATTCCCGTATTTTTAACATACTTCTGGCAGTAAACAACAACCAGTGGGAAATACGGCATCAATGGTGTAATGATATTTGAGCTAGAATCACCCACTCGGTATGCCGCCTGCGTCAAATCAGGAGACAGACCTAGTTGCATCAACATAGGAACAAAGATAGGACCCAACAATGCCCATTTTGCCGAGCTTGAACCGACAAATAGGTTTACAAACGCTGTTAAGAAAATAATACCAACAACCGTTACAGAGCTTGGAAGCGCAAGTGCTTTAAGTACTTCAGCACCTTCAATTGCAAGTAACGCACCCAAATTAGACTGACTAAATGCACTGATAAAGAGCGCACAGAAAAACGCCATAACAATGTAATACGCCATGCTACCCATGGATTTACTCATTGCATCAATCATATCTTTAGATGACTTAAATGTGCCGACAAGGAAGCCATATACAGCACCGGGGATCCAAAACAGCAAGAATATAAGCGGCACAATGGATTGCATTAATGGGGCACTAAATTCAGTTAACGCACCACTTGGGCTTCTAAGTGCTGAATCTTCGCCACTTGCCGCATAAATTAGCAGAGCAATACCTGAGAGCATAACGCCAGACGCTGCTAAAAACGCACGTTTTTCTTTTGCATTTACTTCGTCAAAAGAAGGCAAGCTATTTGTGTCACCATCAATTTCAGTATTTTTTAAACGAGGCTCGATGATTTTATCTGTAATGTACCAGCCTAGTAAGATGATGAATAAACTAGAAGCTGAAGTGAAAAACCAGTTATTTAATGGATTCACCGCAATATCTGGGTCAATGATTTGCGCCGCGCTTTGCGTGAAGCTCTGCAACAAAGGGTCTATTCCAGATGGAATAAAGTTTGCGCTAAATCCACCACTCACACCGGCAAATGCCGCTGCAATACCAGCTAGCGGATGACGGCCCATCGCGTAAAAAATAACACCGGCAAGAGGGATAACCAATACATACCCAGCATCAGTTGCCGTGTGGCTAACAATCGCAATCAAGATAATTGAAGGCGTTAGTAGCGCTTGTGGTGTACGTTTTAACATGAGCTTTAAGCCCGTATTGATGTAGCCAGAATGCTCAGCTACACCCACACCTAACATAGCAACCAATACAACACCTAAAGGCGCAAAACCTGTGAATGTTTTAACCATGTTGGCTAAAAAGTTAGCAAGTGAATCACCGCTTAGTAGATTGTGGATCACAATAGCCTCACCGGTACGAGGGTCTATTGCATCAAAAGTAGTACTTGAAAATATCCAAGAAAGGAACCATATCAGCAACATTGCCGACAAGAAAATAATAGCTGGATCGGGCAGTTTATTCCCTACACGTTCGATCCCGTTAAGAAAACGCGCAACTGCCCCACTCGGCGCTGCCGTTTCAGGTGATTGACTCATAATTATTCCCAAACAATAAAATTATCTAACCTTAACTTAACAAAGCAAATGAAAGCAATAAAACGTCCCTGAATTACCAACTGGTTGATTATTTAACAGGCAAAAAACACAAAATCTGCTAAGCTCGCTCAAAAATTAACAAGGTGGGACTATACTCAAATACAGTCAGTGTTAATATCTCAGTTAGATGTCATTCATCACAATGGAAGAACTATGATAGAAATAGACAATGTTGTTCTAAATGATGTAGAAAAAGGTTTTTCTCTTCCTCCAAAGCCTGAATTACTTTCAGATCTACACGATTTACTACAATCAGATGAACCAGAGTTAGGTCAAATAGCAGATCTCATTGCCACCGATGTTGCAACGTCAGCAGCGGTATTAAAAGTCATCAACTCTTCATCTTACGGCTTCTCGCGGACGATCACAGATATTCGGCAAGCGGTAATGTTCCTCGGTTTAAACAGCGTCACTCACCTAGTAACCGGCTTTTTGCTCAAGCAAGCTTTTGATCAATCCCAATGCTGCATTAGTTTGGAACGGTTTTGGGATACTGCGAACGAAATATCTGAAGTCGCAATGATAATTGGCCGAAAGATCCCGGTAAAAATACCGTTAGAAAGTTTGCATATGTTAGGGCTATTTCATGATGCGGGCATACCTGCAATGGCACTCAAATTCGATGATTATGCCAATGTTTTGTCCTGTGCAAACAGCAACTATGACATGTTATTAGTAGACCAAGAAGAGGCCATCTATAACACCAATCATGCAACCATAGGATACTTTTTGGCAAACAGCTGGAATTTACCAAAGCCAATTTGCAAACTCATCCTAAGACATCATGATATGGAGTATTTCAAAGAAAACCACGAACAAGAGCTCGCTTGCACCATGGCCACTTTAAAGATGGCAGAGCATTTAGTGCAGATTAATAAACGCTTTGTATCTGTTCCTGATTGGGCCCATATAAAAGCAGACGTACTACATGTTTTAGAGCTTGACGAAGACGCATATCAAGATATCAAAGATGATGTAGAAGAAATATTCAATTAGACCTTATCAGACCAATTGTGTTTTGCATCACAAGTGCTTATTCAGTCAAGTGACATGTGGTGCAACAATTACTCAACATTACAAAATAACGGCCCTTTCCAGTTAAATTTTAAATAAATGTAAATGAAATTACATTTAACGCTATGATTATGTGTGTAAAGCGATTAGAATAGTGAGTTCCAAATTTAACTACAAACTGGATGTTTTTTCAGCATTGTCAACATTGCTAAAGACTGAACAAGGGAAAAAGAGTGCAGTATACAGATCTAAAAATTGCAATAGTCGATGATAATAGCGACAACATCAGATTTTTAGAGGCTTTGTTGAATAAACAAGGTGTTTCTCATGTTCGTTCGTACCGCTCAGGCAGCGCTTTTGAAATTTCAGCGAAACAAAATACCTATGACATTGTCTTTTTAGACAACCGAGTCGACACAATAAAAAACCTATATGACCTTGTTAGTGAGTTGGTATATAACGAAACTTTACCACCAACCACACGACTCGTTTATATGGCCAAGCGGCAAAGTGCTTTTGACTATGCCTGTGAATACCCATTTCACAGTAATCAACACCTTGAAGTACCTTACACGCCACAAGATCTAGCGACCATATTGGAAGAGCATACCCTTCAGGTTCAAGAGTTCAAAAGTGCCTATCAATTTATACGCAATAAACAGTATAAAAATGCCCTACTTAAACTTAAAGAGCTGCGCAAGCAAGAGTATCCTAACTATTTAAAAAAGGCGCGCAATCAATTACTCGTTAACTTATTGCTTAAATTGGGCCATTATTCTCTGGCTAAAAAACTGCTATTGCCACTGACGGAGCGTAATATACAGTGGGCAAAGTGGTCGCTATTTCATGTTAATTATGAACTTAAAGATTTCGAAGCATGTAAATCTTTCTTGTCGGAACCTCAAACTAGGTTGGACTACCCAGTACGCGTATTTTATTGGCAAATTTACATCGCATTTCAAATGAACAACCGGGAGCTTGCAACAGCTCAGGTACTTGCATTTCCCATAGAGGATATGTCACCAAGTATGTTCCGGTTGAGTTTAATGGTTTTGCATGTTTGTAATGAGCGCGATGCAGTAGACAATTTGATAAAGCGCAAAGAGCGAACATACCAAGAAGATGCAGCGCTGACAGCACTGCTATCCGCCTTAACTATCAAGATTAGTCTATTAGAAACCCTTAATAAAAAAAGCACCTTAGACGCTAAAGTGTTCAAAGTAATACAGGGAGACTTAAAGTGCGCTCTTACTAGAAACGCTAGCAACATTCAAAAGTATTGCCCTGATGAGTTCAATCTATTGCTGATCATGATGATGCTATTGGAAAACAAAACCTCAGGTGCAAGTGCTAAGCTTTTACAACTAAGCCAAACTTTGATGGATGACCCCTGCGCCATTACTGTCATTGCTTATCTGTTTTATTTTGTCGACGATATGGAACGTGCCAAAGAGATGCTTTTCAACGCACATAGAGCGCTTGGTAAACAACATAGAAATAGTCATTATGTTCTGGCTGGTTTAATGCATCGGGAGATCTTCGCTCGAATTTATACGGTAGAATCCGAACAGCAGGATGCGTATATGCAATTTGCTTCTCGACTATTCGAGTCTGGTGAATACAGAGACACCATAAAAATGTGCAGTAAAGCACTCAGAAGCGGCATAAATAACCAAGCTTTGAATGATTTATTACTTCGCTCTAGCCGTGAAGCCGGTCTAAAAGAGCAAGATTATCTCCACTACCTTCAATTGAGCAAACCGCGAGAAACGATTGTTAGTTAGCTAACTATCTGCAAAGTATCGTAGATCCCCAGCCTTTTACGGATTTACAGCAATACCGATTGGTAATATTAAAATACCCCTGTAGTTACAAAAACATCACATATTTTATGCCACCAATCGTAAATTGCTTGCGCACAAAAAGCGCCAATGGATAGACTGTAGTCGAAAAAATAATGATAAAAGAGGGGATAATTTTGAAATCAACGCTTATTGGCACAGCCTTACTATTTACCACCACCAGTGTGTTTGCCGATACACTTATTCTCAATGCGGATGCCGCACTTGATGTCAAAACCGGTAAGTTGATTAGTCCAGCGACTATTGTCGTCGAAGATAACACCATTGCATCTATCTCTAAACGAACGCCTAGAAATGCCCCAAAAAACGCTACAATCATTGATTTAGATGGCCACACGCTCATACCTGGTTTATTTGACATGCATGTTCATCTAACTGGGGATGCACAGGTTCACGGCTATAAAAGATTGCGCCGAACAGTGCCTCGCTCTGCAATTACCGGAGTTAGAAATGCCAAACGTACCCTAGCAGCTGGTTTTACCTCAGTGCGCAACCTAGGCGCTGGTGGCTATGCTGATTTGGCGCTACGCGATGCGATTTATGACGGCGATGTACCCGGCCCTCGTATATTTGCGTCTGGGCCTGCGCTAGGTATCACTGGCGGTCACTGTGACAACAACCTGTTTACCCATGAGCATCAAGTCACTGCGGCAGGCGTCGCAGACGGACCATGGGCTGTTCGAAAAAAGGTCCGAGAAAATATTAAGTATGGCGTCGATGTCATTAAATTCTGTGCCACTGGCGGTGTTTTATCAAAAGGCACAAAAGTTGGTGCACAACAATACTCGCTCGAAGAAATGCAGGCGCTGGTTGCGGAAGTGCATTTAAGAGGCCTCACTGTTGCCGCCCATGCACATGGCACTGATGGTATAAAGTCTGCTATTCGAGCTGGTGTTGATTCAGTTGAGCATGTTAGCTTTTTAGATGATGAAGCCATCAAGCTCGCTCTTAAGCATAGAACCTACTTCTCAATGGATATTTACAACACTGAATATATCCTAGGCGAAGGAGAGAAAGCGGGAATATTGCCAGAAAGCCTCGATAAAGAACGTAAAGTCGGAGCGAAACAGCGCGCCAGTTTTTCAAAAGCGGTTGAGGCAGGCGTCAATATGGTATTTGGCTCAGACGGTGGTGTCTACCCTCACGGTGACAATGGCAAGCAGTTCAGTCGCATGGTTAAATTCGGTATGACCGAGCTACAAGCATTGCAGGCGGCAACGATAAACTCTGCAACTTTACTAAAACAACAAGAGAAACTCGGCTCACTCGAAGCAGGCAAACTCGCGGACATTATTGCCGTGCCAGGTAACCCGTTGGACAACATTACGGTAATGGAGCAAGTTACTTTCGTTGTCAAAGACGGTAAAGTTGAAGTTGATAAGCGCCCTATTGAGTAAACGCAGACTCAGGCTGTCAGATTTAACTCTAGGTTAAACCTGACGGCCCAGCGCGATTTTGAAGGCGCTCAAATCGACATAATACGTACATGTTTAAATTAAGGTGAGTCTGCCTGACAAATAAGTTAACTGTATAGAGGGCCTTCGTTACATTTACTTACGTGACCAGCGTAATTGATGTAAACAGGTAGCGCACGCAAATTTGATGCTTGGTACAAATTAATAGCAATCATGCTAAGGATGCTAGCAAACCCAATTTCCACAGCCAAGAAGCATGGTTATTTAAAATGTGTTTCTCTCAAGCCATCGGCAGGTTTTTTATTACGCTCTTGCCGTCGTATTTTTTCTTCAAATTGAGCTATAGGTATTAAGGTAAAGCCATCCTCTCTCGCCTCAATTGCGGCAATGCGGTCGCATCGAAATATTCTCATATCATTGCGAAGATGGTCCCAAGCCAGCACATACCAGACCGGATAACTTAGAAACAGATAGTGTGGCTCAATCACTCGAACCGTTTGATTGCCCTTTTCATCTGAGTACTTAATTTCAATATGTTGCTGCATCAAAAACGCTTGGTGCAACAATTCAACGGACGACTTTTCTGGCGCACTGAAGTGAGCAAGTACATTTTCAGATGCCGACTTACCAATGATTATTCGCGATTTTATACCGTTTACTTTGTGCTTCATCGAAGGAGAAAACGACGCCATCACCTTGTGACGTACACTGCTTAAGTGGGCCATAAAAAGAGGCGAGTTCATCTGCTCAGCAATGGCCAGACTTATCATCAAATCTACCGCTTCGGTATAATTAAGTTTGATGCGACCAACGCCCCAGCGCCTATCAAGCCGGATCCCTCCGCCGCGGCCTGCATCAGTTTCAATTGGCAAACCTCGCGTTTTTAATACTTCGATATCACGATTTAACGTACGAGTACTGACGCCCATTTCTTTGGCGATCTCTCCAATGGTGGTTGGCTCATCGGTTTTTAATCGGGCAGTGATCGCTTCAAGCCGATCTATTCTTGAAAGTGTTGAATTTCGCATAACTAAACAAATATGACATAAAGTGTCATATTTATCCATATTCTTCTCGCCAGTTAATCGTTACAACACATCTGGAAAAGTTATGACAAAAAGAAACATTGGCAGAACATTACTTGGGCTTCTTGCAGCATTTTTTATCCCTGCGGGCCTCATGTTTATGTTTGCCCCAAATACCATGCTTGCACATGTCTTTATTAGCCCTATAGAAACGGCAAGCGGCCTGTCCAGTGTCAGAGCATTATGGGGAGGTACTGCAACGGCAATATGGATAAGTGTGCTGGTTGGTGCTTTTACACTTCGCAAAGAGTACTGCCTTGTTGGCATTCTCTCACTATCGCTGGTGCTGCTTGGGAGGCTAGTAAGCTACATTGTGGATGGCAGCTTTTCAGAGCTTGCAGTTAACCTTATCCCCACTGTCGTTGCGCTCTCTTTACTTTTAGTGGGTACTAAACTTATCAGCAGCCAACACTCAGATTAATTCTTTACATAAAACTAATTAAAGGCTGAAAACCATGGTGAAGCTCAGCCTTTAATTCACTTCCATTACCTTTCAATCACTTAACCTTCATTAATGGCATTGCACTCGCCCATTTAAATTAAGCTTGAAAATTGCTCCGAACAAACCTTGCTAAAAGCTCGAACACTTTTAGATAACATATTTTTAAGGTGTTGTTATTGTTATGGGTAATTAAATGGCATGAGTGAACAACCGCTGTTATGCGACATGATTCGCGCTCTAGCTTTGCGACATTTGTAATAGATTAAAATGTTATGCTGACGGTCAAACTCATCAATAAGGGATACTATGAAACAGAACATTGTCCGCATCGCTTTGGTCGTGAAAGGCTATGATGAAGACATTAATTTTTACGTGAACAAACTCAAATTTGAGCTTATTGAAGATACCTGTCAACCTGAGCAAGACAAACGCTGGGTGGTTGTAGCTCCACCGAATTCTCATGGTGTTACATTGTTATTGGCCAAAGCCTCGAAGTCCGAACAACATGGTTTCATTGGTAATCAAACAGGCGACCGGGTATTTCTGTTTCTAAATACAGATGATTTCTGGCGAGACTTTGAGCGTATGAAATCGATAGGTATTAACTTCGTCCGCGAGCCTGCTGAACAAGACTATGAAACGGTAGCCGTGTTTGAAGACTTGTATGGAAATTTGTGGGACCTTCTTCAATTAAACCCAGACCATCCAATAGCAAAAAGATAGCATAAGCGTTCAATAGGACAACCAACGCTTGTGAGTTTTGGCTCACGGTTTAGCATTAGTATTTATGTCAAAATGAGTTGAGTATGCGGCAGCATTGTCTACACATTAACTAGGCGTTAGGTACACTATGCAGTGTTTTGAATTTGAAATATTTGCCGATTACTTTCAGTTTTACGTCCAAGATGATAATAAATCTGTTACTGTAATAATACAGGCTAATAAATCGGCTAAAAATATAGTGATTTTTGACACAATCTGAATAATAAAATCAATGGGCTATCAAGTGTCGAAGTAACCCTAACAAGCACATTAAGCAATGGGACACGTAAAGTTTGGCTCGGTTTCGTTTTGTTATATATTTAAGCCAAACATTACTTAGCCGCTTATACGGGGGTTATATACACTTATGAAATACCTAATTACTCTCTTGCTATTATTAGTTGCTCCACTTGCTACTGCATGTAAATGTATAGAATTCAATGTTGGCCAATACCTGTCAAATGCAGAAAAAGTGTACCTTGGTCGTATTATTAGTTCCCAGATGCTTGGGAGTAAAAGCCACATGTCTGCAACTTTGAAGGTAGCTGAAAAGTACCGTGGGGAAGTATTCGATCTAGAAGAAGTCGTTCAGAGAAACAGCAGTTGTTCGTTATATTTTACTTTAAACGAGGAATACCTAGTGTTTGAAGGGAAGAATGGCGAAGTTAATCAGTGCAGTATGCGAAATACCCGACATTTTCGTGATTTAGAAAATCAATTAAAGGCATTGCGAGCAATTGCGAAGTTGGGTATATAACAAGGTTGTAAACGCGGATAAATAGCAGTGGGTTTAAGGCGGCATTAGCCGCTATGAAAACTCATTGAATGTAGGTGGTCGCAAAAAGTCGCTAAAAATTTATGGATAACCATTAACCTTAAGAAAACTTGGAGTTTCGGTAATGACAAAGATCTTAGATAAATTTTTTATATTTCTCGTTTTGTTTGGTGCTGTTGGGTTTGGAACAATTGTTTTGGCAACTTACACTTTTCCAGATTCTATTAACTTCTTGAATATGCCTAAATCATTTTCTTTCGAACAGCTTTCATGGCCAACTATATGCCTTATTTATTTGTTGGCTGGTTTGATTAATGTTTGCCGAGTTCTTGAACCATCAACTGTTTTAAATAGGGCCTGTATATTGGCAAATTCATTGAGTTCTATTTATGCAATTTCGCTGTCTTCTTTGTCATTACCGGTAATTTTTATTCCCGCTTGGGTTAATACTTGGATACTAGTAATGATGACCATTTTTTCAATTCTTGCTAGTCTTAAACACACCCCGAGACAAGTAATGCAAGAAGCTTAAGCTTTTAAAATGCCAGCTTACAAGCTGATTAATAGGATAAACTTAACTGTTCCGCACTACGCATCAAAAAACAAACTCCGACAGGTGGTATAAATGAAAATTAGCATTGTCATTCCAGCCCACAATGAAGAGAAGTATATAGGTCGTTGCTTAACATCAATAAATGACCAGATAGCTCCAAATGACTTGCAAGTTGAAACGATAGTTGTTTTAAATCGGTGTACTGATAAGACAGAAGAGATTGCTAAACTCCACGGGGCTACCGTTGTTAGCAACGACTCAAAGAATTTGTCGGAAATCAGAAATACGGGTGTTGCTCATACAAAAACAGAGTGGGTAATAACTATTGATGCCGATAGCTGGATGTCCAAAGGAGTTTTGGCCGAAATATATAAGCACTCTAAACTTCCAAACTCTCTTGGTGGCGGTATAAAAATTGTCCCCGAAAGGTTGTCACCAGGAATAGCAGTTGGGTATGGAATGATGCTAGTTCCTGCTTTTTTTCTTGGACTATCTTTTGGAATGTATTGGTTCAAAAGGTCTGACTTCGATGCTATTGGAGGCTTCGACGAAAAGCTACATATCGCAGAGGACGTAGATTTTCTTAGAAGACTAAAATTACACGGGCGCAAGAGTGGAAGACGGCACACAACCATATCAGTAGAGTCGGTTACAACATCCTGTAGAAAATTTGATGAATTTGGGGACTGGCATTTTGTTCGTATATTCGGCAATCCACTAAAAGTGAAAAGAGCGATGCTCGGAGGGGAGCGAAAGTACCTTGATAAGTACTGGTACAATGTCAAACGTTAGTGATTGTGTAGGATGAATGCATAACAAAACCATCAAGCGCACGTATTTACGTATAGCTCAGGGTAACTGCTTCTATATCATAACCTAATCGCTTCGTTACCAAGTCTTATACTCAAAAGAACAGCACGCTCTGTGATTATATTTGCCTAGAACTTTAGTTTCCAATTTGAATGCTGAGCATTCAGGCCATTCCTCCAGAGGACAATAGTAGCCAGTCAAGCAAGTAATAACAGTATATAGAACTCGCTGGGACATCGGCTTTTACTATGTCTCAAGCCCATTTCGTAATGGGAACATCAAGAGCTTTCTTCGATGGGAACATTGGAAAGTCTCGAGTTCATTGCAATTTATCAAGCTCTGTTAGCTTACAATCACTTATTCTTCTTTAAAAACACCGCACTCGCCTCTTTTAGATGACATATTTTTAAGGTGTTGTTATTGTTATGGGTAATTAGATGGCATGAGTGGACAACCGCTGTTTTGCGACATGACTCACGCTGTAGCTTTGCGACATTTGTCGGAGATTAATGTGTTAGGAGGCGTGAATGTCAGAGCATTATTGTCCAAATTGTGAAGAAAAATCTTTTACTTGGTCTATTGACGAGGAGGTTTCATTAAATACAGTTTGGAATTGCTCACTTTGCGGCTTTCAAGCTGAAGAAAATGAATCACTAGAGAGTGTATGTGAATCTTGTGGAACTAAGAATAATATACATTTAAAGAGCTCGGCTCATAATTTTTGCTATTGCACCCATTGTAAAAAGCAAACAAAATCAGGTGAGTGGTAGCGCCACTTAACAAGCCATAAAAGCAGGAAAATTTACAGCTGGCAGTTTTCACTGCGTTCAACATTTTAGCCAGCTATAAATACCCTCTTAATGAGGCATTATGATTAAGGAATATATCTGTGATAAAAGTGCTAGTTTTTTTAGTTATATTGACTCTAGCAGGTTGTGGCACGCCACAACTTTATAATCCAAATAATATAGACAAGCATGAGTTAGCTACTCTTAAAACCGAAGCAGGCAAGGAGATATTCGTAACGGATAATTATGTTGTATGGATTTTATATATCTATGATGTTAATCACTCCGAAATCACGAATAGAAGTTCATTAAGTGCAAAAATAAATGAAATTTCACTACCAAAAGGTGTATACCGAATAGCAGCAGAGTGTGTAAAACGTAGATATATTGCTACACCTTCAGCTGTTTTTGCAATAGAAGCTTCGAAAACTTATGAAGTGTTTTGCGATATGATACAAGATGAAAATTCCTCAGGAATGGCCGTAGACTCTAAAGTTCAATTAAAAATAAAAGAAGTTAAGTAGCCTAACAAACACTTTAGTCAATAAACGTAAAACAGCGGGCTTGTACTCCTTCGCCGCTAAGTTTAACCTTGCATTATGCGGCGTTATACATCTAAGGGAACCTGGATGAAAATAAATGAATTTGTGGAAGTATCATTCAAAAAAGGTGCGACCTTCATTTTTAAAGTTGACTCGAATGAAATAGTGTATAAATGTAGCCCTTTTTCAGGTAAAGAACTTGTCTCTGTTAATGGAAACCTGGTTTCTGAAAGCCAGAGCTACAAATTGAAATCTAGCCATCGCTTTGTAGTGGACGGTGTTAAGTATGAGGTTAATTTCGAGAGTAAAGACCTGATTAATGGTGACAATGAATGCTCTTTGGTTAAAGAAGGCCAACTTATCAAACTTTATAAGCTAAAATATATAAAACCGCCTAAAAAGCCAATTTATTACTGGATCCCTCCATTAGTCTTGGGTGCTCTAGCAGGAGTGGGTATTACTCAAGGAATCCTTCCTATTTGGTTATGCATTGTATTTTCCGTGTTAGCTTTTGTTATAGTTTTCATTTTTGAACTCATATCAAATATGGAAAATTGGGAATGTGAAGTTGTCGATGTATAACAAAACCTTAAGCTACAAAGAGCGAAACATAGCTGGCTTTCACTCCTTCTCCGCTTACTTTAGTCTACTCTCTTTTTCCATTTATTAAGGCGTTAAACCTCTCAGATATATCCAAATCGTTTCTTAGTGTTAAATTCCAATACAATAAAGCTATTGACATAAGGTGCATTGTTTTATCTCATACGCTGAAGGATTAGATACAAGTTTTTTTACATAATTAAATAAAAGTAAAGGGAAGAAAATTATGAATTCAGTAGTTACCTTAATTAGCTTACATATAATATTAATGACATTTAGTGTTCAAACTCATGCTAAATGTAAAGATATAGAGAGCGGAGTTTTGGTGAATAGCACGTGTACAGTGGTTGAAACATATAAAAGTACAAAGCTGACTGCATCACCTACACTAGCAATAGTACTTCATGGTGACTCCCCATTCTGGAATCCGAGTGTTCAGTACAGAGTGGCTCAGTATTTAGCAGAGAAACAAGAAAATGTAATTTCTATTGGTATGTTAAGGCCAGGCTATACGGATGACTTTAATAAAAAGTCCGATGGTGAAAGAGGTGAAACCGTAGGAGATAATTACGATGATCAGCGTGTTAGTCAAGTAGGAAAGTCGATTAGAGCTTTAAAAAAACACTATAGTGCAAAAAAAGTTGTGGTAATTGGTCATTCTGGTGGCGCAGCTATTACAGCTAAGCTTAGTGGGGATTTTCCTGATTTAGTAAATCATGCTGTTGTTATTTCTTGCCCTTGCAACATCAATGCTTGGCGAAAAGATATGCTTAAACGGAATAAATATGAACTATTTAGCGGTGATTTAAACATTTCTTCCCCCGTAGAACTAGCTAAGAAAGTGTCAATAAATACTAAAGTTGATCTCATTGTTGGTAAAGATGATGACATTACCAAGCCTTATCTTACGAAAGAATACTATGAAGCACTTCAAAAGCATGGCAAAAATGTGTCACTGCACGTTATTAAAGGTGATCACAATATTTTTCAAAATGAGCAAGTGATCTCAACGATGCTAGCGGCTATAAAGTAGCTTTGTGATGTTACAAAAAGTGCATGTAGCTAAAATTAATTTTAGTAGATGATTAAAAGTATACGTACAGATATAAACTTAAATCTATTGCCGAGGCATTATATTTCTTGGAACACTAGTTAGTACGTTACGAATAGAATGAAAATTTAAAGTATTAACTCTGAAGTTCTGGGGGAAGGATATTTTACCGTAATCCTTTAGGTTATTTGTCGCCACCATTTGAATGAATTGATTCAATTTAACGCTCACTCTCCCTTGAATTCAGCATTGAAACTATAGACTGGGCTAATCACCCAGTCAATATTGAAAAAGCCATATAAGGTCAAACCCTTGGCAATTTATAAAAGTGCCAGCTCTGGATTTATACATAACCGCGCACTTTTGAGTAATTCACTTATAGTGGGTGTATACGATGACTGATTGTATTGGTATTCCATGTTTCTGGCGTGCCCCAGCCATACCCAAAGCAATTATCTCTATACCCCGACTTGCTAAATACAGTACCTGATGAATACTCTCTTTTAACCGCATATTTCTTAGTTGAATATTGGTCAACTACAGGGTATATACGGGTATTTCTACATGTAGGGTCTAGGGTTTTATCATGGTTGAAATGGTTTCCGAGTACTTCCATCCCCTTACCCATAACTCTTATGCCATTCACATAATAATCCGTACATTGATTATTTAAGAACTTAATATTCTTGTTATTGACACTTGATTGGTAAAAGCAAGCTCCGCCCATCGGTGAGTACGCTGTTTCAACCCCAGAATTTCTGAGGCGGAAGGTATTATTAGACAATGTGAGATTATTTACATTTAGCATAGCTAGTACGCCGACCTTTCGGGTCGCACTAAAATACGTGTTGTTAATTAAACCTTTATTGATATTGCTAATCGTGATCCCGGACCCTTGTGGTCTGACTCCGTCGCTTTCTTTACGCCCAGCTAACCCAGATTCAATTAAACTGCCGATAACAATAGATACTTCATTGAAACCATTTAGGTTGATTAAATCCACACCAGCATTACGCAGAGATACACGATACAAATTAAACTTACCCTCTTTAGCCTCTGCCCCTGCATTTATTAGATTACCTTGATTACCTGAGGCACCAACAATCTCAACGTTCTCAATAGAGACGTTTTTCATCCCTCTAAAATCCCAGCCACGACTTGAAGCATTTATTCTGACTTGATGCATACCATCTCCAGTAATTTTAAAACCTTCATAAATCACTTGCCCACTGAAATTCCAACGATAGAACCCAATATCGTTATATACCCCTTTTGTGAAGTGTACCGTGCCATTTGGTCCAGCCTGATTAACCGCTCTGATAAAGGCTGCCTGACATTGGTTATTGACATCGGTAGCGACACTACATGAAGGATCCATATTAACTGTCGCAGCCAAGGCTGGTTTAATTAGCATTAAGCTCAAAGAGCCAAGTATTAATGGTTTATACATAAAATCATTCCTTTTTTATTGTTGCAATAACCAATGTAAAACAAAACATCGAGACTGCAAAGCTAAAATCGGTCAATTAACAACCATAAAGCACTAATTATTATAATGACCTCTGATGTAAGAAAATGAGAGAAAATAAGAGAGGGAGAAGTGAGATAGACACAAAGGGTTATATACTGTTATTACTCGCTTGCAGGCTACCATTATCCTCTATTGGTTCGCCCTGTATGCTCAGCACGCAAATAGACGACGAAGCGATTATGTTATAACAGGGAAACAGATGCACTGCGCTATACGCGAATATGTGCACTTGATAAATCGGCTTGGGAGCCCTCTATTATGAGGAGATCCCTTAACTCCCCGCTAGTAGGCAATAAAATCAGCTGGTTATACTTTAGAGAGTCGAGCTATCAACCAACTGGTTTATGCCCTTTTCTTCAACGGCTTGTTATATGCCGCTTAACCATGAAGTATATTCGATATTATCAAAAGCTGAATTTGGTTCGTATTCTTCTCCCCTATACACCCAACTTGAACCGCTCCAATTTCCATCTTTATACCAGCTAACAATCTGAATTTTATTAGTGATTAAATTATCAATGAATTGCAGCACATCTCGCCACTCTTCTTCTATATTTTCAAACCCTAGTCCATCCCAATGGCAATGATATTTTCCAAAACCGATAATAACTTCTTCTTCATCGGTATCAATAGTAAGTTCCAGTTCGGGATAATCAGGACTAGCAATCTCTAACTCAAAATATCCATTCACTTCTCGAGCTAAACCTTGCCAATTAGGATAAGTTGATTCAAGTAAGTGTAAGAAGTTTCGGCTAAATTTATTCATCATGGGCACTGAACGCCTCCCTAAGCGGTGAGTAATTTTCTAAGTATTGAATATTCCTGCTTAATAAGCTTGTGAACACTTTTTCTTGTTGGCTTACCTCTTGCCATTCTTTCCGACTTTATTGGTTCACTGTAAAGATACTCTAACTTTTTGTCACATCCATGGTGCCTAAAATACTCCATTGTATTAATCTTCGGAATTGGAAGAAGTGTACTTTCTGATTTACTGTATACCGCACCTTTTACTGGGTATAAAGACAACAGATTCCTCAACTTTTTATCGAAAGAAATAAACATAGGTATAAAATAACGACCCTCTCCAATACCATTCATAGCTACAATTAATTTTTCCATAAATCTAGGAGAAGCCATATCCCAAGCTATATTATCCAACTGTTTTAAAAGCCTAATAGTTCCTCTTCCTTTTTGAATTTTATGAAAGATTTCAACATTTTTTCTGTCTAGAAAGTACTTATGAGCTACTATAGATTCCCTGTCAAAATATGCTCCAACCACCTCATGAATATAGTCAAAATACTCAATCATTTTGTTCTTAGCATTTCTGTTAGAAGACAACTGTATTCGAACCATACCTATCAGCTGAAGTAAGATAAGCCTTTGGATAATTAAAAACTCAACTAAGTGTTCTTTACCAGCTTTTGACATATAAAAGTCATAACTGAAGTCTATTGCTCTTTTAGCGGCTTCCCGGTAAGAAAAAACGGGTTTAGGATTACAGTTTTTTTTATATTCTTTACAATCAATGCTACTAAACAATTGTAAGCTTATTAGGTTATTCCGAAAATCCTTGTTCAAGGACTTCCAGAAACTCATCTTTGACATACCTCCACTTTCGACTAAGTGAAGTAAATCTTTTACATTCTCAACCATGTAAAATAATGAATCGAAATTTAAATCATCATTCAGAATTTCATCTACAAGCGTAATTATTTTAGGCTGTAATTTTCCTAATGGTTCGCCTCTAACCAGTCTGTTAATATAACTAGCAATATTGGTATCGAACATAAGAGTGTAGTCTATACCAAATTTGATTTCTTTCGAATCAAACATGTCAGACAGTAGTTCATCTTCAAGAAAATATATATGGTGCGTTTCGAAATAGGGCACCAAGTATTCGATAGGTGATTTTGTATATTTCTTAATACTTAATGGTAGCGCACTCCTTTTATATGATTCCAAACACACAAACCCGACCAAATCAGAGTGACGACCTTGTAGCGAAGTCCACGCTAATACTGCATCACTAGGACTTTCAGCTATCGACAATCTGGATAAACATTCTTGTACACTACTTTGTCTTAAATCTTCCATATTTCTAAAACCAACCCCGATACCGGTGCTTCTCTTAAGCCCTAACGCCTTAATAACTGTAACCAACGGAATGTACGTGCGTCCAGCACCGAAGGCGCGAAGTTAATTGACTTGTTAGGCACGTCAGCTAATTGTGCCTATCCAAACACCTGCTAGTAAAGATAAAGTACTAAATGCCCATTTTTGGGTTTCATCATTGTATTTCTGCGACAAAACCACGAACAAAGCTACCAAACCAAAAACTATCGAAAACCCAAGTTTGATCCATAATTTTGTCTCTTCAGCTATCTTGACGAGCTATACAAGACATATTTTTATATTACCAACCACTTAGATATGCCTGTCCGTAAGAGTCCTTCGTTATAGTACCCACCCCATATTTGAAAAACGTTAGCACCTCGGGGACCTCGTAATTTGCGCCCCCTACACTACTCACTACTTCAATTTAACGAGTGTTTTATTCCGCTTAGGTTCAGTCAGAAATAACAGCTGGGAATAATCATGGTTTGCATTGATCAACATTTTCTGTTCTTTATTGCCAAGCGGGAATTCTCTAGTATCGCCGGACAATAGGTTGTGCTCCAAGAGCGTATATTCATTTTCTTTTTCTACTGTCACAAACAATGTATTTTCTTTTGCTGTCACCCCAATTATGCCTTTATTTTGAGACTCCCAAACAGTCTCTACTTGGTTGCGCTCAGATAACTTAAAAACGCCTGACTCATTTGAAAAATACACGGTATCTTTGTCATCAAGACTCATCGAGTAGCATGAAAGGCGCGCACCAGACGCTTGATATGCACTAAGCTCGCCGGTATCTAGTTCAAACTTTGCAACATGAAAACCGTTACCATTTTGAGCACGATAAGAAACCAGTAACGCATCTTCATTCCTGAATGCCTCTCGAAGATAGAATGAGTGATAGGTGTGAGGAGTTTCGCTTACAACACCAGAGCTAATATCAATACGAAAAATCGCATTTTTGCTGGCAGTGAACACCTCTTTGCCATCTTTAGACCATGCAATTCCAAATAACTCATGATTGCTCGGGTTATCAAACAATAATCGAGCCTGACCACTCTCATATATAAATAATTGTTTTAGCCCAAAACGATGAGATTCGAACACAAATTTAGATGAATCTGGTGAAAATACAGGTAAGTAGTCGACAGAAGATGAATCGATGATGGGCACTAGCTCATTGGGGTTGTCTCGCGTGCTGTTGAGTATATCCACGTCTACATTTACCAGCTCCATGTATATTTCACTACCATCAGCAGAATAAACAGCATCTCGAACTATTTTGTAGTTTTTAAACTCAATAGGTTTTGTATCCCCAGCCAAATTTACTGATAGTAGTTTGTCGCGATTACTCAACAAAATGCTTTTGCCATCTGGATGCCAACTTAGCCCACTCAACCCGTTCTCAATTGTTACTAGCGTCTGAATGTCATTTTTTACCAGATCAAGCAAATCGATTCTGTACATATTCTGCCCAGCTTCAAACCCAAGAGCCACATGTGTTCGATTAGGTGATAGCGCCTGCATCAGCAGCCAATCTTGTCCTACAGACTGATTTAGGATTTCTTTTTCTCCACTGATCAAATTAACTGTAACAAGTTGCGTATCACTATTTTCTCTGCGCTTCTCAGTAAAGTAAACGACATGATCGTTGGCCCAATCCAGCTTGTGA
This sequence comes from Pseudoalteromonas luteoviolacea NCIMB 1944, assembly GCF_001625565.1. GTDB lineage: Bacteria > Pseudomonadota > Gammaproteobacteria > Enterobacterales > Alteromonadaceae > Pseudoalteromonas > Pseudoalteromonas luteoviolacea_F. Next base: position 168,462 of record NZ_AUXS01000032.1, read on the forward strand.
CTTGAGATCATAAAATCTGATGTCGTATAAATTGTTTTATGTTCAGGGTTTACGGTTGAGTCTAGGTTGATAATAACCAAAGAGGACGTTTTTTCATCTCGTTTAGCAAATACGAGACCTTTACTGTCTGGTCGCCAACCCAAACTAGTGTAGTCTGCTGGTGACTTGGTCAAACGCTTTTCAATACCTGTCTGTAGCTGCTTAACCCAAATATGTTTACCACCTTCTTGCTCGCGCAAAAAGGCAATATGCTCTGCATTTGGTGCAACAACAAATGAAAACTCATTATGTTCACCTGTGCTGATCGGTAATAAAGTCAAAAATTCGGTTTTGTTGGTTGGTTGCTTCTGCATAAAGAGATAAATTGAGGCCAAAAGCAAAGCCACAATTACGGCGCTTCCTATGATAAGCAGCTGCTTTTTGGACTCGACTTTAGGCAGCTCTAAACTGTACCCTCGTTTAGAGTGTGTAATGATTAACGATGGGTTTTTCGCATCATCCCCAAATGCCTTTCTGAGAATTGCAATGCATCTTTGTACTGAGCTTGGGTTAAATATTGCCTGTGGCCAGACCGCGTAAAATATGTCCTCTTGACTTACAACGTTGCCTTGGTGTGTATGTAAGTACACAAGTACATCCATCACTTTTGGCTCGATGGTTTGAACCGAGTCAAACTCCCTGATCTGGCAGCGCTTTACATCAACATGAAAACTCCCTATCTCAAACTTCGACACATACAACTCCAAAATAAGCTTATTATTCATATATTAAGCTTTTCTTAAGACAAACTCTAGGGATATTACATTGCTACTGACTCTAGGAACTTAGCAAGCTGTCGAGTAACTTTAACGATATTCACAATAAACTATGATACCAGCCCTTTTTACTTCGATTATAGTACTCAGCGCATTTTTGCTGTTTCAAATTCAACCAATTTTATCTAAAGAACAACTGCCTCTATTCGGAGGGGGAGCTTCTGTGTGGTCCGCAAGTTTATTTTTTTATCAGTCTTTTTTACTTTGTGGTTATCTTTATGCGCACTACATGAGCCGAATAAAGGTAAAAACACAAATATGGCTGCATCTAATTTTAATGGCCATAGCCACTGCTCTGACATTTTCTCAAGTGGATAAAAGCACATTGACAATGCTACCTCCAACCTGGTCAGTTCTGATTAATTTACTGACACAAGTTGGACCTATTTTCATTATATTGAGTGCAACATCTATTCTAATGCAGCATTGGTATAGTGCAATTTTCCACAAATCGGTGCCTTACCATTGGTACGGATGGTCAAACTTAGGCTCCCTTGTCGCCTTACTCTCTTTTCCGTTTATTTTTGAAGTCTATTTAGACCTGACCATGCAAAAGCAAATATGGATAACCGCCCTAGCCTCACTTGTTATTATGGTGTTCATGCTCTCAGTCCTTTTATTCAAGCATAAATCTCAAATGCCAGATCGAAAAACCTCGACCAATTCAACAAACTTCAATGATAAACGGATCCTATGCATTGTGCTGGCGGCGTGCAGTTCAATGAGCTTGATCTCCACAACACAAATGATCAACGTCAACATCCCGCCAATGCCCCTTACATGGATTATTCCGTTAGTCATATATCTACTTACTTTCATCGCCGCCTTTTGGTTACCAGCACCAAAACAGAGCTTTTATACTTTAGCCGCACTCATATTCGCCGTTTTTGCAGGCGTAATGATGTATTTTCTTGGTGGACAATTTAGTGCAATTGAACAACTCAGTATGTACTGTTTGATACAGCTTATTTGCTGCTTTGTTTGTCACCGAACACTCAAATCAATTGCGCCAGCTAGCCAGTCAATGACCTCTTTTTACCTTTGCATTGCCGTTGGCAGCGTTATAGGCAGTCTCTTATGTTCAATTATTGCCCCCATAATCTTTAATCAATTACTTGAATACCCTATTACATTATTTTTGGTGATCTTCATTCACTTGCCCAGCCTTAAAAAAGCAACAACTACAAAATCACTTCAATTTATATACGCCCTAACTCTCGCTGTAACCGTCTGTGGTTTTAAACTATTAAACCAAGCATATACGAAGTTAGACATCGCTAGCGAAAGAAACTTCTATGGCTATATTTCGGTTAAGGACGTCCCCCTAAACACGGCTATAGAACGACGTTTGATTGACGGGACAACAATTCATGGCACAGAAGTACTCGAAGGACATCCAAATAATCAAAACAGCTACTATCACGCGCAAACTGGAGTCGCCAAAACACTTAATGCTCTGCAATCGAATGGTCCACTGAACATAGGCATAATTGGTTTAGGGGCTGGTACATTATCAAAATATGCAAAGCATCAAGACAAACTGACTTTTTATGAGCTTAACCCTGCGGTACATCATATGGCCCAGCGGTACTTTAGTTATTTACGAAGCAGCCGAGCAGATTTGGAAGTGAAAATAGGAGATGGACGCCAGCTTATCGCTGATGAAGTAGCTAAGCTCTTCCCTGCTCAAGATGCCATTATCATTGACGCCTTTTCCAGTGACGTCATCCCAACTCATTTATTGACTGAAGAAGCAATGACCATTTATTGGCAACGAATGAAACGCAACGGTGTTTTGCTCATGCATATTTCCAATAACCATATCGATTTGATGCCAATTTTACTCAGTCATAGTCAGCAATTTGATAAAACGCTTTTGCTATTTGAACACTTAAATAACAACCCAGCTCAGTTAAGCTCCAAGTGGGCAGTATTAACTAGTAACGAGCGTATCATTGCCTTGCTATCAAATCGTGCCACTACCGTGGGCACCGAGGATCATAACATGCTCACTTGGACCGATGAAAAGCATAGTTTATTGCCATTAATTATGTTGTAGGCTGGTGTAGTCTGTTTTAGGTAGCTTAACCTTAGCCGGAAAAGTTTTGGACTAAGGTTATTGCAGCCTAGACCCTAGCGCTCCCTTTAATATCCAACATACTCAGACAATAATAAATCACCATCAGCTTACATCTTTGATGTAACTAATTTTACCATTGCAAAACTCGAAAAAAGATTGCCCTTTTACCGATAGTTCGTCGCCAGCTTTAAGCCCATTTGGCAGATCTACATCGAGTACGCCTAAATAGTCGATGCTGATTTTCGCTTGAGTCTCATCAATATATAGATCCGTTATCGTCTGATTACGCGCGCTAAATAGCTTGGCTGACTCCTTTGCAAGGTTTTCAAATTCCACCTTGCCTTCTGCCCTCACGTTTACTTCGCCATTTGATTCATTCTCAAACACAATGCTGTCATCAAACAATGTCAGCATTTGTTCAATATTAAATGCATTATAACTATTGATATATTGGTCGATGAGTGCCGCTTTATCATTATACAACATGCGCATATCCCTATACTTTCACTTTGCAATTCGGTCAAATAACAAACTACAGACAAATGGATAAAAAGCAAAGTGTTCGCGTTAAAAAGAAAGGTATTTTATCTGGATAAATAGCGGCTTTATTTATCGGCATGCAAAAGAGCGTCAGTCCAAAGCTTCGTGCAATTATCTATAAAAAATCATTGAGGTTGGGAGTGAAAACGGTCAACAAAAGCAGCCTGAAATTCTTTCAACGCTTTAACCTTAATACGAGGAGAGCATGCGTATGATGAGCTTCCTCCTCAATACAGGGTTCGCTCACCTGAGCGAAAACCGCACCCTATTTGCTGAGGTGCGGTGATCTCCTTCCTAAGGAGTTAGTACTTAAAGCGAGCAGGTACTGTGGCAGCAGCGTTGTTTCTTCCACCGCATACAATTCCTGTGTCATCCAGCGCACATACGTAGCCATAATCAAAGTCTATATCGATTGGGTTGACCAATTCTTGCATCTCATAAGGCCCAATCTGCGCAGGGCGAGTTGACCAACCAGACATACCTCGTTCATCGTAAGAGTTAACCCCTGGATAGCCAAACCTTAGCTCAGTGTGAGGTAAAAGCTCAGGTGCGTTAATATCTGCCGCAGGTGCTTGGCCCCAGCATTTCACACCTTCATCCCCTTTCGCACACGCATAGCTTAAACCAACAACAAGGTGAGTTGGGTTCGTGAAAGTCGGTACGTCAGATACCAAGGGCAAGCTTTTTGCTCCCCAGCAGTCAATACCGTCATCATGGCGAATACAGGCAGCTGAACGACCAACTTCTATATCACTTGGATTTCTTAGCTCTGAGTATCTAGGCGGTGCAGTATTTACCGCACCTGGATTCCATTTTCCTGAACTCCAGCAGACAATCTCGCCACTGTCTATCGCGCAATAATTTTCTGAAGTATGGGCTACAAATATTTTTTGCGGATCGGTGAATGTCACAGCTGTTGGCAGTGACTTCCAGTAGGAATCAACCCTATATCTTGAATGCCTGTTGGTCCAACATTTGACTTCTTGGCCAACAATCGCACAACCAGATTTATGATTGATTGCGATATCCTTGATATCAAATAACGGCTCCGGCGTTGGCATATATTGAGTACCGTCGGTTAATTTCCAACATAAAGTACCAGTCATATCTGTACCACACGCGATGCTGTGACTAACATCCACATCGATGATGCGGCTTTTCTTTTCAAACGTCACACTGTCACTCAGAATTTGACTATTGTCCTGATTGTACACGCTGTAATGATAGCTATAACTACCACGAGGGAAGCTGGCAGGCACATTTAGAAGCATGTTGGCATCTGCATAACTCTCACCTGGTGCTAGGTATAACTCAGTTGGAATAGCATCTACGTAGGTTTTTCCGTCTGGAAATACAACATGGCTATATACTTTGACCGATGCGTCAGCTGCACCGTTGTTTGTCACTGTTTTTTGAACCTCAAGTACACCGCCTTCCTTTCTTATTGAGGGGTTTTCTGACTGAGTTGTTAGTTGAATATTAAGTTGGGCATTGACTGAAAAAGCTGCAACTGCAAGCCCTGAGAAGAGAATTGGGAACTTCATTGTTTACTCCAAATAAATAAAGAAAATGCTGGAAAGGTATACATGTCCTCTGTAGTACCTAAATTCCAGACTTCATCACTTTATACAATATTTTATTCAAAGCAAAGGGTTAGAAAATAAAAAAGTGGCTAAAGGGCATATATTCCCTTTAACCACTCGGTTTACTGAGGGGGAGACGTTACTGAAAATACTCGTCCAATGCAGCTTTAAGGTGTCTCTGCATTGCATCACGGTGGTACTTTCTAACACCATAACTTTGTTCAAGGTGAATAAATCGTTTTGAAGATGCATCTGCGCTTTTGTGACAGCTATCAACCGAATCGTTGCTATGACGACCTTGGACATTCCATGTGCCACCTAAGCTTTTGGTATCATTCCCGTAAACACACGCTTTAATAACGCCTTCACTTTCTACACTGCGGCGAATTGAATGCAAAATACTATGCTCTTGTGGGTTTGTAGAGTAACGAACTGTTTCGCTTAAATTCAGCATTAAATCATTATCAGTACCGCACTGCGCCTGAAGCTTAGCGCGAGTCGTTTTTCCAAACCCATGGTATTGGATAAATATGGTGCTCAAATCAAAATCACTCATATATTCGTGCACTACTTGGAACAATGACTCTGTTTGATGTGCTACATCACTGGCCGAGTAGTTTGTACCAGTACATTCGCTCACATCATGGCTGCTATCTCGCCGTGTGCCTGCCAGCATAAGTAACTTAGTTTGTGTATATAAAAACGCATCTATGGCTTGTGTACCAGTAAATGAGTCTCTTTTTGGGTGTGGCGCTTGCAAAACGGCATTTGTGCCTTGTGTGTTAAGTACATACGTACCACCACCGATAAACTTGTCGCTGGGTAGCTGATACTTTTCTTGAAGCAAATAGTATGTTTTATCGGTATCGACATCGTTAAACTGGATCACTTGGTAATCTAACCCAGCGGCCAACTCACTGGCTAGCGGCCAGTTTTGCTGATGAAAGGCAGCAAACAATAGCCCAAACCCCTCTTGAAATTCATGGCTTGGCTGAACCCACTTATTATCCGCTTTTGTACCATAATTGTAAGACTTGAGATGCTTGTCTAATTCACCTGACATAATCACCAAGGCTTTGCTTGGAAAGCTCAAAACAGTCAACAATAATAATAGTAACGTAAAAAGTACGTATATGGCCAAAGGCCGAGAGCCATTGGCTAAGCGAGATGTATGGGTTTCAAATAGTTGCATATAACACTCCAGTGGTGTGTAACAAGCTGTATAAAGCAAACATCCCTGGACAACCAGTACCAAAGTACCAAAATTCAGCTAGTGACCATGTCAAAAGTTGCAATTATTATTACCAATATCTAAACAAAAGCTCTAGCTAAACTGTGAAAAATGAGCTTTTGGTATTACATCAAAAAAGGCACAAACAGTGAGCAAAAGGCGGAAAAATTTAACTCATTCAAGATCTTAAAGCACTGATACGACCACTAGTACTTTTTACATAAACACGGCAAGGCGAAAACGCTTAAAAAACCAAAACAATAGTATTAAATATCAATAACTTAACTAATTACCAAAGATTTCAACGCCAATGACGACAGATAATTCCAGTTAAAAAGAGTATTAGATTTTTATGACAAGACTAATACTCAAGACGGATAACTTACTTCAAAAACCTCGACGAAGAGGTTTCACACTATGACAATCATCTGTTAAAACGTTTTACGCAGTCAGTATATTTGCATAGAAGGGTTTAAAGAGGGTAAAAGAGCTGTTTTGCAAATGGCTATGTTGTCATAGCCACAGTGCTCTATCTTGTACCTAAGTTACTTTTCTAAGGCAGTGGCCTTCCTCTCGAAGTTACATACAGATTGTACCAATCACTTCTTTCAAGATGAATTGTTAGCGCCTGTATTGCACTTTTGATCCGTGTTACGTGAGTTGTGCCAATCACAGGTTGGATCTTAGCTGGATGCCGTAACAAAAAAGCAAGCAAAATAGCTTCCGAACCAACCTGATATTTATTCGCTAGAGTTTTGACCAGCTCGGCTGTTGCTCTTACCTTTGGGTCGTTAGAATCAATACCTTGCTCAGAATACAGCCCTCTTGCCAAGCTCCCCCACGCTTGCAGCTGGATCTGATGTCGTTGGCAGTACTCCAACGTCCCACTGACAAAGTCAACTTGGCTATTGCGCTCACTACCGACAGATACCCCATCATCAAGCCAGTCTAATCTTTGCAAACTCATTTCAATCTGGTTGCTGACAATGGGCATGTCTAACGCGCTTTGCAAAAATGAAATTTGGTGTAAGTTCATATTAGATACAGCGATATGATTGATTTTCCCTTGCTTTTTAAGGCGTAAAACCTGCTCCGCTAGCTCGTCTAGGACCATCAGTGGGTCGGGCCTATGCAGCATCAATACATCTATATATCCCAAGTTTAAACGCGATAAAATGCCATCTACAGATTCCCTTACCCAACTACTTGAAAAATCATACCGACCAACTTGTGCACCATCTTTTTTCCGAATGCCACATTTAGACTGAATGATCATACTTTCTCTATACAAAGGGTTTTCAGTCACTACTTTTCCAAATACCTGCTCAGCTCTGCCGTCGCGATAAATATCAGCATGGTCAAAAAAGTTGATGCCAGAGGCCAGCGCAAACTCAATGACCTCACGTGCTTGTTTGACATCACTATCTCCTATGTGCGGCCCGTTGCCGCCAAGGCCCATACATCCGTATGCTATGGGGCTTGCTAGAGGAAAGTGTTTGTGTAAGGGAATACCTGTATTCATACGTTACTCTTACTGGTAGAAAAGTTTATGTGCCTATATGATATTGTTCTTTAAATTGAATAAAAGAGATAAAAAAAGAACTCTTTGTTCAAAATAGTAAACAATGAATTTTAGGATAGTAAAAGTGAATGAGCATAAGCGCATTGAATTGCTGCTGCTTTTTGTCAAATTGGCAGAGGAGCTTAGTTATACCAAGGCAGCACTCGCTCTTGGGATCTCTAAAGGACAATTATCTGAAAAAATAAAGCGATTTGAGCAGGTATTAAACACGCCTCTGTTAGTAAGAACGACTCGAAATGTGAAACTGACTCAATATGGTGTGCAAGTATATGAGCAAGGTAAATTGATCCGAGCCCAGTTATTTGAACTCGAAAGAAGTGTAAATAATGACGAAATATCAGGGGTCATTCGTATCACCGCTCCGCGCATGTTTGCACAAGTTTACCTGAGCGAGATCTGCTGTGAATTTAAAAAGCGCTACCGTGAGATAGAATTTGAAATTGATGCAAGTTACCGCACACACAATTTAAACGTCAAAGACTATGACGTAGCCTTTAGAGCCACTGTATCTCCTCCTCAAGATATGGTTGCCATAAAACTTTTTGACTATCAACATATTATCGCAGCCTCGCCTAACTATTTAAGTGAGGCAGACTGCTTAACTACACCATTAGATTTAGCCCACCACACATGTATTGTGGTCAATCAACAAAAGCAATGGCCTTTTAAGGAACAGTCTATTTCCGTTACGGGATGGCTTTCAACAAATGATAATAACTTGGTGAAACAATACGCGCTGCAAAATGTAGGACTTATCCGCATCGCTGACTACTTTGTGAAACAAGAGCTTAAAGCAGGAAAGCTAATATCCGTGTTAGATGAATTTATAGAAAAACGCAGTAACGGCATGTATTTGTTTTACCCACAAACAGCACAACCTGCGCATAAACTCAGAACTTTTATTCAATTTGTTAGAGCATATTTCGAACAAACCAACTGTGATAATAAAAATTAACAAGCTGTATCATAAAGTTTTCACTTGGATAATTTTTTTCACGCGCTAACATAGCAAACAAAAACAAGGAAACAACGTGTTATCAGGCATTATTTCTAAAAGTAAGTCGTTAGGTCCCGGTATTTTAATGGCGACGGCGGCCGTAGGTGGCTCTCATCTCGTCGCAGCAACACAGGCTGGCGCATTATTTGGTTGGCAGCTGTTGTGGCTTATCATCATCGTCAATGTGCTCAAGTATCCATTTTTTCGTTTTGGTGTTGAATATACAATACATAGCAAACAGAGCTTAGTACGTGGTTACAAAGACAAGAACCCCTCTCTTTTCTATCTGTTTTTTATCATCAATTTACTCGCTGCGGTGGTAAACACAGCCGGTGTATTGCTGTTAACAGCAGCGCTCTTACAATATATCTTGCCCGGTGACTTGGCATTAACCACCTTGAGTTTTGGGCTTTTGTTTGTCTGTTTAGGCATACTCATTTTTGGCCATTACAAGCTACTAGACAGTGCTAGCAAAGTAATTATGGCATTTCTATGTATAGCAACAACAGCTGCGCTGGTAGTGGCGCTGGCAAACGGGCCTGCACATCCGACTCCGCAAATTGCGCCTTCTCCCTATGAACTTGCATTACTGGGATTTATGGTGGCATTGATGGGGTGGATGCCTGCACCTATTGAAATATCAGCCATCAACTCTCTGTGGTTGAAAAGTAAATTGAGAACAAGCAATCTCACCAAAAAACAAAGCCTATTTGATTTCAACCTCGGCTACGCTTTAACGTTAGGGCTCGCGTTGATGTTTTTCATACTCGGCGTGATGCTGCAATATGGCCAAGAACAGAAAATTGAATTGGCAGGTGTCGCATTTTCAAAACAACTTATTGATATGTATGCTCTGACTATCGGAGAATGGTCTCGTTGGCTTATCGCTGTGGTGGCTTTTTTATGTATGTTTGGTACGACACTTGCCGTATTAGATGGCTACGCACGAACATTGGATGAAGCTATAAAAGTCATAAAACCACACGAGAAGAAATATAGCTTGTCTCTGATAATTGGCTTGCAATCAGCCCTTGGTATGGTGGTTGTCTTATTCTTCAAAGGCAACCTAAAAGATATGCTGATGTTTGCCATGACTATGGCATTTTTGACCACCCCATTTTTTGCTTGGCTCAATTTGTCTTTGATCAAAGGAGAGATTTATGACTCACAACCAAAAGCAGTTAAAGTACTAGCTACACTAGGTTTATTCTATTTGGTGTCATTTTCAATGCTGTTTGTAGTTTGGCGCTGGGTATTGTAATTGGAAGAGAATGCCGCAAGGGGTAACACTCATGACTTTTAAGTCATGAGTGTTAAAAGATTAAGCGGCAAGCGCTTTTACTTGCTCCCAAATGCTGACAACATGCTCTTTGTCTTCATCTGTTAATTCGCCATTTCGATACGCTTTAACCAGGCTCTCTTCAATTTTGCTGTTTAATTCTTGAGGTTGAAGATCAAGCTCCTCAACTTGTGCGTACCCGACTGCTAAGTCAAAATGACCACGTAAATAACCACCAGCAAACAGCTCATCATCATCTGCACGGTCAACTAATTCATCAAAAAACTGCTGTGCAGCCTCTACATAGGTTTCAAATGACATTCCGTCTCCTCACTTATTCTTGATGCCCAACGGCATACATCACATGGTCATTGTACCCTGTGACGACTTTAATATATCCACTTAACTCATCATCAAGTGCTTGATCGCCCGTATCTGCAATGAGCGGACGGCCATTTAATGCTTGTAGCTTGCGTTTTGTCGCAACCACAATAATATTCTCTTTGCCAATTTGCCTGATTAACTCAGGACTCAGCTGCTGGTTACCTCGCCCAAAAATGTGGCCTTGGCCACCGATTAATGTGATCACGAGTTTAGTCTGATGACCTTGGGTAAGCTCAAGTAATTGCGCTGCGGTCAAATCTTGACCCAGCAGTTCATGATCTTGAACCAGATCGACACCTAATAAAGTGTTTTCTAGGCCCAATTCCTCCATGACAGCTTCTACTGTAGAGCCGGAGCCCATAATGTACCTCTGATCTTCATCCATCTCAGAGATCACATAAGCCGCAATGTCGGCAAGGACCAGTTCGTCGCTTTCTTTACCGCCATTTTTAACACTTTGGACAAAACGAACTTCACTGGGTACTTGCATTTCACCGTAGCGCTTAGCCTTGACAGTGCCTTGTCTAAAAGCGGTTTCATCTATGTCCATCACATCGGCTTCAGCCAAAGTGACCAACTCGCCTTTAATCAGCATTTCGACAACTCGACCAGCCGCTTTAGGTGTAATGGCATAAACACCACTGTGAATTTTACATCCCGCAGGAACACCTAGCACTGGGGCTTTGTCTTCAACCACAGCACAAATATTTCTTGCCGTGCCATCACCACCAGCAAACAAAATAAGATCAACGCCCTGCTCTATAAGCTTTTGGGCCGCTATTTCAGTATCTTGTGGTGTCGTTTCATCATCAGCATGATATACAACGTGCGTTTCAAAGCCCAACTCGCCCGCGATGCGCTCGCCCATTTCTCCTGAAACAGTGAAAATAGCAATATTGTCTTTAAATGGTATCAATTGCTCCAAAGCAAGTTTTGTGCGGTTATTGGATTTCGGTTCAGCCCCCAAAGCTAATGCTTTTTGCGCTGTGTCTGCGCCATCGCTGCCCTTTAAGGCAACGGAGCCCCCTAATCCTGCAACTGGATTTACAATTAATCCGAGTTTAAATGACATTTTCTAACTCCTGTGGACAATCCCATGAAAACTGTGCCTGCTGCAAAGGCCAAGGCGTGTTATAAAACCTCGACAAAGCGCTAAGCAGTTGCTCGGTACGCGCATTAAAACCGTGCTCTAGCAGCAGTAATACCTGTTCATGCACTCGCTTTTGAAAGCTAAATCGACATGTTTGTTCGCCGTTTAAGTTGTCTACCGATACATTAAAATCGAAACCAGCTGCGACGCTAAGCGCCCACTCGATGGCTTGCGGTTTAACCTCAACCTTTTCAAATTCTGCTTGTTTGGCCTTGTCTCGACCATCTGGGCAGTACCAATATCCATAATCTTCTAGTAAACGTCTCGCTTCACCAGCGACAAGCCAGTGGGCAATTTCATGTAATGCGCTGGCATAAAAACCATGGGCAAAAACCACTTGATGAAATGAGCACTGCTCGTCGGCGGGTAGATAAATTGGCTCATCGTCACCTTTGACCAAACGCGTATTGTGCGTGGCCGCAAACTGTGTGTCGAATATATTTTTGAGATCAGATATTTGGTGCATAAACGCAATTAGAGCGCGGTCATTCAATGGCGGGAGATTGTACGTACTTTTGGCATGAAAGTAAAAAGATGCGGCTGTAAAACCCTAATTTAAACACGTCTTTTGCTACCTTTAAACACCTTCCTTGGTGTTAAATTTACTTAGCTGGTTACATGGAAAATGAACGAGATACAGAAACAACGACCCTTTCATCTGCTGTATCAATATCTAAACTCGTATTTTCTGCCGCTACTTCAAGATTAAACTCATCAATACTTGTTTGATAGGCTAATCGATAGTGATGATATGATTTATCATTTTCCTTCCACAACCATTTTTCTCCATCTAGAGAATTGGATACATCAAAGCTCGCTTTTATAGCATGGTTAGGAGCAACTTCAACTGTATGAGCTATCATAGCTATTGTATGGCCCGCGCCTGAACCGAAGTAGTCCCAGCTGTACCAAAAGTTAAATTCAGTATTGCCCAAAGCATTGTCATAGCCAAATTTAGCATAAGCTTCTGGATAGTTTCCGTCATTTGACTCGCTCGCGCCATGATATGTGTAATAAGCAATACCAAAGTCAGCACTCCACAGTGTGTTGAGCTCTATAAACTTACCAACATAAAAGTCCCACTCAATATCTGTATCACCAAAGTCGACATTAGATGCCCAAGAGCCAGCATATACGCCGTTATCAAATGCCTTGTCCAAACTCCCTTGAATAGCCGGGTCGTTTTGCGTCTGACTTACACCATTGAAGGTATAATCGGACGCAGCTGTCACAGTTGTACTCCAGTCTGCCATCGCCAAGTTAGAACATAAAAGTAGTGGAAGTAGATGCGCTTTTTTTGAAATATTCATAATTAACTAACTGTTTTTATCTTATTAAAATCGATTTTGTTATCTTCAGGCGAGCTCTGAATCTTACGGACCATTTGCATCTTTTTGCTGAGGATAAACCCAAAACACGCAAAAAATATAGCAATAACTATCGCCCCAACCCATTGGATTTGTAGAAAATTCAACTGAAATAAAAGCGTCAATAATGACAACGAGATAATATTGAGCAATATATAGTTACGCTTTCCTAACCGTTTAACTGTTAGGTTTAAGTTATCGGTGTACAGTCTGACAAGTGAATCCAAGGAATTGATAACAAACACCACACCCACAAACACCATTGCAAAGTTAATTAATCCATCGGTTGCGATTCCGGCTTCATGGTAGTGGTACAATACGGCAAACCATGCTGCAATCGGGATAGATGGAAACACAAGCATGGCCGCGAGTACTTGATAAGTTTTTAATCCGCCTACAAAGCGTGCCGTAAATTGACCTATCATAATGCTCCATGCAAACCACCAAAATAAGTAGAATTCGTGATAATCATTGAGAGGTAATACAAACTGATGCATATTTGCAAAATAGTCACTCATTAGCGCTAAATTACTGAAGTAATTACTAACAGTGCTATCTCCAAATACAAATGCATTTAACCAAAGTAAGACGATAAGTCCAATAAAAACCCACGCTGTCGAAACACTGAGCAACTTTACGTATTTAATGTCAGTGCTTGAATACACTGCCAACGAAATAGCAACAAAGACAATAAAATAGAATGAAGTTACTATGGACTCACCATCTCCCACACTTGGTAAGTACCATGGCAAATTAGACAGTAACAAATAGGCTGTGAATGCACACGTACCCACAATGACAACATTGTTAACTAGCTTCACCAATGGAATTTCAAAAAACTGAACTTTAGGTTCAATTACGCAGAAATAAAAACAGGTAAGGAAATAAAACCCCCAGATCAAAAAGCCCCAGTAGCCAAATTCAATAGCCAATGGGTTGGTAAATCCATATTCTGGGCTTGTGTTTATGTCTGCGTAACCAGCAAACTCGGTTAGTGGGAACATGATCAAACCAACATCAAGCCCCGAGGTGAACAATATTGCAATAAAAGTAAATGTTTTTACGGGTGTGACACCAACAACTTGAACACTGCCCCATTTGTATAGGATAAAAGCGATAGAAAGCAGGGTAAAAAGAACACCTGCACTAAGCCAAATGGTCATTGTCGCCCTCCCAAAATAAATAAAAATAACTCATTTTTTTTTCCCGTATAAGGTTGTTATTGTTTTGTTTGCCTGACTGACACAACCTAACTTTTGCAATGTTAGTGATGCACTCACCTAAGCAAACAGGTGCCCGGCCTTGGTGGCCAAGCATCAGGTGAGAATGAACAAACTAGCGCTGTTGTTCTTGCCAATTGGGATGAATATGCGCACTAGCATTGGCAATTGGTAAAGGCTTGTTACCTAAGATTAAATCGGCCGCTTTCTCTGCAACCATGATTGTTGGTGCATTCAAGTTGCCATTTGGTATGGTTGGATAAATAGATGAGTCGACGACTCTTAGACCCTTTAAACCGTGTACACGAGTTTGTGAGTCGACAACTGCCATGTCATCATCACCCATCTTACATGAGCAAGATGGGTGGTATGCACTCTCTGCTGCTTGACGCACAAATTCATCGATCTCTTGATCGCTTTGAACATGCTCTCCCGGCTGAATTTCTCCATCACGATATGCGTCAAAAGCGGGCTGTGAAATGATCTCACGAGTCAAACGTACACATGCGCGAAACCCTTCAATATCATCTTGATGCTGTAAATAGTTAAATTGGATCTTAGGAGAGACTTTTGGGTCTTTTGACTGTATTAGCACGGAGCCTCGGCTTTTTGGTTTGTTATGTCCGACATGGACCTGAAAACCATGACCTTCAAATGCTGACCTACCATCATAACGGATCGCAGCTGGCAAAAAGTGATACTGAATATCGGGCCATTCAACACTCGCCTTAGAACGAATAAACGCACAAGACTCAAAGTGATTGGTTGCGCCCAAACCAGACTTGTTCAACAACCACTGTGCCCCGATTAAACCTTTTGAAAACAAGCCCAACTTACCATTGAGTGTAATGGGCTGCTTGCATTTGTATTGAAAGTAGAACTCTAAATGATCTTGTAAATTTAAGCCTACACCTGGCAAGTGATGTTTCACCTCCACCCCTGCACTTTCGAGCGTTTTGGTATCACCAATACCCGACAGTTGCAAAATATGCGGAGATCCTATTGGCCCGGCACTTAAGATAACCTCTTTGCTAGCCTGTACGGTCACATTTTGACTTTTATACGTATATCTAACACCAGTTACTTTTTTGTCTTCCAGCAGTACCTTATTCACCAATGCGCCTGTTACTACCGTAAGATTCTTCCGACTTTTAACAGGGTCCAAATAAGCTCGACTAGTAGAACTGCGATAGCCGCCTTTTACAGTCATGTGCATTGGTCCAAAACCTTCTTGCTGCTCTCCATTGTAATCAGCGGTGACGGGGTAACCCGCTTGCTCACCCGCCTTTATAAAAGCGCCGTATAAAGGGTTGGCCATTTCATTTCCATTGTTTACGCCCAGTTCTCCATTGCCACCACGGTAATCATCTTCTCCTTTAAGCCAAGTCTCAGCCTTTTTGAAGTAAGGTAGGCAAGCTTGATAATTCCACCCCTTTGCCCCATGAGCTTCCCATTCATCAAAATCTTTGGCATGACCACGGACATAAACCATGCCATTGATGGAGGATGACCCGCCGAGTACTTTGCCTCTAGGGCAATGCATCTTTCGATTGTTTAAATATGGCTCAGCTTCAGTATGAAACTGCCACGCATACTTATCGGTATTCATCGGAATTGACAATGCCGTTGGCATTTGGATGAAAATACTTTTATCTGAACCACCAGTTTCTAATAGCAAAACTTTGTTTTTGGGGTTTTCAGATAAACGATTGGCCAACACACAGCCCGCAGAACCTGCACCAACAATAATATAATCAAACGTTGACATGAGGCCCCCTTAAAATGGGCTGTCGATTTTGCTCATACCTACATAAACAGACTTTGTCTGAGTATAGTTATTAAGCGTTTCAACTCCATTTTCTCTGCCTATTCCCGATTGCTGATAGCCTCCTACAGGCATTTCGGCAGGTGAATTACCGTAGCTATTGATCCAACAAATACCAGCTTTAAGCTGATGGATGACACGATGTGCACGTTGGATATTAAGACTAAAAACACCAGCACCTAAACCTAGCTCGGTATCATTGGCTCTGGCAATAACTTCATCTTCATCCTCAAAAACAAGCACACTCATAACTGGGCCAAAAATCTCTTCTTTGACAATAGTCATTTCATCTGAGCAATCAATAAACACGGTCGGAGCAACAAAGTATCCGTTCGGTGCTGACTCAGGTTTAAGTGCATGACCACCGGTTAACAACGTCGCACCTTCTTGTTTTCCCTGTTCAATGTAATCTAGCACCAACTGTTGGTGCTTTTTCGAAATAAGCGCTCCAAGGTTTACATTAGGATCAAGGGGATCTCCTGCAACAATATTTTGCTCTGTACGTGTTTTAAGTTCAGTCAAAAACTCCTGATATATGTTTTTATGTACATAAACACGTGTACAGTTTGTGCAAATTTCACCTTGTGTGTAAAAATTGCCAAGCATTGCTGCACTAACCGCTTCAGATATATCGGCATCATCAAATACAATTAGAGGTGATTTACCACCAAGTTCCATTGTGACATCTTTCAAATTTGATGCTGCACTTTGCATTACTTTTTTCCCGGTCCCAACTTCGCCGGTAAAAGATACCTTTTCTATATCAGGGTGTGTTGATAGCCATTCACCTACTTTGGCTGCGCCCTGTACAACATTGAACACACCTGCAGGCATACCCGCTTCAATAAAAATTTCTGCTAGTTTAATCGCCCCTAAAGGGGTTTCTTCTGATGGTTTGAAAATCAGTGAGTTACCTGCAGCAAGAGCTGGACCAGACTTCCAGCAAGCAATTTGCAATGGATAGTTCCAAGCTCCAATTCCTGCACATATACCCAGCGGTTCTTGACGAGTATAAAAAAAATCTTCCCCTACAGGTTGCTGTGCGCCCATTTGCGTAGGAGCAAGACCTGCGAAGTATTCGATAACATCCGCACCGGTTTGAATATCTACACAGTCAGCTTCTTGAATGGGCTTACCGGTGTCTAACACCTCAACTTTCGCCAGCTCATCATTTCGTTCTCTCAGTAAATATACAGCTTTATTGAGTATCCTACTGCGTTCAACTGGCGTCATTGCCGACCACTTTGCAAAACCTTGCTGAGCACTGCCAATTGCTTGTTTTTGAATATATTCATCGGCAACCTCAACGTGATACATCACTTCATCAGTCGCAGGATTTACAACCGGAAATGTTTCTTTTGATTGGTTAGCGACAAAAGCGCCATGAATAAAATTTTGATAAACCACTGCGGTCATTTTAGACTCCACGAGACGAAATTAGAGATAAGATATATTGCTTTGCCAACTGTTCAGCTTCTGCGAACGCTGTTTCATTTGCTTTACTAAGCACTGCTCGAAGCCACAAGCCATCGATCATTGCTGCGCTCAGCTTCGCAGCTCTTCGTGCATCCTCTTTGTCGAGAAGGGCAAAGAAAGAATAAGATAAGTTACTGTAAAGTCTCTTAGAATTGATCCTTTGTAGCCGATGCAACTGTTCATCATGCATCGACTGCGCCCAAAAACTCAGCCAAGTTTTTGTCGCACTTGTTTGCTGCTGTACGACAGAAAAATTCGCCTCAACGATGAACATCAGTCGCGCTTTTGCATCGCAATTTGAATGTGCTTTAGATATCAAACTGGTTTTTAAGCTAGTAAGTAAATATCGAACAGTGGCCTCGATTAGGCCCTGCTTACCACCAAAATAGTGACTAATTATCCCAGAAGATAACCCTGCTCGTTTACTAATACTGTTAATCGTAGTCGCGTGTAAACCAAGCTCCGCAACTGACTCTAACGTCGCCTCAATTAGTTGTTGACGACGTATCGGTTCCATTCCAACTTTAGGCATAATATTTTTAATTGAACGTTCAATTAATATAAATTATATAGAGCTCTAACTATTATAACAATATGAAATTTCTCACACGGCAAGTTAATGGAATCTTCACAAAGAACAAAAAATCAATAAACATAACCATAAACATCTGTTTTTATTGTTTTTAATTTACATTGAATATTTTCAAATGTGATACTGATTGTTTCACATCTTTATTTTTTGTACCCAAAAACACCAAAAATATCATGCCCTCAAACTATTAGATTTCAATATGAACTTTTAATTTTCTCTGTATAAAAGTCCAGATGCGCATAGCGAAATGACACTGCAACCTAGAGATAAAAAATGTCGAAAAGGGAAATGATGAGAAAAACAAGGAATTGCGAGTTCGCACGAGCTCACTTTGGCTCGTCACATAGTCGCATGGTCACAGCTTTACCGAAAAATAAATATGTGACCATGCGACACAACATAGAATTACGCTGTTCTGTAGCTCAATCGGCTTCCGAATGCTTTTATGCGCTCTACCAGTAAATAGTTCACCGGCACTAAGATAAGGGTAATTAGCGTAGCGAATATGATGCCAAAGCCCAAAGACACCGCCATTGGAATTAAAAACTGAGCTTGAGTTTGCTGCTCAAACAACAGTGGCATTAAGCCAAAAAAGGTTGTGATACTTGTAAGCATTACAGGCCTAAATCTCGCAGCCCCCGCTCTAAGCACAGCGTTCATTAGTTCAGCACCTTTCGTTCTTTGTTTGTTGATGTAGTCAACAAGTACCAAGGAGTCATTTACCACAACACCAATTAAGGCCAGCATACCCAGTAAACTCATAATGGTCAGCTCCATTGACATGATCCAATGACCAATCACAGAGCCAATCAAACCAAAAGGGATCACACTCATTACAATTAACGGCTGAACATAGGATTTAAATGGGATAGCGAGCAGCGTATAAATGATGAAAAAGACAAAAAGCAGCGCCCAGCCCAGTGAGCCAAATGACTCCCTTTGCTCTTTGGCCTCCCCCTCCAGGGAGTGTGTTACGCCAGGATATTGTGCAACTAGCTGATCTAAAAAGACCTTTAACTCCTCCTGTAACACAGTCATATTAGTGTTTTCCTTTTCAATATCAGCGGTAATATTCACGGTTCTATATCTATCTATTCGATAGATACTCGAAGGACTTTGTCCGGGAGTTAACGTTGCCACATGATTTAACGGAACAGCACCTTGATTTTCGATATTGATCAATAACGTATTAAGCGTTGCTAGATTGCTGCGCTCAGATAGTGGCAGCCTCACCATCACACGCACATCATCACGGCCTCGCTGGATCCGTTGCACTTGAGCACCAAAAAATGCACTGCGGATCTGATTTGACACTTCCGTACGAGTCAAACCAAGTGCCTTCCCTTGCGCTGTGAGTTCAATTTGCAACTCTTCTTTGCCATCACTCAGGCTATCTGTAATATCAAACACAGTTGGGAAAGTCGCCAAATTCGCTTTGACTTGCTCAGCGGCTTCTTTCAACACAGCCAAGGAAGTACCAGTCAACTGCACATCAATTGGATCACTCGAGCGGCCAATTTCAGCCCTAAACGTCAAACTTTCTGCACCCGGGATCGTACCAATCAATACCCGCCACTCTCTCACCAATTGACGAGAGTCAACACGCAATGAACGAGTTTCAGGCGGTGTTATCTCAAACCGAACTCGGCCTGAATTAGACGCCCCACCGCGTCCACCTGTTGTTGCTAAAATATGCGTGATAACACTTTCCCCGGTGTCAGGGTCAACATATTTTTCTTTTAAAACCTGAGCTTTATCAGACATTAAATCGATATATTTGGCGGTTACCTCAAATGGCGTACCTGTTGGTAGTGTCAAGTTAGCGCGCACTGTCTCACTGGGAATACGAGGAAAGAAAATAAACTTAGTCCAACCACTCATGATGAGCGCTAAAATCACCAAAAATACGCCAATAAATCCACTTAAGGTGGCCATTTTGTGTGATATTGCCACTTTTAATATTGGTTGATAATACTTGAGGATCCCGCGCTCAAAACCATCTGCAAACCGTTGCTGAAAAGCACTAAAGCGGCTTGGTTGCTGAGCATTTTTACGTGGTTTTAGGTTTTTTAAATGAGCAGGTAAGACAAATTTTGACTCAACCAAGGACATTAACAAAACAGGGATCACAACAGCTGGGATCTGCGCAAAAATAGCGCCCCTTGCACCATCGATAAATGCCAACGGTAAAAATGCAGCAACAGTAGTCAAAATACCAAAAGTTACAGGAGTCGCAACTTCTTGCGTGCCCCTTATCGCCGCCTCTTCTCCCGACTCTGAGCTATTAAGATGTGTATAAATATTCTCTCCTGTGACAATTGCATCATCAACCACTATCCCAAGCACGAGAATAAAACCGAACAGACTCATAATATTGAGACTTATGCCAAAAAATGGCATTGCTAAAAATGCCCCCATGAAAGACACGGGAATACCAATAAAGACCCAAAACGCAATGGCTGGGCGCAGAAATAGTGTCAACAGTGCCAACACCAATATGCCACCTTGCAGTGCATTAGAAGTTAAGGTCGAAATACGGTTTTTTACTATGACTGAATCATCATCCCAATAGCTTAACTCATAACCTTTTGGCAAGGTCTCTTGGCGTTGTTCGATATACGCTTTAACTTTATCCGCAACCTCAATAGCACTTTGTTGGCCAATGCGATAGACCTCTATAAACGCAGCTTGCTTACCATTAAATCGCGTGCGCACTGGTGTTTCTTCAAAGCCATCAATAATATTTGCAATATCAGACAAGTATAAAACGGAACCGTCTGTATTTGTCTTAATTGGAATGCTCGCAAACTCATCTTTACGATAAGCCTGCCCTTTTGAGCGAAGTAAAATATCGCCACCAGAGGATTTTAGGTTACCCGCAGAAATATCTGCGCTAGATTGGCCAATTAAATTCGCCACCTGCTTTATCGTTAAATTGTATTGCCTCAGTTTGTCTTGGCTAAGTTCAATGGCAATTTCATAATCACGCACACCGTCTAAATCAACTTGCGTCACCCCTTCAATACGCAACAAGTCATCTCGAACCTGCTCGGCGAACTCTCGCGTTTCCTTTTCAGAATAACTCCCAGCGACCGTGACTGTGATGACATCACGCTTGCGCTCAGCAAGTGA
This sequence comes from Pseudoalteromonas luteoviolacea NCIMB 1944, assembly GCF_001625565.1. GTDB lineage: Bacteria > Pseudomonadota > Gammaproteobacteria > Enterobacterales > Alteromonadaceae > Pseudoalteromonas > Pseudoalteromonas luteoviolacea_F. The sequence continues at coordinate 189,715 of NZ_AUXS01000032.1, forward strand.
TATTACTGGCTTTTCCGCATCTGCTGGAAAGGTATTTATGGCATCAACCCGACTTTTTACATCCGCCAACATTTCTCTTGGGTCATAGCCGTTGTCAACTTCAATATTTACATTGGCGCCGCCTTCTGAAGAGCGGCTAGAAATTTGTTTTATGCCCTCTAAGTCTTGTACAGCCTCTTCAATACGAATAGACACTCCCTGCTCTACATCTTCAGGGGTTGCACCGCGCAATGACATGCTGATGCTAATTCTATCTGTTTCAAAAGAAGGGAATACTTCCAGCGGGATCTTGGTCGACATAGCAAACAAACCACCAAACAATATTGATAGCATCAATAAGTTTGCTGCGACGGGGTTGCGTGTAAACCAGGCTATCATATCCCAGTCTCCCGAGCTTGGCGCTCTCGCTCTGCAAGCAGTTGCTTAATGCTTACGCCGCGCTCCGCTGCTATTTTTTTCAATCTACGCTTTTGTTTGTCTGTAAGTTGCTGCCACTTTGGGGATTCAAAAGCCGACCCTTGCTCACCTTGATCATTGCGCAGTGCAACAGGTGTACCCGAACTTACTTGCCCCAAAGACGTCGTTACTAAACGCATTCCCTCACTAATTCCGGAGCGCACAATCGCAAACTCATCGTTTTGCCACGCCAACGAAATATCTCTACGCATAAGTAAGTTCTGCTCATCTAGTACATACACGTAGCTGCCTTGATAAATGGCGCTGCTTGGTATGGTAATGGCATTTTCTAGGGTTTTTCCTTCAATTTTTGCATTAACGTATTGGCCAATCTTAATCGCAAAGTCACCTTGTTGATTAACAGAAAATGGATCGTCTATTTGTGCGACCACGTACAACTGCTGTGACAACTCACTAATTGCGCCTTCTGTACGGACGATTTTACCTTGCCATTGCTGGGCTTTGACCAAATCCGAATACAAAGTAACAGACAGGCTGTTTATGTGGTCGTCACTGTCTCTGTAATGCTCAGGCAAACGCATAAATGCCAAGTCTCGATTGTTTATGGGTAGCCTTATTTCTACATAATCCGTCGCATAGATTTCAGCTAGTTGGCTATTACTAGAAACAACCTGTCCTAAATCAACCTTCTTATTTAAAATGCGACCCGCGAATGGGGCTAGGATACGTGTGCGTTCTAACGCTAACTCGGCCTTAGTCAATTTGGCTTGAGCGGACAATACATTTGCTTTTTGCGCTTCTAACTGCGGCTTTCTGAGCACAAGCTCACCGGCCTGCCCACCATCACCTAAGCGTTGCCAGTCAATTTGTGCTTGCTTCCCCCTTGCTTGCTCTTCTAATAAACTTTGTTTAGCGCCGAGTAATGCGGCTTTGGCAACCTGAACTTCTGCTTGATAATCTCTATCATCAATTTGTAATAACAGTTCCCCTTTTTCAAAAAAACCACCATCTCTGAAGCTATTGCTAATAAAGCTGATTTCACCTGAAACCTGTGCAACCAATACACTTTGTGTACGCGGCTTAACAATCCCATAACTATCAAGTGCCATAGCAAACGGTTTTGCTTGTATCACTTCAAAATCCACCACCATTTGCGCCTGCGCTTTACTCTTACCTCTTTTTGCTTGAGGCGGATTAGAAGTAATAAATACAACCAGTAGAACAGACATTGTCAGTATCGCTACAGGTAAGATTATTCGTTTAGCCAATGTCATTGTTTACATCCTTAGGCTCTGTTTGCTGAAAATCACCACCCAATGCAAGGTGCAGTTCAACTCGATTTTTAATTAACTCGTTTTTGATAGAAATGAGGCTGCTCTTTGCATCAAATGCACGTTTTTGCGCATCTAATACCGTGGTGTAACTCACCAAGCCTTTTTGATATTGTTCAAATGAAAGTTGCTCAGCTAACTGAGCGTTTTTTTCTGCGATTAAGGTTTCTTGATAGCGCTTTTTCAGCGCAACTTCCGCGCTGATACCATTTTCAACATCACTAAACGCTTCTTGCAGGTTGTTCAAGTATTGAAGCTCCAGCGACTTAAGCTGGGCTCTGGCGATTTCTTCCCTCGCAGCCAGTTTGCCCGCATTAAATAGCGGCGCAGAAATACTCGATAACAGTGACCAACCAGCCGCAGAAAAAGACAATACATCGTCAAGTTGCTCGCCACTGGGTCCATAACCGGCGCTCAATTTTAGACTTGGGAAACGCTGTTTGTGAGCAAAAGCTAGCGCAGCATCTTGTGCTAATAGCTGATACCAGCTAGCCAATAGCGCGGGCTTGCGGCTAACCAATGTAGATGGTACGCCCGTTGAAAGCGTTGAATCTAACAGCGGCAGTGGCGCGTTAACAGCTAACATTCCACTTGGATACTCTCCTACCAAACGCTCCAACTTTCGAACCCGAGTCTCTACCACTGATTTCTGTTGCGCTAATTTTGCTTGCTCATTGTTGAGCTCTGTGCGAGCGAGATAAACATCGAGTGCACTGTTAAGACCTTGCCTATACCCAGACTCAATGATGTCCAAGTTTTGCTCAACCACAGCCAAACGATCATTTAACAATTGCTGTTGAGTTTGCCCTTCTATGACAGCAAACCAGCTAATTACGACATCTGCGACCAAATTATGTGTTTGCTGCTCATAATTTGCCAAACTCGCCATCACTGTAAGATTGGCTTGCCGTTCTTCTTCACTCAGTTTGCCCCAAAGATCAAGCTCATAGCCAACTTTAAGATCAAGTGCATGTTCAGTTGAAAAGGTGTTAGACGACGATTTACGCCTCACGCTATCAAGTGATATATCGAGTGTTGGCCACAGCGCACTGCCACTGACAACCAACTGCTGCTTCGCAACGTCTATGTCTATGGCCTGCTGCAACAAAACCAAGTTACTGCTCAATGCAGTTGTTACCAATTGATGTACTTGAGGTTCGGTAATTTGCTCCAGCCAACTTGGTTTTACAGGGCCGCTTGTATGTTGATACTTCCACGACGCGGGTATTTTTAATTTTGAACGATACTCTTCGTCAATTTGATGCGTCGATTGGCAACCGAGTAGTAAGCTCGACAATGCTATCGCCAACGAGGTTTTTAGCCACATTATTACAATTCCTATAGGCTCAACTCTACTATTCTATTTTAGTGTACTGTGTGAAATTGCACGTCCTCAATGAACTTTACATAGACTTACATTACACTAACTCCATGAGCGTAAAAGCACAGCATTCATACCATTGTGAGCCTCTTATAGATCAGTTTTAATCGTTTTTAGATGGCAACAGTATGCTGTTCAGGAATTCAAGCTTAGGTGTGGAAACTTTTATCGGAGAAAATAAAAATCAACTTATAAAGTATTTTAATTATTAAATATAACCTCTTGGAATATAGATAATCGAAATAATTTTTTCATTCGAACTGTTATTTCTTGATCAATCTGCTTGTTTATTAACGTGAACGATTCAACAGATTGGAAATATATAATGAATAATAAATTAAATATTGTTACCGCCGGTTTACTATTAGCACTTGGGCAAGCAAGCGCACAAACATTTGATAATAGTGTGCAAGAATATGACCCGACAAAACATGTCTGGGAATACACTTATAAACTGGCTGATGGCGACCCTCTTGTTGTTCATCAATGGCACCTTCAAAACACGGGCCAATCTGCTGGTGCAATTACTCCTGGAGTGGCAGGTATTGATTTGAACTTAGACTTTACACATCGCCGTGGTATTTTGGGTCAAGGGATCAATATTGCTGTTATTGATGATGGCCTTGCTACCTACCACCCAGACCTTGCGCCAAACGTGGTACAAGGCAACACGCCTAATCCTAACCCTTACATCTATCAGTACGAATCAAGAGGCCGTCTGAGTATTGACGACCACGGTACAAAAGTTGCTGGGATCGCGGCAGCTGCTGCATACAACGGCCAAGGTGGCCGAGGAGTAGCACCGAATGCCACGCTGACAGGTGTAAACTACATAGGTAAAGAACGCAATATTAACAGCCGCACGCTTGCCATCCGCTCTGTTATGGATATGGATGGTGCTGTTCAACCTATGAATAAACTCACAGATGCGCGCGTTATCAACCAAAGTATCGGTTATTCATTTTCTGACGCTAGCATCTATGGTGATTACCGTGCATTCTTTGATGATATTGACGCTGTAACTAAAAGAGCAGTAACGGAGAGTCACGGTGGTCGTGGTGCAATGGCTGTTAAATCAGCAGGTAATAGCCACTACATTGGTGGTCGTTGGCTAGACAGAGACAATGGTCTTTTGACACTAATTTACCCTAATGGCTATGCACTGCCAGCATATGACGCGTCAATTGCAGATCCGACAAATGCCAATTTCTGGAACTTAACGGTTTCTGCACTGAATGCAAAAGGTAATTTAGCGGCTTATTCTACAGGTGGTTCAGCGGTGTTACTTACAGCGCCAGCTGGTGAATGGGGACGCTATAGCCCTGCGACAGTGACCACAGCTCTACCTAAGTGGTGCACAGATGCGACAGAAACACAATGTGAAGAGCCAATGTACGCATTTAACATGAATGGTACTTCAGCTGCAGCACCTGCTCTATCTGGCGCGGTTGCACTTATCATGTCGGCAAACCACCAGCTATCTTGGCGTGATGTAAGACACCTAATGATCACTACTGCAACAAAAGTAGATGCTGATGCACAACCTCGCATGATTGGTGATTACGAAGCTATCCCAAGCTGGCAAGTGAATGGTGCAGGTCACGCGTTCCATTATGACTATGGTTTTGGTTTGGTTAATGTAGATGCGGCAGTTGAAAAAGCACTACAAACAGGTCCTATCCTAGGTGACCTACAAATCAAGTCATATGACGTGCCGGTAAAAGCAGACGCGTTTATTTACGATGGTGATTTCACTGGTACTGAATCAGTTCACACACAAACTGATGACCTAACAGTTGAAGCCGTTCGCGTACACTTAAGCTTAGATCATGAGCGTCTTGGGGACTTATCTGTTGAGCTTATTTCACCTAGTAACACGCGCAGTGTCATCTTAACCGCTGGTACGGACATCGAAGGCAATAAGTTCAATGACAATGTGATCCTTTCGAACCATTTCTATGGTGAGTCAGCAAAAGGTGATTGGAAACTACGTATCATCGATACAAATGCAAAAGACTCATGGTCTGAAAGAGTATACGACCTAGGTACAGGTAAGTTTGTTGAAGGTTCAAAAACGGTTATTCCACAACGTGGCGATAAAGTACAACCTAACAATACTAAACCAGGTCAGTTAACTGGCTGGAGCATTACGTTCTACGGTCATTAATAAATGATTATAAGAGAGCTATACCTATAGCTCTCTTATAATTTTAAATTGCGTTCACCATTAGATAAACACTGGTAATATTTATAGGTTTCACGTAATTAAAAAATGCATATCCACATCGAATTTAATTAATTTAACCTCTCTCGTAGTAGGAATAGTATTCCGGCCCACAACCTGATTTTCAACGCTCCAACAAAGTAATTACAACTGAATTAAATACATTTCATAGTGTGAAAATCCATCTGTATTTTCTTTCCCTTCCTTAATATCACTTGCCAACCAAATTGGCTTAAATGTTAATAAAAACCATATAACCCCATAGTTTATATAGAAAGAACCGAACTCCACAGACAAGATTTTTATTACTAATTCTATTGAAACCCTTGTGGTTTTCAATCAAAAATGGAGACAGAGATAATACTTCAACTTAAATCATTTTATATTTAATGATGGAACTAAATAATGCGACTAGGATATGGATGATGAGAAAAAAAGTAACAAAAGACATTTTAGGAAGTACCAATGTAGGTGGTACTTCCTAATTTTCTATTTAACTATAGTATGCTTCGCCTGCTTCCGCTTTCGCTTTCAGCGGCTCTGACGGCGTGAATACATCGTTTTCAGTTGCATAAGTAGACAACTCTGAACACACTTTATTGATACCGCGTTTATCCATGTAGCTAAATGGACCGCCTAAGAATGGTGGGAAGCCAATACCAAAAATTGCACCAATATCGCCATCTCGAGCAGAGGCGATAATCCCTTCATCTAAACATCGAGATGCTTCATTTAGCATCTGCGCAACACAGCGGTTAGCAATTTCTTGCTTATTCAAACGTGGAGCCTGCGTGATCCCTAACAAAGCATAAACCGATTCGTCGACAGTCTTGCCTTTTTTCCCTTCATAAGTATAAAAACCGCGTCCAGTTTTCCTACCTAGGCGTTTATTGTCTATCATACGTTCAAATGCATTTGGCGCTTTGAAACGATCACCAAGCTCTTTTTCAAGAATTGGCGCGATTTTAGACCCAATGTCAATGCCGACTTCATCGAGTAGTGCAAGAGGCCCAACCGGAAAGCCAAACTCTACAAGTGCCTGATCGATTTTCTCAATTGGTTCACCGGCAAGCAGTAGATTAGCAGCTTCATTTACATACGGTGCCAAAATACGATTCACATAAAAGCCTGCTTTATCTTTCACTACAATCGGTGTTTTACCCTGCTTTCGTGCAAAGTTCACTGTCTTTGTTATGGTTTCTTGAGACGTACTCATATGAGGGATAATCTCAACCAACGGCATTTTCTCTACTGGGGAGAAGTAATGTAATCCAATCACATTCTCAGGGCGCTCAGCTTTTTCTGCAATTTGTGCAATTGGCAGCGATGAAGTATTACTGGCGAATATCGTTGACTCTGAACACTCACGCTCAATATCTGCAACCATACCCTGCTTCAATGCTAAGTCTTCGAAAACAGCTTCAATAACAATATCAACATGCTCAAAACCACTGTAATCTGTCGTGCCAGTGATGCTGTTCATGGTCGATTGCATTTCGGCTTTAGATAAAATACGGCGTTTTTGCTTTTTAGATAAAATCTTGTAGCTGTAGTTTAGGGCATTGCTGATCCCTTGATGCGCTACATCTTTAATACGTACTCGTACGCCTGCTTTTGCAGCACTAACATGGGTGATCCCCGCCCCCATCAAACCGCCACCTAAAACTGCAGCACGTGCGATGCTTGTCTTGTCGTCACTTTGCCACTCTTTTTTCATCTCTGTGGTAGCAAAGAAAATTCCACGCAAAGAGCGTGACACATCTGTCATTACAAGATCTGCAAAGCCTTCCGCTTCAGTTTTGTATGCTTTTAATTCATCTAATTCGACAGACGCCCTTACTGCCTTAATGATTGCTAGTGGAGCCGGATAGTGACCCCCAGTCTTCTTCTCGACATTATCTTGTGCTTTTTTGAAGATAATATTTCGGCCAAATGGATTGGATTCAAGCAGTTGACTGAGTTTATCTAGCTTTGGCTTGCGAGCCTTTGGCTTACCTTTTCGAGCTAGTTTGACCGCGACATCCATCAAAATGCTGTGCGGAACACTTTCATTGACCAGACCAGCTTTTGCAGCTTGTTTTGCGCGCACTTGTTTACCCGTTAGCATCCATTCTAGCGCTTTTTGGATACCCACCAACTTAGGCAAGCGTTGTGTACCGCCACCACCGGGTAACAAACCAAGTTGCACTTCTGGTAAGCCCAACTTTGTTTTGTCATCATTTGTACACACGCGATAGTCACACGCTAATGCAAACTCCAACCCGCCGCCTAAAGCTGCTCCATGGATGGCCGCGACTGTTGGGAAAGGCAGTGCCTTCATTTTAAAAAATGCCTGCTGACACATTTCTGATAGGCGCAATGCATCTTCTCGTGTATGCGCATTGTCAAGCATCTTGATGTCTGCACCTGCAATGAAGTTGTCAGATTTACCACTGACAAACACCATACCAGTTACGTCATCTTTTTTTCCTTTTTCAAGAATTTCGAGCAACTCATCGGCGAAGGAATCACGTAATGTATTCATTTTTTCGCCCGGCACATCAATTGTTACCAATGCAACTTTATGGCTGTTTAATTCATAACTAAATACTGACATTTATGCACTCTCCAATACAAATGCTGCACCCAATCCACCAGCCGCACAAGCTGTTGTCAATGCGAGCCCACCACCTCGGCGTTTTAATTCATTTAAGCTTTGAGTGATAAGCCTCGCGCCTGTTGCCGCAAATGGGTGACCATAAGCTAAAGAGCCACCATTGACATTAAACTTGTCCATATCAATCTCACCTATTGCTTTACTGCGTCCAAGTTTCTCTTGAGCAAACTTATCTGAAGCAAACATTTTGACGTTAGCCAACGCTTGGGCTGCAAACGCTTCATGCATCTCAATTAAGTCAAGGTCTTTTAATTCGATACCAGCTCTATCTAGGGCCAACGGCGTTGAATGAGCTGGACCCATGAGCATGTCTTCATGTACGCCAATCGCAGAAAACGCATATGAACGCACATAGCCTAAAATTTCATATCCTAGGGCTTTTGCCTTACTTTCACTCATCATCAATACAGCTGCTGCACCATCAGTAAGAGGCGTCGCATTAGCCGCGGTCACAGAGCCATGTTTTCTGTCAAACACAGGGCGAAGTTTTGCATACCCTTCAAGTGACGAGTTAGCACGAATGTTATTATCTTTGTCGATAAAACCTTTATATGGTTTTACGTGCGCGGTCATAACTTCTTGCGACAATAGCCCTGCATCCCAAGCTTTTGCAGCTAAAGAGTGAGAGCGGTGCGCCAATGCATCTTGCTCTTCACGGCTAATACCGTGTGTTTTTGCCATTTGCTCAGCTGTGTCACCCATTGACAAACCTGTTGAATATTCAGCAACTGCTGGGGGAACAGGTAATAAATCTTTTAAGCGCAATTGAGAGAAAATCTTCAAACGCTGGCCTAATGTTCTGGCTTTGTTTAAATCAACTAGGCTACCTGCTAGTTTTTTGCTTACACCGATCGGCAATACTGAAGAAGAGTCCGCGCCACCAGCAATACCGACAGCGGTATGACCTGCAATGATAGACTCAGCAACATTAGCAACCGCTTGAAAGCTTGTCGCACACGCTCGAGAAACCGAATACGCATCAACGGATACAGGCATACCCGTGCCAAGTACTATTTCCCGTGCAATATTCGGTGCTTCAGGCATCTGTACAACTTGCCCAAAAACTAACTGGTCGATTTCTTTTTTATCTATGTTTAGGCGTTCCAGCATTTCATTGACCACAGTTTTACCTAGGTCTAGTGCAGGTACGTGGTGGTAAGCCGTGGCTTGTTTTGCAAAAGGAGTACGTAGGCCACTCACAATAGCGATACGGTCTCCGTTTATTGTTTTTAGAATGTTTTGTTCAGACATGAATTTTGCTCTCCCGCTGACAGGTCTGACCTGTTATTTTAATCCGATTCTAAACAACCGAATCCATTCTGCCAATAGAAAAATGGAAATTGTCTGTAAAATCACAGCGCAAATTAAACTTAGCGTGAATTTTGAACAAATCAAAAAGCGTCTGAAAAATATATTAAAAATATGGAACTAAACCAAATAATACGGTCTAAGAAAAATGTGAAAATCCACCTCAAAAGCTTGAGTTTTCCGTTTCAATCCATATAAATAAGCAACAAATTTGTCATAACAAGGACAAACAAGCATGGCAGTTAATGAGTTTACTGAATTAAAAAAATACTTAGACACCCAAATTTTAGGTCAACCTGACTTAACCGAAGCACTTTTAATCGCAATTTTGGCAGACGGCCACCTATTAGTTGAAGGCCCACCAGGGCTTGCAAAAACTCGTGCGGTGAATGCACTCGCCAAAGGCATAGAAGGCAGCTTTCAACGCGTTCAGTTTACACCTGACTTGTTACCGGCAGATATAACAGGCACTGATATTTACAGACAACAAACCAGTGAGTTTGTATTTGAGAAAGGCCCGCTTTTCCATAACCTTGTACTTGCAGACGAAATTAACCGCGCACCAGCTAAAGTTCAATCAGCTTTACTTGAAGCCATGGCAGAGCGTCAGGTCACTGTGGGGAAGACAACTTATCCACTTCCTGAACTCTTTATGGTTATGGCGACTCAAAACCCGTTAGAGCAAGAAGGTACCTATCCGTTACCAGAAGCACAACTAGACCGCTTTTTATTACACCTCAATATTGACTACCCACAAGCGCAAACAGAGTTAGAGATCCTACGTTTGACACGCGGTGAAGCGCTAAGTACAGAAGTGGTGAAGTTTAGCCCGATTAGTCAACAAACGTTATTCGAGGCAAGAAAGAAGGTGCTAGAACTACATTTGGCCGAGCCGCTTGAGCAATATTTGGTACAACTTATAATTGCAACCCGTGAAGCAGCCAAATTGGACGCACAACTTGGCGCTTGGATTGAACTAGGTGCAAGTCCAAGGGCGACAATTGCTTTAGATAAATGTGCCCGTGCCCACGCTTGGTTGCAACAACGTGACTTTGTCACGCCAGACGACATCCAGGCCGTTTTACATGATGTTCTGAGACACCGTATTATTCTGAGCTACGAAGCCCAAGCGGATGGTATTACCAAAGATCAAGTGATCAGCCGCATTCTCGAGCTAGTGCCCGTACCTTAAGGTTTAAACACCACCTATGAAAGCAAATATTGATATACAAAGCTGGTTTGCAAATTGCCATAGCAATGGTGTTGAACTTGGGCTCAAAGAGTTACTCTACTACAAGAGTAAATCTCGACTTCTCGACTTAAAACCTAAAGGTCATATTCGCAGTGCGCAAGCGGGACAATATCTCGCACCGCATAAGGGTCGAGGTATGGAATTTGCCGAAGTGCGTCAATACCAATATGGCGATGATATTCGCGCCATAGACTGGCGCGTCACGGCGCGAACAGGAGAAGCACATACCAAGCTCTATCAAGAAGAAAAAGAGCGCCCTGTTTTTATCTTTACAGACTTATCAAATAGCATGCTATTTGGTAGTCAACTACTGCTCAAGTCCGTACAAGCAGCACATTTGAGTGCCCTCGTCGCTTGGTCGGCGTCTCAACGAGGCGACAGGTTAGGCGGCGTGGTCTTCTCTGAACACAGCCACCATGAGCTCAAACCAACGGCCAGAGACAAAGGTGTACTCGCGTTTTGTCACCAATTGTGTGACGTTCATGAAACAAGCTTAGTTAACCGCGACAATAAAAACACCAGTCGTTTTAATGATAACCTGAAACGCCTTAAGCATTTGGCAAAGCCGGGAAGTTTAATTTACCTCATTTCTGATTTTTCCGAGTTAAATGATGAGAGCTTTTCATTACTCGAAGGCTTGAGTCGCCATTGTGAGTTAATAGGCTGCCAAGTAAGTGATCCGTTTGAGCATGCTCTTCCTGCATACAGTGAAGCAATCGAAGTCCAAGGCACCAATAGCGCATGGACCTTACCCTTAAGCGACAAACAATTCAGAGACAAATTTGCCAAACGTGCGCAAGATGTCTTTAGTGCTCGGTTAAAACGTTTGCAACGCGCAGGCATGACGATGCTCAACTTCTCGGCCGATACGCCATTAGAATCTCAGCTTTCTAGGTAACTACAATGAATCCATCTCCATTAGATGCCTTACATGATGTCTTGCCACCTGAGCAGGTAAATTGGTGGCCCCTATCACTGCCAACATGGGCACTTATTATCACCTCAACGCTGATACTTTTGCTATGCAGCTTCTACTTGTATCGCAGCTGGCAATACGGCGCAGCTAAGCGAGAAGCTATCAAGCTCAGTCAATTAGAAATAAAAGATGCACTGGCATTACACGGTTTACTAAAAAGGCTAACAAAACACTACTATGGTGCCACGGTGGCGGCTCAATCAACGTCCAATTGGTGCCAAACCTTGAACTTGTTGTCAAAAGCACAGTTTAGTGAACAAGATATTGCTTCATTATATAAATCAGATAACAAAAACGATCAGGTTGAAAAACTAATGATGGCAATAAAGACGTTTAAAACCAAGGAGCGCTTAGATGTTTGAATTTGAGTGGCCACTGGCATTTTTACTGCTGCCACTACCTTGGCTCATAACCAAATTAAAACCCATTCCGGCTAGAACCCAGCAGAAAATCCGTATGCCCAGTTATGCAAGTCTGGGCGGCATGGGTACGCAAGAACAATCGTTTTCCCGGAATAAAAACTGGCTTGAAATGCTCATCTGGCTGTTACTAGTTACTGCACTGAGCAATCCCACTTGGTTAGACGACCCTATTACGTTACCAAGCGAAGGCAGAGATATTATGCTCGCGGTCGACTTATCTCACTCAATGGCGGAAGAGGACATGGAGTATAACGGCCGTTACATAGACCGCTTATCAGTTGTAAAAGCTGTACTGGGTGACTTCATAGAGCAGCGCCAAGGCGACAGACTTGGCCTTATCTTATTTGCTGATACCGCATTTTTACAAACCCCCTTAACCAAAGACATAAATACAGTTAGTCAAATGCTTCAAGAGTCACAAATTGGCTTGGTCGGTAGAGCAACCGCCATTGGTGATGCGCTAGGCCTTGCAGTAAAACGATTCAACCAAAAAGAAGAAAGCAATCGCATTTTAATCTTACTCACTGATGGTCAAAATACCGCTGGAAACTTACAACCGGAAGAGGCACTCATCTTAGCGCGTGAAGAAGGTATTAAAGTGTACACCATTGGCGTTGGCTCAGACGGGCGCAGGAATATGGGGTTCTTTTCTTTGGGCAGCATGTCAGGAGCAAGTATAGATGAGCAAACACTCACCCATATTGCCGATGAAACTGGTGGTCGCTACTTTCGAGCTAAAGACGTGCAAGGTTTACAACAAATTTATTCTGAGCTAGACAACTTAGAGCCTATTTCTGCTGAAGACGAAACCTTTCGACCCAAGCTCGCACTATTCTATTTGCCTTTAATGGCTGCATTAGCAATATGGGCCATCGCCCTATTGATTCGTTTTGCAAAACAGTGGAGGCGAGGTAATTAATATGACCGAATTTCAATTTATTCGACCTGACCTGCTTTGGCTGCTGCTCCCGTGGTTGGTGATAAGCCTACTGCAGTGGTATAAAAGAACAAGCAACAAGCAGTCTCAAATTATTGCCCCTCATCTGGCGAAAGTAGTACTTACCGAAGGAGAGCAGACTAAATCGAGCCATTCCTCATGGCTAACCAGTTTAATCCTGTTGCTGGGCATACTTGCTGCAGCGGGACCAAGTATTGAGAAACAAAGCGTCCCTGTATTTACCACAAAGCAAGCTCGCGTTTTAGTGATGGATATGTCTTACTCCATGTACTCAACCGACATTGCGCCTAACAGGCTTACACAGGCCCGTTTTAAAACTCTGGATATGTTAAAGCAATTTAATGAGGGTGATACCGCGTTAGTCGCTTATGCGCAAGACGCTTTTATTGTGTCACCATTAACCAGTGATGTTAATACTTTAGAAAACCTAGTGCCGAGTATTAGTCCAGCCATTATGCCAGGCAAAGGCGCTAACGTTTTGGCAGGTATAGATCAGGCAAAGAATCTACTTGAGCAAGCAGGATACCCATCGGGTGAAATCGTTCTTATCACTGACGAAGTTGAATTGGAAGATGCCCAAGATATCCATAGCATGTTGAGTGGAACAGGATACACACTCCATGTTTACGGTGTTGGCACAGCCCAAGGCGCTCCGATCAGCGTACCAGAGGGTGGATTTTTGAAAGACAGATATGGGCAAATTGTAGTACCCAAACTATACGTAGATAGGCTTCGTTCGCTAGCACAACGTTTAGGTGGAAAATATGCAACTTATTCGCCAGACAGCTCGGACATTGAAACTTTTGCCTCCAACAATACTCAAGATATTGAAACACCCAAAGAGCCAAATGAAACGCTATGGCGTGTCGATGCCGGTAAATATCTTTTATTCGTCATCGTACCTTTGGCATTGATCGCATTCAGAAATAGCGCTGTTGCTTTGAGTATATGTGCCTTAGCTTTTCTACCCAGTCAACCAACTTACGCGGCGGATTGGCAATCATGGTTTAAAAATACGGACCAAAAAGCCCTTTCAGCATACCAAGCTGAAGATTTCGAACAGGCAACTAACGCTCAAAACGCAGCTCTCAAAGGTGCTGCACTGTACAAACAAGGCCAGTATGAGCAAGCTGCACAGGCACTTCAACATGCCAATACCGCAATCGGCCAATATAACTTAGGGAATGCGCTAGCTCACTTAGGAAAGTTAGATGAAGCAGTTGAAGCTTATGAACAAGCGCTAAATTTGAACCCCAACTTGAATCAAGCGCAAGAAAATAAAGAACTGCTTGAGCAGATCAAAGAGCAACAATCGCAACAAAATCAAGATCAAAGCAACCAAGACCAGAACCAGCAGTCCTCCGAGCAACAGCAAGACAATCAGCAAGGTGAAGGACAGGAACAGCAGCAATCAGACCAGCAAAATGGTCAAAATAGCGAATCTCAAGACGGCCAAGAAAATGAGTCTGAACAAGAGCAAAATGAGCAGTCAGATCAAACAAATAGCAGTGAACGGTCTGAGCAACAAAATCAAAATAACCCAGAATTAGCTGACAAACAGTCAGGTAAAGAAGAGGAACAATCACAAGAGCAAGCTGAGCAAAAAGCAGCGCAACAACAAGCTCAACCTCAGCAAGCTGAGCCGCAAGAAGGTGAACAAACACAAAGTTTGACACCTTCACAAATGAGGGAGCTCACCCCTGAAGAAAAGGAAAAGGCGCAACAGTTGGACCAGCTTCTGCGCAGAGTGCCGGATGATCCGGCTATTTTGTTAAAGAACAAAATGCTTTTAGAATCACGACAAAGACAACAACAGAGACAACCAGTAGGAGCTGAAAAATCATGGTAATGCGATTTGCAATCTGTTTTATTATTTTCGCTGTCGCACTGCCCGCTTTGGCCATTGACAGATTGACGGCCAGTGTTGACAAAAACCCTGTGTTGGTTGGTGAATACTTTACGTTGACAATTGAAGCCAATGGTAAAGTCTCAGGGCAAATGCCTGACACTTCAGCCATCGCACAAAACTTTATTACGGGCCCTGTTAGTACCAGCTCACGTACTCAGATCATCAACGGTAGTATGAGTAGTGCAACAAGCTGGCAAATGCAGGTTATGTCTCGAAGTGCAGGTGAGTTCACTATTCCTGCATTTGAAATATCAGGTGCCAAGAGCCAACCAATCAACCTGCGCGTTGTAGCCAGAGAGGCGGATGACAGCCAGCAAAAAGACGTATTTGTCACCACAGAGCTCAACCCTCAATCGTTATATGTGCAACAAGCAGCACTCTATACAGTAAAACTATTCATTGGTAAGGATTTACTTGAAGCACAAATGACCCCACCATCAATGGAAGATGGCTCTATCACTGCAATGGGTCAACAAGAAGAAAACTACGAAGTGCTAGATGGTCGCCGTTATCGAGTTATCACCAGAGAGTATTTAATACAACCACAAAAAAGTGGTAGTTATACAATCGAAGGGCCCATTTTCAACGGCCAAGTACGGGAAGGATATCGCAGAATGGCCGTAAGTGCCGTCGGTGATTCAATAGATGTGGAAATAAAGCCCATTCCTGATAACTATCGCGGCGCATGGCTGCCAAGCGAATTAGTTAATCTTGCAGAAGAATGGCAACCCGAGGATAACCAAGTAGTTGTTGGTTCTCCGATTACTAGAACATTTACATTGACAGCCTTAGGTATAACCAAAGAACAATTGCCCGATATTGAAGTACCCAGTGTAGATGGTTTTAGAATTTATCCAGACGAAACAGACCGTAATCAAATGGCACGTGATGGGCGAGTCATTTCGCAAATGGTTGCATCTTATGCCCTACTCCCGCAAAAACCGGGGACATATACACTGCCAGAACTAAAACTCCCTTGGTTCAACACAGTAATAAATCGCGTGCAATATGCCACTTTACCAGCCAGAACCATTGAAGTTGTCGCTGATCCCAATCAACCACAACAACCTATCGCTCAATCACAACCCAGTATGGTTTCCCAAACGCCTGCGCAACAATCCATCACTGACCCCCAAATAGTGTACAAGGAAGCAGAAAAATCTTGGTTAGACTGGGGACTAATGGGGTTAGGCTACCTTTTATGGTTTGTAACCTTGGCCTTGTGGCTTTTGAAAAAACCAGCCAAACCAGTAGCTGTTCCCTCAAGCGGATCAGAGGTTGCCGCTAATACAGATGTGACAGTGAGACTAAAACAATTGGGTAAAGCGGCCAAACAAGGCGACAACAGTCAGTTTTATACTTTGCTACGCCAATATGTCGAACTTGCGTTTGACCAGACACTCAAATCATGGTTAGACCAGCAAAGCCCCGAAATTCGGGAACAAATTGCAAAATTGCAGGCTTGCCTTTATAGTGCAAATAAGCAACAAGTCGATCTAGTGGCGCTATACAATCAAGTGTGTAAAATTAAAAAGCGTTCAAAATCAGATACTAAGAATAGCTTAGAGAAGTTGTACTAAAAAATATGGCAAAAAATGAAATAATATTGCTAAAGGCAAGGTCTAGTTAGCATGACCCAAAAACAAAAACGTTACGAATCTTTGGTTCAGGTTTACCATACGGAGTTATACCGCTTTGCTTATTGGTTATGCCAAGATCCAACCATTGCAGAGGATTTGGTTCAGGAAACATTTTTACGTGCATGGCGCTCATTAGACGCACTGCAAGATGAAAAAGCAGCCAAATCCTGGTTATTAACTATTTTACGACGAGAAAATGCACGTCGTTTTGAGAGAAAACAATTTGATTACGCTGATGTCGAGAACGACACATTGGTCGACACCAAAAGTACAGCGTTAGATGATGAAATGGAACAAACTGTCGTACAAAGGCAAATTAGTCGATTAGCTCCAGAATATAGAGAGCCACTTTTACTGCAAGTTGTGATGGGGTGCTCAGGAGACGAGATCGCGGACATTTTAGAATTAAACAAAAATACAGTAATGACAAGACTGTATAGAGCAAGAAATCAGCTAAAAGAGGCACTAACTAACGTGAATGAATCAGCAAAGGGGGCATCAAACTGATGGATGATTTAGAATTTCGCCGTCGCCTGTTCGCCGATCCAAGCGATGAGCAACTTATAGACGAAGCGGAACAAGATCCAGCTAAAAAGCGTTTGCTTGACGAGGCGCAAGATTTCGACGCCTTGCTAGGTAATGCGTTAAATGTGCCTGTACCCGATGATTTGCAGGCAAAGCTGCTGAAAAACATGGAATCTGAGTCTGACACACAGTCATCGGAAAACGTTGTACAGCTATCTTGGTATAAGCGTTTTACTGTGCCAATTGCCTCAGCTGCATCGGTCGCTTTAGCTGTAATGGTGTATTTCAGTACAGTTGTGCCAACGCCTTTATACGCTGGCGAGCATGCTCTAGAACACGTTTATTATGAAGAAAGCGCTTTAAAGCTGAGTAAAGAAGTCACTTTGCAAGTGGTTAACGAAAAGCTTGCTATGCTCGGTGGTAAACTTGAGTCACTTCCCGGTAAAGTAACATATGCTACTTTTTGTAATTTTAAAGGTCAGCGCAGCTTGCACTTAATCTTTCAATCAGATCACGGGCCGATGACGGTATTTATTGTACCAAGTGAAAGTAATGATTACCGTCAAGGTGATACTCAATTTAACGATGATCGTTACAGTGGCTCAATCAATAAAGGAGCAAATGCAGACACCATTTTAGTTGCAAAATTGGGCGCTCCTCTCGATAAATATCAAGGAGAAGTCAACGACTCCTTACGTTGGCTGTAAAACAGGGCGTGTAAAGCGCCCTTTTTGTTCCCGAATCAATCCTATTTCAGTTCAATTTCTTGTCTAATTTCATTAGAATGACAAACAGTATTTAAACTTAGAGGAAAACCATGAAACAATTTTTTGTTTTATTGACTATCGTTTCGATGTTATTTGCAACAGCTTTTGACGCTGAGGCTCGTAAGAAGTTTGGCGGCAAGAAAAAAGGCAAAACACATCAGACATCCACTGTACAACAAAAAAAGCAAGTTGATACTAAATCTCTTGCTGCACAGCAAGGCACTAAAAAGAAATCGAGTAAAAAAGGCATTATGGCTGGTGTTTTAGGTGGTCTGCTAGCAGGTGGCCTGATCGCTGCAATGATGGGTGATGATTTTGAGGGTTTCCAATTCCTTGAGATGATCCTATTCGCCATCGCAGCATTTGTTCTTTTCAAAGTCATAATGGGCTTTATGCGCAAAAAGCAACAGCCACAAATGGCAGGAGCTCCTAACTTTGGTCAGCAACAACAGCAGCAAAACCAAAGCTTCTCGCAACCTCAGCAATTTCAAGCAAACCAGACTGGCGGAGGATTTGGAGCACAACAAGAAGTACCATTTAACTTGCCACGTGATTTCGACGTAAACGGCTTCCTACAAGGTGCTCGTTCGCACTACCAAACAATTCAAACCGCTTGGAACAAGAAAGACTACGCAACAATGGCTGAATACTTGAGCCCAGAGCTTGTTGAAGAGTTCCGTCAAGAGCGTGAGCAGCAAGGCGACGTGGCAACGGAAGTTATGTTTGTTGATGCAGAACTTGCTCGTGCTGATGTAAATGCTGACAAGTGGGAGATCAGCGTGATGTTCCGAGGCAAATACCGTGACTTAGGTGATATGCAAGAAGAGCCAATTCACGAAGTTTGGCACTTAGAGCGCAAAACACAAGGCGACGCGCCTTGGCTTATCGTAGGTGTTGAAGACCTAATTGAAAGCTAATTATAAGCGTTAAAAATGGGCTCTAAAGGAGCCCATTTTTTATCTGTCTGTTTTGTAAAACTATTTTTAAACTATCAGCACATAGACCACATATACAAAAACACTCGGTATCTCACGACTTTTACGTACACATACGGGCTATTTCAACAATAAACAAACTAGGCCAACGCCCAGGCTCAAGCAGAGCTGTTCACCACATTCATATTTAATCCTGTATTAACTTATTCCCCTTTCCTCATCAAGCTTTAGCTCTAGGTCGCATATTGCTGGTAAGGTGGCAAACCCCCACTCAGTTAACCTCTGATAAGACTGGATGAAATCGAAAACTTGACGATTTGTCATGCCAACTCCTTTAGCCGCAATCAGCTTTTTTTCTTGCTCTAGACGCCACTTAAAAACTCGTTCAAAACTCTGACCATTCAAAAAAACCAATTTATCGAAGAGCTTGAACAATATCTGATAGTCCGCCGCTAAAAAGTGGTTTACCTGCGTACGATACTGGCCCATAGCATCGTTTTTCTGTTCAAATACGTTACAAGCACCTTGTATCAAATCTGCTGGTTGCACAGGTAGACCAAGGCACCACCCTTCAATGATAAGTACATCAAGCTTGGAAGACACCCGTTTCCATGCTGAAACTGGATAAGGGTTATCTGTCGATTTATCAAACTGAGGTAATATAAAAGGTTGACACTGTTTAAACTGTGTGATGGCTGATATTGCAGCTTGCACATCATGAGTGCCGGGTGCACCACGAGTCGCGAAAGGAGCACTCAGACGTTTCGCAAGGTTTTGACGTTCAGATTTACCGTAATAAAAGTCATCAATTGATACAAACTCGGCCAGATAGCCATGTGCACGTAAGTATGCAACATAATATGCAGCCAAAGTGGACTTGCCACTCCCTTGGCAGCCACTTATGGCTATACATTGAGGTTCAACTTGGCTATTAACTGTACTTTTAAACCAAGCGAGCGCTTTTTCAGTTTGCTGTATATATTGAGTGGGGACTTTGTGTGTTTCACAAAACAGCCTTTGCCACGATGCCAAAGCAGACATTTACATCACTTCAAATTTGTATCCAACACCATAGATAGAGTGGATAAACTCGCTATCAGGGGCAATGTCTTGTAGCTTTTTGCGTATTTTTTTTATGTGGCTATCGATAGTCCTATCACTGACCACACGGTCATCATCATAGATTGAATCCATTAATCGTGCACGGTTGTAGACACGTCCTGGGTGCTTAAACATAGTCTTTAGCAACATGAACTCGACATGCGTTAAATCGGTCCGTTGACCGTTATAATTAACAAACAATGTCTCTTCATCCAACACTAAACCTGTTTGTATCGGCGTTGAACTACTGGTACGCCTAAGAATAGCTTTAACACGCGCAACGACTTCTTTTGGACTGTAAGGCTTGCATACGTAATCATCAGCGCCGACCTCTAAACCAAGTAGTCTATCGATTTCTTCGACTTTCGCGGTTGTCATAACAATTGGTACATCTGAATCTTTGCGTACCTGTGTACAGATCTCAATGCCATCAACAGAAGGCAGCATTAAGTCCAATAAAATAATGTCGGGTGTAAAAGTTCGTACTTTTTTTAATGCTTCAGCACCATCCATAACAATATCGAACTCATATCCAGCTTGCTCAAGATATTTACCTAATACAATTGCTAGTTTTTCTTCGTCTTCGACAATTAGTACTTTTTGTTTATTCATTTCAATGCCTTGGTGGTACTTTTCTGCTGTTAGTTTTGAATATATCAGCAATATTTACAAAATCCAGGTTAACCAAACTGCCATTTATTGCTCAAGAGGAAGCAAGACATCGACGCTAACACCGCCCAACTCGCTTTCACTCGCTTTGATAGAGCCATTATGTGCTTGAACAATACTGGCACAAATAGCGAGCCCCAACCCAGAACCTCCTGAAGCCCTATCTCTAGCCTTATCCACTCGGTAGAGTCTATCAAATAGTTTTGGCAGCAATTCAGGATCTACACCCGGGCCACTGTCTTGCCATCGGATCAACAGATGGTTTTCTTCTTGAGAGATCACAACCTTAATTTTGCCGGCTAAGGCATCGCTAGAGTCAGTATAACGCAGCGTATTTTGCATAAAATTACCAAACAACTGAGAAAGCCGCGCTTCGTCACAATACAGCACTGTCTTTGATTGCACATCGATCGCCCACTCAAAGTGCTTGCTCTTCAGTGTGGCTAAGTGCGCATCAAAAGTATGGCCAATTATCTCTGAAATATCACACTCTGACATGTGGTAACTGAGCGATCCTCTATCTGACATAGAAAGCTGGTGTAAATCATCAACCAACTTTGTTAGCCGATTAATCTCATCATAGAGTGAATGAAGCTGAGCTTCGTCTGACTCGATAATGCCATCAATCATCCCTTCAAGCTCAGCCTTAAATACCGCGATCGGCGTTCTCAACTCATGAGAAATATCAGCGATCCACTGCTGTCTAGAGTGCTGGTTTTCCGCCAGTGTAATTGCCAATGTGTTTAAATCTCTAGCAAGCAGCCCGAGCTCATCTTTACTATATGATTTAAAAGGTGCTTCGTAATTGCCTGACGCTATTTTTTTTGCCGCAGCTCTTAACGATAGAACTGGCGCGACTAAAAAGCGGCTAAATGGAATAGCTAATAGGCTACTAACCAGCATCGCTATAATCGCAATACCTAAAAACCAATGCTGCTGCCTGTTGGCGAAAACTGAATCTAATGAATTGCTTATTTCGAGGCCATTTTCAAGCCCGATATACCCGAGAAGCTTGCCTGAGTTGTCTTCATTTTCATACACTTCGAGCCAAAGTGTTTTATTTTTACTGTCCTTTTTTCCTTTCAATAGCTCACCAGTAGCTGACTTAAATACCAACCTAGCTTGTGCCCCTCGCATGTGCCTAGGAGGGCGATCTTCTCTTCCCTCACGTCTTTCAGGCTCAGCCGGTCGATGATGTCTGGGCGGCCCTCTTCGTGGGCGCCTTACCATGTCGTCTATCTCATCTTGTGAGCGACCGTGAAACTCTCCAACCAATCTTGTCCAATGGGGGTTTCTTCTCGTCATCCACCCTTCACCGTACATTTCAAAGTTCTCTCTGATAGTTGGCAAAATTGCGGTTAATTTAGCACGGCTACTGTCTTGCAAGTATTCTTTAAAGCTCTTTTCAAATGCCAGCTGATTTGCATAGTACACTGCCGATATAAGCACTGCGTTAACTAACAGCAATATAGCTAGCAGCTTTCGTCTTAGGGTTAACCTCATCGACACTCCATAAAAATCAAAGATACAAGCAGTAACTTAGCACCTAGCCTCACGATTACTGTTATATGGATCAATGCAGGTGGCGTAAGTCGCATATACAAGGCTGGTTTGTAGTCTACTGCAGAAATTATCAAATAAGATTGTGCAAAAATAGTGGAAGTTAGGTAAGCGAAGGCGATGAATTTACCTTCGCAATGGGTTAAAACGCCTTAGTTAAACTGAACGATTTCTAGGCCGACAACGTAACTGTCTTCTGCGGATTCATTACTGCTGCAACGAACAACTTTAGCACTGGCATTAAACGGAGGAATCGTTGTGCTTTTGCTGTTGATGAACACCGCAACCATCTCTCCAATTTCCAATGGGTGTTCAATTTCGATTGACAGCCCCGTAGCACTTAGGTCTTGACAAGTTCCAAGTAATTTTTCACCTGACTGGTTAACAGTCAACTCTGCTTGCGCATTGACCATCATACGCATAAAGCGACGCTTATCTTCATGGATCATAGTGAGCTCCTAGACCATATTTTTTATTTTTTCCAAAAGCGATTGCATAGCGAATGGTTTTACCACATATTCATCACAACCTGCTTCATATCCTGCTTGTTTTTCTTGTTCAGATTCTAGACCTGATACCATCATGACCGGAATATCTTTGGTTTCGGGTGTATTTTTCAACATGCGGCAAGTGTCATACCCGTCCAACCCGGGCATACAGACGTCTAACAAAATGACATCAGGTGGATCAGCTATCGCATTAGATAAACAACTGATCCCAGATTCCGCATAACTGAATTTAAACGCATCTGACAAAGCCATCGACAACATTTCGTAGTTAAAGTACTCATCATCAACAACTAACACATGCGGTGTTCTACTCCGTCTTTGCTGCGTGGACATAGTCAATGTCGCTTCCTTATCACAATCCAAAAATTTAAATCCTCTTATTAAGGTAATTGGCTGAAAGCAAAATGCAAGTCAATTCCTATAAATCCAACTCATTTAACGCATTCATAACACGCTTAGCTGAAATTGGATAAGGTGTACCTAAGGTTTGAGCGAACAATGACACTCTTAGTTCCTGTATCATCCAAAAAATATGCGTCAAACCATCTGGTGTTGGCATTCCCTTGGCAACTTTCTTACACTTTTGAGCATACAACTCAGATACCTTATCTAACTCTAGTACGCATAAGCGATCTCGGTTAGGGTCTACAGGTAATTTTTCTAATCGTTTTTCTATTGCCCTGAGATAACGCAATAAATCTGGCATTTTGTCTGCACCATGCCCACTGACAAATCCCTTAAATATGAGCGATTCTAATTGAGATTTGATATCGCCATGAGCTGTGATCATGGTTAAATCTACCCTGCCTTTCATTCGCTTGTTGACACTATGTGCAATACTTAATACCTGTTCAACCTGTGATGCTATTTCAACGACTTTGTCACCCAGTTCACCGCGAATAAACTCTTTTGCGGTTTCAAACTCAGCCTCATCTCGGATGGCTTCAAACTGTCTCAATAGACTGTCTACACCTGCAGCTGTGCAATCAGCAATAAGATCATGGATCTTACCAAAAGGATTGAAATATAAGCCTAGCTTCGCTTTATTTGGCAAGTGCTGTTGTAAATACTTCACCGGAGATGGAATATTTAACAATACTAACCGTCGCAAGCCCAGTTGATGCGCTTGCGCAGCTTTTTCTGGGTGGTCAAACAGTGTGATGGCTGTGCTGTCTTTTTTATCAACTAAAGCAGGGAAAGCCTTAATCTCATATCCACCTTGTGTTTTGGTATACTCTTGGGGTAGCTCACCAAAAACCCACTCTGTTAAGTTTTCTTGCTCAATTCCCTTTTCTGCAACTTTAGAGAGAGTTTGTGACACTTTGCCTTGTAATTGCTCTTTCAATGCGTCGAGATCAAATCCATGGGCAATCACTTTTCCACTGTCATCAACCACTTCAAATTGCATTTTCAGGTGTGTTTCAAGTGACGCTGTATCCCAATCATCTTGTGAAACTTTAACACCAGTCATTCGCAATAGTCGCGTCGCGAGCGACTCTAATAGAGAGCCTTGCAACGGCTCTATAGAGGCCAATACAGCATCTGCATAATTTGGCGCCGGTACGAAGTTTCTTCTCAGCGTTTTTGGTAAGCTTTTAATCAGCGCGCAAATTAAGTCATGTCTCAATGCCGGAATATGCCAATCAAAGCCTTCGTTTTGTACTTGATTCAATAGAGCTAAAGGGACATTGACAGTCACACCATCTACCGATTTACCTGGCTCAAAATGATAGCTCAGAGGAAGGATCAAATTGCCTTGCTGCCACATATCTGGGTAATCAAAAGCTGTTACTTTATCAGCACCATGCTGCATTAGAGACTCTCGGTTCATGTGCAAAACTCGTTTGTCACTTTGCTTTTTGAACCAATGATTAAATGCAGCGCGGTTGTTTACATCACTAGGAATACGCTCGTCGTAAAACTCAAACATGGTTTGCTCATCAACCAAGATATCTCGACGCCTAGCTTTGTTTTCTAATGATTGGATCTCTTCTACAAGAGATTGATTATATTCCAAAAACTGCGCTTTTTGACCAAGCTGTTGGCCTATTAAGGCCTCTTTAATGAAAAGCTCTCGGCTCATCACTGGATCAATTTGGCTATAGACCGTGCGCTTTCTCGAAATAATGGTTAAGCCATATAAAGTTTGCTGTTCAAACGCGATAACCGCACCCTGTTTCTTTTCCCAGTGTGGTTCACTATAGCTGCGCTTTACCAAATGTTGCGCGAGTGGCGCAACCCAAGCCAAATCAATCTTGGCATTGATCCGGGCATACAGCTTGCTGGTTTCAACGAGTTCTGCAGACATCAACCATTTTGGACTCTTTTTGAATAAAGCAGAGCCTGGGAAAATATGAAATAAGCTATTTCGTGCCCCTTTATAATGCTGTTTCTCGTCTTTCATGCCAATATGACTGAGCATGCCACTTAGCAAAGATTGATGAATAGCCTCAAAACTCGCTTCATTTCCCGACCCTTTATAGTCCATTTCATCACAGACTGTTTTGAGCTGATAAACAATGTCTTGCCACTCTCGAATACGCATGTAGGCTAAAAAATCTTTCTGACATTGCTTTCTAAACTGACTTCGAGAAAGCGCCTCTTGCTGCTCCTCTAGGTACTGCCAAAGATTCAAAAATGCCATAAAGTCTGAATTTGGATCTTCAAATCTACCGTGTTTTTCATCGGCAGCCCCCCGTTTTTCCTGCGGCCTCTCTCGTGGATCTTGGATAGACAAAGCCGCTGCTATAACAATCACTTCATTTAGCGCACCTTGATCGACTGATGCCATCACCATTTTTGCCAAGCGAGGATCAATTGGTAAACGGCTGAGCTTGCGACCCGATTGTGTTAACTTTGCGTTCTCACGGCGCGAAGCCGCCTGCACAGCGCCAAGCTCTTCAAGTAATGCCATACCGTCTTTGATATTTCGGCTATCGGGTGCTTGCACAAAAGGAAACTTTGCAATGTCACCTAACCCCAGAGCCAACATCTGAAGAATAACGGAAGCGAGATTCGTTCTCAGAATTTCTGGATCGGTAAACTCTGGTCGAGATACAAAATCCTCCTCAGAGTACAGTCGTATACAAATACCTGCGGCGACACGTCCACAGCGCCCCATTCTTTGGTTTGCACTTGCTTGGGAAACCGCTTCAATCGGCAGTCGCTGCACTTTGGTGCGATAGCTGTAGCGACTTATTCGTGCGGTACCTGGGTCAATTACATACCGGATCCCAGGCACTGTTAACGACGTTTCTGCAACGTTGGTTGCAAGCACAATTCGGCGATGGCTATGAGGGGCAAATATACGGTTTTGTTCAGCATTAGATAAACGTGCAAACAAAGGTAAAATTTCAACCCCTTTTAAATTGCGTTTTGCCAGCGCATCGGCTGTATCTCGGATCTCTCGCTCGCCATTCATAAATATTAATATATCACCCGATCCAGCTTCGCACAGTTCATCAACTGCATCGAAAATGCCTTGAAGTTGATCGTTTTCTGCTTCGCTTTGATCGCCTGAAACATCAATTACGGGACGATAACGTACTTCAACAGGGAAAGTCCTCCCCGATACTTCAATGATTGGGGCATTATTAAAGTGCTTAGAAAAACGTTCTGGATCTATGGTTGCTGAAGTAATTATGACTTTAAGATCGGGCCTTTTTGGCAATAGGTTTTTCAAATAACCAAGAATGAAATCAATATTTAAACTACGTTCGTGCGCTTCGTCAATGATGATGGTGTCATATTGGTTTAGGAATCTATCTTGCTGAATTTCAGCAAGCAAAATACCGTCAGTCATCAACTTTACGTAACTTTTATCGGATACTTGGTCGCTAAACCTGATTTTAAAACCAACTTCCTCACCGAGCTCACAGCCAACCTCTTCGGCTATGCGGTTAGCAACGCTTCGAGCTGCAAGACGGCGCGGTTGAGTATGTCCAATATACCCATCAATACCACGACCTAGCTCTAAACAAATTTTGGGGAGCTGAGTCGTTTTGCCTGATCCTGTTTCACCAGCGACGATCACCACTTGATTTTCAGCAATCGCTTTCTTAATGTCTTCTTTTTTCTGGCTTACAGGTAATGACTCTGGGTAGGTTACCTCCGGCAACCCTTCTTGGCGTTGTATTTTTAATTGTTGGCTACGTGCAATGGATTCGCCGATCTGAGCAACTACTTTTTGCTGCTTTTTTTCATCGGCTATTTTTTTAACACCTTGCAGACGTTTTTTAAATAGAAACTGATCCTTCTTTAAACAGAAAGGAATATCTGAATATAACGACTTTAAGTCCACTACACGACACCTTGAAAATTCCAAAATCGCCGCGTAGTCTATCAAACCCTAAGGGTTCTACCCAAATAAAAACAGACTTTTAGACAAATCTGTTCCCAGATTCATAGGTATCGTGTAAATGTTTATCGAATGCGAGTAAAACATGAGCACGAGTTATCACGCCCATTAACCTGCCATCTTCGTCACAAACTGGGTATAGCTTAGGTTTATCGTTCGACATTTTATCCGCAATTTGCAAGATACTATCATCTGGACTCACACACACTGGCGCGGTATTCATAACGTCTGACACAATGCTATGGGACTCATTTTGATAGGTCGCTTCCAACATTTTTTTAATACAGTCTTGCTCAGACAAAAAGCCAATTACTTTATGATGCTCATCTAACACTGGACCGCCAGACTGCCCGCTTTGTAAAAGCTTTTCAACCGCCATTTCTACACGCATATCTGAACTAAAGGTTACGGGTCTGTGATTTAGATAATCTGCTACTTTAACTGATTGCATTGTTTATTCCCCCAAATAAAATGCCAGCCATTATTATAATAGTAGCTGGCACTGAAAAATTTGCCTAAGAATCAACAATTGCTAACATTATTTAAAAATTCCCACATAAGTTGGCGAGTGGCTAGACTTACTTGCTCTATACATCCCTTTAGTGTTAAACGGCATACTGACATTACCTTTTTTATCAACAATGATGACACCGCCAGTACCACCTGCTTTATACATGGGCCCGAAAATCACCTCTTTGCCAGCTTTGTCTATTGATTTATTTTGATATGAAACCCGTGCGCAGATATCCGCCGCGACATTGTATCGAATAAAATACTCACCATGGCCGGTTGCGGAAACAGCACAAGAAGCGTTATCAGCAAATGTACCAGCTCCTATGATGGGTGAATCGCCAATGCGACCGTAGCGCTTTGCAGTCATACCGCCAGTTGAGGTTCCCGCAGCTAAGTTGCCGTTTTTATCTAGGGCGACCGCGCCCACAGTACCCATTTTAAAGGCTTGCGGCAATGCATTGTGCAAGGCTTGATAATCCTTGGTGCCGCTTTCTTGCTGCTTGAGCTTTTCTTTGGCACGCTGTAACGCTTCACGTCGGTGAGGCGTATTAAAGTATTGTGAGTTAACCAGTTCTAGGCCTTGCTGTTTTGCAAAAGTTTCAGCTCCCTCGCCACTGAGCATAACATGCACGGAGTTATCCATGATCTCACGCGCCAAGTTGATTGGGTTTTTAACGTGCTTTACACCGGAAACAGCGCCTGCTTGGCGATTCTTTCCATCCATAATGGATGCATCGAGTTCGTGATGACCGTCATAGGTATAAACAGCGCCTTTACCAGCATTAAAAAAGGGAGAGTCTTCTAAAATATTGATAGCTCGAGTAATGGCATCCAAACTATCGCCCCCCTGATTAAGCACCTGATACCCCGCCTCAACAGCTTCTTTTAATTTTGCTCGATAAGCCTGTTCTTGTTCTGTCGTAAAGCGACTTCTCTCAATTGTGCCTGCCCCGCCATGGATAGCAATGGCAATTGGACTAGCTGATTGCGTTTGTGCTTTAGCATGTATAGAGGTCATTAATGAAAGGGCGGCGGCTAGAACGGTTAACGTGCGCATTCTGTGTTCCTTATTGTTTTTCGTATTTACACATCACTTTATTTTGCAAGATAAACACAAGGAAGGAAGACTGCAACATTATGCGTTGGAAATGTACATTATATTGATAGGTTGATTTAGTGTGCGCTGCACTTTAAAACAAAAAAGCGCCATAAGGCGCTTTTTAGAATCAAAACATTTAAAATTAAGCTTCTTGTGCTTGAGCTTTTAAACGAGCTAAACGTGCAACTTGGTGAGTTGACGTTAGGAAAGCAAAAATTGGTGCTAGGTAGCCACGCTTACGTAGCTCTAGGAAATCTTCGTCGCTTAGTTCATTTAGCTTACGCTCATCTACAAGGTAGATACCGTTGATGTCTTTCTTTTCACCAGCGATTTCAACTGTCAAAGTTTGTTGAACCAGTAGTTCTTTTTCAGCAAGGTACTGAGTGAATACTTCAGTAACACGTGCAAACTCAACGTAGTTTACTAGTGCTTCTTTACGGCGCGCTAGGTACTCAGTTTCTTTGCCATCAGCGAATAGCGCATTGCCTTCTTCTTCGCTTACAAGCGGGCTTGCTTCGTCAATAACGATACCAAACTGATCTTCTTCAGGGTGCTTTACTAGACCAAATGGGTAACGTGCTGCTGCAAGAGGTGCGAAACCAGCTTGCCATTGGTCATCTTTAACGTAAAGGTTTTCGCCTGGCTCTAAGCCAAATAGCGCAACAGCTTGAAACTTACCCGACTCAGTGTTTTTAACAAACGCCATTGGGAACTCAGTCGCTACACGCGCAAACTCATGCGCAACAACTGGGATTAGGTGCTGTGATTTTAGAAATTCAACGTTGATGCCATTTTTAACTTTTAGGTTGGCATGCTTCTCGTTGTGTAAAGGCTGCACTTGTTGCTCCGCCATAATACTACTCCATTCAAATTCGTATTTATTACTTTTAGTGGCCCTAAGGCTATAGGTTTTAGAAACAAAAGAAAAGAGTATTAAAGCTTTAATTTTGATTTATTAACAAAAAATTTTTGTTCAACATTTCAGGTTGTGTAAAGCAGTGTCTGGGTATTAAAGAGAGTGTGTGAAAAACATGCTAACTTTGAGTGATTAACAGGCTATCATAGGGCCTTGTAAAGCTTTGGCAAGGAGACATGAAAAATACTGATAATGGCGTAAGCTATAAAAAAGTTGCAAAAACGCCTAATAAAACCATATGTCCTGAGAGGCCGCATGGGCCTCAGGCGGTTTGCTTTATTGTTTGGCCAACCCAAATTGATGGATTTTTTCAAGCAAAGACTTATTGTCAATTGCTAACTCTCTTGCCTGTTTTTGTTGATATTTGATTGTGCCAATTACGTCAGACATTCTTCTAATTTCAGCTGGTGAAATGAGATTTGAATCGACACAAGTTGGATAAGACATGCCATATAATACATACAGATAGTTATCTATATCAAAAACGTCAAATTTACCACCAAAGTCATAATTTGTGGGCACTTTATATTTCCAAAGTTCCAATTTTTCCCGCAGTGAGTCAGGGATAGATTCAGGCGATCTATTGTCAAGCCAAAACTGACTATCACACCTATCAGAAATGCAATAATGAAGCTTAATAAAATCAATGACCTTGCTCCACATATTGGTCACTGTATTGTTAAAGTGTTTTGCTACAGTTTCAAAAGCCAAAGTGCTAGTTGGTAACGTATCTGCCAACATTTTAGCTGTCACGTCAAATACCAATAACCCAGTTGCCTCCAAAGGCTCTACAAAACCTTGAGAAAGCCCTAGTGCTACACAGTTTTTGCTCCAAGCCTTACTTCTATACCCCACTTTCATATCAATATTGCGTACATTTAGACTGTCTAAATTAGTGCCAATATAGCTTTCTAGTTCGGCATATGCTTGTGTTTCAGTCGTATGGCTCGACGAGTACACATGACCAATACCTTTGCGGCTGTATAAGCCAATATCCCAAATCCAGCCAGCGGTCTGTGCTGTTGAACGAGTATAAGAAGGGATTTGCTCATTGTCTGCGTATGGAACTTGGACTGCGAGCGCTTTATCTGCAAACAACACATCGCCTTTTGCCACAAAAGGCGTTTTCATAGCAGTGCCAAGCAGTAGTGACTTAAATCCGGTGCAGTCAATATACAAATCGGCGGTTTCAACACCGGCGTCCGTCACCAAATGGGAAATCGCACCATCATTGTCTAAAGCGACTTCATCTAGTTCATTGTAGTGATGAACAACCCCCAAATTATTGATTGCATTCTTTTTTAGCAATTCTGAAAATGCGCCTGCATCGAGATGATAAGCATAGCTTGCGGCACCATCAAATTGCGGTTGAGTGATTAACTTTGGTGCTAAATTATGATCGCAAAGTGTCGATTGAAACCCGACAAAATCGGCAAAGTGGATACCAGAATTGTCATTAAGCCATGCCGTCACTAGGCCTAATTCAGAACTAAAAAAATCAAATGGGTGATAATATCGGTGAGTCTTACCAGCTTGCGGGGCCATCCAATTCTCAAATGAGATCCCCTGCTTGAAAGCAACATTACACTCTTTGATAAATTCGCCTTCATCAATACCAAAATATTCGAGCGTCTGTCTCATCATTGGGACCGTGCCTTCTCCAACACCTATGGTAGGAATATTTGCCGACTCAATTAATTTAACAACGGTTTCAGAACCTAAAAAACGCTTCCCCAGATGGTTGGCTGCTAACCAGCCTGCGGTGCCACCACCAACAATAACGATTTTTTTAATCATAATAAATACCAAAAAAGGAGCCGAAGCTCCTTATTTTCTAATAATTACTAGTTATTAGTAACGTACAGAAACGCCTACGCTGTAACGAGTAGCTTGCTCATATTCGTATAGAGGGAAGCCATCGTGGAAACCATTTCTAGCTACATGGTCAACAAACGTATTGTTACCATACTGCTCTGCTGATTCACCAGTTAAGTTCACAACATCAAATTTGAAATCAATGTTTTCGTTGAAGTGATAAACTGCACTTAGGTCAACTGAACCAAAGCCATGGTGTAAACGGTTACCGTAACTTCCTGTTTCACGGATCATATAGTCACTACGGTAGTTATATGAAAGACGCGCATAGAACAAGTCATTTTCATAATAACCAGATACGTTATAAGCGTACTTTGAGCTATCGCTTAATTCAATGTTACCATCAGTGAATACGCGAGTCACCTCGCCGTTACCATTAGTAAACTCAGTAGCGTCAGCTTCACCTTTTGTATAGGTGTAGTTAACCATCGAACCGAAACCATTACCAAAATCTTGCTGGTACTGGAATTCGATACCTTGTACTTTACCACCTGGACCGTTGAAGTTTTCTTCAATTGTCCAACCATTTGCAGCTTCTTCAGGAGATAGCGCTGGTAAGCCAAGTCTAGTGATATCGTCCGCAGTCGCGCTACGACGGTTGATAACGATAAAGTTGTCTACGTCTTTGATGAAAGCTGTTAGCGCTAATAGTGAGCTTGAGTTGAAGTACCATTCAACACCAACTTCTGCTTGGTTCGCTGTGAAAGGAACCAGACCTGGGTTACCAAGAGCAACTCTTTGGTCATTGTCTTGTTCGTTCGCAACACCCGATAGTGATGGGTTGAAATACATGTCATTGTACTGTGGACGCGTCATTACTTTTGATGCCGCGATACGTAAAATCTTATCGTCCGCTAAGTCATAAGCAAAGTTAACACTTGGTAGTACTTCACTGTAGTCTGCTGCTTCAACTGTACGCTGATTTGCTAGACCTTCTCTGTAATAAATTGATGAAGCGTCAGTTTGCGCATAACGGATACCAAAGTTACCACGGTAATTCTCGCCGCTGTACTTAGCCATTACGTAGATTGACGTATTTTCTTCTTCAATGTGGCTGTAAGCACCAAAGTCTTCAGTTCTACCCTGAATGCTTGCTTTAGCCCAGCTCTTCATTGCATCGATGTCATAACGACGGATCTTAAGGTTGTCAGCACCAACATCGAATGTACCGTGGTTTGTACCGTCAAGCTCGTATACTGGGTTGAAACAACCTGTCGTTACGTCTTCAGTACATAGATTTTGGTTAAACTCAAAACGTCGGCTTGTCGCTTCATGCTCTGCATATCTAAAACCAACCTTAACAGAGTTGATGAAGTCATGGTCAAGCATATATTCAAAATCTGCTTGGATAAACTGCTCTTCGTCAGTCTTAGGCGTAGCATTGAAGTTACTACCAGTTCCCATTGCAAATGCACCATTAGGTGTATCTGCTGTTACACCTGGTGTGTAAGTCGCTAGGTCAAAGTCTGATGGGAAAGCCCATTTGTGGTGTCCTGACGTAAAGTCATAACTACCATTAGAAAGGTCAAAGTTTGAATTCGGGTTCATAACCATTTCAAAGTCAGTACCACCAGATGAGGTAGTCTCACCGATCACAAACTCTAGTTTATAATTGTCACCTGCATACTCTACTTTCAGATCTAGGTAATCTGAGTTCATCGTCGCTTCACGAGGACGCATTTGAGCGAAGCCTACGCCAAGTGCACCAGCCATAGGCACGCCAGGAGTCGCTTCTGAACCATTACCGTGAATATACGCCGTTGTCGCATCATCCGCACCACGAGTTAACCACATCGCATAGTTTGTGTTGTTCGCGTCCATCTTCATGTCAAGATAGTTAACAACAAAACTTAACGAATCTGTTGGTGCGTACTCAACGGAAGTTGTGAAAGCACTACGCTCACGCTCTTGCTCAAAACCTACTGGGCCTGCACCCCAAGCCCAAAACGCCTCGTTACCTTGACGTTGTAGTTGACGAGTTTGCTGTACAGCCGAGAATAAGAAACCTAAGTTCTCATCATCGTTTTTCCAGCTATACATGCCTGAATATTGTGGATCAGTTTCGCCTGAATCATCAGAGTGTGCAAACTCTAATGAACCATATACTGTGTTTGCATCTAGCTCAAGTGGAGTGCGAGTCTTAACGATTACTGTACCACCTACACCACCTTCAATGATATCTGCTTGAGAAGACTTATAAACTTCCAAGCCACCAACTAGCTCTGATGGTAAAAGTGTGTAGTTGAATGAACGCTTAGCCGGCTCTAGTACGAACCAACCTGTTGAAGCTACATTCTGACCATTTAAAGTTGTTTTAGTGAAATCAGCACCTGCACCACGGATAGAAACCGCGTCGCCTTCACCAAACTGGCCTTGAATTGTAATACCAGGTACACGCTTAAGTGACTCTGCAATGTTTTTATCTGGAAACTTACCAATGTCTTCTGCAGTAATTGCATCTACAACACCTTCAGCGAAACGCTTAGTATTTAGAGATGCTTCTAAAGAACGACGGATACCACGTACTTCAATTACTTCTACGTCTTCTTTGGCTTGAGTACCGCTATCAGCAACTGCTACACCAGATACACCTGCGGTAAACGCAAGACCAATGTTTGCAGCTAGTAAACTTTTCTTAAAATTATTAGCTAACACAGGATTCCCCTTGAATCATTTTGTTGGTTTTTAAATCACTTCTGCCCAGTGATGATGACAACGCTGTCATCTAATAACAAACCATACACCCAAAATTACATAATCGCTACATGTTTTTTAAACAAAAACGTTAAAATTTTTCACTTAAATTTATAACGCATTGATTAATATAGGATTATGTGTTCTTTGGTTATACTTTGTTACAAACGCGTACTAATATAACACATGATATGCATAAATCTGTAGTTTATGAGGTGATTGATACAAAAATTCTGTATCTAAATAAGTGACTGCATAATATTAATGCAATATCGGAAGAGTTGGTCAATATAATAGCCTGGGCAGAAGCTGTTCAAGGTGATAACCATTCTCAATGACAACGCTGTCATTTTAGAGTATTTTGCACTGCGTGTCCAGTAAAAGCTAAAAAACAGCTACCCTTGCGGGACTACAAACAAAAAATAATGGATCAGTTTGAAAATTAAGAAATTAATTTTCCATCTCAGCGTTAGAATGTCATTAATCGCAATAAACCCATTAAAGATCTCAGTGAAACACGCTCCTTTTATTATAACGAATACTAATAAAGTATGTATTTTTTAAAGATAAACCTTATGCCATTGAGGGTATTTCGGTTCACCAAAGGTGCATGCTGATTGCACTCTCAACAAATTCCAAACGAGCTTCTTTGCCAAGCTGCTATTTAGATTAATTGATTATTACTGTTGTCAAAGAGTTGTATGGAATTGTATTTAAGGTCAAAGCGGTGTTGATACAGTCAGTTTTTTCAATATAAACATGTATCAGAGTAAATTAGATAAGGAGGCCTAAAAGGAAATAAAGACAAAGAAATTAGGAAAAATGCACTCGAGGTGCAATTTTCCTAATTAAAAGACTTAAGGGCACCAAAAAACACTTAGCTTTAAATCAGGCAACCCCAAAACAGCTCTTAGGGGTATATCCAATTCTGAGCCCTGCTGTTTAGCTTGTTCATACATAGCGCGCTTTTCTTCGCCGCTAATTAACAAAATCGCATGTTGTGTATTTGCGATACCAGCCAACGTTAAGCTCATACGTTCAGTGATACTACCTGTTACTTCACTCTCATTAGCGTTAATTGCACAAACAAGTTGCTCTGTTTCCAATGCCGCATCTAAACCTTCGGCATGAGGAAACAATGATGCAGTGTGACCATCAGGACCCATGCCTAATATAGTAACATCAAATGGTGCCTTTAATGTTTGATAGCGCGCTTCCACTTCATCTTGACCAAGAACAGCCGTACTTGCGCTATTTTTCATGGTTACAAATTGGGCTCTAGATGCTTTTTCTTGTAATAGCGTATTTTGGATAAAAGCCTCATTAGACTTTTCATGACTCGGAGAAACCCAGCGCTCGTCAACCATAGCTACCGTAACTTTGCTCCAATCAAGATCCAAACTTGATAGACGCTTGTATGCTGGTGCAGGTGATGACCCGCCAGACACTAACATGCTAGCCCCAGAGTCACCTTCAAGCGCAGAGTTCAAAGTACTTTCTAAAATAGATGCCAAATGCTCAGTCATCGCATCTTTTGAATCAAAAAACTGTTCGTTTATGATAGCCATTAGCTATTTTCTCCAACGTTAAACCAAGCGTGGTCCTTTTCTGCTAACAATTCATCGGCTGATTCAGGTCCCCAAGAGCCCGCACGATAAAGTGCTGGAGTCCCTTTTTCCTGCCACCTTGCGATAATCGGATCTATCCACTTCCACGCTTGTCTTACTTCATCTCTGTGAATAAACAACGACGGGTTATTCGCCGCGGCATCTAACATCAAGCGTTTGTATGCATCTGAGTGGAATCCATTGCTGTATTTTTCACTCAATTCGATATTAAGATTAACTGGCTCTAGCTGCATTTCTAAGTTATCTAACCTTTTCGACATCAGTGTCAACTGAATGCTTTCCTCAGGTTGTAGCCTTATGATTAATCTGTTTGGTAAGATTGGCCCAACTGTGTCGTCATATACATTGTGAGAAACCGGCTTATACTCGACAACAATTTCAGCACAACGTTGCTTCATCCGTTTGCCCGTTCTTAAGTAGAAAGGCACACCAGACCAACGCCAGTTATCAATATGGGCACGAATTGCGACAAATGTCTCTGTCGTGCTTGACCCTTCCCCTAACTCTTCCAAATAACCAGGAACTAGATTACCGTTTAAATCTCCAGGAACGTATTGGCCTCGAACCACGTTTGAATCTACCAACTCGTCTGTAAGTGGTCGTAACGCTTCCAAAACTTTCAACTTTTCATTTCGAATACGGTTGGCATTTAGCTTATGAGGCGATTCCATTGCAACAAGGCAAAGCAGTTGAAGGAGGTGATTCTGAACCATATCTCTTAACGCACCAGCCTTGTCATAGAAGCCAGCTCGGCTCTCTAGACCAACAGTTTCTGAGATACTAATTTGGATATTATCGATGGTTTTAGCATCCCATAGATTTTCAAAAAGCACATTCGAAAATCTAAGTGCCATTAGGTTTTGAACTGTTTCTTTTCCTAGGTAGTGGTCAATTCGGAAGATCTGGTCTTCGTCAAAAAACTCAGCAATTTTTGCGTTTATTTCTTCTGCTGATTCACCACAATAACCAATGGGCTTCTCAACTACTACGCGTGAATTTTCGCTGATCAATAACTTTTTAGACAGAAGCTCACAGCAGGTACCGTAAACGGCAGGTGGTAATGACAGATAAAATACACGAGATTTATCTTTGTCATCTTGCTCTAAAATATTTCTTAATACATCCCAGTTGTCATCGGCTTCTGTAACATTGACAACAACTGGCACGATGAACTTAGAAAAGGCATTCCAGTCAGCTTGGTTGTATTCTCCCTGACCTAAATGCTGTTGAAGTGCTTTCCCTGCGGTTTCTACATATTCGTTTCTTTTATTTTCTTCTCGAACAGTCGGTAGAATACGGCTACCTTCGGGCAAGTTGCCTTCTTGATATGCACGATACATAGCTGGCAACAATTTTCTCAACGCTAAGTCGCCGCCCCCACCAAAAATTACGATATCAAATGGATTAAGCATAATTATTTCTCACAAGGTTAGGCGCGCAGTCATTACTCCAAAGAGAACACGCGCTACAATCAAAACCGTTTGGTGTTTTCGTAAACATGCCAAACACAACTTCACTTATAGGATTGAATTCGTTCTCAGACCACTATTTTGCTTGGGTTGAAGGTGAAAATTGCCAAGCACTCATTCAGTATATTTAAACGCTTTAGATATCTTTATAAAAATGAGTCTTAGGGGCTCTGTAATTCCTCTCACAAAAATACAGGCCCTAAGTACTCCAGCGCTACCCGTTCAAAGGTATTCTTTACTTTTGTTGCTATCAAGCAACGTAATTATTTGTTTCTCTTTTGCTTGTAGTAAGCAATTAATCCAGACGTCGAACTATCATGTTCGTGACTGATATTTTCATTCGTTAATTCTGTTTCGATGTTACTTGCCAAGCCCTTGCCAAGCTCTACGCCCCATTGGTCAAATGAACAAACACTTAAAATAATGCCTTGGCAGAAGATCTTATGTTCATACATTGCAATTAAACGACCAACGGCTTTCGCATCTACTTTATCTAAAATGATTGACGTAGTAGGACGATTACCTTTGTGAATTTTATGAGCGACTAATTGCTCAATTTCACTCTCAGACTTGCCCTTTTCTTTTAGCTCTGCTCGAACTTGATTTTCATCTACTCCAGCCATCATCGCTTCAGTTTGCGCGAAAAAGTTAGACAGCAATACATCATGATGCTTTCCAAGCGCGATTTGAGGCTCTACCGAAGCAATAAAGTCCGCAGGTACAATGACATTGCCTTGGTGTAAACATTGATAAAACGCATGCTGTCCATTAATTCCTGTCATGCCCCAAATAATTGGCACAGTTGTATACGGAACAGTTTGCCCGTTAAATGTTACATGTTTACCATTGCTTTCCATTTCGCCTTGTTGAAGGTAAGCTGGCAACATATGTAGAGCCTGATCGTACGGCAAAATCGCTTGCGATGTATGACCTAAAAAGCTTGTATTCCAAACACTTAATAACGCCATTATAAGAGGAATATTTTGCTCAAACTCAGCCGTTTTAAAGTGAGTATCTATCTCAAAAGCACCTTCTAAAACCTCAACAAAGGTTTCATAACCAAGGTACAATGCGATCGGTAGACCAATTGCACTCCACAGGGAGAATCGTCCACCTACCCAATCCCACATGGTAAATACATTTTCGTCGGCAATACCAAATGCACGCGTTTTTTCTAAGTTGGTACTTACCGCAACAAAGTGTTTTGCTACGGCGCCTTTGTCTTCGGCGCTTTCTAAGAACCAGTCAACCGCAGAGCGCGCATTATTCATGGTCTCTGAAGTAGTGAACGTCTTAGAAGAAATCACAAATAAAGTCGTTTCTGGCTGAATTTTTTTCAATACCTGTGCCAGCTGCACGCCATCCACATTCGATACGTAATGAACGTTTAGTTTACCGTCACTATATGCATTTAAAGCTTCCGTTACCATCTGCGGGCCTAAGTTTGAACCACCCACACCAATAGCGACAATATCTTTTACAGCTTGACCCGTATACCCTGTCCATTCACCACTTCGAACCCGGTCAGTGAAGACTTTCATCTTTTCAAGTTCAGCTTGGACTTGCTCTGTCACATTCACGCCATCAACATAAATTGGAGACGCATCTCTATTTCTAAGTGCCACGTGTAAGACGGCTCGGTCTTCTGTGAAATTAATTTTTTCCCCAGAAAACATCTTGTCACGCCAAGATGCTATATCAGCCTCTTTCGCCAGCTGAATTAATTGTTCGAACGCAAAGTCATTGATGAGCTGTTTAGAGAAATCAAAAAGTACGCCAGGTATTTGGCGAGAAAATTTATCGAAGCGCCCACTATCAGCCTCAAAAAGAGTCTTTAAATGCTGTTCTTTTAGTTGTTCTGATGCTGCTGATAATGCTTGCCAACTTGCTAACGTTGTACGGCAATTCATAATTTTTCCCCTAGCGATGATAGTGTGCCAAATACATAAAATACACACATAAACATATTCGAGCGTTAACCATAAGTTAAAATGACAACGCTGTCAAACTGCATGTTCCTCATTTTACTTTGCATATAATAACTGATTTTTTATTTTTTGACACCGGTATCATTAAATTTATTAAAGTTATTCAGTAACTGTTAAAATGCAGCGGGGTCTAAATTTGATCGTTTCATGAAAAGCTGAAATATACTATATTGCCTTATAACTACTAATTGGCGTTGTAATTTAGTATCAAAAGCCAGCAAAAAAGAGTGATTACAAATAAATGACTCAAAATTCGGCCACAATTTAAGCCTATTTCCTATAGAAGAAAAAAAATGAAAGTAACCATCAACGACGTCGCAAAACATGCGGGCGTGTCAATGAAAACTGTATCAAGGGTTATCAATAAAGAACCCTCTGTAAGAAAAAAAACTTATGATCTGGTTATGCAAGCTGTTACAGAACTTAACTATCAGCCCAATACCGCAGCGCGTAACTTAGCAGGCACCTCTTCATTTGCAATTGGCCTAGTTTATGACAACCCAAATGCCTACTACGTTATTGATATGCAAAATGGTGTGCTCTCTCGATGCAAAGATGAAGGCTATGAACTTGTCATTCATCCTTGTTGCGCTCAAGATCCCGAGATGCACAAAGAGATTGCAACAATGATCCAACGCTCTAGGCTGGCTGGATTAGTATTAACACCTCCTCTTTCTGAGCAACAAGATATTATTGAAATGCTTGATGAACTAGGTATAGCGTATGTGCGCTTACTATCAGGACAAGATAAAACGCCCAAAAACCAAACAGAAACCCCAACAAGCCCAAAAGCTAATAACTGCATTTACGTAGACGATTATGCTGCTGCATATGAAATCACAGTCCACTTAATTAATTTAGGCCACAAAACCATTGCATTTGCATGTGGGGACGCAGAACACAAATCAACAACTGAGCGCTTAGCCGGTTATCAAAACGCACTTAAGGACCATAACCTGACAGTAGATGAGAACCTAATATATGAAGGTAACTATTCTTTCGAATCAGGTGTAGAAGGCGCAAAAGCGCTATTGAAAAATAATAATGAGTCCAATATAACCGCGATTTTGGGCGGTAACGATGAAATAGCGGCTGGAGCATTATTTGCCGCCCGATTGATGAATATTGCGATACCCGAACAACTATCGATTTCAGGGTTCGAAGACTCGCCTTTCTCGAGGCAAACTTGGCCTAAATTAACAACGGCTCATCAAGCAAATAGTGTCATATCTGAACATGCTGCGAGGTTGCTGTTTTCAAAAACACGAGGCAGTAGAAAACAAGATAAAGATATCATTACGACCTTCACACCAAGTGTCGTGATCCGAGAAAGTACAGGACCAGCACCTAATTAAC
Organism: Pseudoalteromonas luteoviolacea NCIMB 1944; assembly: GCF_001625565.1. GTDB lineage: Bacteria > Pseudomonadota > Gammaproteobacteria > Enterobacterales > Alteromonadaceae > Pseudoalteromonas > Pseudoalteromonas luteoviolacea_F. The sequence continues at coordinate 230,150 of NZ_AUXS01000032.1, forward strand.
ACAACAGAATTAGTTGGCGCTCACAGTAGCGCCAACCCTCTTGTGACATTTGCTACGCTGGTAAACCCTAAAGATTTTAATGCCTCAGCCACCTTCTGTGAACGTCGGCCACTTCTACAAACAATGACATAAGACTTTCGTGGGTCAAGTGTACCGTCAATATAAGCATTAACTACACGGCCTGCAGGCACATTCATAATACGCCCTTTATCGTTTGGACTGAGCTTTTTGGTTAATTCAGTCGTAGAAGCTTGATGTTCCCCTCTCTCTCTTATATCGAGGATCTGAGCGTCATATTTATCTATCCAGCTTGTCACGTCCTTTCGCGTTATTAACGCGACGGGCTCAATTTCTTCTTGTTTCAAACTGCCGTGATTTCGTTCTATTTCTTGTTTGCTTAAATATATATTTCCCTGAGAAATCACTACCTCGCCATCTGCAAGCTTTTTGGATTTAAATTGTTCAGGTGACAAATCTGCTAGGATTACGCCTTTCTCACCCTCATAGCAGGTCCACTTAAAAATAACGCCCTGCCTTTCAGTCTCAAATTTTGATGTTATCTGCCAGCCTTTACCTGACACTGAAATTTCTTCTGATCTCGAGTTTTCGAGTTTCAAGATATCTGCACTATTGCCAAAAACACGCTTTATGTTTCTTTTAATATGTTCGTCTTTGCAGGTATCATTGGTCAGCAGAAAAACCAATCGCTCAGTGTCGATTGCATCGACGTAATATTTCAATTTCGCCAATAAAGGGTCAATTGGGTTTATTACAATCATTTCCTTTTTTTTAGATATAAATAACCAGCACCCTGTAGATTGGTAATTTAGCCAAGTAAAGCCGCCCCATTGCGAATAGTTTAAGCCATTTTCTTCTACCCAAGCGTCTTCAGAGATCAATAAAGACTTCATTTTACGGATAGCTTTGCATGCTTTTTCAATAAACTCAGTGCTGTCCGCAGGACCAAATGACATACGAATTGCATTTGAACACTGCCAATCGCTCAACCCCATTGCTTCCAATACAAAACTGCGGGAGACACCTGAACTACAAGCAGATCCGCCGCTGACTCGAATACCTGCCGCGTCAAACAAATCTATCAGTTCTTTGCCTGTGAGATAGTCAACTGAAAAATTCAACGTAGTCGGTACAGACAAGTCAAAAGCGTGATGAAAACAGATATTAGTAAAAGTGTCTTTTAGAGCCATTACAAGCATATCTCGGTGCAACTGCAATTTGTTGTGAGGCTGAAAGACTTCATTTTGACCATTTAACAGTGAAAATAGAGTATGTAGACCTGCAATCCCTGGTAAATTCTCCGTGCCCGAACGCATCCCTGACTCCTGCCCACCACCTGCGATAAAAGGGATATATGGTCGCCCATCGCGAATATACAAAAACCCAATGCCTTTTGGCGTATACAGCTTATGGCCTGAGAACGCAGCATAGTCGATTGAAATCGAATCCATTTGCAACGGTACTTTTCCCAATGCCTGAACACAATCGACAAGCCAAGCCACCTCTGGATTATGATCCCGAATCACCTTCTCAAGTGCTGTTAAATCTTGCGTAACCCCAGTCTCATTATTAACAGCCATCGTACATATCACCACAGCCTGTGATACATGCTGTGCAATAAATTGATAATCCAATATGCCCTCACCATTTACCGGGATCTCCAAAACATCTGCATTGAGGCCAAGTATGGCATTCCAATGCTTTAACGTGTTTGGTACCGCTTTGTGCTCTGTCGCGCCATATAAAAGGACCGGCTTCGATATACTTTTGTGCACCGTTTGCAGATATTGATTCAGCGCAGAAACAATGGCGGTTTGGATCCCTTCTGTTGCTCCAGAAGTAAACAGCAACTCACCATCTTTGCTGCCAATCAACCGTTTGCCGAGTTGCCTTGTTTGTTCAAGCAAGTTTTTTGCTGTTAAGCCTGCAATATGTGAGCTAGAGGGGTTACCAAAGTTTGTTGTCATACTTTGCATCACACTATCTGATATTGAAGTCAGAACAGGTGTCGTTGCATTGGCATCAAGGTAAATCTGGGCAGAAGGAGAAGTGTTCACGTGTACCGCTTATAACTATATGTACTAAGTTATTCCATTTTACACAAAAACATCTACTTCGTTAAGTTCAATAATGTATTCATATTGAAGTCGAACTAATACAAACTAAAAAGGAGCGCTGTGCGCTCCTTTTATCAACTCTTATCGATTAGATTAACCGACCTGCATGTGTCGTTGACTTGATGACCATGCATTACCCAATGCTTTGACCAAGGATGCCAAAGGAATTGCAAAAAACACTCCCCAAAACCCCCATAGCCCGCCAAAAAATAGGACAGCAACAATAATGTATACAGGGTTAAGATCTACCGCTTCTGAAAATAATAGTGGCACCAATAAATTGCCATCTAAAGCTTGAATAATGCCGTATACAATTAATATGGTCCAAAATTCAGGTGCCATGCCAAATTGAAATAGTGCCACTGCTGCTACTGGAATAGTAACTAGCGCAGCACCAATAAAAGGAATAAGTACAGACAGTCCAACCAAAGTACCAAGCAAAGCAGCATAACGTAGATCAAGTACCGCAAATGCAATAAAACTAGTTCCACCTACAATCACTATCTCTATCACTTTTCCGCGAATGTAGTTCATTATTTGATGATCCATTTCTTCCCAAACCTGGGTTATTAGCTTTCGGTCTTTGGGGATCAATTGCTTAATCCCCGACGTCAAGGTTCCTTTATCTTTAAGCATGAAAAACACCAACAAAGGCACCAAAATAAGATAAATGAGCCATGCGACTAAGTCTTTAATCGAAGTCAGTGATACCGAGACAATTAACTCTCCTAACGCGAGAACTTTGCTTTCAACACCTGTAACAATGTTTTGTACTTGTTGTACTGAAATTAAATTGGGGTAGTCTTCTGGTAAGTGGAGCAGATAATCTCGACCTTTTTCCACCATACTTGGCGCTTCCTGGACGAGATTACTCGCCTGAGACCATAAAACAGGAACGATGACTAATAGCAGCGCTAAAACGACACCAACAAAACCCAACATAACTATATTTGTCGCCATCAAACGACTAGGCATAACTCGCTGCAACCGTGTCACTGGCCAATCGAGCAAATATGCGATGACCAAAGCCACAAGAACAGGAATGACAAAAGAGCCAAAAAAGTACAACATGGTCGCTGTAAAGACGAGCATCAACAATAAAGTGACCGAGTCTGGATCCGAAAATTTTTCTTGATACCAAGATTTTATTAACTCAAACATCCGTGATGTGTACCTCAATAAAGTTAAAGTTGCCTTCTTCTGTTAAGACATGGCGATACGCTTGGCGAGATAAGTAACGCTTTATATCGGAAAGATCTTGAGTTCGACTGCAAATAAATCTGATTTTTCCAATATTCAGGTTCTTCAACTGCCATTTAAATTGGACAAACAATTGAGGACAATTGTAATGCCTTAAATCAATTGTTGTTAGTTCTATGTTTTGCACCTTCATAGGCTACGAAAAGCCCCACCCGTTAACTTTAGGTTAAAAACCAACACTTATAAAACGCTATAAATACATTTTAAATACATTGGAAACGCAATATATACTTTTAATTTTGATTCAATATCATGATACCGCTTTATAAGATACCTCTATAGTAAATAGCAAGCGAATAATCCTGTATTTTACTCATATTCCAGCGTCTTTCTGTAGCTTGAACTAGGGCAATGGTTTATTCTTATAACAACAACAAGCTTTACGGGAAACAATATGCCAAAAGCACACAACAAGGCACGTTTGCCGGCGAACCCCACACTTAAAGAAATCAATTGGTACAAAAAGCAAATCAATTGGGGGGAGCTCCCGCCGTTTTATCATCTTGTCGCTTCTTCAGTCAGTGAGAGTGAAGGGATTTTTCAGCACGGATTTGATAATGCTATCAAACGGTTATTAGACAAGCGTAATTGGAATTTACAGCTTTTGGACGGTTATGAGGACGATAACGGCATCGTCCATTGTAATAGTGCACCAAAAATTACTCTACACCAGGCATTTACAGATCGCGGATACGAGCTTTGGGCTTTTCCAATTGCTCGCAATGTAAAAGTCGACACATATCTAAAAGACAATAAATATCTTGAGTTTAATGTGTGGGACCCCCATACCATGAAGACACTCATTAGATTTAGTCAAATGCATAAATTCATTCGATTTTATTTTGAGCGCGGTGACATCGCGGATAAAGCGTTGATCTTGCACGCACACAAGGTTGTACATCAAACTATCTCCCTTTTGAAAAGAGAATTGAACGTTGTGAGCGTTGACGGTGTCTCAATAAAAGATTTTTACCTGTTATGCGAAAAAGACGCCCGAGCCTGTGAAGACGAAATAAACTTAGCTAAAATCATGCTCGGTGACGACTACAAGAAGGATTAGAATGCGATTTAAAAAAGCACTTGCAACGACTTTATGCGCACTCGCACTAAGTTACTCTACAGCCAATAATGCATCCGAGTTTAGGCTCCCAGACCTTGGTACGTCGGCAGTGCAAGTTTTACCAATTGAAAAAGAGCAAGCCATCGGTGAAGTGATGATGATGCAGATCCGCTCTAGCTCGCCCTTAGTTCAAGACCCTGTTCTCAATGAGTACCTGTCTGCACTAGGCAATAAACTCGTCGCCAGTGCTAATGACGTTAGATTTCCATTTAAGTTCTTTTGGCTGAACAACAAAGCGATTAACGCTTTTGCATTTTATGGTGGACATGTAGGAGTCCATACGGGCCTGATAGCGCAGTCTGATAATGAGAGTCAACTTGCATCAGTACTGGGCCATGAAATAGCCCACGTTACGCAAAGGCACTTGGCAAGAAGAATCCAACAGGCCAAAGACAACAGTGCGCTAACTATCGCTGGCATGATCACAGGGATTTTGGCCACCGTTGTAGCACCTGACGCCGGCATGGCAATCCTTGCAGCCAATAGCACGCAAGCCGCTTTGAGTCAGTTAACCCACAGCCGAAAAGCAGAACAAGAAGCAGATAGATTTGGTATGCAAACGCTGCAAAAAGCTGGCTATGATCCGTATGCCGCCAGTGAGTTTTTAACTAAGCTTGCATCCCAAGTTCGATTTAAAAACAAGCCCCCTGCATTTTTGCTTACTCACCCCTTACCGGATTCTCGTGTATCTGATGTCAGACTGCGAGCCCAGCAATACCCAAAACGCTATGTGCCAAGCAGCGAAGATTTTCATTACGCACAAAATCGGGTAATGGCTCGCTACCAGCTAAGCAAAGAAGATGCTCAGGCCTATTTTGAAAACACTTTGAGAACCAGTACAGAGCTCGACAAGAGTCATTATGAGTACGGACTGGCAATATCATTGCTTGATCAAAAAAAGTACGACCAAGCTGAGGGAATTATAAATAAGCTCTTAAAATTAAAGCCTAATAACTTGTTTTTCTTAGATGTTTATACAGATATTAAACTCGGTCAAAAAAAATATGACCAAGCTCTGTCACTGTTAGAACAGAAGCACCAGCTTCGCCCGAACAATCAGGTCATCACTTTAAATTTAGCTAACACAGCCATCAAAGCAAAAATGTACGAAAAGGCAGAACAACTGCTTAAAGTGTTTTTATTAGAAAAGCCAAATCATGTACTCGCCAAACAATTGCTCACAGAAACTTATGAACTGAGTGAAAATAAAGCGGCTTATCATGAATCGCGCGCTAGTTTACTATCTCACTACGGTGCATTCATGAAAGCGGCAGATGAAGTACAAAAAGCACTTAACTTCATTGAAAAAGAAGATGAAATTAAAAAATTGCGCTTAAAAGCTTTGCTCACAAAATATCGAGGCATGCAAAAAGAGCTTGCTAAATTGTAACCCTACATGTTGCCTATCCACTCACTTATGGGCAATATTTTGTCCATATATAAAGATAGGCACACCTTTTTCAATCAGTTACAATCAAACAATACAACTATAAGTTACAGTTTCAAAAGGTCCATTATGTCAGTAACTATTTACCACAATCCTCGTTGTTCGAAATCTCGTCAAACTCTTGCATTGCTTGAAGAAAATGATATTCAGCCAGAGATCGTAGAGTATTTAAAAACCCCCATTGATGAAAGCACCCTTGATACATTAATATCAAAATTAGGGTTTGATTCTGCACATCAATTGGTGCGCAATAAAGAAACCATCTATAAAGAGCTAGGCCTAAGCAAGGACAGTGACGAGCAGACGCTAAGAAACGCCATGCTTGAAAACCCAAAGTTGATAGAGCGACCAATTGTGGTAAAGGGTGAAAAAGCAGCACTGGGCCGCCCACCTGAGTCAGTATTAGATATTATTTAAATATGGCGACAATACTCGTTTTATACCATTCTAGCCATGGCTCAGTCGAAGCCATGGCTAACGAAATAGCCGAAACACTAAGTGCCCAAGGTGCAACGGTCCGTTTACGCACCTTTGTACAAAGGCAGCCTCACGATATCGTAGTAACGAAACAAGACCTTATTGAATGTGATGGACTTGCATTTGGTACACCAACACGATTTGGCATGATGGCGGCTCAAGCAAAAACGTTTTGGGAAACAACCAGTGATGTTTGGTTAAAAGGGCAGCTTATAGATAAACCAGCATGTGTGTTCTCGTCATCAAGTAGCATGCACGGCGGTAACGAAGCGACATTATTGAACTTGTCTCTGCCTTTGTTGCATCACGGTATGATGCTGATGGGCGTCCCCTACGATGTACCTGAGTTATTGTCTACCGAAAGCGGAGGGACACCATATGGTGCAACTCATGTTGCAGGGCTGGACAACAGCGACCAGCTAACAGAAACTGAAATAAAAATATGTCGAGCCGTCGCTACTCGCCTATACACGGTTGCAAAAAAGTTATTATGAATCAGACTCCAAAACAACCTAAAACAAAACAATTTCACCAACTCGCTCTATTTGGCTATTTTGGTTTATTGTTGCTCATGCCTATTTGGCTATTTTTGGTTTCTCCAAGAGAGGGACATAGCGTTGGATTTATGTTTGTTGTGTATATTCTTCCTCTGCTGTTACCTTTGAGAGGCATACTGCAAGACAAACCTTATACATTTGCGTGGGCAAATTTTGTCGTGCTCATATACTTTATACATGGCTTTACCCTATTGTGGATTGCCACCGATGAGCTATTGTGGGTTATTCTAGAATTGATATTCGCCTCTGCCATGTTTGTGGGATGTACTTATTACGCAAAGCTAAGAGGCCAAGAACTCGGCCTAAAGATCCGCAAACTTAAAGACGATTTAGCCGACGAAAAAGCAGCGCACGAGCCCCAAGAAAAATAACTCGTTTATTATTTTAAAAACATAAAGCCACTCATTACAGTGGCTTTTTCATTTAAATCATTTGGTAGGTTAAGCTCGACCACCGGTTATTTTATTTGCCCTACCCTCTTCTTTGGCTTTGTCTGCTCTTCGACGCCTTGCTTCTTTTGGATCAGCGATTAGCGGTCTATATATCTCAATGCGATCACCTTCTTTAACCACCTGATGTAACTTGACAGTTCTATTCCAAATCCCCAAGCTTAAGTTGGTTGGATCGATTTCAGGGCATTGCTCTAATATTCCTGACTGCATCACAACGTGCTCAGCAGAGGTACCTTCAGCTACATCTACTGTTAGGCAAGTCGCTTTATCAGGTAACGCAAATACAACTTCAATCTTAATCATTTACCTAGCTCCGTAGACAGACTTTGCGCGCTTAGTAAACGCAGCCACCATATTTTTAGCGACTTCATTAAAAACCTTGCCAAAAGCAAGCTCTATCAATTTGCTGGCAAATTCGAATTCTAACTTTAAATTTACCTTACAGGCATGTTCATCTAATTCAACAAACTCCCAGTAGCCTTGCAAAGATTTAAAAGGACCATCAACAAGCTGCATTTTCACTCGATTGCCTTCAAATTGATTTTTAGTTGTGAACCACTTAGTCAGACCTGCCTTCGATATTTCTAAACTCGCCGTCATTTCATCATGTGAACTGCTTAGCACTTTCGCGCCAGAACAGTTAGGTAAGAAATCAGGATAAGCGTTTACATCATTGACCAGATCAAACATCTCTTGTGTGCTGTACATCACCAATGCACTTTTTTCTACTTGTGGCATACGTTCTCCAAACTTTACTGGCCCAATTTTACCAAGCTTTTAAAGATTTATCTTGTTTGCAGCTCCACTGTGAGCGAAAATATGCCATAAAAATTAAATAACACTGTTTTCCCATTCGATTTGTAGGTAGACTAAGCCATTATGGCAAAGAAAAAATCAAATAAATCAACGAGCAATACCATAGCGCTGAACAAAAAAGCACGCCATGAGTATTTTTTACACGATAAGTTCGAAGCAGGTATGGAACTACAAGGCTGGGAAGTTAAAAGCATCCGCGCTGGTAAGGTTAATATCTCAGAGACTTATATTCATCTTAAAGACGGTGAGGCATTTTTGCTAGGCAGTCAGATTCAGCCATTAAATAGCGCCTCTACCCACGTTATCTGTGATCCACTTCGCTATCGTAAACTGTTACTCAACAAAAGAGAAATTGATAGGCTGATTGGTGCAACCGAGCGAGATGGTTTCTCTTTAGTTGCAACAGCAATGTACTGGAAAAAGTGCTGGGTAAAACTCGAGTTTCATTTAGCCAAAGGTAAAAAGATGCACGATAAACGTGCTGATATTAAAGACAGAGATTGGTCGCGAGACAAAGAGCGATTAATGAAGCACAAGGTTTAAAATGCTCACTAATTTACAGCCTAATTATCTTAGGCTGTATGTGAGTTTGCGCTGCAGTCTTTTAGGGTAAGATTGCCCCAGTTTTAGCATCTATTGTTAAAACAGCTTCTGTTTTTGGATCTTTAATTTTTGCCGTTTCTTTATTAACTAGTGCGCTGCGGGGCACTTGGATTTTACTGCCTGTATCAGGGTTTACTACGATTAAAAATCGAGAGGCTTTTTGCGCGATTTCTTTTGCACCTTGGTTTTTGACAAAGTGGATATCTAGTGTCATTCCCGCTGTTACACCAGCTGTAGCCGAAACTCTAAAGTTATTAATTTCATACTGAGAGTTACTCGACAGTAAATCGTTATCTATATCTTCAACGGTTTTTACTGATGCCTTGGTAAAATCCTTTACCTTATTCATGACCGAGATATCTTTAAGGTTGTCTTTTGCATCCGTCGCTTTTTGTTTTATAGAAGCCGTTAGCCCCTCACCTTTTTCCTTTATATTAACGCCCACTTGGCTATTCCCTTCCTCATCCGTAAAGTTTTTTGTCGCTGTTTCTTTTAATTTATTGAACATATCTTATTCCCTTAAGCTTAATAATCGTCAAATCCGTCGTCTTCAATAATCATGGTATCTGCTTCACCGTCAAAGTCAGTGTCAGCAATAATGGCGTCAACATCTCCGTCACCATCAAGGTCCATTGCAACCGCGTCTATTACACCATCGCCATCGGTATCCATTGCGACAGTATCTATGATGCCATCTCCATCTGTATCAACACCGACGGTATCTACATATCCATCGCCATCGGAATCTATCGCCACGGCGTCAACAACACCATCACCATCTTCATCAATCATCACGGTGTCAACATAACCGTCTCCATCGGAATCTATCGCCACAGTGTCAACAATACCATCACCATCTTGATCAATTCCTACGGTATCAATATAGCCGTCACCATCTACATCGGCGACAACTCCATCACTGATACCATCTCCATCAACATCTACTTCGTATATATCTTCCATAATTATCCCTTTCACAATAGTGTGCATTTTATATGCACAAAGCATTTTCTAGCATAGCCAAATTTATTATTCAACAGTTCAAAAAATAGTAATAAATTTATTTATAAATAAGAGGTTAGATTGATAGAAAGGTAGATTTTGACGCATAAAACGCAAAAAAGCCCCGCAGGGCTTTTTATAAAGAAGCTACTTGTGATTTAGCTTTTGTATTTCTGAACTACGAGTGTGGCGTTAGTTCCACCAAAACCAAAGCTGTTTGACATAACAGTATTTAGTTCAACGTCACGACGCTCAGTTACAATGTCTAAGCCTTTAGCTTCTTCATCTAATTCATCAATGTTGATAGATGGTGTGATGAAGTTATTTTCAAGCATTAGTACCGAGTAAATCGCTTCGTGAACACCCGCTGCACCCAGAGCGTGACCTGTCATCGCTTTTGTTGCGCTGATCGCCGGCGACTTCTCACCAAATAGTTCTTGGATAGCACCCAGTTCTTTCACGTCACCAACAGGTGTTGAAGTACCGTGAGTATTTAGGTAATCAATTTCACCATCTACAGTAGCCATTGCTTGTTTCATACAACGCACAGCGCCTTCACCTGATGGTGCCACCATGTCGTAACCATCTGAAGTTGCACCATAACCTACGATTTCACCGTAAATGTGTGCGCCACGAGCCAATGCGTGCTCAAGCTCTTCGATTACCATGATACCGCCACCACCAGAGATAACAAAACCGTCTCGGTTTGCATCATAAGTACGAGATGCTTTTTCTGGCTCTTCGTTGTACTTAGTTGACAATGCACCCATGGCGTCAAATTCCATTGCCAGCGTCCAGTGAAGTTCTTCACCACCACCTGCAAAAATTACGTCTTGTTTGCCTAGTTGAATTTGCTCTACTGCGTGGCCAACACAGTGTGCAGATGTAGCGCATGCTGAGCTAATCGAGTAGTTAACGCCTTTGATTTTAAATGGTGTTGCTAGACACGCAGATGTTGTACTTGCCATAGTACGCGGCACCATGTAAGGACCTACACGCTTAACGCCACGCTCACGCAAAATATCAGCAGCTTCTACTTGGTATTTAGAAGAACCACCACCAGAACCAACTACAAGGCCAGTACGTTCATTCGAAACTTGATCTTCTGATAAACCAGAGTCTTCGATAGCTTGTGCCATCGCGATATAAGAGTATGCAGCTGCGTCACCCATAAAGCGGTGCGCTTTACGGTCAACTAGTGCCTTAACATCAATATCAATTTTACCTGACACATTGCTGCGCAAATTCATGTCAGCAAACTCTTGGTTAAAAGCAATACCACTTTTACCCGCTTTCAAAGATTCTAATACTTCTTGCTTGTTGTTACCGATGCTTGAAACAACACCGATCCCCGTAATTACGGCTCTTCTCATGGGTAATTCCCTTAGGACTTAAAAAATTTAGGTGTATTCTACGCGTAAAAGACTGATCAAGTGGTCAGCTTTCCAGCGTACACACGTACTCTGAACTGATATTTGCAAAAATGCAACGGACTAATGCAAATAAAACCAGTAAAATACTTGTCATCAATGAGCATTATACCAACGTATTTCTATGATAAGTAACGCACAAATTCATTTTAACGATTCTGGCACACCTGTCGCCGATAATTTTGATGACGTTTATTTCTCCAACGACGATGGCTTAGCCGAGTCAAATTATGTTTTCTTTGAACAAAATGGGCTACATGAACGATTTAAGAGCCACCCAAGAAAACACTTTGTTGTCGCTGAGACAGGCTTTGGCACAGGCCTGAACTTTCTAAATACTTGGGCTCGTTTTAAGCAAAACGCACACATAGATGGTGTTGAACGCCTTTATTTTATGTCGTTCGAAAAATTTCCTATCAAGTTGAGTGACCTCAAACAAGCACTAGACGCCTGGCCTGCATTGGCGCCACTTTCAAAACAATTATGCGATCAGTACCCAATGGCATTACAGGGATGTCATCGATTAGAATTTGAACAGGGCCGTGTAGTACTCGACTTGTGGTTCGGCGATGTGCAAAGCTCATTGCCGCAAATAGCATATCAGAGCAAAGGCATTGTCGATGCGTGGTATCTAGATGGTTTCGCGCCTAGTAAAAATCCTGATATGTGGCAGCAATCTCTATTTGATGCCATGGCTCATTTGAGCCAACAAAATGCAACTTTTGCCACCTTTACCGCAGCTGGCTTTGTCCGAAGAGGCTTGCAAAGTGCAGGGTTTGAGTGCAAAAAAGTGAAAGGCTATGGCCGTAAACGAGAAATGGTCGTCGGTACACTTATCGCCACTACAGAGCATGCAACTACGCCACGATACTATCAACAAGACGCAGCAGCACTTTCACATGTTGCCGTTATAGGTGGCGGCATAGCGAGTAGCTGTCTTAAATATCACCTTGCAAAGCGTGGCATTAAAACACACTTATTTTGCGAAGATGATGCCCTCGCAAAAGGCGCTTCTCACAATCTACAAGGCGCTGTTTATCCAAACTTACAAAGCGAATTTGGTATTCCATCTGAGTTTTATGCCCATAGCTTTTTGTATGCCAGACGCTTCTATGAACAGCTGAACAAAGCCGGCCATTCATTTGACCACCAATGGTGCGGTGTTTTACTCCAAAGCGTTAACGATAGCAAAAAAGCACAACACGAAAAATTGGCGGCTAGCAAAGTTTTTCCAGAACAGTTGATACGCCAAGTCGATAGCGCAGAGGCGCAGTCGCTCTCAAGTATCGACACGCCATATGGCGGTCTGTTTATTGAGCAAGGGGGTTGGGTAAGCCCTGTACAGCTTACAAAGTCGGTTTTTGACGCAGCTGAGTCTTTAACGCCAGGCGAAAACCTCTTTGCTGTCCACATCGAGCAACTAGAACACAAAACTGACGGCTGGTATTTAAAGTCGAAGCAACAAACATTTGGCCCTTTTTCTGATGTTTTTGTCTGTGCAGGCGAGCATAGCGATAGATTTGAGCAAACCAAAGATATTGGTATTCACGGCGTGAGAGGCCAAGTCTCTCATATCAATGAGGGAGCTGCCTCTTCAAAGCTTTCCACTGTGTTATGCCACAAAGGTTACTTCACCCCTAGTCAGAGCGGGTTGCATTGCATGGGGGCAACTTTCGAAAAGCACAGTAAATCAAGGGTTGTCACCGAACAAGATAATATCACCAACCGCCAACAGCTAGCTGGATTTTATGAAGGTACTGAGTTTGATAAAAGTCTTGGCAATATTGACAGTGCTAAAGCAGCAGTAAGATGTTGTTTTAACGATCACACCCCAATGATTGGGCAAGTGCAAGACAAAGCGGACTTATTGCAAGCTTATGACAACATCAAACGCGGTAAATATTATGGCTTCACCTCTCAATCGATGCCACATAAAGGATTACATATTGCCACTGGCTTTGGCGCCAGAGGGTTATGTACAGCACCACTTGTTACGGAACATCTGGTTGCGAGTTTATTTCAAGAACCCCTCCCTTTTAGTGAAAGAGTGCACGAAGCATTACACCCTGCTCGACTCACTATAAGAGATATGATCCGAAATAAAATATAGCTTCACGCAAGCTCCAAGCCCGCTATCAGGGCTTGGAGATTTGAATGATCACTCGGCGGTTGGCTTCGCGGCCAATTGGAGTTGTATTAATTGCAACATGGCGTTTTTCACCGAAACCTTCTGTCATGATTTTCTCTGCTGGCACACCTTTGCTCGCCATATACTCTTTAATTGCCATCGCACGCTTTTTAGAAAGGTTTAAGTTTACATTGGTTCCGCCATAGCTATCTGAATAGGCGGATATGTAAATTGAGTCAATGTCGGGATCATTGTTTAAATACTCCCCTATCATATCGAGGCGCTTTCGCGAGGAACTGGTTAAATCACTTGAGTTTTTACGGTAGTTCATCACCACAAAAGCAATGTCTTCGAAGCTATAAGGCAATAAGTTATCTCTACACTGTAAAAAGTCCCAATAAGATTTCTTAAAGTTGACCGAAGACAACGCGACGGAAATTTGGTCTTGCTTATTGTGCCAATCTTGATAATAAAAAGTAGGCTGATAACCCTTTTCTAACTCTGTCAGCATTTCCCAAGCAACTGGGTTCGCAAGCTCACCATCAAATTTTTTAAGTAATGCCATTTTGCCCATTGAGCGAGCTGGTAAGCCTGCCCGCCAGCTTGGCGGCACAGATTCAAGACCTGCAAAGTCATAGTCCTCCGGTCGGATCACCATGTCGAGATTGAAAGTAAGATCTTTATTCTTACTGGCCGATGCACTAAATACTGCTTCTCCATAATAGGGAACCGTATGAGAAAGTGTGCAAGATAATCGAGTCGTTCTATCAACCATCCATTTAGAATCATCGACAGTGGCACTATACTGCCGCATCGCACCATATGCATTGGTAGCTAACACAAGCGTCATAACGGCCGCTAAAGTATTGAAATATAGCTTCACTTTTCTCACTCCAAGTCTATTAAGCCAAAAACAGACTCTATTTTTGTGCCTTCATTCTGATTCACCTTACACATAAGCAATAAACATACCGAATCGATATGCCAATAAGTCGACTCCATTAAAAAATATATTGAGGATCCATCGATCCCAATTAGCATCTTATCTCATGATCAGTATAATAGGCGCCTCATTTTAGAAATCCAAGTTTATCATGGCAGAACAAGAGCAAACCCTATTCGCAAAACGCTTCAGAGGCTTTTTCCCAGTTGTAATAGATGTTGAGACCGCAGGGTTCAACAAAGAAACAGATGCCCTATTGGAAATAGCGGTCAGCTTGTTAAAAATGGACGATAACGGTGAGCTCAGTATTGATAACACTATTCACTTCCATGTCGCGCCATTTGAAGGCGCTAATATTGAGCAATCGGCCATTGAGTTTAACGGAATAGATCCATTTTCAGAGCTGCGAGGTGCCGTTGAAGAGAGTGAAGCAATTAAAGAGATTTGCAAAGCTGTTAGAAAGGCGCAAAAAGACGCTGGCTGCCAGCGCTCTGTCATCGTTGCACATAACGCGGCATTTGATCATGGCTTTTTAAACGCGGCGATAGAACGCAACAATATCAAGCGTACGCCTTTTCATCCATTTGTTAGCTTTGATACCACTTCCTTGTCTGGCCTTGCACTAGGGCAAACTGTGCTGGCGAAAGCATGTCGCGCGGCGGGTATTGAGTTTGACAACTCCCAAGCACATTCAGCACTTTACGATACTGAACGCACAGCTGAACTATTTTGTTACATCGTAAACAAATGGCAAGCACTTGGCGGATGGCCGCTACCTCAAGTAGACCAAGACAGTGATCAAGAAGAACAAAGTTAGTTGTCGCTTGTAAATTACAAAGCTAAAAAAAGCAGCCTAAGCTGCTTTTTTAATTCTGGAACTCTTGCGTGATTTTTCCAGCGTCTAATTTAACTGAATGAGGTGGGTAGATTCTTGAAAAAGATCGACTATCCTTCGCGATTGTCAATTCTATACCCGGGTGCATTAGCTCATTTACTTTAACTCGGCTCAGTTTAACCAACCGAAGTAGCTTTTGTGCCACCAGTTTACAATTACGAACATTGCGTTTGTAATGCGCATCTAAACGCTGCTCTGTGACAGCAAGCTTTTTCAAATAGCTGTCACGTTTATCTGACGCAGGTGTTTTTTTTGCTTTTACTTGAGCTCGCTTAACTGCCAAAATTTTATCAGACAACAATTTATCTAGCTCTTTAAACTCTTTTTCTTTTTTCTTTAAATCATACCAGTCTTGGGCGAGGACTATTCGAGTCCTAGTGCCTGAGGGCGCGCCGACTTCGCCGGCTTCAATACGCATCGCATTATAAACGTTACCGCCTATAAGCTTGCCACGCGGCGTGTCTCCCTTACCAACTCGGATCAGGCGCTTAGACTTCAAGTCACAATGCAGCGCCTGGCGCTCAATAAATAAGTCCTGTTCAGATTCTATATGGCAATATTGCCCATAACCCACTGAAATAGTTCGTTTTGCTTTGATAATGCAAGAAAACTCTTCGCCATCAAGGCGTTTTCTGCCAATCGCACCTAACATGACCGTCACCGCACTGTCACTTTCCAAGTGCGCTGACTCAACAAAACCAATAACAGTAATATCACCTGAGGCTTTGATTTTCATGCCATCTTTCACATCACCGCTAACAACGACACTGCCATCAAATTCGATATGGCCGGTTGTGACATCTACATTGTCATAGCATAAAACATCATCAACTCGCATCCCTCTTGGCACCGCTACAGGCACACCTTTTGCGTCAGCAATTAACAAATTAGGGTCTTCAGGGCTGATTTTTGTGCCTTCAGATACCTGCAGTGTGAAATCTTTGCCTGGCTTAGGCTCTAATACATCACCAAATACTGAAAAGCCTTTCTCTCCTGGAGTAGGAGGAACTCGCTTCATTAGCGGGCTGCCTGGTTTAACTGTGATAATTGCACCTAAGTCACGCATATCTACTTTGCCACCAGACTTTTCCTGTGGACTAAGTATGCGGTCTTGCGCTGTCATGCATAATCTTACAAATCTTGCATCTGTGCCGTCTTTCGCACGAACACCATGAGCCACAATCCCTGAATACACACTCCCTGGAGATTGCTCAAACTGCTGCCCCAAAAAGGTGTCTAGTGCCCTTTCATTGATCCCCTTAACCACGCCTGCATCGGTCAATGCATCTCTTGCTTCATCAATTGTTATTAGCTTACCGCCTCTCGCGGTTGTTAAGCGCGCTTCCGCAAGCATGTTGTTTTCTTCAACACGAATAGAAATTGAAGCATCAACTGCTCTAGCAACAATTAACAGATCTTTCTCTCTGTCATCAGATGGAGAAAATAATTGACCAATATTAGCGTGAATGACATCAAAGTCGGCATAAGAAGACTGCTCCAGCATTTCAACTAGCTGTGCAGCACTAGCGGGAAACCCCGAGTGCGCAGGATGTTCCTTTAAAGAAACATACCCAGACTCCTCATCAAATTGAAACAAAGACATCACTTCCTTCCTAAATACTATTGCATATTTTACTTTTTTTTATGCAGCTCTCGCCATTTCAGCACATCGCTCTCACAATGTTAAGTTTAAATTGGCCACTTTCTAGGCAAATTATGAATGATTGTAAACGCTCTTGGCGCTTAAATTACACAAGTTGCTATTATTACTAAATTTATCGGAAAAATGCGTGATTTCTTTAGTAAAATTCGCAATATGAGACTTTATCATTAGCTTTAGTCAGGCTTGAATATCGACAATTAAGTGAAATATTTATTCCATTAACTGCGATATTTTATTGAAAACTACGTAAATTCCAATTCAATACATTTAGTCATTAATAAAAATAACCGTGAAATTTTATGCATTTTTTACGCCACAAAATACATCCCTACCACTTCTCAGAGCACAGACCTCTTTACTTGGAGCGCAAAGCACTTATTAGAAAGTTCAGATGAATGCCAATCACTCATTATTCACTATCTTCTTCATAGGTGTTCTCAATAATTGGTGTAATACTTGCTGACTAAAATTCATAGCTGATTAACGCGTCTATATTACGTAGTTGCTATTGACGCTAAACGGCTAAACTTGACACAGACTTTTGCAGGGAGACAGGTATGAAAACGCAAATATTAAAATTAGCTACTCATGGTCAAAGTTTTGGGTATGTAACCGTAAACGATGATTCATCTGGCGTTTTTTATGGCAATGGTCACATAACCAATGCAGCTAAATTTGAGTTAACCCCCTGTGCTAGAGACGAACAAGCGTTTTATTACAAGCTGGTCGGCTCTAGTAGCAGCTACATGGACTTTTCACTCGCATCTAAGGTCGTAAAAATCACGCGCTCTAAAAGCCCGGAAGCATCAAATATTTGTGCATGGAAAATGTTAAACGGCGCATTGTGTGCGATTATTCCCGGGACTAGTGTATTTAAAGCCCTCAGCCGCTCCACATTCAAACATGGATCAAATGTACTATTTGCTACTTCCCCTTGCGATCAAGATTTTTGCAAGATAAGTATTATCACCCATTGAATGCTTGGTCGCGTTTGAAACAAACGTTTTTGGTTTCAACTATTTCAAAAACGTAGTATCTATTAGAATGAATAGAGTAACACAAGGCATTACACCTTGATGGCGTTTGAAAATTGATTGCTTGGGTTATTAGGCTGCATTAAAACATTGGGGATAATTAAACAACGCGGGCAACCCAGATAACGCCGATAAAAGCGGTAGTACGTTTCTCTAACCTCTCTCCAATTAATAATGGCAACTTACTAAAAATATTGGTTCTCACTGTTACGGCCATTTTGCTAAAAGTTCAGGTGCTTTTTTGAAAACAGCCGTATAATTTAATTGAGACACGCCCCACTCTTTCCACTTTCAAGTGCAATCGCTTTAGCCGGATTTTCGACTTGATAATACAATGACATGATTTGCCACTGCTGATCCGCTTTGTAGAGTTGAATGCTATTCACACCAGTAAAATCAGGATTCGTTTGGTCTTTGTTAAAGCGAGTTTCAGCGACACTGTAAACGTGAGAAAACCTATCATAAGTTTGAATCTTGCGGACAATTTCACATTCATAAAAACCCTGCTCAGATGTTTTATCCAGTAGCTTTATAAATTCCTGCCCTGTCAGACTCATCAGGCTAGGCATTCCCTTTTTTAAATGCACGCCAAATACTTTTGCCTCAGGATGAAAGAGCTGTTTCAGTTTGTCTATATCCGGTTTTTTCTGTGGCTCATGTGACATAGCTTGAAATAGTGAATTAACCGCGCTCTGGGGTGTATCGCTCGCAACACTGCCAAAAGCTAAACAGACTAAAGAAACCATAAATAGAAACCACATGACCTACTCCTTTGTTATAATTGTTTTTTACACTCGATCCATTGCTAGGCCAAGTCCATCTATATTTACCATTTATGATGCGAGCTTTTCAACTTCCCAAAACGACAGCAAGTATCGACTCCTCCCTCACAAGAAGTCGACTGGAATATAACAGTGCTGAGGTTTATTCAAAAAGTGACTGGCAACTGCCTTGTGTTTTAATTTGTGTCAGTGTTGCACTCAACCGCTCATAAATAGCCATATGTGCAAAGTTACCAGTGCTGATCCGCTTAACTCCCAACTCCGTCAACTTGGCCACGCTTGGTAACTCCGGCATCGCCATCACATTGATAGGTAGTGACGTAGAGCTAGTAACTTTACGTATATCTTGCTCAGCCGTGATACACGGGAAAAACAATCCATCCGCACCAGCCATTTGGTAGCTGCGGGCTCTCATACAGGCCTCTTCAGCTGCACCTTCAACACCTAGTAGAAATACATCACAGCGAACATTAATAAAAATCTGCACATCGCGTGCTGTTAAGTGCGCGCAAACTTGTGTTAATAATTCTGAAAACTCATCTTTGTCACATAACCTACGAGAGTCCTCTACCCGGCTATCTTCAATATTGATACCTACCACCCCCAACTCAGCAAGTTGCTGAATATGATTGGCAATCACGAGTGGATCGCTGCTAAACCCTGACTCGATATCTACGCTTAGCGGCAGAAGACTTGATGCAGTGATCCGCTTAACCACAAACAGAAGCTCTTCAAAAGGGATGTTCTCACCATCTTCGTAGCCAAGCACAGCAGCCAGTGCTGCGCTCGATGTACCCATTGCTTGATAACCAGCTTGCTCAGCACATTTTGCGCTGGGCGCATCCCAAACATTTGCCAATAGAAGTGGAGTAGCTTGTTGGTGCAGCGAATAAAATTCGTTCATTGTCGTTCCTTTTTATTATTTGGTTTAGTAATTACGGTTTGTTGCGATACGTGTATTCTTGCAACCACGCAGTAAAAAGACCAACGATGAAAATCGACTTTTAATATAAGCATTGCTTATAATACAAGGTAGATAATAAGAATAAATTGTGTGCGTGTGTTTAAAAATATTAATCTTCTAGTCACTTTCGAATGTGCCGCCAGACATCGAAGTTATAGTCTAGCGGCAAAAGAGCTCTGTATTTCTCAAGCTGCTGTCAGCCAACAAATGCGTCAACTCGAATCTACACTCGGTACTCGTTTATTTATCCGTAAAGGCAAGCAAATGCAGCTCAGCCAATCTGGCCAAACTCTTTTTGAACACGCCCAAAAGGGATTAACCATATTGAGCCAAGGAGTAAGCCAACTACAAAAAGAAGAAATCGACGGTGAATTGACCATCACTTCAACTCAAGCGTTCATCGCTCTGTGGTTGATGCCAAGGCTGCAATCCTTTACAGAGCAATATCCAAATATTCAAATCACTATTTCATCTTCGGCAAGCTTCGTTGACTTAAAGCAAAACCACCTAGATTTAGCCATCAGATTTGGTCAGTCTGTAGAGCAAAATACGCCGAGCAATTTAGTCTGTGATTACTTCGGTGAATCTGCGGTGTATCCCATTTGTTCGAGTCAATTTGCACAACAGCTAAATTTCAACTCACCCGAAAACCTGTTATCACAGCATATAGTAACTTTAGAAAACCCTGGGCCTTATGACTGGCCAACTTGGTTTAAGGCAGCTGGCGTATCAGGCGTTGAATGTCACACCCAGTGGACTAAGGTTAACTCGACGGATATGGCAATCAGTGCTGTCGCAAGCGGCCACGGTGTTACTCTTGCAGTTCCTTATTTGTGCCAACAACAGCTCGACAACGGTACGCTGGTAATTCCTTATAAGCTTGCCCATCCAAACACCGTCAAACGATACTTTGTATATGATGCAAATTCCCCAAGACTTGCACGGCTGAAGGTATTTACCGACTGGATCAATAAAGAAATGGAACAAGACTAAGCCTTTGTTACTTTAATTTTTTAGAGCTCCTTTTATAGCGGTCCTCGCGCTAACATTGAGTTCTTTACTGGTGCACGTTCACATAAGCCTCTTATGACTTAATTCCCCACTTGATAAAATCATCATCAAACCTCCGTCTCTCAATAAACCGAAAAACGGATATTTGTGGCTAAAATATGACCAAGAACAATAAACGCGCCGTAACATCGCTTTGATAGCACAAATATATTTACAAAATATGACATACAAATTATATTTCAGCACAAATTTGGTACAAAGTTAGTTCTAAAGGATGAGATCTAGTTTATTAATTTCCATTTTACTGTTTTTATCGGCGTGTCATGACAACGCTATCATTGAGTCGTTTGAAACATTCCCCTACAACCCACAGAGTCAATATTATTTATCCAACAATCGAATAAATACTGTCTCGAACGACCACCCTATTTTTAACACATGCCAAATTCATGGTTGGGATTTTTATGCCCTTTATGACCTTGAAAAGCACATACTCGTATGCATAGATAAAACCGAACATAAGCCTAAGTATCACTTGTTGTCAAAGAGCCAACCCCTCGATTTAGGCCACTCACCACCACTCAGTATTAAGTCAAACTATCTGATAACTCAACAGCTTTCGGTTTATAAAATCGGCCGCACGATCAAAAAAGTACTATCGAGTAAGCACACCTTATCTTATCGCTCCGCCGCTATTCACAGGGAGCAATTCAATGACGTAATAATTTTGAAAGGCGCATCAATATATACATTTAATGGCTCAGAGTTCCATCGCCTTTTGCCTTTAAAGCAAGGACTCATTAATCAATTCACCGTCCACGATTTGGCCCTCAGTACTGATGAACACACTCTGTACCTTATTTCCTCTTATGGTAATCGGGGGTTAAAAGATATCTATATTCACGCATTTGATTTGAAAAATTTAAGTTTATCAACGCAATCCAAAGTTGAATCTAACTGTATCTGCTTTCAACACACCCTTAACTATGAACAAGGAGGTCCAGTATTTTTTTATATAAACAAAAGTAAAAAGTCAGTTGTAAAAGGAAAAATAAAAGGAAAGGAAAATTATGAAAAATAAACGCTATTTAACACTGCTCTTGGTTGCTTTGACCTGCACAAAAGCATTGGCATTCAAACAAGGCATACATGAAAACATCACTGATACGGTACTTAAAAAAAACGATTTTCACCCGGGCTCCACAGATGAGGTCTCTGACTCTAACTACTACACTGATGTTGCAGAACCACATGTAGAAGCTGCCCATGCAGATAACAATGTACTGGATCTTGCCTCCTCACGATTAACAGAAAAAACCAATGAAATTATAGCGGCACTGGAAAATTGTGATAAACGTAGAGCACTTGATGCACTTGGAGAAGCCCTTCACACAGTACAAGATATTGTGTCTCATAGTAATACTGTCGACAATAAGCACAATATTGATGACATGTTCGCACTGCAAAACGGTGCTCGATTCCATTGTGACCAAGATAACAACTTTGCGCCTGATGGACTTGTTACGGGCTATTTTTCTCTTTCTGGGTTTCTCTCCCTAAAACCTGGGGTCACACAATGTACGGGTATGCCTGATGGTGAGTGCTGCCACAAGTTTTTGAATAAGGATAATGATAGCCAACCAAATGGCGATAATTTTACCGCTGCTAAAACAGCCGCTGAAGAACTGACACAACGATTTCTAGATAACCTCTATCAAAAAATCGACCAGCAATTTTCTACACACGCTGAATACTACAAAAACATGCTTAAAAAAGAGCAATCGAAGATTTATTTTGTGATTGACGACACAGGTAGTATGGGGGCCGATATCGCCGGTGTTAAAGCGTCGGTAAATAGCTTATTAGATAGCAAATTGGCGTCAGGAGAATCCCCCACATTGGGCCTTGTTACATTTAAAGATAGCCCGTCAGATCATGGTCTAGTCTGTGATATTGAACGCTTCAGAAGTAAAGTTAATTCGATTAGCGTTTGGGGAGGGGGCGATTGCCCTGAAGCCTCCGGGGCAGCGATACACACAGCACTCAACCAATTTACTGTTAGTCGTGGAGATCTCTACGCACGAGGTGGTGAGATTGCGCTATTTACCGATGCTTCGCCCCGCAGTCCAGCTTTAGTCGGTGCAGCACGCGCTCGCGCAATCGTTCAAGGTGTTAAAATCAATACTTTTTTAACGGGTACGTGCTCTTCCTTTCGCTCGGCTGAAAGTGTTGAGCAACAAAATACCAGCATCGATTTCCCGATTGAAACGGCACCTAGAAGCCTCAGTTCAATCGATCAATTTGAAAGGCTATCCTACGAAACAGGCGGTCTAAGCTTTAAGGTCAATCGACGCGAAATTGCCAGTGTACTGCCTATTTACTTAGAATTGAGCGACCTCGAAAGTACCACTTTGGCCAACCGTCAAGTCACCTCATCCGCTGAAAAGCCAGGAGTTGAAGCCATAAATGTAGATAAAACAGTGGCAGGCCACCCCCTTTCTGTGATTATTATGAAAGGGAAAAACACCAATTTTCCAGGGGTCAAGCTCCTTGACCCTACAGGCAAAGATATCACTAATGATGCCAAAGTAGTAACACGTCAATTTAGTAGTCTTATCGCTATGTCTATTTCAGATACACTCTCAGGCTCTTATCAATTGATCTTGTCTGGTGCAGACAGTACATACCCAATACGCGCTTTTGCTAAATCGTCATTTAGAGTCAATGATGTAAAACTGTATCAAGTTCCAGAGAGAGAAATACGGCATGTCGAGTTAGTACCTCTCGTTGGGCAACCTACGATCGGGCAAACGGTTCACGCCAAAGTGCGTTTTTCTCAAGCACCTAGAGACGCTACATTGCAGTTGGTTGATTACACAGGAAAGCTAATAAAGCGCATCCCTTTGCTCAAGGAGCCGACACATCATAGACGTTTTAGTGCCGAATTTATTGTACCGGAGCAAGCTTTCCAACTCCATCTTACTGGTCAATTGGATTCTGGTGGAACCTTTACCCGAGAGTTACCCAACGTGATTTCCACACAGCCTTTTTTCCTCAAGGCAACGCCACAGTGGTCAACCGCAGAGCCGGGAGAAGAGAAAATAATTCAAGTACTGCTTACTAATCGCTCAGAGCTACAACACAAAATTGAATTACATGCGACTTCCACCTCAGGCTCAACACTCTCTTTTGCTAAAGACCATAGCATTGGGGCAAATAGCACCAAAACCATTGAGTTAAAAGTGAAAGTACCTGCTTCTTCTACCATAGGTAATTATGACGAGCTGATTATAGAGGCACGAAGCAAAGAAGACGCAAACGTATACAACACCACCGTCGCCAAAATACTAGTTGCTGAGAACCACGCCCCCATTGCAGTGAACGACCAATTAATCTCACCACCCAACGAAGAAGCAACAATATCGGTACTATTAAACGACCGAGACCCAGATGGTGATACTTTGGTTATTGAATCTTTCCAAGGTACCTCAGCACAAGGAGGCACAGTCACACTTGCTGGTGATAGCCTAAATTATATGCCGCCCGCTGATTATCTAGGTCCGGATAGTTTTAGCTATACCATTAATGATGGTCGCGGATTGTCTTCAACCGCTCAAGTATTGGTTTCGGTGGAAAAAGCATTACCTAAATGCGCCGATCACCAACACTGGGAAAAAGGGAGAGCTTTTGTTAAAGACAGTATTGTTTACCTAAATGGCATGCTGTACAAAGCCAATTGGTGGAGTTACAACGATGATCCTAGGTTAAACTCCAGCGACAGCCCATGGATGTTCGTTTGGCAAAACCTATCAGAATGTAGAGAGTAATTGTTGCCCAAAAGCGACAGTACGTAGTACATGAAACAAGGGAAGCGCTAGTGATCGGCTTCCCCCTTAACTTAGCTAAGCGCCCACACACTGAAGCCAAGTAAAACGAAAGCGCGGGTAGATTGTTCTTTCAGTCACCGCGGTACTTTCACACATCCTGACTTTCCCCGTATTTATCCTCGCTTTCGCCAATTCCCCACCCTCTATGCTGTTTATCATTACCAGTCAAACGTGCATTGCAGATTTGGCTCAATAGGCCATTTGTGGAAATAACTCGCTAACGCTCTATACAACTAGGAGAAAATATATGTCAGGACTCGTCTCTATGGCCCAGCAGTTTAGCGGCCTACCAATGAAATCTTTAATTGGGGGACCGCTAAAGGCCGCAACAGATGCAAACGGTATGATGGCACGTACCCAAACCCAATTTATGCTTAGTACATGCTTTGAAAACGGTGGCGGAGGCGGTGGTAACCCACCAGCATCTGGCAGCAACAGTAAACTCACGCCGATAATGGTCGAATTTGCGCTTAGTCGCCCAGTTATTAAAGCAGATGGTACTGACGGAAAAGATGCCACTATCACCTTAAAACTGCCATTGCTGACACTTATTCCACTCAACTCCCTAGCTGTTGATGATGTCAAAATTCATTTTGAGATGGAAGTCTCAAGCTCAACGTCAAAAGACAACGAAAAAAGCAGCGAGCAAGAAACAGCTGCAAAAGCCGATATTACTGCAAAATATAATGCTGGTCTGTTTTCTGTGGAAGTGCACGGTTCAGTATCACACAGCAGTAAGTCAACCTCGAAGCAAAAAGAGCACTACGAAGCGTCAAACAAGGCAAAGTATGAAGTCGATGTACACGCCGGGCAGCTTCCTTTGCCTACGGGGGTAACAACCATTATCAACGCATTTACTAAAAACATTGACCCTATTATAGAAAAAGAGCAATAGCGTCTGACTTTAAACACTCATCAGAGGAAGCACATCACTTCCTCTGCAAATACTAATAAGAAGAGACCACCATGATCGAATTTCAATCGCTGATGAAAGCCATTCATAAAGGGGTTAAGGACGCTGCTAAGTCCGTTGAAGGTGAAACCATTGACTTTGTTAAGCGCTTTTTCGATGAACACCAAAATGAACAAGGGTTGCCACCAAGTTACTCTCCTAAAACCTGCACAATGCAATTTCCTAGCAGAACTGAAAATGGCATTGATACAGTTAATGCAGAGGTTCCACTACTGGCCTTGGTGCCTATTTCATCTCCTAGAATAACCGAAGTTAAATTTTCTACCGATCTGGAAATTAGCACAAACGAGCAAGATCAACTTTTAGTAGCATTTGCCAAAAATACGACCAAAACAGGCCTTCGAGATAAAATCATTGGTACAAGCGGTGGAGAAAATACTGCCAATGCGCACCTTGAAATCACACTCACAGGTAATGAGCCTCCAGAAGGATTAAAAAAGCTCATTGAAGGTTATGAACGTGCTCTTCGAGCTCAAATCCCTGGCTAAAATAAAACATAGAAGGATTTAGCATGAACACCAACATTGCCTCCCAATTTTCCGGTCTGCCAATGAAAGCCCTCATTGGCGCACCGTTGAAAGCAGCAACAGACGCCAATGCAATGATAGCCAATGCGCAAACCCAATTTATTTTAACAACGTGCTTTGAAAAAAGTAATGAAAGTGGTGATCAGCTTGTTCCAAAGATGGTTAACTTTACATTGTCTCGCTCTGTGATTGAACAAGATGGCAACATCAGTAAACAGCCAATAAAAATGGACATTTCAATCCCATTGATGACGTTAATTCCGATTAATTCGCTGGCCATCGAAAAGCTAAAAGTCTCTTTTAACATGGAAGTTAAAAGCTCACGCGAAATCAAAAAAAAGGCAACGCAAGAGCAAAAAGAAGTGCCCTCGAAAAGCCGCAGAACAACAGTTCAGGGACGCCGGCAAAGAAGCGCTCAAAGCAAAAAACAAAACAGCGAGCCGAGCTCAGAGCCACAACAAGCACATGACTTCGAGACCGAATTACACGGCTCTTTGGCGAAATCAGCACAAGGAGAGCAACAATCCAGTGCGGCTCATGCCAGCTATGAAGTGACCTTAGAAGCAGGTCAACTGCCATTGCCAAACGGTATCACCACCATATTAGAAATATTCTCAAAAAACATGATGCCATTACCAAGCAAACAGTAAGGAATTTAACAATGAGTATAAAATCCAAATTAGACTGCCCCGAATGCGGTGCACCAATTTACTTTGAGTCAAACCTATTGCTCACAGGCCAATCATTTTCATGTTCTAACAGTCTTTGTGATGTTTCCATCGCCTTAACAGCGACAGATAAAGAGGTGGTATCGGATGCATTCAATAAATTTGAACAAATTCGAAATACCGCATCTTCACAAGCCGGATAACACGACAGTTCAACAAAGCACACATGCCAAACGACAGACTCGTGTTTGGCATGCCTCAAGTCTATTAGCGCTCAATACCCATGGATTATTTAAGCTGTTTATCAAAAAATGCCAACATGGCTTCAAGTGTAGTAATACGATGGGGCTGATAACTCAAGTGGTGATCGCCATCTTCAAGCTCTATGTAAGTGACATCTTGGTTGTGTTCTTTGAGCGCTTTTGCCATTTTTTGACTGTGTTTTACTGGTACAACTGAGTCTTCGCTACCGTGGATCAGAAGTATCGGCTTGGACACCAAGTTGGCAAAATTAATCGGAGATATGTTTTCTAATTTATCGCGGTCTTTTCCTAGTTGTTTGCGGATCACTTCTTTGCTAGTGAAGTACCTGGCCTGTGAATATATAGATGCTAAATCAGTGACACCTGCAAAACTGGCCGCACACTTAAATGTGTCTGGGTGCTTGATCAGGGCCATTATTGCTGCGTAGCCACCATAGCTACCTCCGGCAATGCACATTTGACTCTTATTCGTATAACCCTCGTCAATCAGCCACTTGGCTGCGTCGTCTAAATCGTCCTGCATAGCTTTGCCCCAACCTCCAATCGCAGCTTGCGCAAATTCGAAGCCATAGCCATATGAGCCTCTGAAGTTTGGTTGGAACACAATATAGCCGTGAGAAGCAAAAAACTCAGACCAATAATCATAGCTTTGATAGTCACGTGCTGCTGGGCCACCATGTGGTAGTACAATTGCGGGGTAGTTTTTCCCTGATTTATAACCCTGCGGTAAGGTTATATAAGCTTCTATTTTGATGCCATCTCTTGCTGCATACTCCACCTGTTGCTTGCCCAAATAGGTCTTTTCATTGATCTGCGGATATACCTGAGCTAAATAATAAATCGAGTTGTTTTTTCTATTTCCCAATAAATAACTGCCAGGATCCTTGCTAGATTGGCTATATACTATATAGCTGTTTCCGTGGTTATCCATGTCAGTGATGACGTTAGTTGCATTGGGTAACACCTGAGAAATAGAGGTTTGCAGCGTTCGTAATTCCTCATCCCAATAGTGAATAACATTGTCTATGTTCGAATGAGAATACCCTGCAACAGCTCCTGTTTTTGGAGAGTAAACTAAAGAACCATCAGCGTCATAGTTTGGATCGTGAAACAC
Organism: Pseudoalteromonas luteoviolacea NCIMB 1944; assembly: GCF_001625565.1. Taxonomy (GTDB): domain Bacteria; phylum Pseudomonadota; class Gammaproteobacteria; order Enterobacterales; family Alteromonadaceae; genus Pseudoalteromonas; species Pseudoalteromonas luteoviolacea_F. The sequence continues at coordinate 258,301 of NZ_AUXS01000032.1, forward strand.
CAATTCACGAGAAAGAGCCGGATCTGTGATATCCACCTTAAAAATTGACTCTTTATCTTTATGAATGGCTTTTATATAAAGCGTATTCGGATCTATATCAAAACCAAGCACAGCGACTTTATTTTTAGAGAAAACTTCGTAATCGAATATTGTTTTCCATTTATTCGTTTTACTGTCTAGTAAACGATAAAACACACGGGTATCATCCTGATGATATGAAATCCTTACATTGCCTTGTTGATCAGCTATCCAATCAACCACATGCGCTTTAAAGCTCATAACCCGTTTTAAACGCCGCTTCTTTACATTCAGTTTGTAAACACCTGGGCGGTTTCGTTGTTTAAGATCAATAGAAACCAACACGTGATCTGGGTCATCAGGTAGCATACTGATCACATTGTCTTTGAATTGAGAATTATTCTGCCCTCTTTTCGGTCGAATAACCGCTTGCGTGCCTTTTTTCTTTTTCGTTAAGTCATAACTTAGTAACTCTGTGCGCGTATATCTTATAAGGCCTTGTCTTTCTGTGTATGAGACGCCCAATAATAAAATGTCCTCATTAACCCAGTCGAACCAATTAAGTTTTGCATTTAGGTTGTCGGTTTTTGTCACTGGGTAAACTTTGCCTGTTGTCGCTTCTTGTATTACTAAAATTAATACTCCGCCACGATTTACTACATAGGCATATTTAGAGCCATTTGGAGAAAGGTTAAATTGGCTTACATTCGGCAAGCTCGCATGAGCTTCAATAGGTAGGATTGGCTGTTTACTAGCTAACACACCGAAATGAAACGTTGTTATTATTATTGCGATGAAGATCCAAAGCGGCTGACGCATTATATTCCTATTGTTTAATTAATTCCCAAACAGGAATTATCAAACACATTAAATCCACTTTCTACAACTTTTCCTAAAGCATATCGAAAAAAGCCTATTAATTACAAAAACAAAATAAAAAGAAAAGAAAAACCAACAACCTTTAACTTTATTTTAATGATGCATCATTTGAATACACGCCCTCATTGGCCCTCAACAAAAGACAAATAAACGCACCATTAAGAATAAATTAAACACAAAATTATTAATAATTAGGTCAAAAAAAGCAGCAATAACACCTTAACTAAAATAACCTCAATTAGAGACGCCCCTTTCAACACACAGCCAAGTCATTGTTTTTATTATCTTAAATCACAAAACTCACGAAGAAAGCGTTTATAATTGGTACTTAATGATGAAATTTAGCGTCAAATATTGACTTTTAAAGCCACATCACAATAATTCGCCAATCCTGAACAATCATCACAAGGTTTACGAACATCAATGTTTAGTATTGGAAAAGAGAGAAAAGCACTTCAACAAGCCCTTGCTATAGAGAAACAAGATCGACAAGCTCTAGAGCAAACCCTTTTTTCTGTCGGCCGCTCTACTGCTATCATTGAGTTCACTCCTGACGGCAAAATCATTACTGCCAACGATAACTTTCTTAAAGTTATGGAGTATGATTTAAGCGAGTTAATAGGTCGACACCACCGAATTTTCTGCGATAAACAATATTCAAGCACTGCCGATTATCAAGCCCTATGGAATAGCTTAAACCGAGGTGAATTTTTCTCCGGTACTATTGAGCGTTTCACAAAATCGGGTAAACAACTGTGGCTTGAAGCCAGTTACAACCCTGTTTTTGACGCAAGTGGAAAACTGTTCAAAATCATTAAATTCGCATCGGATGTGACAAAACGAGAGTATACAGCCGTATCGCAACAAAATCTCATTGATGCTTTATACCGTTCGATGGCAGTCATCGAATTTGATACTTCAGGCAATGTTTTATCGGCAAACGATAACTTTTTGGCTGCGACAGGCTACCGGCTAGATGAAATTAAAGGCCAGCACCACCGTATGTTTTGTCCCGAACATATTGTACGGTCTTCTGAATACAACGCCTTGTGGAGCCAATTGACCAATGGACACTATTTTAGTGGTCAGGTTGAACGTCAGAATAAGCACGGACACGAACTGTGGTTGGAGGCGAGTTACAATCCAATCATAGATAAAAGTGGTAAAGTTATAAAAGTAACTAAATTCGCCTCTGATATAACTGACCGTATTGTAGGTACTCGCCAAGCACAAGAAAAAGTTGGCCAAGCCTCTAACTTGGCTGATAGTGCAGCTCAAAGTGGATCAAAATCTGTTTCAGGCGCAATAGACCTAATGCGATTACTTAGTAAAGATATGGGCACTGCCCTCACTAAAATTGAGGCACTGAATAAGCAGTCAGACCAAATCAATAACATCGTTTCAACCATCAGTGCAATTGCTGAGCAAACAAATTTACTGGCGCTAAACGCAGCAATAGAAGCGGCACGAGCCGGAGAACAAGGTCGAGGGTTTGCGGTGGTTGCCGATGAAGTGCGTCAACTGGCAGCAAGGACAAGCAGTTCAACGACAGAAATCGCCGATGTGGTAAAAGAAAACCTGGCCCATTCAGCCGAGGCATCCGCTTCGATGCGAAAAAGCGCAGAACAAGTCGCTTCAGGCGTCGAGTTAATTGAAGAGCTCAACACCACAATCAATGAAATTAATCAGCAAGTTGACAGTATTGTAAATACGGTCTCAAGGCTTAGATAGCCCATTAAGCAGACTGTACTTGGTGTGATTGCCGTATTTGGATCGCACCTTTTGATTTAGTAGTCGGTTTTCATTACTCTGAGTAATATGTTTTCACCAAGCGATTGAGCTTTACGTGGGTGTATGACGCTCCTTCGTGTCATTTATTCGACCCCCTCATTGCCTATAGCTTTGTATTTTTATCTTTAATACTAAACACTCTACAGCTCCAAAGCCCCGATATTCGAGAAACCCGCTTGGATTTAGAGGAATTTTACTCTATACCTCTTCGCTAATTACTATTATTAGATGGTATATACTCTTATTTTAAAAAAGGGGAAATAACCCCATAAATGTGGGTCAACACCGAAATCAAGCCAAGCATATAGATTCATATAGAGGAAGACTTAACGACAAAGTATATTAAAAATCAGAAAGAAGTAGGCTGGAGAAAGTTAAGGTATAAAATCTACATAAAGGCCAGCAAGTTCTGGCCTTATAGATATTTCGATTACTTATGCACAAGTATTAGTTGTACAGTTCGTATCATTCGGGTCATTTGATAGGCAACCTGTTGATGTTGGTCTATCGCACTCGTTATAAAATGAAATCCATCTACCACCACCAACAATGCCTCGTGTCGCTTTTGTAGGTAATGCAGCTTTGTCGTTTGAAAGAGTCTTAAGTTTTGATTTTTTGAAGTTGAGTTTCATTATAATTCCTTTAACTTTTATTTTTAATTGGCAATAACCCTGCCATAAATTTTATTAGCTCACACTTAATAAAGTACGACCCAAATTAAAATAAACAACAAGAAATATTCAAGCTATTTAATTTAACGACAACAACCTTGTCACAAAAAAATACAAATGTAAAGTCAACATCATAAGTTTTGAAGGTTTCATTTTCTTACTAGTATACCCACCTATATACGGTGGGCGCTAAGTAAGTTTTTGAACCTAAAATCTCGATTTAGCTTTAATCTCCACTTCTTCAGGTACTAAAAATACGCCAGAAATTGCTTTTAGATTTACCTGTTTACCTTCGGGTATAGAAAATTCAAACTTATGTGCCAACTGAGCAAATAAAGTGTGAATAATATACTTACCAAATAGCTCTCCCAAACAATTTCATCTAGCTCCTTTTGCACACGCGCTAGATATTCAGGGAAAGCGGCAAGATATAACAAGGCCCAGCGCATCGAGAATGCGCCAGCGCCCGCAACTTGGGTTAAAGATCCTACGACAATTCCATTGAGGTTAGAGCTAAACTTCTCGATCGCATCACCATATTGTTGATAGTACTTTTCTTGTAAATCCGTAGGCATTAATTCATGGCGCGTGTTGTTTATAAAGCCATTCGGCAACCAGCTCAAACTCTTTTATCGAAAATACTCAGTTCAAATTCACCAAAGCTATCATCAAACATGACTGATACTCTGAACAATTTATAACTTTACACGGGCAATAGACGGACGACTCTGGCCATGTTCAAAGCCGCTAGTACCACAGTGGTTTGCATCAATCGCGATACTCACAGGCTGTTGCGCTGTTTTTGCTGCAAGTAACATAGGATATATATGGTCAACATTGGCATTGTTAGGGTCAACTATGAAAAAGTTACCACTTACTCTGGCGCAGTTTTTAGGATTTGTGAAAACGCTACTACCACCCTCTGTATTAAAAGACACCAATAAATAACCTTCTTTATATCCTGCGCTCAACTCAGCCACATTGACATTAACCAGCCATTTATCAGCACTGTGCGCTTGGGAAATTGAAATGAAAGAGAGAAAAAGTACTACAGAAAAAAACCGAATCATAAAGTATAACAACCATTAATATTAATAAACCACTTATTTTATGATTTTTTAAGGATGGATGCAAAACCATCCTAAGTAGGATGGCCTTGTAATTTATTGCTGAGCTATAATCTCGATTTAGCTTTAATATCCACTTCTTCAGGTACTAAAAATACGCCAGAAATTGCTTTTAGATTTACCTGTTTACCTTCGGGTATAGAAAATTCAAACTTATGTGCCAACTGAGCAAATAAAGTGTGAATAATATACTTACCAAATAGCTCCCCCAAACAACGACGCTGACCTAGACCAAATGGAAATGCCTTGCCCTGTTGCTTTTTACTCAGTTCACCATTGTCATCTAAAAAACGCTCGGGGATAAATTCATCTGGGTTTTCCCACAGCGTCTCGTCACGGGTAATACTGTAATTATTAATCACCAGCGGCGTGCCTTCTGGAATAAAATAACCGTCTAACAAAGTATCTTTGCTAGTTGCATAATTCGCCGCTGGCATAGACGTAATAGAACAGTGACGTAGCACTTCAGCGATAAATGCTTGTGTATAAGGTAAGTCAGCTTTGTGCTTATTGAGCGGTACCTCATCATCCCCAACAACTTCATCTAGCTCCTTTTGCACACGCGCTTGGTATTCAGGGAAAGCGGCAAGATATAACAAGGCCCAGCGCATCGCGAATGCCCCAACGCCACCGCCAGCACCCGCAACTTGGGTTAAAGATCCTACGACAATTTCTTTTTCTCCGATATTTAAGCCCGCTTTAGTCGCATCATCAACACTATCATTCGCTGCGAACAAATAATCACATAAATCGCGATACTCCCCGGCCACATAGTCTTCTTTACGGCGATTCACGTTAAATGAAACATATTGATCTAGACCATTGAGGTTAGAGCTAAACTTCTCGATCGCATCACCATATTGTTGATAGTACCTTTCTTGTAAATCCGTAGGCATTAATTCATGGCGTGTGCTGTTTATAAAACCATTGGGCAACCAACTCAGACTCTTTTCATCGAAGATACTCACTTCAAATTCACCAAAGCGATCATCAAACATGACTTTATGTAAAAAACTGGCGAGCTTTAACGACACCTCGCGATTGGGGTCAAATGATACATCTCCTTGCGCTTTCCACACGGCGGCAATGTCGTTAACCTCTGTGGTCATCCAAGTTTCGATTTGGTCCCAACGGGTTGAAAAATACTCACGCATTGCGTTTGCAAACACTTTTCGGTGGACCTGCCACTGTTCTCCGGCTTCTAATTCTAAAAAGTGCTTTTGTGGTGCGATTTGCAAAATTTCATAGTCCGCTCGAACATTAAATACATCGTTTTGAGCGACCAATGCTTCGCGTACATATTGATAACCATTCAGCGCCACTATTGGGCCCTTGGCTGTTTCTACCGAGTAGATATCTCCATATTTTTTCGACAGAGATTCGATTATTAGGTGAAAATCCTCACCCCAAAAAAACTGCTGTCCATCCTCACTGTCAAATGAAATATGAGGAATTGTCGGAGTTAATTCGTCTAGATTTAATTTGCTTTGTGGTAAAGCTTCTGCTGTATCGGTGTTTTTCATTGGTCAAATCCCACTGACTAAGGTTGATAATTCTGGTGTTGCAAATTGATTGTCGAATTGCTCTGACTGCATGTACCAAGCAAGTGGAAATTTCTCGGTAATGCGAAAAATTTTTCTACCTTGTGAATACACTAAGTAAGTGCGGTACAACACAAGATCTTTGGGCTCTATGGCAAAATGCTGAGACAGCTCATTTGCATACTCAAAGCCCCAAGCGAGCAATGTCTTATACGTTTCTATTTGAAATTTTTCCCATGCTTTGCCAATGGGAATACGTGTTTCAGTTAATGCACGAGAAAAATTCACATTCATATTGCCGTGGTACACTAAAGAGTCTGCATACAAATAAGGCAACCCAGTTTGGTCACCATTAAGCGTGATCACACGCCGCTGGCAATGCATCTCTTCTTCATGTGGTACTACTCCAACTTCCGCTTCGAGCAATTTGTCGACGACAATTTTTTCCCCAACAATGCTTTCTAGCAGCTGGGTTACAGTTCCATCAGTACCTAGAATAATTTTTTGTAGGTAGCTGAGGTTACTCAGGTTATACGCTTGCGTGCTTAAACTATCGTCTAAATTGCACAGGCTTTCATCTGACAATCGAATCATGTCCTTTCCTCGTACTATTTACTTGCTGATCTCGCGTAACCCGTCTAAACGCAAGCGAGACAATAATTTCTGTGCGGCCAGTGCCACTTCAAAATGAATAATTCGCGGCCAGGAACTTATGTTTGGAAAGCTAAGCAAAAATTCTCTTGCCGTGTGAGTCATGTTATTTGGCCCATCAAGACGGTATTGGGCTGCAAACTGCGGATTGTGTAACAACTTTACACGTAACATAGGGTCTTTAAATAAGCTGGGAATTTGAGGCATACAACCAACCAGCTTCGCCACTGAGTCCATGTAGTGACAATAGTTCACAAGAGAAGCGACATGTGGTGTGATCTTGTACTCAGTTTGCCAATGTTTCGTATCGTACTTAATCACGTCATGCATTTCTGATAGTGTTGGCAACTGCGCCTCACCACTTGCGAGCTTGGACAAATAACGGCATTGCATCTCTGCGATAACAGGAATGCCGCCTTGTTGTGGCCTGACAAAGCCAATAAATGATAGTGAATGCCCCATTTCAGGTATAAACATTTGTTTGTAGAGGTCACGCATGTTGGCAATACTGACATCCAAAAACGGGAAGCTCAGCTGATAACCTGTGCAAAAGACAACCGCATCAATCTCTTCACGCGTCCCGTCTTTAAATACTACTGCATTTTTCTCAAACCGTTCTATACCACCAATATTTGGCGTAACCTTACCGTCGGCAATAGGACGAAATAATCGTTCATTTTTAGTCACAGCTTGATGATGAGATGGTCCGGACTTTTTCAGCCACTCACCGCGAATACGCACATGGTCGTTGCGGCTCGTCACATACTTATTGAAAATGCCCTTGGTGATCCCACCGTGGTATCTATGCGGTAATTTATTTACGATCCGTGATGTGAGCCATGATGTATCTATTGTGAAGTACGGATCTTCTTGGAAAGCCATATATCGAGGCGCCACCGCAGGATACCGACGCAGCGATAAAATACACTTTCTCGCCACTTGCGAAATTTCTGATGTGATGTCTGCCGAGCTTTCGCCTAAGCCAACACATAATACCCGTTTGCCAGCATAGTTATGTTTGTCGCGATAATCATTCGAGTGCTCAATGTTTCCTTGATACATATCCAAACCAGGTAAGTCTGGTAACTTAGGCTTTTGGAAATGTCCTGAGCAAACTGCAACCATATCAAACTCTTTTGTTTGTTCGGTATCGGCATTCTTGTAGGTGACGAGCCATTTATCACCTTGCTTTTGAACACAGCATACTTCATGGTCATAATGAATATGCTTAGCTATATCAAAACGTTCAATATATTCGCCCAAGTAGTTGATATACTCTTTTTTTGACCAAAATTTCAACTTTTGATGGTTGGGCACATAGTCTGAGTAGGCCATAAAATAGTTTGAAATAGTCAGGTGTAAGTCGTCATAGATTTTTTTATCTGCGAAAACACCTCCAAAACTTTCTGCTTTTTCAAAACAAGTTACTTGATGGCCGCCATCTGTTAGCTGTTTGACGGCGGCAATACCAGATAAACCAGCACCTATCACTGCTATTGTCTTGTTCATAATTCTCTCCGTGTATAGCAAGGAACTGCACACCACAGCCATAACGGCTCTGCATAAAGCCATATGATATTTGTACAATTCCGAGGTTAATGTTTACTTTGTGTAAACTGGTTACGCACCACTTTGCACAGTATTACTCCCGTGCCGTGGGCGAGTTTCTGATAAGCTTCGACGCGATAATTTGCCGTTACCATTGCGTGGTAATGCATCCCAATAAACAACATGTTCTGGTAGCATGTATTTCGGCAATCGTTTGGCGCAATGCATTTTTAACGTCAGCAATGACGGGGGCTGGGAGCCACATGCGATGTGCGCGATAAGGTTTTTATTTTCATCCAGCTCTACCAAACATTCCTTTATTTCAGGATGCTGATACAAGGCGCGTTCAACCTCACCCAAATGCACTCTGTAGCCTTTAACCTTCACCATATGGTCTTGACGGCCGATATACATCAACTCTCCAAATTCATTGATATAACCAATATCACCCGTGTTATATGCTGCTTGCTGGCGTAACTCTTTGCCCCAATAGCCATCAAAAACAGTTGGACCAACGACAGTTATAAATCCTCTTTCACCTATCTCAACGCCATTACCTTGTTGATCACAAATGGCGATACGAGCCCCACTTGCGGCATAACCGATAGGTAATTCTTCAGGTACACTGTCTGGTACTTTGTAGTAGCTGCATACATTGGTTTCAGTTGGCCCGTAAAAATTAAATAAGTCACTTAAGGGAAACTGCGCTCGCAATAAGGAGAGCGACTTAGTGTCAAAAGCTTCACCTGCAAAAATAATGGTATGAAGCTGCTTACACTTTTGACCAAACTGAGGGTCTGCATTCATCATCATGGTTAATGCCGTTGGCACTGAATACCAAATAGTAATTTCTCGCTCAGCAATAAAATTAACTAACTTTTTAGGCACATAGCTGTCCAGCTCAGAGACAAGGTGCACACTCGCACCTGTTGCCAATGCCACGTAAATATCCAGTACAGACAAATCAAAGTGCCATGGCGCATGATTTGAAAACCTGTCAGATGCAATGGGTTTGATCTTGTCGATCACCCACTGTACAAATGCCAAAGCATTGGCATGACTAATACGAACCCCTTTTGGTACGCCCGTTGAGCCCGAGGTGTAAAGCATGTAGGCTAAGTCGTGAGCGCGCACATCAGAGTCGCTTTTAAACCTCGAGGGCTGACAAACTTCTATATCATGCCAAGTGCAAACTGAATTCAGTTCACAGGCTTGTGTTGCCGCAGCGCTAAGCTCCCCATCACTATCAAGCACGACAAACAGACAGTCATCAGCACGTGTATCGCGATATTGCGCTAATTTCGTTTGGGTCGTAAACATTGCTTTCATCGTGCAGTCGGTGCGAATAATATCAACACGGACCATGGGGTTCATGGGGTCAATGGGCACATATACACCACCCATCTTGGTCACGGCCAACATAGCAGCTAAAGCGCGACATGATTTATCAGCCCAAATGCCAACCCGATCACCCGCTTTTAGGCCTTTGCTTTGCAAAAGTACGGCTATTTGTGTCACTGCAAGAGATAAATCACCATAGCTATATGACTCGTTATTATCGGCCACCGCCAGTGCGTTATCACCTCCTTTGCAGAGTCCCTTGTGTAAAACATCACTGAGTATTTTCATAGCAAGCCCAACCGATTACAGATAAGTTCTCGTTGAATGTCTGAAGTCCCTGAAAACAGCACTGACCCCAATGCGTCGCGAATACTCGAGTCCACACCACTTTCTTGCAGATAACCTAGAGCACCATGCACACGGATCGAGTCTATCCCTGACTGTACAAAAGCTTCACTGATCGCAAGCTTGCTTGAAGCAACGGCTTTGGTGTTATCAACATTTTGTGACTTTTGCCAAGCTGCAAAGTACAGCAGCAAACGGGCACTTTGTAGACGGACTTCCATATCGGCAATACGGTGAGATACAGCTTGAAATTTGCTGATGGTTTGATCACCTTGCTTACGCGTATTTGCATAGTCAATACAGCGCTCTAAATCACGCTGCATCACGCCAATAAATAAAGCAAATAAGCAGCAACGTTCCCAGTCCATTGACGCGGCAAAAATTCTCGCACCTTGCCCCTCACTGCCAAGTACATAATCTTTGTGCACTTTAACTTCATCGAAAAAAACTTGATTAAGTTGCGCTGAGTTTAAGCCCAGTTTTTTATAGCTATTCCCTACTTCAATGCCTGGTAAATCCGCAGGCACCACAAAAGCGGTTTGGCCCAGGTAACCGAATTTAGCATTCGTAGTGGCATACAGTACAAAGTAGTCAGCCACACCGCCGTTTGTCACATACGACTTCGCGCCCTGAATGATGTAATAATCACCCTCACGCCATGCCTTAGTTGTTAACTTTGCGATGTTAGAACCAGCTTCTGCTTCAGAAATCGCATTGGCAGCAATCTTTTCTCCGCTTGCCAATAAAGGCAGTAACTGCTGTTTTAATTGTTCACTGCCATGCTCATAAATCGGCATCGCACAGGCAAACGTGTGTGCTGCACCCGCAAATAAAATACCGGTATCTGCGCAGCCTTGACCCAAGCCTTCTAGGACTTTGACCGTTGTCAAAATGTCAAAGCCGCTCCCAGATGGCGAATACTTGCTGTCGATTGGTAGTCCAAAGTAGCCAAACTCGCCAAGCGCACGCCATGCATCCATTGGGAACTCCCCCTGCGGCAACTTAGAAAAATCTAAGTCTTGTGCAAAGCTCAGTGCATGCTCAAACAACTCGAGCTGATCCTCATTCCACTCAAAGTTCATAATCAATCCTTCCCTTAGAAGGAAAAGCGCAGTGCTTTTCCTTTACCCTACCATTTGCTTGCGATCGTACTCTTCAATGGCATTTCTGAAGATTGTTGGCGCTTTCCAGCCCTCACAATCAAAACAGCAGCCACCCAGAAGTCGAATAACTTCGTCACGTAGATCAGGGTTTTGCATCTGATAACCAAAGAAAATTGGGTAGATCCAGAAGTAGCGGATCAAATCTGCTGCAATTTGCTGCCCACCGTTACTCCAGTCTCGATAAGCATAAAATGGGGTTTTCCAATCATTTCCATCGATGGCTTGCTTGATTGCATCCGCAGCACGGATCCCCTCCTTCATAGCAAAAGACACACCGTAAGAGAAAATTGGGTCCAAGAATCTGTGCGCATCACCAATACACAGCCAGCCGTCACCAACAAAGGGTTCAATGCGGTATGAAAAGTCAGCCATGGACTGAGAATCACCGATACGCTCAGCATTTTGGAAGCGACGTCTGATCTCTGGGCTAATATTTTCCATTCCCCATTCGATAGCATCATCTGGGTTTTTACATTCTTTGTAGTAGAGGTCTTTTGGGATCACTATCCCTAAGCTGTCAGTATCTGGTGAAATAGGAATGATCCATGACCAGTGGTATTGTTTTGAATACAAAATGGTGGTGTTTGTCGAAAACGGCGGCAAATCACGTTCAACCCCCTTATAGTGTGCAAATGAAGCAATCTGCTGGGAAAAGAACTCAATCTCACGCTTTCCTGCGATGCCCTTTCTCGATAAGAAGGTATTTTGTCCACTGGCATCGACCAACACTTTTGAACGCACTTGGTGTTCCATATCATCAGCTTTGTATATAGCGCCAACAACTTTGCCGTCATGCTTGATCACATCCTTAACTAAGCCTTGTTGGTATTCAACACCATGTTCTAACGCCTTACGCTTGAGCATATTGTCAAAGTCACTGCGTTTAACTTGCCAAGTAGGTGCCAAAATTGGAATGAAGAACTCGTTTTTAGACAATGATCCGATAACATTTACACCCGGTTTATCAGGAAAACCAGCTGCATCCATTTCTTCTGCCAGACCTAAGTCTCTGATGATCTGACCAGCGTTTCCTGTCAGCGACTCGCCAATATGGAAGCGCGGAAATTCATCTTTTTCAATGCATAAAACTGACAGACCTTTTTTACGACATTCAATGCCACATAAGCTTCCAGCAGGACCACTGCCAATAATAACTACATCGTAACTCTTAAATTCGCTCATGCCATGTCCACCTTAGTTAAGAAGTCTTCAACAACCCAGACAAACTCTTCTGGACGCTCAGATGCCGAAAAGTGACCACATCGAGATAACCGAGTGACAGTGGCATTTTCAAGTTTTTCGGCGGCTTTTTCGCTCCATTCAGGTGGAATAATTTGGTCGTGGTTTCCTGCAACAAACAAGGTCGGAACAGTGACATTATCAAATGTCGTTGCCATCGACTTTTTCGCATATTCATCTAGGAAGGCGTGATATGCCGGGCGAGACAGCACATCATTTAGCAAGTCTTCCAAAGCTGGTGTCATTTTTGGTGGATGGTAATACGCTGCGGCCAAAAACTGTTCGGGGTTAGCAGACATTTTTTTCAAATCTCCCCACCAGCTCTCTACATCTTCAACCAAACCAAATCCGGTGCAGACCAATGCTTTAACTTTGTCAGGGTGGCGCCTAGCAATTTCCGTTGCAATCATGCTGCCGGCAGAGTTCGCAACCAATACCCAATCTTTTTCTTCCAGTGTTTCAAGATATTGCAACGTATATTCTACGTGGTCAACATATGAAGGAGAGTCGTTTTCACTCTCGCTTAGGCCAAACCCTGCTAAATCAAGTGCAACAGCGTTGTGACGTCCCTGAACGGAGCGCAGTGTAGAAGACCAAGACGTCGAAGGGTTACCTAATGCTGGAAGCAAAATCCACAGAGGACCGTCTCCTTTGACGCGTAATGTATGCTGTTTAAAGCCACTGCCCGCTTGCACCAATTCACTTTGAATACCGTAGCTTTGCTGCAGTTTAACTAAGCGGTCTAGCTCAGAGCTTGCTTCTTGTGTCTGGCTTTGCTCCTCAGTGCTTAACACTTTGATTAAAGCGCATAGGGTCTCAATATTTTCAAAGTGTACTGGCGTAATATCATGCTCTGGGATTTTGGCACCATAACGCTGGTCAACATGAGCGAGCAGCCTGACCATGGATAAAGAGTTTAAAATTCCAAGTTCCAGTAATGGGGTATGTTGATCTAGATCGGGTGCCGCCCCTTCTAGTAAGTCTTGATTTATAAATTCAATAAGTTCTTCAATCATCCTAGTTTCCTATCTAGTCTGGCAATATTGTTAACCCTCAAAAAACATTCAAAACCAAAATTTGGTTTTGCGTATCATCAGGCAGATTTTCTTTTGGCACTCAACTCAAGCAACCTTGACTGTGTGCTTGTGCTTAATTCGTTCGCCTATAAAAACTCTATCGCTATCTAGTTTTTTACAACATAGCCCCAGTGGACTATCCCTTTGGTCCGAACGGACTATAGGCAGCAATGAGTAAAAAACTTACTTTGTTGGCATGATCACTAAGTTAGGAAACAAGGGAATATGAAACAGGGTAATAACCATTTGGTAACTCCAGTAGAAAGAGCTGCAACGCCACATCTGGAACCAATCTATCAAGCTATTGAAAACAATCTTGGGTTTATCCCAAATGGCATTCTCACCATGGCTAAAAACCCAATGCTTGCACAAGCATTTGGACAACTATTTGGCTGTTTGAGTAGATTCGAGCACATTAACAGCGAGCTTAAATGGGCAATTGCAACCATCAGTAGTAATGCTGCGGGGTGCCAATACTGCCAAGGCCACTTTTCTCACATCGCCAGTCGTGTAAACGTCAATAGAGCTAAGGTTTTGGCGGCATTTGAATTTGAAACAAACGTGCTTTTTGATGACGCAGAACGTGCTGCACTGCGCTTTGCTTTTGCATGCAGTACTTCACCTGCACACCTTGAAAAATCACACTACGAGACATTGGGCAAACATTACTCAGAAGAGGCTGTAATTGAAATTGCTGCTGTGATTGCCATTTGTGGCTTCCTTAACCGCTGGAACACCGCCATGGATAGCCAACTTGAAGCGGATCCAGCTGCCATTCTCGACGAAATAAATCAGATCACTAAATTTACCGTATAAGGACAACATTATGCCTGAGATTACATTTATAGATTTTGCAGGGAACGAAACCAAGGTAGATGTACCAAATGGCACATCATTGATGCAAGCTGCCATGGAAAATATGGTCGAGGGCATTGAAGCTGAATGCGGAGGCTCAGGTAGCTGCGCCACTTGTCACTGTTACTTGACGACTGATTGGCAAGGAAAAATTGCCGAACCCAACAGCAATGAAAGCGATATGTTGGAATTGGTTGCTGAGCCAAAGGATCTAAGTAGGCTAAGCTGCCAAGTTATGGTTTCAGATGAACATCATGGCTTGCAAGTCCACTTACCAAAATCGCAATACTAAAGGAGCTAAAGATGCAAAGGTGTGTCATTATCGGTGGAGGTCATGCGGGCGCCCAAGCGTGTACCAGCTTACGAAGAGAAGGATGGACGGGTCAGATCATATTACTAACCGATGAAGACAGCTTGCCGTATCATCGCCCACCACTGTCAAAAACCTATCTACAAAACAAAGTCAGTGCCCAGCAGTTACTTATCCGGCCGCTAAATGCGTATAGAAAGGACGACGTCGAAGTAAAATTAAATACGCGTGTTGAGCGTATCGAGCCCGCCATACAAAGTATTGTGTTACAAACCGGCGAGCGCCTAAGTTACGACAAGTTATTAATTTGTACTGGCAGCCGCGCAAGGAAAGCGGACTGCATGGGAGCTGATCTTAACAATGTTTTTTATATAAAAACCCTCAAAGATATTGAAAAGCTATCCGCATCAATAAATTCCGAAAAAGGGAAACCGAATAAACGTAGAATTGTCATGGTCGGTGGAGGCTACATCGGATTGGAAACGGCTGCGGTGCTTAAGAAAATGGGCCATGATGTATCTATTATCGAGCGGGAATCAAGACTATTGGCTAGGGTGACAGCTCAAAGTATTTCATCCTTTTATCACAAGCTACATAAAAGCAATGGCATAAAAATATTCACCGATACCAACGTCATTGCTTTTCAGGGCAAAGACACCGTTAGTACCGTGTTATGCGAAGACAAAGTGATCCCTGCTGATATTGTGGTTGTTGGAATTGGTGCTAAAACCAACGTCGAGCTGGCAAAAAGTGCAGGGTTATTAATTGAAAATGACGGAATTGTCATTAATGAACTCTGTCAAACCACAGATAACAATATTTATGCCGCAGGCGATTGCACAATAGGTATAGAGCATCATAGTGGATTGGCCACTAGGATAGAATCCGTGCCCAATGCTCTAGAGCAAGCAAAAACAGCCGCCGCGACGATATGCGGTAAACATAAACCTGTCACAGCAGTGCCTTGGTTTTGGTCTGATCAATTCGATTGTAAAATTCAAATTGCCGGACTTAATCAAGGTTATGACGAAACCATTTTACGTCAATGCAACGAGCAAGCACTGTCACTGTGGTACCTCAAACAAGGTAAAGTCATTGCCGCAGATTGCATCAATTGCGCCAAAGAGTTTATGGCCGCAAAGAAAATCATTGCACTAAAGTTACCCATACCCAAAGAAACATTACTTAATACCGACATTGACCTATTTCAAGCACTGGCCCAACTCACACAGCCAAGCTAGCCATCTCACATAAAACGGCGCACACCCCAAGCGTGAAAGCCAAAAGAGCCCGTCAAGGGCTCTTTTTTTCCTTAAAGGCTCATTTATTGATAGTTAAAACCCCAGCTCAGAATCAAAACAAATTGAAATACGCTCTAGGATTTTGCCCGCCACAACGAACTCATAGTTAAAACTGGCTTATCAATTAATGAGGGCTTACTTAACATCGAGTATCTCGATGGCGTCCCCCTTGCCATAGCCGGCGCAGAATTAAATATGAAGATCAATCGCGTGCATATCGTACTGCGCTATATATGCACGCAAAATGCTTAGACGTGAACTGACTTATGGGAAGTGTGTGGCTTTGCGACACCAAAGTCTTCTAAGATACTGTAAAGACATGGTAATACCAAAAGCACCAAGCATGTGGATGCCATAATGCCAAAAACAATACTGGTCGCCAGTGGTATCAATATCTGAGCCTGCAGACTGCTTTCAAACAATAAAGGAGTCATCCCTGCAATAGTTGTGACAGACGTGAGTACCACGGCACGAAATCTATCATGGCTTGCCTGAGCGGCAGCATCATGTACGCTCATTCCTTGTTTTACTCGGCTTTTAACAAATTGAACCAATAATATAGAGTCGTTTACGACAATGCCCGCAAGTGAAATAAACCCCATGAGCGACGGCATAGAGAAGTTGATCCCCATAATAAAATGTCCCCAAATGACCCCTATCATTGCAAGTGGAATTGAAACCATCACAATAAGAGGTTCAACATAGCTATGGAATTGCAGTGCGAGTAGCAAGAATATGCCAATCATGCCCAAAAGCATTGCTCGACGCATTGAGTTTTGAGTTATCCCTGCGTTTTTAACCTCCCCCTCTATGCTGTATATCAGACTTGGATAATGCGCTTGTAGGTCAGATAAAAACTGCTTTTTCAGATCTTGAACCACAGCAGACGCCGTATTGAGATCACTGTCAACATCTGCATACACAGAAACACTACTCAGGCTATCGATGCGATTTATCACCGCAAAGCCACGCGTTTGTTCAATATCAACCAATGCAGAAAGGGGAATAGCCACCCGAGAAGCCGGGTGAATAATTGGAAAGTTATCAAAGTCGCTGTACTCATCCATACTGGTTTCACTCAACTTGACCGTTACTTCGTAGTCTTCAAGTCCAATATGCGTTTCCAGCAATTTGGTCCCTTGAAATGCAGGCCTTAGTTGGTTGGCAATCGTAGCTGAATTAATCCCTAGCTCCAGCGTGCCTGGCTTTAAAGTTAAAGTATATTCGGGCTTACCTGGCCGCAAGTTATCAGTAATATTTTGCACCCCGTCATACCCTTTTAACCAATTCTTTAGATCATAGGCCGCATGAACAAGTTCAGTGGTGTCCTCACCCATCAATCGAATATCAATCGCACGACCTTGCGGGCCAAGTTTTGGCTCTTTGAAGGACAGTGCCAGTGCTTCTGGCAAATTTCCAAGCTCCGCTCGCCACATATCAGAAAAGGTTTGGATGCTTGTATTTCGTTGCTCTGCGCTCAGTAAATCAACAGATATATATGCCAAATTCGCCCCATGATCTTGGTAGTCAGGGTTTTCACCGTAGGTGATAGTCATAGCCTGTACCAACTGCGCTTCTTCGCCCTCACTAAGCTTTTTATTGGTGCGTTGTAACGCAGCTTCAATCTTTGCCATTGATTGCCGAGTCACCTCAAACGGGGTGCCGTTTGGCATCAACAGCCGCCCTTGCAGTACATCGCCATCAATATCGGGAAACGCCGTAAATTTTAAGGTGCCCGATACCAACATACTCAACGAAAACAAAAAGCACGCAATCACACTTCCAATCACCAAATACCTGTACTTAATAAGGCGATTATTTAAGCCAAGGATTGCATCATTCCAATGCCTAAATTTGCTCTCAAATCGACTGCGGATCACCACCACTTTTTTCGATAGTGCCGTGTCTTTAGCTTTAGATTGCAACGCATGAGTTAAATGATTTGGCAGAATTAAAAACGCCTCTATCAGTGATACCGTGATCACCGAGATAAGCACGATTGGGATCACCTTTAAAATTTGTCCTAAATTTCCCTCGATAAACACTAAACCAACAAAAATACACAAGGTTGTGACAAAAGAAGAGATAACTCCTGGCAAAACCACCATAGTGCCCTGCAACACCGCTTCTTTTACGGCTAAGCCCTGCTCTATTTTGGTACCAATAGACTCAGCGATCACAATGGCATCATCCATTAAAATACCGAGTGCCAGTAGCAAAGCTACCATAGAGAGCATGTTGATTGAGATGCCAAAATGCAGCATTAAAAAAAAGCTTGCTAAGAATGATACAGGTAAGCCCATCACCACCCAAAATGCATATTTGAACGAGAAAAATAGCCACATCACGCCAAACACGAGTAGTAATCCTTGCCACGCATTACTGATCAGTAATGAAATTCTGTCTTTAACTAAGCTGGTATTGTCACTCGTTAATGTTAATAAAACGCTGTCAGGTAAGTTCAATCTGACATCAGCCAATGCAGCTTCTGTCGCCTGTAGTACTCGCAAACTATCGTCTACAGAATTCTTTTTAACCGTTAAAATGGCTGCTTGACGGCCATTGTAATAAATTCGATTTTCATCTTTTTCAAACATGTCTTGAACTTGGCCAAGATCAGCTATGGTCACATCGTTGCCTTGCGTCCCTGACGCAACAACAATATCACTGAGCGCCTCGGTGTCTTTCCTTTCGTCCATTAAGCGGATCTGAGTATCTGCATAAGCCGTGTTGAGTGTTCCAAGGGGTAATTCAATATTTTGCCCAGTTATTCGCTTCCCGAGCTCCTCCATACTCAAACCGTGTTGGCGAAGCATTTCTTGGGACGCCGTGACTCTCAATTGATGCTTTGAGAAATCATTAATTTCAACAATGGGTATATTTGGGTCCCGTAGTAACTGTTGTTTGACTTTTTCAGCCAGTGCCTTCAACTCTACACGGGATAGATCGTTGTGTTTTGACGCAAGCGCTATGCTCACCACCTCTTGTGTTCTACCGCGCTCTTGGATTGTCCACTGTTCAACTTGAGAAGGAAAATCATCAATGGTATCAATGGCATTCTTCACATCGGTAGTAAACTGTTCAAAGTTGCCCTGCTCATACATTTTGACCGTCATTTGGCCAAGGTTTTGCCTTGCAACACAGTGCCGCTCTTCCATGAAGCTAATGCCATCTAATGCATTTTCCAAGCTCAAGCAAATCTTCTGCTCAACATTTTCTGCAGTTGCACCGGGATAAGGAACCAAAATATCGATTTGATAAGTCTCAATTTGCGGCAAAGTTTCGCGCTTAATCTGTGGCAAACTGAAAAGGCCAATGGCCAAAAACAACATCATTAATATATTTGCCGCCGTTGGGTGAGCTATAAAAAAACGGATCATTGATGACGCTCCCTATCGGTAACATCACTGAGTTGCTCAGAGGCTGTTAAATTCAATCGAGTACCTTCAATTGCAGGGAACAAATCGGTTGTAATTAGTCTAGCGCCACTTAGCTTGGGGTTATCAATCAAAAAACTACCAGACTGCTTTATTGCCCCGCGTAATAATACCTTAGTTAATTTGTTATCATCACTCGCAATAAGTGCATGACCATCTCTAATAAAATACCTAGGTACAACAACAAAATCTTGCTCACTTGCCGACAAGGTTACTTTTGCCCTCATCCCTGCAAGTAGTGGCGGCTTTTCACCTAATTCAATTTGTTTGTAACTGTCACTAATTGACACTACGACGCCGACCGTCTGGCTTTGAGGATCAATTTCATCACTGAGCCTTTCAATTGATGCCTTCCAATAAACACCTGGTTGCGCAAGTATTTCAACTTTTGCCTCTAATCCCTGCGCTTTCAAGTAGCTTGCCATGCCACGCTCGGAAATAGTTTGCATACTCGGAGTCCGATTGAAAAAGCTTGAGAACTGGTTAAACGTTTGATAGGTATATTGTGCATTGATCAGCACTTTTTTGATGTCACTGGCACGGAATAAGCTCGTGCCCTTGGTCACCAGCTGCGCTCTTTCAATGTTGACTTGGTGAATACGGCCAGTAAATGGTAAATGAATTTTTGTGCGCTCTATGTCTATACGCGCTTTATTAACATCCGCCTGGGCTTTTTTTACCTGAGCTTGCAGTGCTTTTACTTCCAGTGGCAGTACGTTTTTTTGATTTACATAGCGCTGTAATTCTTGCTGCTGTGCCAGCATATTTTGTTGTGCTTTATCCAGCTCAGCTTGAGACACGCTAGCGTTGTCAAATAAACGTTTTAAACGCCTATGCTCATCGCTAGCAATTTTTAATTTGTGCTCGCTAAGCTTGATGTCTAGTAGGTTGTTCTTTATCGCCGTTCGCTTAACAGCCAGTTCAACTTCAGCGCTAGCTAGACCCGCTTCTGACTTGGCTAACTGCAATTGATAGTCACTGTCATCAATCTCTATCAACAAAGTGCCCTCTTTGAAGATTTCTCCTTTTTTTAATGCCGGGTGCAAATAAGTTACCACCCCCGACACTTGCGCAAGGCTATTGAGCTGAATATTTGGTGTTACCTTGCCATACCCCACAATTTCAGGCCTGATAGCCTGCATGGTGAGTACTTGATACTGGGCAAGTTGGCCAACTTCTTCAATGTCATTATGTTTGGTCGATGATGTTAATCTTACAACTAACAACACCAGTACTATCCCCACTAGGACGGCGATAGGCAGGTTTTTTTTTGCGCTAAAATTCCACCTCATTGATGTTACTCTCCTTAAGTCCATATATGAAATGCCGGTATAAATCCTTCGCCCACGCTTCACCTTGGATCTCGGTATCATCTATTTGCCAAGCTTGCTGACGCAAGGTTTTCAAAATATAGGGAGACACTAAAAGTGTAATGAGCTGAAAAGCGGCTAACTTCGCTTTTTTGGTATCTGAAATGCCTGTTTCTTGTTGAATAAGTGGTGGTAAAAATTTAGATACTCGTGCAGGGAATGCAGCCATAAAAGCCTGAGCTAAAGGCGTTGTTTTATTTAGAACTTCTTCGCTTAACAAATGCACAATACCCGGGTGAGACTGCAAAATTTCGCCAAAACGACGAATAAATAAATACACGGGGTTTTTGTGCTCCCCCAGATCTTCAAACTGGGAAAACTGCTCATCAGCAATAGACTTTATCAATTCAACAAATAAATTCTCTTTGCCACCAAAATAATATTTAATCATTGCCGAGTTGATGCTAGCTTCAGAGGCTATATCTCGGATCGTAATTTGGCTGTAAGACTTAATATTCAGTAATTGCTTGGCTGAGAAGATCAGCTTAGCTTTTTGCTCAGCTTGCTTGACCTCGCATACAGGACGGCCCCGTGTGACTTTTTTTGTGGTCTTTGATTCCATTGTCTATTCTTATTTTTTTAATCGCACGGTTAATTAAATAGAAAGTCGCAGCTACAGTCAAACAAATGTTTAAACTTTGCTCAGACTAGAACACTTCCAGACCACAATTCGTAGCTCGTGAAAGACACTTCCAAAACGATAAGTAACAGTAAGAAACTCACAAGTTGGCCAACTTTCACTTTCGAACAAACATATGCGCCCAGCGGTGCCCCAATGACCACAATAGGAATAGCGGCCAATAAATAGCTTTCTATTTGAGGTGTAATGGCACCTAAATACCAAGCGTTCATGGCGCTGCCAACCAAAGATGTAAACGCCATAACAACCACAGACGTCGCGGTCGCTTTTTTAATATCCGCATTGTAGGCAATGACCAGTAGGGCAAACAACGCAATATCTGATCCAGACCCAACTAATCCACTGGCTATTCCGCCGACAAACGCTACCACCATAAATCGCAAAGTGTTTGGTTCAATCCGCTGTGCGCTGCGCTGATGATGTGCTTTTCGCCACCAACGCAACAACATAGTGACCGCGAAGCACAGCAGTAAAAAGCTGAAAATAGACTTTACCAGTAGCCGAGGTGCGGTAGGTGCAACAAACATTAAGCTTAAAACAACACCAAATGCCGACATTGGCAATGCTAGTAGAACTAAATTTGTATAGATAGGAATACGACGACACAATATTGTAATTGTCGCAGCTGTCATACCAAAGCTTTGAATAGCCAAAGAAAATACTTTGGCAGTACTTGGCTCAATAGCCAGTACCTTGGTCATGACAGGAAATGCTACCGCCCCGCCTCCAAGTGCGGTCCCCCCTGCGACAAAAGAACCCAATGCCATAGTCAATGCAATTTCGAACTCCTGCAATACTTGCAACATCGCGCTTGAAAAGCCTTGCATCCAAATTAGAGTCGCGTAAATCAACAAAGTGAAATAAAGCGGCCAAGTTGCCGGCTGTCTCAATTTTTCTATCATGGTGTTTTTATGTCCCTGCAATCATGACTCGCAGTTTAACAAACGAAAAATAGCCCTGCGAATAGTCTGATTGGACCATTAGGGGTAAAGCCCCACTAGCCATTTGTAGAAGTTTTAAACAGCCTTACGCTTTCGTTAAGTATTAACTTATTTTGTACCTACTTACATTTGACTTAGATCAACTTGACAAATTAAAAACTCGACCTAGCAATACTAAGAACCCAATAATCGGATTAAAAACATAGACTTAAAATTCTAAGACTCTTGGCAACTTTGTTTAAAAATAAACCATATAAAAAAATTAATAACCGTCACAAACACATAAAACAACACTTTTTTAAAATTTAACACTTATTTACCACACAATTCGTTCACTTTTCGTTGATATCAATTAGCCGTTCATGTTTAATTAATCACACGATTAATTAAATAGGTATCGTCACCAATCGTACTTACTGAACACCAGAAAAGTCGATACGCCTATCGAAATCGTATTTGTAAAGGAGAATGCATATGTTTTTGGGCTGCACAAAAGAGCTTTCTAGCGTACTTAAAGCAATAGAGTTGCTTAAAACGTCAATTATTGAACGCTCACTAGATGGAATAGTATTTCAAGAAGCGATGTCGTTTGCCGAATCGGATGAGCTGTATTTAGCTTTAATTGATAAATCCAGCTTAGAAGTCAAAACAGAGTGCTTACGCTCATTTCCACAAGATTTTAAAGAGGATTTACTCACTGTTGCGAAAGTGAAGAAATTCACAAACATCAATATATTGAAGAGCTTATGCAAGGATAGAAACCCATTATCTGATATCACTATTTATGATTTAGATAATCCAAATTCAAACTTTTTAACACTGGTTGCGTTCAACAACAAGCGTTCCAATCGAACTGCGCCCGCTTCTTACTTAATTGAGTTGGTCCTGCCTTACCTGCACAAAGCTCAAATTTCTCGTTATCAAAATGACAAAACCTCTCGCTCCCCTATACAATCACTTACGAACCGAGAAAAAGAAGTACTGGACTGGATATCATCTGGTAAAACAAATGGTGAAATTGGCATGATCTTAGGAATTAGCCAGTACACAGTAAAAAACCATGTTGCAAAAATACTAGAAAAGCTCAATGCCCCAAATCGTTCTGCGGCGATGGCGTTGACCAAAGAGCTGAGCTTTAGCTAAACATAGTTACCTTACAAATACCCGAAACTATTAATAAATTCATTTGGCTGCAGCACTTGCTGCCAAATGAATAACAAGCATACAAACGAAACACACCATGGATTGATTTTTTAGCCTGTAGATATAGGCGGCTTTACGTATTCCCCTGCTCACATGTCATCTTTTAGCATACATGCTCTAGAAGTGAACAGCCAATATCACACTATTTTGCGAACCTGCACTGCGCTTTTGCGGATCATGAAACGTATCAACAACTAAGAACCCGGCTTTTTTCATCATGCCAGCGGAGGCAAGGTTTTCTTCATGCCTTTCAATGAACACCGCTTTTGCACCTTTATCTTTAGCCAACTCGATACAGTGATTCAAAAGCTGTGTGGCTATCCCTTTGCCATTGTGTTCAGCTGACACAACAACATCCCCTATAAATGAGATATGTTCTAAATCTGCATATTTAGTAAGGTAATCAGGGCTAGATGTTCCATCGATCAAAACAGCCATACCGACGACTTCATCAGCTTCCAATGCCACCATAGCCTCTGCACTAGCGCACTCTACCAATGCAAATTCATCATCAACACCGTCAGGGGTTAGACAATTCCACTCGTTAGGACCGTGTTTCCATAATAGTGATTTTAGATTGGATAATTCTGATAGTTTTGCTTTTCTGTAAGTGATCATTAAGTGAATACTCCTTTGGGACTTAATTTACACCAATCATTATATAAATGAATTGCTTAGTAAATAATTTTAGAGCACTGTAAACTTAAAAAGCCCTATATTGCTACGCAAAAATAGGGCTTTTAGTTGTTGCTTCAAGAATACAACTTATATCAGCTGATACAACAAAGGGCTATTGCTTTGTCATTTTGCTCACTGCACCATGGTTAAAATACGTCGCATAATAAGACAATTGATGTAAATCACCCATTTGATGTATTAACTGAAATCCATCAGATACTTTTTTGGTCAAAGTAAAGCGATAAACCCATGGAAAGTCGAAGGTAAGCGTTAAAACGTTGCCATCAATATCCCAGGTAAACTCGCTGCGATTTCCATTCTCAGAGAGAGAATATCCCACTCCATCTTCAAAGTGGTAAGTACTCAATTCATTACCGAATTCATAATATTTTTCGACAGACCAAGTACCAATTATTTCATCCTTCGACACATTTAGCCCCTGCTTAGCGTCAATCTTCGATAAAACCTCTTCCGTTGTGGTTTGCTCGCTCAATTGGCCATCTGAATATCTGTCAGTGGTTACTGTCAACACTACATTTTCATTTTGCTCTTCAATTTCAACCTTACTTAAAACTTCGAGAAAATAGTCAGGTATATCTGTTACTGGGGCACCTGTTAAGGATATTTTCCCATTAGACAACGCATAGTCCATATCCCATTCTGTACTGGATGTACGTCTGAAGGCCACTTTGCCATTTATCATTTGCTCGATGGAGTAATGCTTAGAATTGAACTGCGTGGTGTCAAGCAGATGACTTCTTTGCCGGGGCACAGCACCGGGCTTTGTATACCAAGTCTGATGTTTATCGTCGCTGCAACCTGCTTCAAGTTCATAAACACATACACTGATAAAATTATCAGTCTCTTCAAGTAGAGATACTTGCATTTCAGTATCGCCATCAGAGTATTGAAGAAGGCCATTTACAATCTGCACTGGGTAGCTAGCATTGTTTCGTGTAATTGTGCTGATGAATTCGTCATTGTTGAACCCCTGCTCTCGAGATATTTCAATTGTTGGCGAGCTTCCCATCTCTGATTCAACATAAAATCGTGTGAAATCACTCAGCATTTCAGATGAGAACTGCTTATACGTATATTCTGGTGTATAAATGTAGTGATAGATACCTTCACGGGTCTGACCTTCCTGCTCAGTGCCCACTTGCTCGACCATACGGCGATAGACTAAGTAATCACTTCCCTCTACAGCCAAAAACTCATATTCCATATACGCAGTTAATTCACAGCCTTCCGTTACCTGTTCACATACCCGGAAGAGGTTATCTCTAAAATATTCTCTATAGAAGTGGTTGTTTTCCAACTTGCCATGACGGTATCGCGTTGACCCTGAAGCTCCTACTCTCACATCAAGCTTTTCTGAGATTCGAAGTTCATGCAAAGCCTGTGTACGACCGATAAAGCCAGTCCATCGTCCAGCAATCTGCTCAGCAGTTACCGTCAAATCAGACTGCTTTGCAACCATAATTCCGCCATATGACACACTACGCTCATTCTCGTCGTCAACCTTGTGCGTTTCTTTGGCAACCAAAGTCACACCGATAGAGCCTGCATTTGTAGGCCATAATTGAAGAACTTTTGCCCCTTCTCCGCTTTCAATACTGACAACTAAAGCATTGCCTTGCAATTGCCATGTTGCAGTTTCACCTGCAATGTTTGAAGTAACGCTACCATCTTCATTGAACATATAGCGTTTGATAGTTTGGTCTTGCGATACAAAATCTCTGTCGAATAACTGTATCAACCACGTTTTACCCGCTACCTCATCAGCAGTTAATGAAGGGATAGATTGCTTATCCATTAGCCGATAAATATCTAGAGTATCAAGCTGTGCTTCTTGGTTTAGTTCACCATCAACAAATTCTTGAGTATGTGTATTCAACTCAATGATACTTGAGCCGTTGCTTGCCCGTAATGTATCTATCGATAATTTAGATGATTTATGTACAACCGATGCGTAAACCCGATTGCCTTGCTCATCAACTACCTCTGCACCGTTCTCATCCCTTTTTACTCTGCGGGAAGTATAAAGAGTTACCGGCTCTTCAAGCTCCATCACTGACAACCCATCTATCAAACTCAGCTTGCTCACCGCTACAGCAGTTTCAGCGACAAACTTACCTTGGCCATTTTCATCAAGGGACAAATGATAAGCAGATGTATTGTAATATTTAGATTGATATAGCAGATAGTCACCTTGAAGAGACACCACTGCATTAGACGTTAGGTTTTTATCGTCCAGTATTTGCTTCTTAACTTCAGAGAAGTACGCCGAATTGCTTGATTTGACCATTTGTTCAAATTCGCTGGCTTTCTCCTCGTTGCTTACCAAAGCTAAAGTCGAAGATACGCCTTCAGGTAACGAGTAGTTTTCAGAGTCGACAATCACCTTAATAAGCGTCGCCAGTGTTAACATCGACTCTCCATCAACAGCCTGTAAGGCATCATTTAGACGCTCATCACTCACCAAATCAATGCCTGTGCGCTGCAACAGTGCGTATTCAGCGGTGGTCACATTGGTCACGTTAACTGAAAAGTTTTCCTCATTGTTTAACACGCCATCATCACCCGCTTGTGCTTTTAGCGCGCCAATGGTGCCAAGTTGAGAAACAAACTCAACTTCCGGCTGTGCATCAGAGCCCAAAGCGACAATTTTGAGCATTTCATCGACTTCAGTTTCGTCAACTTCGATAGTTGCAAGATACTCACCTTTTTCATTAGCAATAACGTCAACATGCTGCTCACCTGCGACAAGCTGAACTTTTGCATGTTGAATTGGGCTATCTGTGACAACACCTTGAACCGTTAGGCTTTCTGTGATGCGGTTAATGTTAACTGTGTGTACTTGTTCAACTTTTTCATCTTCGTCATCAATAACAGTTACAGTAAAGTTGACGACGTGATCTTGATTAATATCAGGTACGGTAAACGTCGCGTTGCCAGTGTTATCCGTTACCTTTTCAAGATCGATACTCGCATCATGGGTCCATGCAATGGATTTAATTTCGCCATCGTCTTGGGCACTGAGCGTCAAACTAAAAGCCGCTTTTTCTTGAACGTCACTAGGGCCCGATATCGTGACAACTGGAGGTGTAGGCTCTGGTGTTTGATTGTCAGGCGCTGGCTGCGGTGTTGCCTTATCAGGTGCAGTAGGTGTAACCCCCTGATCAACAATTGTTTGGTTATTATTTTTTGGTTCTTCGTGTGACTCTGAGCTACCACATCCTGTTAGCATTATCGACGCAATCGCAGAGGCCAAAATTGGCATTTTATAGTGTTTTTTTGTATACATATTTTGCTCATTAATTAAGCAAGGCGCTTAAAGATTTCCTGTATTTTTTACTTGTTCGCAATATTGCAACAACCGCAAGATGCTAACAAAGTGAGCATAAAAACAAAACACCTAACAAAAAAAATTAAATTAAACATATAGACAACAAGAAGAGCCTCACAATTAACATTACCCAGCACAGTTACTATTTGCAAAACCCCAAGTGATACGCGCACACTTATCGAAGCGACGTGATTTCCTATTGGTATATCTTAATATTGATTAATATAGAAAATTTAACTTCCCGTACACTGGCGAGTTGCGATTTATTACTAATATGGAGAGTTTGCAGTCTGAACATTAACCTGAAACAAGTAGTTTGACAGGTAACCGGGTTGAATTATTAAGGTCTTGAATTAACCTGTGAAGGGTCTGCAGGCTCATTGGAATATTGAAATGGCGTTTTTTGTACGCATAGCCTTCAAACCATTTTCATCTGGCCAGTATTAACGTACCTAGTTAACGCTTTTTGAAACGCTGAGGGAGTAGCCCTTGTAACCACTGCCACTCCCTATTTTACTGAATTTACTCAGGGCTTTTTTTCTCTGGACGCTCTTCTGAGCGACCTATCGAACATCCCTATTTAGCTATTCGCTGCCGCCTTGTCTTTCGTAAAAATAGTCAAGTTAAGCTCCTCAATAAGCCTATCCAGCTTTGGGTGGTTTTCTTTATCTAAGATAGTTTTATAAATCCATGTATAGTATGGATTGCCTTGAAGTAACTCTCTAGCGCTACTTTCACCGATCAGGGAAGACATTGCTCGATACTCTAAATAGCAAACAAGTAAGTGTGACAGGGTGCCACCTTCGGTGCCGCTACCCAATGGCCTTTGATACTCGACTTTAGGAAACTCCTTTTTAATTGCACCTTGAAACTCATCAATCGTCCCCTTCCCGTTCAATACCACATGCCAGTGAAATTGCTCATGCAGAAAGGTAGATAACACTTTCATGTCACTTTTTAAATATGCATCAGCCGTATTCATGGTTAGTATAGGATGGCTGTGTGGTACCCTTGCACTTTCATTCACCAGTATATCTTTAGTATAAATCCAGTGCTCTATATCATATTCACCTACGAGAGCATGTATAGTATTTTTTATTTCAACTTCTTTTTCAGAATCATTCGCCATTTTTATTGATATCTTTGCATCAGAAAGAAAAGAAACCATAGTTAAAAATACAAATATTACTTCTTTAGTCATCAAACAACCTAGTTATTATTTTTAATTCACATTTAAAATACACTATCATTATAAACATAAAATGAACGATAGAATATATTGGAGTAATCAACTCAGTGTTATAAAAACCAGAAGCGCACAAAGCTTCATCGTATTGCATAAAGGAAAAGCTAACGTATTATGGCCTGGCCTGTTTTCGCAGTCACAAATGCGATAAGAAGAAACGCACAACCAATCACACCGTTTGTATAAAAATCTAACGATAAACCAGCATTAAAGCCTTGAGTAATAATTACTGCAAACATCGCTCCCCAACAAGTAACCGGGATCAGCAGTAAAAGTCCGATACTACGAGTAACTCGATTAACTAAAAACGCGGCAGCATTGAAAATAAAAGACAAAACCATGCATATCATAAAACTCCCTATAAGCAACGAAAAGCCAAACGACCGACTATCCGAAATACCCTCACCAAACACAGAAGAGATAAATATCCATATCGCAGCAATCAACAGCGATGCACTAGAACCATAAGCGAAGTAAGCACCACCTCTGGCATATAGTGGAGCTTGGATAGATACTCGTGGATATAACTTGAGAATGCCTAAAACACTTGCAGCAAGTCCGATGATCGCTGGAACTGCAGCCCAGAGCAAAGACATCTGGTATCCTGAAAAATGCCTGAGCCATAAACACACCGTATTTACTAGCATAAAAACGCCAGCGATTAAGAACAACTTCGTATCCCAATTTGTAGTGCATTTGGTCATTTTATTTGCGCTCATTATATATCTCTCCTTTCCATTTTTTTGTCAGCATCACGTTTTGCGATAGATTACGTTGCCTAGCTATTTAAGCGTGTATCGTAATTGTTGATGCTAGTATCCTTGAGAAATACGAAGTTATCGTCCTAACGGGCCCGTTCGAACTTTTTTATTGCAAATATTTTCAATAAGTTAGGAAGTTTTGGTTTTTTCATAAATTGCAGTTTCTAATACCATGGCAATCAATGTGGAATGCGGCTCAAGTTAAGTATGGTCTCTGGTTCAAAAGGCGTATCACGACGCCTAAACGAGCAATTTACTGCGTAGCTGTTGCAGTACAAAATTGGCTAACGCTTGTTTTGGCATTACATTGCTTATTTTTAGGTCACAGCGGTGCCGAGTTTGCTCAAGCACATTTAGATAGATATCTCTTAGGTAGTCTTCATATTCACATAGATATTTAGGTATGGCGGTCAGTGAATCACTATTTGGGCTGTTGATATTTCTTGAGATAACCCGTGCCAAGCAGATCTCAATTGGTATATCCAGCACAATGGTAAAGTCAATATGCAGCGCCATAGCGCGCCTGCATTGCCCAAACGGCTCTTCAATAACAATAAAAGGTGCGTCGGTATAAAGCTTCAAATGCTCGAGCGCAGCAACAAAACGTGGCGTGGTAATTTCTTCAACATTACAACCTCTTTTCAGCCATTGCTTCATGTTTTTTGGGTAAGTATTCACATCAATATAGTCATCGAATACCAGAGACGGACAGTCTAGCTGTTTTGCAAGACGTTTAACGAGTGCCGTTTTGCCGCTCCCAGACACACCACTGATGGCTATAACTATTGCTTTTCCCATTCAAGCATCTTACCACTAATACATACGCACTTTATGTCGCATTATTTGGCAAACGACCTACAATGCCACGCTAACCCAACCATTATTATTGCAAGCAAATTGACCGAGATAGTGACCATATCAAAATTGAGTGACAGGCCAATAACGGAAAATGGGTTCAGACCAAAGCTCCATTGTTGCCATTTAACTGTTAAAATTTGCAATAAACTCATTACGAGTAATGGCGTAATAATAAAAAAAGGCTTGTTTTTCCAGCTGTAAATAAAATAAGCATACAGCACGGTAAAAAATGCCATAGAACCTGCTTTAATATAATCAGTGAGGTCCGTAAAGTTATCACTAACATTCATAAAGAGCACTAAGCTAATTAAATTTAACACTAATGTTACTACCAAAAGTGAATAACTTAATTTATACCTTTTCAGGGATTTAAACCGAATATCCAACTTCTCTTGCGTCATTTATTTGCCCTGCGTAATTTTTCTAAATCTCTTCCTACAATCGCTTCAAGGTGCTCAGTCACTTTATCGGCAGGCCAATTCCACCATGCAATGTCTTGCAGAGCGTCGATGATGCTTTGCTCGAAGCGCTTTTTAATCACTTGAGCTGGGTTTCCGCCCACAATGCAAAATGGCGGAACATCCTGAGTGACCACTGACTTGCTGGCAATGATAGCGCCATTACCAATTTTTACACCTGGCATAATTGTTGATTCGTAGCCAATCCATACATCGTGTCCTATCTCTGTGTCACCTTTATAGGGTAATTCACCATCCTGAGGCATTACTTTTTCCCAACCATTGCCAAATATTTGGAAGGGGTATGTCGAAAACCCTGACATTTTATGATTGGCACCGTTCATGATAAATTTTACGCCTGTTGCAATAGCGCAATACCGACCAATTTTCAGCTTATCACCGATAAAATCAAAATGATAAAGGACATTCTGTTCAAAGTTTTCTGGGCCAGCGGGGTCATCATAATAGGTGTAATCCCCCACTAGAATATTGTTAGAGCTAATAAAGTTTTTTAAAAAACCAACTTGGGGGAACCCGGTTAAAGGGGATTTATCGTCTGGATTTGGTCCGTTCAAAACTACTCCTTAATTGTATTTATGTGTCGAATAAAAGCTTATCAGCGGGGACCTGGTCAACTAGCCACACATTGTTTTGGGTTTTATAGAACTTGGCACCCAGTTGAAACATACTTTTCGCCTTGATACCCAGCAACACCGCGTTGCCATAACGCTCTCCAACAGCAATCGCGCTCTGCTTTGATTCTGTTAAATGAACATGATGCCGTTCACCTTTTATCAACCCGCTTTGCTTAATTGACTGCATAAACCGAGTTGCCGTGCCATGGTATAAAATATCAGGAGGGGTTAATGGCGTTAGACCGAGCTCGACTTGAACTGAGTGTCCTTGATTGGCGCGGATCTTTTTACCATCATCACTTATTGCAAAGCGTTGTTTGTCATTTGAGTTTACGATGGACTGAATAAGCTCATACGATAGTGAAAAATCTTTTGAATTTTCAATCAACTCCTCTATCTGAACCCAACCTTGGGCATCGAGCTGTATATTAGCCATCTCAGGCTTATGGCGAAGAATCAAACTTAAGTATTTAGATATTTTCTTATTTTGCATAGAGCTTAATTTATCCTATTTATAGAGATAAATTAAGCTCTTTTTACAATATAATCAAAGTAGTACATGTACTGCCATATCAATATTCGTATGATCTGAAATAAAGAATACGAGGCGGCGCGGACATAAATGCAATCAAACCTTTTAAAACACCATTGCTATCGATAAATTGCATATAATTTTTATGGTGCTCTACACTTTGCCAATCTTCATCAATCAGCATGGTGGTCTTGTTCTCATCAAAACTGATTGATACTCGCTGACACCCTGCAAACCCTTTTACAGCAGGCACATTCTCAGTTAGAAAGTCATCCAACAGTTCGGACTTTACTTCACTTAACTGACATTCAATAATTACTTTTACAGACATATTTGCTCCTCAGCATAATAAGTCATTTCAGTTTAAGCTGAGAAGTAAGAGTAAATGCCGTAATTCGAAAAAAGTGCCGTTTTTCGGTCAAGTTTTCATCGCACCTTGTTTTGGTGTCTCGCCATACTGGTTTTTATAAGCTTTGATGAAGTGTGAGATATTGGTATAGCCAACTTCCAGTGCAATATCAGAAACCGATAAACAACCTCGTTCAACCAATGACTTAGCGTATTCAACCCGTTGCTTGATCAACCACTGCTTTGGTGGCTCATTAAATTGATGTTTAAAATCACGTTGAAAGCCAGATAAGCTACGACCCGATAATTTTGCTAGATCTGCAACAGAGAGTTTTAAAACAGACTTATTCCCAAGCAGCCTTTTTAGGTTTCTACGCGTAGGCAGGGTATGATCAGCCATACTCAACATTGCAACGAACTCATCACCACTGACTTGACGCAGGATAAATAACAGCTCTGTAAGCTTAACATGGAGTATAGGATTAATATCCATTCCTTGATCAACGCACAATCTGAGCTGCTCGAAGAAGCCTTCAATTAAGCAGTTTTCCAGATGTAGCGAAACTGGCGGCGGTTGCTTGCCCTTGGCTACCGGCGTCAATTTATCAGACAACAAAAATTGTTCAATTACACTTCTGTCAAAAAATACCAGCCACGCCTTTAGATTCTGAGTACTGCGGACAAAATCGGAATGTAAGTTTTGACCTTGGCATAATAAAACCGATTGCCCAGCACTAAGTTGGATCTGCTTATTATCCCAGCATGTCAGCGTTTCAGAACCTTCTTCAACATAGACAATGCACAGTTGATTAGTATAAAACTCAATATCTAGTAGGTTTTGCTCTAAATCCTTGCTGTAAATGGCTGAACCATTGCGAGCTGCCAATTTACATACATCCGATAGCGCGCCAAGTGCCTGGGGGATCACCAAAACATGTTGCTGGCAATAATTTGCTGTATTCATCCTTGTTGCCTTATCAAATTTAAACATTACAAACTGGTTACATGCAGATAATTTAGACTAGTTAGGGCGGTAAAGTGAAGAAAGAATTACAATTTAAACGGTGATTCCAACGCCTTAATCTTTTGCTTTTGAACATCGATTTCAATACTTATGCCCAATGGTAATATCATTTGTGGATCTGTGTGTCCAAAATCCAAGTTGGTCACTATTGGGAGCTTGTCACAACCGAACTCTTCTTTAACAACTGATAAAATGACCTCATCAAGCAATTGTTTTTCGTCATCACTGTAATCCCGTGCTCGGCCAAAAACCAGCCCAGAAAGTTGCTCAAATACCCCCATTACTCCATAGTTACGCAGCCAATACCTAACATAATCAATTGCTGGCTTCTCTTGGGATGTTTCTAGAAAAAGTACTTTACCTCGCCAAAAATCTTGTCTTGGCCAGTACTGTGTGCCTTTAAGCATTTCAAGTACCTCAATACACCCACCAAACAAGGGTCCACTTGCTTTGTATTTTTTCGCTGAGTCACCTTGATAGAACCTCGGCCCTGTATTGATTTGTTGTGGTTTCAGCTGCCCTGCAGCGCTCGGTTCTGACCAGTCAGGGTAACCGTCACTGAAATGAGTGAATACAGGAAACTCAGACTCATTATGCTCCCCGTATATAAATGATCTAACATACGTTTGATACTCATCAGACATATTATGGATCTGAGCAAACCCAGCCATTACAGATGGCCCGTTAAAGGTCACTATTCCTAACTGATGTATAAATGCGGACACAGCCGTAAAATCAGAGAACCCCATTATAAACTTTGGGTTGGCCTTAATAATTTCTGCGTCCAGATATTTTAATATCCTCGCAGAGTCTGAGCCGCCTATGGTCGAAATGATCCCATCAATGTTGTCATCACCAAAAGCATTGTTTAAGTCACGAGCTCTAGCCTGCGGGCTGTTGAACACTTCGTCAATATCCATGGTAGCTGTTGGATATTCAACCACGTTAAATCCAAGTGCCTTTAAGTTACTCAATCCTTGATGATAAACTTGAGGAAATACTGATGGTAGACCCGTTGACGGCGATAATACGGCAATATTATCACCCGGTTTTAATTGCTTTGGCTTAATCATCTTAGTGTCCATTTCTATTAATAATATCAATATATTCAAATATTTATTTAATTACTACCCTTATATACATTTACAGATAACAAGCACCAAATGCTAAAGACTGCCAGAGTTAGTGAATTGAGCGGGTTATTTGTTATGTAGTAGTCCCCCAATTGTGCACTTTTTGTAATTTATGAAAAACCCTGTTAGGGTGAAAAACACGTATATCGAACGGAATAGCTATTTTTTGGATTAATAGAAGAAAGATTTTCCCCATCAAAACGGGGCGAAAATTCAGTTAAAAACACTATAAAGGAGTTGTTATGTTCTGGATGATTAATATTGTAGGCGTCGCTATTGCCATATACTTTGTAGATCTCGAATCCAATTCAGTCATTCAAAGTGTGATCAGTCCAATTGTGATAGCGGTGCTTTCTCTTGCCATAATTATAAAACTGTTTATTAACAGCAAAGCACAATCAGCTTCTTACATGAGTAACAGCGGAAATGGCGCTCATTCAGGAAGCCCTTTCATATATGGATCAGAGAAAAATAAGCCCTCAGGGGAGAGTGACCACAGTAGCGATAGTTCAAGTCCTAGTCCTAGCTCGAGCTTCGGTGACAGTGGCGGTGGTGGTGGCGAATAAAACCTTGCCCAAATACAAAAAAGCCTGCGTTAATAACCTCGCAGGCTTGTTAATATTGCTGTTCGTTACTTAGCAGCCAAAGCAGCTCGTGCTTTATGAAGCTTGGTATAGCTTTCAATCAATTTAAGGTGCTTGTCCAACCCTTTAAGCTGAGTATTGGTTTCTGTTAAGCCATAGAATTTAACATCACCATTAATCGAACCAATCACATTATCCATGATTTCTTGGCCAAACATGCGTGACAGGTTATAGATATAATCTTCAATCTCGAGCTCTTCATCAAGGGCTATTTCCAAAACAGTCTGCATCGCTTGATAGAACAACCCACGTTCAACTGTGTTGTCATTGTACTGAAGGAAAGACTCAACCAGATCCATTGTTTCTTCAAGATCACCCAGCGCCAAATAAATTAGCAGCTTAAGTTCTAGAATGGTTAACTGACCCCAAACAGTGTTTTCATCAAACTCAATACCGATTAATGTAATGATATCGGTATAATTATCCAGCTGGCTTTCTTCTAGGCGATTTACCAAGTCAGCAAGCTGCTCATCAGAAAGCCTGTGTAGGTTAAGTATGTCTTCTCTGTACTGCAGCGCTTTATTGGTGTTATCCCAAATTAAGTCTTCCGCAGGGTACACTTCCGAATATCCAGGTACAAGAATACGACAAGCAATACCTAAATCAGTGAATTCAGCAATATACGCTTCCTTACCTTGCTCTTGTAAAATCGCAAATAATTTGTCGCACTCTTCTTCATTGGTTCCTGAAAAGTCCCACTCAACAAAATCATAATCTTTCTTCGCGCTGAAGAAGCGCCATGAGATCACACCCGTTGAGTCAATAAAGTGTTCAACAAAATTCTCTGGCTCAGATACTGCCATACTGTTAAATGTCGGACGAGGTACATCGTTTAAGCCCTCAAAGCTACGGCCTTGTAGTAGCTCAGTTAAGCTGCGTTCAAGCGCAACTTCTAAGCTTGGGTGTGCACCGAACGAAGCAAATACACCTCCTGTTTTAGGATTCATCAGGGTGACACACATTACAGGAAACTGACCACCTAAAGAGGCATCTTTAACAACGACGGGAAAGCCTTGTTCTTCTAGCGCTTTGATACCATCAACAACGCCAGGATATTTGGCAAGCACATCCTCTGGCACATCAGGTAAAACAATTTCTTGTTCAATGATCTGCTTTTTAACTGCACGTTCAAAAATCTCAGATAAACACTGTACTTTGGCCTCAGCCATGTTGTTACCTGCACTCATTCCGTTACTTAAGAATAAGTTTTCAATCAAATTAGACGGAAAATAAACCGTTTCACCGTCTGAATGACGAGTGTATGGAATAGAACAAATCCCACGCTCGACATTACCCGAGTTTGTGTCAATTAAGTTTGAGCCTTTTAGCTCGCCGTCCGCATCATAAATTTCGCGTGTATATTGATCTAAGATCTCACTTGGAAGCGCATCATTTGGACCCGGCTTAAACCATTTTTCATTTGGGTAATGAACAAAGTCACTATTCGCGATTTCTTCGCCAAAAAACTGATCGTTGTAAAAGAAGTTACAATTTAAGCGCTCGATAAACTCACCCAATGCAGAGCAAAGTGCACTTTCTTTGGTCGCCCCTTTGCCATTGGTAAAGCACATTTGAGATGCCGCATCTCGGATATGCAATGACCAAACATTTGGTACAATGTTGCGCCATGAAGCAACCTCAATTTTCATACCTAAATCGGCCAAGATCCCTGTCATGTTGGCAATCGTTTGCTCTAAAGGCAGGTCTTTACCGAGGATAAAGGTGTTTGCTTCTTGCTCGGGTTTGACCATTAACATTGCTTGCGCATCATCATCAAGGCTTTCAACATCTTCAATTTGAAAATCAGGACCCGTTTGGATGACTTTTTTCACAGTACAGCGGTCTATCGAGCGTAAAATGCCCTTTCTGTCTTTTTCAGAAATGCTTTCAGGTAGCTCAACTTGAATTTTAAAAATCTGATTATATCGGTTTTCAGGATCAACGATATTGTTTTGAGAAACACGGATTCCGTCTGTCGGAATGTCTCGTGAAACACAGTAAACCTTTACAAAGTAGGCCGCACAAAGTGCTGATGAAGCTAAGAAATAATCAAACGGACTAGGTGCTGAGCCATCTCCTTTATAACGAATAGGCTGATCAGCAATAACACTAAAATCATCAAACTTGGCTTCAAGTCTAAGATTGTCGAGAAAATTAACTTTAATTTCCATTGAACTCTTCCACAGTTTTGTGCGGCTACCGCAGGACTAAGGTAACTTCCTCAGTGATCCGGTAGCAAAAATTATCTTAACTGTGCAATTATCTTCTTTTTCACGCCAATAGTCTTGGGTTAATTGCAGATAAGGAAAAATAAATGATGTTTTGGCAGGCTTCTTTGGTCAAAGCGGATGAAATTCGCCCACAGCTATCGCTATTTCCTTTCTAACTCAGCAGCTCTCGCATTCAGATTAGCAGTATTAAGAGAATCTGGCAGCACGTAAAGCCACCGAGCGCGCACATTACAAACCTTGTAACACCATATCTTTAACTTTGTGTGCTTTTTCAAAATGATCTAACTGGTGCGTCTGTATCCACCAAGTTGCAGCTTCCATCAGTAATTCTGGGTCACTATTTTTATTGGCAAAAAAAGCGTAAAAAGAAACGCCAACGTTGACCCCCTTTTTCTCTATTTTTTGGTCGCAGACTTGTACAATTTTTTCTCTTAGGCTTGCTCTCATAATTGGCCATTTATACCCTACAACTGATATGGAGATAAAATTATACGCGAATATAATAAATATTAAATGTAAATAGTATTTATGGGACTTGCAAATAGCCTAAGCTATTTACAAACTCCCAAACATTTACGTTACTGGACAAATACTGAATGTGCACAACAACCCAGAATAAACCCCCCATTAATCTATATTTTTTTAGAAATAAAATATTCACCTTTCACTATCGAATAATATAGCTTTTACTTTTTAGCCCTTAACGTTGACACCTGATCATAACCGATGCCCCAATTGTCAGTGTCAACTTCATCAATCACAACAAAAGTCGTACTGGGTACTTTGTTCAATACAGATACCACCAACTGTGTTGCACCACTGATCAACGCCTGTTTTTGCTCTTTCGTGACACCTTCTTTTGTGACTTTAATATTGATATACGGCACTTTACTCTCCTTTAATATTTAGATATCGGCATACATTTTGTTGACAATGCGCCACTGCCCCTGCTCTTTCAATAAACCTAAAAAATCCAAATATTCACGCCCAAGTAAAGGGCAATACAGTTTAACTAAAGCCTGATCACCAACAATATCGAGCGAAATGACTTTGTAGTTGTATTGCTCTCCTTGTTCGAAGGGCACGGACCGCCTACTGACTAAAGCTAACCACTCTTCTCTTGTTCGCCTTATACCAGGTGCTTTGAGCACTGCACAATCACAAAAAATATTACGTAACTTTTCAACATCTGCGAAGTGCAGCCCATCGCAATAGCGTTTTATTACTTCATTTACCTTATCAATCTCGGCAATGTTCTCTTTGTAGTGCATTGAGACCGCCCTTGTGTTAATTGGACTGTTCGGCGCTAACAGCTGCTTTAAATGAGTCACGCTCTCTCACTTTATCCAACACCTGTTGTACATTATCAGGAATGTGTATATCGACAAAAAAATGCTCTCCCCAGCTTGCATACACGGTTAAGAATATATCTGCTACGCTAGGTTGTTGACCGCCTAAAAATGGACCGAGATGCGCCCGTGACTCAAGCCGCATCCCAACTGTTTGCCAAATCAAATTGATCTGCTCAGCCGCTTTAATTAAAGAGCGTTCCCGCTCACCCACACTTTCAATATTGTGCGTAGCAAAAAACAACCGGCCATAGGCTGGGTGCATGGTGGCGTTGGCCAACATCAAATCCTCTATGATTTGTTGCTGCTTATTAGGATCTGATGACCAAAAATCGCTCGGGTGTGACTGAATAAGATGAAGCATAATCGCAGCCCCTTCTGTCAATACCTTGTCTTGCATGACTAACGCAGGCACATTCCCCAGCGGGTTTATCGCTGTAAAATTATCTGTATGTAACTTATTGATCAATGTGAATTCTTGCTCAAGTTCTCGCAAAACAACCTGCACAGCAAGCGAACAGGCACCGGGCATAAAATATAGGGTATACATAAGCTTTTCTTCCTCTAAGTTTGTCTATAGTCCTGAAATTGAAACCACTTCAAATTTCATAAAGCCAGTGTAGAAAAACTGATTTATCTTATATATAGTCACAATACGAACCACATGTTTCCTACAAGGAAACAATTTATAGGAGTTCAAAAGTGGATAAATTACGTGCAATGGAAATATTCGTTGACCTTGCAGAGTATGAGAGCTTTACCCGCGTGGCAGAATTAAGAAATACCACCAAATCCATGGTAAGTAAGGAGATGTCAAAGCTAGAACAACATCTCGGTGTGCGTTTACTGCACCGTACGACACGTAATCTCACTCTGACTCATGCAGGGAAAGTCTACCTAGCTAGCGCAAAAGATATTCTGGTTAAACTTGCTCAAGCAGACTCTCGCATTCAATCGCACACAAATGTGATAAAAGGAAAGCTCAAGGTCAACGTGCCAATGGCACTTGGCCTTACTTTATTGACCGATTTTTTCAACAACTTTATGCGCCAACACCCATACATTGAGTTGGATATTCATTTAAGTGATGAAGATATTGACCTTGTGGAGCACGGCTTCGATCTTGGGTTTCGTGCAACAAGCAAACTACTTGATTCAAATTATGTAGGCAGACCACTCACCCAGTTTAGCTATAAAATCTGTGCATCCTCCGAGTACGTCGATAGTCACTCCGTCATTGTTAAAGCCGCAGATCTACAAGATCACAATTGCTTTGAATACACTTACTTTAAAAACAAACACATTTGGCCTTTAGAAAATGGAATTGCTATCAGCGGCTCATTAAAAGTGAATAGCACACCATTTATGCTAGAAGCCGTTAAAGCAGGTCATGGTATTGGTTTTTTACCCGACTTTGTATGCGATAAAGCACTTGAAAATGGAGATGTGATTGAGCTCTTAGAACACTGTAAAAAGCCACAATTGACTCTGTACGCGCTGTATCCAGCAAGACATTTTGTGCCTGACACTGTGCTCACCTGTATAAAATTGCTAGAGCAGTATTTTGCCAGTTTGACAGCCCACCCCCTTACATCATGACAGGCACTTGAAAGGAAAAAGTAACGCCACCAGTTACCGTCATTTCGATATCGCGTACAATTTCGACAAAATAACCATTAGGATCTATCTGATATCCAGCAAACTCAATGGCTTTGAAAAGTTGCTCTAGTGCGACACTGTAGCCTGAGTCGGACACTATATATACATCGCAACAAAAATAATGGCCTTCGGCCAAGGAGATGGTGTGTTCAGATGCGCAAACTTGCCAATCCCCTATGCGTGTTTTGATATCTTGCCAGCTATTTTCTAGCTGGCTGACTGGCGTCATCCCCATGATACGGGTTGCTCTCTCACCAAATGTTTCAAAAATTGTGTCCCATTCGGTGCTGATGTTTGGTAGTAATTTCATCCCTCTTTGTGGATACCAGACCAATTCGCAGGGTAAATTTTCAGCGAGTTTATTTTCTAAAGAACCGTATTCATCTGGGTGTGCGAGCTTGGCAAGTATTTCAGCTGTTTGTCTTGGCGTCCCCGTCACGCCCATCGCGCGGATCTGTTTTGCCGTTAAACCTAGGGTATTTTTTAAAGCCTTGCCCAAAGACTGAGATGATGCAAACCCACATTCGTGAGCTATGTCGATAATTTTATAGTCCTGTTTCGAGAAAATATAATGGACAGCATATTGTAAACGTACTCGACTCAAATATTGCCCAGGCGTTTCTTTAAACAACTCTGAAAATTGGCGATGAAAATGAAAAGGTGATATCGCACTTTGCGTGGCTATTTGCTCCCAACATAGACCAGACGCGAGGTCTTCATGCATTAATTTGAGCGCAGTCACAAAACGCGTTTGTAGATTCTTTGGTAAGGACTCCAATAGAGCGTATTCTGGTACCAAAACAAATGGTGTGGGTTTGTTTTCTGACATAGGCGCGATAGTTGTAACGAAAGCCACAACTATCGCGCGCTATTTCAAAAAATGCAAATAACAGCCTGTAAGCAATTGTAGTTAAGCAGTTTGCTCTGCCAACAACAAATCTCGACGTTTAGGTTGTTTGCGACAAAAAAGTCCGAGCAATACAGGAATTAATATCAGTGTCACTGACGTTGCAAACAGCTCCCCAAAAACCAGAGCAACCGCCGCAGGTTTTAAATACTGTGCCTGTTCCGCTTGTTCAAATAGAAGTGGTAACAAACCACATACGGTGGTTATTGTTGTTAAAAATATCGCCCTAAATCGACTTGTTCCAGCTTGGCGCAGAGCGTCATCCAGTGACAGGCCGCCCCGGTATAAGTGATTAAAACGCGTGATCAAAACCAAAGAGTCATTCACCACGATCCCTGTCATCGCCATCATACCAAACATCGACAACAAGCTGATCGGCAAGTCCATAATGTAGTGACCAAATATCGCCCCAGCAAATCCAAAGGGAATGACCGCCATAATTATCAAAGGTTGCCAGTACGACTTGAGCGGGATTGCCAACAAAATATAAATCAAGATTATCGTCATTAACATCGCTGACTTAAATCCTTTAGACACTGCGGTTATTTCTTCAAACTCACCACCAGCTTTAATTTTTACACTTGGAAATACTTGCTCTAAACGGCTAATTTCACTCTGTAGCTTTTCCATCACTTCCTCAGGTGACTGAATATGCCGATCTTGTTTCCAATAAATGTTTACAACTTGCGCTCTGTCCCTTCTATGCAACACATCAGGCACCTGCTCGAAACTAAATGTTGCAACATCTTCTAATCGAACACTATCGCCATTACTCAAAGTCAGTAAACTGGCTTTGAGTTGTGCCAAATTTTGCCGCTCATGTTTAGCATACCTAACCAGCACCTTGGTCTCTTGTCCTTGATCCAATATTCGGTGTACCTCCCTTTGCCCAAATGCTTCTCCGGCAAACTTTGCAACCTGATGCTGAGTTAAACCAAGCTGTTGACCGTAATCACTCAGCACAATTCGTACTTGCAGCTGACCACCTTTTGCGTCGTCATAAATATCAGATACTCCAGCTTGTGACACCAGTGCGTCA
This sequence comes from Pseudoalteromonas luteoviolacea NCIMB 1944, assembly GCF_001625565.1. Lineage (GTDB taxonomy): Bacteria > Pseudomonadota > Gammaproteobacteria > Enterobacterales > Alteromonadaceae > Pseudoalteromonas > Pseudoalteromonas luteoviolacea_F. The sequence continues at coordinate 300,599 of NZ_AUXS01000032.1, forward strand.
TAAAGCCTAGAACTGACTTGTTTTGCGATTGCTTTTTCGGGGGCTGTGATGGAAATAAAGGTACCACCAGCAGGAGCTTCTGCTGCGGAAAATTGCACAGAGTATGCGCCTTCAATAATACCCGTTTGTTTGCGCCAAGTATCCGTCAGAAGATAACTGGGCAGAGTACTCAAAGACTCACTAGTGAGCTCAGCTGTCACTTCAATATCGCCATAACCATCTGACCACCCGAGTAAATTTACAATAGGCTTAGACGTCAATTGAAACTCGGCTTGCAGTTTATTTGCAACTTGATTGGCCGATTTCTCCAGTTGAACCAATGCTTTTTCCTGCAATTGTAAAGGCGCACCATCTTGCAAAGACACTTTAGCCGTAATGTATCGCCCTGGGATCTCCGGAAACACCGAGCTACGGATAGCCCCTGTCGACCACATGCCATATGCAAGGGTAATAAACGCCGTAAAAAATAAGATACTAGCAGCTTTATAACGAATTGATACATTAAGTATTGGTAAGTAAACCCGTGATTTCACAGTTGCGAGCCAAGTTTGAGCGCCTTGCTGTATTCGGCTGATAAATGTGTTTGAGTTCTCTGTGTAAGAGGAAGCGCCTAAATGAGAAGGCAAAATGAACTTACTTTCAACCAGTGAAAACAGCAGTGCTATTATCACGACCACGGAAAAGCCTGCTAATAACTTAGCAAGATCGTTATTGATCCAAAGCATCGGAGAAAAAGCAGCTATCGTAGTGAGTGCACCAAATATTGTAGCGACAGATACCGACTGCACACCTTTAAACGCTGCTACTTGCCCATTCTTACAGGCGCCACGCTTATCGTATATGGCCTCTCCTACCACTACCGCATCGTCAACCAGTATGCCCAACACCAGAATAAAGCCAAATAAGGTGATATCGTTAATGCTGTGGTCGGTCAGTTGTAACGCCCCCAAAGTACCAAACAGCGCAACTGGAATACCAGCAGATACCCAAAACGCCAATTTTAAGTCTAAGAAGATCCCCAGTAATACAATTACAATGAGCAAACCTTGCCACGCATTGTTACCTAATCTAAATAGCTGCTCTTCAATATAAGGGGCCATATCCGCCATAGTATCGAGATGGACATCTGCGGGCAGCTGGCGGCGCAATTGCGCTAACGTGTCGTTCACCGCAGCACTCACATGTAACAAGTTGTCCGATTGACTCGTACTCACTAATAACGCAATGGCATTTTGCCCGTTATTGCGCACTATTGAGCCTGTTTGTTGGTAATCACGATAGACGTGTGCAATATCAGCTATGCGTATTGTTCCCGTCGTCTTTACGACAACAGGCACGTTTTTAAGCGCTGTAACACTATCTGCAAAGCCATCGCCCCGCAGCAGCAAACGACCACTCTCACTTTCTAACTCGCCACTTCTTGTTTCCAAAGAGAATTGCTCTATTGCTGACGCAACATCCTCTAACGTAATACCTAGTTGAGCAATCTGAATTGGATTAGGCTCAATCACTAACTGAGGATTGCGACTGCCCCAATTATCGACACGAGAAATATCGGCATGCTTTTTTAGCGCAACTTCAACTTGCCTCGCAATGGGTTGCAAACTGTTATTTTCCCTTTGTGCTGACACGATCACAAATGCAGCCAAATTAGTAAATTCATCTTTGGCAACTATGGGTTTTTCAGCTAGTTCAGGAAAGCTCGCAATGGCATTCACGCGATTTCGTACATCATTCAAAAGCGTATCAATATCTGTAACTGTGGTCTTTCTAACCGTCACTGTAGAAAGCCCAGCACTTGATTGACTGACAACTTGCTTGATGCCTGTGACCCCGCTTATTGACTCTTCAACTCGCTGCGTAATTCCCTCATCAATTTGCGCAGCTGTGCCGCCGGGATAAGGCACCGTAATGGAGATGGTTGACGGCGGGATCTGCGGAAAGGACTCAACTCGTAATTGCCCTAACGCGAGCACACCACTGGCGATAATCGCCAGCATCAATAGATTTGCTGCCACGGTATTGTCGATAAACCACTTGGTTAGCCAGCTCATCAAGCACCTCCGCTATCTGCAAGTTGAACCTGATTTGAAAGCGGTTCAACTTGTGTTCCAACAACCATGCTAAGTAGCGGATAAACCACCACTTGCTTCGCACTATCGTCCATTTGATTAAAGCGAATGTAGGTATGTGTTTGGCTTTTCGACAGGATCTCTACAGGCTCTTTTTGCAAAGTACCGTCATCATCAACAGTCCAAACAAAGCCATCTCTGGTTAATGCACTTTGCGGCACTTTAAAAGACAGTGGCACTCGAGCTAAGCCAATATTAACCTGCACAGGCTGGTTTGGCATGAGCCGAGTTGTCAGTTCATACGGATCCGAAACTTTTAAAATTAACTGTCGCTGTCTAGTTGTTAAGTCCATGCGAGGCGCAATATACCTGATCTGTGCAGGCCATTTACCGCCAGAACGGTCGGTCACGTTAATTTCGAGCAGTTGATGTTGCAACTGGCGTTTAAGCCTACGCCAAACTGGCTCTGAAATAGGCAATACCACATCAATGCTGTCGCTTGCCGCAACTTCAAATAGCGCTTCACCTGCGCTTAGCCAATCGCCTGGGCTCACGGCTCTCGATAAAATTACAGCATCGTATGGGGCAACAATTTGCGCTTCTTCGAAGCGCTTTTGCATACTTTTGAGCATCAGCTTTGCCTGACTCAAATCCGCTTTTGCTGCGGCAACTTGCGGCTCTCTCTTGGCAAAGCTGCTCTGGTTTTTACTCGATAACATACTCAAGGCAACGGACTGCTCGTGAAGCTGTTGCTCCAATGCCAACTCTGAGTGATAAACACGGCTTTGTGCCTGCGCCATTTCAGACTCAAGGTGAGTTGTATCTAACTTTGCCAAAGGCGTCGCTTTTTTCACAAGCGCTCCCGGCTCAAGCTCGGTATCTAACCACGCTAATTGCCCATCACTCGTTACCTTTAACTGTGTCACAAAACGAGCACGTGTATTACCAATTAGATCCAGTGTTGGTATATGAGACTGGGGTAATACGATTGTCGTTGATACTGGTTGCTTAATGCTGTGATTCGTTTTCACAACTGGTGCTTCAATAGCAAGTTCATCCACCACGATCAGCGCCATAAATATCGCGCAAAACCCTGCGCCAATCGCCATTATATTCTTATACTTCATAGCCAATTTCCTTCTCAGTGAGTACTTGTTCGTTTCGGTTTAGGCGCTGAGTGATCTCCTCTAGGCGCGATAAAACTTGCAGCGTCACAGGCAACATAATTGCAGTGTCAACGAATTCGAGTGAATAAGTGAGGATAGAAAACACCTCCCCTGTAGTTGGGCTTGGCAGCAAGTTTACGAGCCATAAATTGCCAAGCACCGACATAAATAGCAGCGCAAAAATAAAGCCATAAACCAGAGCTTCTGTATCTGAGAGGGCGATCTCATGTTTTTTTAGTTTTTCTAAATGGGCGCTCAATGCTGCAAACGGTTTGCAGCTCAGTATTTTTACCTGTTGTTCCGTTTGATCATTTAATTTGCCATTTAAGCGCTTAAAGGTTCCGTGGCAACAGGCGTAAACGAGTAACATAGCAATACTAGCGACCAACACACTTAGCGCGAAATACGTATGAAATGTAGCTAAAATAATGACTATGGATACCAATTGGATTGCGGCAGTCAGCAAAGCAGGTAAATCGTTTTCAAGAAAGTCGACAAGTTCTCTCGACATAGTTAATCGCGCATTTTTTGCGGAAACATCCGCACCTCTTAAATTGTGCGCAACGGTTTCAGCGAGCTTAACGCGAATATCACCGTATACCCGCGTATCGTAAAAACGGCGCAGCACGCTGATGACGATTAAACCGAGTAAGCTGGCAGCAAACCCCAGTAGCGGCGTTGTATCTTGTGCCAACACACCATCGATTACATAACCTATCAATAATGGCAGCAAAATAAGTAGGATGTTTTCAGCAATTACCATTAACCAAGTAATGGCAACCTTAACAGGGCTTAATTTCACTACCGACCACAGTGAAATGGAGTTTTGAATGGACATATTATGCTCCTAAGTACTTCTAGAGCAGAATTATGACCAATTATAAAGTGGAAAAAGTGTCCTCACTTGCTGTTTTCAATGCTCATTGGCTTTATCAGCAATGAATCATAGAACATGGATTGCGGGGCAAGCCCACAATGATGGGCCTTATCCAGCAAAGCTCACAATGACGGGCCTTACAATATTAAGGCCCAAAATAACCGCTTTGCCTAATGTGCAACTTCGACTGTTACACCAAGTTCATTATACTTTCTTATTCGTCAGGTCTTTTTTGACCTGTGACGTTTCAACCAAGCTAAAGTGCGCACCTTTGTTGCCATGAATATACACTTGGCAACCCTGCCAACTTGATGGGATGCTCCACTGCTTCTGGGGCTGAACTTCATACTTCGAATAGTGATTGTCACACCTAATTTCCAAAGACGTTAAATCACCTTTGATATCTGATATCGTGAATGCATTTCTCGCCAACTTATGGCGCCACAAGGATCTTGTTATTTCACCTTTTACCCAAATGAGCTTACTTTCATCTTCAACCAGTGCGTGTACCCTATCTATGTAAGGTGCTAACTTTTTAGCCGATGCTTCTGCTCCAGGTAACTCTGACAAGCGGTCAAATAGCGACAGTGCATACGTAAGCTTATTTTGCTCCATATTTAAAACTATTGCGCGAGAAAGATAAGCGATATACATTTCATCAGGCACATGCCCATCATTAAACTGTATTACTCTTACAATGGCGCGTAGTTCATTCACTCTGTCGTTTTTCGCCGCGTAATATCGCGCTTTTGCCACCCAGAAATAGCTGTCTTCAGTAAAGTTTCTTAACTTTCGCTCTTCCATTTCACGAAATAACTGCGGTACTGAATCAAGATCGTTTTTATCAATTTTTGAGACTATCTTTTTATAACGGTTTAAAAAAGGACGAGAAACCCCTCTATAGTCTTCCGGCATAAAAAATGTTAATTGAACTTGATTTTTACACTGTTTGACAGGTTTATTATTTTGCATCGCAGGCTTAAATTGCCACTTATTAACAGCGTTCAATGCCGAACGCTCAAAAGATGCATCCCCAGAAGATCGCTCAACAACAGCAGATTCAACCTCACCCTTTTCATTTACCACGTAACTTAATTGTACCCATCCCTCTCTGCCGCGCTCTGCGGCCTGCCTAGGAAAGATTGCCGCAGGTTTATCTATTGGCACAGCATCAACGAATTCACCACTTGATTGCTCAGATGAATCAGAGTTTAAAGACGCGCTAGCTTGAAACGAAAAAGCTGCAATTAGCATTATTGAAATGAATTTCATAAACATCCTTTTTTTAATTAAAAAAACATCTGCGAGACGGTACGCCATTATCAGATGTAGGTTCCTTTGCTTGTTATATTCAATATTTAAATTGCTACTGGAAACCTTACAATAAGTTTTGAATGTTTTATTCATATTGCATTGCTAAAAAACAATCAAAAAATATCTATATGTAAGTTTATGTAAAAAGCACAAGACAAAGTTAAAGTTATATTTGACGAGTGCATAATACATCAAGTTTAAGTAAATACACTAATCTACTTGGTAAAATTTCAATAGCCATCCGCTGAATAAAACCACAACCTCTAGTGGTTACACTTTAATAACACAGATATATTTTTATTAACCTAACAAGTCGGAAAATTTGAATAAGAGGAATCAATGTGAAACTAGCACTTAATAAAAAGCGTATGAAAAGCCTAAGTACAAACGGACAAAATTTACCCAAAACACAAACTCTTAATATTGCAGGAGGTTGCAATTCGGGATGGGCACATTGCTATGGCAATACTTTAGCATGCTGTTCTCAAGGTACTTGTCGCAGCCGCTACTGCCAACAATAATTACCGTGACCAAAACATAGATTGCGGGGCAAGCCCACAATGACGGGCTTAAATACCTAAGCCTACAATAACTAGCCAACCCAATTGACATGTCTTAAGCATCAAATCCAAATGACTGGTCTTAAACATAAAGGCACGCCCCCTCCCTCGTCACCCTGAACTCGTTTCAGGGTCCATAGTGCAAAAGTCTAAGGTGAAGCAAGCTGTTTTATCAGTTGCCGAGGTAGTTACCTATAATACGCTCCCACCACCAATAAACAT
>NZ_AUXS01000033.1 GCF_001625565.1 Pseudoalteromonas luteoviolacea NCIMB 1944
GATTATTTTAGTTCTTATCGAGAACTTGGTGCGGAAAGAGAGACTTGAACTCTCACATCCGAAGATACTGGAACCTAAATCCAGCGCGTCTACCAATTCCGCCACTTCCGCATATTTTATCTCATAAAGAGATGGCTGGAGTACCAGGATTTGAACCTGGGAATGGCGGGATCAAAACCCGCTGCCTTACCGCTTGGCGATACTCCAACAATGGTAGTTGATTATTTTGATTCTTATCGAGAATATGGTGCGGAAAGAGAGACTTGAACTCTCACATCCGAAGATACTGGAACCTAAATCCAGCGCGTCTACCAATTCCGCCACTTCCGCATGTATTTTCTTTTTTAAGAAAATGGTGGCTATGCCCTGATTTGAACAGGGGACCCCATCATTATGAGTGATGTGCTCTAACCAGCTGAGCTACATAGCCATTGGCTGGAGTACCAGGATTTGAACCTGGGAATGGCGGGATCAAAACCCGCTGCCTTACCGCTTGGCGATACTCCAACGAAACTTCAAATCTAAATTGTTGGTCCCAGGATTTGAATCTGGGGGTGGATGAGTGAGGGATCAAAACCTCTCTCTTCTGTCCTTACCGCTTGGCGATACTCCAACGAAACGATTATTTTAGTTCTTATCGAGAACTTGGTGCGGAAAGAGAGACTTGAACTCTCACATCCGAAGATACTGGAACCTAAATCCAGCGCGTCTACCAATTCCGCCACTTCCGCACATTAGGGTAGTTAGTTTTAAAGTTGCTAATCAACTTGAAAATGCATGGTGGCTATGCCCTGATTTGAACAGGGGACCCCATCATTATGAGTGATGTGCTCTAACCAGCTGAGCTACATAGCCATGTCTTTTTCGTTTATCACCATCGCTGGTGCGGGGCGTATTATGCGTATATGCCCCCATGCCGTCAACACCTTTTTTCGAAAAAATTTCGTATCACAGATTGTTTGCAGATAAATTAAGCGAAACGGCCTGTTTTTATACCAAATCAAATAGAAAAGTACAAATATTGATAGTAGTCAGGTTTAAAAAATATAAAGGTAGTTTGTACCTTTTAGGGTGGAAGCCTATAAAAGTGAGCTTATGAATAGATAGAGTGGTTCAGTTGAAACAAAAAAAGCCCTGCATAAGGGCTTTTTTAGCTGTTCATTAAGAAGGGTAATTAAACGTTGAACAAGAAGTTCATCACGTCGCCATCTTTTACGATGTAATCTTTACCTTCTTGACGCATTTTACCTGCGTCTTTTGCTCCACTTTCGCCTTGGTATTCAACGTAATCATCAAAACCAATGGTTTGTGCACGAATAAAGCCACGCTCAAAGTCTGTGTGGATCTTGCCTGCGGCTTGTGGTGCAGTTGCACCAACAGGAATAGTCCATGCACGGACTTCTTTTACACCAGCGGTGAAGTAAGTTTGAAGTTTTAGAAGCTCATATCCACCACGAATAACGAGGTTAAGACCTGGCTCTTCTAAGCCAAGATCAGCCATAAACTCAAGTTTGTCTTCTTCTTCAAGTTCTGATAGTTCAGATTCAATCGCCGCACATACTGGGATCACAACTGCATCTTCTGCTTCTGCGATTTCACGAACCTTGTCCAAGAATGGGTTATTTTCAAAGCCATCTTCAGGTACGTTTGCGATATACATCGTCGGTTTGATCGTTAAGAAATTAAGCGGCTTGATTGCCACTAGTTCTTCTTTAGTCAATTCCAAAGAACGTAATGTTAGGCCTTCATCAAGGTGTGCTTTAACTTTTTCTAGTACGTCGTTTTGGAATTTAGCTTCTTTATCGCCGCCTTTTGCTTTTTTAGCATTACGTTGAGCCGCACGATCTGCCGCTTCCATATCTGCTAAAACAAGCTCAGTATTGATAACGTCAATATCATCCGCTGGGTTTACTTGACCCGAAACGTGTACGATATTTTCATCTTCAAAGCAACGAACAACGTGGCCAATGGCATCAGTTTCACGAATGTTTGCTAGGAACTGGTTACCAAGACCTTCACCTTTTGAAGCGCCTTTAACCAGACCGGCAATATCAACAAATTCCATCGTTGTTGCAATGGTCTTTTGTGGATTAACAATCGCAGCCAATTGGTCTAGACGAGGATCCGGAACGGCAACAACGCCTGTGTTTGGTTCGATTGTACAAAACGGAAAGTTTGCGGCTTCGATCCCCGCTTTAGTTAATGCATTAAATAGGGTTGATTTACCAACGTTTGGTAAACCCACAATGCCACATTTAAAACCCATAATTTTGAACCTTCAGTTAATCAAATTGTTGCCGTATAAAAATACTTTACGGCTTAAATGAATGTAGTCTGTTTTGTGCTTTTAACACACCGTCTTTCGCTAAAATTTCCATGCAACGAACTGCTTCATCAACGACCGCATCAATTTTTTCTTGGTCAGCTTTCGGTGCTTTGCCTAATACCCAGCCCGTGACTTTGTCTCGGTGACCCGGGTGACCAATGCCTATTCGCAAGCGCATAAATTCTTTGTTATTGCCAAGCTTAGAAATAATGTCTTTCAAGCCATTATGTCCACCGTGGCCACCGCCCTTTTTAATTTTAGCGATACCAGGGTCCATATCCATTTCGTCATGTGCAACGAGAATGTTTTCGGCTGGAATTTTAAAAAAGTTTGCAAGGCTTGAGACTGCTTTGCCACTTAAATTCATATAAGTGGTGGGAATAAGCAATTTAAATTCTTGGTTATTGATAAGTATTTTGCCCGTAAGGCCATGATACTTAGAGTCAGGTTTGAGAATGCAATTGTAGCGCTTAGCCAGTTCTTCTACGAACCACGCACCGGCATTGTGACGAGTGTTTGCATATTCGGGGCCTGGATTAGCCAGGCCCACAAGCATTTGAATATTATTCAAGGTGTTAACACCTTAAAAATTACTCAGCAGCTTCTTCAGCTTCTTCTTCAGAAGCAGCGCCTTTAGGAGCGTTCAAAGTAACAACAGCTTGGTCGTGGTCCGCACCTTTAGCTAGTTCTACTGAAACAACACCTGCAGGTAGTGCAACGTCAGATAGGTGTACAGTTGCACCTACTTCTAACGCAGCAACATCAACTTCTACGAACTCAGGAAGTTGAGCTGGTAGACATGTGATTTCGATTTCTGTTACGTGGTGAGCAACAGTGTTACCGCCTTTAGTAGCAGCTTCTTCGTTGATGAAGTGTACTGGTACTTTAGTGTGGATCTTCTGAGAAGCATCAACACGTTGGAAGTCTAAGTGAGTGATCTTAGGCTTGTATGGGTGACGCTGGATGTCTTTAACGATAGCTTCAACAGACTCACCGCCAATGTTTAGCGTAAGGATGTGAGTGTAGAAACCTTCGTCTTCTTGCATGTGGATCACTTTGTTGTGATCTAGAGTAAGAGAAACAACTTCTTTGCCTGCACCGTAAAGGATTGCAGGAACTTTCTCAGCGCGACGTAGGCGGCGGCTCGCACCAGTACCTAATTCTACGCGTACTTCAGCGTCTAAAACGTATTGTGACATAACTGTCTCCAAAATATTTAAAGTTAATAATGTCAGAAAACTCGCGACCAAATTTTCTGGCGTATACCTATCGAACTGACAAATTTGTCTACTCAGTAGGTAAAAAAGGCGCGCTAATATAGCACTATCATGGCTAGATTAAAACCATTAGAGCAATAAAAAAGCACCGTTAGGTGCTTTTTTATTTAATCTTGCAATGAATTAATGTTCAAACATCGCAGAGATTGATTCTTCGTTGCTGATACGGCGAATTGTTTCAGCCATCATATCAGCCAAGGTTAGTACTTTAACCTTGTCAATTGCACGAAGTTCGTCTGACAGTGGGATTGAATCTGTAACGATGACTTCGTCAATTACTGAGTTACGCAAGTTTTCTGCTGCATTACCAGATAATACTGGATGAGTAGCATAAGCAAATACGCGCTTAGCACCATGCTCTTTTAATGCCGCAGCTGCCTTACATAAAGTACCACCTGTATCGATCATATCATCAACAATGATGCAGTCACGGCCTTCAACGTCACCGATAATGTGCATAACTTGTGATACGTTTGCTTGAGGACGACGCTTGTCGATGATAGCAAGGTCTTTGTCGTCAAGTAGCTTTGCAATAGCACGCGCACGTACTACGCCACCAATGTCAGGTGATACAACGACGACATCATCAAAGTCACGCTCTTTCATGTCTTCGATAAGTACTGGGCTACCAAATACGTTATCTACTGGAACATCGAAGAAACCTTGGATTTGTTCTGCATGTAGATCCACAGTTAAAACGCGGTCAACACCTACACTTGATAGGAAGTCTGCTACCACTTTCGCAGTGATAGGCACACGTGCTGAACGAACGCGGCGGTCTTGACGTGCATAACCAAAATATGGGATCACTGCGGTAATACGGCCCGCAGAGGCACGACGAAGTGCATCAACCATAACGATAAGTTCCATTAGGTTATCGTTTGTTGGCGCACAAGTTGATTGAATAATAAAGACGTCTGAACCACGTACATTTTCATTGATTTGAACGCTGATCTCACCGTCACTAAAACGGCCTACAACGGCATCACCTAACTCAATAAATAAACGTTTTGCAACTTTTTGAGCTAGCTCGGGTGTTGCGTTACCAGCGAAGAGCTTCATGTCGGGCACGGTAGGGTTCCTCAGGCACTGAATTTTTGGACTAACATGCAAAGACTAAAATAGCACAGTCAATACAGGCTAACTTAAACTAATTTACTTCTCTTTGTTTAGCCACGTAGCTAATTGCTTGTGAGTGATCGACTCACGTGCACTTTTGGCTACAAAGCCTTGCCAAGATGACGGCATTTTCTGGAGTACACGCAGTGCTGTTTGCTCGTCATCAAAAACTGCAAAACAACAACTTCCAGTTCCTGTCATTCTTGACGGCGCATATTTTAGCAACCACGTCAGGGTCTTTTCAACCTCAGGGTAAAGCTTTTTAACTAACTCTTCGCAGTCATTCCGTGTCTCGGCCATTTTCCAAGGGGTTTTTAGTTTCGGTGTGCTGCGTGGTAAGTTCGGATCGGTGAACACTTTAACTGTGCTGACATGAACGCCTGGAGCGATAACTAAATACCATTTTTCCGGGTGTTCAAATGGGCTTAATTCTTCTCCAACACCTTGGGCTAGCGCGGTTTTACCATGTATAAACACGGGGACATCTGCGCCTAGTTTGAGTCCTATTTCAGCCAAAGTTTGTATAGAGAGCGAGCAGCCCCACAGAGCATTTAAGGCAAGCAAGGTTGTCGCCGCATCAGATGAGCCACCACCAACACCTCCGCCCATCGGTAAGTGTTTCGTTAAATGTACGTTTACCCCTTTTTTCATCTTTCTATATGGAAGTAGTTCGTTTGCGGCTTTAAAAATGAGGTTGTCTTCTTTGTTAATGCCTGCCACATCACCGCTGATCAAAATCTCATCTTGGTCGATTAACTCAAAGCTCAGTTCATCACCAAAGTCGAGCATAGTAAAGAGACTTTCAAGTTCGTGGTAGCCATCGGCTCTACGACCATTAATATGTAAAAAAAGATTGAGTTTGGCCGGGGCTGTTAGAGTGAGTTTATTCATTAGGAGTCGAACTGCCATGCGTTAATTTGAATTTTTATTGTGATGTCTTGATGGGACAATGTCAGCCTTGCGGGCAGGGTTAAGCCACTAAAATTACGGTAGCGTTGATACTTTATGGTCCATATTTTCCCCTGCTCATCCTGCCAACTGGCCTGTTTTACTCGGCCTGTACTATCTAATTGGAAGTCATTTTCAAAGCGAGTTGCTGTAAACCAGCTAGGTGCTTGCTTGATTGGCAGCTGCCAGCCACTAACACGCTGAATTAAAGGGCCGCTCTCTGGTCCTGTATATGATTTACCATCGATGACTAGCTCACTATACTGTGCAAGCTCAGTCATTTTTAATATTTGTGTGCCGATGAAGCTAGTGAGTGTGAGTGCTTGCTTGTTATTCGTGTACTGCCAATTAAAATTCACAGACTGGCGATCATCAGGTGCGATAAAAGCAATTTTGCCACGGGCCTGCCATTTGTTGTACTCAACAAGGGTATTTAAAGCCGTTTGTCCCTGTGCTGGGTGCTTGGGTGATTGCGCACAGCCACCTAGAAACAAAAAAAACATGAGCAAAATCAAATGAAATTGTTTCAAATGAGGTTCCTTACTTTCCATATTCGATTGATTTTTGGTAAAATTGGCCGCTTTAAAGCAGGGCTTGGGCAACACTGGCATTTATGACCATCATCGCACTTGGTATTAATCACAAAACCGCTTCCGTTGAATTACGTGAAAAAGTCGCATTTTCACCAGAGCAATTGTCTCGTGCTTTGGAGCAGCTCAATCGGTTATCAGAGTTTCATGAATCAGTGATTGTGTCTACCTGTAACCGTACCGAAATCTATTGTAGCCTCGACAATGATAATTCCCAAGCGCTTCTCGGTTGGCTGGCAAATTTTCATGATATTTCGCAACAAGAACTGGCTGACAATGTGTATATTCATCAAAATCAAGATGCGGTGAATCATTTAATGCGAGTTGCATGCGGTTTGGATTCATTGGTGTTAGGTGAACCGCAAATTCTTGGCCAGATAAAGCAAGCTTATAACAGCTCGAAGCACCATCATGTGATCCAGCCCATGTTTGAGCGCTTATTTCAAAAAACCTTCTCGGTTGCAAAGCAGGTACGCACTGAAACTGAGATTGGTGCCAGTGCGGTATCCGTTGCTTATGCTGCGGTGAATCTAGCAAAACACATCTATGGTAAGCTCGATAAAACAAAGGTCTTGTTGATCGGAGCAGGTGAAACCATAGAGTTAGTTGCCAAGCACCTCTCTCAACATCACCCGCAGCACATTACCGTTGCAAACCGAACGATTGAGCGTGCTAAAAATCTCGCCGAGGAAATTGGCGGGGATGTCATATCTCTTGCTCAGCTACCCGATGAATTACACAATGCAGATATCGTGATAAGCTCTACAGCAAGTACTTTACCGATAATTGGTAAAGGGGTGGTAGAGCAAGCGTTAAAGCAAAGAAAGTATCGTCCTATGTTGTTTGTTGATATTGCAGTGCCAAGGGACATTGAAAGCCAAGTCAATGAACTCGATGCTGCTTATTTATATACGGTTGATGACTTACAAGCCATCGTCAATGAAAACATCGCAAGCCGCGAACAGGCAGCAACACAAGCCCAGGAGATCATTGACGATAAAACCAGAGAGTTTGCAGATTGGCAGCGCTCTTTAAAATCGGTTGATGTGATCCGTCAGTACAGGACATCAGCACAGGAAATAAAATTAGAGCTCGTGGAAAAGGCTGTAAATCAGCTACAATCGGGTAAAGATTCAGAAAAAGTCTTGCTTGAGTTGGCTAATAAGCTCACAAACCGACTTACTCACGCCCCTACGCACGCTATCCAAAAGGCAGCAAAAGATGGGGATACAGAGCAGTTAATATTGCTTAAGCAGGCATTAGGTATTGAACAGGAATAATATATAGATGAAAGAGTCTGTCTATCGTAAGTTAGAAACCCTAGTTGAGCGTCATGAAGAAGTAGAAGCAATGCTAGGCGATCCAGAAGTGATTGGCGATCAGAACCGCTTTCGCGCACTTTCTAAAGAGTACTCGGAGCTTGAAGATGTTGTAAAAACATTTACTGCTTATCAGCAAGCACAAGAAGATGTCGCTACAGCAGAAGAAATGTTGAAGGATTCAGATCCTGATATGCGCGAAATGGCGCAAGAAGAATATAAAGAAGCAAAAGCGGCGATTGTTGAATTAGAAGATCAGCTACAAGTATTGATGCTGCCAAAAGATCCAAAAGACGATAACAATGTTTACCTAGAAGTGCGTGCTGGTACGGGTGGTGATGAGGCGGCTATTTTCGCCGGTGACTTATTCCGTATGTACAGCCGCTACGCTGAAACGCAAAAGTGGCAAGTAGAGGTTGTCAGCGCTAACGAAGGTGAACATGGTGGTTATAAAGAAGTCATTGCCAATATTAAAGGTGATGGTGTGTATGGCAAGTTGAAGTTTGAATCAGGTGCGCACCGTGTACAACGTGTTCCTGAAACTGAGTCTCAAGGACGTGTTCATACCTCAGCATGTACTGTTGCTGTTATGGCCGAAATTCCAGAAGCTGAAGCAATAGAAATTAATCCTTCAGACCTTAAAGTAGATACATTTAGAGCGTCAGGTGCCGGTGGTCAGCACGTCAACAAAACAGACTCTGCCATTCGTATTACGCACATTCCAACAGGCGTTGTTGTTGAGTGTCAGGATGAACGTTCTCAGCATAAAAACCGAGCGAAAGCACTTTCGGTATTAGGAGCGCGACTACAGCAAGCTGAAGATGAAAAGCGCCAAGCAGCAGAGGCCAGTGAGCGCCGCAACTTAGTTGGTAGTGGTGATCGCTCAGAACGTATTCGCACCTATAATTACCCACAAGGTCGTATTACAGACCACCGTATTAACTTAACGCTTTATCGCTTAAATGAAGTAGTCAGTGGTGAACTGGGCGCGATCATTGACCCACTTCTGATTGAACATCAAGCAGATTTACTTGCTGCAATGGGTGATGACTAAGGTGATCCCGCAGTCCAATGCCCAAGCGATTGCTTGGGCTACGAATCAATTGCTTGAGCATTCGGACTCTCCCAAACTTGACGCAGAGGTACTGCTGCTGCATATCCTCGACAAGCCTAGAAGTTACCTATTTACATGGCCCGAAGCTGAACTTGCTGAAAAACACCAACAATTATTCAAAGAGTATATTGCGCGGCGATTGCAAGGCGAGCCTGTTGCGCATATTACAGGTGAACGAGAGTTTTGGAGTTTATCATTCTATGTTAACAACAGCACGCTAATCCCAAGACCTGATACAGAGACTTTGGTTGAGTATGCCCTTGACTTAGCATTACCTGAGCAGGCAAAAGTGTTAGATTTGGGCACTGGCACAGGCGCAATTGCTTTATCTCTTGCCTCTGAAATGCCCAATTGGCAAGTATGGGCGGTTGATTATTCTCACGACGCCGTCGCACTAGCAGTGCGGAATCAACAAAGGCATGGCTTAAATAATGTGACTATTGCACAAAGCGATTGGTTCTCTAATGTACCTGAGCAGCTATATGACCTAATTGTCAGCAACCCTCCTTATATCGAAAGTGATGACGTTCATTTAAAGCAGGGAGATGTTCGCTTTGAACCTTTGTCAGCGCTGGTTGCACCAGAAAAAGGTTATGCTGATATTCGCCATATTGCTTCGCAGGCTAGAAAATACCTACGCCCAAGTGGCTTTATTTTAGTCGAACATGGTTTTGAACAAGGTTGCGGTGTCAGAGAGATTTTTGCACAAATGGACTATCGCAATATACTTACAATAAAAGATATGGCAGGCTGTGATAGAGTAACTTTGGCACAAATGCCTCAGTGATGCGTTGAATGCATTAATATTTTTTAGTTACAGCCCGCGTCAAACAAGCGTTAAGGACTCTCTATGGATGATTTTTTGTTTTCAGATGAGCCAACAGATGTCATAGAAACGGAACAAAGTGGCACTTGGAAAGTCATTATTGTCGATGACGAACCTGAAGTACATGCAGTCACAAAGCTTGCATTGAGTGATTTTGAGTTTCAAAAGAAAAAACTAGAATTCCTCAGTGCTTACTCTGGTGAAGAAGCAAAGCAAGTGGTTATTGAGCACCCAGATGCAGCCATTGTGTTACTCGATGTGGTGATGGAAACTGACGACGCGGGTCTTAAGGTCGCGCAGTTTATTCGTGAAACGGCAAAGAATAACAATATCCGAATTATTCTTAGAACGGGACAGCCTGGACAAGCCCCCGAACGACAAGTGATCGTTAACTATGATATTAATGATTATAAATCTAAAACAGAATTGACCGCGCAAAAACTGTTTACAGTTGTGATGTCTAGTTTGCGTTCCTATCGAGATATTTTATCTATCGATCAATCTCGGCAAGGCCTTGAGAAAATTATTACCGCCTCACGCGATATTTTTGCAACACATTCAATCGAGCAGTTTATCGAAGGCGTTATGCAGCAACTGACCTCACTGCTAGGCACAGTTGATGAAGCCATGTATGCAACCTCCCTAGTTGCCAGCAACGAACCTGATACATGCAGTGAAGAACTTGTCGTATTTACTGGGCGAGGAGAGTTTGCAAAATGTGAAGGTAAGCCGATAGAAGACGTCCTCAACGAAGAGCAAATTCGAGCTTGTAAACAAGCCCTCAATGAGAAAAGCATAGTTTACAAAGACAACTATTTATTCTCATATTGCTCGAGTGAATATAATCATGCTTCTATGTTATTTGTGTCTGGGATCCCTGAGTTTTTAACCGATACACAAAAACACTTAATCGAAATATTTTCTCAAAATGTGCAGTTGGCGTACGAAAATGTGCAGCTGCAAGCCGAAATTGAAGATACACAGCAAGAACTTGTTTATCGCCTTAGTGAAGCATTGGAAATGCACTCGACTGAGTCTGGCAACCATGTAAAGCGTGTAGCGTATATTTGCCATGCGCTTGCTGTGGGCTATGGACTTGGAAATAGAGAAGCAGATCTCGTTCGGATCGCGTCACCTTTACATGATGTTGGCAAAGTGGGCATTCCTGACGCCATACTCAATAAGCCAGCAAAACTTGATGACGAAGAATGGACAGTGATGCAAAGCCATGCCAAAAAAGGTTATCAATTATTGCGTGACTCGAAGCGGGAAATTGTGAATGCAGGGGCGATCATTGCAAGAGACCACCATGAGAAGTGGGATGGTAGTGGTTACCCTAAAGGCACTAAAGGTGAAGATATTCATGTGTTTGGACGAATTGTCGCCTTGGCTGATGTATATGATGCACTGCGCCATCGCCGCTGCTACAAAGAAGCATGGGAGCTGCCTGACGTCATTAAAGAAATTAACAATCAAAGCGGAAAGCACTTTGACCCGAAATTGGTCAAGGTGTTCAATGAGATCATAGATGATCTAGAAGATATCTTGGTGCGTTACCCAGATAAAGAGTGAGGTTGATGTGGATTATATTGCTCTAAAACATACCCATATGATTTTTGCCCTGTTGAGTATCATACTGTTCTATACACGCTCAGTATCCCGTTTAGCAACTGGCAAATTGGCAAAACAAAAATTAGTGTTTATTACCAGTCATGGCGTTGATACCTTGTTGCTTATATCTGCTGTGTATTTGGCAATAACATTAGGAATGAAACCTAGCTCACAACCTTGGTTAATGGAAAAAATTATCCTTGTTGTGGGCTATATTGCACTGGGCTTTGTGATTGCGAAGTCAAAAAGTAAGGCAAAACAAATCCCTGCGTTGCTTGGGGCGACAGGCGCTTTATTAGCGATTGGTTATTTGGCTTCGACTAAGAGTGCATTTATTCTTTAATCTATTGCCAGAAAACCCACTACAGCCCGGCGTGTTCGAATAATCAGCGAGTTAATTGAGCGATAAATTTCCCCTTGGGAATGGGCTAAAAAGTGTTACACTACCGCCTTATTACTTTCACATGGGTTAGCAGTACAGTCTATGACGGATACTTGGTTTGATGAACAGCAAGAATTAGGTATGGATTACGCCGTGCCTGCATTACTTCGTAGCATTTATGCTGAACAGCGTTGGGATGCGCAAGCCGACACCGAGCAAACGCTGTGCCTATTGGCTGAGCTAGAGTTGGCTGTTGACGAAATGTGTGTAAAGGAAAAAGATGTACACAAGCGTGTAGACTTGTTGCTTGATACATTTTATACCAAGTGGTTGTTTAGCGGGACGGGGCAAAAAGTTCCTGAGTACTTACTCAATAACATCGCTTATGTGATTAAAATGCGCAGTGGCACTAGCACTGCGTTGGCTATTTTGCTTGCGCACCTTCTGGAGCGTGCAAACTTTAATGCGACTGTTGCACTGATGCAAAATGAAGTCATGGTACATGTGGCATTAAGTAGTGAAGAAGGCTATATCATAGATCCGGCTTCCGGCCAGCAATCTTGGTACGTAACCCCCGAAAATGATAGCGAAAAAGATCAAGAGCCAATGGAGTTGATCATAGGGGATGAGGCTTTCAAACTTTATCTTGCTCAACAAAAATGGTCTTTTATTGCTGCTGAAAAGTTTAGCCACGCGTTGAGCTGTGTTGAGTTACTAATGGAACTATTAGGCGATGACCCTTACGAGAGACGTGACAGAGGGTATTTACTCAATCAACTTAACTGCCCCAAAATGGCCAAAGATGATTTACAGTTTTTTGTAGATGAATGCCCTGATGACCCTACCATTGAGATCATACAGAACCAAATAGAAGAGCTTGCCGACCACAATAACATATTGCACTGATGTGTGCTGGCCATGTCAGCACAACAAGTAGTGGATGTTATAGCCGTTGAAAATACGCAAGTAAAATACCGATCATCGACTAACCGCGAGTAGTCAAACCAAGTGCAAGATTATATGCTCTAAACACTTTAATTAGAGTTTTTGGTTAAGCTGAGTGCTCTTAGGAATCGTATTGCCAAACTAAGAAGCGCACTCAGCTTTTTTGCCATAATGGCACTATGCTTGATTTTATCAATCGCAGATTTGCCCTCAAAGAGAATAAAAAATACAGTGTACTAGGTAGCAGGGCATATTGATTGTTCTTCACCTGTTTAAATTGGATTGAAATATGAATACACAGATTATAAAAGTTGGAAACATCGAAGTTGCTAACGACAAACCCTTTGTTTTGTTCGGTGGCATGAATGTGCTTGAATCACGTGATCTTGCAATGCAAATTGCAGAGCACTATGTTGAAGTCACTTCAAAGCTCAACATCCCATATGTATTTAAAGCTTCTTTCGATAAGGCGAATCGCTCTTCAATTAATTCATACCGCGGGCCGGGAATGGAAGAAGGACTTAAAATTTTTGAGGAGATCAAACGTACTTTTAACGTTCCGGTGATCACTGATGTACATGAACCATTCCAAGCAGCCCCGGTTGCGGAAGTGGCAGATGTGATTCAATTGCCTGCCTTTTTGGCGCGCCAAACTGATTTAGTTGTGTCTATGGCAAAAACAGGTGCTGTGATCAATGTTAAAAAGCCGCAATTCTTGGCACCTCATGAAATGCGTCACATCATCAAAAAAATTAATGAAGCGGGCAATGAGCATGTAATTTTATGTGAACGCGGAAGCAGCTTTGGTTACAACAACCTCGTGGTTGATATGTTAGGTATGGATGATATGAAACATATGGCACCGGTGATTTTTGATGCGACACACGCGCTACAACGTCCTGGTGGTCGCACTGATTCTGCAGATGGCCGCAGAGCACAGGCGGCTGAATTAGCAAGAAGTGGGATGGCACTCGGGCTTGCTGGTTTATTCATTGAGGCGCACCCAGATCCAAATGTTGCTAAATGTGATGGTCCTTGTGCTTTACCGTTAGATAAGCTTGAAGGCTACTTAAAGCAAATGAAAGCAGTTGACGATCTAATCAAAAGCTTTGACTCGTTAGATACCAGCGCGAGTGTATAAGCAGCCTATTTTAAAGGCCGGGCAGTGACCAAAGGATGGTGGTTGCCCATCAATACAACATCTCAATATAACAACATGTAAAGGCGTCCTGCTATGGCAAGAAGGTTACCACCACTGAATGCTTTAAAGGCTTTTGAAGCAGCAGCCAGGCACTTAAGTTTTACCAAAGCCGCCGAAGAGTTATTTGTGACTCAAGCGGCCATCAGCCACCAAATAAAAACACTCGAAGAGCACTTAGGCTTAAAGCTATTTTTAAGAAAAAACCGCTCACTGTTGCTGACCGAAGAAGGACAAGGTTATTTTTTAGATATTAAAGATATTTTTTCGCAGTTAATTGATGCGACTGAAAAGTTACTTGCTCGGGGCGCAAAAGGGTCGTTGACCGTGAGTTTAACGCCGAGTTTTGCGATCCAGTGGTTAGTTCCTCGACTGAGTAAGTTCAATGAGCTTTTTCCTGATATTGACGTTCGGATAAAAGCGCAAGACCAAGATGAAAACTCTTTAACAGATGACGTTGACGTTGCAATTTATTATGGACGAGGTAACTGGAGTGGCGTGCAAACCCATAAATTGCACACTGAATATTTGGTTCCATTGTGTAGCCCACTGCTTTTAAATGGACCTAAACCTCTAGACCAGCCAAGTGATTTGGCCAATCATAACTTATTGCACGATACGACGCGTCGCTCTTGGAAGGCATGGTTAAAAACAGCTGGCGTGCGCAATGTGCCTGCGAATACAGGGCCTATTTTTAGCCATTCATCCATGGTGCTACAGGCTGCTGTGCACGGTCAAGGAATTGCTTTGGGCAACAGTGTGCTTGCCAAACCAGATCTTGATGCTGGGCGACTAGTTATCCCATTTAGCCATAGTTTAGAAAGTAAAAACGCTTATTACTTGGTCTGTCGAGAGGCGCAAGCGGAGCTTGGAAAAATTGTCTCATTTAAGGATTGGATGCTCAGTATGGTTGAGCAAGAACAAATTTAAGAAGCGATAGTGAATATGAATGACAAAGTAACCATAGAATGGCACCGCGCACAAAATCCAGTGGCGCAATTTGTGTTTGCCCATGGAGCAGGTGCAGGGCGCGACTCTGAATTTATGCAAGACATGGCATCAAAGCTCGCCGGACAAGGGATTGACGTTGCACTGTTTGACTTTGAGTATATGGAAACAGCCAAAGCACAAAATAAAAAACGACCACCTGATAGAGCCCCCAAATTATTAGCGCGTTACGAACAGGTATTGTCACAGCTCGATGACGCACTGCCGATATTTATCGGTGGTAAATCAATGGGCGGGCGTATGGCTTCTATGCTAGTGTGCGAATCGGCTTCATCTATAAAAGGTGTGCTTGCATTTGGTTATCCATTTCACCCACCCGGTAAGCCGGAAAAGCTGAGAGTAGAGCACTTTGGTAATATTCTGTGTCCATTTTTAATACTGCAAGGCGAGCGAGATACATTTGGCAACAAAGCGGAGGTAACCGCACTACAATTGGATGCAACGCCAGAGTATTTTTGGCTACCAGATGGTGATCACTCCCTTAAACCGCGTAAAGCAAGTGGCTTGACCGAAATGCAGAATCGCGATGCTGCTGCGCAAAAAGCAGTGCAATTTATGCGAGACATTAACCATGGCTAAACTATTTTTATTGGCAGGCAGCGTATTTTGTATGCTATCAGTCGCACTAGGGGCATTTGCGGCTCATGGGTTAAAGCACCACGTGAGCGAGTATGCAGTCGATATATTTAAAACGGCTGCCGAATATCAAATGACACATGGTTTGGCGCTCATTGCGGTGGCACTGCTGATGAAGTGGGGTATGCAGCTTAAGTGGGCTGGTCTTGCATTTATCGCAGGAATTATACTGTTTAGTGGCAGTTTATACTTATTGGCACTGACAGGCTCAAAGTGGCTAGGCCCTATCACTCCCATCGGTGGAATGTGTTTTATAATTGGTTGGCTGATACTCATAGTAAAAGCCGCAAAGCAACCTCTTTAATTTTGGAAACTCTTTAACTTTGGAAATATTGAAACAATGTCGAGTGTAGTAATTTATTGCCGCAGTGGTTTTGAAAGTGATGCGGCTGCCGAAATTAATCATCACGCCATGCAGCAAGGTGTTGCCGGTTATGTAAAGGCTAAACCAAATACCGGGTTTGTGACCTTTGAATGTTACGCCAGAGAAGATGCTGAGCGGCTGGTCAAACAAATAGACTTCAAAAGCCTGGTTTTTGCCAGACAGTGGTTTACAGGTACTCTACTGACAAATATGCCACTGGAAGATCGCGTTGGGGAAATAAAGCAGTGTGTAGCAGATTTCCCGTTATGTGGTGACTTACGTGTCGAAACACCAGATACCAATGAAGGCAAAGAGCTATCTAAATTTTGTAAAAAAATCTCGACGCCACTGGCTAAATCACTTGAGAAACAAAATAAGTTGACGCGCAGTATCAAGCCACAAAAGCCTGTTTTGCATATTTTATTTTTAGCCAATGATACTGCATACGTAGGTTACTCATTTAGCGACAATAACTCACCGTTTTTTATGGGGATCCCAAGACTGAAAATGCCGGCTGACGGGCCAAGTCGTTCGACCTTAAAATTAGACGAAGCATTTAACGTATTCTTGACCAAGGAGCAGGCAGAAGAGCGCGCCCGTCCGGGTATGAGAGGAGTTGATTTAGGGGCATGCCCAGGCGGCTGGACGTACCAATTAGTCAGGCGCGGTATGTTTGTGGCGGCCATTGATAACGGCCCGATGAACGATAAACTGATGGACAGTGGCCAGGTTAAGCACTTCAGAGAGGATGGTTTTAAATATCGCCCTGAAAAGCGCAATATAGATTGGCTGGTGTGTGATATGGTCGAAAAACCAAGTAAAGTAACTCAGCTGATGATCGATTGGATAGTTAACGGTTTTGCCAAGGAACTCATTTTCAACCTTAAGCTGCCAATGAAAAAGCGTTTTGATAGTGTGTACGAATGTTTGCAGCTGATTGATGATGAGCTTGCACATTATAATGTTGGTTACAAATTGCAAGCTAAGCACCTATACCATGATCGCGAAGAAGTCACAGTTCATATTCAGGTCTTAAAAGTCCCGCAAAACTTGTATAGTTAATGCTAATGTGTTGTATTTATAAGGAAATTAATGCAACATGCTAACCTTCTATATCTAATTATTTTTTATTTAATTGCTTTATAACTAAAAAATAAAATCTCGCCGATTTAAAAATCTTTTATGTTCTTAAATTGTAAGTGCTAGCTTATAGCCTAAATGGGCGATTTATATTGGAAGGTATGGTGATAAATAATACGATGGAAGTTGATATGATATTAAATAGAATAAAAAGTTATGCAGTGACAATCGTATTGTCAACTTGCTTGATGATGACGCAAGAGTCAGAGGCATGCGCAGTAGCACGTGATGAATATATGTTAAATCATGAGAAAATGATTCAACAGTCGGCTGATATTTATCTTGTAAAAGCGATAAGTAAAAAGCTAGAGAACAAGGTTATTACTACCACATTTAATGTACTTGACGTTGTAAAAGGACGTGATAGAAAGCAAGTAACCATATCTTTTCCTGCCTTTGAATATGAGAAAAATTCTTCACATCGATTCATGACCGACTTCTCTCTTCATAATGATGAGAAGTTTTGGAAGAGTGGCGTAGGTCGAAGTCAAATATTAACCAACTGTGAGACGGTTGCTAGCTTCAGATTAGGCTATGGCTATTTATTATTTCCTAAGTTTAAATCAAATGCTAAAGGTGCAGAGATTATTAATGATACGTCTGATAAATGGTATCAATTTGTCAAGGAAAGTGTTTCAGCTGATTTAAAATAAACCTGGTTAGGGAAGATAAATTTAAAAGGCGTATATGGACACACCATTTATGTCAATTTAAGTAAGCGTAGCGGGGCAGTTTTTACTGCCTCGTTATCTTTTATTTTAATACCTACCAGCCACGGTTAAATGACTAACTATGTGCAATTAAGGGTTGCTCTCACATACATCCCTCAATTTAACCTGCAAGTGCACCACATAAAAAACCAAATAAAAGGATGGGCTTATCAACCTTTTCCGGTGTAAACGTATGACCCATTACACTTTAGGAACTAAAAGGAAAATAGCAAAGACGTTTCAGTCCTAATCGGAGATCTTGTATAGAAGCCATCAGCATTTCAATGCTAAACGTGGTGTAGAATCTTTAATTTAACATTCACCAACAATTTTTAAGCATTTTTGTATTTTTTATACTCGAAATTACGTCTTTATGATAATGTTTGAATGAAAACTCAACAATATAAAAACATAATAAAGGATAAAATTATGAAAACTGCTTGTACAATGTTCGCTATCGCCCTTCTTTTAGGTTCTTCTTCTGCACTTGCTAGCTGTAATAAATATAGCTGTGAAGGCGTATCAAATGTCGTCTTTTCTTCAGTTATTGCTGATAGTGATGCAGTGAAAATCAAGTTTCATGAGGGCACGAACGCGACGTTAAGCTGTAACCTTGATGCTGATAATGCAGCTGTATTGGATCAAAAGAACCCTAATTACCGCAATATGCAATCTATGTTGTTAACTGCCATCGCGGCAAATTTACCTGTTGGTCTACAATTTGACAAATCGTCTTCAGGCTGCGCTGTACAATCGGTAGAAGTCAAAGTCGTAGAATAACTTTTCTTAACGAACTACTCGCAACGAGCAAGCAAGTGTAATTTATTTTGGGTATGACTTAGGCTTATTAGCTTAAGTTAGCAGTTACTTCTTTATGTTACGAAGTACTTTATTTGCTCTGTGATCAATGCCTATTCATGGCTTCGATATACAACAAGAAAAGTGAATTCTGTATGTTAAAGAAACAAGGATTATTGGCCCTACCTCTTGGGCTATTGAGTTGCTGGGTGCATGCCAGTCCAGTTACTCCTACTAATAATGTATGGCAAGACAATTCCGGAAATTTATATTACCAACAACCAGTTAAACAAGTTACAACCGCAGATGAAGTGCCCGTCAGCATCCGGGTTTTTGAATCTCATCCTTATGTTCGTATTATTCAAACTGCGAACGGATTCGAACTAGAAGGTATTTCTAAGTCTGAGTTTGCAGCGCAACATAGCGAAATGGATGTTGTGGGCAAACGACTGCGTAGTGACTTCGATGGCGATGGCCAAGCAGATGCACTGATCCAGACGGATCTCGGCCACGAATTGTTGGTGTCACGCAATACGGTTAAACCTTATCGCATCGGAATTAATATCCGAGACTTTGGTCAGCAAATGGAAGTGCGTGATTTCAACTACGATTTTCGTGCTGATATTGTCGATAAGAGCAATAATAAAGTGCACTACGCACAATCAACGGGGTTGAGTCATGCCATTAATACCAATGATTATGTTGGCTCTTTACCTGCCCAAAGTAATGTTTCGCCAGGCGGTGAATTTACCTACAATATTCCGATCACCTTAGGCGAAGCGACTGGTGGACTGAAACCAAATGTATCACTGAGCTATGCATCTAACCCGCGCAATGGCCACGTTGGGGTCGGTTTTAACATCGATGGGCTCAGTGCCATCACTCGATGTGAAAAAAATATGGAGACCGATGGCGTTGCTGGATCAGTAAATCTTGATCAGAATGATCGCTTTTGTCTAGATGGGCAGCGTCTGATTGTGAAATCAGGCCGCACCTATGGCAGCAACAACTCAGAATACCGAACTAGGCAGAATACTGGGCAAAAGATCATTGCTCATACATCTAGCACAGCTACGGGCCCATACGCGTTTACTGTGTACGATACACAGGGAAATAAACTGACTTATGGTAAACACGGCTCTGCACAGGATGCGCTAGTTAAGGCCAGCAATGGCCGAGGTTATACTTGGGCGTTAAAGCGTGTCGAAGATGCGTCGGGTAATTACTATGTTTACAATTACACCAAGGTGAACGGCAGTCTTGAGTTTTATCCTACATCTATCAAGTACTCAGGTCACGGCAGTGGTGCCACTCGCAATGAAGTTCGCTTCAACTGGGAAGATCGCCTTGATAAGCGCAGGCTCGCCTATTTAAAAAACAATAAGATAACGCTGACCAAGCGCCTGAAAAATATTGAGTCGTATTATTCGGGCCGTTTACTACGCCGCTATAATTTGACTTACGGCTATGCTGGTACAGGTGTGACAGAAAGTGTGCTGAAAAAGGTGCAAGCGTGCTCAAGTAATAATAAGTGTTTGTCACCAACAGTTTTCAACTGGAACTCGAGGGGATCTGTGAGGCTAGGTCGAGATATTGGTCGTGATTACTCGAGAAACAGTCGCTATAAAGCGCATCAGTTTATGGACTTCAATGGTGATGGATTAACTGATATTGCCTATGTGCGCAATGATAGAGGCAGTTCATCGGACCATTTATATATGATCCCAAATAATGGTCGAGGATTTGGCGATGAGCGACGATTTCATGATCTTGCTAATAAAACATTCCGCAGAACATGGAAAATAGTCGATTATGATAAAGATGGTAAAGATGACATTCTTTATTTATCTGGCAGCAATCAGCATTGGAAGCTGATGCGTCATACTTCTGCGATGAACTTTTCATTTACGTCTTTAACCTCTATTAGTAAGCCAACAAATGATGAAAATACGCGGTTTTTGGATATTGATGCCGATGGTTACCCGGAACTATTGCATTTTGTCGGCAACAAATTGTCTTATCAAAAAGGCACTAAAACTGGCCTAGCTAGTGGTGCTGCCAAACCAATTAAGTTCAATTTAAATGCGCCAAGCGGTTCAACGGCTTCGATGATGTCCTATGACAAGGATGACAATACATTTCCAGCAATGGACTTTAATGGCGATGGCCGTGCGGACTTTTTAGCAAAAGTAAGAGTATCTACCTACAATGATGATCCTTTTCCACCTTGCGATCGTCCGTGGGCTTGTGAAGATCCCAGAATAGTAGCGCCCCAAATACAGGCTGGCGCTTCAATAAAACAAGCCAGTGAAAATCAAGCTTTGATACCTGTGTCACCTAAGCAATTGAACCCAGTTGATATGAGTCGATCGCCAGCGGTTGAGACCCAGCAGTTGATGCAGCAACAAAGCGGGCTTATTACTCCACAAGGGTACAGCCACAGCTATAGCTGGAAAATTCTCGTATCGCAGGGCAGTGATACATTTGCAGAATTTGTCACTGTATCGTCAACCTATAATATTAAAGATATTCAAGCTGTCGAACTAAATGGCGATGGTTTGGCTGATATTCTCTACCGTAATAACAGCGATAACTGGTATGCCAGAATAAACAATGGACACGGGTTCAACAGTGCCATTTACTTATTCAAGTATAACAAAGCTGCCTTAAAAACATTTGATATCAACGGTGATGGCACAGCTGAGGTCTATAGAGAAGATCATGGAGATCACTTCTATTTCTTTAATGGCAGTGGCTTTACAGCGAGAAAGCTGACATCACATGGGTCAAATTTTGATTTCACCACTTTTATGGATGTTACAGGGGACGGTACACCTGATAAGTTGGTCTTTTCTGGACGTATGGGCTTGTATCAAAACAGTGATAGTCCAGCCACTTTGATCTCTTCAGTGACAGATGGGTTTGGTGTCAATACATCGGTTTCCTACTCTACGCTCAATAATCGCAGTGTGTATGTACCAGACTATGATGCGAGGCACAAAAACTGGGGTAACGGCAGGGTAACAGACATTAAAAAAGGTGCTCGTGTTGTTAGCTTATTGCGTAAAGGTGAGGATTTATTTACCTATAAGTATTATGGCGCAAAAGCGCAAGTAGGTCGTGGTATGCTCGGCTTTAGACAAGTTGTCATAGAGAGCAGAAACGCCGGAACTAAAGTTGTAAGTACTTATCGCCAAGATGGTGATTATCGAGGCTCGGTGTCTAAAGTGCAGACATACGTTAAGTATGGTAGCGATACGAGCTCAGGCGGAGGCGGAAATCCCCCCCCACCACCAATTGACCCGTGCGATGAAATTCCAGAGATGTGTAATTGTAACTGGGAACCAGGCAAACGCTGTGAGCTGCCAAGAGCTATTCCTGTCGATGAGCTGATAGCTTCTCCGCTAACAGCCATGAGTCGTTCAGAGTTAAGTATCCAAAGTGCTTCATCAAGCAGTGTTTGGCGTTTGAAGTCAGAAGTAACCAATACCCATGGTAATAAGAGAGATACAGGCTTTAAAGCTGGTAGTAGCACTTATCCGTATATGGTTTATCCAAGTCGTTCAGTGACAAAGACCTATAATACGGACACTAGTAGCCAGACGCTCATTGCGACAAAAACTGAGCAATTAACAATAGATAGTTTTGGCAACCCAGTATCGAAAAAAAGCACTATTGACAGTAAAAATGGCTATGCACACACGTCTGAGGCACATACCTACTCGTACAGTAAATATGGCGGTAGATTGACTAAAAAGCAGACAACAAAGCGCTATTTAAATCGTCTTAACGGCAGCAACCGAGGCAATTATCAAAATACACAAACGGTAAACTATGCCTACGACAGCAAAGGGCGAATGATCAAAACTACCGCAGATAATGGCGTGGCCACGAGCTACACGCTGAATAGCTATGGTATGGTCACCAAAGAAACGGTATCGTCCTCCGGTCTACCTACTAAGGTACTGACGAAATACTATGACAGTACGAGTCGCCACTTGACCGGAGAGTCAAATAGCTTGGGCCACAGAAGTACCATCGGTTATGATAATTTGGGTCGCAAGTATTATGTGCAAACAGCCAATGGCCAGCGTACTTATAGCACCTATAACCAACTTGGACGAGTGACAGGGGAGGTGTCTACACCGGCAAATAATACCAGTATTTCAGGCAGTCAAGCGCTGAGTACTAGTAAAGTGCAATATTGGTGTAAATCGATAAACCACTGTCCGTCAAATGCAACTTACTATGAAGAAACTACCGTAGAAGGGACACCTGACTCCAGAGTCTATTTTGATAAATATGGGCGTGAAATTCGCAAAGGCAGTGTGTCTCTAAGTGGCACTTATGTATACACAGACTTTACTTATGATACTAAGGGTCGTAAATATAGAGAGTCTCTACCTTATTTTGCTGGTGGCACAATACGTTGGACAGTTTATCAATATGATAAGCAAAACCGTGTGATTAAAATTACCAAGGCTGATGGCTCTGTCTGGAAAACCGAATACAACGGTGAAGCGGTGACAAACGTTAACCCCTTAGGACGCCGTAATACTCAGGTTAAAAATGCCATGGGACTGTTGGTTAAAGTCACGGATGCAAATAATAAATCCGCAGAATATCAATATGATGAAAATGGTAAATCTCGAAACTTGAAGGGACCGAAAGGGAACCAAATTCAAATATTGTATGATAAATACGGCAACAAAACTCGCGTGGTTGATCCTGATAAAGGCACAATTAACTACACGTACAACAAATATCATCAGTTGACCAAAGAAACGGACAGCAACGGCAATGTGATGACGTACAGCTATGATGTTTTGGGTCGTCTTATTGAGTCTGTACGTAAAAAAGGCACTGTTGTAGAGCATCATACGGTCACTAGCTATGACAGTGGCAGCTATGCAAAAGGCCAAGTTTTTACTGTTAATGATAAGGTATCAGGGTTTACTGAACGTTATTACTACGATGCATTTAGCCGCAGTCGTGAAAAGCAGACAGTGATAGAAGGGGACACCTATAAGGAGAAGTGGGAATACAACAACTCAGGCCAGTTAACTAAGGAAATTGACGCGTCTGGTAAGAGTGTTATCTATACATATAATGCTCATAAGCACTTAGCCTCGTTGAAAGACAGTCAAACCAATTCTGTGGTTTGGCGAGCTGTTACCGTGGATGCATTTGGCAATCTAACTAAAGAGCAACTTGGTAGTCGGATTGTACGAAACAAAGGTTTCGATGCAGAGACAGGTCTATTGACCAGTATGACGACGACAGGTAGTGGTACTTTGCAAAACTTGCGATATGACTGGGATAACCTGGGCAATTTGAATTATCGACAAGATCTGGCGATTGGTAAAAAAGAAACTTTTGCTTATGACGCACTTAACCGGGTGACACGCAGCACGATATCTGGCGTTGCGACAACGGATATCCGTTACAATGAGCTGGGGAACATAACCTACAAGACTGGTGTGGGTAACTATCATTATCAATCAAGTCGACCCCATGCTGTCACTGAGGTCACCGGGGCCCGTGCGAATAAGTATCAATATGATGCCTCGGGCAATATGGTCAAAGACAATGACAGAGTACTAAGTTATAACACTTTCCATAAACCAACCTATATAGAAAAAGGGGATTACTGGGTTGAGTTTGAGTACTCAGGTAATGGTAAACGTTTTAGACGCCTCGAGTTTGGTGGTGAAAAAGGCGCATTGATCCCCATTTTGAATGGAGACATCACTACTTTCATTCCAATTGCTCAGGAAACCCGGTATGTCGGTAAAGTTGAATTTATCCGATATGGAGGGTCAAGTACCTGGGTGAGCAAGCGCTATATTGCTGGCAAAGTGTTGGTAACGACGGTCAATAACCAAGCAACCACACGCTATATCTTGGACGATCACTTAGGGTCGACGCATGTGATAGCTGACAGTAATGGGCGCTCAGTTCAAGTCATGAGTTTTGATGTATTTGGCGCGCGTCGAGATGCTAAAACTTGGGCACGTGATTTCAGTGACACCAACAAATTTACCAGCATGATCACTTTGCGCGGCTTCACCGGTCATGAGCAAATTGATGAGGTAGGCCTTGTTCATATGGGGGGGCGGATCTATGACCCAATCCTTGGTCGATTCTTACAAGCCGATCCTATGGTTCAGGCGCCTGAAAATATTCAAAGTCTTAACCGCTATTCTTACGTAGTTAATAACCCGCTCAATAAAACAGATCCGAGTGGGTATATTTGGGTGACGTTGGCAATTACCGCTCTTAAGGCAATTGCAGCAAGTTCGGCGGTAAGCGCTGCGGTTGCTACTGCGATTAGCTACGCGTTGACTGCTTATACTTATTATGGCTACGCGCAATTTGCGATCAGTGTTAACAATGCCATTAAAGGAGGTGGAACGGCGATGGCCAACTTCTTAGGTGGGCTAAGTAAGAGTTTGGCAAAACAGTGGTTACAGGGCAAAGTCATGGATGCCACAGGTATGACGCAAGCAATTGAAGAGATTGACAAGAAGTTCTCTCTAAAGGTTACACCGAGTGCGATTGCTGATTTACCAAAAATTGAAGCGGCATCCTGTGTGTATGAGGATTTTGCTCAGTGTCAGGGGACGGATCACTACAAGCGGCTTTCAGATCAAGAGCTTGAAGCAATGGACTTAGATCCGAAGGATTTTAATACAGAAAGCAGTATGAATGCGGCTTTGTTTAAAGATAATCAGGGTAAATACCTCTTGGTTTACCGTGGTACTGCGGAGCTACTACCAGATGTTGGCGCAGACATTACCCAAGCGTTTGGTATTGAAACCACACAGTACACTGAAGCGATGGACTTGGCACAGGTGGTGGTGGACAGACTGGGCAATAATGTTGAGTTTGCCGGGCATTCACTTGGTGGCGGGCTTGCAGCCGCAGCGTCAATGTTTACTGGCAACCCAGCAACCACGATAAATGCGGCGGGTGTGCATGATCGAACCATGACTCGGCGGGATGTGGATATGTCGACGGTTGATCCGTCCAAGATCAAAGCTTACTACAACACCACCGATTTGCTGCATATTGGGCAATTATTACCCTTCTTGCCGTCTGCCAATGGCAAGCAAATTGCGTTGACGCCTTTGAGTTCACACGGCGTGGTTGGGGCATGTTCATCTATGGGGGGTAAACCTTGCGACTATTCCGATTGATTATAGTTGCGCTTATGTTCCTGCAGACCGGGTGTTTACAACTCGGTCATGCAGTAACAGGCGGGATTTATAGCATTTTGCCGGGCCAGGAATACACGGACCAAATGTGTTTAAAGCTTGCCCGTGCGGCATTGAATGGTAATTTAAAGCGCTTAAATAAGCTGCTTGCTACGCCGAGTCACCAGGTAAATTGCCAAGGTAAAACCGGGTTTACGCCTTTATACTTTGCCATAAAAGGCAGGCAGCTCAGTGCCTACACTAGGTTACTTGAAGCGGGGGCTGATCCCAATATTCCATTTGGCGGAAGGGGTAACAATGTTACGTTTCTTGCAAGCTGGATAGGGATTGAATATTTACGGCCCGCTGCTGAGCATGGCGCTGATTTTAACCAAAAAGATGCATTTGGCAGAACGCCGGTATATAAAATTATTAGCTCAGATACGAACGAGGCATTTTTGTTAGCACTGAGCAAAGGGTTTGATGTCAACAATGTTGATAACTCTGGAGGAACGCCTATTGTAAGAGCGCTTGGTTCTTATCGGTTTTTTATGGCGTGGAAGTTATTAGAGAATGGAGCTGATATAAATTTGAATCCAAAATCTAATATAGGGGATGCGTGCTTCCAGTTAAATAGAGCCATTGGGCGTAAACATGAGTTGACGCAGTCTGCACAGTTAGAGATTGATAAGTATTACCAAAGTTTGGCGGATGCTGCCAAATGTAATGATGGTTAAATATATATTATATATATTATATATGTTTTTTATTTTTACATTGGTGGTTATTTCTTTATTATTAACGCTCTTTTTTAATAAAGTTTAAGGATAGAAGAAAATGAAAAAAATAATCGCTCTTTGCTGCTTGCTTCTCTCGAGTGAAACAGTGTTAGCTTATAATGCTAACTCGAGTGTGGAAATTAAAAATATTAGGGTTAGACCTACTGTAGCATACGTTTTGTTTGAAGGTTGTAGTAGATATTCGAAGATTTATTTGTCTAATGACTATTATAAATCGATGTTTTCCGTTGCGATGATGGCGGCGGCGTCTAATAAAAAGGTAGCAGTTGAATTTCAGGAAAATAAAAGCTGTGCATCAACGGAGCCTGTTATTAATTACATAGACATAAAAATATAATCACACCTTAATACTTGTCTATTTGTAAAGTTGGTTTGTTTGTTTTTCCTGATGAACCAACTTTACGTTCTCCCCATCTAATTCAATTGGTACTTCTTATGAAAAGGACTTGATTACTTATTAATATAATTATATTAATAAGGTGTTTTGTTTTTCTTAAAATTATATATAATTGGTTTTCACTTTAGATTTTAAGGGTTTTTAAATGAGTAAGTTTTTGTTTTCATTGCTGTTATTAGGGGTTTCTGCTCAGTCGGCGTTTGCATCAAATACAGAACTATCGATAGGGACGCAAATTACGGAACTGAATGTTTACTCTAGGCTTGGTAATGCTGATGTTTACGTCAAGCTAGATACTAATGGTAACTATTGCAAACATGGCTACTTTATAAACAAAAATAGCGCCGGATATGAATCTATACTTAGCAGCTTGTTAAGCGCATATCATACACAATCAAATATAAAAATATATGCTTTTACTGGTCAAGCGCATCATTGGAGTGGAAATGCAGGTCCAACTTGCGAAATTTACTCAGTTCAGTTTAAGCGTTAAACAAGAGTTTGTTATTAGAAACCAAAGTGGTTTAAAAGTTAACAGAGATTAAATAAATCTTGCAGGTGCACTATTGCCTTTTGCGCCTGCATTTTCGGTCAGTAGCGAAACTTAGCCTTCTCAGTCCCTACCTGCTCCCCTTATAAAGAAATATTTTGATACACATCTAGTGCAAGTGCTTACTATCCATTTTTTATAGGATATATGGGTTTGTAAAATACTCTAAGTTACTTTTCCTCTAGTTATTTAGTCTAATTTATATACAGATCTTGTCCTTTTTATTGCTACATTAAAGCTGTCATACGAACAAGCGCACCGAGTTAGGATTGTGGTTTAGCGCCGTATGGCGAATAACAATAACATGTAAGGACAGGACTATGGATAACAAAGAAAAAAACTTGATTTCACAATCAACGGAGCTGACGTCTCGACGTAGTTTCTTGAAAAAGTCACTGGCTGTCGGGGGCGCCGTTGGCGCTGCACCGTTAGCTTTGCAGTCTTCGGCTGCTCAGGCGCGGGGGGAGTACGGGCAGTATCACAAAGTATTTGGCAATGACCCGCGCTATATTTCAATGCTATTGGGTTCCAACATGCGCTTCTTAAGCCAGCCAACATACATTGGCGCCTGTAGCTCAGCCCATGAAGTTTATATGGCGGCAAGAGATGCGATCACGCAAGGAAAGCGAATCACAGTGCGCGCGGGCGGTCATTGTTATGAGGGGTTTGTGGATAATGATAATGGCGTTGTAATTGATATCAGTAATATGGACCGAATTTACAAAGAGGGCGATTATTATGTGGTTGAAGCGGGTGCTAACTTGGGCCATACCTACAAAACCTTGTTTAAGGAGTTTGGTAAAATAATCCCAGCAGGTTCGTGTTTTGGTGTGGGTATTGGCGGTCATGTTTGTGGTGGGGGATTTGGTGTGCACTCGAGACAATTTGGCTTGTCGAGTGACTATTTAGCCGGGGTTGAATTAGTCGCGTTTAACGAATGGGGCGGTCAGGCGACTTACCCTCGCAAATACTTCAAAGGGCAATCGGCGCAGGCAGATGAAATCGTATGGGCTCACCAAGGTGGCGGCGGTGGCAATTTTGGCATTGTTACAAAATACTTTTTCAAAGATCTACCAGATGTACCAGCCTTTATACATGCACAAGAAATATCGATACCATGGGCTAGTTTGGACTATACCCAATTTGCAGCTCTACTAAAAAATTATGGTGAATTCTGGACTAAAAACAATGGACCAGAAAGCCGCTTTAATGCATTGCATTCATCCATGTCTGTACCCAACTCTGTAGGAGGAGGTGGCGATATACGTATGCAATTGTTTAGCAGTGGCAATCCGGGCTTAATTGATGAGTTTTTGGATGCCGTGTTCTCTGTATCTCAATTGGCACAGGCAAAAATAGGCTTGCGCACAACCGATCATATGGGGTTGCAGAGTCAAGAAGATGCGCCGCCAAGACCTACACCGCCAGGCAGTTATTTCAGCTTACCATGGTGGTACGGAACACAATATGCGGCAGGTCCGTTAATTGGTGCTAGGGGGAAAAACAAATCTGCTTATATGAATCAACCGTTTCCTGAATCACAGATACGCACGTTATGGAATGAGCTACGAAATGGCGATTATTTAAGCCCAGGAGGCTTGGTACAAATTTCCTCTTACGGTGGTCAAATTAATGCATTATCTTCTTCAGATACGGCAGTCTCGCATCGAAGTTCTGTAATGAAGTTACAATATCAAACTTATTGGTTTGAACCTACTCAAGACCCTTATCATATTGGCTGGATGAATGGCCTATACCTGAAAATGTATGGTGAAAGGGGACCTGCTCCAGATGGAACTATGGACGGCTGTTACGTGAACTATGCAGATACGGATATTCCCAATTGGCAATACCTGTATTACAAGGATAACTACCCAAGGTTGCAGCAGGTCAAACGTTTGTTGGATCCGACAAATCGATTGAACCATGCTCAGTCGATAGAGTTATAGCCCGCGCGCTTTAAAATCAAGATTAAGGTAAAAACCGAGTAGTATTTACCTTATGATTCTAATAGGAAAGTCTAATTGTTTGGTTTTTAAAATAATATCAAAGATTTAAAAAGAGGGTGAATTTATTATTCTCTCTAATGTTTTATTTTGAGGCTGGCTTTTAAGTTGCTCGATTAAAATTGATTCGTAGTATGTGAGACGATTTTAATAAGGAGTATGAGATGTTAAACCTTAAAAAGCGTAAACTAAAAACCTTGTCTCAAGATGCTGCGATTATTCCATCAAAGATGACCAAGCAAATTGGTGGTGCACACGTAAGTGTGTCGTCAGATACTTATACAACAACCCACCCAGATGCATACAAGCTGACCGATAAGGCAACAATTATTCAAACGGGACCAACGGATCCTGCTACGGGGCCATTTACTGGTACTTTAACAGGGCCGAGCACAATTACAGGTCCAGGTACAAGTGGCCCAAGTATTTATATCTAAGCTGTATCGAATAGGTACGATGTGTCGTATTGATAACACATCGTACAAGACTTGAAATTAGTAAAGGTTCATACAGTTGGCGTAAAATGTCGTTGTCGCGGGCCAATCACTAAATACCCCTTTAACGCCAACTTGTTTAGCCAATACATCCAGTACTGTATAAACATCGCCTTCGTTTTTAACAGCATCGCTGATCCCTTGATAGTACCATCCACCACCTTGAGAGATCAGTCCTGAGCGTTCAAGAGTCCACGTTATTATATCGAGATTGGCTGCTTTTGCTGCAATTGCATATTGTGAAGGTACCAGCTTGCCTGCGTCATCTAGCGTTAACAGTACCCATAAAGGCGGGGCGATAATATTAACTCCGCTGGCTTTGATTTCATCCATGTTTGGACGCCAAGTTAGCGCATTGTTTGGGTCGAAGTTGGGGTCGGAATAGCGACCATCTAAATACACACCACGTTTACCGTAGCGAGTGTTATGACGCCAAAACTTAACATCTTCAATATTGAAAGATTGTGGTAAAACTTTACGGGGAGAGACTCGTGCGGCGCGATATTCATCAACCATTTTTTGGGCGTAATCTTGTTGTGTCATACCCTGATATGGCATTGCAACCGCGGGGGCCTTTAACTCAGGCGTCATTTTTACTCGTAGAGATTTAAATAACTCAATACTCTGTGCATGGGTCATCAATGTACCGGTTGCGGAGTAAAGGTCTGTACGCCAGTTAGCAGTGCCTTTTACATACTCCTGCGGTGTGCTTGCATTGGGGTTTGCGCCATCCATTTTGCCTTTGAGCTGCATAAACTCGTCAAGCGTTAAATCCGACGTACAGCATTTCGCGTTTGCTGGCGTGCCAGTGTCGGGATCTGCTGGGGTAAAAGGCTGGCTGCATTTGGCTGCCAATTCTGGGCGTAGTAAAATGTCAGTGCTGGTATGTAAATCGCACTGGGCATGACGGCAAACTAACTCTTTATCTTTAGTAAATGTGACATCACACTCTAATACGCCGGCTCCCATTCGTGCAGCTGCGATATAAGACTCTTTTGTATGTTCAGGGAATTGAGTGGGAGCGCCACGGTGTCCGATAGAAAACTGAGATTTAAAAAAGGGTCTGTTTACACACCGAGAGAGCTTGGATTTAAGTGCACTTGTTGCCATTTGGTCGAGCAAATAAAACGGTCTTGGCCCAAGTTGTGCAGAAGCACTGGCGCTGGCACTGCCTAGCAGTGCCATAGTGAATACGACTTTAGTTAAAATGTTCATAACGTCCCAGTATGGATTTTTTCAACTATTATCGGTATGAAATGTGACGTTTTTACGAGTCGTTATCGGTAATTGCTTCGGTAATTCTCTACCCATAGTTTTGTGGCGCCACAGACAGCAGCAGGCATGACGATGAGGTTAACAAATGGGATGGCTGTGAGTACAAATACTGCAAAACCAAATCCATATGATAGGCCCTGCTTGCCTTTTAGATCTTGCTTCATCTGATTAAAGCTGATCTTATGATTGTCAAACGGATAGTCATTATACTGTACGTTGTACATCCAGCAGGTAAATAGGATCCAAAGGATTTGTCCAATAATAGGCAGCATCCATAACATTAAAAAGAAAATGATTGCCCTTGGTAGGTAATAGCATAGCTTAGTCCACTCCCGCCCCATCATCCGAGGAACGTCTTTTAGTAGATCTGTAAAACCATCATCATTAATAGGTTGGCCTGTGAGGTGGAGCTCCACTTTTTCCGATAGCAAACCATTAAACGGCGCAGCAATAAAATTGGTAATAACAGTAAATACCATACTGTAACTAAATAGAATAATTAAGATTGCCAGGGGCCATAGTAGCCATTCTAGCCAACTAAGCCACGTAGGTAGTGCGCTATTTAGATATTCAAACCCCTGTGTTAACCAGTCAAATAGAAAAAACAGCGATCCGCCAAATAACAGAATATTGATAAATAACGGGATAAAAACAAAGCGTTTGAGTCCTTTTTGGCTAAGCATGGAAAAGCCCGCAATAAAGTACTCCATCCCTTTTGTAATTTGCATCGTTAAGCTCTAAATTGGGAACAGTTGAAGTCTATTATAATCGTTAATTGCATTTTAGTGCGTGATTTTTTGATCTCTATCATTGCAAAAGAAAGTCTTTAAATTCATGGCCTAGAGAGGGAATGTCACACTCTCTTACAATTAACTTAGGTGTGGGATCAGGGGTTACCCCTTGTAAACACCTAGGTGAGTCCATACACTAATTGATAGATCATCTAGGAGTGAAAAACAGCATGCGTGTCTTTCAGTTATTGTTTGCAGTCAGCTTAGCGACGTTACTTTGTGTAACGGCGGCAGGCGTGCACGCAGCTGAAGAAAGGCAGCAGGTTATCGAGCTTATTGCAGATCTCGATTTACAGTACTTAGATGTAGATCTTGATGAAGCCTTGCCGTTAGCTAGTGTTAAAAGTTCGCTGTGTACTACAGATTTTGTTAACTCAACTTCTTGGTCTTTCCTAAGTTCTTCACAAAATGCGACGCAAATTCGCGCACCACCTGCTCAATAATCCCCATATAAAACACCATAATTAATTTAACTTAATCATCGTGAGGTGGATCATGAGCTATTATCATGCACTTAAGACTGCGGCTGTTAATACAGGCGCTGTAACAAACAATACCGTTAATGTGGCTACGGCCAATACTAAAGCGTTTGAACAATTACCTGCGGAGCAATTTCTTCGCCCTTTACCAACGATATACATCGACTTAGACGCGACCCTAGATGAAGCTGCGTTGGTATTGAACAAAACACATCAAGCAGCGGCACTTGTCATATCGACAACAGGTGAACCAATTGGATTAATTTCTTCAGCTTTATTAGGTAGCCGAAATGTCCTTGAAAAGGCACAGACTATGGGCTTAAGTCGAAATGACTTAAGTGTTGCGGATATGATGATTGCAATATCGTCACTACGTCAAATATCAACTGCTCAGGTTGTTGAAGCTCAAGTTGGAGACATTAAAGCAACCATCGAAGCGGATGGCCTAACCTATTTATTTGTACAAAATAGCCAACAAAAAGCAGTCGGTTATTTTGATGTAATTGATTTAGTAAAAAGTAGTAATGGCGTGATCACTGCGCTTAAACCGTGTCATGATTTTAAAGATGTAGTCGCGCAAATACTACACAATAAAGAAATGTAACAGTTCCCCCAAAGTTAATGTAAATTAAACCCAAGGCATCTTTATGATGCCTTTTTTAGTGCTTAAATTTATTAAGGCAGCTTTACATTGTGGTGCTTTGCGTACCAGTAAAACAAAGGCAGCTCTATGATTGTAAAACTTACCAATGTAAACCAAGCCCAATTTACCTCAAAAAAGAACAAGGTAAACTCGACACCTGTGGCAAAGTACTCAGAACCAACGATTGCGAGCGAGAGCATTGATGCAATAAAATCTTGTGTAGACACCTTTTTAAAGTCGTTACCGGCATATTTGGGTGAGATAACAAAATAGGTTATTGCAAGAATAACGATATTTAGCAGGATAACGTGGAGCTCTGCGGACATAACTGCGTCTCAAATTGGGGTTAACTAGGAGTGATTTCAATGTGTATCACTTTTTATTTTGTTGCTATTGTAATCACAACTGAAAGTGAGTGCAAAGCGCACTGACTCAGGGGGGAGTGAATATTTGTCGTTCGCCTTCGCTTCGAAAGCAGCAATTCCACTGCCCTTTGTCCTATATTGTGTATATACTTCGCTTCCTAACCAAATGAGGTGTGTATGCTGTCTAAAAATCAACAAAAACTTATTCGCGCTCTGGCTCAAAAAAAGTACCGTAAACAACACGGTCTGTACTTAGTTCAAGGCGAAAAGAATGTCTTGGAGTTACTGCAAGCAAAAGTGGAAGTACAGCAGGTTTTCGCCACACCTCAATTTATTCTTAGTCATAAAAACACCTTGAAGCATTGCCAAGTTACGGAATGTGATGAACAGGCGCTTAGTAAAGTCAGTACGTTAGTGAGCAATAATGCGGCCATTGCGATTGTGCCAATTGCTGAGCCGAAAGAAATAGATAAAAGTGGCTTCGTATTGGCGCTTGACGGTGTATCTGATCCAGGTAACTTAGGCACGATCATTCGACTTGCAGATTGGTATGGGTTGAAGCAGGTGGTGGTCAGTGAAGACTGTGCAGACCATTTAAATCCAAAAGTGATCAGTGCAACAATGGGATCGTTTGTGCGGGTAGATGTGATCAGAACAGATCTAGAGCAACTATTAAGCCATTACAACGGACCCATATATGGTGCATATCTTGAAGGGCAAAGTGTTCATCAAACTCCATTTACCGAGCGCGGGCTACTTGTTATGGGCAGCGAGTCTCATGGGATCCGCGAAAAAGCCAGTCAGTACATCAATCAGCCCATAACTATTCCGGCATATGGTCAAGCAGAGTCTCTCAATGTGGCTATGGCGACGGGCATCATTCTTGATAATTTTCGCCGCTCAATCTAATGTACGATTGTTGCGGCATTAATCAAAATATACAGCTTTCTCTATGCGCTTAAGTCACATAAAACTAGCAGGTTTCAAGTCTTTTGTTGAGCCCACTAAAATCCCTTTTCCTGATCAAATGACATGTGTGGTTGGGCCTAATGGATGTGGCAAATCTAATGTCATTGATGCTGTGCGCTGGGTATTGGGTGAAAGCTCTGCAAAAAACTTGCGTGGCGACGCAATGACGGATGTCATTTTTAATGGTTCGACTCAGCGAAAAGCGATTTCTCAAGCATCCGTTGAGTTAATGTTTGACAATACGAAGGGCACGTTGCCAGGGTCACTGGCTGATCGCAACCAAATCGCCATTAAACGTCTCGTGACTCGAGATGGACAGTCACTATACTTTTTAAATGGTAGCAAATGTCGTCGTCGCGATATTACCGATATCTTTCTAGGGACGGGCTTGGGGCCTCGCAGTTATGCAATTATTGAACAGGGCATGATTTCTCGTCTAATAGAGAGTAAGCCTCATGAATTAAGAGTCTTTTTAGAAGAAGCCGCAGGTGTCTCTAAATATAAGGAGCGCAGGCGTGAAACTCAAACACGTATTAAAAGCACGCGGGATAATTTAGAACGCTTGCTCGACATGCGTAAAGAGTTGCAATCACAGCTTGACCGATTGGCTCAACAAGCCGAAGCAGCAAAAAAATACAAAGACCTCAAAGCGAAGGAGCGAACTCTCAAAGGACAACTTGCCGTTATTAAATGGCAGGACTTTAATGACAAGCTGAAGCAAAAAGTACAACAAATAGCAAAGCTTGATGAGCAGCTACAGTTTTTAGAGCAGGCTCACGGTGGACAAAGTGATGTG
Source organism: Pseudoalteromonas luteoviolacea NCIMB 1944 (assembly GCF_001625565.1). Taxonomy (GTDB): domain Bacteria; phylum Pseudomonadota; class Gammaproteobacteria; order Enterobacterales; family Alteromonadaceae; genus Pseudoalteromonas; species Pseudoalteromonas luteoviolacea_F. The sequence continues at coordinate 35,073 of NZ_AUXS01000033.1, forward strand.
ATTGCTAGCTTCGAACACAAAGTAGTGCATTTAAACGATGCACTGAGTGTATTGCAGCAGGAAAAACATAAAACCCATACAGCACTGACTCGTGCTGAGCAGCAAAAGATCCACCTCACTGAAAAGCGCATTGAACTCAGCGAAGCTCAAGTTAAGTGTCAGGCTGAACATGCCAATGCACAGTTGCTCTTGACACAGCAGCAAGCCACTTGCGAGTTACATAAACAAAAGAGTGAAGAGGCTGCTGAGCGCCTAACACTCCAAGAGGCGCTATTGGAAGAGCGGGAAGCGCTTTACGAACAGCAGCATCAAGCCAATAGTGAAATTGAAGGTCTTCTCAAAGAATTGACCGAGCGCGTTACTATGGCAAAAGAGCAACATGCATCAAGCAATATTACTTTGCAGCAGGCAAAACAAACACACCTTCATTTACAAGATAACCTCACAGGTTTGGTAGCAGATGAACAGGCGCTCACGACACAAAATAACAGTGAGTTATTGAGTGAGGAGCGGGCCAAACAGCACGAGCTGCTTAAAGAGATGGCGAGTTTGCAAAGTCAGGCTCAAAAGCTGGTAGAGCAGCGACTAAAGAGCGAGGCGCAGTTGCACCAAAGTGAAGAGATGGTGCAAGACGCGCAGCAGCAGCTGTTACAATCCACAGCCGAGCGAGATACCTTAATTTCCCTGCTTGATGTGCATGAAGAGTCACAGGCTCCGTCGTTTTTAGCTCAGTTAAAAGTCCGAGAAGGCTATGCACAAATTGTAGAGTGCGCGCTACTTGGGCTGAACTCTCTGTCGATTAGCGAAGTCCCCAATGGAGCGGGTTTATGGGCGCATACACAAACAAGTGACTCTGACAGTGTTGCACAGTTTATAGAATCTGGTGTTTTCCCAAGCTTTTTAAACCATGTTAAGTGGTTAGGAAAACATCGACAATTTACTGTGACTTCCCATTATATTTTTGCCGTTGATGATGAAGGCTGTTTGTATGGCGAAAATTTCAAAATGCCGACGTCAGAAGGCGGCTCGAACCAACTGGTGAATTATCAAAAGCTTGATAACTTAAATACGAGTTTGCCAGCCCAACAAAAAGCGCTAGAAGAAGCACAGCGACAGTTAAGCACAAACGCGACCAAACATACTGAGCTTGAAAATGTGATAGAGCAGAATAAACAAGCTGTTCACACGGTTGCTCAGCAAGTTGCAGCAAATAAAAGTCGCCTTGAAGTGCTAGAGTTACAGCAGCAAGGGTGGCAGAGTCAAGCGGATAAATTGGCCGCTGAGATAACTAAAACTCGTCAAGAAATGACAACGACACAAGAGTTGGTTGAGCAGCGTGAATTAAATCATTTGCACTGTACTCAGCAGTTAGAAGTGACCCAGCACAATTTAGAAGAGAAGCGTGAGCAGGTTGAAGCGCAAAGGCATCAGATACAAAATGCGCTGACAGGAAAAAGCCAAGCGCAAGAGCAAGTGCATCTTGCGAAAATGGCGTTGCAGCAAGCGCAGAGTGACCAGCAAATAAGCGCAACAAAATCAGTACATTTAAGCGAAAGTTTGCAACTGTGTGTGGCTGCATTGGAGGCAAATACCGAACAACAGGTTTTACTAGAAGCACCGTTATCAGAGACGCAATCTCAAATTTCGACATTGCTGAATACTGACCGCGAACAGCAACAAAAATTGGCCCATTTTGAGCAGCAAGTTTCAGAAGCAAAACAACAGCTTGCTGAAAAGCAAAATAGCGTGCAGGATGCGCAATCGCACAGTCTTAAACTCAAAGAGCAAAAACAGCAGCTACAATTACAAGAACAAAGTTTGCTGGTAAAAGCACAAGCTGCGCTGGAACCGTTAATTGAGCTAAAGCAAACCTTAAAAGGAGTGCTTGCGACTCTGGATGAAAAAGTGAGTACCGGAGTATATCAAAGCCAATTGACAGCAACCGTACAAAAGCTGTCGGTATTAGGCGCTGTTAATTTAGCTGCAATTGAAGAGTTTGATGAAGCCCAGTCGCGTAAAACATACTTGGATGAGCAGCTTAACGACTTAACTGCGGCGCTTGAAACCCTTGAGAATGCGATTAAAAAAATAGATAGAGAGACGAAAACGCGCTTTAGAGCCACTTTTGATCAGGTCAATCGAGATCTTGCAGAGTTGTTTCCAAAGGTGTTTGGTGGCGGGAATGCGTATTTAGAGCTCACCAGTGATGATTTGTTAGAAAGTGGTGTTACTATAATGGCAAGGCCACCAGGCAAGAAAAACTCGACAATTCATCTGTTAAGTGGTGGAGAAAAAGCGTTGACCGCATTATCATTGGTATTTTCTATCTTCAGGTTAAATCCGGCACCGTTTTGTATGCTGGACGAAGTAGATGCACCGTTAGACGATGCCAATGTTGGACGTTTTTGTCGCCTCGTTGAAGAGATGTCTCAAACGGTGCAATTTATTTATATTAGCCACAACAAAGTGGCTATGGAAATGGCCGCAAGGCTGACGGGGGTAACTATGGCAGAACCGGGTGTTTCTCGCGTAGTTGCCGTAGATATAGAACAAGCAGTGCAGATGGCACATACATAATAAAAGTAAAGGTGAACAATGGCCACAGAATTAAGATGGGCATTAATCGTGATCAGCGCGTTGATCATAGGTGGACTACTGATACATGGGCTATGGTCTGTAAGAAAAAAAGAAGATAAAGAGGATCGTAGACAAAATTTGCCAACTGCAAATGAGCATAGCAAACCCTCAGAACCTGAACTAAATGATATGAGCTTTACGGCTGTAGAAGAGGAGCAGCATTCGCACTCCACGGATGCATCTGAAGTACAAGCTGATCCACAGCCTTCTCTGCAAGAAGAACAAGCACAAACAGCTCAGAGCGCAGAGCCCGCTGTGGAGCCTCAGGATTTTATAATTCTGCACATACAAATGCCGGAAGGCTTAGCAATGGAAGGCTCAAAATTATTGCCGAGTGTACTCAGTTTGGGCTTTAAATTCTCTGAAGAGGGCTTTTTTAATCGCCACTTAGAGTCATCAGGTAATGGACCTGTGTTATTTAGACTTGTGAATATGTATAACCCAGGTACGTTCGATATCGATAATATGGAGCAATTTAGCACAGCTGGCGTCAGTTTATTTATGACATTGCCTTGTGAAGGCGACAGTATGGCTGCATTCAATATGTTGCACGGAGCAGCGAAAAAATTATCGGATGAGTTCGGTGCACAAGTTCTAGACAGTAAGCGCGAGCCACTGACGGTAGATACCATTAGAACGTACGTTGAAAAAGTACGTGAGTTCGCAGCCTAGTTCTATGGTGTAAACTGCATCGTATTTCGAATGAAATGGTAAAAGATAGAGTAAGCCACTGGCACAGGCCGGTGGCTTTTGTTTTATTAAGAGGTTGAAATGTCCGAATCTATCAGCAATAGAATCAATGAATTAAAAGCACAAGTGGAAGAGCACAATTACAAATATTATGTGCAGGATATGCCCACCGTGCCAGATGCCGAATATGATAGGTTAATGCGAGAGCTGATTGATTTAGAAACAGGGCACCCGGAGCTACTTACGGCTGACTCCCCTTCACAAAAAGTGGGTGGCGCAGCACTGAGTAAGTTTGATCAAGTAACTCACAAGGTCCCGATGCTGTCGTTGGACAACGCGTTTGATGACGCAGAATTTAATGCATTCAACCGTCGTATCAAAGAGCGCCTGTTAGAATCTGGTGAGCTAACATTTTGTTGTGAACCCAAATTAGATGGTCTCGCGGTGTCAATTTTGTATCGTGACGGTGTATTAGTGCAAGCGGCTACACGTGGAGACGGACAAGTTGGCGAGAATATCACTGAAAATGTGAAAACGATCCGTAATATTCCATTGCGTTTGAGGGGGGACAACATCCCTGCGGAAGTTGAAGTACGTGGTGAAGTGTTTATGGACAAAGCGGGTTTTGAGCGCCTCAATGAAACCGCTTTGGCCAAAGACGAGAAAACCTTTGCTAATCCAAGAAATGCGGCAGCGGGTAGCTTGCGTCAGCTTGATTCAAAAATTACCGCCAAGCGACCCTTGATGTTTTATGCCTATTCAATGGGAACGGTTGAAGGGGCACAACTGGCAGAGACGCACTATGGCCAACTAGAGCAGCTTAAGCTTTGGGGCCTGCCTATGTGCCCTGAAACCAAACGTGTTAATGGCGTTGCGCAGGCGCTGGCATATTATCAAGATATTCTTAACCGTCGCGATGCACTAAGTTATGAAATTGATGGCGTTGTTATTAAGGTGGATAACAAACAACAGCAATCTCAATTAGGTTTTGTGGCGCGGGCACCTCGCTGGGCGATTGCATTTAAGTTTCCAGCACAAGAAGAGATCACTCAATTGCTCGATGTTGAATTCCAAGTCGGGCGTACCGGCGCGATAACACCCGTTGCAAGGCTTGAGCCTATATTTGTTGGAGGTGTCACAGTATCGAATGCAACACTGCATAATCAAGATGAAATTGACCGCCTAGGCATTAAAGTAAAAGATCACGTGATTATCCGACGCGCAGGTGACGTCATTCCACAAATTACGCAAGTGGTGTTAGACAAGCGTCCGAGTGATGCGTTTGATATCGAATTTCCAAACACTTGTCCGGTGTGTGACTCGCATGTAGATCGCGTTGAAGGGGAGGCTGTTGCGCGCTGTACTGGCGGGTTGGTATGCCAAGCGCAAAGAAAAGAGGCGATAAAGCACTTTTCATCCAGAAAAGCCCTCGATATTGACGGGTTAGGGGACAAAATCGTTGAGCAGCTGGTGGATAGGGAGCTGATCAAAACTCCCGCTGAGCTATTTAAATTACGCCAAGGGCACTTTGAATCCCTAGAGCGTATGGGGCCTAAGTCTGCCAAAAACTTGGTGAATGCACTAGAAGCAGGTAAACAGACTACGTTAGCTAAATTCTTATATGCGTTAGGGATCAGAGAGGTCGGTGAAGCGACCGCACAAAATTTAGCAAACCATTACTTAACCCTTGAAAAAGTCATGAATGCCTCCATTGAGAGTTTACAAGAAGTGAGTGATGTCGGTGTGATTGTTGCGCAGCATATTCATGCCTTTTTTGGTGAGCAACACAACCAGCAAGTTGTATCCGAACTATTAGAAGTTGGGGTGTATTGGTCAGATATTGAAGCGCCATCAGAACAGGCTCAGCCGTTAGCTGGATTGACCTATGTTTTGACCGGGACCTTGAATGAACTCAATCGCAATGATGCAAAAGCGCGATTGCAAGCACTCGGAGCAAAGGTTGCAGGTAGTGTCTCGAAAAATACACATGCTTTGGTTGCGGGTGAGAAAGCAGGTTCAAAGCTAACTAAAGCGCAGGATCTGGGCATCGAGATTATGGATGAAGCGGCCTTAATCGCACTCTTTGAGCAGTACCAAGCATAATAGTTTGGCCTGCCTCAAAGAGGTAGCTAAACGCAGTTTTTATTTGGGGGCAAAGTGAGTAAATTGATAGGGCGGTTTGGGCCTGAATATTGGGATAAATATGGTGTGTATCGCACGCCACTAGGGTTCAATTTAACTTTATTTGTATTGCTTCGCCCCTTTCTTGTGTGGCTGATGTCAGCACTTACTTGGCGCCCTGATTTAGATATTATGAGTTTGTTTTTTCCTTCAAAAAACGACTTTTTGGTTGCTATTTCTATTGCTGCTATCGCATTAGTACCGACCGTTTTATATTCAATGCGGCGGCCCAGTAGTGCACAAAAATGGGGTAGGGCGTGGCGCTACATGCGGTGGCCTCTATTGCTTACCGCTGTCCTAGATTTGGCGTGGCTGATCTCACAGGCGGCGAGCAACCATTTCCAGTTTTCATTTTATCTTGCCGCGCAAATTGTATTGGTTTCATGGGTAATTTTGTACCTAATTAATAGCCGTTATTTAACGTGTTTTTTTGGTGACTGGCCTGAACCAGACCCAAAATAGCTTGACGTGAATGCCCGCAAAAGCCTAAATGATACTGAGGTATTTTGTCTATCTGCTCAAACCTTATGAATGGTTAATTTGTCATGCACTGTGCCTAACAAGGTGCGTAGCTCCAGGTTCATTTTATTAGCGCTGTGGCGCACATTGTCCTAGTTGTGTCATGAATTGGATATATGCTCAAAAGCTACTGCGCTGAGATAGATAAGATAGTTATTATTGGCGGCAAATAATAAAAATCAAATGAATATTGGGAAGATCAACATGTTACTTTGGCAAGATATACTGACTTGGGCGAAAGAAGGTAACCCAACACCACCGCGAAAAGTGGAGAAAAGCATCATGCAATGGCAGGCTTTACTTGAACCTTCGGTATTCCATATTACTCGCAATAAAGGGACTGAGAGGCCGTTCAGTTCTGAATCTTGCAGTCTATTTGAACCAGGACAATACGAGTGTGCTTGTTGTGGCGAATTACTGTTTGACGCACAAGAAAAGTTTGAAAGTGGTTCTGGATGGCCCTCGTTTACGCAACCAGCAAAGCCCAATGCAGTCGCCTATCACTTAGATAGTACGCATGGTATGGATCGAGTAGAAATAGTCTGTAATGTATGTGACGCACACCTAGGACATGTTTTTCCCGATGGGCCTAAACCGAGTGGGTTGCGTTATTGCGTCAATGCACTTGCGATGGTTAAACATGAAACGGTGAGTTAAACACCCTGAAATGTAATAGGTGCTCTGATACATCAGACGCCTATTGCGCAAGCCCCATCTCTTTCATTTGCGCTAACAGTTTATCGAAGCGGGTTAGTTGCTCTGAATCAAGATCAGCACTTTGTAGCACTTTGAGGCATTTTTTGGCAAGGTTGGTGTTGAACGTAATGCCTTTTTTCCCAGTCGCATCCGCTAAGCACTGTAACAAGTTAAGCGCAATACTGGCATTTTTAGGCATGACTCTAAATGCCTGAGAAAAAGCCTCTAATGCAACGTCAAGTTCGCCTTTATTGAACTGTTTAACAGCGTGGTTATTTAACTCCTTAGGACCCATGGTAATGTCTTTTCGTTCATCATGTTGCTGCTGCAAATAGCGCATCATGACAGGATCTTCATGGCTTTGATGACGTTCACAATGTTCAATGATCTGGCCAAAGAGTGCTTGGGCTTTATGTTGAAAGCCTAACTCATGAAATGCTTTGGCTTTATCGAGTGCAGCATCCACTGAACGGATCTGGGGTTCATCATCTAATTGTTCCATGAGCTGACGTGCTTTTTTATGCTCATCTTTCAGATAATGTAACCGCGCATGAAGCACATCCATTTGAGTTTGATTAATGGCATGTGGAAACTGCTTTTTAAGATCGTTCAAATATTGTTGTGTTTGTCTAGTGATCTTATTTATTTGTTCGTGCTGATCGGTAGCCAAAGCAAAGTCGATACCAGCTCGAGCGGCATTTAGGTACACCTCTGGGCTATCATGAATAGAGTATCGAGCGAAACTGGCAATCTCTTTTTGGGCATTGTAGCTGCACTCGTAGTCGTGATTAATCATTGCAACGGTACTTAGCGATTTTTGCCGTGATAGATTGCGTGGTGCTATTTGCGAGGCTTCATGGAGTGCTTTTTGGGCATGTTCAAACTGATTTAATTTAATTTCTAAACGACCGAGCAGATCAAGTGCGGCAAGTCGGGTTTCGCTTTTTTCAATTAAGCCTTTTAATAGCTTTTGTGCAGTGAGATCTTCATTATTTGCGATTAACGCTTCAACTAAACCGAGTTTGGCCCAAGTGAATTTTTGTAACTCTAGTGCCGACTTATAAAACTGCTTCGCCTCTTCATAGCGCTTTAGTTTAAGCAACATTTCACCTTTGAGCTTAAGTAGCATAACTGAGTAGCTAGTTTGCTGGCTATCTAGTTCGGCATTTATAAACTTGAGCGCTTTAGAATAGTTTTCATCATCAATGAGCGTATATAACTTTTTAAGGCTTTGCTTCCTTTTTAGCACGCGCTCAATTCTGGACTGTAAATCTTTGATGGTGAAAGGCTTAACTAAAAAATCATCGGGTTGAAGCTCAACAACACTATGGACTAGTTCAGGGCTTGTTTCTGCAGAAGTAAAAATAAATCCGGTACAGCGTTTTATTAAACGCTTTTTTAATAGCTCTTCGTAAAGTTGATAGCCATTTTGCCGTTTACTCAAATCAAAAGAACATATGATCAGATCGAACTTATTGACTTCACAGCTTTCTTTGGCAACAGCGGCGGACTCAGCAATGAAAATATTCCGATAGGCTAAACGTTCTAGCGACTGTTTTAGATAGCTAAGTGCCAGAGGTTGTTCTTCCACAATTAAAATTTTTGAATTAACAAATGGTTGAACGGCCATATCGATATTAAGGTGTTGCTAGCAATAATTTTAGTCTAGTCGTTTCTTCAAACTTTTAAAACAGTCTGAGATAGAAGTTAAAATAAGAAGTTTGGAGACAACTTTGACATAACAGAAAGAATAGAAAGTGAATGGTGGGTTGTACTGGACTT
>NZ_AUXS01000034.1 GCF_001625565.1 Pseudoalteromonas luteoviolacea NCIMB 1944
TAAAATCTGGAAGCGTAATTAAATTCTTTTCGTCTACTTTCTATTCTTAACTTCTAACAAGTCAAACCACTTTGGCGTTGTATGGTTAAGCCTCACGGGTAATTAGTACGAGTTAGCTCAATGCCTCACAGCACTTCCACATCTCGCCTATCAACGTTGTAGTCTTCAACGGCCCTTCAGTTAACTTAAAGTCAAAGTGAGAACTCATCTCGAGGCTCGCTTCCCGCTTAGATGCTTTCAGCGGTTATCGATTCCGAACGTAGCTACCGGGCAATGCTATTGGCATAACAACCCGAACACCAGCGGTTCGTCCACTCCGGTCCTCTCGTACTAGGAGCAGCCCCTCTCAATTCTCAAACGCCCACGGCAGATAGGGACCGAACTGTCTCACGACGTTCTAAACCCAGCTCGCGTACCACTTTAAATGGCGAACAGCCATACCCTTGGGACCGACTTCAGCCCCAGGATGTGATGAGCCGACATCGAGGTGCCAAACACCGCCGTCGATATGAACTCTTGGGCGGTATCAGCCTGTTATCCCCGGAGTACCTTTTATCCGTTGAGCGATGGCCCTTCCATTCAGAACCACCGGATCACTATGACCTACTTTCGTACCTGCTCGACGTGTCTGTCTCGCAGTTAAGCTGGCTTCTACCATTACACTAACCGTACGATGTCCGACCGTACTTAGCCAACCTTCGTGCTCCTCCGTTACTCTTTGGGAGGAGACCGCCCCAGTCAAACTACCCACCAGGCACTGTCCTCAACCCCGATTAGGGGCCTAAGTTAGAACATCAACACTACAAGGGTGGTATTTCAAGGACGGCTCCACACAATCTAGCGACTGTGCTTCAAAGCCTCCCACCTATCCTACACATGTAGGGTCAATGTTCAGTGCCAAGCTGTAGTAAAGGTTCACGGGGTCTTTCCGTCTAGCCGCGGGTACACAGCATCTTCACTGCGATTTCAATTTCACTGAGTCTCGGGTGGAGACAGCGTGGCCATGGTTACACCATTCGTGCAGGTCGGAACTTACCCGACAAGGAATTTCGCTACCTTAGGACCGTTATAGTTACGGCCGCCGTTTACCGGGGCTTCGATCAAGAGCTTCGCCTAAGCTAACCCCATCAATTAACCTTCCGGCACCGGGCAGGTGTCACACCGTATACGTCATCTTACGATTTTGCACAGTGCTGTGTTTTTAATAAACAGTCCCAGCCACCTGGTCACTGCGGCTCTCGTCTGCTTATGGAGCAAGTCCTTCACAAACAAGAGCGTACCTTCTCCCGAAGTTACGGTACAATTTTGCCTAGTTCCTTCACCCGAGTTCTCTCAAGCGCCTTAGTATTCTCTACCTGACCACCTGTGTCGGTTTAGGGTACGATTCGATATAAACTGAAGCTTAGAGGCTTTTCCTGGAAGTAGGGCATCAACAACTTCACTACCGTAGTAGCTCGTCTCGACTCTCAGCCTTAGCGACCCGGATTTTCCTAAGTCACCAGCCTACAGCCTTTCACATGGACAACCAACGCCATGCTTGCCTAGCCTGCTCCGTCCCCCCATCGCATTTATACCAAGTACGGGAATATTAACCCGTTTCCCATCGACTACGCTCTTCAGCCTCGCCTTAGGGGTCGACTCACCCTACCCTGATTAACATGGGATAGGAACCCTTGGTCTTCCGGCGTGCGGGTTTTTCACCCGCATTATCGTTACTCATGTCAGCATTCGCACTTCTGATATGTCCAGCATGCCTCCCGGCACACCTTCAGCCACTTACAGAACGCTCCCCTACCCCGCATACAAAGTATGCAGCCGTAGCTTCGGTGGTATGTTTAGCCCCGTTACATCTTCCGCGCAGGCCGACTCGACTAGTGAGCTATTACGCTTTCTTTAAAGGATGGCTGCTTCTAAGCCAACCTCCTAGCTGTTTTAGCCTTCCCACATCGTTTCCCACTTAACATACACTTTGGGACCTTAGCTGACGGTCTGGGTTGTTTCCCTCTCCACGATGGACGTTAGCACCCACCGTGTGTCTCCCGGATAGTACTTTACGGTATTCGGAGTTTGCAAAGGGTTGGTAAGTCGGGATGACCCCCTAGCCTTAACAGTGCTCTACCCCCGTAAGTATTCGTCCGAGGCTCTACCTAAATAGATTTCGGGGAGAACCAGCTATCTCCCGGTTTGATTAGCCTTTCACTCCTAGCCACAGGTCATCCCCTAACTTTTCAACGTTAGTGGGTTCGGTCCTCCAGTCAGTGTTACCTGACCTTCAACCTGCCCATGGCTAGATCACCGGGTTTCGGGTCTATACCCTGCAACTTAAGCGCCCAGTTAAGACTCGCTTTCGCTACGGCTCCCCTAAATGGTTAACCTTGCTACAGAATATAAGTCGCTGACCCATTATACAAAAGGTACGCAGTCACCCTCGAAGGGCTCCTACTGCTTGTACGTACACGGTTTCAGGTTCTATTTCACTCCCCTCACAGGGGTTCTTTTCGCCTTTCCCTCACGGTACTGGTTCACTATCGGTCAGTTGGGAGTATTTAGCCTTGGAGGATGGTCCCCCCATATTCAGTCAAAGTTTCACGTGCTCCGACCTACTCGATTTCACTTCAGATAAATTTTCGTGTACGGGACTGTCACCCTGTGTCGTCCAACTTTCCAGAAGGTTCCACTAATTACACTGAAGCTTAAGGGCTAATCCGATTTCGCTCGCCGCTACTTTCGGAATCTCGGTTGATTTCTTTTCCTCGGGGTACTTAGATGTTTCAGTTCTCCCGGTTTGCCTCTTACAGCTATGTATTCACTGCAAGATACCGCTGTGCGGTGGGTTTCCCCATTCGGAAATCTAAGTCTCAAGTGCCTCTTACTGGCTTGACTTAGCTTATCGCAAGTTAGTACGTCCTTCATCGCCTCCAACTGCCAAGGCATCCACCGTGTACGCTTAGTCACTTAACCATACAACCCAAA
>NZ_AUXS01000035.1 GCF_001625565.1 Pseudoalteromonas luteoviolacea NCIMB 1944
GGAGAGATGGCTGAGTGGTTGAAAGCACCGGTCTTGAAAACCGGCATACGTTAATAGCGTATCTAGGGTTCAAATCCCTATCTCTCCGCCACCTCATTCCCAAAACCGCCTAACGGCGGTTTTTTTCGTTAGGAGAGTTCAATGGCCCAAGATGTTGTAAAACATTGCTCGTTATGGATTGTCTTTAGTTTTTTCTATTTAAGTGGTCTGCAAATGGCAGTGATTATGTCAATTGATGGCCAGTCTGAACCCACACTTTGGCAAACACTGTTATATACTTTTTTATTTAATGCCCTGATTGGACATCTCATTACGAAGTATGAAAAGCTATGGCCATTTTTAGCATCAATTGTTATTTCATTATTTGGTGTGATTGGTTTTGGGATCTTTTTTGGCGACAAACTTGCCGGTTACAGTAATGAGCTGGTTATAGGTTTAGTGTTATCTCTTCCATTTGCGACATTCTTAGTTAAAGAACTAAAATCAAAAAAGTTTGATACTAACTCATGATAAGTAGTTTATAGGGCGTGTATTTTCTTTGCGCCCTATAAGTTATCCTTTCTCTGTGCTAAACTGCGCGTCCTTTTAAAATGATAAATAAAGTGAATTTATATGTCAGATTTATTCAACACAGACGCTGGTAAAGCGAGCTACGGTATTGGTCTACAGATGGGCGAGCAATTAAAAGCTAACCCTTTCGAAGGTCTAGACTTAAATGCAGTTTTTGAAGGTATGAAAGACGCATACACTGGCGGTGAGTTCCGCGTTGAGATCCCAGAGATCCAAGCTGCTTTCGAAAAGATCAATAGCGAAATCCAAGCTCGTCGTGAAGAAGAAGCAAAAGTACTAGCTGCTGAAGGCACTACTTTCTTAGAAGAAAATGCAAAGCGCGCTGAAGTAACTGTAACTGAGTCTGGTCTTCAGTACGAAGTTATCACTACAGGTGAGGGTGACAAGCCTTCTGCCGATTCAACAGTACGTGTTCATTACCACGGTACTTTAATCAACGGCACTGTATTTGATAGCTCATACGACCGTGGTCAGCCTGCTGAATTCCCTGTAAATGGCGTGATCAAAGGCTGGACTGAAGCACTACAGCTTATGACTGCTGGCTCTAAACTACGTCTATACATTCCACACGACCTAGCATACGGTGAGCGTGGTGCTGGCGCATCAATCGCACCTTACTCAACACTTATCTTTGATGTTGAGCTTCTAGAGATCCTATAAGTTAGGTTGTCTTGAAAAGCAGTATGCTCAGTAACCACTGAGCATACTTATTCTATTATTACTGGTCAAAGAACTCATATAGTTCCGACAAAGTGCCACGTCTCTCTTCATTTTCAACTATAAATTCCATACCGTAGTAAGTATATTCTTGGTTCTTTTCCTCTTTCCTTACCACACGTGCTGATATCTTCATAGGAGTTTGATCCATATACTCTTTGTAATTCTTTTTAGGGAGATACATTACCAAAGTTAAATTTGCGTCAATGTCTAACTCTTGATTCAATTGTTTACTAAGTGTGACACCACAGCCAACACAGCTTAATTCCCGTGTGATGGTAGAGTACGATATGTCTTGGGCGATGAGCTGGATCTTAATTTTTGCTTCCAATCTGTCTGAACGCCTTTTTTCATGGCGCTTTTTAATGGCATCTTTATCTTCGTCAAAATGGAAACTATCCATTAGGTTGTTCACAAGTTCAGATGTCTGATACAAATCGGCCCCAATCATGGAAACCATCTGCGCTTTCTCAGCGTTTTGCTGCAATGATGAGAATAGGTGCTGTAGTTTGTGTTGCATTTCGTGCATCTGATTACTTTGTTCATTAGATCGCTGAGCAATTTGGTCATTGGCAGAAATAATAGAATCAATCGTGCTTGTCATCGCTCTAAGTGCTTGGCCGCTTTCATCTGAACGCATCTTACTGACATCAACTTGATGAATTATATCCGACATTAACCTGATCACATCGCCCACTTTGTTAGTCAACTGAGAGATCACAGTTCTAATTTCGTCTGTAGAGTTGGCAGTTCTCTGTGCCAAATTTCTTACTTCGTCAGCAACTACGGCAAAACCTCTGCCTTGTTCACCAGCTCTTGCAGCTTCAATTGCGGCATTGAGCGCTATCAGTGCAGTTTGATCTGCGACAGTAGAGATGGCGTCAGTCACAGATTCGATTTCTTCGCTCGCAGCTTTGAGCTCTTCAACACCTTCGGAAGCAAGCGTTACGACTTCAACTGTTTTTGCCATTTCACTAAGGTTACTCTCGACTGCTTGTATACCTGTGTCCGCTTCTGTTTTGGCTTGCTCTAGCACTACTTGGCTTTGTTCTATGGCTTGTCCAGATTCAACTAACAAGTCCATAAAGGACTCTATTACGCGCATTACTTCTGAATAACTTGCGTTCTCATTTTTGGCAACAGTGCTTATTTCTGTTGCAATTGCAGCCACCTGGTGTGCTGAGTGGCCAACTTGTCTAGATTGGCGTCTTACTGTCGCAATGGTTGAGGATAAAGAGAGCGTCATGTGGTTAAAACTTTCCGACAGTTGGTTTAGCTCATCATCAGAACGAATAACAAAATACGATTGTTGTGTTTTAAAATCTCCCACAGAGATATTTTTCGCTCTTGTCAACAAAGACTTAACTCGGTTTTTGAGCTTGCTGCTGAACATCACGCTGATCACACTGGCTATTAAGATAGTGAGGATAGAACTGATCGCAAGGACAACTAGCATATTGGAGAGCGCATGTTGGGTGTCATCAATCCCTTGCTTAGTGACAAACTCAACGTGCTCGTTCATTTCTTGCAACTCACTGAAAATAGTTTCAGTTAGTGGCTTTATCGTTGTACTGAGGTGGTGGGTGGCAAAATTGGCTTCTTCACTAGCTTGTTTTTCAAAGGCTAGTATAGTGATAGGCGCGAGTTTTTCCCGCTCTTCACTGTACGAACTCCAATAGTCTAATTGCTCATCGGTAAATAAGTCTTCGAAGTCATCTAGGATAGATACAAATGCATCACTATTTTTAAACCAAGCTTGATCAAATCCATCGATGTTCTTTTGTTCGCGAGTCAATAAAAAAGCCCGTAACTCTGAAATGGCAGTGGCGAAACTGACTTCAGAATCGACTAACAATTTGAACAGCTCAATGCGGTCTTCATCCAAGTCTTGTTCACTTTCAATTTCGATCATTTGTGCTAGTAACTGCACCATGGACTCAGCAAGCGGGATAGCCTGTGTCACCAGTAGTTTAACCGCAGGCTCATTCTCAAGCGTGTTTGCGATGTTGGAAGTAACTTGTTGCTCTTGCTTGAGCCGCTTTAGATTAGATTGAATCACGCGTAGCTTATCCTCGCTAAACCCAGTCTGATTCGCGAGTTGGCTCAATTGTGTAAAGTTTCGCTCAATGTCTTCCCATGCATTCTCTCTTCTCGCAACTGCAATATTACGTGCTTGCACGTTACTACCTGTAATAATTTGCTCTTCAAGTGCGATTAATGAATCGAGGATTTTCATTTTTAGATCAGAATTGACATTCACCAGTGGGATCGACACTGAGGATACTTGAGTGAAGTTGCTGGCCAATGTACCTGTGCTCAAGTAAACAAAATAGTTACTAAAAATGCCCAGTGATGTAATCACACCAAAAGCCAGTAACATCTGCGCAGCAATGCCTGGAACGAAACGAGAAATTTTCATATTTTGTTATGAGCTCTGATTTATTTTAGTAGCAAGGTACTTTGGTGTTTGTACCTAATTCCTTGGATTTAATAAACTTTTATTAAAAGCTACTAATTTTTTGATTTATTGAAAAATATAGTCAATCCTTCGGTAAGGTCAAAGTTTATATCTAAATATTTACAAATGATTATTGATTACTTGGGGGCTGGTAATGGATTGTAACAAATGGCTTTTATTCTCTTGTGCTCTGACGCTTTGTTCGGGAGCGTGGGCGGTGGATTCACCCGCATATGGTAATTTGGCAACGCCGGATATTGATGACATAGAGTACATCGATGATGAAGAGCCCAGCGAGAGGGAAGTAAACCTCGGTAAAATGCTATTTTTTGATAACAGATTGTCAAAACATCAAAATCAGTCATGTGCGACATGTCACAACCCAGAGTTGGGCTTTAGTGACGGTTTAGCAAAAGGCATTGGAAGCGGAGGAGATATTTTGGGGCGTAACGCGCCACACCTATATAACCTAGCTTGGTCTGCTATCTTTTTCTGGGACGGTAGGGCAAAAAGTCTTGAAGAACAAGCTTTAGGGCCGATAGTTTCTGATGTTGAAATGCAAATGACACCTAAAGAAGCGTTACAAAGGTTAGAAAAAGTACCGTTTTACAAAAAAGAATTTAAAGAGGTATATGGAGCCTTAACGTTCGAAAACATTGGTCGCGCAATTGCCGCGTTTGAAATGACTATAATTAGTGACGACTCGGCATTTGATAAATATCTCGCTGGTCAAAGAGAGGCGATGTCGCATTCAGCAATTAGAGGACTCAAACTGTTTGTCGGTAAAGCAAGATGTGTCAAGTGTCATGACGGCGCAAACTTTACTGATGACAGTTTTCACAATATCGGCATTGAAGACAATGACGATGGTCGATTTGCCGTTGACCCAAATAGTAAGCTAAAAGGCGCTTTTAAAACTCCAGGGCTTAGAAACATCATCATGAGTGCACCATATATGCACGATGGCTCTTTAGCCAGCCTAGAAGAAGTTGTTGAACACTATGACAAAGGGGCGGTAAACGTGAAAAATGTTAGCCCTTTGATCGTGCCGCTTAATTTAAATCCACAGGAAAAAGCGGATCTCATTGCATTTATGGCGGCTTTAACAGATCCGGTTGTTATCACCCGTCCCAAATTACCAAACTAAGGAGTGGCCATGAAAAAATATATGTTAATAAGTATAGGGCTATGTTCGATATTTTCTGCCGAAGCAGCGGTATTAACGGGGGAGTTAGAGTTTGTTAAACGCCCTTCATTTGTCGGTTTAGTCTATGCTAAAGGTGGCAAAGGACCAAGTTCTGCAGAGTTGGATCAGTCCAATAAAGTGTTCGATAAAAAAGCGGTAGTGATTGGAAAAAGTGGAGAGATTACGTTTAAAAATTCCGATGAATTTCAACATAATATTTTTGCTAATGACCCGAACTCAGGCGTCAAATTTGACGTAGGGCTTATGAACCATGGACAGACAACAAAGGTGTCAGCTGATTGGTCCGAAAATACGCTAACCAGAATTGGTTGTAAAATTCATCCTAAAATGCGCAGCTATATTGCAAATGTAAACTCTGATGCCTATCAGGTGCTGCCTTTTACCAAAAAACAAAAGGTATACCCAATTAAACTAGACGTTGGTTCTCATACTGAATTTGTGCTCCAAATCCCAAAATACGATCCCGTCGAACTAAAGTTGGCAAAGGGACAAGAAACGAGCGTTGATGTGATGTATAAAGGCAAAAAGCGTGCGACATTAAAGCTTGCTCTAAATTAGGGAGCCATCAATGACACGTATTATACAATTGCTGTGTGTGTTACTCAGCTTACATTCTTTTACTGTATCGGCAGATCCGTTTAACGTGTACCCGTTTAAAATACCTGATAAATACAAAGCTGCTTTAAAAGATTACCGAACCAAGTGGCATCGTATGACGGGTTTTGAGCACTCAGGACTTCACTGGCAGCAGTTTATTGTCGTTTTTCTTAATCAAGATGCGAAAGTATATGAGCAAAACTATCTAGAATATTTAAGATATTATCAAGATTATGATGAAGAAGAAGAGGATGAAGACGAAATTGCTGAGCCAAACTTTAAGGTTTATAGCCCTGGCACCATTGTTTTGAAGGAGAACTTTTCATCGGTTTCTGGAGCGCCCCATGATGCCCTGACTATTACGATGATGATTAAACGAGAAAAAGGCTATTCTAAAGGGTTTGGGGATTGGGAATACGTTCAATTTGATAAAGAAGGCAATATTGTTTTAGCTGGGAAAGGCAGTGAACCAATGATAAAGCAAATGTGTTCAAATTGTCATGCAAGCATTGAAGAGCGCGATTTCATATTCGCTAATTTTTATTCTAGAAAAAAATAGTGATGTAATTACGCAGGCTGTGATGTAATTCTTCGCAGCCTCTATCACTTCCTCCTCTAATGACTGCTGATCCCTGTTTTACTGAATGACAAATTTTTTGTTCTTAGACAGCCAATAAAAACGTCAAACAAAAGTAAAAAAGTATAAATTTCGATATGCAAGTTTGCAGATTCGTATGGCACATACGTAATTGCCTTGCGAGAGAGACAAAAGAGTTTAGCCGCTAAGTTCGCTACAGCAGAGTTATTTGGTTTGATGTCTTCGCGAGTATATTTTTACTCTGCAGTGATTGGTTTCAATTTTGGACTTCAAATTCTACTTAATCAGATTGTGGTATTAAAACTGTGAAAAAAAGAGGAGTGGTAATCACGCTGATTTACATACATTTATATGTACAATTAGAATTTGTCGGCGCTGTTGTGTAAATTCATAGAAACGTTTTGTTGTTGTTTGTTCATGGCTTGATGTCTTACAGAGGACTGTGTCTAATCGAAAAACGATGAACTCATCGATGACTAATGATTAGCTTGATTTTTTTTCATGATTTAAAGTGTTTGTTGAAGCGGGGGAATAACCAATTTTATTGTGATAATACGTATTATTAGCCAGATTGAGCTATACGGTCTAGAGTTGTTAACAGAGCCATAAATCTCGGATGTTAATATGAGCATATCACAGAGACAAAAACAGTTAGTACAAGCAAGTTTTGTAAAAGTTGAGCCTATTTCAGAGCAAGCGGCTGATATTTTTTATACAACACTGTTCGAATATGACCCATCACTTAAATCATTATTTAAAAATAGCATGAAAAGCCAAGGTCAAAAGTTAATGGCGACTTTAAAAGTTGCCGTCAATTCTTTAGACGATTTAGACGCATTGGTCCCTGTGCTGCAAAAACTGGCCGAGCGGCACGTCAACTATGGCGTTAAACCAGAGCATTTCACACTTGTTGGAAATGCATTGCTTTATACCCTGAAAAAAGGGCTGGGTAGCGATTGGAACTCGGAGTTGAGACAAGCTTGGATCGATGTGTTTAAAGTTGTCGCAACGGTGATGAAAAATCATGCATTTAATACAAAGCATTAGATGATTGTGGTTTTTTTGGTTCAAAAGCGACAGCACTAAGTCATTTTATATGTTGTTTTTAACAATATAAGCCTAATAAAAAAGGTACATATTTACCGTAAAAATATTCAATACTCTATAAGGGTTATTCGTGTTACTTAAAGTAAGGATACATATTTTAACAACATGGAGAAGGTTATGTTTAAACGAAATTGCATCGCGGCATTGACTGTCGCATGTATTGGTTCCATAGCAACAAGTGCTGTCAGTGCAGAGTCGTGCCCTAGAGTCGAAGGTTTTTACTCGACTTGGGATTACCCCGCAGGTGGAGAGCTTGACGTAAGTGATCTTGCGACCGAACAGCTTACGCATATTATAGTGGCTTTTGCCTACCCTCATTCTGATGGCACCATGGATACCACTGAAGCTGATCGTTATATTGATGATATCGTGGAGCATGCGCATGCAAACAATACAGGCGTAATGTTGTCTGTTGGTGGAGCAGGGGTAGACTTCTTATCTATGGATGCGCAGGCCAGAAGCAACCTGGTTGACAATTTAGTTGCGTACGCTGAGCTGCATCAGCTAGATGGTATTGATGTTGATTGGGAAGACTGGAGTACATATAACCAGCCAAACCCGATTGAGAGTGCTTACTTGTTAAACTTAGTTAAAGAACTACGTGAAAAGTTACCTCAGCATTTGGAGGTCTCAGTAGATGTTCAGGCCGGTGGTTGGTCAGGGATCAACTTCCATAAAGATCTGGATGAATATGCAGATATTATTCGTTTTATGGCTTATGACTACACTGGCGGTTGGGGCGGTTCTCCTAAAAATCACCATGCTGCATGGGAGTATATCCATGGTGGACTGGTGCATCCAGCACCTTGGAGTCAAAGTATGATAACGAAATATGAAGTAGCGAAGACGAGCCTTGGGATCCCTTTTTACAATAAATCTTTCCCCGTGGTAAGTGGACCTGTGAAAACACTTACAGCCAGAGAAATAGTCGATGTTATCGTTAAAGGAGAGGGCATTGATTACAATCAAGGCTTTTACGAGCTAGATAACTATGTGCATTTTTGGGAAACACCTGAGTTACTGAAGACGAAAACAGATTTTGTATCAGAAAACGGTTATCCCGGAATTTTTATTTGGGAGCTACACCAAGACTCACGCGACGAAGACTACAAGCTATTGGATGTAATCGCCAAAGAGCTACCGAAGTGTCAACCATGTGCACAGCAGTGGCAGCCTTACCCGAGCGTTTATAGTGCTGGTGATGTAGTGAGCTTTGAAGGGAAAAACTGGAAGGTAAATGGCGGCCCATTGCACGGTGTGGCACCTCAAACTTTAGGCCATGCACATCGCTATACAGATCTTGGTGCATGTAAGACTTACGTATTGAACAATTAATAGGCAAAATGGGTTTTACAATTGGAACTCTTGCCATAATACGTAAACGTTAGTGGTTTAACCTAAGAAATTGGGCTCTGAATCAAGTTCAGAGTGACGAGGGCTTATTCCTCTTCGTCATTCTGAGCATTTTGGTGCATTAAAACGCCAGTCATTCTATTCTTGCCTCAGAATCCATATAGTCTTTGTGCTCATTTTGAAACTGGTGATAACTCCGCTGGCGGTTTAACACAACGTGTTTGTTGTATACATACCTCCGTCATGCTGAGCTTGTCTCAGAATCCATATAGTCTTTGTGCTCATTTTGAAACTGGTGATAACTCCGCTGGCGGTTTAACACAATGTGTTTGTTATATACATACCTCCGTCATGCTGAGCTTGCTTCAGAATCCATATAGTCTTTGTGCTCATTTTGAAACTGGTGATAACTCCGCTGGTGGTTTAACACAATGTGTTTGTTGTATACATACCTCCGTCATTCTGAGCTTGCCTCAGAATCCATTTTAAGTTGTGTGCAAGCAAAAGAAAAATCACAACAAACTATTGTTCATCAACGAGCAAAGCGTGGAAACAAAAAAGCCCCGTAAAAACGGGGCTTTCATTTTTAAACTAGGTTAGTTTAGTAAGTCGCGCTGCCTTTAGTGCGCGGGAATGCAATAACGTCACGAACGTTTGCCATACCAGTAACGTATGCAACTAGGCGCTCAAAGCCCAGACCGAAGCCTGAGTGTGGCACAGTACCGTATTTACGAAGGTCTCTGTACCAGCTGTAGTCTTCTTTGTCTAAGCCCATTTCTTCTAAACGCGCATCAAGTACGTCTAAACGCTCTTCACGCTGAGAACCACCGATAATTTCGCCGATACCAGGTGCAACAACGTCCATTGCAGCGACAGTTTTGCCATCTTCGTTTTGACGCATGTAGAATGCTTTAATATCACGCGGGTAGTTCTTGATTACCACAGGTGCTTTAAAGTGTTCTTCAGCTAGGTAGCGTTCATGCTCTGACTGAAGGTCTACACCCCACTCAACGTCAAATTCGAACTTTTTACCAGAGGCTTTTAAGATGTCGATTGCATCTGTGTAGTCTACTTGAGCAAAATCTTTATCTACAAAGTTTTCAAGGCGAGAAATTGCTTCTTTGTTAATACGTTGAGCGAAGAACTCCATGTCATCACGGCGCTCTTCTAATACTGCTTTAAACACATACTTCAACATGCTCTCTGCTAAGTTTGCAACATCATCTAGATCAGCAAATGCAACTTCTGGCTCTACCATCCAGAACTCAGCTAGGTGACGTGATGTATTTGAGTTTTCAGCACGGAATGTTGGGCCAAAGGTATAGATCTTTGACATCGCACTTGCGTAAGTTTCACCGTTTAGCTGACCAGATACAGTAAGGAAGGCTTCTTTACCGAAGAAGTCTTCATTGTAGTCAACGTCGCCTTTGTCCGTACGAGGTAGGTTGTTCATATCTAAAGTAGATACACGGAACATTTCACCTGCACCTTCACAGTCACTGGCAGTGATAATAGGTGTACTGATCCACATGTAACCTTGCTCGTGGAAGAATCTGTGAATCGCTTGTGATAAACAGTTGCGAACACGTGTTACCGCGCCAATTACATTCGTACGAGGACGAAGGTGTGCATGCTCACGAAGATATTCGATTGAGTGGCGCTTTGCAGCCATAGGGTATGTGTCTGGATTTTCTACCCAACCAAGTACTTCTACAGAGTTAGCCTGTAGCTCGAAGCTTTGGCCTTTACCTTGTGATTCAACAAGCACACCTGTTACAGCCACAGAGCAACCAGCAGTTAGGCTCGTTACTTCTTCATAATTATTAAGCGAATTAGGTACTACTGCTTGAATAGGGTCGAAACAAGAACCGTCGTGGACGGCAAGGAATGAAATACCCGCTTTTGAATCGCGTCGTGTACGGATCCAGCCTTTGATTGTAACTTGGCTGTCTACCGCAACGGTGCCTGCTAGTAGCTCCGTTATCGCTATGTGGCTCATCTTTACTCCAAAATGATTTGTAAAAAGGGCTAAAAGTGCCCAGCTTGTTTTTGTCTATATATGCGCATCAGCGCAGATTTCAATGCACTGAGCGCAAATTCTGTTGTGACTCGGTTTTTTAACGCAATTTGCTTGTTGTGTTTGGAGTCACGTGATCGTTATCTTACCTCTGATGGCTACATAAAAAAACTACCAAATGACGCTATTTCAAAAAAATTTGACGATTGCGACCAATATTTGACTTATCACTTTGTTTTACGGGGTATAGAAGACTGTGCGACGGCACATTTTTATGGCATTATAGCTCGGTTATAAATAAAAATAGTCGGAATGAATTTTCACTAAATGAAACAAGCTTTTATTCTTAGAGGGTTGCCGGGCTCAGGCAAAACACACTATGCACACACATTGGCCGATGAACTTGTCTCGGGTGATGAATCAAGGTATACCATTTGCTCTACCGATGATTATTTCACAGACGAACAAGGCCATTATGAGTTTAATAAGGCCAAACTACCTCAGTTTCACAACCTGAACATTGCACGTTTTATAAATGCAATGGCTGAAGGTATACCTCTGGTTATTCTTGATAATACCAACATTAAAAAGTGGGAATTTATCGCTTACGTCAGTGCTGCACATGCAATGGGTTACCAAGTTAAAGAGGTGATCGTGGGAGAGGTTAAAGATAAATCAATGCAGCATCTATATGCCAAGCGAAACCAACATGGCGTTGCATTAAAAACCATAAGTAAAATGGCACATATGTTTGAATGGTAAAAAGCCGACTTTAAAGTCGGCTTTTTTCTGCGTTACATCGCTTCGTATTCTTCTTGCCAGAAGAATTTTTCTTCGCCAAATGCTGGTTTTAAGTCATCTAGCCAGTGTGCGTTCTCGTCAAACTTCGCAAAGAATGGACGTTGTACCCACTCAGGATTACGTGCTTGGATAAAGCGCAGTGCAAATACTTTTTCGCCGTTAATTTCAGTAACGCCTGAAATTTCAACTTTACCTGGGCCTGCACTCATAGAAGGGCCTCGAACCGTGCGGCTTACACCTGATACTTGCTTATATGCATCTTTGAAGATTTCCCACGTTTTGTGAAGTGGTAGTTCAAAGTAGCGTTTTGCACCTGTATCACGTTCAATGAACATGTAATAAGGGATCATGCCCATTTGCGTTTGCTCTTTCCACATCTCAGCCCACATATTTGGATCTGTATTTAAGTGGTTAAGTAAAGGCGCTTGCGTTCTGATTTGCGCACCTGTTTTACGGATAAGCTTAATCGCTTCTTTGGCTACATCAGTGCGTAGCTCTTGTTTGTGGTTAACGTGTGCCATGAACGATACATGCTTGCCCGCATCAACAAGCTCTTTGATAAGTGCGAGTAAGTCTTTTGCATCTGGATCTGTTACGTATCTGAAAGGCCAGAAAGTTAAAGACTTAGTACCAATGCGGATTGTGCGGACATGATCAAATCTTGGCTCTTTAAGTGCCTCTAGGTATTTACGTAATTTAACAGTACGCATTACCATAGGATCGCCACCAGTCATAAGTAGGTCGGTAACTTCAGTGTGCTCTTCAAGATATCTGTGCAGTAGCTCTTCATCGTTATTGTTGAAACGCGTTGCCTTACCAACAAATTGTGCCCAACGGAAACAGAAAGTACAGTATGAGTGGCAGTATTGGCCTTGCGCAGGGAAAAACAACACAGTTTCTTTATACTTGTGTTGAACACCAGCGACGTTTTCGCCTTCAAAAGACGGTACGTTTTTGTCCATTTGACCTGCTGGATGTGGATTAAGCTTTTGTCTTAGTTTGGTTGCTAGCTCGAACACCTCTTCTGGTGTGTGATCGCGCTTTAATAAAGCAGCCATTTCATCATAAGACTCATCGTCAAGCATGCCGCGCTGAGGGAATGTGAGCTGGAATACTGGATCATTAGGTACCTTGTCCCAATCAATCAGTTCGTCAATAACGTAATTATTTACACGAAATGGGAAAACGTTAGCAACGACCTTCATTTGAAAACGAAGATGCTCAGGTAGCTTATCGAGCTGTTCGATTTTATCAATTTGACGGTGTTGATACACAGTAAAGCGAGGTGGCTGATAGGCCTCTGCCGGCTGCAATTGGACGGATTGTTGCATACTTACTACTTCTCAGCTTGCTAGATTATTAAAAATAAGAGGCGTATTGTATCAAAAAGCTGAAGTAATTTCAGGTACAATTCGTCAAACATTCTGAAAAAATGATACTTTTCATCGTATGTGGTTGGAATATATACAGACTTGCTTGAACAATAATCACCTAGCAAATATTTTGTACCAGCGCATCCAACAAAGTGTGCTGGTACAGCACGATTTTAATACGCTTTTAGCTCGATAGCTTGGTAAATACCGTTGCTTAGATGCCCAATGTCTTCATCTGACGTGATATATGGAGGCATAATATAGATTAATTTTCCAAATGGACGGATCCACATGCCTTTTTGAATGAAGAACTTTTGGATTTTTGCCACATCAACGGTTTCGAATAATTCGACCACACCAATGGCACCAAGAGTCCGGACTTCTTTTACAGCATCAAGTGTCTCGCATCGATGCAAGCTTTGCATGGCTTGGTATACTCTTTCGACATTTGCTTGCCAGTCTGTTTGTTCAAGCAACTCAAGACTTGCAATTGCAGTAGCACAAGCTAGCGGGTTGCCCATAAATGTCGGGCCGTGCATCAACACTTTTGCCTCGCCTTGGCTAATTCCCAATGCCACTTTATCTGTGGTGAGTGTGGCGGATAAAGTCATGCAACCGCCGGTGAGTGCTTTACCTACACACAATATATCCGGTGAGATATCTGCGTGTTCACAGGCAAACATTTTGCCTGTTCGGCCAAATCCAGTGGCTATTTCGTCGAGGATCAGCAGCACATCGTATTGGTCGCACAGTGCGCGAAGCTTTTTCAAATACGCGGGATTGTAAAAGTTCATACCACCGGCGTTTTGCACAATCGGCTCGATTATAAATGCTGCCAGTTCGGTATGATGCTCTGCAAATGCTTGTTCCAAGGTGGCGAGTTCTGCCTCTTCTTGATGTGCATTGAATTTAGACTTTGGTGCTTCCACAAAGACATGCTCAGGCAAAAAACCTTGATACATGCTGTGCATCGAGTTGACTGGATCGCAGACACTCATGGCAGCAAAGGTATCACCATGATAACCTTTTTTAGCTGTCATTAATTTGTTTTTAGACTGTCGTCCTTGACTCAGCCAGTACTGCAAAGCCATTTTAATAGCCACTTCAACGCTCACAGAACCGCTATCGGCTAAAAACACGCGCTGCAGAGGCTCAGGTGTGATTTCGACGAGCTTTTTACAAAGGTTCACAGCAGGTGCATGGGTAATACCGCCAAACATCACATGGCTCATTTGGCTAGCTTGCTCAGTCATAGCTTTTACCAGTTTGGGGTGGTTGTATCCGTGTAAAGCGCTCCACCATGATGCCATGCCATCGATCAACGATTCGCCAGTTTCTAGGAAGATTCGGTTTTTGTCTGTGTGTGTCACTGGGTAAACTGGCAGTGGATCAATCATCGATGTGTAGGGGTGCCAAATATGCTGCTTGTCAAAATCGAGATCGATCGGTTGATTTTTGTTCATTTGTAAACCTTGTTTGCTCATCACTCGTTGACAATACTAAAGCAAGAAGTAGACTAAGCCAATCACCGTCAAATTATCTGGCGAAAAAAACCAGAAAAAGAAGAGATTAAGTTATGGAATATGGCATCGTTCGTCACGATTGGAAACACGCAGAAGTAAAAGCATTATTTGAAATGCCTTTCAACGATTTACTTTTTTATGCTGCGAGTGTACACCGCAAAAATTTCAAACAAAATGAAGTCCAGATCTCAACTCTTCTGTCGATCAAAACAGGCGCATGTCCAGAAGATTGTAAATACTGTCCGCAGTCAGGTCATTACAAAACAGACCTAGAAAGAGAAAGACTGATGGAAGTTGAAAAGGTTGTTAACCAAGCAAAACTAGCTAAAGAAAAAGGCGCAACCCGTTTTTGTATGGGCGCAGCTTGGTCAGATCCTAAAGACAGAGACATGCCATACATTGAAAAAATGGTTAAAGAAGTTAGCGCACTTGGTCTAGAAACTTGTATGACGTTAGGTAAGCTAGACAACCAAAAAGCACATGCATTAAGAAATGCTGGTCTTGATTATTACAATCATAACCTAGATACCTCGCCTGAATATTACGAGCAGATTATCACAACACGTACATACGCAGACCGACTAAATACCATAGATCATGTACGCGATGCAGGCATGAAGGTTTGTTCTGGTGGTATCGTAGGCATGGGTGAGCAAGCAGCTGACCGTTACGGTTTATTAATGCAGTTAGCAAATTTACCAAAACAGCCTGAAAGTGTACCAATCAACATGCTAGTAAAAGTTGCAGGTACGCCACTTGAAGATGTGGAAGATTTAGATCATTTTGAGTTTATCCGTACTATTGCTGTGGCGCGTATTATGATGCCAGAGAGCTATGTGCGTTTATCAGCTGGTCGTACAGCAATGAATGAGCAAATGCAGTCAATGTGTTTCTTTGCTGGCGCAAACTCGATTTTCTATGGTGATAAACTACTAACGACCGAAAACCCAGAAGCAGATGCGGATATGAACCTACTGAAAAAGTTAGGTATGAAGCCAGAGACGCGTGAAGATTACTCCGATGAAGCGTATGAAGCGTCTTTAAACTCTGCAATTGCAGATAAAGCAACGTCAGAGCTATTCTACGAAGCAAAATAAATGGCGTTTGAATTTATAGATCAAGCGCTAGAAGACAAAGCACGTGACGCGCTGCAGCGTCGCCGTATCTGCATAGATAAAGTTTCTGCTCGTCATATCCAAGTTGATGGGCAGCAGTACTTAAACTTTGCCAGTAATGATTATTTAGCGCTTGCAGATCAAGCTGTATCCGGTGACTTTGTCGGCGGCAGCAAAAGCTCTGCACTAGTTACTGGATATCAGCGTACTCACCGACTGCTAGAGGCCAAATTATGTAATTTGCTTGGCTACGAGCGAGCCATGCTATTTGCCAGTGGCTTTGGCGCTAATTTTAGTGTGCTCAGCACTTTATTTCATGATAATAAAGCTGGCCAAGACAGTGCTATGTTTCAAGATAAGCTCAATCATGCCAGCCTCATCGATGGTGGTTTAAATAGTAGTGCCAAATTGGTGCGATTTAACCACAACGATACAAGCCATTTGCGCGCTCGGCTTGAAAAAACGAGAGTGCAAAATAAGCTAATTGTCAGTGAAGGCATTTTTTCTATGGATGGCGATGGTGCACCTTTACAAGAGCTGAAATCTTTGTCTGATACGCACAACGCCTGGTTAATGATCGACGACGCTCATAGCTTTGGAGTGTGTGGTGAACATGGCTTGGGCTCTGTCGAGTCAGGTGTGAAGCCTGACATACTGGTGATCACGTTCGGCAAAGCGATGGGCTGTCAAGGTGCTGCAGTGTTGTCTAGTGAGAGGGTGATTGATTACATGGTGCAGTTTAACCGTGAATATACCTATTCAACAGCTATGTCACCGGCCTTAGCAGAGATTGCATCGACGCAGTTGTCGCGTTTATGCGACAGCTATGACGCGCGGGACACACTGCACGAGCATATTGCCCAGTTTAAAATGCTATGTACTGAAGCGGGTATTCCTGTTCAAGCTTCTAATAGTGCAATTCAACCCGTTGTTTTGGGCGATGCGCAGAGCACATTGAATGCGCAGCAAAGCCTTGCACAAAAAGGTATTTGGCTGACTGCAATTAGGCCGCCAACGGTGCCACACAATACTGCTAGATTACGAGTGACGCTCACCGCAGCACACCAGCAAGTTGACATCGAATACTTGGTTGAATGCCTCAAGGAGGTAATATGAGTGCGATGCTAAAACTGAATATTGCAGATAAGTTTTCACGCGCGTCTGCTCAATATATCAAGCACGCCAACGTGCAACAGCGCTCTGCCGAAATCCTGTTTGCAAGTTTAAACCGCCGCTACAATACTATGTTGGATTTGGGGGCCGGGCCAATGCAACATCATGGTGTGCTATCTCAAAAGTGCGATACTTTAGTGGCTTTGGATCTGAGTGAAGAGATGTTAAAGCAAGGGCCAGCATCTGCAATGAAAGTGTGCGCAGATATGGATGCACTGCCTTTGCAAGCTGAATCTGTGGAATGTGTGTTTAGTAATTTTGCGATGCAGTGGAGCAGTGACTTGCCGACTTTATTTAACCGTTTGAATACCGTGTTAAAGGCTGGTGGTAGTGCACATTTATCCATTGTCATTGATGGTTCTTTGCGCGAAATTGCCAAAGCTTGGCAAGGTGTAGATGGTCATTGCCATGTAAACCAATTCACGCCATTTGAAGACATACTGCAGATTGCAAGGCAAGCTGGGTTTTCGATCCGTTCGATGAGTAAACGCTGTTTAGTGGATATTTACGATACACCACGAGAAGCGTTAAAGTCAGTAAAGAGTATTGGTGCAAACCAGCTCAACAACACGGATGCACGCCGTGGTTTAGTTGGCAAAAAAAGCTATCAGTCTTTGCTCGCTTCGTACCCGCTAGTAGACGGTTTTGCCCATGTTAGTTATGAAGTGGCATTTTTGGAGTTATTAAAAAGATGAGCCAGTTTTTTATCACAGGAACAGATACAGAAGTCGGCAAGACCTATGTCACCAGTTTATTACTAAAATATTTGGTATCTAAGAAGAAAAAGGCATTAGGTTTTAAACCTATAGCAGCCGGTGCCGAAGAGGCGTTTGGCGAGCTGGTCAACGAAGATGCCTTGACCTTAATGGAAGCGGCTAATGTGCACGGTACCTATGAGCAAATAAATCCGTTTTGCTTTGCGCCACCGATTGCACCGCATATCGCGGCGAGCCGCGTAGATGTGCATATTTCAAAACAGGATTTAACCAACAAACTGGCTGATGTGTCTACGCTAGGTGCTGAGTTTACCATGGTTGAAGGTGCAGGTGGTTGGGCATTGCCAATCAATGATACAGACTTTTTATCCACTTGGGTTGCAGAGCAAAACCTACCCGTTATCCTTGTGGTTGGTATGAAGTTAGGTTGCTTAAACCATGCCTTTTTAACAGCCCAAGCCATTGAGGCGTCAGGGGCAAAATGTGTTGGCTGGATTGCCAATCAAATTGACCCAAATATGGCAGAGTATGACGCGAACCTAGAGACGTTAAAACAACGTCTTGATTTTCCGCTGTTGGCTGTCACGCCTTATTCTGAAGAAAAAGCCAAGATGCAAGTGCACTCAGCACTGAACAGCTTACTTGGTGTGTAATACACATATTTATAAATAACCTTCATATTTTTTATGTATATTTATGAAGGTTATTTATTAACTTCCTTCTGTCTAAATGTCAAATATAAGTTGCTAGTTATTGATTTAAATTAATATTTTTAATTATTTTAAAATGTGTATTTTACATTCAATCATAAATAAATGTTTTGTTACTTATTAAACTAATAGATAATAAATTTCATCGTTATCTTTATATCTTAACGGCGTTTCTAGCATTATCAGTAAAAGAAAGGAAAATGCTATGAAATATAAGTTTGCTCCAATTAGTTTAGCAATTTTGCTATCCTGCCAAGTCAATGCAAGTGCAACAGATCGCCTTTATGAACACCGCTGGTTAGACCCAAATGGAGATCCCTACTTATCTCTACAATGGAATTTACTCAACGATGGTAGTCTTGATAATACAGTTGCAGGGCACGACTTGAACTTGTGGCAATCGCACCTTTGGGGGCATAAAGGCCAAGGCGTGCAAATATCCCTAATTGACACAGGTGTAGACGAGCTTCATACGGATTTGATCGACAACTTAATTTTTGACCCCAGTATTGATTCAACAGAACCCTGGGCATCAGCACATGGCACATACATGGCTGGCTTGATCGCAGCTGTGCAAAACGATGTTGGGATCAGAGGTGTTGCCCCTGAAGCAGACGTCATTGTGCACAATAGATTGGGCTCATACATGAGCCGTCATGAGCAGTGGGCTTATCATCGTGGCATTGGGCTGCAAAATGGCAAAACCTCGATTGCGCAAAACTCTCGTGTTTTTAATACCAGCTTTGGGGTAACTCCTGTGCATAGCACGCCGTATAACTATGCTTATACAACCACGGATCCTGATACTGGCGAAACCATTCAGATGGTTAACTTTAGGCTCAGAGACGAGGTGATGGAGCGCATCACATTATCAACAGAGCAAGACAAACGCACCGCACTTTTTGTTCAGGCTGCGGGCAACGGCCACTACCAGACATTAATAAATGCGTATGGTCCTAATGGCATAGATACGCCGGGATATCACCATGCAATAAATAATGGCGGTCTCCCATTTCACAATGCAAATAGCGGCCATTTAACCAGTTTTTGGAAAATTAATGTCAGTGGCGTGAGTGCTGATGGCAGGTTAACCAATAGCTCTACTGTGGGCAGTAATATCTTTGTTACAGCGCCGGCGGGAGCAGATCGAAACACACC
This sequence comes from Pseudoalteromonas luteoviolacea NCIMB 1944, assembly GCF_001625565.1. Classification (GTDB taxonomy): domain Bacteria; phylum Pseudomonadota; class Gammaproteobacteria; order Enterobacterales; family Alteromonadaceae; genus Pseudoalteromonas; species Pseudoalteromonas luteoviolacea_F. The sequence goes on from NZ_AUXS01000035.1 coordinate 19,194, forward strand.
AGGTATGGTAACAACGACATTAAGCTGTGATTGGCACCAGAAATATCAAGGCCAACAACAGGCATGTACAGGTCCGCAAGATTATTATTTTAGCGTAAATGGCACATCGTCTGCGGCAGCAAATGTAACAGGTGCAGTGGCGTTGCTCATGTCGGCAGCTGAGCAGCAAGGTCACAACCTGACCGCAAGAGATATCAGGCACTTACTGGCCAATACGGCAACCAAAGTAAACCGAGATATGGAAGACATTAAGTTGTCTAATGTGGTGGCATTGGAAGGCTGGTCTAGTAATGCCGCAGGGGTTGAGTTTTCGCCTTATTATGGCTTTGGCCTAGTCGATGTTGATAAAGCTGCAGAGCTTATTCGCCGTTATGCCGTTGAAAATCTACCGGCAGACTTTGTAAAAACCAAATGGTTTGGCGAGCACGACACCTTTAGCAAGCCCATTTTAGAAGATATTACACATACAACCACCTCAGAAATTGAAGTGACTGAAGATATGTTTATTGAGGGCGTGCAAGTACGTTTAAGTGCAGAGCATGGCCGTATTACTGATTTAAAAGTTGAGCTAGAATCACCAAGTGGCACTCGCAGTATATTGATGTCGCCAAATAATAATCTGGTTGGACAAAACACAGATTATATCGCGCCATCTGAAAAGAGCCTGCTTGGTTATGATGATCATAAACTACTCAGTTATAAATTCTGGGATGAAAGATCTGTTGGCACATGGAAGCTACATATTACGGATATGAATGATCAACAGCGCACGATTGTCACCGACCCGTTTGGCCAACCACGCAGCCGCTACACCATCGAGAATAATACCAAACCGGGCACATTCACTAATTGGTCAATCCGTATACTTGGCCATACGGACAAAGTCACTAAGAAAAAGAACTTAAACTAATCTTCAAAGCTACTTTGTTGAGTCACTCCCAAGGGCTGATTTAAAGGCCCTTTTTCATTTGTTACAATAAAAACAATGATATTAATACTGAGCGGCATATGAAGGTTTTAGTTACAGGCTCCGCAGGGCGCGTTGGTCGAGCCATTTATATTCACCTAGCACACAAGTATAACGTGGTGGGTTTAGACTGCACACCTTGTTCAACTGCAGATTTCGTTGGTGATATTCGCAATGAAACGCTTTTACAGCAGGCGCTTAAAGGTGTTGATGTGGTTGTGCATACCGCGGCATTGCACGCGCCGCATATTAGCCATGTAAGCGATGAAATATTTAATGAGGTGAATGTTACTGCGACCATTAAGTTAGCAAAGTTTGCAATCGCCAACGGCGTCAAGCAACTAGTGTTTACCAGCACAACTGCGTTATATGGCCATGCATCGACGCCCAATGGCAGAGCTGGGTGGGTGACAGAGCAGACAAAACCTTTTCCTAAAACCATCTATCACCATACTAAAATTGCCGCGGAAAAAGCACTTGAAACAATAAGCAATGAGCTTGCTTTCCCCGTAACAGTGCTACAAATGTCGAGATGCTTTCCTGAGCCAGTTGAGCAAATGGCGCTGTACCGACTCAGCCGAGGAGTTGATTACCGAGATGTGGCCTCAGCGCACTACAACGCCATTGAAAAAGCACTGCCAGGCTTTAATCGTTTTATTGTGTCGGGCAAAACACAGTTTGATCCCAGCTGCTGCGAGCAATTATTTAATGATTGCGAGGCCGTTTTACGTGTACGATCACCAAAATTGGTGTCGGTGTTTGAACAGCGTGGGTGGTTGTTACCCAAAGGGTTAGATAGAGTTTATGACTCATCATTAGCACAAAAACTATTGGACTGGGAGCCGAAATATGGCTTTGAGAGCGTTGTTGATTTGTATGACCAAGGTTTTTCTGAAGTCTTGCCAAGTATCAATAATTGGGGCTCATAGTTGCCATAGTGAAGGACAAGCGAGTGGTGGGCACTCGCTTGATATACAGGAATTACGCCTCTTTGCTTTGCGTTGACAATGAAGGTTTGCGCTGCATTTTTTGGAAAAGCCAGCCAACCCCAACCAAACATAAACCTAAACCAATAAACGACAGTGCTCTTAGTAAACCTTCAAGGTTAGACATATCGATCATAAAGGCCTTTAAAATTACCATGGCTAGACCAATGAATCCTATGCTGGTGAGTTGCTTGTGACCCAAATGTTGGGCTACAAAAATAGTTGCAGTTGAAATCAATAGCCATACAATGGAATAAGTATATAACTCGGTTTCAGACATACCTTGCTGCCAATATATAAACCCATCACCAAAGAGCGTGCGGATTTCACCGTTGATAAACATAAATCCAAGCAACGCCATAATCACATATACAACACGATAAAACTGTTTTGCGATGAGCTTAAAATGAATAAAGCCATATAGACAAAGCGCAGGCGTAAGCCACTGCAGCCAAAGCCAGTTTACAACACCGCTGCCAATGTGCTCAGCAATAAAATAAGGACTTTCGAATAACGATATATTTAAGTGGATCAGAGCGCTACCAGCCAGTAGCACTGCGCCGCCAACTACATACAGCTTTTGTAGGCTTGTTTTGAGTTGGCTTCGCCAGAAATAAACGCCTGCCAATATCAACCAATTAAGAGATAGTACGGTTGCTTCTTGGTACGATAGGTGCGCAAAGTTAGGGTAGTCACCAATCAAGAAATAGCTAGTCTCAGTGGTCACGAGCAGTGCACATAAATGAATAAATACCCCGGTAAACCACGCATTCAATGACTTGGCAGGGTTGTATTTTGCGGCAAACCAAACTAGTCCTAGAGTTATTGGGTATACAATGAGTGTCCAATGAACTCCCAATATCGCCTCATTTTTATAATCGGCAATCCAAGGTGACACGGACAAACGTGTAACAACAACTAACAATGCTGCTTTATACAGCCAATCAGGGATCTCTACTTTGTATTTCCAGCTCAAATAACTCATAGAGGCTACCTGCGCCGCAATGGCGAGCGTAAGCGTACTGGCTGATAACAACATGGTAAAACATAATGTCAACATGGTGTTTGCCAAGATGAGGTAGGTGACCCTTTGTAAAGGTATGGGCGATTTCATCGCTGTCAAAGATGCAGCTGCGGCAATAAGCAGCAGTTCAAACGCCCACAAAGGATACAAAATTGCATCACTTTGCAGCGGTAACTCGATGTAGCTAACACCAAAAAGACTGAGGGGGACCAAAACAAGTAGCAGTAGATACGCTACACGTTGGGTGTCGCGCTTGACCATGACAACGCTAAATGCCACACCCAATATAACAGCAAGTTGAACGAACAAATATTTGCCAGTAAAAGGGTAGAGAATATTGTCATACTCAATTTTGTCGGTCATCAAGCTAAACATGTAAAGTGCAAAAAACAATGCTAAATAAGGCCAAGTATCTAGTGCACTGTGTTTATAAGCAGCGCCAATTGCGATGACTGCCACAACTAAAGCTGCGATGGTCAAGTGGCTGAAAGCTGGGTTGATGGTGAGATACATGGCGAACAAGAATAGAGTGATTAAAGTCGCCACTTGCTCTCGTCTTGGCATAAGTAGCGCTTTGATTGAAAGCGGTGTATGCATACCCAAATTGAGTCGCCAGCCTAAAAGGTGTGATAATACGTACAAGTACAGCGACGCCACGGTAAATAGCAAAACAACTGCAAAGTCGTTTTTATCGGCGAAAAAAATGGCTCCAATAAACCAAATGGAATTACCTACGAAGCTTTGCCACCAAACCCATTTTTGTTTTACATAATCGGCAACCCAAACCGCAGATAATGATACAAAAGACACGTATAACAACAATGCTCCTACGTTATTAGACCCAGTAGAGACAAGCGCGGGGACAGCGTAAGCTCCGATGATACCAATTCCTGCCAATACAGGGCCAAAGCGCAGCGCTAAATATGTGGCACCCAATGCAATGATGGCCAAAAAAACAAATGCAAGATTGGCAGGAATAAAGTCATAGTGGTTAAACGATACCAGCACCATGGCAAAACAGGTGATCACTCCACCGCTTGCGAGTGCCGCGGAAATATACGGGGTATTGACGTTAAGTTTGGTTTTAAAGCGGTTGAGCACTTCGGCGCCCGCCACCAAGGCACAGCCAAATAGTGCACCTAAAATAACCCTAACACCCGGTGGTAACAGACCAGCTTCGATGGAATAGTTAGCGAGAAATACACCGCCAATAGATAAAATAAGTGCGCCCAACCAAAAAATACCATTGCCTTTTAGCAGGGTATCTAAGTTAAATTCGGGCAGTGTAAATTGGTTTTTGACCGTTGGTTTAGCAGGTTTAGATAATTGTGACTGATCCACCCCACCAATTTGCACTTGCACTGTATCAGGCTTTGTTGATTCTATTTGTGTTGTTTGCTGAACAGTGGAGGGAGGCGCTGAAGAAGACTCATGCAACGCCTGCTTAAGCTTATCAATTTGTGTTGTTTGAAAGTCGATAATTTTTTGAAGGTGTGTGACCTTTTTCATGAGCTCTTTGATCTGACCGCGATCTTTGAGTGCAATAACAACACCAATAAACAAAAACAGATTAAATGCAAAGGAAAACAACTCAGTATCCATACTCTTTCCTTATATTTATAAAGAGGTAGGATGAGTTTGCTTTAAAAACAGATAATTATCAAGTAGGGCACAAAAGTAACATTGTGGAGCAATGTTACTTTTGCGCAAGGTTAAGTGAGCGGTTTTAGCTGGCGCTGAGTTTTACGTGTTGCGCAGGGGAAATTTTATTGTTCATTAGAGAACCTCTGTCACCCTGAACTTGTTTCAGGCTCCAGTGTTTATGGACGAAAATACCAAAAAATGTCACTGAACTTGGTTTCTTCTTACAAGGCAAGATGAAGAGCGTCGTTTTGCGTAAGATAACTACGTATCGGTTATAAGCTTTACATGGATCCCGGAGCCAGTCCGGGATGACGGTATGGTGCAATGGGGTCGTGACGGCGAACGCAGTGAGTACATTTTTTGAGCACTTCTGTCACCCTGAACTTGTTTCAGGGTCCAGTGTTTATGGACGAAAATACTAAAAACGTCACTGAACTTGGTTTCTTCTTACAAAGCAGGTGAAGAGCGTCGTTTTGCATAAGATAACTACGTATCGGTTATAAGCTTT
>NZ_AUXS01000036.1 GCF_001625565.1 Pseudoalteromonas luteoviolacea NCIMB 1944
CACAATGACGGATAGGCAGGGGTGTGTATAGTTAGTTTAAACTTAAACTCGCCACCCTGAGCTTAAACTCGTGATCCTGAATCCAAACCCGTAGCCCTGAACCTAAACTCGTCACCCTGAACTTGTTTCAGGGTCCACAGCATTCATACAAAACATGGATTGCGGGGCAAGCCCACAATGACGGATAGGCAGGTTAGTCTGAATTTAAACTCGTGACCCTGAACCTAAACCCGAGATCCTGAACCTAAACTCGTCACCCTGAACTTGCTTCAGGGTCCACAACATTCATTACTAAACATGGATTGCGGGGCAAGCCCACAATGACGGATAGGCAGGTTAGTCTGAATTTAAACTCGTGACCTTGAGCCTAAACCCGTAGCCCTGAACCTAAACCCGTCACCCTGAACTTGTTTCAGGGTCTACAGCATTCATTACTAAACATGGATTACGGGGCAAGCCCGCAATGACTGAAGTAGCGGGGCAAAGACTGAATAGGGCAAAGACTGTATATGTTTAAGAGTGCCGCATTAAATTGGACACGCGATGCTGTCAAAATACGATCACTGGTCTGTATCAAGTGGTGCTCCGAATCCCAATCTATTTCCACTTGGGTCAAGCACTCTAAAATCTCGAACATTGAAGCTACGATCGGCTATTTCAAGTTCAATATTAGCTCCGTTCATAACACACGACTCATAATATTCTTCTAAGTTTGTTACATGAAAGAAAATAACTGAAATACCCGTAGGGCCCCCTCCTGATGCGTCTAGTTGCAGTTCGAAGCCATCTAGTGCAATACCGGCCCTGACAGCTGGCTCCCCCCAAGTCCATGTTACTTTGAATCCGAGGGCATTTTGAAAATAATCGAGACTTGATTGCAGGTCATTAACTGCCAACACAGGGTTCATCAAGGTTACTTTAGCACTTTGTGTCATAATCCGTGTCCTTCAATAACTAATTGACCCACTTCAGTTCACATAAAGATGAGATGGGAAGGAAAGTTGTAAAGTAAGACTGTCAGGTTTCGAGGAATTCTTCAACTGGAAGAGGTTAAGCAAAGGATACTTTATGCGCATATTCAAGAAAGTGATGGTTTGTCTTACATTGATGATTAGGGCTTAACGGGTGTGCGTTAACTACCCCCAGCAATCTGAAATAAAAAGAGAACTTAGGGCATTACTTGGTAAAGCAACGGTTTTTTTAGAGGAGTCCAAATTTAATAGTGAAGACCATCAACTTGCTTTTTTTTGTCAAAAACTCGAAATTAAATCTAACAATACTTGAGCTAAGAGGTGCGTTAAAGGAGGCCTCTTACTTGCTCGTAAATGCGGGTTTTACCAATCCTGCGCAAGTCGTCTATTGCACCCAAAATGACTTTGATAGTGGCTCATGTTTTGCGCTAAGCTGTTTTGCCTGCGTAGACCCTGTAAAGAGCAACCTGGATCGCTTGGAACTGACTTACTATGTAGGCATGACTCAACAACTGCAAATTTACAATCCTATCGTAAAAAGGGGGAGCAGGGCCCTTGTTCGGCCACTCCAAAAATAACATATTAAGTTCAGCCGCTTCCAAATTCAGTGTTGTTTGGGAGCTATGTAGTATTTCCTTATGATAATTCTGAGCGGTCGCAAAGGCTGGTGAGTGAAGACATTGATGAACGTAAAAAATGAGACTGTATCGATTTACAGCTAAAGGTGAAGGGTTGGCCTTCCCCAAATGAGGTTGAATCGTTTTATTAACAGTCTCGCGGTTTGAAAAGTAGCCTACTAAATTTTTTTAGATTGCCAATTATGCTCGCGCGCTATCGCTTCGAGCTTATCAAGTGGGGTTTTCATTGACCAACACAAGTTTGAAAATGTATGAAGGGCAAATTCATCTCGTGTTATTTTGGTCTTAACCCCTTGCTGTTCTTGGATTTTTATATTAGCTGGATATACAGTAGCAGAGTGCATTAACTCTTCATTTGAGTCGTAGTACTCCATTGTATAAACCCACTCCGGAAGGTAGTCAAAAATTGATTTAAATTGTTCCGTTTTGGCCGCGCTAAAATCGTGACAAACTTCATATATAGATGAGGGACCAAATAGCGTACTCTCTTCAATGAGTGCGTTGAAGAATGGGCGAGCAAATATGTCTTTTCCAAGTAGAGACGCCATGATTAGCTTAGAGGCCTCGTCACCCTCGGGGCTTTTATCTCTTCTAATATCAACCCACTCTATTAGCTCGGTGCCAAGCTCTCTACTTGGGTCCGGTGAGTCAGCCAACTGCATAATGCCCATTTTAAATATATTTTTCTTGAAGTTTTTATAATTGAAAGGTATTTCGTTAGTTCCATATTTGGAGCTTAGCCAGTGTGCAACAACTTCTTCTCCTTCAATGAGCGCTTCAGACCATTTAATTTTTGTACGTGGATCCATCGTTTTCTCCTGTGTCTACTTTTGGTCGATTAAATTAATAAGGTCATTCCATTTTAAGTTGCTGTTTTCAATAGTTTTTCCACTTCTTCTCGTGATGATGTTTACGCCATCCGAAGATAACTTAATATCAGTGCTCCCATTTCTTTCTCCTAAATATTCTTTTTGTATATTGCACTTTTTAAACCCGGATTTTACTAGTGAGTTGTACAACCACATTGGAGGGTTGTTGGTCCTAGTTTTTCCACCTACAAACCAAGCATAAATTGGTTGGTTTTCTTCTTTTGCGATTTTTACAATATTCTTTAACCATTCAACATAAAAGGTGCAATCTGATTCGCTTGGCTTTCCGTCGGTATGATGTAATAGGGTAAATATTTTGTCTTTTGTTGGGGTGTAAGTAATAACTCCAGAGCATACGGTGTAGGCCAAGGATTCAATGCATCCCTGCTTAATTATTGCTGAGTAACCATATTTGGATTTCTGTCCGTTCATTACTACAACTTTGTCTTTTTCAATGGTGATATTTTCGTAGGAAAATTGACGCTCTTCTCTATTCATTAATATGTTTCCAAGTTAGCCCAAAGTAACTTTTACTTTAATGATTGATTGTCTTTTATACTCTTTCAGAGTGTGGGATTAATCGGCGTATTTTATTTTTATTGCCTATAATTTATTTTAACGCGCCGTTTCTGCAGCCACTTCCTTTAACTTATCCAAAATGAATTTTTGATTTCGATTGTCTACAAAGGCAATCTGATTGGAAGTAAATACATTGTGTTTGGTATCCATCGCATACAGCCGCACACGGCCTGTACTGCCCCAAAAGGTGTTTATAAGAGATTGATCTTCTTTGGGAAAAGAATTTAATTCGCCGGAACGAAAATGTAGGATGTTAGTGGAAGATGGTTGTAATTCTGCCTGCTCAGTATACCTTTGCATTTTGAGACGAATATCAACATAGTTATTGTCGCTAATTTGCACACGCATAAGTGCGAGTGGCCTCAAAGACGTGCTAACTCTGCCGGCATTAGAGGCGACAACTTCAACAGTAAAATAGGTGTGGTGGTTTACTTGCTGGGCTTTGAGTTTTTGCAACTGGGTTTCAATATTGCGAATATCATCTCTAAGCCGCTCATGACGAATGCTTGATTCCCCAATAACATCGGTGATGTCTTCTTTTACGTCATTAAGCAAAAATTTCAGTGCAACAAGGTTGATATTGGGCTCTGAATCTTGATTAAAGTCCATTTGTGAGTAGTTTCGTGTGATCGCCAATACTTGGTTTTCAAAATACTCCGCCTCTGCATCATCTATAAAATTACTGAGATCCCAGCTTTTAAGTTCGCTGACGCGAAACTCGATAAGCGGGTAGTTTAGATTTTTGGGATCTAGGTAGGCATCTATTCGTTCAATGCTCTTTTGTAGGTTAGCTTTTGTATTAGCTATGTTTTTTAAATCTTGTTTTGCTTTGTCATATGCTGAAAATAAAGTATCAATGGAGAATTCTGGGTAATCAATTTTGTCACCTCGTTCACCGAGCCTGTTGTATTCATACAATTGGCTTTCAGGAATGTAGGGCTCAAGCAAGGCTAATTCGTCAGTATCGAGAGAGACCTTAAATTGGGTGGATTCGTTTCGATTTATCGATGCAACCTCAATAACAACTTCGGATGTTTCGACAAAATAAATCTGCCATATTGGCACAATAGCTGCGCCAGCGACCCCGAGAATACTTAACATGACAGTTTTTAAATTTTTGCGTAGCTTGCTCTGTAAATGGGTTTTTGGTTCGCAGGTTGAAGAATCATCTTTATCCATTGTGCGGCCTGATCAATTTTTGTTATTAGGCTAAGCGAAAAACAATGACGATACTCGGGCATAACAAGCAAATAGCAAACAACAATCAGACCCCTAATCCATACACGGCATTTTTACTCTTATTCATCGCTTACAAATGGTTACTTGTTGCCATAAAAGGTAAAGTCACGAGTTTTAAACCTTGGCTATACTCTTGGTCTAGCTGAGGTGAAATGTTCTAGAGATGACACTTTTAAGTGTCGCAGATTTTAATAAGCGGATTAATAGCATGATCAGAATCACGGTTGCTTTGTTAGCAATGTTTGTCGCAAGCACAGCACAAGCTTTGCCTAAAATTCAATTTTCCAAGCTCGATATAACGCAAAACAAGCGTCTTATTGTTTTCATTAACGACACAAACTCGCTCAGTGGTTTGGCTGCACAAGTTAACGCACAAACTAATGGGCAATTGAAGGCCGCTATTGATAACGCGGCGTTTAAAAGCAAGTTTGGCAATACACAGACCTTTTATGGGCTAGCGCCATTTGCGCAGGTAACGGTAGTCGGTACTGGGTCTGGTTCATTGACTCAATCTCAGTTGCAAGACTTAGGAGGGTACGCCGCGGCAAGCACTCCTGCAAATAGTAAACACCAATTTACTGTGATGGCTGAATCTTTAAATACATCAGTATCAGTGCCAGCAGCTTGGGTAGCCATGGGAGCGGGCCTTCGTGACTACCACTTCGACAAATATAAAGCTGCGGCAGCTCAATCTCAGCCTCGGGATTTTGTATTTCAAACGGCGAACTACAATGCTGCCTCTAACAAATACCATACTGACTTAAAATACATGGTACAGGGGGTTCATTTAACTCGGGATATGGCTTCTGAGCCGGGTAAATCTCTATACCCGCAAAGCTTTGTTAATCGAGTGAAAGATGCGTTCGATGACATTGATAACGTCGACATAGATGTTTTAAAAGTTAGAGACATGAAAAAACACCAAATGGGAGCCATTTTAGGTGTAGGGCAGGGTTCTATCCACGAGCCTAGAATGTTAGTGATCCAGTATCGCGGTGGTGCTAAAAATGAAGCGCCAATCGCGTTAGTAGGCAAGGGGATCACATTTGATACTGGTGGGATCAGTTTGAAGAAAAACAGCGGCATGTGGCAGATGAAGTCAGATTTATCAGGCGCAGCGGCAGTTGCAGGCACAATGCTTGCTGTTGCAAGCCGCGGCGAAAAGGTTAACTTGGTCGGTGTAATGCCTCTTGCTGAAAATATGCCTGCCGAAGATGCAATTCGCCCTGGAGATGTCTTAAAAACAATGCAAGGCACTACCATCGAAATCATTTCCACTGATGCAGAAGGTCGTTTACTTTTAGCTGACGCAGTGCGATATACACAAGATGAATTTAAACCAAGAATGCTAGTAAATATTGCGACTTTGACAGGCTCGGCTGCGAGAGCGTTAAGCGATGAATATGCTGCGCTTGTCACGCGTGACTGGTCGCTGGCCCAAGATATGATGAAGGTGGGAGAAACCAGTGGTGAAGCTGTTTGGCCGCTCCCGCTACACCCTAACTTTTTTAAACAAATAAAGTCCGATATCGCAGACATTAAAAATTCTGGTGCAGGTAACCCCGGGGCGAGTATTGGCGCCGCTGTTGTTGCGACTTTTGTAGATAAGAATGTGCCTTGGGTACATTTGGATATTGCTGGTGTCGATTGGTTAAACAAGCCAATTGCAGTCGCACCTAGAGGATCACAAGGTTGGGGTGTACGCTTTTTAGACCAATTGGTACGTGAAAACAGTAATTAATCGACTTCTATTGCCTTACATTGAGTATTGATGGCCGATAGGACTGTTGGTATCAATATCAAGCGATAAAGAGCACGGCGGTATGTTAATTAGTATACGTACGTCTCGAAAAAAGCAGCCTTGTTATTAAGGCTGCTTTGACGGACATAAAAACTTTACAGTATTGCTTTAGCTTTGCCTAAGTGCTTCACTGGGTTCTTGTGAAGTTATTTTGCGGCAAGGGATATAGGTAGCGGTTAATACCATTAACGTGATAAATAAAGGAATACCTACAATGCCAAAGGCATAGCTATCGCTGCTGAACAGCATCGATTGTGATAATTGATTCAATACCATCAGTGACATACAAACTCCGCCAATTAACCCGATAACGAGTTGTATTCCTGCCTCTTTCATAAACAGACCTATCACCCGACTATTGTTTGCGCCCAAGGCTCTGCGTGTTGCTATTTCTTGACTTCTGAGCGCAATGCTATTTGAAGAAACTGCAAAGATACCACTGGCTGCCAAAAACAGCGCGACTAACCCGCACCACAAAAATATGCTATTGACTGCGTTGACAAGCTGCATAGGCTGAGCAATAAACTCGTCATAACGCTGGATTTGGTGGAGAGTGACATCAAGGTCCATAGCTGCCACAGTTTCTTTTAGAAGTGCTTGTGCTTGTGTGTGAGACCCGAAATAGTGCACAACTATTTCCATATTCCAAGCGCGTAAATCCATCATGCCGTAGCCTGTATGCCATGCGCTGGTCGCCTGCATTGTTGGCCCATGTATGCTATCGGATACAATACCAATAATCGTACGCCATTCTGTATGCCAATTACCTTCATCTACTGTGCGCACTCGTTGTCCAATAGCATTGCCCTCAGGAAATAGGTCTCGTGCCATTGATTCGTTGATGATGGTTGGAGAGCCGCCATTTTCCAGATCGCGCAGGTCAAAATCGCGCCCTTCAATAATCTTCATACCCACCACCCCCCAAGCATCTCGACTGACAGCTTCAAAGTTCCACATTGGGTTTTCGTTGTAGACTAACGCTTCTCGGCCTTGTATTTCGAAGTGAGAACTCCCACCACCTGTGCCAGGCAGACTGCTAAAATAAGCAACACCTTGGATATTTGGGTGCTTTTCTAGGTTACTTTTTAGTTGGTAGTAAAAGTCATTGCGTTTGTCCCTAGGGTTTCTTGGATAACTGCTGGTTGGCAATAGTATTTGTGCGGAGAGCCGGTTGGAAGTGTCAACGCCATAGTCTGCATTTTGTGAATTGTAGCTGGTAGAGAGTAAAATCGTCGCCACAACAAGTACAACAGAAGATAATGCAATCTCGGTAACGACAAGGAGTTTATTTGCTCGACCAGCCTTTTTTCCTAATGCACCACGTGTACCATCTCGTAAAATGGCATTTACATCGCTATTTAATGCGCGAACAGCTGGGAGAATACCGGTAACTGCGACCATGAAAATAATGGCTACTAATAGCACGAAGAATGCGTCACTGTGTAAATTCAAATGCCACCAAAATGGTTTGTCACCGCTCAGTGCAAAAAGCTGCTCAAACGCAACATTGGTAAGGCGAACGCCAATCATTGCAAGGCCCCAGGCGAGCAAACCGCCGATAGAGCAAATAAACAAGCTTTCCCATAGCATTTGCAGCATCAGCCGCTTTTTGGGGATACCTAATGCAATACGGACCCCAACTTCTTTGATCCTTTCATTGACGCGAGCGAGCAATAAACTTCCAACATTGATGCAGGTTAAAAACAGGATCAGTAAAACGACAATAAGCATGGCGACAAAAATAGTATAGTGTTGAGCAATACTGTCGTTGGTATCTTTATATTTGAATGCTCGGATATAACCGCCAGGTGAGTTTGCACGCCACGTAAATGCCTGAGGTAAAGTTTGAAAATGACGCTGTAACAGGTTTTTGATTTCTAACTGAAGTTGCTCAAGTGAGATGCCGGGCTTTAACCTCGCCACTGCATTCATTGCATCAGTGTGTGCATCTGACGGCGCGGCGGGTGCCAACTGAGTTTCAGACAGGGGTTCCCAAATTTGTGCAATTGCCGGAAATGCAAATCCAGCAGGCATAACACCAACTACACGTTTCGAAATGCCATTTACGCGAATACTGGTATTGATGATATTTGGGTCTTTTGACAAATACTTTGTCCAAATTTCATGACTTATCACAATGACAGGCTCGGTTCCAACAGCTTGATCAGATGGGGTGAAACCACGGCCAAGAATAGGTTGAACCCCAGCCAATTCAAACAAGTTCCATTGGCTATAGCTGGCATGTACTTTTTTTGCACTGATGTTGTTGCCTAAATCACTAATGATGGTGGTACCGGTGCGATATAAGCTCATTTTGTGTAGCAAATTAGAGTAGGCACTGATGAAGTTGAGGTGGTAAGGGTCCGTAAGTTGACCTCGGCCATGTGCGGCTCTGAATTCACCTTCAATGGCAACAAGTGGTGTGGCGCCTTGCATGGTTAAAGGTTTAAATATGAGCTGTGACAGGAGCGAGTAGGTATAGACAGTTAACCCTAATCCGATAGCCACAATCAATATTGAGGTGGCAGAAAAAGCAGGTTTTTTGAGTAATAATCTAAAGGCATATTTTACATCAATCCAATATAACATGAGGATGCCTCCTTATACTGCAATCGGCGTTGTGGGTTTATTGTATTTGTCTGATATTACTTCACCGTCAAATACTTCTATGACTCTTTGGGTGCGCGCTGCATACGCAGGGTCATGAGTAACCATACAAATGGTCGCTCCCTCTGAGTTGAGTTGTTCAAGTAGGGTCATCACTGACTCGGCATTTTTCGAGTCTAGGTTTCCTGTAGGTTCGTCGGCCAAAATTATGGCAGGCTGGCCTGCAATTGCGCGCGCCACAGCAACACGTTGTTGTTGACCTCCTGATAATTGGGAGGGAAAGTGGGTCGCTCTATGTGCCATATCTACCCTTTCTAAAGCTAAGCGGACTAGCTCTTGGCGCTCTGATTTGGATAAATCAGCTCGATACGTTAAAGGGAGCTCTACATTTTCAGCAACAGTTAAATCACTAATTAAATTAAATGACTGGAAAATAAAACCAATCTCTTTATTTCGAATGCGTGCTCTTTCATTTGAATCAATGTCAGATGCATCATGGCCCGCCAATTGATACTGCCCTGAAGTTGGTTTGTCGAGTAGCCCAAGCAGTGAGAGTAGGGTAGATTTACCGCATCCAGAAGGGCCAGTAATCGAAACAAAATCCCCCTGTTCTACAGTAAGGCTAACATTGTTTAAGGCATTAGTTTGTATGTCATCGGTGCAAAATATTTTGCTTAAATTTGTTAATTCAACCAAGGCGTTGAGGTTATTTTTATTGCTTTGCATGTCTGGCTCCTAATTGATGCGAATTTGTTGATGTTGTTGCCATGCTGATGCATCTGACACAATGATGTTTTGCCCTTCGTCTAGGCCTTGCTCAACCTGAATATAGTGTGTGGACATATGGCCAAATTTTACCGACTGAACATTGGCGCTCTTGCCTTCACTGTCGATGCGATATACGTTTGCTTGAGTGAAGCTATTGGCAAACATTGGGCGTTTAACAAATAGGGTATTTGGGATTGTGTGAATGGAGATAATGCCGTCCACCGTAAGTTCGGGGCGCACTTCTTTTGGCAGTTGCCCTTGTAATTCTACATCGATCCGTACAGAGCCATTCATAACAGTAGGGTCGATTCGTTGCACTTTTCCTTGGATCTTGCTGACCCGGGTATCGAGCAATACAGCTTGGCCGACTACCACATCTTTAATTTGTTTTTCGGGGACCATGAGTTCTGCGATGTATAAATCTGAACGGGCCAGCAATGCTAAATTGGTGCCGGCTCCAACCTCTTGGCCTAGCTCCATAGGTACTGCTTGTACTATGCTGTCCATACTGGCTGTGACTTTTAAGCTGGCAACTTGTTGTTCGATACGAGCGACGCTTTTGCGCATCATGTTGAGGCGCGCATTACTGGCATCAATTTGTGCAATAAGGTTTTGCTTGCGCTTATCAAGGCGTTGTTGCTCCAGTTTCCAACGCTGTTGATATTGGGTTACATTCATTTTGACTGCTTCAAAGTCAATTTTAGAAATTGCGTCAAACCCTTTATCTAATAGCTCTTTTTGCGCATTTAATGTCAGCTGACTACGCTCATAATTGAGGTGTTCATTGATCACGGCGATTTCTTGATCAAGTAATTCAGATTCTAAAGACACTCGGCGTGCGCTCATTTCAGATTCAAGAGCCTGTAGCTCCCACCTTGCTTCTACAAGCTGTTGTTCAAGTTCGGGATTACTCAATTCAAAAAGTAGCTCTCCTTTTTTTACCACTGCGCCAGCTTTTTTTAGGATACGGTCCACTCGTCCGGGTACATTGGTTGCTATCCAGCGAATATCTTTGGGGGCCAGTACGCCTGTTCCGCGCACTGTGATGTTTAAATCGCCACGCTCCACCGTGCCAATTAGCAGGCTATTTCTGTCGACTAAATAGGATGCACTGCCAGAGGACAAGAACAGTGCCATACTCACGATAGCAGCAGCACACAAAGTGCCCGCTATCAATACTTTCGAATTCCGTTTTTTTGTCTTTTTTCTCACTATATCCATAATTAACTCAGTGTCTTACCTTTGATGCCTGATATTGTTAAGAGGCTTGCTGATGGCGATAAATATAGCGGGGGAAATAGCGCTGAAATAGGCATAAAAAGTAAACATTGCTGGCAAGAAAGTTTACAAAAGTTTGCATTTATATTTTTGATAAAATTGGTACACTGCCGGTGCAGCGTTGAGTTTAAACGGGTTGTTTAAAACGAAAAATGAGAGACATCCCCATATGCAACATAGAATTTTAAATCAACAAAAGGACATGGTTTGAGTACGAAACCTAAGCTACTTATCGTAGAAGATGAGCCAAGTATATTAAGAGGCTTAACAGACTTATTTGTATTTCATGGATATGAAGTGGCAAGCGCAATAGATGGAAAAGAAGGCTTAGAGATGGGATTAACAGGTGACTATACCTGTATCCTTTTAGATGTCATGCTACCTTCGATGAATGGCTTTGATATTTGCAATGCCCTACGAGCACACTCGCGCACCCAGCCTATTATGATGTTAACGGCCAAAAATACAGAAGCTGACATTATTAACGCACTGACGCTTGGTGCTGACGACTATGTCGCAAAACCGTTTTCAACTTCTGAGTTGGTGTTGAGAGTAAATGCTTTGGTCAGGCGCTCTGGCTGG
The DNA here is from genome assembly GCF_001625565.1 of Pseudoalteromonas luteoviolacea NCIMB 1944. GTDB lineage: Bacteria > Pseudomonadota > Gammaproteobacteria > Enterobacterales > Alteromonadaceae > Pseudoalteromonas > Pseudoalteromonas luteoviolacea_F. The sequence goes on from NZ_AUXS01000036.1 coordinate 11,333, forward strand.
ACTGAGCAAGGAGATATGCTTGAGCTGAGCGCTGAAGTATCAATTTGTTTGCAATCTCTAACCGGAAAATCATATCGACAAGATGTTAAATACACACGCCGAGAGGCCCAAATATTGGCGTATTTGCAGCGTAAGGGCGGACTAGTATCACGTGATGATTTGCTCAAGGATGTTTGGGGATACAAGGAAACACGAGATATAGATACGCGAACGGTTGATATCCATATTGCCAAAATTAGAAAAAAAATAGAGGCTGACCCAAAATCCCCTAAGCATTTGCTCACCCATCGCGGTGAAGGCTACCAATTGTACATATTATAAGAATAAAAAATGATGCTTTTTAAAAATAAACGCTTACTCAACTACGCACAGCGTATCAAGCGTTTACGTATATCGGCAATACTGTTGTTATTGCTTTTGCTCATACCTTTGTCTGTTTTGTTGTATTTCAGTTATCAACAATCTCAACAAAGTCGGTTAGTTGAGTATGAAAAAGAGGCAAGCAATCTTGCAAGGGTCATAAATAGAAAGCTTTTTAGAAAATTGAGTGTCAGTAATCAGCTCCCAGCTGACGCATTCAACTATTACCGCTACATCTACAACCCATTGACCAAGCAAACCCAGCAAATGCTGTCGCCACTGGCAGAGCTGAATGGTGAGCAAACCATACGAGGTTTAGTCGGCTACTTTCAGATAGACAGGGAAGGTAACTTTAACTCACCTATTTGGCCCTATGCTATAACGTCTAATATCGAGGATTCTGGTCAGAAGAATCAAACACTTGAAATGATCACTCGGCGTGAAATTGCTACTTCCGTTTACCAAACGATTTTTGAGTCGAATACGGTCAAACAGATGTTGACCCATGGGGTTAGTGCCAAAAATAGTCAATTTAATATTAGTTTTGATTTGCCAGAGTACCTTATTTTCTATCGTGTAGTGGAGGTGATTGATCAGCCAGTTTTGCAAGGCTACCTAGTCAAGCGAGCGCCTTATTTACACCAGCAGGTCGCAGATGTACTAGAGCTACGAAGTTTTGATATTCCTATGTTGGTTACATTAAAAGAAATCGAAAAATCAGTAGCCGATACTTACTTCCTGTATTCGCCTTCAACCGAGGAGCCGGATATTAGTCAACCACTTGATGTGGATGTGCACTATAAACAACAATTTATATTTGAAACGAATTTACATTGGCCATATCGTAATTACAAGGTAGTCCTGTCGAGTGCGCCGCTACCTATTGCACAATCTATGATATATAGCTTAATTTTCAATGCTGTTATGTGTTTGGCGATTGTGTCTGCATGTTATGGTTTCTATCGCTTTAGTGTTAAGCAGCTGGCGCTAGGAGAGGAAAAGGTCAACTTTATTTCCGCAGTCAGTCACGAACTTAAAACACCATTGACCTCGATAAAAATGTACTCTGAAATGCTCAAATCTGGGATGGTTGCCTCTGAGCAACACAAGGGTGAGTACTATGATTTTATTTGTGATGAAAGTGAACGCCTTGCCCGTCTAATTGACAACATTTTGCAGTTGTCTGCATTTGAGCGTCAACAACAAAAGGTGACACCTGAATATACGCCTTTGACGGTCTTGCAAGATATTATTCGTTCGAAAACGGCTTCGCTCACTGAAAATCATCACTTTGAGCAAGTGCATATAATGGAACTGGCACACTATGAGCGTGCCCAAGCTTATATTGAGGTGGATGCATTTACCCAAATAGTTATCAATATTACTGACAATGCCGTTAAGTTTTTTGAATCAGCAGGCATTGACGATCCATCTCGAAGAAAGATTGAATTTACTTTTCGTAAACACCCTATGCACAAAGGAATGGTGCAATTGGAGATCCGAGATTACGGAAACGGCATCAGCAAAGCGCAAGAGGAAAAAATCTTTGAGTTATTTTATCGAGGAAGCAGTGAGTTAACGCGAAACTCGAAGGGAACCGGTATTGGTTTAGCTTTAGTGCGTGAGCTGGTATTAGCGCAGCAAGGCGAGGTCCAAGTGCAAGCTCGGCATCCTGGACTTGCAATGCTGATCTCATTTCCGATGAAGTAATTACACCACCAAAGCGACCTATTTACCTGAGTTCCTGTAACAGGGTGTAATGGTTTTATATTACACCTCCACCCACAATAAAAACATTGTATGTGTACAAAAAGGAATGTATGACAATGTTTTTAACAGCTAGCCAAAAAGATCGCATCCAAACGATAGTTGGTTGCGATAGGGTATTTTTCCCTTCGAACGATCTAAATAATCAAGAAGACCAATACAATCAATCTCGTAAAGTATTCAATCGAAAGTTTGATTTTGTGCCAAGTGCCGTTGTGCAAGTTACTAATTCATTACAAGTCGCTCATTTGGTTGCCTATTCAGAGCAAGAAGGTATTGAATTTACGGTTAAATCAGGCGGTCATGACCATGAAGGAGAGTGTGTTTCAACCGCTAAAGTATTAATTGATTTTTGTCGTATGAATGAGGTTATCGTATTTGACAATAAAAAGCTTGTTAGCATTCAACCTGGGGCAAAGTTCGAAAAAATTAAAACAGAGTTAGATAATAGCCACTTAGGGATACCGCACGGAACCTGTCATACAGTTGCTATTGCGGGTTATACCATGGGGGGAGGTTGGGGACCTTGGACTCGTAAATATGGAATGGGATGTGAGCGCCTTGTTGGCGCGACTATGGTACTTGGAGATGGGACGATTGCCTTCCTTGGTCAAAGTGCAACCGTCCATCGCGAAAAAATAACTAAAAATGGATTAAAAGTAATATTTAACGACGATTTAAACAGCCCACTACTGCGTGCTCTGAGAGGCGGAGGAGGCCTTAGTTATGGAATTGTCACTGAGTTCATTTTTGAACCATTCGAATTACCTGATATTGCCCAAAGTTTTGTGATTAAAAAGAGCGATATTCCCGCATTTGATAACCTCAAAGCGACAGATGTGATCGCAGCTTGGGAGTCGTTGACCAGTGCTGGGAAAAACCCGAACTTAATTGGCACCAATTTGAAGGTCAATGCAAAAGGGGTTATCTGTGAGTCTGAGATTAGTCCTGATGCGGTATTGGATTGGCAATTGAATGGACATTTTGGCGGTACTTCAGAAGAACTAGAGCGCATGTTGAAGCAGTGGGGAGGTGACGTTATCGGCTTAATTCAGCAAGACCCCTCGCTATCCCATGATGCCAAGAAACAACAAATCGATGACTTAACTAAGGAGTTGACCCAGTTTTATAAAAAGGTGTGTTCTAACAGTGTTCTGTATAGCAGAAGCGCAAATACACCTGGGTATACACTGAGCTTTGAAGCGTGGGATAGAGAATTAAAAGGCATAGAATTAGAAACTGACGAGCCCGCACCACATAAAATTACCTCTCGGATGCCGACTCGGGATTGGGGGCATCAAAGCCGAATTGCTTTGGTTAAGTCACTTCAGTCGACATTACTATACCGTGATAAAGAAGATACCAATATCTCGGCATACATTACACTGGGTGCTATAAGTGGGGAATATTATGATAGTAAACCAGCTGATGTTGCACTGCAAAAAATAAGGTGTTCATTCCCGTATCAAGACCGTCCATTTACAATTCAATACCAAGCTTGGTGGGACCAGCTAGCGAAAGGTCATCCTGTTGAAAAAGAAATCGCGACGCGCTTTTATGAGAATAGAGCACAAGATTGGATAGAGTCATGCCGAAGTTATGACATTCCACAAACCAAAGGTTCTTTTATTAGTTTTAAAGATGCGGCTGTTGAAACCAAGGATTACTTTGGTGACAGTTATAATGAGTTAATCGATACTAAGTGCCGTTATAGCAAAGATGCAAAGTGCCTATTTAGAAGCCGTAAAACAATTATTTAATTCGCCCCAGTGAGCCAAGCAAGTTGCAATAACCCTAGCCTTATTTAACGGTTGGGGTTATTAAAAATTGTTGGGAAAAAACTTTTCAATGGAAATGTTAGCGATATATCACAGAGTTAATGAATTTTTCTGCTGGCGATTTTTTACTCTAAAATGCTCCTTTCAAATATAGCGCTATAAGAATCATAGTGTTCATTGATGCTGGATATAATGAGCTCAGAGTTTACTTACGCAGATGAGCACCGTGGCGGTTATGAGTACTTTTATATCTGTTTATGCATGCTTGATGTTTAGTTTAATCCCATATAAATTCGCTATAGCAGCACATGTTTCCGTTAAGTTATAAGGATAAAAATGGAAAAACTATTTTCATATGGCACATTACAATTAGAACAAGTTCAAATTGAAACATTTGGTCGCATACTCACAGGCCAAAAAGACAAACTGATAGGTTATGTCCTTAGCGAAGTTAAAATTAACGATGCTGAAGTAATAAAAACCAGTGGCAAAGATATACACCCCATTTTGAAATATACCGGGAATGACTCCGATATTGTAGATGGTACTGTTTTTGACATAACACCATCAGAGCTAGCTCAGGCTGATGAGTACGAAGTTGACGAGTATGTGCGTGTAGCGGGCCAGTTTCAATCAGGTCAGCAAGCGTGGGCTTATGTGTGCGGGGCAACAGAGTCTGCAAGAACATAACTTAGAATAGCGTTAAAAGGGGTTATATCTTGGCGTTTATATTAAAGGTTGGATTTGCAAGTTGCCTATTGTGGTTGGTAGGTTGTTCTGATAGTCCACAACACGCTGACCCAAATTTTAAGCCGCAGAACAGCACCCCGCGCTTTGCAGAGCATAACAGTCCAGTTGTGTTTATTGATCAAGCACATCATAACTTTTTAACACTTCATGGGCGTTATAAGCCTTTTGCGCAAGTACTCGAAAGTGACGGGTATACAGTTAAGCCTAATCGCCACACATTGTCCTTAGCAAGCTTGAGTAATATTGATGTTTTAGTGATTGCCAATGCGCTCGATAGAAAGAGAAGTGACTTTCAACCGCCATATGGCCAAGCTTTTACGAATGAAGAAATCACTGATATAAAAACTTGGGTGAGTAAAGGAGGGGCTTTGTTTTTGGTCGCAGATCATGCGCCGTTTCCAAAAGTCATTGAAAACCTTGCAGAGGCATTTGGATTTGAATTCTCAAATGGTCATGTCGGTGACGCTGTTTTTAATAGGCAGCAAGGGACACTGGCTGAGCATCCTATTACCGCAGCGCCGTTGAAGGAGGCGACCAATATTTACGGTGTAGCAATGCATAATGCAATACGTGCTAAGGCGACAGAAAGATATATTGACCAAATACGCTCCTTTGGTGGTTCGGCTTTTAAACCGCCCAGCGGAGCGTTTTCGTTGCTTTCAATGAAAGCGGGGAGCACCGCTATCGTACCAAGCGTGCCATTTGAGGTTAATGCGAATACCAAACGAATTACCATTGATGGCTGGAGCCAAGGTGCTGTGATGGAGCTTGGGCGAGGTCGAGTCGCAGTGTTTGCAGAGGGCATGATGTTTTCATCACAAATAGATACAAGAACTGGTCAAAAGCTTGGACTAACCTCACAAGGTGCTGAACAGAACGAGCGCTTTTTATTGAATGTGGTGGCGTGGTTGGTTAAAGGGCTTTAGTTTGTGGCGTTTGTGTTATTTGGTTGCTGTTTTATCTATTTATTGTTGGGTCACAGCAATTGTGCGCCATTGTAGCGCTCATTTTGTTTTGTAAATGCATAGATGATGAGACCTGACTTTGTATCTGATGAGCCAGGGCTCCAAATGATGAAAGCGTATGATTGCCCGACTAAAAATTTATACTGATAGGGCACTCCCCATGGATCGAGTGGTACAGTACCTAGAATTATTCAGTGTGTGGAATAAGTAATTATCAGGCTAATACGCCATTATCATGCCACAGTTTACTAAGCATACTGGGCTCGCCACTTGGTTGGTGTGGTGCCTATTTGTTTTTTGAACTCAGTATAAAAAGAACTCTTGTTGTTAAAACCGCTATCGAGTGCAATTTGAGTGATATTGTCCCGGGACGTTGTCTGCTTTAAAAGTTGGCAGGCAAAGCTGATACGATATTCATTGAGCAGAGCGTAAAAGCTTTTATTCATGTGCTCATTGAGTAATTCAGAAGTTTGATGTTGGCTGAGTCCCAGCAGCTCAGCCAGATGTTTTAGTGTCAATTGGTTATCTAGGAAAATGTGCTCCTGTTCAAGCAAACGCTTTAGATCATGACGACAGCTTTGAACAAGTGACGGACTAAGCTGAAGTTGTTTTTTTGTCGGTTCAACTTCCTGCACTTGAATGTATTGTGATTGTTGAATGCGATATGCGGCAGCAAATGAGAATATCAGTAGGTAGAAACATACGGTAATGTTTAAACTGAGCCACAAAGGATAAAGCCATATAGAGCCACTTAAATACGCAACGGCGACCCCACCGTTTAGGCTCACCACAAATACCACCCAAGTGAATAGCCACTTATTTTTTTTGAGTAATGTGGCATTTTTTGCTGAACGACTTTGCCACATTGCCGTTACGTAACTGAACATTAGGCCAAAATAAATGGTGTGCATTAACTGTGCTTGGGTGTGAATACCAACCACTTTAACGATAAGGAAAATTGAAAATGGCACACAGTGAAGTAACACGGTAGCAAGCTTTGGTTTGGCGTCGAAGCGGTAAAATAAAAAGCACAAACCGCAAAATAGCAACATACAGTTGTTGGCTATTTGCGATATTAATACCGAGTGGATATTAAATTTGAGTTGAATGTAGCTGGTGAATGGGATCAGCATCAAAACCAAGTTGGCTGATGTTAAAAAGTACATACCCTTATCAAAGCTCTGTTCGTACCTTAGCATCATGCCAACACAAAATAGGGCGATTAAGCACGATACGAGATAAAACTCCTGTTGCAGTTCAAGCCACATAGTTAAAATTATCCTTGGTCAGGTTGTGTCATCAAACATAGCGAGAAGTCAATTTAGCTAAACTGATAACTGTAATCATCTGATACTTATCGATATTAATTCAAAAAACTCCTATTTTATCAAGATGGAATAAATCGCTGGGCAAAGCTTTAAGACTAAAAAGGTGATAAATACAACGACTAGGAGTCATCATGAAATCTCTTCAAGCAAGTTTAATATTAATGGGATCGAGCGTTCTGAGCTTTAACGGCAATGCACAAGTGCTAACTGAGGTGCAGGTCGAGCAAGTAAAGCAAAACGTATTAACTTATATGAGTAGTTGGAATTTACAGAGTGGGGAAGAGCGGGTCAGTAATCTGGAGCGTGCCATTAATCCCGGTTTTCGTTACCAAGATCCAACAACTGCCGGGTTCTTGGTTACCGATGCACAAAATGTCAGTAATTGGATCGGCGGATTTCAAGGGCAAATGCGCGACTTTGGACTCTGGCCTGTGGATGCAACTTTGGTGTCGAATATTGAAGTTCATGGTAGCGTAGACAGTACGCATATAAGATTCAATTGGCATATTTCCGCGTTTGACGGTGCGGTGACCGTGGCTGAAGGTGTGGACTATGGTACTGCATCAAACTTAAAGTTGGACTCAATCACGGGCTTTTTTGGGCCGTTAATACCACTTTGTAAGGCCCCGGATTGGCAATCTGGCAGCACTTATCTAAGAGATGATCAGGTGTCTTTTGAACAGGCGATTTACAAAGCGAGTTGGTGGACTCAAGCATCTCCAGTCCAAGATCCTGATGCGTGGGTTAAGCTAACTGACTGTAGCGAAACCCCCTAACTATTAGCAATCGTCTCAGAGCGGCTGGTTAAGGCTGCTCTTTTTAGTGTTCAGAAATATTTGAAACTTTATATCTTGGCGTTAAGATAAGAATGTATCTTGGTACAGAAATAAAGGAATATTTTATGGACAACAAGCATTATATCGTCGATCGAACCCTCCATTGGTTTGCTGCTTTTTTGATTTTATTTATTTTGATGAATATGAGTGCGCAAATTCATACCATCGACTACCAAATTAAAGGTCAAGAATTACATCGTCAGGAGTCAATTCAAACTCATGCATTGATGGCATTAGGTGTATTTACTTTGGTTTTGACCCGGTTAATTTGGGAAAAGCTATTTAGTGGAAAATTGACAAGACAGCCAATACAGAGCCGTGCGCATGCAATTCTGGTAAAAATAGTACATGGGGGTTTTTATTTAATTTTATCAGGGCTGGTGGTTACCGGAGTCGGTATGGCAATAAATGCTGAAGTAGTTATTTATTTGTTCGGCGTGCAATTCTCAGATGCGGTCAGTCGAGACGGTCATTTTTATGCCAGTATGCTCGATATACATTTAATGTTGATAGACACTTTGTGGTGGGTGATCGCCGCTCATTTTGTAGGGGTTTTGTACGCTCGTCGGTAGCGATTCGAATGGGGTGGAAGACCCACCCCGTGTAATTTAGCTTAATACGTCTTGAAGCGCGGCGATTAACAGTGCAACATTTTGCTCGTTGGCAGTCGTGCCCATTAGGCCGATACGCCATGTTTTGCCTGCAAGCTGGCCCAGTCCAGCGCCAATCTCAAGGTTGTATTTGTTTAGTAAAGCTGTACGCACGTAGTTGTCATCTATTCCGTTAGGGATCAAGACGGAATTCAGTTGTGGTAAACGGTGTGGCTCATCAACTAAAAACTCAATGTTGAGCTTTTCAAGGCCAGCTTTTAGTGCGAGGTGTAAATTGTGGTGCCGCTGCCAAGCATTTTCTAGCCCTTCTTGTTTCAACATGAGTAAGGATTCGTGCAGTGCATACAATGAATTGATAGGGGCCGTGTGGTGGTAGCTACGCTTACCTTCGCCTGACCAGTAGTTCATCACTAAAGATTGATCCAAAAACCAGCTTTGTACTTTGCTTTTGCGTGACTGCAAGACTTCTACTGCTTTGTCACTAAAACTGATGGGTGAGATCCCTGGGACACATGACAAACATTTTTGCGAGCCGGAATATATCGCATCAATTCCCCACTCATCTACTTTTAGTTCGCTGCCGCCGAGAGATGTTACTGCATCAACAATGCTAAGGGCATCATATTTCTTTGCCAATTGGCACAAGGTTTTTGCATCACTGCGTGCACCAGTGGAAGTTTCTGCGTGAATAAATGCCAGTGCTTTTACTGTGGGGTTGGCTTTAAATGCGTCTTCAACTTTGTCAAGCGTCACAGGATCGCCCCATTTATCCTCTATGACAATAGCCTGAGCACCAACTCGTTCTATGTTTTCTTTGAGTCGTGTACCGAACACACCATTAATACACACGATGACTTTGTCGTTGGGCTCAATAAGGTTCACAACACAAGCTTCCATACCCGCCGAACCCGGCGCAGATAACGCAATGGTAAATGCATTTTCTGTGCTAAACGCATATTGTAAAAGTTGCTTAATTTCATCCATCAGGCCGATGAATTGAGGGTCCAAATGCCCTATGGTTGGTCTAGACAGCGCCCCTAAAACACGAGGCGAGACATTAGAAGGCCCTGGTCCCATTAGGATCCGCGGGGTTGGGTTAAATGATTCAAACATAAAAATTCCCGTTTTTAGTGTGTTGGTAATGCACGTTGTTGTGGACTTAACAAAACTGGCCGAAATTTCTGGCTTAATTGTGCGCCCTAGATGCTTTTAAATCCAGTGGTGAGATCAAGACTTGCTATTTCTTTGCCTGATCATTTTACGTATCAAAGAGTTGTGCTCTTAACCAGTTTATAAATATCAATTGTTGCCTGGTGTACTGAGCTTCATTCAAAGGCACATAGTAACCAAGTTGTGTGTCGACAGAGAGGTGCGAGCCGTTAGTTAAAACATTCTTTTCAGTCAGGCTCTTAACAAGGCTGGATGAAGCAAAAACGAGTCCACTACCTGCGATTGCTTCTTGAATGCAATATAATTCCTGATCAAAGTACACAACCTCAAATAAACTTGCATCTAGGCCATTGTGGGCTAACCAAGCTTGCCACGGTGCGGCGGGCAGTTGCGTGTTTTTCCACTTTGGAATAAACATGGTGGTTTTTGTCTGGGCGCTCAATCCTGCAAGACACGTATGATTGCCATAGGCATTAAAATTCTCTAAGCAAAGTAACTGGCTTGGTTTAATTTGGCTTGTATCTCCAAAGCGAATAGCAATCGCTTGTGAGTCATGCACTAGGTGCTCACCAGTTGCGACAGAAACTTCAAGGTTTGGGTATGCTTTATTAAACCCTCGCAATGCGGGGATCAACATTTGGGCGGCAAAGGATGAAGTGGTGTGCACTTGAATGACTTTGCCTTGTTCAACCAGCTGGTGGACTGCACGTTCAATGGTACCAAACCCTGTATGGGTTGCCTGAGCCAACAGAAAACCATTTTTGGTAGGCGTTATTTCACGGGTTTTGCGAATAAACAAATCAATACCGAGACGCATTTCTAAGTTTTTTATATGGTGAGACACCGCTGTTGGCGTGATATTTAGTTCCTGAGCAGCAAGTTTAAAGCTGCTGTGGCGCGCTGCGGCTTCAAAGACTCGCAATGCTTGCATGGATACATTCAACATGGCTACTTCCTCAATAAGGTTTGTGTAATTATACATGAGTAAAACTTGCTTATAAGAAAGTTCTTTTCATTTGTCGTGGAGCCCCATAAATCACACAATGTTCGCCAATGAAACACACAAAAAAGGCGACCTACATGTTTAAACTACTTCATATAGATTCAAGTATTAGAAAACGTCAAAACAGCAACCCTCAGCATGACTCAATTTCAAAAAGACTCGCTTATAGCTTTGTTGAAGAGATGAAGAATAACTCATCTGTGTCTCAATATGTATACAGAGATGTAGGTATGACTCCACCACCGTTTACCGATCAAGAGTGGTTAGGCGCAGTGTTTACTCCCATAAACAAAAGAAGTGCACAGCAATGCCAAAAGCTCGCCATTTCAGACTCCTTGATTGCTGAAGTGAAAGAAGCGGATATTATCGTGATTTCAACGCCTATGTATAACTACGGCATGCCCGCGCAGCTTAAAGCTTGGTTTGATCAAATTGTGAGGATCAATGAAACATTTAGTTTTGACCTCGCTCGGGGGGATTTCCCACTTGAGCCCATACTGTCAGGGAAAACATTAGTGCTTATCACATCATGTGGTGAGTTTGGCTTTGAAATCGGGGGAGTGAGAGAGCATATGAATCACTTGGCGCCTCATATTAAGACCCTGTCTAAGTATATTGGCTGCGAACGGATATATGAAATCGCATCTGAGTATCAAGAGTTTGCAGATCTACGTCATCAAAGTTCGCTAGAAGCTGCGTTTGTAGAAACGCGAAAACTTGCCAAGCGTCTTATTTAATAACACTTTCCTAGCCATAAACGTGTCACTCACAATTATGGCTTTTTCCATTTTAGTTCGCGCCATCATTATCTTTTTCTATCCATTTTTACTTTGCTATTTATTATCGTCAGCAGTGTCTTTATTATCTTATTGTTGTTTCAATATTAATTAAGCCAAAAGGAGTGTTATTTGGTGCGACCAGCTAACCACCCATCCGTTATTGAACTCAGTAAAGCCTATTTCGAGCAGCAAAATCAGCCTTGTGAAGCACTACCGAGCTGGCACTTTTGTGATAACGAAACTGATGCTAACGACTGCCTCAATCTAGTGCTCTCAGGAGAGAAAAAAGCAACGTCTCCATCTCTTTGGTGGCATAAAGCCAAAGATATCGCATTGCCGCAAGTAGGTGATTTAAATATTGTCACGGACTGGCATGGCCTTGCTCACTGTATTGTCAAAACAACCAAAGTAAGCGTAGTCCCTTTTAACCAGATTGATGATGCTTATGCCGCTTTAGAAGGGGAGGGAGATAAGTCTTTGGCTTATTGGCGGCAGGTTCACTGGTCGTATTATCAAAGAGAGTTGGCCGGTACAAAGTATGCGCCGTGTCAAGATATGCCTATCGTATGCGAAGTGTTTGAAGTCGTTTTTACTAGGGAGGATAAATGATTGACGCTGTGATATTTGATATGGACGGGACTTTAATTGATTCTGAGCCAATGTGGCAGGAGGCGGAAAAACAGGTTTTTGGCAGTCTTGGCGTCGATGTGCGCGATGAGCTAGCGGCTAGAACTGCGTCCATGACAACCATACAAGCTGCTGAATTTTGGTATCAACATGCTCCTTGGGAAGGGCCGAGTACGTCACAAGTCGCTGATCAAGTCGTTTTACGTGTCGCTGAATTAATTGTTCTTCAAGGAGAAGCTTTGGCTGGTGTCCATCATGCTTTGTCGTTGCTGCAAGAGAAACAACTTAAGATAGGTTTAGCTACTAACGCACCCGTTGCGCTGATCCCCGTGGTGTTCGACAAGCTGGATATAGGTCATTATTTTACGACTTATTGTTCATCGGATAATGAAGTGGCAGGCAAACCTTCTCCAGATGTTTATTTGACAGCAGCGAAGCAAATGGGCGTTTTACCTGAACGGTGTTTAGCTGTTGAAGACTCCGTGACAGGCATGAAAGCAGCGCAAGCGGCAAATATGCGCACGCTTGTGGTACCACAAAAGTCACAGTTCAATAATGTCAAATTTGATAAGGCCGATATGAAACTTGAAAGCTTGCTCGCGTTAACTGAGTCGCACTTAGCATTAAACGAGTATGCACGCTCGGCCAATAAGCGTTAAAACACAGCAAAATAAGTTGCTTAACTTTGCGTTTATTGCAAGCAGTGACTAGCATCTAGCTTGGTAAGCAAATAAATAACAGCGAAAAGGAAGGCAATGAAGATTTTAGTTGTAGATGATACGTACTTTATGAGGGAGCTCATCTGTGAAAGTTTGCAAGAACAAGGTTTTAACGAGCTGACACAGGCGAGCAATGGCGAAGAGGCGCTGAATGCTTTATCAGATAAACACTACGACCTCATCGTTACCGATTGGAACATGCCGAAAATAAATGGCGTTGAACTGATTAAAAAGATGAAGCGCAACCCGGCGCTTCGCCATACTAAAATTATTATGTTAACAGGTGACACAACCCCTGAAAAAATCTTAGAAATGAAAGAGCTAGGTGTTAATGGCTACATTTCTAAACCTTTCACTCCAGAGTTGCTTACAGATTTAGTTTTAAAGTTATCTTAGATTTATCAGATGCTTACTTATCTTAATTGACAAACTTTTTTTAACTTGTTCTCTCATGCCTTATTCTATTTAATAGAAATGCGGTTACTTAAAGGAGATGAGATGCAAGATATAGAAATAAAACAACAGCAGATCCTAACAATGCTCGAAAAAGGGGTCTTTGAACAAGATTTTGAACGTATTGCAGAAGATACCCTAATTGAAAACCTAAACAGCCCGTCTGAAGACTTACGATTACTTAGCCTACATCTAATTGATGATTATTTAAGCCGTGCTAGTGACAGTGCTAGAGCGCAAATAAAGGTGGAAAATTTATATTGGTTAACTGCTAACGAGCATACGCGTGCGAATGAGGCGCTTGGTCAGTTAGTTGCGGCAGAAAAGTTGAACTTAGGCCATAAGTTAGCTGTTTCAGAAACGACTGGCAAGTCAGCTCTTCCACTCGTGTTTAGTATGGCAAATCGTCAGCGTAAAAAGGCGATTTTAATTCATGGTACTTGGGCAAATGGTAATGCTTGGTATCAAAAAGGTGGGGATTTTTACAATTACCTGACCAACAACCATTTTGATGTCATGCCTTTTCATTGGAGCGGGGCGAATCAGCATGCAGACAGAGTAATGGCGGCGGTGCATTTGCGTGATTTGATAGAAAAGAGCGGAAATAACCACGCATTTACAAAAGACGCTGCTGGCTTTTACGATGTTGAAATTTATGCCCATAGTCATGGTGGCAACGTCGCACTAACAGCATTGCGATTAGGGTTAAAGGTATCGAAAGTTGTTTTAATGGGCACGCCGGTTAGATATCAGTACATGCCGTTATTACGCAATGTATCAAATGGGGTGTTTAACGTGTTTTCATTAGGGGATAAAGTCCAAATTGCTGGCGCGTTAGGAAGTAAACGCGGTGGCCGTGCAATTAGTGACAGTGAAAAAGGGGTTAACTACCTAGCAGAAGAGAATCAATCAAACCGAGCGCCAGGGCACTCAGAGCTCCATGATAGCGGTGTGTGGGGGAAAAACAGCTTAGGCGATATTATGCATCAATAAAGGCGGTAATTTACTACCTAATATACCTTTAAACACTTGAAAAAAAGCTAAAAGGTAGCGACTATAAGCGCACTTTTTCTACTAACCTGAAATGGAAATTATCATGACAAAAGTATTGCACACAGAATCTGCACCAGCGGCAATTGGCCCTTATGTCCAAGGTGTTGACTTAGGAAACATGGTACTGACTTCTGGTCAGATCCCTGTTAACCCTGTCACAGGAGAGGTTCCAGAAGCCATTGCTGATCAAGCAAAACAATCACTTGAGAACGTGAAAGCAGTTGTTGAGTCTTCAGGTCTAACCGTTGCTGATATTGTAAAATTGACTGTATTTGTAAAAGACCTGAATGACTTTGGTACTGTAAATGAAGTTTATGGCCAATTTTTCGACGAGCATAAAGTAGCACATTACCCGGCGCGTTCTTGTGTAGAAGTTGCGCGTTTGCCAAAAGATGTCAACATTGAAATTGAAGCGATTGCGGTCCGTAAATAACGAGACAGTAAAGAGATAATAAAGGAGCTTAAGCTCCTTTTCATTGAGCATATTTCAAATTCTACAAACGCAAAAGTATTACTCAATTACGCATAACCCCTTTACCTATCAATGATCAAGGAGTAGTACGATGATTGAAAGAAAGCGAGGCCTATATGAAGGCCGTAATAAATCATCAGCCTATAAAGAATTAGTGTGGACTGTCGCAACGTCATTTGATACTCAAACAGACTTGGCACAGCAAACAAAGCACACGCTAAATACAATCCAAAAAAACCTCAATGAGCTTGGTTCAGATAAGACCCGCATAGTTTCCGCACAAGTATATATTGCAAACATGGCAGACAAGCCAATAATGGATGAAGTTTGGAAAGAGTGGCTTGGCCCAAACCCTGACCATTGGCCCCAGCGAGCTTGCCTAGGTGTTGATCTTGAAGGTGATGTGTTGATTGAGGTGACTGTAACCGCAGTTCGTTGCAATTCAGTTTAAAATATATTCGTCAATAACCTAAAAACGGTAACCCTTATGATTGAGCTGGTGGTTTCTGAAGCCGAACACATTGAAAAATTTATAGATATGGAGCAAGAAAGTGACACGGAACACTTTATCATTCCATATACAAGGTCACAGCATTTAGCACAGATGGACCAAGCGAACACACTGTACTTGTCTATTTTTTGTAAAGGTAGGTTGTCCGGTTTTTTTATCTTGGTCAAACAGCATGGTGGAGATGTGGAGTTTCGACGTGTAGTCATAGCAAAAAAACACCGAGGGATCGGCCAGCTCGCGATTAAGGAGATGGCCCTTTATTGTAAAGTGCACTTAGGAGCTAAGAGAATATGGCTAGATGTGTTTGCGACTAACTCACGGGGTATACACGTATATCGTAAACTTGGTTACCGTCAATTTGGTGTGTCGCAATACCAAGGTCAGCAACTCATTTTAATGGAAAAACAGATTTGAAGTTGGCACTATATGAGATTGTTTGGCCGATAGTTTCAAATGAGTATTAAAGTAAGCAGAGTTGCAAGAACACCTATTAGCAACTTTGAGTTTTAATTAAAATGACCACAAACACAATTCCCCAATCGCAACGGGAAGAGCAACTTAGGGTTTTGCAGTGTCTTTGTAGAGCCCAATTGGATTTATTCGTCTTGATCTAATGTGGCTTGCAGTAAAGACTCTGTTTGTATCGCGATGTCTTTCATTTTTATCGCGTATTGTTCTAGGGCTTTTTGCTCAGGAGTTTGCGCTACAAATTTAGATACGGGAATAGGGTAGCCCGCTTGATCCATAGCAATAAAACTAATGATACAGTGGTTGGTTTCGACCATGTGCTGCTTTTGTGGATCGCCACACCTCACCTGAATAAATATCTGCATACTGGTTTTTCCGGTATGGGCGATTTTTGCGGATACCTCAACAATTTGGCCAACCAAAATAGGGCGGTGAAAACGCACACCAGCGACTGAGACCGTAACGCAATAGGCGCCACTCCAGCCCGCAGCACAGGCATACCCTGCCTGATCGATCCATTTCATTACGACGCCGCCGTGGACTTTGCCGCCAAAATTTACGTCGGTAGGTTCAGCTAAAAACCTGAAAATCACTTCTGATTGATTGGCCATACGCGCCTCATCGTTTTTCGAGTATGAGGTAAGTATAGAAAAAAAGGGGCGTTTCGCCCCTTGCAATTTGAGATATGTAAATAATTGGTTGGGTTATTACATATTCGGGTAGTTGGGTCCACCAGCACCTTCTGGTGTCACCCAAGTAATATTTTGGCTAGGGTCTTTGATATCGCAGGTTTTACAGTGAATACAGTTTTGTGCATTAATCACAAATTGCTTTTCACCGGCTTCATTTTCATTCACCTCATAAACACCTGCAGGGCAGTAACGCTGCGCAGGTTCTGCATATTGCTCTAAATTAACCGAAACCGGAATGCTGGCGTCTTTAAGTTGTAAATGGCAGGGTTGAACTTCTTCATGGTTTGTATTTGATAAAAAGACCGAAGAAAGTTTGTCAAAGCTGAGCTTGCCATCGGGTTTCGGGTAGTCAATTTTAGTCGCGTCTTTGGCGAGTCTTAGGGACTCGTAATCTTTGCTAATATCTTTGATGGTGAAAGGTAATGCACCAGAGAAGAAGTTTTGGTCAATCATGTTGTAGGCGCCGCCTAGGTAGCGACCTAGCTTATGCATGGCTGGACCAAAGTTGCGAGATTGATAGAGCTCTTCATGCAGCCAGCTTGCCTTAAACTTATCGTCGAAACTTTGTAAGTCAGTAGTCGCGTCCTCTTTTGAAAGCGCTTCAATGATAGTATCGGCACCGATCATACCAGACTTCATTGCAGTGTGATTTCCTTTGATTTTGGCGAAGTTCAAGGTGCCAGCATCACAACCAATCAACAAACCGCCTGGAAAATGCATTTTAGGTAATGCGTGCAATCCACCCTTTGCGATTGCACGTGCGCCGTACGAAATACGTTCACCGCCTTCTAGGGTTTGCTTAAACACCGGATGATGTTTCATGCGCTGAAATTCATCAAATGGGCTTAAATACGGGTTCTTGTAGTTCAAATCGATGATCAAACCAACCACAACTTGGTTATTTTCGGCGTGGTACATAAATGAGCCGCCATGGGTTTCATTGTCAAGCGGCCAGCCAGTGCCGTGAACCACTGTACCTTCTTTGTGCTTCGCTGGGTCGATTTGCCAAATTTCTTTAAAACCAATGCCATAGTGTTGTGGCGTAGCGTCTTTATCTAGCTCAAACTCCTTGAGCAATTGTTTACCAAGGTGGCCGCGACAACCTTCAGCAAACACTGTGTATTTAGCGCGAAGTTCCATGCCTGGCATATACGTGTCTTTTGGCTCACCATCTCTGTCTAAGCCCATGTCACCTGTTACAATGCCTTTAACTTCATTTTCTTCAATGATCAGTGAATGAGCACTAAAGCCGGGGAAAATCTCTACGCCAAGCGCTTCTGCTTGCTCTGCTAACCAACGGCAGACATTGCCCATAGAAACGATGTAATTGCCTTCGTTTTTAAAGGTTTTTGGTACCACCATATGTGGTAGGTTTGTTGCGTTTTGCTCATCTTTAAACAGGTAGATTTCATCTTCTGTTACTTTTGTTGTAATAGGTGCACCTTTTTGTGCCCAATCAGGAATGAGCTCATCTAATGCTTTGGTCTCGAAAACAGCACCGGACAAAATATGTGCACCCACTTCTGAGCCTTTTTCTACCACACAGATCATGAGTTCTTGTTCTTTTTGCTGTGCTTGCTGAGCGAGTCGAATAGCGCATGATAGGCCTGCAGGGCCCGCACCCACTATGACGACATCAAATTCCATGGTTTCACGTTCGACCATTTTTACCTCGTATACATTGACGGTAGATTAACTTAAACTCGAGTTAAGTTCTTTTTACGTTAAGCTAAGGTTATTTTAGGTTGACGTTTACGTCAACAGGAAGTAGGCTGGTTTCATTAAATTGTTTCATTGACGTACGCGTCAGCTATACAAATAACCAGATGATGGAGTAACCATGAAAGTACTTGTACCAATCAAACGCGTGATTGACTACAACGTCAAAGCGAGAGTCAAGGCAGATAACAGCAATGTTGATCTTACCAATGTTAAGATGGCCATGAACCCGTTTTGTGAAATCGCAGTAGAAGAAGCGATTAGATTAAAAGAAGCAGGCAGTGCAACTGAAGTGATCGCCGTATCTATTGGTGATAAAGCTTGTCAAGAGCAGCTTCGCACGGCATTGGCACTTGGTGCTGACAAGGCAATCCACATCGAAACAGACGCAACGTTAGAGTCGCTACATGTTGCAAAATTACTGGCTAAATTGGTAGAGCAAGAAAATCCTGAACTAGTCATTTTAGGTAAACAATCTATTGATGCAGACAACAACCAAACAGGCCAAATGCTTGGTGCGTTGACGAAGCGAGGTCAAGGAACGTTTGCATCTAAGTTAGTAATAGAAGGTGGCAATGCCATCGTGACGCGTGAGGTAGACGGTGGCTTACAAACTGTTTCTTTAGCGTTACCAGCAATTGTTACTACTGACCTACGTTTAAACGAACCGCGTTACGCGACACTACCAAACATCATGAAGGCGAAGCGTAAGCCACTTGACGTCATCGCAGCAGATTCGCTCGGCGTCGACTTAGCACCACGCGTTGAGCTGGTTAGAGTTGATGAGCCGGCTAAGCGAGAAGCTGGTGTTATCGTAGAGAGTGTTGAAGAGCTAGTAACTAAACTTAAGACAGAAGCAAAGGTGATCTCATGAGCGTATTAGTCATTGCAGAACATGAAAATGGTGTTTTAAAGCCTGAAACTGCGAAAGTGATCACAGCGGCTGTTAAGATTGGTGGCAATGTTGATGTATTGGTCGCAGGTAGCAGTGTTGCGGCGGCAGCAGATTCCGTTGCAGGCATTGCAGGTGTTACATCAGTTAAATTAGTTGATAATGCAAATTTTGAACACCAATTGGCAGAAAATACAGCTGATCTAGTCGTTGAGCTAGCTGAGAGCTACAGCCATATACTTGCCAGTGCATCGACAACAGGTAAAAACATTTTACCGCGTGTTGCTGCGCTTTTAGACAAATCGCAAATTTCTGAAATTGTTGACGTGGTTGATGCTGACACATTTAAGCGTCCAATATACGCGGGCAATGCAATCGCAACTGTGAAATCGTTGGAGTCACAAAAAGTGATCACGGTACGTGCTAGTGCATTTGATGCAGCGGGCGAGCAAGCGCCAGTGTCTGTTGAGACATTATCTAATGGAGCTGCTAATAGCCTAAGTAGCTTTGTTGGTGTTGAGCAAACTGAATCAGAGCGTCCGGAGCTTACAGCAGCTCCTGTGATTATCTCTGGTGGTCGTGGTATGCAAAACGGTGAAAATTTTGCACTTCTTAACGGCATTGCAGACAAGCTTGGTGCAGCAATTGGGGCATCTCGCGCAGCAGTAGATGCTGGCTTCGTACCAAATGATATGCAAGTAGGACAGACTGGTAAGATTGTTGCTCCAGATCTCTATATTGCTGTAGGTATTAGTGGTGCAATCCAACACCTTGCAGGTATGAAAGATTCTAAAATCATTGTTGCTATCAACAAAGATCCAGAAGCGCCTATTTTCCAAGTCGCTGATTATGGCTTAGTCGCCGACTTATTTGACGTATTACCTGAGCTAGAACAAGCTCTGTAACCAATTCTGGTTGTTGAAGCCGTGTGCACTATGCCGCGGCTTTTTTCCTTTTTATATCCTCACCTTTCGTAATTCTGAAGGCGTCACGCCAAACCAACGTTTAATTGCACGCCTAAAGTTTGGCAAATCATTGAAATCCAGAACTTTAGCTACCTGCGAGTTTGAGTAGCCTTGTTGCCCAATACAGAAACCTGCTTGTTGGCTCAATACCCTATCTTTTAAGCAACTAAATTGACTGTTGTGTAGTGCGAGTTTTCGTTTCAGTGTTGCACCACTGGTATTGAAGTAATTTGCGAGGTCTTCTAATGTGGCTCTGGGGTTGGCAATTAAAAATGATTCTGCATAGGCTAAAAAACCAACGGTGTTGCTGTTGGCTAAAGTTTTTATATCAGACTGAAGTGCCGGTATTGCGCTGTTTTGCCGCGTTTGTAATGCTTCTTTGGAAATCACCACAGTAGTAAAGTGATGCCCGAATGACAAAAGGTTTGCACCTATGGCTTGATATTCTTCAATGTATACAGGCGTTGTATAGGGCAGTTGAAATTGAACTTGTGTATTTTCAAAGCGCCACTTTAAAAAACCGTTGATTAAGCTTAACCACACTTCGAGTAAGAAGCAGTAAACGCTTGGCTGGAGTTCACTAATCGCGGGGTTGACTATTAAATGTATGGCCTTGTTTTGTTTAAACATTCGCACGCTAAAATAGGGAAACAACTCACCTTGTAGTTGCTTGCAAGCGGCAAGTAATGCTTTGAGGTTGCTACAATGAAATAAATACGACGCATAGCGTGCACAGATACTGTGGAGTAAATGTTGCCCAAGTACAAAGCTGATGTCCTGCCCAAGGTGGCAAGTCATGATGTTTTTTATTGTTTGTTCTAGCTGTGAAAAGCTAGATACGTGATCTGGCTGTGCAAAATCGCTGTAAAATAATTTTGTTCCCTTAAGTGCTTTGTCTGGGTGTATACCGCGTTGTTTGGCAAGCTCTATTAGCGGTACTAGCAACTGATGGCTCGAGAGTTTAGGCTCACTAGTTTCAAAATAAGACACTATGCCGCCTGCTTATTTTGGTGCAACTGTGTGATCAGCTGTTCAAAAATTTGCTTGCTTTGCATTGGTTGTGAGACCTCAATACATGCACAATGAAGAGTGTTCGGGTCGAGCGTGAGTAAGTTTTCATCGTATTGATAATGGATTTGTGCAGCCGCACATACTCTCTGTGAAATGGATTGAGCAGTATGAAGTGGTGTTGCAGGGAATAAGACAATAAATTTGTCACCCGCGTACCTGCAAGCTAAGTCACAACCGCGAATGTTTAACGTGATTAACTGGCCGGTATCACGCAGTAGTAGCTCTCCTTTGGTAATACCGTGTTCGAAACAGAATCGTCCATATGATTTTAAGTCCAAGATAGCAACACAAAACTTTGTACCAGTATTAGCGAGCTGTTCAATTTCAATGCTAATTTGTTTTTCCATATACCGGGCACTATAAAGTCCTGTCACATAGTCGGTAAAAGTATGCTCGCGAAAATGCCGCTCTTTTTTGAGCAGTGTTAAATTTAAATATGTCTGCTCTTGATACCACCAGTGCATCGCAAAGCTCATGACAATCATGCCTAGTAATGCGGGAAAGGCCTCTAGGGAGCTCAGAGTCGGGTGGATATGATCAAATGTAAAAAACTCATCAAGACAGTCTAATAACAGCGAAATGAGCATTAAAGTAAGCCCACCGGCAAGTGCTGTTGTAACACGTCCTGTGGGCCGGCTTAACAAGGTCGCAATAAGCCATACCAAAGACATAAACGCTAGACCTCCTTCGCCTAGCGCATCTAGAGTTTCTATGTGGGATGAGGGTTTAGGCTCACCTAGATACACTGTGCAGATCAGAGTTATGGTGATGGAAAATAAGAGCAATAGCCATAAGGAAAAATGTCTAACTTTGCGAAAGGAAAATATCATGATTCTATGCCGAGCCTAGTGAGTAATGCTGTTATGTTATTGCGGTTAATTTTCTTTAACAGGGTCAATTTAGCTCACTACTTTGACAGTTTTTTTAATCTTAGTAGCAATAATTGAGCAAAAAATCACAAGACGATTGTTTTTGGCACTTTAAAGGGGGTGAAATTAGCTCAGTACAGCCTAGTTTGTAGTGAAAAACTAGTTAAATCAGAGTGTTCTAAGTGTAGGTGAAATAAATAATTCATAATGTCCAGATAAGGTTTTTGCGATTTTTAGGGTGAACAATCAACTCAATCTGTACGAGATAAATATGAAACATACACTACCGTTACCTTTTTCAAAGTCTCACAAAGCTGTGGCCATGCTGCTGGGTTTAATAGCAACGGGTGCCCAAGCCAATACTCTTCAGGGACAAATCGGAGATACACAAAATAAGGCGCTGTTTGAAGGAGCGCAGGTCAAAATTGTTGAACTCAATAGACAGGTGAGTTCGAGCCGAGATGGCCGCTTTATTTTTACCCAAATACCTGCAGGAAACTACACACTCGAAGTGAACTATATTGGTGCGCAATCTTATCGTCAAACAGTCAAAATCGACGATAAACAAGTAACCACTGTGTCCGTTGTGCTCACGCCGCTAGATAACGAGGTTGATAACATCATTGTTGTAGGGCAGCGAGCGGGCCAAGCTGGAGCACTTAACCGTCAAAAAAATGCAGATGGGATCATGACGATTGTCAGTGCCGATAGTATTGGCCAATTACCCGACCAAAATGCAGCTGAGGCCCTGCAGCGCTTACCCGGCATGTTTATTCAACGTGACCAAGGTGAAGGGCGTTTTGTGGGGATCCGAGGTATCGATCCAGGATTGAACAACGTGTCGATCAACGGGGCAAATGTGCCTTCTCCAGAAGCAGGGATCCGAAGCGTCGCGATGGATGTAATACCTAGCGAGATTATACAAAGCTTAGAAGTCAGCAAAACAGTAACACCAGATATGGACGCGAGTGCCATCGGTGGCAGTATCAACGTTAAAAGCTTAAGCGCATTCGATAGACAAGGACAAAGTTATAGTTTCACCGCTCAAGCTTCTCACAATGAGTTAGTGAATGAAACAAGTCCAAAACTCTCAGCAAGCTTTAGCGATATTTACGATTTAGCCAATAACACACAGTTAGGTGTTGCTACAGCTGTTTCTTGGTTTGAGCGCAAGTTTGGTTCTCACAATATGGAAACGGACGGTGGCTGGATGTCGCTAGAGCAGGAGAGTGCAGAAACTGGAGAGGACGTTGAATTTTTTGGGGCCGAAGAAATAGAGCAACGTCACTATCAAGTTCAACGCGAACGATTAGGCGCAGCGCTGAATTTGGATTTGCATCAAGGGGCGATGAATAAATACTATCTGCGCACGCTTTACAGTGAATTTTCAGACGATGAATTTCGCCAGCGCAATGAGTATCGATATGACAAAGGAAAATACCTAAGTGCTGAGTCCAGTGAAACCGCAGCCTATTTCACTGATGCTGAAATGGACAGGGACACCAAAGATAGATATGAAGAGCAAAGCATTCTGTCAGTTGTGGCAGGTGCGGAGCACATCCTAAATAGTTGGTTTATTGAGTATAACCTTGGCTATTCTAAGTCAGATGAAGCTGAACCAAATCGATTGGATGTAGATTTTGCAGGTGAAGCACTTACCTTGGGATATGCGAGTTTGGGGGATACGCCAATTTTGTCTCATTCACCTTCAGCTCATGATCTCAACAATTTCTCACTGGATGAAATTGTATGGGAAGACAACCTGAGTGAAGATGAAGCTATCAGCTTTAAGCTGGATGTCAGCAAGGACTTTGTACTTAACGGTTACAACGCACAGTTTAAGGCGGGGGTTAAGTACAATGACAGAGAAAAACTCAATCGTGTTAATGCTAAGGTCTATGACGGCGGCTTTGATGAAATTACCGCACAACAATTTGCAACCAACAGCCCTGAATTTGACTTAGGCGATTTTGGCCCTGGTTTATCACGGCAAGGGATCAAGTCTTACTTTTCATCGAATCAAGCCGATTTAGATTTAAACACATTGGAATCAGACATTGAAAGTAAGGGTAAAAGTTATACGTCACAAGAAACGGTGTCCGCGCTGTATGCGATGCTGAGCTTAGATATTGGCGATTTGAATGTGATTACAGGTCTCAGGTATGAAGACACAGAGTATGACACAGTCGGCAGTCGTGTAGAGCTACTTAAGAATGATATTGAAGATAGCGAGCGCGTTGCAATTACACCTTGGGAAGTGAGTAAAGATTACGACCACTTACTGCCTAACCTTACAATGCGGTATGCCCATTCTGACTCTCTAATAACCCGCTTTGCATATACTCAAACTATTGCCAGACCTAGTTTTGGAGATGCAGCCGCTTTTCAATTATTAGAAAGCGAAACGACATTGGATGATGACGTTGTACAAGTTGAACGAAAAGGTGAAGTTGGAAATCCAGACCTTAACCCGTATGAAGCAAGTAACTTTGATTTCTCTATCGAGTATTATCCAGGCAAGATAGGCGTGTTATCTGCAGGGGTATTTCACAAAAATATTGATAACTATATTGCTAAAAAGCAGGTGCAAGATAACGGTCTGTGGAATGGATTTGAAGAAGTGATCCAATCGGTAAACGGCGGAGAGGCAGAGCTCAGCGGATTAGAGCTGGCTTATACGAAAAATTTCGACAATGGTCTGATGATATCTGCCAATGGTACGTTTATTGATGCTGATGATGCCTTGCCCAACCAGTCTGACACTGTTGCAAATCTCATGATTGGTTATGAAAGCAACCTCCTAAGCGCACGTTTGAGTAATAGCTACAAGAGTAAATCGTACATCATGACCGAGAATGATGGCCGCGTTTACCAAGATGCGCACAATCAAATTGACTTCAGTGTGAAGTATTACATCAGCGAACAAACGCAAGTGTATTTCAATGCAGTCAACCTGACCGACGAACCGCTTTACGTGTACCACGGGCAGCCGCGTTACAACTATCAATACGAAAGTTATGGTCGCTCGTATCAGCTAGGTATTACCTTAAGCTCATTTTAAATTTTTATTCTAATAAACTACGATGGCGCTGCTTAGGCAACTGGGCAGCGAATACTCTATGAAGTTAACTTCCTCTCGCATAGCTGTTTCAGCCCTATTATTGAGCAGCACTTTTTTGGTATCAGCCCAAGATTCTATTTCATTTTTGGCATTTGGTGATGGTGGCTATCACCCTGATTACCCGAAAACCAAACATATTAAAAAGCCCAAAAACAAACAGCAGTTCATTGCAGCAGAGAAGGCGGATTGGCTCGAAGATAATAGACCCATTGAGGAGTTTGACCACGCGCCAATTTACGTTTATCCAGGTACTGAAATCGCGACAGAAGATACCGGTGCTGCGGCTGTAGGCTCTGCAATGGCGAAATTGTGCGAGCGTAAGCCCTGTGAGTTTGGCATACAACTGGGTGATAACATCTACCCAGATGGGGCTGACGCCAATGATGGAAAAGACGATCAAAAGCGCATGAATGATCTTATTTTAGGGCCTCTAAAGCCATTATTTAAAAATCATAAGGATCTTATTGTTTACTCTGCGCTGGGCAATCATGATTGGAAAACATCTCGCAAAGGCGTAAAGCTTCAAACTGAGTGGATGGCAAAACAGCCTAATTTCCATATGGATGAGCGTGGCTACTATAGTTACAAAATCGGTGAGCCTGGCAATGATGTTGAGTTTTTTGTGCTCGATACCAACATGTTGTTATCTGGACAGCACTATTACGAGATCCCACTTAAACACGACGGCAGTGAACAAGGCCTTGCTTCAGCGTTGGCAAGCGGTGTCGCAGAAGTTGAAGACATAGAGGTGCACGAGTCTCCGGTCAATGGTGAAGACCACAAGCAACTAGCATGGTTAGCTGATGGTTTAAAATCATCGAAAGCAAAGTGGAAAATAGTTTATGGGCACCATATATTGTGGTCAATTGGCGGCACTAAATATGATGAAGGACACGTGTTAAGACGGCTGATTTTACCTGAGTTATGTCAATATGCAGACGCCTATATTGCAGGACATGAACATGACCTTGAATTACTTACGGATGATTGTTCTCGTGTTTTGCCGGGGAATAACAAGCCCAAACTGCCTTTAATTATTAGCGGAGCTGCGTCTAAAATGCGCGGAACTCACTCACCGTTTGCACAGCAACAAGAAAATCGCTACCCAGAGTATGACCTTATTTGGGCAAAAAGCTTTATTTGGGGCTTTGCGCATATTGAACTTGATAATCGCAGTGATAGCCTGAATGTCAGTTTTTATACCACACCGAAAGATAAATCAGGCTCGTTGCAGCCAGAAGCGAGTTTTTCGTTTAAGCACCGTAGTGACTAGCAGTTTTACGTGGACAATAAAGTCAATAACCATAACATTCAACTTTCTTTATTGTCCATTCGGTTTGGTGTTTTATTCCTTAGTTTTTATGCTTGATAAAGGTTATAACCATTAATGGAATATTTAGATTATGTAGGTTCATTTGAGGTCTAGACGAGTGTTGGAGAAGGTATTTTTATAATTGAATTCGCTGGATGTCTCTAACTTCAACTCTGTTGAATACACAGTGTGATTAACATGAGCGTCTGATCTTTAGTAATTTTTGAGCTAAAAAGCTCGATTGGTTATCGATTCAATTAAGGATTAAGTATTTCCGTTGTTCATTGATTTATCTAGGTCTAATTAGCAAGAAGAAATTTAGTTTAAATTGCATGAATAGTATTGGTATACATCATTTGGGTACAAGTTAGAATGTAATTATTATGTAAACTACGCCGCGTGACAACAACTCGTATAGGAATAAGGAAATGAGATTAACAAGTTTAACTTTGGCTGTTATTGCGACTTTAGGCGTGACTTTGTCAAATAGCGCGAATGCGGAAGGGTTTATCAATTCACCGGTACGTGTCGCAATTGACCGATTAGGTGTACCATGGGTACAAAAAGATGACTCATTTGGTTTGTGGAGAGAGAAAGAGCTTCCTCATGGACAAAAAGCGATTGCGGCTTCAGGTGGGTACTTTCACTATCATTTTGGTACATCGCCCGATGATAAAGGTTATGCGTTTTATGAAGGGGCAACATTTGCAATTTCAGAAAATGGCAACGCCTTCAGGTATCAGAACTATGATTGGCAGTCAGTGACTGGTTGCTGGGGGGCAACAGACGTCAGTTCGTTCACCGTTGACCATGTATATTGTGTAAATGGTGATGGAAGCCTTAAAAAGTTTAACGACAAGAGCGGCAGCTTTGAAGGCTATTTCCGTATTGATAATGAAGTGATCACCAAAATTGACGTTGCACTAGGTGGTGTGATTTGGGCAATCACAGAAAGTGACAAGCTGTTTAAATACGATGGAGTTAAATGGACACAGCAAAAAGTGGCTTGTGGCAATTTGTGCTCTTTGGTAGACATTGCTGTTGGTGGTGGCCAAGTTTACGTTGTTGCCAGTGTTTATGGAAGCAATGATGGCCCTCAAAGTGTGTATACCTTGAACAATGGTGAGCTTGCAAAATTCGGCTCTTTCTACAATATCGACGTCGATAGAGAAGGGGTAATTTGGGCAATTTCAAACTATACACGCACGCTGTTTTATAAGCGCCCTGGCATGACACAGTTTGTTGAAGATCCACAAATGAGTTTTAAAGTATCTAACAATATTGGTAGTTAATTGCTCCATATATAGCTCAACAAAAAGGTGACCTAAGTACAGTCACCTTTTTAATTTAGGGCGCTATCAAGCCCAGATGAGCCAATTGAGACTGTCACCAAAAAAAGCAGTTGGTGTTTGTTCATATCAGCTTCACCTCCCTAATATATCGTTAGTCGACTTTCAAACGCTTTTATTATGTAAAAATCAAATACAATATACAGGGTGTAACACATGACCAGAGCTTGGCATAAAGCCATACTTTTTACAGGCGCGTCACTAATTTTTTCGGGCAATGCCCAAACTCTCAATCTATCAACTGAAAATAAGGCGTCGCAGCAAATAGTGAGCAGTGAGCAAACATTTAGCTATGAATTTAAATTGGAAATAGGTGATTGGGTATCCTATGGCGTAACAGCTACGCTGGTTGAAGGCGAACCGGGCGAAGTATTCTATTACGATGCTTATAGTCAACCAGCTTATAAAATCGTGCTCATAGGCAATATTGAAAGGTCTGAAAAGTTGGGAGCAGTTGGAACCGTTAAACATTCAATCCAAAAATATGCCAACGGGCAATGGACAGAATTACTTGCTCCTGAAATGACCTATCGCGATAAAAAACGAGGCTCTTTAAAAGTGTATAATGACGATATGACACGAATCTCACTATCAGGTGTCGTTGATATAGAAGAAGTGTAATTTTCGACACAACTATTGGTAATCTGCACCACGGAGAGTAGACGTTAGTATTATTGAAGCCTGCCATGCTAGCTCTCCTTTCATGCCTTTTATACGTGTTACAATGTTTACTATTCATAACAATATTATAGAGTTCCTTTGCATTCTTATACGATATGTAATGTGAGTATTTGTTATCTTCCTTTTCTTGACTAGGTTTAGGTCATTGACCTGCGTTTTTGGCTTTTATGAAAAATTTATGCTGCGTTGTAACCAAGTGTTTTAAAAGATAAAATAAACACTGACTTGAACTGTGTCTTGCAGAGCTAATGAGCTCTTCAGGATATAACGCTATGTAAGTACTTGGATACCAGATTAATGAAAAAAGCAATTTTTACGCTCGCCATTGGTGACAATCCAATGTATCAGGCTGCCTTAAAGAGTTTTGAGATTTATGCTGATAAAGTTGGCGCGGATTTGATCGTGTCCGATAAACTGCATTACAAAATAGATATTGTTAACCCTAAATATCATGCATCACCAGCTTGGACAGAGAAGTTACGAATTGGGGAACTACTTGAGAAATACGACAGAGTTCTATATGTTGATTCGGATGTCCTTATAACTCCACATTCAAGGGATGTTTTTGAGCTGTATCCTGAATTAGATACAACTTATTGGTTTGATGAAGGAGGAAAACAGGAGCGAAGAACTGACGCCGATATGATCCAGTCGTTTCTAGGTCAAGTTCAGTGGCCCAGAATTGAAGAAAGGCCAGTCTATTACAATGCGGGGATAATACTAACTTCGAAAAGTGCAGATTTGTTTAAATTAACTAAATTGGAAGACCTACAACTAATCTGCAATGACATTACCCATTATGACCAGAGTTACTTTAATTACACACTCCACAAACATTGTTTAAAGCATGCGACTCTTGACAAAGCATTTAATCGAATGGATATGTTTGGCAAAGAAAACTATCTAGAAGCCGATTTTATTCATTATGCTGGTAAAGGGTATGCTAAAACCAGTAGACGTCGCGATGTGCAGTTTTTAAAGGATTTCGCGGAGATTTATAAAGATATTATACCAAGCAACGAAATCAACGAGCTAAAAGACAATGCTTGGCAAGCCTATCTAAAGGTAATTTACAAAAAATATCCACTGCCTAATTTTTTAATCAAGCTGTTTAGTGAACGTTTTGTGCCGAGATAATCCGCTTAATTACTGAAAGTCATAGGTGAGAAAGCACTGTAATTCCATCGCTGTTTTGTTATGCTTTGCCTCACCTTTTTTAGTACTTCAACAAATTCAGATTGAATTCCACTTTAGTCACTGAATAAGACGCCAGTCTATAAAAATTTAATTAACCCTACTTATGAATATTAAAATTATAAGCAACAGGTAAGTTAAATAAAGGTTGAGTTTTTATACCTGTTTTAGGTTTACTATTGTTTGCTGAAATGTGGCTATACCTGTAACAGAGGGTAGTTTAACATTTTTCTATGGGCAGCTTATAGCCCCACAATGTGAGTTCTTTTCTTCCCACTACTTTTAGCCCTTCAAATAACAATCGCAACGAAAATTTAGATTGCCACAGCAAAGAGCTTTTTGTTATGTATATTTAGGATAAATAAATGATGTGATATTTTTATATTTATAAAGGCGACTTAAGTAAAGGTGGCAAAACTACAAAATGATTTGGTAAGAAACCTTGGTGCTTCTGGTTTGGTTAGGTTTGCTTTGGGCTTTTAAGGTTTTATTACTCAGTTTTTGTTATGAAAATAATTATATGAAATTAAAATATTCATTAAGTTTCTTTTTTTAAAGGTATGTGTCATTTTATTAATTAAATAATAGCTTAAAAGCCTTTGTTTTTTAATTGCTTGAGGCTTTTTGTGATTAGAATAGGGGGAAAGCCCTATATGATTGCGTTATCAACTTATATATCTTTCCTTGCGCATTAAAAAAGAAAATACATGACCAATAAAATTCAAGGAAAAAGTGTATGCAATCTAAACTCAATAACCAGAGTAAGAAAAAAGTATTCTCGCCAGTTAAGTCTGCCTGTAGCCTTGCATTGATGAGTATTTTAGCCACGCCGTTAGTAAGTCATGCGTCAACGCCTACAAAAATTGGCACTGAACGCCTTGTGAGTGCTGCGCCAATGGTAGGTGATGTTGCGGAAACGACCTCTGTTGTAGAGCTAAACGATGGCAAGTATGTTGCTACTTGGCATGTTAAAAACAGTGGGGATGGCAGAACATCAATTCGAGGCCAAATTTTTTCGCAAGGGGATGAACCTATCGGCAATGCTTTTTCAATTGCAAGCATAAATTCAACAGCCACAAACGTACGTACTATGCGCAATAATGTGTCCCCATTGAATGACGGTGGTTTTTTGGTTTCATGGGAAGATACTGATGCAATAGACTCGTCTAAAAGCGCCATTCAAGCCGCGCGGTTTGCAGCAGACGGATCAAAGGTAAGTACATTTACTATCGCAGCATCCGTTTCTCGATACAATAAATCTTCACATGCTGTACTAAAAAACGGTAATACAGCGGTGATTTGGCAAAACGAAAATGTAGGAAATGACTCAGAAATTTTCGTTAAAATCTTCGACCAAGATTTGAATGTTGTTAAAAATACATTTAGTGCGACTTCAAGCGAAGCCGGAGAGCAAAAGTATGGTGCGATTTCAGCACTTGAGAATGGCGGTTTTGTACTAACTTGGCAGGGACAAGGTGACGATGTCTACAGCCGTGTTTTTAATTCAAACTATCAATACAGTGGGAGCGCAGTTAAAGTCAACACGACAACTGGTGGTGCTCAAGGGTTTGCAGATGTTACTGGGTTGAAAGACGGTGGGTATGTTGTTGTATGGGAAACCCAATCTAATGAACATATTCTTGGTTCAGACAGATATATCTACACACAAAGATTTAATGCCAACGGCTCTAAAAATGGAGTAGAAACCAAAGCCAACACCTATTCAGGCACGCACATGCACCCAGTTATTAAAGGAAATAAGACTGGGGGCTATCTGGTGTCTTGGGCGAGTAGAGATCAAGATGGGGGCTTGTGGGGCGTGTATGCAAGGGAATATCAGCCAGATGGCACCGCAGATGGCAGTCCTTTTCGTGTAAATACCTACACACAAGGCAGCCAGATGTACCCTAATACAGCCTTAATAGGTAACGGCGAGTTTGTAGTAACTTGGTCTGATCTTGACCGAGAAAGCGTTCACGTTCAGAAATTTACCTTTAATGAAGCGCCGACATATGCACTGAGTGCTACGCTTCCATCTATCGCAGTGTTTGAAGGAGACACTATTGAGTTGCCTTTAACGGCTAAGGGCGCAGGTATTTACGGTATAGATACAGTGATGACAGTCAACGATCCTTTGGTTGCTAGCTTTAACGGTGGTAGTTACGGAGAGTTTTTACCAACTGCGGAGCGTTTGTCTATTCCGCTAGGTATTGCTGACAATCAGTGGGATGGTGCATTATCACTGAAAGCTCCGTACCAAGCTAAAACTGGCGAAGGCTTGTATGGTACTGCAACGCTGCTTGCTCATAAACCGGGCACTGTGAACATTGATCTACAGTCACAATTTACTGGAGATGATGGTAACTATGTTTATCAGGGTCAGGTAAATTACTCGATTACTGTACTAGAGTCAGTTGTTTTGTCGGGTAATGTCGCAGACTTGGGGATCACAGGAGACTACTCTCAAGTTACTATTTTCATAAACGGTGAAGCCGTACAGGTAAATCCTGATGGCAGCTTTTCACTCAAAGTTGGCCTTGGCAATGTGACTATTGCAGTGAATGCACCAGGATTCCTGTCAGCCGAAAAACAAATCACGCTAGCGCCTAATCAAGCTGATATGAATTTTGGAGATATTGCTTTGGTTGCTGGTGATAGCAATGGCGATAACAGTATTGATATCGGCGACTTAACCCAATTATTGGGAGCGTATCGAACAGTCAGTACCGATCCGTCATTTACACCGGCAGCGGATTTTAATCGTGATAATAAAATTAACTTACAAGATTTAACGTTACTAGGTAAAAACTTTGGCAAACAAGGCCCGCAAGCTTTGTAAGCTAAGGTTTGTGAACTAATTTTTATATAAGCGAAGGCCACGAGATGTGGCCTTTACAAAATTACGAAGAACGAATACGAAAGAGATCTAAAAATGAAGCAGCTAACAATGATTTTTTTACTCCTGAATAGCTTGATGGTGGCCGCCTCACAAGGGAAAGCGTATCTGTATAGCCCTGAGTTAGATATAAGAGCGGGAAGCGAGTTTTATGTCGATATCATGTTGAAAGACGCTCCTGAGGTGTATGGGTCACAAATCGCGTTACAGTTTGATACAAAGCAAGTCACGGTATTGGACAAGAACGAAAAAGAAGCGGCGGTTCAGATCGAGCACGGAGATTTTTTTGATAGTGCAAGGCTATATACATTAAAAAATGCTGTGGACTTAAAGACTGGCACCATAGACTACATTGTAAGCCAAGTAGCGCCCGCAAAGAGTGTCGCGGGTGATGGGCGAGTTGCTAGAGTATTTTTTAAAGCGAATGAAGCGACTTCGACAACGAATATAGAGTTAAAACAGGCAGACTTTGGAACAAAGCAGGGGGAAAAGTATACTTTTGAAATTGGCGAATCTCTGCAATTTAACTTTGATAATACCTTTGCAGACGCACCACAAGCACCTGCAGATCACTCAATTCTTCTACCTATTACTATTGTTGCTGGTTTTGTGCTTCTTTTTGCTATCGTACTTTTCCTTAAATCCAAAAAAGGTAATACGATGGCCAATGCATAGGAGCAAATTTCTCTGTGATCCAGTGTATTTTTGAGAGCTTCTTAAGTGTTGCATTGTAGGGCTATTAAAAGCTAGTGAGGGGATTGCTCTATTTAGGCTCCTTCACAGCTGGCTTTGCAAAACACACTTTGTGATAGCAAAGAATTCAGCTTAGGTGATTCTGCTATTCGCAATCAGCTGCAATTTTTAGGTATACGCCGAGTGGCTCTTAAACGTCTGCTAATGGTGCGAAAAGCCAGATTGATGTCAATATTAAATTAACTAAGAGTATGGAGAGTAGGGGGTTAAAAGAGAATACGTTGCAAGAAATTAAAGTAGTGCAGCAAAGAGATAAGATTACTGCACTGATACTAAACAGACTAAGAAGTCTTTTTTTGACGGCTGACTAAACAATACGACCCATCTTTTGTACTGGTCATATAGCCAACAAAGTTTTCATCTCTTTTATGAGAAAAAACATGTGTATGGTCGTTTAACTTGCCTTTAAATAGCCATTTTTTGAATACTTCCTCACGTACAACAATACATGGGTTTTTGACTGCAAAGCTCTCTTTATAAGTAACTTCACAGTGCTGCGCACTGTGAGACATAGAAAAAGTGATATGGCTTTGCCTATCTTTATATTCAAGTACACCCGTAACCAACAAGGTCTCAAACTCATTTTTGCTGGTTTGATTTGAAACGAGTAGGCGATGTTTCTTTGAACCAATAACGTCCTCTGCCATGGCTTTTAATTCACTGTGGCAGTTTTTGACATTATATTTTTCGATGATCGTTTCAATCGAGTTTTTAGCAACAATCTGTGTGCTCGTTAGCAATAGGGCTGCGATGAATAGCTTATGCTTCATAGTAGCTCCTTAATTTGTGCTGCAAGCTCATTAGGCGTTGTTGTATGACTCATTGCGGTGATTAAATCGCCTTCTTTGTTGATGATGTAAAATCTTGATGCATGCGCTACTGAGTATTCCATAAACGACTCTTCAAGATTTTGGTCATCATAATAAACGCCATATAATCCACCAACTTCTTTGGTTTGTTCAGCGCTGCCAGTTAAACCGGTAATACGCTCGTGAAAGTAGTCGGTATATTCCTTTAAATCCTCTACTGTATCACGCGCAGGGTCTACTGTGACGAGTAACCCCTGCACCTGATCAAGCCCTTGTTTCTCAAGACGCATAAATGCATTTGTCATTACTGCGAGTGAGTTAGGGCATACCTCTGCACAAGATAAGTAGCCAAAGTACATAACGACAACTTGACCTTGATAATCAGAGAGTGAAACAGGACCGGCATAGCTTTGCAGCGTAAAATCCCCACCTAATTCATCGAAAGATTTTCTTGTTTCATTAAAGTCTTTAGTGGTTGTAGCTAAATAAAACCAAATTAATCCGATAATACCAAGAAAAGATAAAATCCAATGTAAGTGAGCGGGCTTAAACTGCTTCATAACTCTACCTTGCTGTCACATATGAGGTTGGGTCAATGTGAGCAAAATCGACAGACATCAAGACACTCATAGAGGTAATGGCTACGAGTGATAAAATAAACACGCGTTTAGCCCAAGTATGATTGTCCATGCGATGGAAGTCGAAAATAGTGCTCAATAACCAGACCAATCCAATAATAAACGTAAGTGATGCGAAAATGGCACCAACGTAGTTTAACGTGAATAGTGAAAGTGCAAGTACAGTAAAGGCAACAATGAAGCCAATCATGTGTTTTCTAGCAACTTCAACACCACTGACGATTGGTAGTACTGGAATATTAGCGTCTTTGTAGTCTTTGAATCGGTATATAGCAATCGCATAAGAATGCGGGATTTGCCAAATACAGAAGATTGCCAAGATTACAACGGCGCCAATATCAAATTGACCATTAACGGCACAGTACCCCATTACAGGAGGACAAGCGCCTGAAATACTGCCTACAAAAGTACCGTATATTGATTTTCTCTTATAGTAGAGCGTATATAGGCCTACGTATACAACGAAGCCAAGCACACCAAAATAAAAGCTCATCATAGATGCATACAGTGCTAATGAAGCAAAACCTACGCAACCCAAAAGGGTTGCATAGGCCAAAGCTTTGGTTACCGAAATAGACTCTAAGAGTGGCTTTCGGTACTTTGTGCGTGACATCAATTGGTCGATGTCACGGTCAATCACATTATTAAAAACGCAACCAGAGGCGATGATACACACCGTACCCACTATCATTGCTGTAAACGTAACGAAATCAATATTACCTTTGGCTGCGAGCACGTAGCCCGCAACCGCAGTGATTAAGTTACCAAAGATAATGCCTGGTTTTGTAATTAACAGGTAACTTCTTAACATTTTAATGTCCCATGAGCATGTTGTGATTTAGGTGCTCCATAATCCAAATGGAGCCAATCACAACTATGGCCACTGTCAACACAATAAACGCGGCTGAAGTAGTATTCCATATTTGCTCAGAAGATGAGTTCATGTGTAAGAAAAATACAAGTTGTACAAATAGCTGTGCAATCGCTGTAACTAAGATGACACCAAGCGTTAACGCTGGAGATGCCAAATCATACATTACAACTAAAAACGGAATAGCAGTTAGTACTAAAGATAGAAGTAAACCTATCGTGTATTCTTTAACGCTACCGTGAGCTGCACCGCCAGTGCCATGTTCGTTATTAGTGTGGCCCATTACATCACTCCTACTAAGTACACAACGCTAAATACACAGATCCAGATGATGTCTAGGAAGTGCCAGAATAAACTTAGGCAAGAAAGTCTTACTAGGTTATCTTCTGTAAATCCGTCACGTTTGAAGTGAACGAATAGAACAAGCATCCAAATGATACCACCAAATACGTGCAGACCGTGCGTAGCTACTAGCGCATAAAATGCAGACCAATAACCACTTGTCTGAGGTGTTGCACCAAGCGTACTGAAGTGCCAGAACTCATACAATTCTAAGCCAAGGAAACCAAGGCCAAGTAGTAATGTGATGACCAACCAAGTGATCATGCCTTTCATCTTGCGCTGGTTGGCTTGAAGCATTGCCATACCAAACGTGAAACTACTGAAAAGTAGGAATGCAGTACCAACTGCAACTAGATTAAGGTCAAATAACTCTTTTGGTGTTGGGCCGCCAGCGAAGCCGCCACTTAGTACTGCATATGTTGCAAACAATGTTGCGAACAAAATACAGTCACTCATGATATATATCCAGAATCCGAATATAGTATCACCACCGGTATCATGATGATCATGATCATCGTGGTGATCATGAACGTCGTTTGCGATTACGTGATCGTTTGACATAGTTTAAAACTTTCCTCTACTTGCCATTGTTAGCTGCGTGTTCTGCAACAGCTGCCAAGTGCTTTGACTCGATTTCTTCAACTTGGTCTACTTGTACGTAGTAGTCTTTGTTGCGATCAAATGAGTACGCAATCCAAGAAGCTACGATACCGACGAAGCTAGCGATAACCATCCACCAGATGTGCCATACGAAACCGAAACCTAAAGTTAGTGAGAATGCACTGATCACAAAGCCAGCCCATGTGTTAGATGGCATGTGGATCTTCGAGTACTTCTCAGGCTTTTGGTAAGCAATACCATGCTCTTTCTTGTAATGATGCTCATCACGGTCATGGATCTTAGGTAACTTAGCGAAGTTGTAGAATGGAGGAGGTGACGAAGTTGCCCACTCAAGCGTACGGCCATTCCAAGGATCACCTGTAACGTCCATATTTTGCTTACGGTTCTTGAAGCTGATGAAGCCCATGTAGAACTGAACTGCGATACCTGCTGCTACGATAAATGCACCAACCATTGCAACGATTAGCAACGGAGTCCACTCTGGGTTGTCGTAGTAGTTAAGACGACGAGTCATACCGTTGAAACCAAGGATGTATAGCGGCATGAATGCAACGAAGAAACCGATTGTCCAAAGCGCACAAGAAAGCTTATTAAGTTTCTCATCAAGCATCCAACCAGTCGCTTTAGGCCACCAGTAAGTAAGACCTGCGAAGTAACCAAATACAGCACCACCGATGATTACGTTGTGGAAGTGTGCAATTAGGAACAAGCTGTTGTGAAGTACAAAGTCAGCTGCTGGAACAGCTAGCATTACACCTGTCATACCACCAATGGTGAAAGTGAATAGGAAGCTACATGTCCACCACATTGATGCTGTGAACTCAACACGGCCTTTATACATAGTAAATAGCCAGTTGAAGATCTTAACCCCGGTCGGGACGGCTATGATCATGGTGGCGATACCGAAGAAGGCATTTACACTTGAACCTGCACCCATGGTGAAGAAGTGGTGTAGCCATACAACCATTGCTAGAACCATGATAACTGCTGTTGCCCATACAAGAGATGTATAACCGAACAAACGCTTACGTGAGAACGTCGCTGCAACTTCAGAGAAAATACCGAATGCAGGTAGTATCAGAATGTAAACTTCTGGGTGACCCCATGCCCAAATGAGGTTTACATACATCATTTGGTTACCACCAAGATCATTAGTGAAGAAGTTTGTACCTAGGTATCTATCAAGCGTTAGTAGCGTGATAGTTACTGTTAGAATCGGGAACGAAAGAATGATTAGTACGTTTGCACATAGAGAAGTCCATGTGAATACAGGCATTTGCATAAGCTTCATGCCAGGCGCACGCATTCTGATGATAGTAACAAAGAAGTTAACACCAGTTAGTAGGGTACCGATACCTGAGATCTGGAGTGCCCAGAGCCAATAATCGACCCCGACCCAGGGACTGTATTCAATACCTGAAAGCGGTGGATATGCTAACCAACCAGTCGCTGCGAATTCACCAAGGAATAGTGAAATGTTAACTAGTAACGCACCAACTACGAATAACCAGAAGCTCAGAGAGTTCAGGAATGGGAACGCAACGTCACGCGCACCAATTTGCAGTGGTACAACAATGTTCATCAAGCCAACAACTAAAGGCATGGCTACGAAGAAAATCATAATTACACCGTGAGCAGTAAAAATCTGGTCATAGTGTTCAGGAGGGAGATAACCCGCACCCACGCTATCAGCGGTTGCCAATGCCTGGTGAGTACGCATCATAATTGCATCCGCGAAACCACGGACTAACATCACAATCGCTGCGATGACATACATGATACCAATTTTTTTATGGTCTACAGATGTGAACCATTCTTCCCAAAGGTATCTCCACTTACCCATTTTAGTGATAAGTGCGAATAGGAATAAACCGCCAAGTATTGCACAGATCATTACTGGCAGAATTACAGGGTCATGAACAGGAATAGAATCCCAGGTCAGCTTACCCGTGAGCGGATCCGGATCTGTGATTATGGTAGCTTTACTTGCCATTTTGAACCCCAGTGTATTTCTCTATGGTTTTCTTAAAGTGCAGAGGGTCAACATCCGAGTAGTAAACTACCGGATTGTCTTTTGATTTCTCGCTAAGCGCTTTGTAAGTAGGTTCGTCTAGTACTTGCTCTGATGCTTTAACTTTGTTAACCCAAGCATCGAAGCCTGCTTGATCTACAGAGTGTGTTTTGAACTTCATACCTGAGAAACCAAAACCGCTGTAGTTTGCAGACATGCCTCTGAATGTACCTTCTTCAGATGCCATCAGGTTAAGTCTATTTTCCATACCTGCCATCGCGTAAATCTGGCTACCCAAACGTGGAATAAAGAATGAGTTCATCACTGTGTCTGAAGTGATTAAGAACTCAACCGGTGTATTCACTGGGATTGCGATTTCGTTGACGGTTGCAATTTGCTGCTCTGGATAGATAAATAGCCATTTCCAGTCCATCGCAACAACTTGAATAGTCAATGTGTCTTCGTCTTTACCTAGCGGCTTTCGCGGGTCTAGGTCATGAGACGTGACATATGTGAAATATGCAAGTGCAGCAATGATTAAACAAGGCACAATCCAAACAACAAGTTCGATTTTTGTTGAGTGTTCCCAAGACGGCTTGTACTCAGCGTTTTTATTGCTAGTACGATACTTGTACGGGAAGTAAATAGACATAAATAATACAGGGATTATTACAATAAGTAATAAAGCCACAGAGATTATAATCAGGTCTTTCGCCTGTTCACCAATTGGCCCCGCAGGGTCAAAAAGAGCAAGCTCACAACCTGTTAGAAGAAACGCCATCGTAAAAACCATTACGAGTGACAAGGACTTTTTCAGCATATTCAACCTACTTGATATCGCGGGTAATTACCCCATTACCTGCCTGAATAAATTAACGAGATTAATGCAATTGAGAACTGTTTCCATTTACACCCCTCTCGGAGGGGAATGTTATAGGGAATACAGCCAAAATTCAAGGATGTCTTGAGCTAGATCAATACGTACGAATTGCAAATTTAGATGTTTTTTGAGCAATTTATGTCTAGACTTCGTAATGACACCGTCAAAAATAATTCTGGAGCGTGCGATATGAAGAGATTATTTTATTCCACTGATAGCCTAGACGACGCAGAAATGATTTCGAACGAGGTACATGAACTGGGTATCGATGATCACCATTTTTACGTACTATCGCGGGATGAAAATGGTATTGAAACCCATCATTTACATGGCTCAACTCAAATAGAAAAAACCCAAATCTTGTCAGCCAGAAAGCGTGCGTTCTTACTTGCTGGTATTACCGCGTTGGCCCTGATCACATTTATGTATTTCTTTACCGACTGGACAAATAAATTTTTATTACAAGCACTGGCCGCTAGCATAATTGGTGGTTTTGTCGTCATGCTGATTGTTAGGCTTGCAGGCAAATCGTTCGATGAATATTTCCAAATCTTAGTTAATGAACATCTCGATGCAGGTGATGTTATCATAATTATCGACGTCAAAAAGTCACAGACACACATAGTAGAAACTCAGTTAGAAGGGCATCCTAAAGCCCAATTTATTGCTGATAGTTCGAATTTGTCGTCACCCATTCCAGATTAATCCGTTAAAAAGTAGGTTGAAAATAGTGGTGATAAACTTTGGAGAATGGAAAAGTTATCACCACTCGTAGCATCAAATTGTTAGGTCAGCCAATGCTATGCTGCCGAGCTTACTTTTTTATCAGACCGATCTTCCTTAGTCTCTTTTATTTTCGGTAATGGGTTCCTAGAGCCGACGGCTTCTTCAATTGAGTTAAAACCATCCGCTTTCAGCAGCTTAACAAGACCTCGATTGATTTCGTTGATATTTTGTGGTCCATCAAATATCAAAGTAGATATCATGTGCAATATGCTTGCCCCTGAGGTGATCTTTTCGTATGCATCCTTAGCCGTGAATACACCCCCGACACCGATTATGGTCAGTTCACCACGTGTTCTGCGATAAACGTGTCTAATAACATTTGTTGAGATTCTCTGAAGCGGTAAGCCACTCATCGCACCTTTGTGGAAAGGTAGTTCGTCTTTTACGTACTCTTCATTGAATTTAGGTTTTGCAAGATTTGTCAAAACCACACCATCCATTTTGTGTTCAACACATGCGTCAACAATGATATTGATTTCTTCAAGAGTCATATCTGCTGCGAGTTTCACATAAATAGGTCTGCCTTCGACCCTGTGCTCATTTACTGCAATTAGTAAAGCATCTAAATTGGCTTTGTCGACAAATGGTTCGCCATCTTGGGTATTAGGACAGCTGATATTAATAGTGTAATAATCACCAATATCTTTGAAGAGTTTCATTGTTTTGGTGTAATCATCGATTGAGTCTTGAAGATCAAATTCTGGGGTAATATTTGACTTCGCAGCATTGATACCAACTTTTAATTTTCCAAAATTAACACCTTTCAAGCGAGATGAAATTTTCTCAGCACCTTGGTTATTTAGGCCGTACCACACTAAAATCGATTTTGATTTAACCATTCTGAATAAACGTTTACCTGGGTTTCCTGGGCAAACTTCACCAGTGAATGACCCTAGTTCTGCCAAGCCAAAGCCAATCGATGGATAAATTTTGGTTAATTCGCCGTCTTTGTCAAAGCCTGCGGATAAACCTAATGGGTTTCTATATTTGATACCGTCAACTTCAATATTCAGACTGCGGTGTCCGTAATTGAAGAAAAACGAGGTGATCCAGCGAGTTAGAAAGTTTGAGCCCAATATAACGCCTACACGTTTGAACATGTAGTGTGCGTCCTCTGGGTCCATCAGGAATATCAGCGGACGAACCGCTCTGTATAGTAGCTTTAACACAAAGTTACGAATGCCGATGATAAGGCGCATTTTCAACCTCCAAATTTGTCATCGATTGTTGTTGTTAGGTGCTTTCACAAGCACATCTGGTAACTCATGTTTTTTAGCTTATGATCTTTAAATAATAATAGCAATAAGAATTGTTATCATTTACAGTATGGTTATGAATTTATGGAGGTGCTAATGAAAAAGCTGATGTTAAAACTCTTGGGTACGCAAGTTGCCAAGCCAATAACACGAAACATAGTGGAGCCTATTTGGCAAAGTACAGGTGAAGTCTTCTACCTGTTAAATACCTTGCAGCTGAAGTATGAGTCTCGCTACGGCACGGTGTCTGTTGAATCGTTTAACATAAATGCTTTTATTCACGGTGGCACAGATCCGCTCCAGAAGCTTGTTAGAGAGTTTGGTGAGGAGTTTACTGTATCCGTTTGTGCTGTGGCTTGGGAGCGTTGTGGCAACCAAACACGAGTCAAGGCAATAGATAACGCGGCTATTTTTAGGTTTAACCAAGCATTAGACTCGCCAACGCAAGTACTTTTTCAACACCAGTTTTGTTTAGCCGATGAAGTGAATCGAAGTGATGTAAATATATCTAGAAGTGTCGGAGCATTTAAATACTATAACATTCAAATTAATGAGTTTATTAATCAATTAAAGGAAGCAAATAAACGCATCAATCACGACCGAATCAAGCGCCATGGTATAACTGGGGAAAATTTCAACAAAGATATTTTTGGTAGGTTATCGATGGCGTGAAGGAGAGAGTTAGAGGAGTGGGTAGGATAGCAACCACTCCTTTAGGGATTATTGGTCGTCGTATGTGGCAACTTCTTGTTCTATTACAACAAGTTCAACCCCCGCCATTGCAAACATGTCTCTCGTTTCTTGGGCTGCGTGATATCGTTTTTTAGCAACCACTTTTGAAATGCCGCAACTGATTATTAGCATTGCACAAACTCGACATGGCTCCATTGTGCAGTACAATGTTGCACCATCTAAAGGTACCCCATACCTCGCTGCCTGACAGATGGCATTTTGCTCTGCATGGATAGTCCGAACGCAGTGTTGCCTTGTCGTACCATCACTATCAGTCACTTGCTTCATCAAATGACCAACATCATCACAGTGTGGTAAACCAGAGGGGGAGCCCACATAACCTGTTGATATTATTCTTTTATCTTTAACTATAATACAGCCTGATTTGCCTCGGTCACAGGTGGCTCTTTGGCCAACACTGTCAACTAAATCAATGAAGTATTCATCCCAATCTGGTCTCATTGCTTATGCCTTTAATACTACGTTTATATTGATAGTATACGCAGTATTGGCAATAATTCGAAGCCTAACTTTGATATAAAGTAGAGAATAAATATACTTTAATATAGTTTTGTTTATGGTAAATCTAGGAATTCTATTTTTGTGTGTGTTTTAATTGATTATAATATCTTTGAATAAGGTGTTTTATTATGGTTTTCTTAATATTTAATAGGGGTGTTTGAACAATATACCTTTACTCTTCGCAGCGTTTTCAAGTTTTTTAGCTGCGCTTTTGCATATCGGTTGTATTATATTTGGCGCACCTTGGTATCGCTTTTTAGGAGCCACAGAGGAAATGGCTTTGATGGCTGAAGCGGGCAGGGTTGAGCCAGCGGTAATGACGTCAGCGATTGCTGGTGTGCTTTGTTTTTGGGGGGCCTATGCATTGTCGGGAGCGGGTGTTGTCCGTCGCTTACCCTTTTTAAAGACAGTTATATTTTTAATAGCCATCGTACTTATCGGTCGCGGTATTGCTTTTCCTTTAATCATGTCTATGTTTCCAAATAACTCACTGACGTTTTGGCTAGTAAGTTCTTCTCTCTGTGTATTGATGGGAGGGAGCTACGCATATGGTGGGTGGATCCTTCACAAACAACAGGCAAAACACTAGGTTTATATTTGTCAATGCACTAAGAGGTACATTTCCCCTTAAATTATTTTGCATCTTCCGCCTGTGTCCATAATTACCGCCTATATTGAGATTTGGCACTAAACTTGATATCTCGTTGTGCTGGCTTTACTTGCCAGCTCAATGTTGTTTTAAAACAGGTTTTTATGTGGGGTTTGACCCACAACCTGTGTGAATCTTACCAATACGGTGCAACACGCACTAAAAGGGGGCAATAATGAACTATTATGAAGTTAATTTCGATGGACTCGTGGGGCCAACACACAACTATGCAGGTCTTTCGTATGGAAATGTTGCTTCAAAAGCGAATGCCAAAAAGTTTTCAAATCCCAAACAAGCGGCCTTGCAAGGTTTGGGAAAGATGTTTGCACTATCACAACTTGGACTGCATCAAGGGGTGCTAGCACCAAATGCACGGCCAGATCTAAAGACATTGCGCTCACTAGGTTTTGCAGGAAGTGATAAACAAGTCATTGCAAAAGCCGCTCAAATAGAACCTCAATTGCTGAAGGCCTGTTATTCAGCGTCTTCTATGTGGACTGCTAATGCGGCGACGATATCCCCAAGCTGCGATACACAAGATAATAAAGTGCATTTTACACCAGCAAACCTAAGCAATAAATTGCATCGAGCCATCGAAGCTGATACCACAGCGCGAATTCTAAAGTCAGTGTTCCACGATGAGGCTTTTTTTGTTCACCACAGTCCATTGCCTCAACACCCTCTTTTTGGAGACGAAGGTGCGGCAAACCATACTAGACTAGCTGACTCTTATAATCACGCTGGC
Source organism: Pseudoalteromonas luteoviolacea NCIMB 1944 (assembly GCF_001625565.1). Lineage (GTDB taxonomy): Bacteria > Pseudomonadota > Gammaproteobacteria > Enterobacterales > Alteromonadaceae > Pseudoalteromonas > Pseudoalteromonas luteoviolacea_F. Next base: position 55,359 of record NZ_AUXS01000036.1, read on the forward strand.
TTAGCACTATTTGTTTACGGTCAGGATAATCTCAGCGAAATCCGGCCCACCAAGTTTCCTGCTAGGCAAACTCGTCAAGCTAGTGAAGCTGTTGCGCGCAGTCATATGTTAAATCCCGATAACTGCCTTTTTATTCAGCAAAACCCAAACGTGATAGATCAAGGGGTATTTCACAACGATGTGATAGCAATAGGCAATGAAAATGTTTTCTTGTTTCACGAACAGGCTTTTTATAATCAACAAGCTTCGGTTAAAAAGATCCGAGATGCTTACAAGGGGAGCCGTCCACTGCACTTAATTGAAGTGTCGGAGTCAGATGTTAGTGTGGAAGAGGCTGTGCAAAGTTACATATTTAATAGCCAGTTAGTTAGCTTACCAAATGGTGGTATGGCAATAATTGCACCAAGCGAATGTCAAAAGGTAGATAGTGTAGAGTCCTACTTGAGCGCATTAAAGCAAGCGAGTACCCCAATCAATGAAGTTATTTATTTGGATGTCAAACAAAGCATGCAAAATGGCGGAGGCCCTGCTTGTCTGCGGTTAAGGGTCGTTTTGTCTGAACAGGAAATTAAAGCAAGCAATCAGTCTTGTTTGCTAAATGAAACCTTGTATCGCACACTTTGTTTATGGGTGGAGAAACATTACAGAGACAAATTGTCTGAGCATGATTTGGCAGATCCTCAATTACTTACCCAAAGCTACACCGCGTTAGACGAACTCAGCCAAATTTTGAATTTGGGCTCTGTTTATGACTTTCAAAGAGTTTAGTTCTCTACGGAATAAAGCAGCGCACATATTGTGCGCTCATCGATATTGTTTATAAAAATCGGATGAAACTCGATAATTATAAAGACTGAATAATGATACTGATGTTATTATGGGCAAGTTATAGCTTTCGAAAAGAACTCTAAAAGTTTGCAGCTGTACTGGGCTATACGCTAAGTACGACCATTCTAATAAAAAAGTAGTTATTCATTATGTACGATTCACTTCTATTGACATTGCAAAGTTTAAGCTTTGTTGGCTTGTTGTTGGTTATGATGTTTTTGGCCAAATGGTTATATAACTTCACAACACCATACGATACCTTTCATGAAATATTAATTAAGAAAAATAGTGCACTTGCGACATCGGTAGCTGGCTATATTGTCGCCGTTGCCATTATATTTTGCGCTGTGTTAATAGGCCCAAGTGCCGGATTGATCAATGATTTATTGGCTGTATCTGGTTACTGCTTTGTCGGCATGGTAATGCTGCTTATCTCAAGAATCATTAATGATAAGCTAATATTGCACGCATTTTGTAATAAAAAGCAGTTAATAGAAAAGCAAAATGTTTCGACAGGTGCAGTACAAGCTGCAAGTTATATCGCCAGTGCGCTTTTAATCGGTGCTTCCTTACATGGAGAAGGCGGATGGATGTCTGCAATTGTATTTTATGTGTTAGGTCAAATAACCTTGGTAGTGTTCGCGCGCATCTACGATTTGCTGACTGATTATAACTTAATGACGCAATTGGAGTCCGGCAACAACGCTGTAGCAGCAACATTTTCGGCAACATTAATTGCTCTAGGTATGGTGTTATTGCACGCTCTAGTTGGTGAATTCGAAAGCTGGCACGCTAGTATTACTTTGTTTGTTCAAGACGCGGTTATCGGTTTTGTTGTACTGCCGTTGGCTCGTTTATTCATTGACAAAGTGTTATTCCCGTCTGTGTGTATCGATAAGGCAGTTGGTGAAGAGCATAATATGTCAGTGGCCTTGGTCGAAGGCGCTGTCGCTTTATCAGTTGCAAGCGTGATTGTGGTAGTGCTCTAAAATGATGGCAAGTCGCGTTTTAGTTACAACAATATTGGCGATAGTTGTTGCAGCCTATTTCAACTCTTACTTCGATGAAAGTGTACGGCAGGTAAGGACTGTTCTTGGCAAGTCTTATCAGTCAAAGCCTTATGAATTCCGCGTTTCTGAAGACGGTGCACTGGTGCGCTTTGAAGTCTATGGCAATATGCCAGACAACACCTGGAAAAGTGTAGAGTTTGAAGTTTTTGATCCCAATGAACAGTATTTATTTACACTGAGCAGAGAGCTTTGGACTGAAACAGGTAGAGACTCGGAAGGCTTTTGGAGGGAGTCGCAGGGTGATCTGGATTTTACGATTCGTTTAGCAGAAGCGGGCATTTATAACGTCGTATTACATGTAAGCAATGGACCTCATAGTTATGGACCTTCGAGGAAAAAAGATTTCAGGTTTAAGGTCACTGAACTAAGAGGTGATGCGGCGGCGTTTTTGGTTTTACTCTTTATACTTGTCCCTATTGCTTTGTTGTGTGGCGTTATTGTTTTTAAGCATATTGAGATGCATAACAAGTACGGTTCAAGAAATGACAGTTACGATTTAGACTTTAAGCCTGTTGGGTGGTTATTAGCGTTATATTCAGTGCTGCTTATCTTTGCATATTTTCTTGCCCAAAATGATTCAGACGCCGATATCGATTATCACCGAAAAGCAGCTTATAAAAAGCACTTGGCGGTTGACAGACATATGCGTGAACATAGTTTATCAAGTGCAGGATATCGCACTCGCAGTGGGGTTGGAGGCAAGTAATGTTGCGCGAAAGCCATATTCTGCTTTTTAGTATTTTCATTGCGGGGCTGTGCTCAATTGTTTATGAGTTACTCATTGCTACGACGGGCTCGTATTTTTTGGGTGACAGCATAACGCAGTTTTCTTTGACCATAGGTGTTTATATGGCATTTATGGGAGTGGGATCGTACCTATCACGGTTCGTAAAGGATGGCAAGCTACTCGCACAGTTCATTGGGTTTGAATTATTACTCGCTCTGTGTGGGGGCTTAAGTGTGCCGCTGTTGTATTTGGCCTATGCGTTAGATATTTCGGTTCAGGCAACGTCCGTTACGCTGACAGCTGTGATTGGTACGCTAATCGGACTTGAGATCCCGTTACTGAGTCGTTTGATGGAAAAGCACTATAGTCTTAAAGCGAATCTATCTAACGTTTTGTCTATTGATTACTTCGGTGCCTTATTAGCGACCTTATTGTTCCCATTTATATTTCTTCCTTGGTTGGGCATATTTAAAACCTCGCTCACGTTCGGCCTTATCAACTTGTCTATCGCATTGTCATTGTTGTGGTATTTCTCTTCACAAATAATGGACAAGCCAAAATATCAATTACGCATGGCGCTGATATTAGTATCGGTCATTTTGATCGGCACTATGGTATCTAGTGCAAGTTTAAATAAAGCGTGGAATGGGCATGTGTTTGACGACCCTGTTGTACATAGTGAGCAAACCCAGTACCAACAAGTCGTTATGACCAGACATAAGAATGATGTTCGGCTCTATCTCAACGGAGGTCTGCAATTTTCCTCAGTCGACGAGTATCGATACCATGAGGTTTTGGTTCACCCAGCGATGCAGCGTAGGGATGATATTAAACATGTCCTTGTGCTAGGTGGGGGAGATGGACTGGCTGTTAGAGAAGTACTCAAGTACGCCGATGTTGAACATATAACTTTGGTGGACCTAGATCCAGCGGTTGCACGGCTTGCTCGTGAAAACCACTATTTAAAAGATTTAAATGCCAATGCTCTAAACTCAGAAAAAGTGTCTGTATGGCACGGTGATGCAATGGTTTTTTTACAACAACTTACGCGTAAATTTGATTTGATAATCGTTGATCTACCAGATCCGAAAACGGTGAGTTTGGCACGCTTATATTCCTTACAGTTTTATCGCCTTATCGGTAGAGCGTTAAATCCAAACGGGATATTCGTGACACAAGCGACGAGCCCGTTTTTTGCAAAAGAAGCTTTTTGGTCTATCAGAAATACCGTTGCAGCCAGTGGCATGAAGGAAGTAAAAACTTTTTTTGCGAACGTTCCTTCATTTGGCGAGTGGGGATTTGTGATGGGATGCCTATCAAGTTGCCAGAAGCCATTAAAATACGAGCATATTTCGACGCGTTTTTATCATCATGAGTTGGATAGCGCTATGCAAGTTTTAGCACATGACCAAAAAGTAGATAACGAGGTAGTGAGTACCCTCGATAGGCCTAACGTGCTGTATTTGTATCTTGATGGATGGCGATATTGGAACTAATACGTTCAAAGCCAACAGCTGATCACCTCCCTAATCTAAGTCAGTTTTCACCCTTCCTCACAGACCACAACTATATTTGGCTAAGAGCGGCTAAAAATATGTAAATTTTTCGACTAAGTAAGGCTGTTTTCTTGCTTTTAATAAAATGTACCTGAAATCAAAAGTGAATTTTTAACGTCCTTGATTATACTTTGCTTATCCTATCTAGGCATGTTTTAAGTGTTCTAGTCAGTGGCGAGTCGTAGGTCATGTAAAGTGGTCTTGCTTGAAGTAGATAGTGATGAACATACGATAACCAATAATGGGTGATTAGCTATGTCACTAGTACTTCGATGCGTACGGTATGCTCTTATTATAATGGCCAGTGGAGTAAGTTTATTGTGTTTGGCGCAAAGCGAGATGTCGCAGCCAAACGATGAGCTAAAAAAAACGCTCACTGAGATCAAATCTAAACTGACAGCAAAAGATTATCAATCCGCCTTTCGACAGGCCGAAGCGGCTTTAAATGAATGGGCCGGTGATCCAAATTTTGATTTTTTATATGCGCAGGCTGCTTTGGAGCAGGGCAAATACGATGAAGCTATCTTTGCCCTTGAGCGTACGCTTGCGAGTTGGCCTGATCATATTCCCAGTCATTACTTATTGGGTCTGACCTATGCAAAGCAAAATAATTTGGCGCAGGCTAGCAGTGTATTTAAGGGGTTACAGAGATCCCAACTAAGCCCTTCGATGCGCTCGCGTGTTGATCAGGCACTCGAATCAATTGAAAGAAAATCTCAAAAACTCGAACAATCTTTCACTCACGCAATTGCTTTGGCGTTGGGTCATGACTCTAACGTCAACAGTGGTGCGCTAGATGATCGCATTGTGATTGGGGGCGTGCCGTTTTTACTTGATCAAACGAGCCAAAAAACGGCTGACAGCTTTATGCGCTTTAAGTATAACTTTCGCGGGGTATGGCAGCAGACCCAATACCAAAGTTGGAAGCTAGATGTCGATTACTCGGATCAACGTCATCAAGACACCGATGAGTTTGATAGGTATCAAGGCACAATTAGGTTTGGATACGAACATAAACAAGATGCACTGACGCTATCAACTGGGGGGCAATTTGGTGTTTTAACGCTTGATGACAGCACTTATCAGCAAGATATTGGGTTATATGGCTCCGCTCAATACTTCCTCAGTAGTAATTATTTTACAGCCTTCAGTGCTTTTGTATTTTCTCAGAACAATGTTCAAGAGCGGAATTTAGATAGCCGAGTTTATACTGTACAAGGCTCTTTTGGCTATTCCTCCGCTGGTTGGTTGCTCAGAGCGGATGCCGGTTACACTTGGCAGCCAGCGCGATACGACGAAGGCGAACACTATGGACGTGACTATGATTTTGTCTCGGGTTCTATAAGCCATAAAACAAGCGAAAATAGTTTACTTGGTTTTAAGGTGCAATATCGAGACATAGAACACCGCGCTGCGCATCCATTCTTTTTGACAACCAGAAATGAGGAACTGGTCATTCTTAACTTGAATTGGCGATATAGGTGGAGCCAAGCGTTAAGTATTGATTTATCAGCTTCATATTACGACAAACACAGTTCAATTACCTTGTATAGCTACGACAGAACCGAATGGTTCACGGGAGTCCGTTATGAATTCTAACTTTGAGTTAATTGCTAAAAGTAAACTGGCTGCTAGGGTTGCTCTGATAGCTTTTGTGTTACCCATATCTGTCTCAGCTGAACAAGCGGGAAAGACCATAATGTCCCGAGGTGATGTTATTGCTTCAGATAGCAGTACTGAGTCACAGAGGCCATTGAAGCGTCGAAGCCCTGTGTATGATGTCGATGTCGTAAATACAGGTGCCTCAAGCCAAGCACAGTTAAGAATGCAAGATGGTGCTTTAATCGCTTTAAAAGCACAAACCCAGTTGAAGATTGATGAGTATAAATTGGGAAGCGGTGACGGAGGTTCGGTTGTGATGGAGCTTATCTCGGGTGGGCTGCGGACGATCACCGGAGAAATAAAGGGAGACAAAAGCAATTATAAACTGAAAACACCAGTTGGCAGTATCGGGATCCGCGGTACTCATTATGAAGTAGAGTGGAAAAATAATGAGCTATTTTTGGCTGTTTGGGATGGCACGATAGAGTTAGATATGAGCAATGCCGCTGGCGGTGAAGGGCCAGTTTTACTTGGAAAGGGAGGTGATTTTTCATTTGCCAAAGTAAGTGAGAGCGGCACTGTCACATCATTGCTTAAACCCCCATCAGAGCTGTCGTCATTATCTTCAACGCCAAGTCAATCAGCACAATCAACTGAAGCAGAGGAACAGGGAAGCACCATTGCCAATGTTGAAATCAGCACCACAGAACAATCAACACCACTTGCTACAAGTGGCTTCTCACAAATTGTACAGGATGTGTCCCAAAACGAATTTATTAACGAACAAGAGTTGGATAGCATAGGCACAGAGCCTTTAGAGGAGTTGATTGAGCAGCGTTCAGGCACTGCGGCTTATTCCGTAATAGATAGGATTGATGCGACGTCTAGTCTTGGAGCGGTAAGTGCGATTGATATGCAAATGACCGTCAACTTTGACCGAGGAACCGTAGAGCAAGGGGCTCTGTCTTTTCAAGACTCGGGAGGACAGTGGTTCGCTGCGTTTAACGGGCTCATTAACTCGCAAGGGATGACTTTAGGCGTGAACTTTGCCTCGCATGGTAATAATTTAGCAAACGGTACGATTCAAAGTCAGTTTACAGAAGGCCTTGATAAACTAACCGGCTCGTTTAACTTGCAAGAAATAGAAGACCCTAGCGTGTTTGCACAGGGTGCTTTTATTTTGAGTCAGCCTTAGGAGAGTTGCTATGAACCTAAGAGCACTTATTCGAATATTAACGGCAGTATTGCTGACTATATTGGTTAGCAGCTGTGGTGGTGGAAATGACAGCAAGCCACTTCAACAGAGTGGTAATAACAATACCGCTCAGCCAGATAACCAAGCCAACTCTGGGGTGCCAGCTAATTATTCAAACGCCCCTGTGGTCATCGATTTTTCCTATCAACCACGATTTAGGCACGCCCGATTGCAAGAAACCCAAATTGTTGATGAATTGATGATCAATGGTACAGGAGACTTAACTCATCCCGAAGGCACTATAACAGAGCGGGGAAACATCACAGTTGCAGTAGGTAATATCGAAGATCCAGATGGTATTGGTCGTGTTTTGTTAGGCTTTGGTGAAAATGCTGAGCAAGCGATAGTGCTCTGTGATGAAAATTGCGCATCTCCTTTTTCCTTCACCCAAACAGGGGTTAATCCGTTTAACTTCGGCCAACAAAGAGGGAGTATTAATCTTCAAGTGTGGGTCGAAGACTTGAATGGGAATCTGAGCATAGTTGCGATTAAACAAGTTAATTGGCAGCCAAGATCTATCGTGGTTGAGCCGATACAAAGGGGAGAGGACGGGACGGCTCAGGTAAGTTGGCAAGCTTTAGATAATGCACTGAGGTACAACGCCTATTTGTCAGAGACACCGATAGAAAATTTAAATGAAATCAGAACACTACCGGAAGGAAGTCGCTTTATAGCACTGTCAAATACCAGTCAGACCTTTACAGGTTTAGATCCTAAAAAACACTACTTTGCGCTTATCACAGGCATTGATGGCAGTGGTGAAAGTGCCTTTAGTGAATCAATTTTATTACCTGCTACAGAGTTAACTCCACCAATTGCCAACGATGATACCTTTTCAGGTCTACAATTTGAGTCTATTTTAGGTAATGTTTTAAGCAATGATAGAGACCTAGGTTTTGGTCCTTTGCAAGTTTCAACTAGTCTTGTCACTCCCCCTCAAAACGGTACTGTCAGCATGTCCGACAATGGGACGTTTACTTATGTCCCAACAAATAGTTTTTTTGGTACCGATAGCTTTGAATATCAAGTACAAAATGCTCAAGGAGCAACGGCACAGGCCACAGTAACTCTTGATATCGAGGCTGTTCAAATATCCATCCTGACGCTTAACAATACGTATAAAGTCGAGAAAAATACCGAGTTATCAGTCGCCAATAGAGGGGTGTTGGTTAACGATATACATTTGGGTGAACAAGAGCTACTGGTGGATACTCAGCCCGAACGTGGTGTTAATAATGGCACGCTGGTGCTGAATTCAGATGGGACCTTTGTATATACGCCAAATGCTGAATTCGTTGGAGAAGACTCATTTACGTACAACGTGCGAAGTAACGATGGTGAGGTTCAGACTGCGGAAGTAACCATTATTGTTGAAGAGGAAGTTACTAATCAGCCTCCTGTGGCTGTCAATGATCTATTTGAAACCAGCGAAGACTTTATTCTGTCAGTTGCGGCGCCTGGGGTGTTAGAGAATGACTCTGATGAGGTACTAAGCGGTATTTCACTCGGTATTGAAAGTGCGACGAGTAACGGCACTCTGGAATTAACAGAAGAAGGTGGGTTTAGGTATATTCCAAATGCAAACTTTGCCGGGCAAGATGTCTTTATTTACAGTATTACTGATGAAGCGGGATTAAGTGCCAGCGCTCATGGCGTGATTACAGTTGTTGCAGTGAATGACCCTCCAATTGCAAATGATGACTCTGTAGAAGTAGCCCAAGGGCAAGCCGTATCAATAAGTGCCACTAGCAATGATGAAGATATCGATGGGCAATTAGATTTATCTACCCTCGAAATAATCATGCCACCTATGCATGGCTCCGTATCGATTAATTCTGGTACTGGGCAGTTTGTGTATCAAAGCAATGCGGACTTTAGAGGGGAAGATTATTTCATTTATGTTGTGAGTGACAACGAAGGCGCAAGATCAAACGAGGCATTAGTGAGAATTTTTGTCACAGGTGACAATGCCGCACCTGTTGCTGTGAATGACTCGGCAAGCACATCGCAGGGTTTTCAAGTAGATATTAACGTCTTGGCTAATGACTCTGACCCTGATGGTACGCTGGTATTTGACACTATAGAAATCACCACAGCGCCATCCCATGGTCAAGTGAGTAAAAATAGCAGCGATAACGTATTGATTTACATACCAGAGTCCGGCTTTTCTGGAACAGATTCATTCCAGTATCGGGTGCAAGACAACGAAGGTGCTCTATCAAACATTGCTTCGGTTACTGTTACTGTGCAAGCGATAAATCAAAGTCCAATTGCAAATAATGATAGTGCGCAAGTCGAGATTGGTCGTTCGGTCGTCATAGAAGTATTAAACAATGATTCAGACCCAGATGGATCTATTGACTACAGTTCCCTGGAATTGGTCTCTAGCCCCAGTAAAGGCAACGTGACGATAGTGTCAACGGGGAGTATTTTGTATGTTCATACCGGAACAGCGGTGGGTACGGATAGTTTTTCATATCAAGTGAGTGATAATGATGGCTTGCAATCTAATATCGCAATTGTGTCTATCACTATTGTGGAACCTGATACCACACCTGTTGCCGTTGCCGATGTTGCCACCCTAGATAAAAACACGTCTGTGATGATCGATGTTTTGAGTAATGATGAAGCGAAAGGACAAACTTTAAATCTATCCACAATTGAGATTGTGAGTGCCGTTCAGCACGGTTCTACTTTTGTTGATACATCTACTGGCTATATCAGTTATATTCCAATCACAAACTTTGTTGGCACTGACAGTTTTACCTATCAAGTTCAAAATACACTAGGTGAAACATCGAATACAGCAACTGTTACAATAATTGTAGCACCGAGAAACTACCCACCTACGGTTGTGCCTAATTCGGGGAGTATTGATACAAATGCTGTCAATGGTGATCTTGTGCTACAAGTTGCAGCGTCAGATCCTGATGGTGATGATATTAGTTATACCTTGACAGGAACCAATTCAAGTCTATTCTCAATTGCTCAAAATGGTAATGTAACCGTTGCAAATGCGAGCCAGATAAGTAGCAACGGTGAAGCAGTCTATACATTGACAGTGGAAGTGTGTGACAACATTTCACCTCCTTTATGTACCAGTGCGTCTATTACTATCAACGTGAGTGTAGCGGTACAAACCTATGTTGCTAATAAACTCACTTCGTTTGGTACAGATGGCCAGCAGGTTGTGCGTTTAAGAGCCAGCATGGAGTACCATGAATACGGGCAAACACTGGTTTTATCTGATGGTAAGTTGTTGACTGTTGGCGGGGTAGGACAGTTTGAAGCAAGCATTAGCAGAAATATTCATCGCGCGGCAGTTAGTAGGCTAAATTCTGATGGATTCTTTGATAGGACGTTTGCAACAAATGGTGTATTCACAAGTCATTTCGGCATCGAAGTCGCCGGGCAGCCACAAAATATAGTGGCCAGCGCAGTTGCGATTGACAGTGAAAATAGAATCTATGTCGCAGGTTATGCCGATTTTGGTGCTACTCAAGAACTCCTTATATTTAGACTCACGGCAGATGGCACGCATGATACCAGCTATGGCGCAGGCTCTGGTTATACACAATTGCCTTTAACATCCGGCGCGCGCGTTGAGCCAGTGGCAATTTTTGTTGATGATGCGCAGGTCGTTACTGTCGTTTCAAATGTGACAGTGAGCACTCAGACGACCATCATGGTTCGTCGTATTGGCAGTAACGGAGAGGTGAATGGATCATTGGATATAGCACCTAACTCATCCCAGTTTGCGAATGGGGCTGTTGGTTTAAGTGGCACCATTTTAGTGTATGGAGAAACAACATCTGAAGCGGGCAACAAAGATGTGTTAATGACACGCTTTAATGATTCTACGTTGAGTTTAGACACAGCGTTTGGCGCCTCGGGCACGTTGCAGCTAGACATAGCGTCCATGTCATTTGACGACCGCGTAAATGACGTTCTTCAACTTTCAGACAATAAACTCTTAGTTACTGGTGATACCTACTTACCTGGCGGGACAATAAAGTCGACATTTGTTATGCGACTAGCTAATGAAGGGACGCTCGACAGCACTTTCGATACCAACGGTTTTAAAGTATACGACTTAAATGAGTTGCCTTCTTCGTCGATTAGTGGACTTGACTTAAGTAGTTGGCATGCTTCCGGAAAAGGGCTGTTTGCGGATGAAACTCACTATTACATTGGTATTGGTAGAGGCCAGTCAACATCGTCCTATAGCGTCGCTCAAATATTTAGAACCTCTCATGTAGGTGTTGCTGATTCGGATTGGGTGCCTGATTTAGGCGGTCCTACAGTATTCAATTCCTTAGGGTTAAATCCTGGAGAGATGTTACGTACTGCACAAGGGCTTCTGATCCCCGGAGATAAGTACAATCTGATCGGGAATAACTTCTTCAGATCATACTGGTTTGGTGAGTTTACTTTAGCGGGGGCGCCCAATGCGACATTTGGAAGTAACGGCGCGGCAAACGTCACTGTTGGAGATGCAGATGAGCGCTTTGAGTTTGGCCTCTTATCTGTATTGCAAAGCGATAAGTTTTTCTTAGTTGGTGATGCAAAGACATCTCAAAATAACGATGTGCCCTATATTTACAAGCTGGATTCGACAGGTAAAGGTTCAGCAGATTTTGGTAATTTGGGAATATCACAAGTTTCTACGGGCATCAATGCGATTGCCACGGCATCTGCTCAAACAATTGCTGGAAATGTCCTTATGGCCTTTAGTGGGGTAACCTCCAATACTGATGCATACATCGCTAGCTTTGCTGCTGGTAGCATTCAAGATATGAGCTTTGCAGGTGGTGTAAATCAAGGAATCGTGCAAATATCTGCAAGTACATACTCTGGGGAGTCTATTACAATCAAAAGGTTGTATGGGCTTGCTACAGGCGATTTCCTCGCATTTGCAAAAATCTATGATGGCTGTATAAATCAAAGCTATGGCTTTGTTTTCTCAAGCTTAGGTGTGTTAACTGGTAGTTTTCAATACCCAGTACCAGGTACACCCGCCTGTAATACATCAGCAAGAAGCATTGATTTTGTTCATCCAGTATCGACATTTTTGGTAGGAATAGGCACGGATGAGCAAGTATTCCCAGAGCCGAGAGTGATCCTTGCTAAAGCAACAGTAACCGGAGCACTAGATCCAACCTTTGGCAACATGGGTGTTGCCGAATTGGATATCGGTTTGACGTCAGGTGAAACAATAGCGTTGCAAGGCTCCTTGGTTGACTCAGAAGGGCGGTTTGTCATCTTCGGTACTGCAGGAAGTAAAAACTTTGTGCTGAGAGTTAATGCAAATGGCTCTATTGATAGTAATTTTGGTTCGGCTGGTGTAATGACGTTTGAACAGTTGGGCTCAACGGCTGTGAGTGTTAAGCAAGGTTGGGTTCAAAGCACTGGGGAGCTTGTGTTATTCCTTCAAGAAACTGGGGGGCTGAACGTATATATTGCGAGGGTTAAATTGGCAGATGACGCGGGGACATTTGATACGACGTTTAACTCAGTGGGTTATCAAAACTTTGCTACCGCCATGACAGGGCAGCTTTCTTCTGCTATTAGTTTGAATAACGGCGATAACTTTGTACTTGTGTTACAACAGGATGAACCGAAAGTCATAGTGTTGCAAGCTGGTAAAATCGAAATTGCTGATTAGCAGCTAGCGAGGTTTACATAGAATGAAGTTAAAATTCTACGGTGTGCGGGGCTCGATCCCCACACCGGGGCCGGATACTGTTAAATATGGTGGAAATACGGTTTGTGTGTCAGTGCAAAGTCTAGCTGACACACATATTATATTGGACTCAGGTACTGGGATCCGGCTCCTAGGCGATGAGTTAATTAAAGATCCGAGAGAAATTTACATCTTGCTTAGTCACAATCACTGGGACCATATTCAGGGTTTCCCATTTTTTGTGCCAGCTTATATGCCCAATCGCGATATCACCATTGTGCCTGGAGTAACTGAAGCTAATGCGCCTGATGCAATTTTACAGCAAATGGGAGGGAGCTATTTTCCTGTTCAAGCTGATGACCTACCCGCAAAAGTGCAAGTGAATAAGCAAGTCAATGATACTTGGTGGTACAAAGATATATTAATTGAACGAAAAGCGATGAACCACCCCGGAGGTGGCAGTGCCTATCGCCTTACCGTCGACGGAATAAAAATAGTTTATGCCATTGATAATGAACTGTATCCGCCCAATGATCCGGTGACCAGTTTTGAACAATGGATTGAGTTTGTAAAAGATGTCGATTATTTAATTCACGACGGGCAGTTCATTCCCAGTGATTACCCTCTAAAAATGGGGTGGGGACATTCTCAAATCAAAGATGCGTTATCACTTGCAGTTCAAGGGCAAGTAAAAAACTTAGTGATAATCAGCCATGACCCAGCCAGAACTGATAGGGACCTTGATCAAATTGCCTTAGATATAAAGCAGCAAGGTTATGAGTTTAAAACAATTATTGCCAGAGAAGGGCTTGTAATTAAATGAGCCTAGCTAAACGCTTTAAGCTTTATCGGCTTCAGTGGGCTACCGGTTGCGTTATTACCTTTTCTTTTATTCTACTGCACTTATTTGCTTTGTCACCGGCTGCGCCTTATGGCCAAGTGATGAAGCGGTTCGAAGGGTTGGCCTACGACGTCAGGCTAAAAGAAACACTGCCATGGCAGCAGAGGTCGTTTTTACCCATTATTATCGTGGATATCGATGAAAAAAGTTTGATAGAGGTTGGGCGCTTTCCTTGGAGTAGACACGTTATGGGAAAGTTGCAGGATCAGTTAGTAGCCGCTGGCGTATCTGTTGTTGCTTATGATGTGCTGTTTTCAGAACCTGAACTAAACCCCGCGATTCAGGTCGCGAAGCATTTGGGCAGCGATGAGTTAGACACAGTCGATATTTTGCGTTCAGTCGCACCAGATATTGATGCAGATATCGCATTTTCTAAAACTCTAGACGCAACAGATACAGTATTAGGCATGTTATTTGAGCATCAGCAAGATATCTTGGTCGGCAAGTTACCTGAACCTATATTTGCAGGTGAAATAGCGCCAACGGAATTACCTATCCCTGATTTTGCGGGTCACGTCGCGAATGTCAAAGTGTTACAACAAAATAGCCCGGGTACAGGGTTTATCAACAGTGCACCAGACGGTGACGGTTTTGTACGATATTCGATGCTGATGATTAAGCATAAAGAGCATGCTTACCCAGCCCTAGCGTTAGAAGCTGCGCGACTATATACCTTAGCTGACAGTGTTGAAATCATCGCCAAACCTTTTGGTGATGGTCACAGTGTGCAGGGGATTAAGCTAGGTACAACGCTTATTCCTACCGATGACTATGGGCGTGTTGCAATCCCATTTAGAGGTCCTGCTTTTAGTTTTCCCTATATATCCGCAATAGATGTGATTAATGGAAAGGTAGACAAAGAGTTGTTTGATCAAGCAATCGTTTTTGTGGGTACATCAGCGGTAGGGCATGCAGATTTAAGGACAACTCCTGTCGGGGTGCAATACCCTGGTGTAGAAGTACATGCAAATGTATTGGAAGGGCTTGTTTTTCCGGAGTTATTGCCTTCAAGACCGGATTGGATAGATGGTGCGGTGGTGGTGTTATTGGTTTTTTTAGGTGTCGTCATGTCTTTAGTGCTCCCGCTATTGGGGGTATTGGGAATGACAATTTTGGCGACTGTTATCACCGCTTGCTTCATTTTTTTTAGTTTTTACGCATGGGTCGTGTGGCGTTTAGACTTTCCGCAAATTGCGGTGCTTGGGCTAACAGTATCACAAACGACTGTCCTTGGTAGTTTAGGGTTTGTGCGAGAGCATAAAGAGCGCGTACAAATTAAATCTATTTTCGATCAGTATGTACCGCCTGCACATATCGCTTCGATGCTAGAACAGCCCGATCAAGCATCAATGGAAGGCGAAAAGCGTGTAATGACGGTGTTGTTTGCCGACATTAGGGAGTTTACCAGCATCTCCGAGTCACTTGATGCGGGACGATTAAAAGCGTATTTGAATCAATACTTTTCACCTATCACAAAAATTATTTTCGAGTACCAAGGAACCATTGATAAGTATGTCGGTGATATGGTGATGGCTTTTTGGAATGCTCCGCTATTGGTCGATGACCACCCCGAACTTGCTGTGAAATGTGCCATGCACATGCAGCGACAGGTAGACGATCTACAAGCACAAATGCTTGAGCAAGGCTTTCCTCCATTCGCTATTGGGATCGGATTAAATACTGGCGATATGAATGTTGGCGATATGGGTTCTGAATATCGAAGGGCGTACACGGTTTTGGGAGATGCGGTCAATTTGGGTTCACGCTTGGAAGGGCTGACCAAATTTTATGGTGTGGGTGTTTTGATCAGTGAAATGACTCACGAACTGTGCCCCAATATCATTTTTAGGCCGATTGATAAGGTAAAAGTAAAAGGAAAAAACTTGGCGGTGACAATTTTTGAGCCGATAGCACTAAAATCAGAAATCACTGACGAGCAATTGGAAGAGCTTAAAGCACATGAATTAGCATGGCAGTTGTATTTATCGCAATCTTGGCAGGAAGCTTTGTCAGCTTTTACTAAACTAATAGAGTTACAGCCGCAAAGAAAAATTTATCAACTTCTTTGCGAAAGAGTGCGAGATATGCAATTAAACCCTCCCGGTGAAAATTGGGATGGCAGCTATACGCATAAGTCGAAATAGTAAAGGTGTAATGGGCCATGGATTTGTCAATTCGTAGCACAGTAGCTGAAGAAGAGATCATAGAAAGCCAAGTGGCACTTAAGCACTTGCTTAAGTTGGCAATTGAGCTGTCATCAGAACATGATACAGATCGGCTTCTTGAGCATATTTTAGAGTCTGCTATTGCTTTGAGTAATGCAGAAGGCGGGACGATATACTCGGTGTCTGAGGATGCTCAGCTCAAGTTTGCAACGCTAATTAATGAGCCGCTAGGCCTTCATATGGGCGGCACATCCGGTAAAGATATCCCATTTCCAGCCATACCTATTTATTTAGAAGACGGCTCCCCCAATGAAAGTGCACTTGTTGCCCTTGCGGCAGCCAAAAAAGACGTGATTCGGATTGATGATGTATATGACTGCACCGACTATGATTTATCAGCTGCAAGAGCCATGGATAAAAAAACCGGCTATCACACTCAGTCAGTCCTAACTGTGCCAATGGCAAATCACGAAAGAGATCTCAATGGTGTTCTACAACTCATTAACCCTCGAAGCAAAGATAAAGTCGTTAGATTTTCCGCCGATTTGGTTGAGTTGATATGTTCGATCAGTTCACTGGCAGCTGTTGCACTGACTAACAGACAGCTTATTGATGATATGGAAACTTTATTCCAAGCTTTTACACGGCTAATTGCAAAAGCCATTGATGAAAAGTCACCTTATACAGGGGGGCACTGTCGAAGGGTGCCTGAGTTAACCATGATGATTGCTGATGCGGTGCATAATGCGTCTTCGGGCCCAATGGCTGAATTTAAAATGACTGCGGCAGATAGACATGAGCTCTCTTTGGCGGGTTGGTTACATGATTGCGGTAAAATCGCCATTCCAGAATATGTTATGGATAAAGCCACCAAATTGCATTCAGTTTACGATCGAATAGAGCTGGTTGTCGCGAAAATAGAAATTGCCAAAAGGGATATCGAATTAAAGTTTAGTAGGCAAATTGTTGAAGCAGAGGTATTGGATCAACAACAAAAAGCTGAAAGTCTCAAAGCAGAGATGCAATTGGCATTGGATAAACTCGATGAAGAGAGTGCGTTCTTGTCTCGAGCCAATATTGGTGGGGAGTTTATGAGGGAGTCGGACCAGCAACGGGTTCAAGATTTAGCGAGTGACTATGATGTTTCTATCGGTGGTGTCGGGCAACCTTTATTATCGGAAGAAGAGATTTACAACCTGAGTATTGCAAGAGGCACCCTGACTAAAGAAGAGCGACTTGTGATCAATAAGCATATGGATATTACATTAGAGATGTTAGAGGCATTACCATTTCCGAAACACTTACGCAGGGTGCCCGAGTTTGCAGGTGGTCACCATGAAAAAATGGATGGCACCGGGTACCCCAAAGGATTGACTAGAGATCAAATGTCGGTGCCCGCACGGATCATGGCAATCGCGGATATATTTGAAGCCTTAACTGCTGCGGACCGCCCCTATAAAGACGCAAAACCATTGAGTGAATGTCTATTTATTATGGGCAAAATGAAACTTGGGGATCATATTGACCCGGATTTATTTGATGTTTTTGTGAGCTCTGGTGTTTACCTTGATTATGCACACCAATATTTAAAACCAGAGCAAATTGATGACATAGACGTCGCCAACATTCCTGGTTATTCAAAGCCTTGATGTGTGATTGATTTTAATTTACACGCCATGGCGGATTTAGGCGGTTTTCACCAGCCCAATAGAGTTTAATTTTATTATTGGACGGGTCCTTTAATATCGCTTCTTTCCAGAGGTATCTTTCCATGGTAGGCAGTTGTTCAAACTCAATGCCTTTTGAAATTAATCCGTCGACCCAGTTGTCTAGTTCTTGATGTTCAAAATAGATCACCGCACCATTGGTGAAAGACTCACTTTCTAAAGACAGTGAAAAGGTACTGCCACCTTCTGGACATTCGAAACGTGCGTAGTGAGGCGTGTCTACAATAAGTGTAAAACCGAGTAATTGATAAAAGGCTACGGCTTCAGGCATATCTTTTACAGGTAAAGTAACTTGATTCAAATTCATGGTTTTTCTTTTAGTTGTTTAGCAAGAGGATTGCTTCATACTTTCAAACCTAATCTAGTTTGTAAACCAAAACACTTGTAAATGCGCATTAATTTTGGTTTTCCAGGCCGTGGTTCGCAACATGATTTATTAGCTCGGGAAAGTACAAAAGGAATAGCTGTTCTAACTCGTCGTAGTGTTGTGTTAGCTCTTCGCCGATCCCTTTAAACTCATGTTTAAATCTAACTCTATTGGCAATATTATCTATGGCTCGAATGGTTCCATCTAGGGTTTGATAGCTGGAAAACCAATCGCCAGTAATTAACTTATCGACTACCTGTTGCATAGATTGGTGCATGGTTGGCAAACGTTGTTCAAGTAAACTGTAGCTTTGAGTTTTAAATGTCTCAAAGGGTAGTGCGCTAAACTCATTCCAGTTTTTGATCAATAAATGGTCGTAGAATACGTCTAGGGCAATGCCTGAAAACCGCCTACGTTTGGCACTAAACAGAGTTTGTGATTGCTTAACCAATGTGTGTTGATCGGTGAACTTATCAACTAAGATGTGGTTGGCTAGACCGTTTTGAACCGTTGCTGGTAGTGAGCGAGTGTCGATACCACGCTGAAAGTCGCCTAACAAATTGCCATAGTAGGAGTCTGCATTTTTCTTCGCTAGATACAAATGAGCTAGATAGTTCACACATCACCTTTTGATTACATGTAGATCACGGTTTACTTAGGGTTATTATTGAATATAAGGGTAAGAATCTTATTATCAAGCGACGGCTTATAACGGTGAGCAGGTGCGAGGGATTTTTTCTGAATACGGGGCCAATATTTGGATTGTTCTGCTAACCTTAATGTTATGACTCATTGTTAAGACGACTATTCATGCTTGATCTACTGAACTTTGATAACGAGGTACAGTTATGATTGCATATGGATTTTTGCCTTTTTCTGCATACGTTATCTCTGATTTTATTTTTTTTCATCGCAATCGTTCCATTAGCTTTGATGTACTAGTACGTCAGGTGCGATTCACCGGTGTTGAAGCGCTCGGATTGGTGGTACTTATCGCTATGCTCATAGGGGCTTTGATCATTGTTCAAGGTTACCCATTACTGGCAGCAATCGGACAAGGTAATTGGATTTATGACATTTTGATCTCAACGATTGTTCGGGATCTTGGACCCTTTATTGTGTGTTTTATTGTATTGGCGCGCTCTGGAACGGCAATAACGACTGAGCTAGGCAACATGGTTGTCAGTAAAGAAATAGATGCTTTGGTTTCTATGGGGGTCTCACCTATCTCTTATTTAGTTGCACCGCGAGTACTCGGGATGATTATCTCTTTAGTGTTGCTAATGAGTTATTTCGTAGCCTGTGGCATTTTTGGTGGATACTTGGTGAGTAACGCCTTTCAATCAATTCCTGTAAGCACTTTTTTTGCAAAACTCATTGGGGAACTACATTGGCTCGATATTGTGGTGATGTTAGTCAAAGTAGCACTATCTGGTTTGTTCATCAGCTTAATATCTAGTTATCACGGATTAACGGTAAACAGAGCAATCACTGAGGTGCCACAACGAAATATTAAAGCTGTGGGGCGAGGGCTGATTTCTGTCTGTTTGATTCATGTCGCATTGACACTGTTATACGTGATTTTGATAGGGCGTTAGCTATGCATATTGAGTTCAGGAATATTTCTCACAGCGTTAAAAATAGAGCTATTTTTAGTGACTTAAATGCTCAGGTAGGGTCGGGTGAGTGTTTAGTGGTTTCCGGGCGTTCAGGCTGTGGAAAAACACTATTTTTCAGTATTGCGAGTGACATTATTAGACCTGACAGTGGTCAAGTCGTTATCAATGGTCGTGCCGTAAATCAAATGCACTCAAAGGACTATGCTGAGTTTAGACGGAACTTGGGTGTTGTATTTCAGTTATCAGGCTTAATATCGAATTTAACTTTAGAAGAAAACCTTATGCTGCCGCTCAACAGGCATTTTAAAGAGTTGGATAAAGGTGAAAAATTACATCGTATAAACGCCTTAGCCAAGGAGTTTTCACTGCAACATTATCTTGCACAAAGAACTGAGATGCTGTCATCAGGGCAAGCTTCTCTTGCGGGGTTAGCCCGGGCACTACTGTTAAAACCTAAAGCGGTTATTTGGGATGCCCCAATGACAGAAATTGATGAGCAGTGGGGACAGTATGTCTTAAACCTATTGGTACGCTTAAAAGAACAGGGGACAACGCTTATTTTATGCTCTAATCGGAAAGAGGTTATCAGCCAACTAGCGGATGAGCGGTTAGAGCTCAATGAGATGCTTTGTTATTCGGAGCTTTAGCCTATGCAGCATAGCCCCAAAAAAACAAATAATATAGTACTCGCTTTTGGCGTGGCCGGCATTGTAATGCTCGTTGTTTTGACTTCTATGATCCTCGTAAATAATCACACTTTTGCTGACAAAACGTACTATAAAACCATCTTACAAGATGCAAGTGGGCTAAGTGCGTTACCAGCCATATATTTTAAAGGGTTAAAAATAGGCAGAATAGACGGGTTCAAATTGAATCATGACACCAACTTGATTGAAGTCGAGCTTTGGGTGTTTCGTGAGTACCAAAATAAAGTTGTGCAATATGCGGTCTTGGCAGGGGAGCAGCATCCCATTTTTGATGATGTGACTACTTTTGAGCTAATTTTACCAGAGCTAAATCGAGCCAATCAGTATGCTCAACTTGCACCGAATAGTTTTATTCCACATATTAGTAGCGCTCTTGGAAAAAGCTATATAGAGCAGGGTTTTATAGCCCAAAAAGGCGATGATATCGAGTCTATTTTAGCCAGTATTAACCAATTACTGCAGAACTTCCAAAAAGAGGATAACCCTGAAGCGGGTGCCATATTTAGGGTGTTGGATCGAGTTGCCAAGATCAGTGATAACTTAATGGTAGTTAGTGAGGAAGTTAAAAGCAGTGATTTATTGCCTGATGCTGAACGCACATTGGCCCAGAGTCAGCAGCTATTGGAAAAAATGCCTCAAGTCTTAGAGCAGCTGAATACCACCTTGTTGACGACCGAAAGACTTATGGGACAAGCAGAAACAACACTCGATAATTATGCTCAACCTGCAGATATAATAGGTGAGGTAACAAATAGACAACTTCCTATTGTACTTAGCAATCTAAATGAAAGCCTGACTGTGATGCAGCTTATGCTTAAAGAAGTACACAGTGAAAGAGAGCAATTTGCGATTGCTATCCACAGCATGCAGCAAGTGCTGGACAAAATGGACAAAACGCTACAGGCGCTAAATAATCATCCAATTTTAAAAGATGGTATAGAACAAAAGCCTAGTTCCTCGGGAGTAGAAATGCATGATTAAGTATGCAGCAGCAGTCTTGGTCATGTTGTTAATTTTCCTTAATACAGGGTGCTCTAGTGCACCAGAGAAGCAATATCGTGTCACCAGATATCTAGATTTGGCCAATACTTGGACGGCGAGAGGGGATCGAAAGCGCCAAGAACAAAAGTTAGACATCGCCCTAAGCAATTACAACACGGCTTATAAGTATGCGCACTTAAGAAATGACCTAGAATTAATGGGCATTTTGCAACTCAAAAAAGCGATGCTGTATATCCTTTTAGATAAACCTGATAATGCATCACAATTCATAGAGCATGCTCGTCAATTGCAAGTTTTTGAAGGCGCAGAGCTGTCTTTGTCTATCAAGGCACTGGAAGCCAAGCAAGCGTTTGAACAAGGGGAAACTCAAAGGGCTTCTGCCTATGCAGATGAACTAAGTGCCGCTTACGAAGGAAATATTGAAAAACAGATTTACTATCGTTGGTTAAGTTGGATGTATACAAAGAACAGTTTGTTGCCTTGGGAGCAAATGAACCAAGATCTTACTCAATTGGAATTGCTAAAAAGTAAGGGAGATTTAAATAACATCGAAGTGTTGTCTTTTGTTGTTTACCACAATGCTCTATGGCGTGTAGACCATCAAGCACCTGAAACAAAACAGGCAATTGAACAAGCTATTGTGCACTTTTCAGAGTTAGAGTTAACCAATCGAGTTCGGGATTGTTACGGTCTAGCCGCTAGATTTTATCGGCAACGGGGTGAAATAGAGAAAGCCCACTATTTTTCAAAGAGACAACAACGTTTGTCTGACAGCATTAATATCTCAAATTCAAGTGAGTAAGTTAGACATGACTTGCTCCAACCTTATTGCGAAACCACAAAATAGCAGAACAACTAGGTGTCGATGACAGTTGACCACGCAGCATTCCAACGATTGAGCTTTTCTGTCGGTGTCAGGTCTTTTGGGCTAACACAAACAGAAGGCTGAACTAGGTACTTGGCTTCGAATAACTTTTTGCATACTGCGCCTTTTGTTTCTTTGTGATTAGAGTGGGTGACGGCGACAATATCCATGCAACGGGCACATTGCCAAAAAGTCGCTTGCAGCGACCCTTGTTTGAGCTGTTTCATTGGGTCTTTAGCGGTCAGTGACAGTGTACCGTTCGGATCTGATAAATAGGCGAGGCCATTGGCACGGCAAAAGTCACAATTGCACTCACGGGCTTGGTATTTTTCAATAGGATGAGGAAAGTTCACTGACACCTCTACATTTCCACAGTTACAACTTACACAGTACTTCATTTGGTCCTCGAATGATAAAAGATAACTAAATTAGCGACACTGTACTTACTATGAGGAGTTTGTAATAAATTTTCTCAGTGTTTATGAATCTTCAATATGATAAACCTCACTTCTATTACGGCCATTATTTTTAGCTTGATATAGTGCTTTATCAGCATGAATTTGCGTTGCTTCAAAGGCTTGTTGCGACACGGAGTCAGTATAGGCGATACCCGCGCTCAAAGTCACTTCGCCAATTTCTGGTTTAATCTGTTCGATGCTCTTTTCAAAGTTGCCTCTTATTTTTTCACTTAACTGTAAAGTGTGTGCAGGGGTCGTATCAAACAAGACGATGCAGAATTCCTCTCCCCCCCAACGAACAACCAGATCGGAAGCACGCATAGTCGATTTTAGCTTGTTACCAATATGCGTAAGTATTATGTCACCAGTTTGGTGACCGAAGTGATCGTTAATTTTCTTGAAATGGTCGACATCTATCATGATCACACTGAGTGAATGACACTTTCTTTGTGATAGCGGCATAATGTTATCCAAATACCGAGAGAGGCCACGCCTGTTCAGTAAATCGGTTAACTCGTCGTGATGTGCGGCATATTCCAGTTTGCGAACAAATCGCCCTGCACTGAGTAACATAAGCAATGGAATGCCCGCTACAATGCCAATGAGTGCGACTAACCAAGTATACCCTCCCACCCAACTGAATTGTTCTCCAATACTAGGAAGAGCGCCAAACGCGCCATACAGTGTGTAAAAAAAGGTAAGTATTAGTTCAAGTAATACGACAACGATGGTGATCTTTACGGCGATGTACTCATTCTTGTCGTGCTTCGCATGTTGCCAAAGGACCCACCCGTAATGCGCTCTTACCAGTAATAACCAAATGCCGATTAACAGTAGACGCATAGGACGATCAGGCAGTACGAAAGTAAAAAACAAAGACATCACTAGCACTGGTGCTATTAGGATGAATATTTTCTTTGTGGACGGAGGGGTGTGAACAAAGTGCCAAGCACCAATTAGCCACAGTGCATGACCAAAAACTAGGCAGGTATTAAAGATTGCAACTGTGAGTTGCCTCGGTGCACTTTGTAACGTTAACTGAGATAGGTAAGCAATGGATAAAATACCGAGTGCGATAGCCCAAAACCGAGCCCCTTCAATCGTTTGACTCATTTTGGTGACTGCGCTTAGGACAATGGCCCCGGTGATTGATGCAATAAAAAGTGAAAGCATCAAAGTTAAGTCATGAACTTGCACTTAGAGTATTGTCCTTGTTTAGTGTTATGGGTTGTAGCTCAGAGATAGTAGGCGCATGTTTTAACTTAGAACGTATTTAAAAGCTTAGCAAACGTTCTGGTTTTTGCATGAAAAACAAGGCGTGCAGGTTTTATTGGCGGCTAAAAAAGCGTATTAATCTATAGTTATAGTGAGGTGGAGTCTTGGAGCTACTATGAGTGAAGAAATAAATTGTTTATTTGTCTATGGTTCTTTGGCACCCAACTGCGTCAATGCGCATATCTTAAAACCTCTGCGCGGCGAGTTTAAAAAAGGGTGGGTGCGTGGGCAGCTTTGTCAGCAAGGTTGGGGCGCCGACATGGGATACCCTGGTATCGAACTTAATTCGCAAGCTCAATGGGTAGAAGGCTATGTATTTTTGTCACAACAACTAGGTGACCACTGGTCTATGCTAGATGCCTTCGAAGGAGAAGAGTATTCAAGGCAAGTGTGTGAAGTGAAAATGGAAAACGCAGAGTATTGTAAAGCGTATATTTACACTTTATCAAAGTAGCCTTGTTCAGGCCAAGTGACCTGTTGCGATGAGGTCATAGTAACAACCGAATTGCACAACAGGAATACATGTACTTGCTTATTCAAGTATGGCAATAAATATGCGTAAACTTTGTTTCTTTTTATTGATTTTTCATAGTTCTATTTTTGCTACACCAGTTAGGATATTGGTAAATGACTGGACCAGTCAGCAAATATTGGCCAACATTGCCGAGCAAGTTTTCATAAGACTTGGCTATGAAGTAGAGTTTATCAATGTTGAAGTGGATGCTCAGTGGTATTTGCTCAAATCTAACAAGGCCGATCTGCAATTAGAAGTATGGCAGGGCACAATGGAAGAGAAGTACACCCAATTGCTAAATAAGGGAGGGCTAGTTGACTTAGGTACGTACTCGGTGGCGACGCGTGAAGACTGGTGGTATCCCTTATACGTTAAAGACGCATGCCCAGGGTTACCTGACTGGCGTGCTCTGAGAAAGTGCCATGATATTTTCGTAAGACCCGATTCAAGGGGGAAAGGGGTTTATGTCGCAGGACCTTGGGAGAAACCAGATCGAGCAAGAATTAAAGCGCTAGGTTTAAACTTTATCGTTAAACAAGTCGAAGATGGTCAATCTTTATGGCAGGAGTTAGCAAGTGCGATTGCTCAGCAGCAAGCAATTTTGATATTTAATTGGACGCCAAATTGGGTGGGGAGTGTTTATCCAGGAGAGTTTGTTGAGTTTCCAGCTCACTCCAAAGACTGCGAAGAGGATGCTAAATGGGGGATCAATGCTGAGCTGCCTTATGATTGTGGTAATCCAAAGTCAGGGTGGTTGAAAAAAGTGTCCAGTAATCGGTTCGTTGAGTTATTTCCATGTTTAGCTAATGGGTTACGGCAATTTGATTTAACTAACGATGAAATAGAATCTTTGTCTGCTAAGGTGGATGTTGAAAAGTCGACTCCCAAGCAGGTTGCGCAGCACTGGGTAATTAAAAACAGAGTGCGCTGGGAGTCATTGTTTCACGCCTGCAAGCAATAAAGTAAGCCGAGGTTATTAGCTCGGCCAGATTTTTGATTACGATGTTGATTGGCGAATAATCAGTTTAGGTGGTAATAAAGTTTCAGTTATTTGCTCACCCTTAATCAGCGCTAGCAAGTTCGAAACGAGCATCTGACCTGCCAAGGTTGTGTTTTGCTGTACTGTACTCAATGAAGGGGTAATGTAATTTGCAGCAGCGATGTTATCAAAGCCAATCACACTGACATCTTCTGGGATCTTCAATCCAGCTTCCTTTAACGCTTTTATTGCGCCAATTGCAATCAAGTCGCTGGCGGCAAATAAGGAATCGAATTTAACGTTATTTGCTAAAAGTGAGTGCGTCGCGTGATATCCGGATTCTTCGGTGGAAATAGCATTGGCAATATTTCTTTCGCTCAATGAGATTGACTTTTGCTCTAGGGTATCCTTGAAACCTTTAAACCGCATTAAAAACTCTGGGCTGTGCTCTGAGGCGTCCCCAATAAAAACACATTGCTTTTTACCAGAAGAGATGAAGTGTTGAGCGGCCAATTCACCACCGCCATAATTGTCACAACTTACAGTTAAATCAGGTCGCCCCTCGACTTTCGCACCCCAGCAAACAAACTTGGTATCTTGAGCCAACAAGTTTTGTAGTCTTGATTGGTAGTCCATATAGTCGCCATAGCCGAGTAATATGATCCCATCAGCGCGGTGGCTGTCTTCATATTCAGCACGCCAATCTTGACTGATCGATTGAAAGGAAACGAGTAAGTCGTATCCTTCTTTTGCACAGGCACGGGTAATACTGCCCAGCATGTTTAAAAAGAAAGGATTGATCTGAGACTCATCGCCGGTAGGATCTTCAAACAATAAAATGGCCAATGTCGCACTTTGCTGGGTACGTAAATTACTGGCATTTTTATCTACTTTGTAATTGAGCTTTTTAGCAATTTCCCACACTTTTCTGCGAGTTTCTTCATTGACAAGTGGACTATTTCGTAGCGCTCTCGACACGGTTGATTGCGAAACACCTGCGAAATGTGCAATGTCAAATGAAGTTGCTTTTCCTTTCGTTTTCATGGTCAAAACTATTTTAATGGAGTCGTGAGTATTGTCTTTGATTATTTTTTTTTTGCAACCAATTTCACAAAAGCTGTAAATTTCTATTGATGAAGTTTGACACCGGTGTCATAATGTCGGTGTTTTATCATTTTGTTGTCAAAACGTATTTAGCTGCCCTCATTTGGGGCAGCTCTTTTTTCAGCCTGCGTGCAAAGTTTCGGCTGATTATATATTTGGGATAACAAGTGGGTGTAAGCCCCAAAGGTGTTTGGAACACCGCAACAACAGAGAAAAACATCATGAGCCAGACAACACAGAATAGTTTTAATGGTCATGACCTTGCGTTCGAGCCGATTATCGTTGCCGATATCGGGGGTACTAATGCTCGATTTGCCGTCGTGACAAAATACGATTTAGACTCTAAACAGTTTACAATTGACCATCAGTTCACTTTTCCTAGTGCAGAGTTTCAGTCCTTTGAATCTGCTCTTTCAGCTTTCCTTGATAAACTCACGATTTCTAAACCTTCCCGAGCTTGCTTTGCCGTCGCCGGACCTATAAAAGGTCAACAGGTTTTTCTGACAAACCTAGGCTGGAACTTCAATTCTCAAGATGTGCAAAAACAATTTGGTTTTGAACAACTCGCTGTGATCAATGATTTTGCAGCATTTGCATATGCTGCGCCGTACTTGAAAAAAGAAGACAATATTCAAATAAAAGCAGGTCAAGCGGCGCCTGGGGCAAATATTGCAGTGATGGGGCCGGGCACAGGGTTTGGTTCAGCATGTCATGTAAGTGATATACATAGCAGTGCGGTGTTAAGTTGTGAGGCGGGCCATATCAGTTTGGCGGCTGTCACCGAATTAGATAAACAGTTATTACATGTGCTTAAAGAGAGTATCGGTCATGTATCGGTTGAAACCGTGTTCTCGGGACCTGGATTGGCAAGACTGTATAAAGCGATGGCACAAGTTAAAGGACTACCATCAGAAGACTTAAATGCAGCACAGATCAGCGCGAGAGCGGGTGAGTGTGAAGTATGTGACGCAACACTTAATCAATTTTGTGATTGGATTGGCAGTGTTGCAGGTGATCTTGCGTTAACCTTCGGGGCGTTGGGTGGCGTGTTTATTGGCGGTGGAATCTTACCCCGCATGACTGAACGGCTGATTTCTAGTCGATTTGTTGAAAGGTTTACAGAAAAGGGGATAATGTCTCAATACGCAGGGCAAATTCCAGTAACTTTAGTTGTGCAGGATAATATTCCTTTAATTGGTGCAGCAGCGTGTTTACATAGCCGCAGCCAATTTTCGTAGATTGGAATAAATATGAAAAAAGTAACCATTAACAGCGTGGCAGAGTACGCGGGAGTATCGAAAAAAACGGTCTCCAGAGTGCTTAATAATGAGCCCAATGTAAGTCCAGCCACACGTGAGAAGGTACTCAAAGTTTTTAAAGAGCTTGATTACAAGCCGAATCCTATTGCGCGGGGGCTCGCGCGCAACAAAAGCTTTATCATTGGTTGTTTGTATGACAATCCCAGTAAGAGTTACATCACTCGTGTGCAAAGTGGTGCGTTAGAGGCATGTCATAAGTTTAATTATAATCTGCTGATACACCCCTGTGAGCTTCGCGGCGATGAGTTAATTGAAAACGTTGATCAGCTGCTGACAACGTCAAGGTTAGACGGGTTAGTGCTGACGCCACCGTTTTCGGACTCGCAAGTTTTAATCGATTTTTTAAAGGCCCAAAATGTTCCTTTCGCTCGAGTAGCCTCTGCTTTGCAGGATGATACTTCTATTTCTGTGCGAAGTAACGACGAGCAGGGTGCTTATGAACTTACCGAGCATTTGATATCACTTGGTCATAAAGAAATCGCCTTTATTAAAGGCCACCCTGATCACAGCGCAACAGAAAAACGTTTCAGTGGTTACCAAAATGCTTTGCTCAAACACGGTATTGAATATAAAGAAAAGCTTGTTGCAGAAGGTAACTTTAGTTATCACTCCGGTGCTGACAGTGCAAAAGAAATCTTGGATTTAGAACCAATGCCAACGGCGGTGTTTGCTTCAAATGATTACATGGCCGCAGCCGTGTTGAAGCTCGCCACACAAAGACGTATCAGAGTACCGGAAGATATTTCAATTGCTGGTTTTGACAATGCGCCTATTGCTCGCCATATTTGGCCTGGTCTGACTACCATTGCGCAGCCAGTAGAGGAAATGACTCGTCAGGCTGTAGAGCAGTTGATACTGCAAATATCTGATCCATCGACAGAAGTTTATCAAAAAGTTTTGGAAGCAAAACTCATCACCAGAGAGTCCACTGCTGCAAAATAGCAAAGTTTAATTACATCTACTTGTCAAAAGCCCAATCCCTAGCGATTGGGCTTTTTTTGTCCATAATTTAGATATGGACCGAATTTAATCTAAATTTAATGTTCAATAGGTTGACACCGGTGTCATGAATGTGAGTTAATACAGTGACACCGGTGTCAGGTTGAGGTGAGAGACAACCTGATAGCGTACCTTTGAACGGGTAAATCAAAGCTGCTCAGTACACAGTTAATTGTACTGAGCCTTTTTCCTCTAAACATGCAGAGAGGCGGATTATGTTGCATCCTCGAATTCAAGAAGTTACTGAAAGAGTCGTTAAACGCAGCCAGACAACTCGTAGTGCCTACCTTAAGCGTATACAAGAAGCAAAAAAACAAACACGCGTTAGGGCCGGCTTAGGTTGCGGTAACTTAGCACACGTAATGGCTGCTTGTTCAAGCAGTGACAAGGCGCGATTGAAGGCCGACGACCAGCCAAACTTAGCCATCATTAACTCATACAATGATATGCTTTCTGCTCATGTTCCTTATATTGAATATCCAGATTTAATTAAAAAGATAGCAACGCAATACGACGCAACTGCTCAGGTGGCGGGCGGCGTACCGGCAATGTGTGACGGGGTTACACAGGGCCGTGATGGTATGGAGCTGTCTTTATTCTCACGTGATGTAATCGCAATGTCGACCGCAGTGGCACTATCTCATGACGTATTTGACGGTGTTTTCTGTTTAGGTGTATGTGACAAAATTGTCCCAGGGTTGCTGATTGGTTCTTTATCTTTCGGTCATTTGCCTATCTATTTCTTACCAGCTGGCCCAATGGAATCTGGTATTCCAAATAAAGAAAAAGCACGTGTTCGTCAGAGCTTTGCACAAGGGTTGGTGAGCCGTGAAGAGTTGTTGGAAGCTGAAAGCGCGTCATACCACAGTGCTGGTACTTGTACTTTCTACGGCACAGCCAACTCAAATCAAATGCTGATGGAGATTATGGGTCTTCACTTACCAGGCAGTTCATTCATAAACCCTTATACAGAGTTACGTGATGGCCTAACGGCAAGTGCTGTCAAAATGATGCTTGAGCAGCTAATTAAAACAAAATCAGCTAACCCAATAGGTGAAATCGTTGACGAAAGAACAGTGATCAACGGTTTAGTTGGATTATTGGCAACAGGTGGCTCTACGAACCACGCTATTCACTTGGTCGCAATGGCAAAAGCTGCGGGTGTACAAATTACTTGGAAAGACATGGCTGATTTATCTGAAGTTGTGCCACTGCTTACACGTATTTATCCAAATGGCTCCGCAGATGTTAACCACTTCCAAGCTGCTGGCGGTATGGGCTTCTTAATGCGTGAGCTGCGTGACGCAGGTTACTTACACAATGATGTAAAAACCATTGTTGGTGAAGGCTTAGACGATTATACCAAAGAGCCTGTTTTGGACATCGATACTAACGTGATAATGACCAACAGCGAAGGCCCGACAAAAGTAAAATGGGTTCCTTGTCCAGAAAACTCCCTTGATGAAGAGGTATTAAGACCAGTCTCTAATCCATTTAATAAGCAGGGTGGTTTGCAGCTACTGACAGGTAATTTGGGTAAAGCTGTGATCAAAGTATCTGCTGTAGATGAGAAACATCAATTTGTTTCTGCTCCTGCAAAGGTTTTTAGTTCACAGGCGGCACTTCAAGACGCTTTTGCTAAGGGTGAGCTGAATCAAGATTTCATTGCTGTAATTAAAGAGCAAGGTCCAAAAGCCAAGGGCATGCCTGAATTGCACAAGTTAACGCCTGTTATGGCCACACTGCAAGATCAAGGCTACAAAGTGGCAATTGTAACGGACGGCCGTATGTCGGGTGCTTCAGGTAAAGTACCAGCGGCTATCCACCTTGCGCCGGAAGCTGTAGAAGGTGGCATTATCGCGAAAATTCGCGAAGGTGACATGATCACACTTGATGCACCAAATGGCGACCTTGTTTTACATGTCTCTGATGAAGAAATAGAAAAGCGTGAATTAGAACTTACACAACCAGAGCTGACTTTTGGTACAGGCCGTGAGCTATTCACAGGTTTTAGAAACATGGTAAGCAGTGCAGATATGGGCGCGAGCGCCTTTGGTATCGACGAATAACAACATTGGGGATGAGGTAAATATGAAAATACAAGAAATCTTATCGGCAGCACCCGTGGTTCCGGTAATTGTTATAGAAGAATTAGAAGATGCAATTCCTTTGGCACGTGCGCTTTACAATGGTGGTTTACGTGCCCTTGAAGTGACTTTGAGAACGCCTGTTGCTGCGGAAGCGGTAAAGCAAATTAAAGAAGCGATACCAGAAGCATATGTTGGAACTGGTACTGTGGTCGACAAAGCATCTTTTGAGGCGTCTGTGAACGCAGGGGCAGATTTTATGGTGAGTCCGGGTGTGAGCTCTGAACTACTAGAGCTGGCAAAAAGCACGGATATCCCGTTCTTACCAGGCGCTGCGACACCAAGCGAAGCAATGGAGCTTGCAGCTCACGGTTTTAAATTCTTGAAGTTTTTCCCAGCAGAAGCTGCTGGTGGTGCGCCAATGCTTAAGTCGATTGGTGGACCTCTACCGCAAGTGACATTTTGTCCTACCGGTGGAATATCGCTAGAAAGCGCGCCTAAATATCTGGCATTAAATAATGTAGTTTGTGTTGGCGGTACTTGGATGTTGGATAAATCGCTAATTGCAAATAAAGACTGGCAAGCCATCGAAGCGCTTGCAAAACAAGCAAGTGAAGTTAAATAATTAGGGGAATGTAATCATGATCAACATCGCAATTAATGGCTATGGCCGCATCGGTCGCAACGTACTACGTGCACTTTACGAATCAGGTCAGAACGACCAAATTAGAATTGTTGCAATTAATGACTTAGCACCAGCAGAGACCAACGCACACTTGACACAGTTTGATTCTGTACACGGTCGCTTTAATGAAAAACTGACACTTGCTGGTAACACATTAGTTATCGGAAACGATGAAATCGCATTGACGCAAGAGCGTGACCCAGCAAATTTACCGTGGAAAGCATTGAACGTTGATATCGTTCTCGAGTGTACAGGCATTTTCACTTCTCGCGATGCTGCCGCTAAGCATATTGAAGCGGGTGCTAAGAAGGTGATCGTATCAGCTCCAGGTACGGATCTGGATGCGACAGTGGTTCACGGTGTGAACAGCGATGTTTTGAATGAAAACAGCAACATTATTTCGAATGCATCATGTACAACAAACTGTCTTGCGCCTGTTGCCAAAGCATTGAACGATGTAGTTGGTATTGAGCAGGGCAGTATGACAACAATTCATGCATTTACAAATGACCAGAACTTGTGTGATGTATATCACAAAGATTTATATCGTGCTCGTAGCGCAACACAATCAATGATCCCTACTAAAACAGGTGCAGCTAAAGCTGTTGGCCTAGTACTTCCAGAGCTTGCTGGTAAGTTAGATGGTATGGCAGTACGTGTTCCAACAGTAAATGTTTCTCTTGTTGACCTTACTTTTGTAGCGAAACGTGAAACTACTGCCGACGAAGTGAATGAAATTGTAAAGGCTGCTGCTGATGGTGCAATGGCTGGTGTGCTTGAGTACAACACGCTACCACTTGTTTCAATCGACTTTAATCACAACCCTGCATCTTCTGTCTTTGATGCAACGCAAACAAAGGTAGAGGGCAAACTGGTTAAAGTTATGGCATGGTATGACAACGAATGGGGTTTCTCAAACCGCATGCTTGACCAAGTTAAAGCTCTAGGTGCATTTCTGTAACACTTGGTAAAATAATAAATTTAAAACCCCGCGAGTTAGCGGGGTTTTTTGTATTTGTCTTATGTGCAATGTTAAGTACGACAATCAGAATATGGCAATAAGGTAAGTACAGCGCACGATAATCTTTGATGAGAAATATAAGATAGCAAGCTGCTTCCAAAATATATCGATAATTGCATGGTTTTTAAGCAATCGGATGGTAGATGTTTGATCTATCCCCACACAGGGACAAATCCTCTAATCAATTGGTATAAGTGACTTGAGAATCAACGCGCAATATGAAAAAATTCCAAACAATTAAAATACAGTAAACTCAGAATCGAGGAACATAATATGCGCATTATCCTTTTAGGCGCGCCTGGTGCTGGTAAAGGCACTCAAGCTCAATTTCTTATGGAAAAATTTGGTATCCCTCAAATCTCGACTGGCGATATGCTTCGTGCTGCAATCAGCGAAGGTACACCACTAGGTCTTGAAGCAAAAAAAGTGATGGATGCTGGCCAGCTAGTTTCTGATGAAATTATCATTGGTCTAGTAAAAGAGCGTATTGCAAAGCCTGATTGTGAGAAAGGTTTCCTTCTAGATGGTTTCCCACGCACAATTCCTCAAGCTGATGCAATGAAAGAAAATGCAATCAACATCGACCATGTAATTGAATTTGATGTTGCAGATGAGATCATTGTAGAGCGCATGGGTGGCCGTCGCGTACACCCTGGTTCTGGCCGTGTTTATCATGTTGTATACAACCCACCTAAGGTTGAAGGCAAAGATGACGAAACTGGTGAAGACCTAATTATCCGTGCAGATGACACTGAAGAAACTGTTCGTAAGCGTTTAGGTATTTATCATGACCAGACAAGACCACTTGTTGACTACTACAACAAAGAAGCTGAAGCTGGCAATACTAAATACCACAAGCTAGACGGCACTCAAGCGGTTGACGCTGTAAGCCAACAACTTGGCGAGCTACTCGGTTAATATTTTAATTAATCGAGAAAGCAATAACCCAGTTACTTTGTGACTGGGTTTTTTTGTTTCATTACAAATAAAAATGCCAGAGCTGGTCAAAAAGTTACGCCCGAAACTCGAGCGTAAATAAATCCAAGGGGGGAGTTCAAATGCCAAATAGGTATTATTTGACATGCACATTTAACAATATTTGTATGACTAAATTATGACAGGGCTTTATTGTTTGTTGCTAATAGACTGAGATCTAGCATATTTGCACTGCAAGGCTTACTAAACCAATAGCCCTGAAACTCTGTAATACCTAGTTTAGATAGCCTCTCGAAATCCTCTTGAGTCTCTACACCCTCGGCAAGTAAGGCAATTTGCATGTTCTCACAAATAGTCTTCAGTCCCAGTAATAATGAGCGTTGCTTTTTAAGGTCAGTGATATCCGTCAACAGACTTCTGTCTAATTTTAGGCGTTGTATTGGACATTCTAAGACGCGTGCAATGTTGGAATACCCTGTACCAAAATCATCAATACTCAACATGAAGCCAAGCTCATTGAGTTTATCCATGACATGGTTGTGGTCGTCGGCAAAACTATATTCTGTTAATTCAAGTTCAATGGATTGAGGTGCGACGCCATACTTACTGGTGATCCCCTGTATTTGCGAAATAAAATGAGGATCCTCAATGTCTCTTGAGCTGATATTAATGGCTACAGGTACGTTTATTTCGGGGTTGGCAGTTATGAACTGACAAACCTTGTCGAGCATTGTGCGCGTGACATGGCTTACCAGCCCGAACTCTTCAGCGATGGGAATGAACTGTGAGGGAGGTACCCAACCTAGCAAACTATTGTGCCATCTTGCCAGTGCTTCGTAGCCGATAATATTTTTCTGAATATCGTGTTTGCTTTGCAAATAAAGCTTCAACTCTCCCAGCTCTATTGATTTTTCAAGCAGTAATGCCATTTCATGCCTAGCAAGGGTTTGCCTACGTGTCAGTTGGTCAAATACTGTAATCATTTGATTAGGTGCACGGAGTTCACAAGCTTGAAGGGCACTTTTTAATAGTCTTTCCGCGATGTAACCATGCTCAGGGTAGGTGGCGATACCAATTGCATATTTTGAATGGAATTGATGTTGACCCAGTTTAATCCAAAAATCTAATTGCTTGTGCCAGCGATTTGCAATGTCTTTGAGAGGGCCTTTTGCTTCAACTAAAATAGCAATGCGGCCAGCGCCAATATACGCAATTTGATCTAACAACTCTGCGTCTTGTTCAACCAATTGGTTAATTCGTGCGTAAAGCGTACGGTGCTGTTCACCGTCTATCATATAATCCAGTACGTGCTTATTGAGGTTGTCAGCTATTAAAAGTGCGAACGGCTCGCCTCTGTCTATATGCGCCTGTAGTTGTTCCAATAACCAGGTTTTGTTTGGCAAATTGGTGGCTTTATCGAAGTACTTTGCTTGCTGGTGTGCGACATCTAGCGTTAATAAGTCTTGCTGCAATTGTTGCTGATCAGAAACATCCTGAAGGTACCATGCCTTAATATCATTTGAATGCTGTTCCTGAGCCGCAATTTCGATACATTTGTCATCTACTTCGAACGTTTTAGGCAAAGCTTCTATGAGATCGTTGTCATAGGTTAAATACTCTACATTATCTGGCGTTATTCTGTTTAATGGCAGTGGTAGAGGTTGTGTTTGAATACTTAGAAGACGTTTTGCCTTATCATTCGCTTCTACAACATTTAGCTGGTTATCGACCAAAATAATGGCGTTAAACGACTTTTGAAAAAAGCGCTGATAAATTTGCTTTTGCGATTTTAGCAATGTGTTGTTTTCATGCATGTGCTTGTTTAAGCGATTGGCTGCTAGACTGGTTCGCCAAACCGCCAGAGGGATGCAGCAGTTCAAGAAGAAAAACAACAACAGTTGGATATGCAATATCGCATCGACATACATTCGCTGCCCCTTTGGAACGATAGAGATATCGATATTTTTTAGTATCAAAATAAATGGGACAATATTGAGCGCTGCGTAAAATATTGCTGTTCTCTTACCAACGAGTATTAGTGCGATGATAGGTGTGATGTAAACAAATATGGAGCCCAAATGCGCAAGTTCTAGGCTAGGAATAAAAAGTTTGATCATTATGCCTGCGACTACGATGCAGACGAGCAACAAATGAGCGGTAATGAAAAATGTATGGCTACTTAAAAACAACAGTGCACCAAGGGTAAGGGTAAAGCCTGTAGTCAGTGCGATAACATAGTCTAGGTTATAGTCAATTGCCGTGGGTAAACTGTTGAGGAAAATACCAAAGCAAAGAACTAATCCTGTAGCCAGGATAATACGAAGGGCACTAAGACGCCATGTTGGGACGTTTACACGTGGTTTATGTTCTTCTTCAAGTAAGAAAAATCGGCTTAATGTGCTCAAAACTAAATATTTCGTATTATTATTTTGAACAATACTAAGGTCTAACTGTACACAATTCAATGACAAATCAGCAAAATAAAGACTTAAATCAATTTGATTACGTTGTCATTTTCGAATTACCCATAAATGATTATCAATAGTGGGGAGTTTTTTACTTGCTTTGACCGCTTTGAAAGGGAGCTAGGGGTTTTGAGTTGGTGACGGATGGTGGTCTGCCTGGTTGAGAAGTAAGCAAAAGGTTTTCTACATACTGATAAAGCGCTAAAAAAACGGTAGTATAGCGTTATACAGACTATAAAAAGATTATTTGAGTACAAAGATGAGCAAAGGGTTCATGTTCGTTTGTGATGGCAGTAATGGTGCTGGCAAAACAACAGTTATTAAGGGTATTGAGGCGCATCTAATTTCAAAAGGGTATGAAGTCGTTTTGACTCGGGAGCCTGGCGGAACTGAAATTGGGGAGAAAATTAGAGAAGTCATTTTAGACCCGAATACACCTCAAATGACAGATTTAGCAGAGCTGATGCTGTTTGGCGCTGCTCGAGCACAACATATAGAAGAAAAAATAAAGCCAGCGCTAGAAGCGGGTAAAATCGTAATATCTGATCGTTTTGATGCCGCTACTTTTAGTTTTCAGCATTATGCAAGAGGCATTGACCTGTCAGTTATAAAAACCATAAATGACTTAGCATTAAACGGCTTTAAACCTGACCTTAATATTATCTTAGATCTTGATCCTGAAATCGGCTTGCAGCGTGTCCAGCAAAGAGGTGAAGGTCTAGATCGCTTGGAAGTTGAAAAACTCGACTTTTTAAAGAGAGCACGTGATGGTTACTTGATTCAGGCAAAGGCGGCTCCGGAATCTTTTACAGTAATAGACGCAAGTTATTCAGCAGAAGATGTACTCGCGCAATGTTTACAGGCAGTCGATGCCCGAATGGCACAAAAGTAATGACGTATGTTTGTAAAAAAGGCGTAGCATAATGTACCCTTGGCTAGAACCAGTGCAATTTAGAATGCAAGAAAGCTTTGCCAGAAGTCGTTTTCATCATGCGCAGCTGATCCATGGGTTACAAGGGGTGGGCAAGAGTGAGTTATCTCGCGCATTAAGTGAAGGGTTATTATGTGTCAATAGTGTCGAGGCGCTGTCGAGTTGCGGTGTATGTAAAAGCTGCTTGTTAATAAAGGCGCAAAATCACCCTGATTTACTCTATCTTTCGGCTGACTCAAGCAGTATTGGAGTCGATGAAATCAGGACGCTTAACGAATTTGTTTTCCATTCTGCGCAGCAAGGTGGGAACAAAGTAGTCGTTATTGAGCAAATCGAAAAAATGACTGAATCGGCTGCTAACGCCCTTCTAAAAACACTCGAAGAGCCAGCGGCAAAACGATATATCCTGATGACTTGTAATGATGTATCTAAAGTAAAGGCAACGGTATTGAGTCGTTGCAATCAAGTCCAAGTGTCTATAACAGACAAACGCGTTTCACAGCAGTGGTTAGCGGAGCAGGGGATCTCCAGCAGTGCGTACCCTTGGGTTGATATTTTCTCAGATCAACCCTTATTGCTAAGCAAATGGGCACAGCTAGAAGTCATTTCTGAAGTGGATTACCTGTGGAAAGTTTCCCATGATATTGCTAGCATTTCTGATGTAAATGCACTAGAAACGACGCTTACAAAAGATGCATCCTTATTATCGGTGTTTGCGCGTTTTCTAATGCAGGTGATTAAACAGCAACTCACGGCTCAAAACATTGGGTTTGTTCAATTTCACAATTGCACTGTGCAAATTGAAAAATACATGTCCGATCATCACAGGATTTTGGGCATTAATAAAACATTGAGTCTGTCTAATTTGGTGTTTGGGCTACAGCGAGTATTAAAACAGGATTGAATACAGTGCAAGAACTATTAGTTGATATCGAAGACAACGACGAGCTTTATCGAAGCTACATGCCTTATTTGAAAAACGGTGGGATATTTGTTAAAACCAATAGTCGTTTCGATATGGGGACGCCGATCTCAATGAGAATAATGTTGCCTGATGCGCTTGAAGAAGAGGAAGTAACAGGCAAGGTTGTTTGGATCACACCACAGGGTGCACAAAACTCGAATCCGCCTGGTGTAGGTGTGTGCTTTGATGCCGAGTTTGAGCTGGTAAATGATAAAATAGTAAAAATGTTGGGTACTGCGCTCAATCTTGATAAACCAACCTATACGATGTAAGAAAGTAGTAATGATAGTAGATTCACATTGTCACCTTGACCGCTTAGATTTTGATAAATTAAAGAGCGAGCTGCCAGAAATATTACAAGCTGCCCGCGATAAGCAAGTAGAGCACTTTCTGTGTGTTAGTGTTACGTTAGATCAATTTCCAAATATGTTACGCGTAATCGAACCCTTTGATGATGTGTCTGCTTCATGTGGCGTTCATCCGCTAAATCAAGAGGAGGCTTTAGATAAAGCTCAGTTGTTGTCGTTGGCGCAGCACGACCGCGTGGTTGCAATCGGTGAGACAGGACTAGATTACTACTACGCTAAGGACACTCACAAAGTTCAGCAGGACAGCTTTGCAGGGCACATTGATGTTGCCAATGAGCTCAATAAGCCACTCATAATTCATACGCGTGATGCCCGTCAAGATACCATTGACATTATGAAAGCTCACAATGCGCAAAATTGCGGCGGAGTTTTACATTGCTTTACTGAAGACTGGAATATGGCGAAAAAAGCGATAGATATGGGCTTTTATATTTCAATATCAGGGATTGTGACGTTTAAAAATGCAGTAGAGTTGCAAGAGGTTGTTAAAAAGCTGCCTCTAGATAGACTGTTAATTGAAACAGACTCTCCTTATTTAGCGCCTGTTCCGCACCGTGGTAAAACTAATCAGCCAGCCTATGTACAGGACGTCGCTTATTTTATTGCTGACCTAAAAGGTTTATCGTTCAAAGAGCTGGCTCACGCGACGACCCACAACTTCTATCAGTTATTTAGCCTAGCAAGTCGTAATCGAATCAGTGAATCAAGCTAATCTACCTCTATTCCTCTGCGGGCCAATGGTCCGTAGAGCAGAACCTCACCTTATTAGTTTTCAGTTTGTTACGACTAAACTGGTTAATCTGGTTGTGGAGTTTGCTGGCTATAAAACAGCTGTTGAGCAAACCAATATACAGCTTGGGGAGGCGTTATATCTCATATTTCTGAACGTCCGTCCGCAAGGACAAGCGTTTTCAACGGATATAGAATTGCCGTATGAAGTATATAACAACACGGTTGCTGTTGACCTTTCTCGGTTTAGTTATCAGGCGTCGCCAACATTAATTGTTCCTAAGGTGCTCACTCATGTTCTACATGGTTCTTGCAGAAACCCGCATCACCCTAGCAAGGATAGTTTGGCAGAAGCCGATGCCTATGTCGCCAACAGCTATAAAAATAGCGATGAACGTCCTAGCTTGTTAATTTTATCCGGCGATCAAGTTTACGCCGATGATGTTGCAGGCCCTATGCTTGTGGCTGTGCATCAATTGATAAGTGTACTTGGGATATACAAAGAACTGCCCTTGGAGCTGTCTTTGCCCAGCGAGTTGGCATCGCAATTATATATACGAGATGGACACCTGCCAAAGGAGCCTTGGCAAAATCGAAGCAAACTAACGCTAGGCTACTGGACCCGTAAAGATGAGCCGCATTTTTCAAGTGTAAAAGCGGGTAATCACCTAATCTCTTTTGAAGAGTTTGTCGCTTTTTATATTCTGAATTTTAGCTCTGAGGCTTGGAAGTTAGTAGAACCTTTTGGCTTTAAAAGCGACACTCTCAACGCGAAAAATCAAACATTATTTGAGGCTGAATCAAGAGCATTAACAGACTATATTGCCACACTCCCTAAAGTGGAAAGGTTAATGGCGAATATTTCTACATTGATGATGTTTGATGATCATGACGTCACAGATGATTGGAATTTAACACCGAGGTGGGAGCAAAACGTCGCTAACTCTTCCGTTAGTAAGCGTATCATTAATAATGGCTTGATTGCATATTGGTTGTTTCAAGGGCTAGGCAACGACGCCCAGAGCGTCTCGGGTGACTTACTTCCTGGTTTTTTAAAATCTTTTCAAAATGATGTATGGCAATTTGATAAGTTTGACAGAGCTATAAATCGGTTTGGTCAATGGCACTATTGCTTGGATACAACGCCAAAAGTCGTGGTGATCGATACGCGCACGCATAGGTGGCGTAGTGAACAGGATTTTGATGAACCGAGTGGTTTGATGGACTGGGAAAGCCTAATGGATTTACAGGATGTATTAATCCATCACGAAAGTGTTTTATTAGTGAGTCCTGCACCTGTTTTTGGTGTAAAAATTATTGAAACCATTCAGGCAATTTTTAACACCTGCGGTGAACCTTTGGCAGTTGACGTAGAGAACTGGATGGCTCACGAAGGCGCAGCAAGAAAGCTTATCGACATATTTAAACGTGAAGATACGCCCAAAGAGACAATAATTCTCTCTGGAGATGTGCACTATTCGTTTTGCTTTTCTGTACAGGCAAGATTCGGTCGTCACCACAATCGAATTTGGCAACTGACTGCATCGGGTATTAAAAATGAGTTTCCAAAAGGGTTGCTGGCGATTCTAGAAAAATTGGATATCGCGCTATTCTCGACTTGGAGTCCGTTTAATATATTTACGAAACGCTGGCAGCTAGCTGTGTCAAAACACAAATCTGACTACGGCAATGGGCGCTACTTGGTGTCAGACTCGGCGATAAGCTTAGTGCGTATGGAGGAAGGTAAGCTGAAAAACTACACCTTACTGCATGGCACAGGTGAAGTGACGCAATTCGAACTGAACTAATCACGTAAGTATAGAAGCGCTAAACACAACTTTTGCTATAGTTACCTGTAAGTATAGTGACTTAAGTGGCATTTATGCTATCGATACTGCGCTTTTGTATGATGTGTCTTTGCTGGATATTAAACAATAACCAGAGCAAACGCATACT
The DNA here is from genome assembly GCF_001625565.1 of Pseudoalteromonas luteoviolacea NCIMB 1944. Lineage (GTDB taxonomy): Bacteria > Pseudomonadota > Gammaproteobacteria > Enterobacterales > Alteromonadaceae > Pseudoalteromonas > Pseudoalteromonas luteoviolacea_F. The sequence continues at coordinate 96,223 of NZ_AUXS01000036.1, forward strand.
TTCTGTATGTCTGCTGTCCACTGCGTGTCACGCAGGAGCCAGCCCTGTTTTTACCGACACTTCGCAGATAATGCGCCGCTTCGACTATGAATCTGGGTTGAGCCAAGTAACAATCATGGCACTGACGGAGGACCAATTAGGCTATATTTGGATTGGTACTCAAGCAGGGCTCAATCGCTTTGATGGTCATGAGTTCAAGCAATTTACCAGTAAACAACAAGATCCCAATGCACTAGCCGGTGCATTTGTCACCGGGCTGTGTCACAGTGGAGAAACTGTCTGGATTGCAACAAGTACAGGTTTAAGTGCTTACCACACGGTAACAGGTCGATTTCAAAGCTTTTTGAAAGAAAATTATCAAGCGATCAGCTCTGATCGGGTAAAAAGCCTCAATTGCAGCGGAAACTATATATCGGTTTCAACTGAAAACCACGATTTTTATGTGATAGATAAAGTATCCCTCGTGCCTCAATCCATAAAATTAGAAGGTCGTTTTGCCAGTCATGCAATCACATATAATGGTCAGATTTACTATATCTCTGAGCGTGGTTTTATGACGTTCAGTATGCAATCAAGCAAAAGCGCGTTGCTGCTCGCCGGTGACTTTAAGTACTTGGCTTTACGTGGCGAGCGGGCGTTCTTGATCACAAAAGACAATAAACTGCTTAGCTACGATGTGCTGTACGAGCGTATCTTGTGGGAAATAGAGGTCGGTAGCCAAGCGGGTTTGGAGTTAAATACATTACACATATCGACAGATAAACTGTTTGTAGGAAGTAACTTTGGGGTATACCTATACGACTTAAAAGGTCAATTTAAAAAGCACTGGTTTAAACATGAGGGTCAAGGACTTGGCCTACAAGATAACAGTATTTTGTCCGTCCTTGTCGATAGCAACCAAGACTTGTGGTTTGGAACGGAAACCAGTGGCTTACACTTTATTAGTCAGTTAAGTGAAAACTTTGGGCACGTTAGCGCGTTTAACTACCCTGACAGGTCTCTTCCTGAGCCTGATATCAGAAATTTTGCACTGGATAGATACGACAGGTTGTGGCTGGCCACATCCTCAGGGTTATATTTTTTCGATGGCGCAGGGTTTGAGCAAGCTCAACAAGTATTTCCAAAAGTCTCTGTAATGGAAAGTGCGTTCATTACTAAATTACATATCCAAGGCGAGCATATGTGGATCGCGACACGAGGCTTGGGTATGTACCGTCTGAACATAGACAGCGGGGATTTAATTAATATCATTCCAGATATTGGCAAAGGCCCTGAACTGAGCTTCAATGATATCATTGAGTTTGAAGGCAAGGTATTAATGAGCTCTCGCACTATGGGGCTGCTTTACTTCAACGAAAAAACCAACAAGCTTGAACCCTTTTTGCCTTTTGAAGATAAGGCGCCCAGCCATGTTTCATCACTATTAAAACAAGGTGATGCCCTTATTTTTGGCAGCATTGGAGATGGTCTATTTAAATATGAAGACGGTACGCTTTTGCAGCTAACCATTGCGGACTCATTGGCGTCAAATATTGTATTTATGTTGCAAGAAGATAGTTTTGGCCGTATCTGGGCTGGGAGTGAAACAGGCATTTCGATAGTCGATAGTAACTTTTCCGTTGTTAAGGCGATAAAACGGTCTGATGGTTTGGCAAATAGCGCCATTTGGGCGCTTTTGTATGATAAACAAAATCATATTTGGTTTGGCACCAGTGGCGGATTGTCTCGAATCAATATCCATGACTTTAAAATTGATAACTTTTTTCCGGTAGATGGCGTACAAGGCAACGAGTTTAATTACAACGCAAGTTGGCTCGCTCCTGACGGTCGGGTTTTTATCGGAGGGTCGAACGGGTTTAACCAATTTCACCCAGAAGAGATCAAGATATCTCCAATAATAAGGCCGCTATTAATTTCTAATATTGAATTGTTAGGCCGTACACTTCACCCATCTAACAACAAAGAACTCAAATTGGCCCCAGAGCTGACTACGTATCTTGAACTTGAATATGACCAAGACATTGTTTCACTTCATTACTCAAGTTTGGATTATGGCTCAGAAGGCTTGAGGTTTTTCTATCGTATTTTAGGGCTTAGCGAACAATGGCTTAAGTTGGCCGATGGGGTTAGGCAGATAAACTTACTTAAGTTGGCGCCAGGAAAATATCAAGTACAGGCCTATACCATTAATCGCTTCAACCAAATTTCACCTGTACATCATTTTGACATTAGAATTAATGCGCCTTGGTGGTGGAATGATTATACAAAAGCAGGCTACTTTTTATTGTCGACATTGTTGCTCTTAGTGTGGTTTAGGCAGCGTCAAAAGCGATTTCAGCAGGTAGTTAATGACAATAAAATCATGAACGAATTACAAGAGCGTTTGGAGCTTTCCCTCTGGGCTAGCCAAGATGAGATGTGGGACTGGCACATAAGTACCAACAAAATTTATCGTCATAGTGTTAAACCACGCATCGCGTATGGACAGTGCAAGTCTACCATGTCGGTTCATGATGCTGTTCAGTTCATTCATCCAAAAGATTATATAAGCTGGGAGGAAAAGCTTGAGTCTTGCTTGGAGGGGGAGCAGGATACATATGAAATAGCGATTCGAGTAAAAACTGTTGACGATGATTGGACATGGGTACTTGAACGCGGAAAAGTGGTAAGTAGAGATTGCCATGGTAAGGTGGTACGCCTTGCTGGTGCGCTAAAGGATATTGCAGAGCTCAAAGCGCACCAAAATGCATTGCAATCGTTAAATGAAGGTTTGGAGATTAAAGTTGCAGTTAGAACTGATGAGCTTTATCAAAAAAACCAAAAGCTCGAACAGGCGATGATTGAACTAAAACGCACTCAACAAGAGTTAATTGAAAGTGAAAAAATGGCGTCTTTGGGTAATGTTGTTGCTGGCATTGCCCATGAAATAAATACCCCTTTAGGAATTTCAATAACTGCGATTTCGTACAATCAAGAAAGCCTTAAAACAGTTGCGACCAAACTAGAAAATCAGACATTAAAACAGTCTGAATTGGAGTCATCGATTCAAGAGCAGCAAGAAGGCTATTTGCTTATGAGTCGTAATCTAGATCGTGCTAAAGAGTTAATTAGCAATTTTAAACAAGTTGCGGTTGACCACTCAAGCGAGGTGCAAAGGGAGATTAATGTTAAAGAGTATGTTGAAGATGTCTTTATATCACTCAGCCCTTTGGCAAATGGTAAGCAAATAACGTTGGCAATCGAGGGGGATGGAGAGATAAATGTAAACACTTACCCTGGTGCGTTATATCAAATACTAACCAATTTGTATAACAATACTATTTTGCATGGTTTTGAAGGCAAAGAGGAAGGAGAGGTGAGCGTCAATATTCAACAGCTGGAAGGGAGTTGGTCTTTGACATATAAAGATGATGGAATAGGCATGAATGAGCGAAGCCTAACCACGCTATTTGATCCCTTTGTGACGACAAAACGAAACCAAGGTGGATGTGGGTTAGGAATGCATATTGTTTATAACTTAGTTACTCAGTTATTAAAAGGAGAGATATCAGCTTGGTCGAAGCCTAATAAAGGTTTAGAAATAAAACTAAAAGTGCCAATTACCACTGATAGCCTTGTTTGAATATAGCCCTCCCTCATTAAAATGAGGAAGGGTGTCTAGACTATTTTAATTAATTTATATTAGTCGAAATATCTAAGTTAATATTGTCTTTTGCGATTTTCCAAATTTCAGTTACCCGGGTCGTTCCCCCGGTATTTCGGCAAACAACTTGAGCCGCTATTAATCCAGTTCTGGCATCATATTGGACTGCCTCATTGAAAGATAAGACATCGCTATAAAACCCTTTACTGTGTCTTGAAGCCAAAGAAAGGGGAGAATCACTTTCAATACTAGATGCAAAACAAAAACCATCTGGTTCACTATTATCAATATTTAATATTGCGCTGTAGCTTACATCTTGATAAAACCCTGGATAAAGGTGATCGCCCTCTGACCACAGAGCTGCCTCTATATTACTGTTTAACTTTACTTTTGGAGCGGGCGCCAATTTGTGTCTGAAAAAAGAAACAATGTCTGTGTTACCCGCACATTCTGCTTCAACATATTTTGCACTATATTCGTGACCCTTGGGAATTTCGGCAGTAAGTACTTTTCCCTCGATTCGCATACGAGACAATAGCTTGTCGGTGTTTTCATCATAGATAGCGGCTTTCTGACAAGGTGTGTTATTTAGATAATGCGGTGTGTAGACCCGTATATTATAGGCAGAACTTGACTGCGTGACCATGGCATCGATTGCGCCTTGGTCATAATAGGTTACCCGGCCTGCATTACCATCTGTATCGTAGAATAGGGTTCCAGCCAAACTTTTTGCACTCAATAAAATAGATAAGGGTATTATCATACTAGGTTTCATTTTTCATTCCTTTTACATGTTGTTAATAAATAACCTTACCCTGAGTATAATCAGATGTGAAGCAGTATTTTAATATCTCGATGTTTTATTTAAATCGAAATATAAAAGTATAAAATTAAAATTGCTTTGTAATATTTATTATTTCTATTTTTCAAATGAGAGCGCATTGAACTACAGTTAGATGTGCCCTTAAAATTTCGGCTGAGGCAATATGAAAGAGCAAGAGTCAAGCTCTACGACGCATACTGTGTGTCGGGGTATGTTGCTTGTAAGTATGCATCCGGATTTTTATAAGCTTGTGAGCGAGTAGCTCCAACCAATATCGGAAGCTTTGTTTGCTAGTTCAAGGCGAGGGCGATGCCGGCTTTGGCATAAAGAACCTGCTGTTGCGCAAAGCACTTGAGGTTATCAGTTTAGGTTATGAAAAGGCTGTTATTACTCGGTATTTAATTGCACTTTGCACCAAGGTGAGTATGTCGTTACAGCGACCGTTCAATCAGGTACTAGGGGGAGAGTGAATGCCAATAAAAATCAAGGTTGCAGACACCACAAGTCTGATAGATGAATCTTTCAGGCTTAGATATAAAGTTTTTGTTGAGCAGGAAGGATACATTGAACCTAATTCTCAACAGCGCGTGTTTGATCGTTTTGATGCATTTCCAACCACATTTAATTTGGTCTCTATGCTTGATAACGTAGCTGTAGGTGCTTTTAGGTTAGCCATTGATAGCAGTCAAGGCTTACCAGCAGATAGCTACTATGACTTTAGACAGCATATTCCTGATGGTGCGGTTTTGATGCACGGCGGTATGTTTTGCATTGATCGAGAGTATCGCTCAGGTGGTATGGCAATGGGGCTTATTTTAATGGCCAGCTATCTTGCGATGACAAAAGGGGTGACCCACGTTGTTGCACCAATTAACCCAGCAATAGGTAATATGCTCAAGCGGATAGGTTTTAAACAAGTTGCAGACGAGTTTATGGATCCGCAAGTCAATATTGCAGTTTTGCCGCTTATTTTAGATGTCGCAGAAGTAAAAGATTTTTTTCTTAACTTTATAAGACAAAATGAGTTACATGATTTTCTTTGTGATTATCAAAGGTGGTTTTATAAAGCGGGTGAAACAATCATCTCTGCTGGGACCGAAGGAAATGAAGCATTTGTCATTATTGAAGGCGCTGCGCAAGTACAACTGCCTAATACGGATACTGTTGTAGCGACGGTAGAAGAAGGAGGAATGCTCGGAGAGTTAGCTTTAATTACTGATGAACCGAGGTCGGCAGATGTTATTGCTAAACAAGATGTTGTTGTTATGGTTATCAATAAAGATGTGTTTTTACATCGCTTTATGAATTCACCAGAACATGCATTAAAACTGCTAAAATTACTGGGTAACCGAACACAGGACATGCTCAAACAATTGCAGTTGAAAGATGGCTTAGGGAGTTAGTTGACTCGAAAAGAAAATAAGGACATGAGCACTATGTCATGTCCTAATCGGCGTGTAAGCTATTACATTACTCGCATGCCTGGCTCTGAGCCTTCATCAGGGTTCAGAATATAAATTTCTTTACCGCCAGGACCTGCCGCTAAAACCATGCCTTCAGACATGCCAAAGCGCATCTTGCGAGGTTTCAAATTCGCAACCATGACGGTGAGTTTGCCTTCGATGTCTTCAGGGGCGTACGCAGATTTAATACCAGCAAAGACCTGTCGAGTTTCTCCGCCTAAATCCAGTGTTAGTTTAAGTAACTTTTCAGCGCCTTCGACATGTTCAGCTTTAGCAATTTTAGCTACGCGTAAATCCACTTTTGCAAAATCATTAAATTCGATTTCATCTGCAATAGGCTCTTTAGCTAGCGGGCTATTTGGATCCAAAGCGGGTTTTGCTGGTTCTAAGCTTTCTTTTGAAGCATCTACCATGGCGTTAACCTTATCTAAATCGACGCGTTGCATCAGCGCTTTAAATTTATTGATGTCATGATTAATCAATGGCTCGGCCACGGTTTCCCAGCTTAACTCTGTTGCTAAGAACTGCTCAACATTTGCACTCATACCTGGCAGTACTGGCTTAAGGTACGTCAAGATGATTTTGAACATGTTTAGGCCAAGAGAGCAAACTTGGTGTGCACGCTCTTGCGTAGTTTCATCTTTAATGAGTACCCAAGGTGCTTCAGCATCGATGAATTGGTTTGCTTTATCAGCAAGCGTCATGATTTCACGGATAGCGCGGCTATACTCGCGGTTTTCATAATGGGTCGCAATGGTATCTGACACTGCACTAAATTCAGCCAACAACGCTTCATCCATAATTTCATTGCTAAGTTTGCCAGCAAACTTTTTAGTAATGAAACCCGCACAGCGGCTCGCAATATTTACAACTTTACCTACGAGATCTGAATTTACGCGCTGGGCAAAATCTTCAAGGTTTAAGTCTAAGTCAGTGATACCACTGTTTAGCTTCGCAGCGTAATAATAGCGCAGATATTCAGGGTCCAAATGTTCAAGGTAAGTACGAGCTTTAATGAACGTACCTTTCGACTTTGACATTTTTGCGCCATTTACTGTTACGAAGCCATGTGCGAATACATTGGTTGGCTTTCTAAACTCAGCGCCTTCAAGCATTGCAGGCCAAAACAAGCTGTGGAAATAAATGATGTCTTTGCCGATAAAGTGGTATAGCTCAGCGTCTGAGTCTTTACCCCAGAAAGCGTCAAAATCGATACCGCTTTTATCACACAGATTTTTAAAGCTAGCCATATAGCCAATCGGCGCATCTAGCCACACGTAAAAATATTTACCTGGCGCACCCGGTATTTCGAATCCAAAATAAGGAGCATCACGGCTGATATCCCACTGCTGTAAGCCTTCTGCAAACCATTCTTCCAGCTTATTTGCCATTTCAGCTTGTAGGCTGCCCGAATGTAGCCACTCTTTTAACATGCCTTCGAATGCTGGTAAGTCAAAGAAGAAATGCTCAGAGTCCTTTAATACTGGTGTTGCCCCAGACATTGCAGAGCGTGGCTCTTTCAGCTCAGTAGGGCTGTACGTCGCGCCACAAGCGTCACAGCTATCACCGTTTTGATCCGTAGCGTCACATGTAGGGCAGGTTCCTGTAACAAAGCGATCCGGTAAGAAGATGTTTTTCTCGGGATCAAACAACTGTGAAATCGTACGTTTTTTAATGTGGCCTTTGTCATTTAAGCGTGTATAAATAAGCTCACTTAATGCTTTATTTTCATCGCTGTGTGTGCTGTGGTAATTGTCAAAAACGATATTGAAATCAGCAAAGTCACGTTGTCTTTCTACGCTTACATTCTTGACCATTTCTTCAGGGGTGATGCCCTGCTTTTGTGCATTTAGCATGATTGGCGTGCCGTGTGCGTCATCAGCACAAACATAGTACGCTTCGTGACCACGCATTTTTTGGAAGCGAGACCAAATATCAGTCTGAATGTATTCAAGTAAATGCCCTAAATGAGTTGGGCCATTTGCATATGGTAATGCACTTGTAATGAGAATTTTTCTCTTTGTCATAGTTTTCCCATGGTTAATTAGCCGCTTTGGCTAACGCCAGTGTAACTTTGACTCAATTTGGCGATGAAATTGAGCGCAATTTTTTAGTCCAACTGGATTATGCCCTAATAACGCGATTTTGACTGGTCTTAATTTATCGAATGTTACATAATTCCTGCGTTCTTTTCACCACCTGATGGCGTTTTATTTGTATGTTTGGCATCAAGAAGTTTTTTAGTAAAGAAGATCCAAGACAAACTGAAATTGTGAATATGTTAAATGGCTATCGTAGCGCCATTTTTCCGATGGGAATTCAAAGTGAATGGATTTCATCGATAGAAAAACAAAAGTCAGTTTATCAAATCACAATAACACTTCCTTTTGCTGCGCGTTCGCAACAGTTTGAACTGGAACAGCACCTGCGTAAAGACAACAACATTGACGCCAGCATTAAGATTGAAACAGCCATCCCATCTGCGTATAAATTTAAAAAGATCAAACATATTGTACTAATCGCGTCTGGAAAAGGCGGTGTGGGTAAATCCACGACCGCAGTTAATCTTGCGTTGGCGATGCAAGCTGAAGGAGCAAAAGTAGGATTGTTGGATGCCGACATTTATGGACCCTCAATACCGTCGTTGTTAGGCTTGGTGGGGCAACAACCATCCGCAAAAGATGATAAAACTCTTAACCCTATGCAAAAATATGGCTTGAATACGATGTCTATTGGTTATTTGGTGCCAGCCGAAAATGCCACAGTATGGCGGGGGCCAATGGCATCTCAAGCATTAAACCAGCTTTTAAATGAAACTGATTGGGGTGAACTCGATTATCTAATTGTGGATATGCCTCCAGGAACTGGAGACATTCAATTGACAATGACACAAAAGCTGCCTGCCAGTGGCGCAGTGATTATTACAACGCCGCAAGATCTTGCCTTGGCCGATGCGCAAAAAGGCATAGCGATGTTTTCACAGGTGAATCTGCCTATTATCGGCTTAATAGAAAACATGAGTTATTTTAATTGCCAGCATTGTGGTGGAAAAAATGCGTTGTTTGGCCAAGATGGCGGAAGTGAACTGGCAGCGCGACACGGTGTTCCATTACTTGCAGAAATTCCTTTGGATATTCAAATTCGTGAAGAGTCCGAAAAGGGGCATAATATTATCACTCAAGATACGAAAGTAGCTGAGCACTACACCTATTGCGCACAGCTTTTGGGTAGCATGCTCAATCTTCAATCTTCTGATGCGGCAGGCGTTGAGGTCGTTTTTTCAGATGATTAGGTTCACCTAAAACATCGAATTGAGGGTTTATTTCGTTTAGGAACTGGCAATTGTTTGCGTAGTCATCATACTTACCTATGTGGTTTTGGGGCGGCTTATTTTTTCATAGTTTGATGGGCATAATTGTAATAATCCAATTAAGCCGAAAGTCTAAATCACTTACTCAAGGAGGTGGGTATGTGGTTGTATATGAAACACATCGTGTTCTTTTTGTTTCTGCTCGTGAGTGGACAGAGTGCCTTTGCATCTCAAGAATATGTCATTGCGCAGTTTACCGATACGTCAAATGAACTGTCGGTTGATACTGTCATAGATCGCAGCGCTAGCTTCATACCTATAGGTGGTGAAGCTAAATTCGTCAAAGGAGAAACTCTTTGGGTCAAAGTTAGCGGCAAGCGTTATTCAAAAGATCTAGTTGCGATTATGAGCACAATTGAGGGTACTGTGAAGCTGTATCAGGTTTCAAGTGGTAAAATTGTTGCGTATAAATTGGTTTCCCCTGAAGTTGCTCACCTTGCTCCCAATCTACATATTTTACCTTCTATGGCGCTGTCAGATGGTCAGGCGCAATATGACGTTTATATAAAGGTTAAAGCCAAATATGGTGGCCTGCTTTCACTAGATGTGTTGTCTGAGAGTGAATATAGAAAAGCGTTGAATTCGCGATTATTTATCATAGGTGTCAGCAGCGGTATTCACTATTTTCTCGCTTTTTTCGTAGCTTTAATGGCGCTGTTTCAGTTGAGAAAAGGGTTGGCGGTATTAACCGCCTATTTTGTCTGCATCAGCGTTCATACTGGTGTTTATAGTGGTGCCAATAACTTAGTTTTCCCCAGTGAGGTTGCCAGCTATTTTGCAATTTACCAAAGCCAAATATACTTGCTGTCTTTAATTTTTGCAGTGTTATTTTTACATTACTTTATGGTATTGAAACGGGCCGAACCCAGATATATTCGCTTGGTGAATATTTCGGTTTGGCTTATTGCTGCATTGGCTGTGCTAGTGGCGCCACTTAATGCGCAGCACTCTTTAGTGTTTCATCTGCTCGGTAGCCTAATTTGCTGCTTGTTATATTTTGTCGTACTGAAAAGTCAATTGGTAGAGCACAGAGATGAGGTTATGGCGCTGGTTCTGACTTGGCTACCGATTTTTGCATTAAAAGCGTATATATTTGTTAATCAGTTTGGGATCTACTTACCGATAGATGACCCGATCGTAAACCACTTTCTTATTACCTCACATATTGTATTGCTGGCTTTTTATTTATATTGGCATGACAAAAACAAAAAAAAGCAGCTTTTGTTTTATGCGACGCATGATAAAGATACAGGAGCACCTAACCGCTATATGTTGCAGCAAAGTTTGGACTCACTCGAAAAAAAAGGAAAAGAGCATACTTTGCTGTTATTTAGGCCACTGGTTTTGCAGACTATTCGATTGAACATGGGGTGGAGCTTTGCTAATACACATCTTAAAAAGCTATTAAGTAAAGTAAGCGAGCAATTAAACACCTATGGCAATGCTGTTACTGCTGAGCAAACAAACTCGCACACAGCCATATATCGATTGGATGATTCTCTTTTTGCGATTGTTTTACTTGGTAAATTTGAGCTGAGTCAAGTGGAGCAATTTGTTTGTATTTTATCAGCCAGCTTCGAAGACGGAATTGATTTTTGTGGAGACTTACTGGTCGACCAACTGGAAATAGGGGTGGCAAGTAATCCGATTCACGCTGCCAGTGCAGATTCATTGATCCAATGTGCGATGCAAGCTCTTGCCGCCAAACCAGCTGGGACGAATAAATGGCAGCTTTTCGATTTTGGTAACTCGATTGTATCTCAACGTCGCATTAAAATCGCATCGGCGTTAAAAGTTGCTATCGAACGTGAGCAGCTAAGTTTGTACCTTCAACCTCAATTGCATTTAGATTCTGGCAAAGTCTACGGTGCGGAGGCATTGCTTAGGTGGCACCACCCAGAACTAGGAGTTGTGCCTCCGAGTGAATTTATTCCGATTGCGGAGTCTTCAGGGATTGTGTTTGAATTAACAGAGTGGGTTGTCGAAACGGGGCTCAAGCAACAGGCCGAACTTGTTAAGCTGCTTGCATCACACACTCTTTCACTGAATATTTCTGGCAAAGATGTTGGCCGAAAAGAGCTTGCTGTTCAATTGATTGAACTGATTAATCAATATGCTCTGTCTCCCATTCAAATTGTGTTAGAAGTTACTGAGTCAGCGACAGTAGACAATGAGAGAACGCTGTATGACACCTTAGCTGATTATCGAAAAATTGGACTGAGAGTGGCTATTGACGACTTTGGAACAGGGTACTCATCTTTGGCTTATCTCAGCCAACTGGGGTTTGATAAACTAAAAATAGATAAACGTTTTGTCCTAGACCTTGAGAGTTCAAAGACCAATCAAACTATCTGTAAGGCTACCTGTGATATGGCACATAGTTTGGGCTCTGTGGTTGTTGCTGAGGGAATAGAAAGCGAGGGAAGCTACAGGCAGCTTCAATCATACCAATGTGAAATAGGCCAAGGTTATTTTATTTCAAGGCCGCTGCCGTTTGAAGAGTACAAAGCTTGGTTGCAAAGAATGATCGATGTTGAAGATGTTATACATTATCTAACATCTTAATCACTTTGTAACTTATAGCTTTGTATATTCATTGTGACTCAAAGAAAGTTGCTCTAAACAGTTAGACAGAATGCGTGCCAAGGCCATAAAATCGATCGGTTTGGGCAGCATATCTACCATACCAACTTCTACTAGGTGCTGTTTACTTAGCTCGTCAATATTAGCCGTCATCGCGATAATATGCGTGTGTTCGGCTTTAAGGTTTCTCTTGGCGATGGTTTTTGCTGCAGTAAGTCCATCCATGACAGGCATGATACTATCCATAAATATGATGTCGTAACATACTTGTTCACAATTATGAATTGCTATTTGGCCATTGCTAGCAATGTCAGGCTCTATATTGAATTTCTTTAAAAATGACGTCATCACTTTTTGATTGATGAGGTTGTCTTCTACCAAGAGTACACGTAGCTTGGATGCATCGAATTGGGCATGGGTGAGTGTTTTTTTGGGCGGTGGCATTTTTGCTTTTTGAAGAGGTAAATTTACAAAGAAGTGACTCCCTTCACCTAAGCTACTGGTAACTTTGATCTCGCCCTGCATTAACTCAATTAATTCTTTTACAATCGACATCCCAAGACCAGTGCCTCCAAAGTGGCTGCCGACTTCATTCTCTCCCTGTTTAAAAGGTTCAAATAAGTTACTGATACTTGTAGAAGACATCCCTATGCCTGTATCACGGACTTCAATGGTTAAATACAGACAAGAAGTAGACTCTTCACTGTGTACGTTTAGTTCTACAGCTCCGCTGTCGGTGAATTTTACGGCGTTGCTGATCAAATTCGTGATTATTTGGTTTAATCGGGTCGAATCACAATTTACCCAACAAGATTGAGAAAGGCTTATCTCATGCACAAATTGAACGTCTTTTTTACTGACTAGTTGTTTAGATAATTCGACTTGGTCATCTATGAGTGGCACGATATCGCAAGGCTGGCAAACGAGGGATAGCCCTTCTTGAGATATCTTTGAAAAGTCTAAAATCTCATTGACTAAGCCGGTCAAAATCGCGGTGCTACGAAGCGCTAGCTGAATGTCCTCGGTTTTTTTTGTGTAATTGTTTTCGTCCATGGCATTTAACAGTAGTCCATTAATGCCGTTCAGTGGGGTTCTCATTTCGTGGCTAATTTTGGCTAATAATAAACTGCGTTCACTCAATAGGCGCTCAGCTTCAAGTTTTTGCAGTTTTAGCTTCTCTCTTAGTTCCACGTCTGAGGTGATATCCTGTAAAGAGCCAATTAAGCTAGTGCATTCACCATGATGGAATTCAGCCTCACCGTGGCAAGAAACCCAAATAGTCCTATTTTGCTTTGTAGTTGCTCTTAATTCGAGGACCCAAGATTGGCCATAGTTGATTGCATCAGATATTGCCTTCGAAAATGTATCTCTGTGTGTGCCTTCACTGAAAAAACGCATCCATTGGGACAGTGTAGGGTTGTCGTCTAGGTTTAAATTATGGATCCGTTTAGTTTCGTTGCTCCAAAATACTTGCTGTGAAGGGAGGTCTATTCGCCAACTACCAATTGAAGCGACTTGCTCCATTTTTTCTAACGTTTTGTAATTACTTCTTAGCTTGCTTTCTGACTCTCTTCGCGCCAGTTCAAATCCCAACCATTGAGCAAATAGCTCCACATAATCAATATGCTCTGTTGTGAAAGGTGGGCTGATTTTAGCCGCGGAAAAATTAATCGTGCCAAATATACGATTGGCAACTCGAATCGGTGCGCCAATATAGGATTCTAGTTGGAAGTCTTGATAGCAAGGGTGTGTAGAGATTTCACTGCTTCCAGCGTGGTGAAAAGACAGTGCTTTGTCTGCATTGAGTGTATGTACACAATAGGTTCCGGTAAGGTCAAATTGGCAGTGAGGGGTGAGTTCCGGGTTCTCTGATTCAACATATAAAATGGTATATTGTGAATCTAGTACCTCGCTTACGATTGCGATTTCAAGGTCGAAAACCTCTAAGCCAAATTTTAGAAGGGCCTGTATTTTCTCATCGGTGCTTAAATTTTGTTTTGATACGATGTCATGGAATTGCCTTAAAAAACTCACTGTTTAAATCCTTCTTTTTACTAATAAATCACAAAGTATCGATGGGATAAGCTAGCCCATAGATTGGGGGTGACATAATATATTAAAAGAAGTTTAGCGCAATGTGGTATTTTATTAACACTAAAAGACACGAAATAGGCAAGGCCAAAAATCTAAGGCGCGGCGCTGTGAAGGGCGTGGCCTAGTGCGCTAAAGTAATCTTTTATTGCCGCAGAGATTAAGTTAATTTCGTCACCAATAAGAAAGCCGCCAGCTACTTCTAATTTTGAATTAATCACATCTGAAACGAGAAACTCGTTTTGAAATTCGAAATGCTGAGCAATAACACACTCAAAGGCACGTGCAGTTAGCTCCTGAGGCAGGCTGTAATACAGCTGCTGTGCTTGTTGATCTAAAGCTATACCGCGAGTGAAAAATGCACTGGGCTTGTTACCCTCACTGTTAAGCAGAACACGCTTGTATATATCATTGAGTAACTGATTGAGCGGGTGAGAAGTATTTGGGGTGGATGTTAGCCACTTTGCCGACGCAAAATCACTAGCTGTGCAATGCTCAAAAAAATGTTTACAGATGTAGTGATCAAAGGCATGCCACCACTCGTGAGCAAGTGCTCCGCCACCAGCATTTTTGGCCAGTGCCAAAGTTCGTTTGGATGGAGCGTAATGAGCTTGTACACCCTTTTGTCCGCCGCTGCCAAAAGCCAAGTTAAGTGTTCCACGAAGGCCAATAGCTTTTGGCGGCAACGATAATATTTGAGCCAGATCAGCAAGCGAATCATAAAGTAGGTTTGCGGCAATATGCTGTTCTTCTTTACTGACCCAATTGCCAAGCACGATGGTTTTAAATCCAAAGGTTGATTTTAATTCATCAAAACAGACTTGATCTCCGTAGCGATAATCTGGACCGTTTCGTTTATAGCGTCTATGAAGTCTGCTGTTATTCATTCAGATATCGCTGTTTTACGTCGTCAGGCATAAACTTTGTCTGCTCATGGATCATGCCTGCAAGCAGATCATATAAGGAACCAACAGGCAATGATTCATAGTGACTTAAAAAATAAGCGCACGCTTCCAAAGTCGATAGGCTATGTAATTGTTCTGCTTTTCTAATGGTGTATTTGTTCTCAGGGATTGATGAAAAAGAAATCTTTTTTAAACGCGTTAACCAAGGGTTGAGCATGGCGATTTTATGTGTTTTTTTCCAAGTGCCATCTAATACAAAAAGATACTCAATCGTCTTTTGATGCCTGTTAATTGTTTCTACGGTTTCTGCATTTTGGTCTGGGTATAAAAGTGCACAGTTGCTGGTACGGGCAATCTGTTGTGCCGTAATAAAGTCCTCAGGAGACTCTCCTTGAAAAACCTCAATATTTGCGAGTTGTAATTTGAGTAATCGAACTGTATTTTTCGCCACGGATACTTCGCTTGGGTGCTGTAAAACGATAATTTTGGTTCTATTTTGCAGTTTTGGACAAACATAGTTGCAAACACATGTTTTTATAGAAAAGTGGCAAATATTACAGGTACTTCTTTTCATAAAGGCTTTTAACAGGTTACAGTGTGCTATATCTTAACATAATTTATAGTTGGCTTTGCTCTTGTTGCGACTCTTAACTAGCATATAGTTATGGCAAAGTGGCGGGTAATAGACAATAAAGGACTTTTATGGACACTAGAATTGATGAAACTTGCTTGGAAAACATGCAGTCTTTGTTGGGGGAGCAGTTCAACGATACTTTGGAGTTTTGTCTAAGTGAATTTGATAGATTGGCTAACGATGTAAAAGCCACTATTGATAATGACTTGGAAGCAGCGACCAGAAATGCTCACAGTTTAAAATCAAATGCAGCGCAATTTGGGGCGATGAGTTTAGCGGATGTTGCCCGTAGTATAGAAATGGCGCTGATAGAAAATAATACTGAACATGCAAAGTCACAGGTAAGTGTGTTGTGTGATGAAGTGGTGTCATCAAAAGCGCTACTGCAACACTGGTTAACTTCAAGTGTATAAAAATTTGGGTAGATAACGCCTTTTTTCCCCTTGCAAGAGGCTGTATTGTAACTCAATACAGCCGAGTTTTCGTAGCCGTCTGTTTGTCAGTAAATTATACAACATTTGACCCTTTCCAATTGTCCAATCTCTGGTTATGCTACTCCTGAAATGAGGGAGAAATTATGCATAAAATAAGTAAAAGCAATAAATTAAATGGGGTGTGTTACGACATTCGAGGGCCTGTATTGTCTCAAGCTCAAAAAATGGAAGATGAAGGTGTCAAAGTACTCAAATTAAATGTTGGGAATCCCGCCGCATTTGGTTTTGATATGCCTGAAGATATGCATAGAGACATCATTCGAAATTTACGTCAAGGGCAGGGCTATTGTGATTCAAAGGGCCTGTATTCAGCCAGAGTTGCAGTTTACCAGTATTATCAGCAAAAAGGTTTCCCAAATATCAGTGTCGACAATACGTTTATCGGCAATGGCGTCAGTGAGCTTATCCAAATGGTCACGCAGGCATTGCTTAATGATGGCGATGAAGTATTGATCCCCGCTCCAGATTATCCACTTTGGACGGCATCAGTAAAACTATCCGGTGGCGTACCTGTGCATTATATGTGTGATGAATGTGCTGATTGGTTCCCAGATATCGCTGATATTCGAGAAAAAATCACAAGTAAAACAAAAGCATTGGTTTTAATAAATCCAAATAACCCAACTGGAGCGGTTTATAGTAAAGCCCTTTTGGAACAATTATTGGATGTTGCCAGAGAGCATAAGTTACTTGTGTTAAGTGATGAGATTTACGAAAAAATTCTATTTGATGGTGTCGAGCATTTCTCAGTGGGGTCGCTATGCGACGATCTGCCAATTATAACTTTTAATGGCTTAGCCAAAACATATCGTGCGGCTGGGTTAAGAATGGGGTGGATGGTTGCGAGCGGGAAAATCTCGGCCATGACAGATTTGCTTGAAGGTTTAAATATGCTCGCCTCAATGCGGCTCTGTGCCAATGTCCCTGCTCAGTTTGCCATTCAGCAGGCGCTTGGTGGTGTACAGTCTATCGATGATCTATTGTTGCCGGGTGGAAGATTGTACGAACAACGTAATATCGCATGGCAAGGTTTGAATGATATTCAGGGAATATCCTGTGTAAAGCCAAAAGGGGCCTTGTATGCGTTTGCCAAATTCGACACTAAGCATTTTAACGTTAAAAATGATGAACTCATGGTGTTAGATTTATTGCGAGAAGAAAAAATATTGTTAGTTCATGGCCGTGCATTTAACTGGCCATCGCCAGATCATTTCAGGTTAGTTTTTTTACCGCATAAAGATGAATTAGAACCCGCCTTGCAATCTATGCAACGCTTTTTCGATCATTATCGTCAGTAGACTTAAAACAGGCCCTTAAAAAGGGCCTTGCTTAATGCTCAGCAATGTTAGTTACAAACCGACTATACAGTGTTGGCAAGTTTTCTAGTATTGCTGCTTTCCCTAACACATCGTGTGTTTCTAGAGCTTCATAAATTGTGCTCAGTGAGACGTGATCCATCATGGCTTTAGATGTCTCAATGTGACTGATATGCCAAGGCTCCTCAGCGACACCACCTCTAAATTTGTCATAAGGTCTGAAAAACCCAAATTGCTGTAGAGAGCTGTCAAGCCAACACGCAAAGTCATAAAACGGGCCGTCAATTTGATATTCCCACGGTTCCAGCTGCAGAGACTGCCCCGGCTGCAGGTAGTTGCTAGCGTAAACATCTAAATCACTGCCAAAGTGATGACGACTGGTTCCTGGAAGTGCAGAAAAGAGCATAATCGCTTCGACAATTTTTGCATCGCTTAAGGCTGAAATGTCGACGGTGTCGCTATTTCGGTCAAGGACTGGACGTTTCCCACTAAATTTAGCGTTCCAAATCATGCTTTGGCGATGAAAGTCTCGATAAGACGAAGCAATGGTAAAATCAAAACCAGCTGATTTGGCTGCGTTGTTTAGAGCGTTTAAGCTCTCAACTACTTGCGCATGTACAAGTCGCCCTTGATAATCTACTAGGTGTGTTTGATCTAGCCCGAGTGCTTGTCTCTGCGCAATGTTCATTTGGGGTTTGCCAATAACTTTTCCAGTATGGACTCATAAATGAGTGCTAAGTCATCGAGTGACTTGGTACACACGTGTTCATCTACTTGATGGATAGTTTTATTAATTGGGCCAAGTTCAATTACTTTGCAGCCTGTTTGTGCAATAAATCGTCCATCAGAGGTTCCGCCAGTTGTTTCGGCATTGGCGGTGATGCCTGTGACTTCTTTAATTGCATCGAGCGTGACATTGAGTAATTCTCCTGGCTCAGTTAAAAACGGCAGGCCATTAACTGTCCAGTTGAGTTCGTAGTCTAGCTGGTGTGCTTTGAGTATATCATTGACGCCTTTTTGTAGGTCCTCGACGCTCAACTCTGTGCTAAATCTAAAGTTAAATTGAACCTCGACTGTGCCTGGAATCACATTGCCTGCGCCAGTTCCACCGTGAATATTAGAAATCTGAAAGCTGGTTGCAGGGAAGTATGCGTTGCCAGTATCCCATACTTTGCCGCTTAGTTCGGCCAAAGCAGGTGCAACATCATGAATTGGGTTCTTTGCTAAGTGGGGGTAGGCAACATGACCTTGAATGCCTTTCACTGTTAAGTGACCGGTTAACGAACCACGCCTACCATTCTTTACAACGTCACCAAGCGTATCTCTTGAAGATGGCTCGCCAACTAAACACATATCTATTTTTTCATTACGTGCTTCAAGCAGATCCACCACTTTTGTTGTGCCATTGATAAAGGGGCCTTCTTCATCAGAGGTAATTAAGAAACTAATTGACCCTTTGTGGTTAGGGTGTTTTGCCACAAAACGCTCGGTTGCTACTACCATGGCGGCAAGTGAGCCTTTCATATCGGCCGCTCCTCGACCATGCAAAATCCCATTCTCGACCAGCCCAGCAAAAGGAGGGTGTCGCCAATCTTTTTCGTTACCTACCGGTACAACATCAGTGTGACCAGCAAAACAAAAGTGTGGACCTTCCGTTCCCTTTCGCGCCCAAGTGTTGAGCGTATCAATGAAAAAGTGCTCTTCAATGTTGAAACCTAGTTTTTCAAGGCGGCTGTTGATCAGGTTTTGGCAACCTGCATCTTCAGGGGTGACGGAAGGACGCTGGATCAGCGCTGAAGCGAGTTCTATAACATCACTTAGAGGTTGTTGGCTCATTTAAATATCTCTTGATACTGTGCTGCTTTAAAGCCAACATGTAGTTCAGTATTACGCTGTAAAATAGGGCGCTTAATCATCGCTGGAGATTCTAGCATATACTGTTTCGCCGATGTTTCATTTAAATTCTGTTTTTGTTCGTCACTCAGCGCGCGATATGTAGTACCACGTTTGTTTAACACTGCTTCCCAACCCAGTTGCTCAACAAAGCTGTCTAATAACTCGGGGGTCAAGCCATCTTTTCGGTAGTCGTGAAAAGTGAATTCAACGTTGTTGTCTTGGAGAAACTTTTTGGCTTTTTTGATGGTGTCACAATTTGGAATGCCGTATAAAACTATACTCATAATTTACTAGCTCTTGATAATGTTATGAGCGGGTCTTTGCCCGCATTGACCTGATTCAAAGGATAATAACATGGCCCCAACTTATCTGCATTTAGAATTACTAAGGTACCGGTAATAAACAAGTCTTGGGGTATATCGTAATAACAGAGAATGTCCCCAGACTTAATGTGCTTTTTACCAATACTGTGTTTTAGTAAGTTTTCCATCTTCTGATATTCGCTTGGAATATTTAAATGCAGAAGCAAATGTAATCCAGAGTCTGCGCGGATCACAAATTCACATCCTTGCTGGCTGACTTTTACAATGTTTCCATTGCAAGGGGATATCATAAGTGCTTGATTCATTTTAACGCACACGCCGCTGCCAACCATTCCTGATGAAAATAGTGAGAGTGGATGCTGTGTTAATGGAAATACTTTGCCAGTAAAAGGGCTTGCAATGTGTAGCAGTGGGTTTGCTATTTGCGTAATTGGTGCATAGTTAATTGGTTTAGAAAAAATCATTAAACAAAAAGGTAACCGTCTTTTCTGAGGGCTTGAATTGCGTTATTGAGCTGTTGTTCTTTAACCAGAATATAGTCCGTATCGTAAGTTGATATGGAAAAAATAGAAACATTTGCACTGGCCAATACACCGGATATGTTTGACATAATGCCAGTAAGAGAAAAGCCCAAAGGGCCAATAATTTCAATCGCGCGCCAATAAGGCTCAGCTGCAAAACTTTCGATATCGATGTCGGATGGGCACACAATTGAAAGCTCTTCACTTGTTTTGGCAATGAAGAATATGTCTGATTTAAGCACATTAGTAGGGATGCCTGCATCACTATCTAGGCTGTGAATCGTAAAGTCTTGTTGTAGTACTTGTAGCGTTTGTTTTGACATACTTGCGCTCTAACTGCATCGACTCATTCATAGTATAGGCAAGTAAAGTGAAAAGAAACCCTTTTTATTTAGGGAGTAGAAGTTTCTACTCCCTTGATACCCTTAAGAAAGGCCTATTACGGGCGCTGGGCTGCTTGGATAGCTGTTAATGCAATTGTGTATACGATGTCATCAACGAGAGCTCCTCGGCTCAAGTCGTTGACAGGCTTTCGCATACCTTGAAGCATTGGGCCTATACTGATCAAGTCAGCACTTCGCTGCACAGCTTTATAGGTGGTATTACCAGTGTTCAAATCAGGGAACACGAATACAGTTGCCTTGCCCGCAACTTTGCTGTTTGGCGCTTTCTTGCGAGCAACATTTTCCATAATGGCGGCATCGTATTGAAGAGGTCCGTCAATATCAAGATCTGGACGTTTTTGTTGAGCCAATTTGGTCGCTTCACGCACTTTGTCAACATCGGCACCTTGGCCAGAAGTACCAGTACTATAGCTAATCATTGCCACTTTTGGTTCGATGCCAAATGCCGCCGCAGAATCTGCCGACTGAATTGCAATATCAGCAAGTTGCTCTGCCGTGGGATCTGGGTTAATGGCGCAGTCACCATAAACTAGCACTTGATCCGGTAATAGCATGAAGAACACTGAGCTCACTAACGATGAGTCAGGTGCAGTTTTGATAAGCTGCAACGGAGGACGTATGGTGTTTGCAGTTGTATTGACTGCACCGGATACTAGGCCGTCAACCTCATCTTCAGCTAACATCATGGTGCCTAAAACCACGTTGTCTTGCAGTTGCTCAGCAGCGACTACTTCGGTAAGCCCTTTATTCTTACGAAGTTCAACCATTGGCGCAATATAGTTGTCAATCGCTTTCTGTGGGTCGAGTATCGTGACGTTTTCATTCAAAATCACACCTTGCTGCGCAGCAATACGTTGAATTTCGTCATGATCACCAAGTAAGACTGTTTTGGCGATTCCTCGCTCTCCACAAATTGCAGCCGCTTTGATGGTGCGAGGTTCATTGCCTTCAGGTAACACAATTGTTTTGTTGGCTTGGCGAGCTTGATCGGTCAACATAAACCTGAATGCTGGTGGAGATAGTTTGCGAGTACGAGCGATCCCCTGTGAAAGGCTATCAAGCCAGTCTGGATCAATATGATCGGCATTGTGCTGTTTTACTTTATCGATACGTTGCTCGTCATCTGCAGGCACTTCCATATTGAAATTATGTAAAAGTAATGACGTGCGCCATGTATCCGCTTCGGTCGCAAGGATCGGTAATCCCGTGTTCATAGCTTGCTCACAAAGCTCCATTATACGAGGCTCAGGTTTAAAGCCACCAGTTAACAGTATGGCGCCAAGCTTTGTGCCGTTCATTGCTGATAAACAGGCTGCAACCAATATATCTGAACGGTCGCCAGGTGTAACGAGCAACGCGCCTGGTGTGAAGTGATTCAGAATATTTGATACGGTTCGCGCACAGAATGTCACTCGGCGCAGTCGTCTATGTGCCATATCACCTGAGTTTATCACTTCTGCCTGTAGATATTCGCTTAAATCTCTCACTCGAGGCGCTACTAAATCAAAATCCCAGGGAATAGCGCCTAGTAACATAAACGGGTGCTTGCGGAAGATTGGCAGTGAGGCTAAACGATTCATCTCGTTTTCGAGTTGATCAGGCTCGTGCTGATCGACCAAATCTGCTCTCGCCCGGCCATCTTCATCAAGAGGAGCATTAACTTTGTTAAAAATACATCCTAAAACACGTGCATGGTCAATTCCGCCATAGTTGCCTGAGGCAATTTCTAGGCGATCTTCAAGCTGATCATTTGTGTCATTTCCCGGCGTTAATACAAATACGATATCTGCGCCCAATGTTTGTGCTATCTCACGGTTTACTCGGCCCGCGTAGGGTTGTTTCCGTGTAGGTACCATACCTTCTATGATGGCTACTTCGTCGTCTTGTACACTGCTTTCAAAGCGCTCAACAATTTCTTCCAATAAGTCATCGCCTTTACCGTCACCGATCATTTGCTCTGCATAGTGCAACTCAAATGGAGTGGGGGGGGCAATTGATGATCCTTGTTTGATAATTAACGTCGACTTTTCAGGGCCTACATCGGCATTACGAGGTTGAGCAATTGGTTTGAAAAAATTAACTTTAACCGCCTTTTGCTCTAGTGCGCGGACTAACCCGACAGAAACAGATGTTAAACCAACCCCAGTTGAGATTGGGATAAGCATGATCCTACGACCCATAGTTATTGCTCCCCAGCAAGCATGGCTGCATCTTGCGCGATAACAAGCTCTTCATTGGTTGGAATTACAAGGGCGGTTGGTGCTGACACACCATCAGTGATTACCCCTTCATTACCGAAGCGAGCAGCTAAGTTTTGCTCGTTATTTAGTTTAAAGCCGAGGAAGCTAAGCTGTTTTAAAACACTTGCACGAATTACGTCTGAGTTTTCGCCTATCCCACCAGTAAACACAAGTGCATCAATGCCACCTAATGGTACCGCAAAACTCGCGATTTGCTTTGCTAGTCTGAAACAGAATATATCTAGCGCTAGTTGAGCTTTTTCGTGGCCTTGTGCTGCACTTTCTTCAATTGTACGGCAGTCGTTAGATAACTCACTGAGACCGAGTAAGCCGCTTTCTTTATTTAATAAAGTGTCTATTTGCTTTGCTGTATAGTTTAGTTGATTGACCAAGTACGCGAATAAACCAGGGTCAATATCACCACTTCGAGTGCCCATTACAAGCCCTTCAAGAGGCGTTAAGCCCATACTGGTGTCTACTGATTTACCATCCTTAACAGCACAGACTGAGCAGCCATTGCCAAGGTGTGCAGTAACAATTCTAGATGGTTTCTCATTTAAGCCTAATTGTTTGATAGCTTGTGCCGATACGAAATAGTGGCTGGTGCCATGAAAGCCGTAGCGTCTGATGCCGTGTTTTTCATACAATGCATAAGGTAGCGCATACAGGAACGCTGTTGGTTCCATAGTTTGGTGAAAAGCGGTGTCAAATACTGCTATCTGGGGTAGTTTGGAAAACGCTGCGCTTGCAGCTTCTATACCCAGTAAGTTGGCTGGGTTGTGTAATGGTGCAAGGTTTGCAGTTTGTTTGATAGCTTCAAGGACTGTGTCGGTGATTAAAGCCGATTTGGTAAAGTGCTCACCGCCGTGAACGACGCGGTGTCCTACAGCGACAAGTTGCTGGTCAAGTCTGAGTGATTTAACTAAGTCGACCAGCTTATTAATGGCGACTTCATGTGCGTCTCCATTAGACAAAGAGATAATGTGCTTTTCGCCATTAACTTTGTATTTGATTTGAGGTGAGGCTTCACCTAAACGTTCCGCTAACCCGGATAAATGCTCTTTTGCAGAGCTTGAGTCTATGATTGCAAATTTGAGGCTAGAACTGCCACAATTGAGGACCAAAACATGCGACGATGACATAATGACTTTCCGTTTTGACAATAAGAGTAGTTGCGTATTAAGCTAAATGGTGAAGTTCAATCAGCATTACACTTAATACTAAGGTATAATTGACATGTATGACCGTAATTTTACCTTATTTTTTTGAGAAAAGTTAGCACCTAGGAGTTATGATGCAGAAAAGTCTTATTTCACAAGTGCAACTGGGCCGACAATATGCCAAAGAGTGGCCAATGCGTAAGGAACTTGCTCCTCTATTTCCTGAATTTAGGGTGATAAAGGCAACAGAGTTGGCATTACAAACCATGCCTATACTTGCGTTATTCACTGTGTTTTTTCAAACCAGTCAACTAGGAATGGACTATCTACCTCAGTCAATTGCAATCGCTTTATTCTTTTTAACATTACCTGTGCAAGGTTTGTTGTGGTTAGGGAAGCGATGTGATACTTCATTAAATCCCGCGTTATCTTCATGGTATAGAGATTTATATCAAAAAATGGTCGCAAATGGTTACCAAGGGAATATATGCACCCGAAAACCCACATACAGAGAGTTAGCAAAACTACTCAGTGATATGTTTGAAAAAATGGATAAAGCATTTACTAAAGAAAACTTGTAGTTTTGATTGCGCACATCTGAAAAGGTGTGCGTAGACAAAATAAACGCCAAAAAGCGTTTCATGCCTAGTGGCAACATATACGCAGAAAAACACTTCTCCTTGAGCTGGAAAGCTCTTTATTGGTACAGCCTTTGACATAGCAAGTAAAGAGGTGAACCAAGGCGCCAAACACTTTATCACTTTACTTGTCGACATAGGTTAGATTATTCATTTATGTCAATTCTGTTGCGCCTATGAAGAGGTAGTTGTGGCTATCATACTGGGATTTATATTCCCTTTATAGTCGCCCAAGCCTCTTATGCAGAGTTTAACGTTTACACAAAATGCGCTTAGTCATTGGAATTACAATTAAGTTTAAATGCAGTATGTAGGTCTTTGGTGCAATTGAAAGTATTCTTCTCTGGATGTGACAAAAGCAACATCAACTACAGCTATCAGTGTTTGGACCGCTAATTAGCTAATAAACGATCCAACTTCCGACATCAAGACATTTGCTTTTTATACTGAGTAATCAAAAAAGAAAATGTAATTTGGTGTGTGGGATTTTGAGCTAATTGTTCAAAATGAGAAGCTTTAAACTTCCATGCAAATGGCGTCATCTTTATTAAGTTTTCCGCAACATCTACTGCTACCTCTTGACTTTCTTCCACCAACGTTTGCTCAATCACTTCAAAACCTTCGGGGCAGGGAGGTGCGTCGTGTAAACGCACATCTTCATATATTTTTTGCTTCAGTTCAAAGAGGTGTTTGGGTCCCGGTCCTACGACAATTAGCGTCCCATCTTGTTGTAATAATCTTTTTGACTCATGGGAAAAAACTGGGGCGAAAATACTCAAAACGATATCTGTTTCGGCCTCTTTGAAAGGGGCATCTTTGCTTGATGCAACGCTAAAGTGTGGTTTGCTATAGCGCTTTGAGGCATATTTTACAGCGGGTTTACTGATATCCAATCCATATACAGAGGCTGAATCAGGAAGTGCAGCTGCCACAGCTTGGGTGTAAAAGCCTTCTCCACACCCTAAGTCTACAACCATTTTGGGTGACTTTTTAGCGATCAACTCGGCAAGGGATTGTTGTAAAAAAGCATAGTGGTTAGTCGCGAAGAATGCGCGCCTTGCCTGCACCATGTCTAAATTATCTCCTGGGTGTTTAGAGCGTTTAAATTGCACTGGAAGAAGGTTTATATAGCCTTCTTTTGCAAAGTCGAATTGATGACGATTTTTGCAGCTCAGTGTGTTGCCTGCTTGATTTAATTGCTCTGAGCAAATGGGGCAGCGAT
This sequence comes from Pseudoalteromonas luteoviolacea NCIMB 1944, assembly GCF_001625565.1. Classification (GTDB taxonomy): domain Bacteria; phylum Pseudomonadota; class Gammaproteobacteria; order Enterobacterales; family Alteromonadaceae; genus Pseudoalteromonas; species Pseudoalteromonas luteoviolacea_F. Next base: position 121,949 of record NZ_AUXS01000036.1, read on the forward strand.
AATCTAATGTCATCTATCTAAGTATTCCTGATCGTAAAAAGTTCTGACCCAATGGGGCCGATAGGTGATCATCAATGTGATTGCCATACCATTTAACATGGCTTCTGGAAACCACATGATCACCGAGTAAAACAAATAATTATATTGAAGTGTCTGCCAGTCATATTGGCCTAAAGACCAATAGTAGAGGCTTGTCAGCACTATTTTACTCGCTGCGACAAGGCCAGCGCAAATGAAAGCACAAACAAAAATATAAATAAAAAAGTGTCTAGGTAAGTAGTGGTAACAAATAGCAAATAACGCATAGCTTATATAAACAGGAACAATACCCGTTAAAAGCCAGAAAGAGAAAAATTCAATTGAGTTTTCTGCAAATGCGTAATAAAGCAGTGAAGCGAGCAATGTACTGAGTAACGAAAGCCGCCACCCTAACACTAAGGTAACAGCGGTTATCGCTAAAATATGGATATCTAAAAACGGTAAAATTCCTGCTTTTACTTGCCATAAAATAGCCATAACAAGTGCACAACATAAAACGCCTGTTTGTCTCTGCGGAGTTTTGAGCAATGTAAAAAATTGCGTTTTATCAAAACTGATTGCAAATGCGAGCAAACAAAACAGCGCTGTTGTCATTAACTGTTACCTATTATATGTACTAGGTTAACCACCTCATATGCTTAAACGTCAAAAGTGGCCCAAATTGGAGCATGGTCTGACGGCTTTTCAATACCTCTGAGCTCATAGTCGATATCGCTTTCGGTACAAGATGCCATCAGGCTATTAGTTGCGAGTACCACATCTATACGTAAACCACGGTTATCGTTAAAGCCTTTAGAGCGATAGTCAAACCACGAATATTTATCTTGTGCGTCAGGAGTAAGCTCTCGGAAAGTATCTTTTAAACCCCAATCCATAAGCGTTTTTAACCATTCGCGCTCTTCAGGTTGGAAAGAACATTTACCAGTTTTCAACCAACGCTTCATATTGGGTTCGCCAATGCCAATATCTTCGTCTGTCGGGGAAATATTTATATCACCCATAACAATAAGGTTAGCGTCTGGAGATTCATTCGTATTGAGGTGGGTCATTAAATCTTTATAAAATTGGCGTTTGTACGGGAACTTTGTTTCATGACTGATGTTATCTCCCTGAGGGAAGTAGCCATTCATCACAGTCACTTCCTGGCCATTATCGCTTTCAAATACACCAGTGATCATACGTTTTTGTGCTTCTTCTGTATCCGTCGCAAATCCTTTTTGAATAGATTTAGCTGGCTTTTTTGACATAAGCGCGACACCGTAATGGGCCTTTTGGCCATGAAAGTAGACGTGATAGCCCATCGCTTCGACATCATCGATAGGGAATGCTTCATCGTGTACTTTGATTTCCTGCAAGCCGATTACATCTGGCTGGTGTTTGTCTATTAAAGCTTGTAGCTGGTGGAGTCTAGCTCTGAGGCCATTGATATTGAAAGAGATTATTTTCATAAATAAGATTCGTCAATAAATAAAAGCGAGTGTATCACTTTTGCTGCCCAGATAGGTGAAAAGTTTACTGTTTCACATCTCTAGATTGTTAAAGTTTGCGATCTATTTAAAGAGTTAAAGCTGAACGATTATGAATATGTTAATTGATCATTAAATGTTCAGGAAAGTTTAATTTTATCATTTACAGAGTTAAATCTGGTTATATAATGCGCAGCAATTCGTTCATTTGAGGTAAATTATGTTTAAGTCTTTCACTGTTGCAGCTCTTATTTCTCTAACATCAACGACAGTTTTTGCATCTGAAGCACACAGTTTTAAAGCTGATGACGCTTCAACAATTTCTAAAGTGTGTGAAGTAGCGGCAAATCAGGGTCTAAGCGCAGCTCGTAAAGAAGGTGCACGACATGGTGTATTTATTTCTCGCTTTTCTGAAACTGTAAGATGTAATGGTGAAGATATTCGTACATTTGCAAAAGCTCACAATGAAGTTCAAACAGAAAAACAAGCTAGCAAATCAAAATTAGTTGCAAAAAATACTTCAGTAGCAACTGAATTATGCATGAAGGCGGCTAAAGAGGGCTTAGACAGCTTAAAAGTATACCGTGGTCAAGCTAGAAGTCTTAAATGTAACGATTTACCAGTTAAGCAGTTTGTTCAGCAAATAAACAAAACTGCACTGTAAGTATTAAAGACAAAATACTTAGATTAAGCCCAGCAAACTTGCTGGGCTTTTTGATTTCTATTTCTAAACTTCAATTTAAGCTCCCGATTTCACCCTGCCAATTCGTTTACATTTTGTAAATTAAACAGCTCTAAAATGTATTTTTATTGTTTTTTCTATGTGTTATAAAGGTTAAAAAGATGTTTTTAATACACTACGGAGAATAAAGATAATGAGAAAGGGGATTACGCTAATTGCATCTGCAGTAGGTATTGCTTTACTTGGGGGGGCAAGCCCAAGTTTTGCAAACGACAATGAAGTAGAACGTATTGAGATCACAGGATCTCATATCAAACGTTCTGATTTAGAAGGGCCTTCGCCAATTCAAACAATCTCCGCAGGAGATTTGGCTGCAACGGGCTCAACAGATCTAATAGGCGCTTTACAAAAATTACCAGTGGCTGGTGCAGGTACGTTTAGTACACAAGGTAATTCAAGTGATGACACTGCAAATGGCGGTTCAAGTGTTGCATTGAGAGGCTTAGGCGCGTCTTCAACGTTGGTTTTAATCAATGGTCGAAGAGTCGCGGTTAGCCCTTTTGCCAAAGATATTGAAACGTCTTTCGTTGATTTAAACACAATACCTGTCTCGTCAGTAAAACGCATTGACGTACTAAAAGATGGTGCGTCAGCAACCTATGGTTCAGATGCTGTTGCAGGTGTTATTAATATTATTTTACGTGACGATATTGATGGTTTTGAAATTGCCGGAAAAATATCTGATACAGCTGATGGTGGAGCAGAAGAAGAAAACTTCACGTTGCTATGGGGCAGCTCTACAGATAAAGGGCATCACAACTTTTCACTAGATTATTTTAAGCGTGGCGATGTGTTTTATGCTGATAGAGATTATGCATCTACGGCAGATCAGAGATTTCGCGGTGGTAATAATGCACTGAGTTCATCGGGTATTCCAGGCAGCATCGAAGTTGTACGAAGCCAAGTCACTGATGCGCAGTGGGAAGCGCTTCCTGTCACACGAGTCGAAGATGACGGAACGAAAGTAAGACAGACAATTTTTGCCGATGTGTGGGGCAATGATAAATGCCCTGAAAACATGATAATTGGTGATATTTGTCGTTATGATTACGCCCCTCACATGACCCTTATTCCGTCTACTGAACGGATCAGCTTTAACTACAATGGTGTTCAAGAGATCATGGATGGTGTGGAAGGGTTTGCTGAGTTTTCAGCTCAACATACTTCCACGTTTATTCAAGGTGCGGCGAGTCCAAGTTTTACTGAATTGAACATGGCAGGGGACAACCCAAATCATCCATTGGCAGATCAGCCTGATCACTTCTTACATGGCGTAGATATATCTATGCGACGACGTACAGTAGATATTGGTAATCGTAAAAAGGACGTGGATTCGGAGTATTACCGCGCTGTTATGGGAATGCGAGGTGAGTTTAAAGAGTGGGAGTGGGAATTTGCTTACTCAGCCATCCGTTCAAGTGCGGTTGAAAAAGGCTTTGATGGTTTTCCTAATAAATTAAGAGCACAAGCTGAAATAGACAACGGCAACTGGAACCCGTTTGAGCCGAGCCAAAACTCTCAAGCTACATTAGATAGAATTGAAACAACCACGACGCGTTATGGTGCATCAACAATGCAGTCGTTTGATGCGACAGTCTCAGGTGAATTATTCGAACTTGGTGACGGGTATGTGGCCGCAGCATTTGGTCTAGAGCATCGCTATGAAAAAATCGAAGATAACCCTGACAGTCAGTACTTGAATGGCGAAATATTTGGTACTGAAGCAACGCAGGCAAATGGAGATAGAGACAATACAGCTTTATTTGCCGAATTTATCGTGCCAGCCACTGAAAATTTGGAACTACAGTTGGCACTACGTTATGAAGATTATAGTGATTTTGGTAACACAACTGATCCAAAAGTTGCTTTCCGTTGGACGCCAATAGAAGAAATAGTAGTGCGAGGTTCTTGGGGCACCGCATTTAGAGCACCTTCACTGGTACAGCTCCATTTAGGTAGAACCGATGAATCACCAAGTGTGATTGACCGAGAGCGCTGTAAAATTACGAAGGATCCATTGGATTGTGAACCGTTTGAGTACACGGCTGAAGTGGCTGGTAACAAAAACTTACAGCCAGAAGAGTCTACCAACTATAACTTAGGTATTGTTTGGCAAGCTACAGATGACTTTAGTGTCGGTATTGATTACTGGAATTACGATCAGGACAACCTAATTAAAAAAATAGGTGCTCAAGATATTGTCGACTGTTGTGGTGATGATCCTAAATTAGTTGTGCGTGAAGCGAGCACTGGTGGCACGCCTGGGCGTATTCGACTGATCAATGATACGTTCGTCAACATCGGTGGCAGAAAAACGGATGGTGTTGATATCGATTTGGAATACCGATTGCCGACAAAGGACATGGGCGAATTTAAGTTTGGCTATAACGTAACTTATGTCTTGAACTTTGACGAAGAGCTTATTCGAACAGATGAAAATGGTAATTCGGTATCAGTTATTGAAGATGAAAATGGTGAATACCAACATCCTGATCTGCGTTGGAATGCGCGTGTAGATTGGGCTCTTGATGACTGGGTAGCAAACTTTAGTGTCAATTACATCAACTCTTACAATGACTTGGCTGATAGCGATGGTAATAAGTTTGAGATAGATTCTTGGACAACGATAGATACCAGCGTTACGTATATTGGTTATGAGCAGTTAACAGTGACTGTTGGTGCTGCTAACCTGACGAATGAAGAAGCACCATTTGCACCTTCTGAGTCTATGGGGGTAGACAATAAAACACACAGTATATTGGGGCGTCAGGCTTACTTAAAGTTCGCTTATAAGTTTTAAATAGCTTAAACCTCTCAAACGCCCGATAAAACAGCCGGTTTTATCGGGCGTTTTTTATTTTGAGCCTAGCATCTTGATGAAATGGGCTCAGAGTAAAAATTCTTATCGTGATTTTTCTTCAACAATCTTCACATCAAACCTATGCTTAATCCTAAAACATTAAGAGATAAATATTATGCATTCAAGCAGGTTTATAGTGATGGGCGTAGTGCAAGGAGTCGGGTTTAGGTACCACACAAAGATAAAAGCGTCCGCGTTAGGGCTAGTTGGCTACGCAAAAAATTTACCGGATAGAAGTGTTGAAGTGATTGCGATAGGGCATATTGAAAAAATTTCAGAACTAGCATCTTGGCTGGAAAAGGGGCCGACAATGGCAAAGGTTGAATCGGTGACAAGAGAAGATATTGATGTAGAAATGACAGAAAACTTCGAAATATTTTAAAATTATTTATTTTTTTACGGATGCTGAGAGATATTTTTTCCGTACACTATTTTGTACGTTTTTGCGAAGAGTGTGAAAATAATACAGTATTACAAATAAAAAAGAGGCCGTTTAGCCTCTTTTTTTCAATAATCATGAGCGATTAACGCTCACCTTGGCCTTTGTAATCGCGCGCTGTGTAGCCAGTATATAGCTGACGAGGGCGACCAATTTTGTGACCAGCTTGAGAAAGCATTTCGTTCCAGTGAGAAATCCAACCAACAGTACGAGACATTGCAAAGATAACTGTGAACATGCTTGTTGGAATACCAATCGCTTTAAGAATGATACCTGAGTAGAAGTCTACGTTCGGGTAAAGCTTCTTCTCGATGAAGTACGGGTCTTCAAGAGCAATTTGCTCAAGTTTCATTGCAACGTCTAGCAGTGGATCTTGAATATTTAGCTCTTTCAGTACTTCATGACACGTTTGGCGCATTACTGTAGCACGCGGATCAAAGTTCTTGTAAACACGGTGACCAAAGCCCATTAGACGGAACGGATCGTTCTTGTCTTTTGCTTTTGCTACGTATTCGTCGATACGGTCAACAGAACCAATTTCTTCAAGCATTGTTAGACATGCTTCGTTTGCACCACCGTGTGCCGGGCCCCATAGTGAAGCAATACCAGCTGCAATACATGCATATGGATTTGCGCCTGAAGAACCAGCAAGACGCACAGTTGACGTAGATGCATTTTGCTCGTGGTCAGCGTGAAGCATGAAAATACGATCCATTGCTTTAGCTAATACAGGGCTAACTTTGTATTCTTCAGCTGGTACAGAGAACATCATATGTAGGAAGTTTTCTGCGTAGCTAAGGTCGTTACGAGGGTAAACAAACGGCTGGCCTACGTTGTATTTGTACGCCATAGCTGCAATAGTTGGCAGTTTTGCAACTAACTTAGTCGCACAGCGCATACGCTGCTCTGAGTCTGAAATATCCAAATCGTCGTGATAGAAAGATGAAAGCGCACCCACTACACCACACAGCATTGCCATAGGGTGTGAATCAACACGGAAGCCTTGGAAGAATGCAGCAATCTTCTCGTGCATCATTGTGTTGCGAGTGATCTCGTCAGAGAAGGTTTCTAGCTGCTCTGCGTTTGGTAGTTCACCGTTTAATAGTAAGTAGCAAAGCTCAATGTAGTTTGAGTTTTCTGCAAGTTGTTCGATCGGGTAGCCGCGGTGAAGAAGTACACCTTTAGCACCATCGATGTAAGTAATAGATGATTCACAAGAGCCAGTCGACATGAAACCAGGGTCGTATGTGAAGAAGCCGTGGGCACCTAAAGTACGAACGTCGATAACGTCTTGGCCTGCTGTACCAGAGTGGATCGGTAGTTCGATTGGATCGTGCCCATCAATATGGACTGTGGCTTTCTTATCTGCCATCTATTTATCTCCTATGAAATAACAACATTCTGATTGTTATGTTGTGATACTAATGTTAAGCAAATTCAGATCATTGTAACTTATAAATGGGGTGAAAAGTCAATTTTTCTAAGAATTATGCAAAAATGTATAATAAGTATTCTAACTAGATTAAATATTATACCATTGGCTAATTCGCAAGCGTACGAAACTAAACAAGAATTGTAAAAACACGCATAGCCTTATATACTGTCAACGGTTTTATACCGTGTCGTCTGTGGGTAAACCTATTTTTACATCGAAGTTTTACAGGCAAGTGATCTTTTAAGTGTTTAAACAGGTTTATCTAGAGTGTGCCATTTGTGCATGTCGTGCAAGTGGGTTGATAAAAACAAGTAGATGAAGCTCTTATCGAGCAAAGATGGGCAAGTAACTGTGAAAAAGCAAAGACCTGTAAATCTAGATCTTACGACTATATCTATGCCAGCAACGGCAAAGGCGTCGATCTTACATCGTGTCACTGGTGTCGCGTTGTTCTTCGCGTTGACTTTTGTCATTTGGGCGTGGTCTGAATCTCTCTCTTCTCCTGAAGGTTTTGAATTTGTGAAAGGGCTAATGACTGGCTTTATTGCGAAATTCATTGCGTGGGGCACCTTGGCTGTATTGTCTTACCACATCATTGGCGGTATCCGTCATATGATCCAAGACATGGGCCACTGGGAAGAGTTAGAGTCGGGCAATGCAAGTGCTAAAATTGCAATCGCCATTTGGGTAATCGTTGCGATTCTTGGTGGAGTGTGGATATGGTCTTAAATCAAGCAACTCTGAAACGTGATGGTGTACAAGATTATGTATCACTTCGCGCAACAGCATTAATCATTGCAGCATATGCTGTATTTATCGTGGGCTACTTAGCGTTAACTCCTGAATTAACGTATGAAGCGTGGACTGGGCTATTTGACAACCTAGCCATGAAAGCTGCAACTATTATTACACTCGTTTGTATAATGGTTCATACTCGTATTGGTCTTTGGCAGGTTTTAACTGACTACGTCAACTGTGCAACAATGCGTTCAGTTTTAGGCTTTGTATTAAATCTAATGGCACTTGCATATGTTGCTGTTGGTTTGTTTGTTCTGTGGGGTGTTTAAGTGAAATATAATGTCCGTGAATTTGATGCTGTAGTTGTCGGAGCCGGCGGTGCGGGTATGCGTGCTGCGCTTGCTATTTCTGAGTCAGGCAAGACATGTGCTCTTATCTCTAAAGTATTCCCAACTCGTTCTCACACAGTTTCTGCGCAAGGTGGTATTACGGTAGCACTTGGTAATTCTCATGAAGATAACTGGGAATGGCACATGTACGATACTGTTAAAGGATCTGATTACATCGGTGACCAAGACGCTATCGAGTACATGACTAAAACGGGTCCAGAAGCTATTACTGAATTAGAAAACATGGGTTTACCATTTTCACGTTTTGAAAATGGCCGTGTTTATCAGCGTCCTTTCGGTGGTCAGTCTAAAAACTTTGGTGGTGAGCAGGCTGCGCGTACAGCTGCGGCTGCTGACCGTACTGGTCACGCGTTACTTCACTGCCTTTACCAGCAAAATGTTAAAAACAAGACAAACGTATTCTCTGAGTGGTATGCATTAGACCTTGTTAAAAATGACAAGGGCGATGTAGTTGGTGTTACTGCGATCGAAATCGAGACTGGTGAAGTAGTTTACTTCAAGTCTAAAGCTGTTGTACTAGCGACAGGTGGTGCAGGTCGTATTTACGCTTCAACAACCAACGCTCACATCAATACTGGTGATGGTGTTGGTATGGCCGTTCGTGCAGGCATCGGCATGCAAGACATGGAAATGTGGCAGTTCCACCCGACCGGTATTGCTGGCGCGGGTACGCTAGTAACAGAAGGTTGTCGTGGTGAAGGTGGTTATCTTCTAAATAAAGACGGCGAGCGTTTCATGGAACGTTATGCACCTAACGCGAAAGACCTTGCTGGTCGTGACGTTGTTGCACGTGCGATGATGACTGAAATCCGTGAAGGTCGTGGTTGTGACGGTCCTTGGGGTACTCACATTAAGCTTAAACTTGACCACTTAGGTGAAGAAATGCTTAACCTACGCCTTCCAGGTGTATGTGATCTATCTAAGACATTTGCTCACGTAGACCCTGCTGAAGAGCCAATCCCAGTAATCCCAACGTGTCACTACATGATGGGTGGTGTGCCTACTAACGTAAATGGTCAGGTGCTAGACGTAGATAGCAATGGCAATGAGCGTATTGTAGAAGGTCTGTTTGCAGTAGGTGAAATCGCTTGTGTATCTGTACACGGCGCGAACCGTCTAGGCGGTAACTCACTACTTGACTTAGTTGTATTTGGTCGTGCAGCGGGTAACTTCTTAGGCACCTACTTGAAAGACTTTGAGTCCACTGGTGAAGCGTCTAAAGACGATGTAGATGAAGCATTTGCTCGCTACAATCGTTGGGAGTCTTCTGAGGTTGGCAAAGGTGAAGACCCAGTTCAAATCAAGAAAGATTTGCAAGAGTGTATGCAGCTTAACTTCTCAGTATTCCGTGAAGGTGATGCAATGGCTGACGGTCTTAAAGAGCTTAAAGAGATCCGTGATCGTCTTCAGTATGCGCGTCTTGACGACAAGTCAACTGAGTTCAACACTCAACGTATCGAGTGTTTAGAACTTGATAACTTGATGGAAACAGCATACTCAACAGCAGTTGCTGCAAACTTCCGTACAGAAAGCCGTGGTGCTCACTCTAGATTTGACTTCCCTGAGCGTGATGATGAGAACTGGCTATGCCACTCAATGTATCACCCACAAAGTGAGTCAATGACAAAGCGTGATGTTAACTTTGCGCCGACTACACGTGAAGCATTCCCACCTAAAGCTCGTACGTACTAGGAGTTAAACGATGGCAACAGCAACTTTAGAATTATCTGTTTATCGTTACAACCCAGATGTTGATACTGCACCTCGTATGCAGGAATACAAACTTGAGGTTGAAGAAGGCCGTGACATGATGGTGCTTGATGCACTACTTATGTTGAAAGAGCAAGACTCAACACTTTCTTTCCGTCGTTCATGTCGTGAAGGTGTATGTGGTTCTGATGGCGTAAACATGAATGGTAAAAATGGCCTTGCATGTATTACACCACTGTCAGCTCTACAGAAGAACGGCAAAGGTAAAATTATCATTCGTCCGTTACCTGGTCTGCCAGTAATTCGTGACTTGGTAATTGACATGAGTCAGTTCTACACTCAATACGAAAAAGTAAAACCTTACTTGATCAATGACAAGCCAACAGGTGGCGAAGAGCGTCTTCAAAGTCTTGAAGATCGTGAAAAGCTTGATGGTTTATATGAGTGTATTTTATGTGCATGTTGTTCAACTTCATGCCCATCATTCTGGTGGAATCCAGATAAATTTATCGGTCCTGCTGGACTTCTTCACGCGTACCGTTTCTTGGCTGATAGCCGCGATACAGCAACTGAAGAGCGTTTGGCTGGTCTTGATGACGCGTTCAGCGTATTCCGTTGTCACAGTATCATGAACTGTGTTAGCGTTTGTCCAAAAGGTTTGAATCCAACCAAAGCAATTGGACACATTAAATCTATGCTATTAAACCGTTCGGTTTAAGGCTTAGTATTATCTTAAGGTGGCATGGAGGACATGCCATCTTGTTTTCGTTTAAGTTTAAGTTTCTGCGCTAGAGAAAAGGGCTAATAAATGCACGAAGGTGTGATGAAAGCATGGCTGGAATCTTCTCACTTATACGGCGGCAACGTTGCATATGTAGAAGATTTATATGAGGCGTATCTAGATGATGCGGCTTCAGTGCCAGAAGAATGGCGAGAAGTGTTTGATCAACTACCTAAAGTAGAAGGTGTTGATGTTGATATTAAACATTCCGATGTAAGAGCACAATTTGCTGAGCTTGCTAAGAACAAACACAGAGAAGTAGTAGTTTCTGCAGAAGGTGCGGCAGATGCAAAACAAGTGCGTGTGTTGCAGCTTATTAATGCATTTAGATTTAGGGGCCACCAAAACGCCAATCTAGACCCATTGGGTTTATGGCAACGTGACCGAGTGAGAGAGCTCGAGTTGGCTTACCACGATTTAGATGATGTGGATCTCGATAAAGAATTCAATATTGGCTCTTTTGCTTGTGGCAAAGAGACAATGAAATTAAAAGATTTATACGCTGCACTTAAGTCCACATATTGTGGTTCTGTAGGCGCAGAGTACATGCACATCACATCAACCGAAGAAAAGCGCTGGTTACAACAACGCTTAGAAGCCGGTTTCTCAAAGCCCCAATTCAGCAAAGAAAACAAACTACGCTTATTGCAAGGCTTAATCGCAGCTGATGGCCTTGAAAAGTATCTTGGTGCTAAATTCCCAGGTGCAAAGCGCTTCTCACTGGAAGGTGGTGACGCACTAGTACCAATGCTTAAAGAGCTTGTGCATAGAGCAGGTGAAAGCGGCCAAGAAGAAGTTGTAATTGGTATGGCGCACCGTGGTCGTCTAAACGTACTAGTTAACGTTTTAGGTAAGAATCCACAGGAATTATTCGACGAATTCGCTGGTAAATACGGCGAGTCGGCAGGTTCTGGTGACGTTAAGTACCACATGGGTTTCTCTTCTGATTTCTCAACTCAGGGTGGCGATGTTCATATGGCATTGGCATTTAACCCGTCTCACTTAGAAATCGTAAATCCAGTGGTAATGGGCTCAGTAAGAGCACGTCTAGACCGTTTAAACTGTGCTAGTGGTTCTAAAGCATTGCCAATCACCATTCACGGTGACTCAGCAATCGCTGGACAAGGTGTTGTACAAGAGACCTTTAACTTGTCTAAGACACGTGCTTACGGCGTAGGTGGTACTGTACGTATCGTTGTAAATAACCAAGTTGGTTTTACAACGTCTAAGGCAGAAGATACACGTTCTACTGAGTACTGTACTGACATTGCTAAGATGGTTCAGGCACCAATTTTCCACGTTAACTCTGACGATCCTGAAGCGGTTGCATTTGTAACACAAGTTGCACTTGACTTCCGAAACAAGTTCAAACGTGATGTTGTCATTGATTTAGTGTGTTACCGTCGTCATGGTCACAATGAAGCTGATGAGCCAAATGCAACTCAGCCTCTAATGTATCAAAAGATCAAAAAGCACCCAGTACCTCGTCAATTATATTCGGACAAGTTGGTAGCTGAAGGTGTACTTTCTGCGCAAGAAGCTAAGCAATTAGCTGACGATTACCGCAACGGTTTAGACAATGGTGAGTGTGTTGTTGCTGAAATTCAGCCTGAAACGAAGCATTCGTCAGAATGGTCTAAGTACGTAGGTCACGATTGGGATACACCTTACGAGACTGAAGTATCGGTAGACAAGCTAAAAGAACTTGGTGAAAAAGTTGCTAGCTACCCTGAAGATCACAAAGCGCAATCTCGTGTTAAGAAAATCTACGATGATCGTAAAGCGATGGCTACAGGCGATAAACCACTTGATTGGGGTATGGCTGAAACACTTGCATACGCGACAATGGTTGATCAAGGCACTGACATTCGCTTAACAGGTCAAGATTCTGGTCGTGGTACTTTCTTCCACCGCCACGCAGTTGTTCACAACCAAGTTGATGCTTCTACCTACCTACCGCTGCAAAATATCAGCCCTGAGCAGGGTACTTTTGAGGTTTATGACTCAGTACTTTCTGAAGAAGCAGTACTTGCATTCGAATATGGTTATGCAACAGCTGAGCCTACTTCACTTGTTCTTTGGGAAGCGCAGTTCGGTGACTTTGCAAACGGTGCTCAGGTTGTATTTGACCAGTTCTTAAGTTCTGGTGAGCAGAAGTGGGGCCGTCTATGTGGCTTAACTCTGTTACTTCCTCATGGTTATGAAGGTCAAGGTCCTGAACACAGTTCTGCGCGTCTAGAGCGTTACCTACAGCTTTGTGCTGACCACAACATGCAAGTATGTGTTCCAACAACTCCTGCACAGGTTTATGCAATGTTACGTCGTCAATCAGTTCGTCCTTTGCGTCGTCCATTGATTGTTATGACGCCAAAGTCATTGCTGCGTCATCCTTTAGCAGTTTCAAGTTTGGAAGAGCTTTCTGACGGCGTATTCCACAATATGATCGATGAAATTGATGATATTAAACCTGAAAATGTTGAGCGTGTTGTATTCTGTAGCGGTAAAGTTTACTACGAACTACTTCAAGAGCGTCGCAAGCTTGAGCTAAACAATGTTGCTATCGTACGTGTTGAGCAGTTATATCCGTTCCCTCATAAAGAGATGGACGAGGTTATGGCTCGCTACCAGCATGTTAAAGATTTCGTATGGTGTCAGGAAGAGCCACAGAACCAAGGTGCTTGGTACTGCTCTCAACACCATTTCTGGGAAGCAATCCCAACTGGTGCAAACCTAACTTATGCTGGTCGTAAGGCTTCAGCTGCACCTGCTTGTGGTTATATGTCTACCCATACTAAAGAACAAAACGCGTTGATTGCTGACGCATTAACAATTAAAAAATAAGGAATAAGAGATGACAACCGAAATTAAGGTGCCTGTTCTTCCTGAGTCAGTTGCAGACGCAACCGTTGCAACTTGGCATGTAAGCGTTGGTGATACGGTTAGCCGTGACCAAAACCTAGTTGACATTGAAACTGACAAAGTCGTTTTAGAAGTTGTTGCACCTGAAGACGGTGTAATTGTTGCTATTTCTGAAGAAGAAGGCGCAACTGTATTAGGTGAGCAAGTAATTGCACAAATCGGTGCTGCAGGTGCAGCACCAGCTCAATCAAATGAACAACCAGCAGCGCCAGCAGCGGCGCCAGCAGCAGAAGGTAAAGAAGTGGACATTAAAGTACCAGTACTTCCAGAGTCAGTAGCAGACGCTACAATCGCAACTTGGCACGTACAACCAGGTGAGGCTGTAAGCCGTGACCAGAACCTAGTTGACATCGAAACTGACAAAGTTGTTTTAGAAGTTGTTGCACCGGAAGACGGTGTGATGGGTGAACACTTGCATGCTGAAGGCGATACAGTTCTTGGCGAGCAGGTTATTGGCAAGCTTTCAGCAGGTGGCGCACCAGCAGCTCCAGCTCAATCAGACGCAGCTCCTGCAGCATCTGACGAAAATGCTGACGTACTAACTCCGTCAGTTCGTCGTCTAATTGCAGAAAAAGGTCTTGATGCTTCTCAAATTAAAGGCTCTGGTAAAGGCGGTCGTATCACTAAAGAAGATGTTGATGCGTTCTTGAAAGCTCCAGCAGCTAAGCCTGCAGCAGCTCCAGCTAAAGCAGCGGCAGCACCTGCGGCACCAGTTGGTGATCGTACACAAAAACGTGTTCCTATGACTCGTTTACGTAAGACAATTGCTAATCGTCTTCTAGAAGCGAAGAACTCTACAGCAATGTTAACTACGTTCAACGAAGTTAACATGAAACCAATCATGGATCTTCGTAAGCAATATAAAGATGTATTCGAAGAGCGTCACGGCATTCGTCTTGGCTTCATGTCTTTCTACGTGAAAGCTGTAACAGAAGCACTTAAGCGTTTCCCTGAAGTAAATGCATCAATCGACGGTGATGACATCGTATACCACAACTACTTCGACATCAGCATCGCTGTTTCTACACCTCGTGGTCTAGTAACACCAGTTCTTCGTGACTGTGATAAGCTGTCAGTTGCTGAAATCGAAAAGGGTATTCGTGAGCTAGCACTTAAAGGTCGTGACGGCAAACTTACAGTTGACGATATGACTGGTGGTAACTTCACTATCACAAATGGTGGTGTATTCGGTTCACTACTTTCTACGCCTATCATCAACCTACCTCAGTCTTCGATTCTAGGTATGCATAAGATCCAAGAGCGTCCGATGGCAGTAAACGGTAAAGTAGAAATTTTACCTATGATGTACCTAGCGCTTTCTTACGACCACCGTCAAATCGATGGTAAAGAATCAGTTGGTTTCTTAGTAACAATCAAAGAATTACTAGAAGATCCAACTCGTCTACTTCTAGACGTTTAAGCGAAAGATTAAATCTTAAGCTGTATGTGTGCAATTAAGCAACATACGGCTTTTTTTTTGCGCCTTTGGTCTAACTGGGGTTTTCTTACTACGCCTTGGGATCTATACTATGGGCGCAATTTGGGATAGCTGATTATTTGCATAAATATTCAGCATTTTTAGTATAAAAAATTGGATAAAGCATCATGAATTTGCATGAGTATCAGGCAAAACAACTTTTTGCCGAATATGGTTTACCTGTATCTGAGGGTTACGCTTGTGACACTCCTCAGGAAGCAGTTGAAGCTGCTGGTAAGATTGGTGGCGACAAGTGGGTCGTTAAATGTCAAGTACACGCGGGTGGCCGTGGTAAAGCTGGCGGTGTTAAGCTAGCTGATAGCAAAGACGAGATCCGCGCATTTGCTGAAAACTGGTTAGGTAAAAACCTAGTGACTTACCAGACTGACGAAAAAGGTCAGCCTGTTGCTAAGATCCTTGTTGAAAGCTGCACTGATATTGCAAATGAGCTATACCTTGGTGCTGTTGTTGACCGTGCTTCACGTAAAATCGTGTTCATGGCATCAACTGAAGGTGGTGTAGAAATCGAGCAAGTTGCTGAAGAAACACCAGAGCTAATTCACAAAGCTGAAATCGATCCACTAGTAGGCCCTCAGGCATACCAAGGTCGTGAGCTTGGCTTCAAGCTTGGTCTTAACCCAGCTCAGATTAAACAGTTCACTAAGATCTTCCTAGGTCTAGCGAACATGTTCATCGATCATGACTTTGCACTTCTAGAGATCAACCCTCTAGTAATCACTGACGAAAACAACCTACACTGCCTAGACGGTAAGATTGGTGTTGATGGCAACGCGCTATTCCGTCAGCCTAAGATCCGTGAATTCCACGATCCTTCACAAGAAGATGCACGTGAAGCTCACGCTGCAAGCTTCGAGTTAAACTACGTTGCTTTAGACGGTAACGTTGGTTGTATGGTTAACGGTGCTGGCCTTGCAATGGGTACAATGGACATCGTAAACCTACACGGCGGTAAGCCAGCTAACTTCCTTGACGTTGGTGGCGGCGCGACTAAAGAACGTGTATCTGAAGCATTCAAGATCATCCTTTCAGATGACAACGTGAAAGCAGTACTAGTAAACATCTTCGGTGGTATCGTTCGTTGTGACATGATCGCTGAAGGTATCATTGGTGCAGTTAAAGAAGTTGGTGTAAGCGTACCAGTAGTTGTACGTCTTGAAGGTACTAACGCTGAAGCTGGCCGTGAAGTACTAGCTAACTCTGGTCTTGACATCATCGCTGCTGAATCACTAACAGATGCTGCAGAGAAAGTAGTTGCTGCTGCGGAGGGCAAATAATGTCTGTACTAATTAATAAAGATACTAAAGTAATCTGTCAGGGTTTCACTGGTGGCCAGGGTACTTTCCACTCTGAGCAAGCTATCCAGTACGGTACGCAAATGGTTGGTGGTGTATCACCAGGTAAAGGCGGCCAAACTCACCTAGGTCTTCCAGTATTCAACACTGTACGTGAAGCTGTAGAAGCTACTGGTGCAACTGCAACAGTGATCTACGTACCAGCTGCATTCTGTAAAGACGCTATCTTAGAAGCTATCGACGGTGGCATCAAGCTAATCGTTTGTATCACTGAAGGCATCCCTACACTTGATATGGTTGATGTTAAAGTGAAGCTAGAAGAAACTGGCGTTCGTATGATCGGTCCTAACTGCCCAGGTGTTATCACTCCGGGTGAATGTAAGATTGGTATCATGCCTGGTCACATCCACTTACCAGGTAAAGTAGGTATCGTATCTCGTTCAGGTACTCTTACTTACGAAGCAGTTAAGCAAACTACTGATGCTGGTTTCGGTCAGTCTACGTGTGTTGGTATCGGTGGTGATCCAATCCCAGGTACTAACTTCATCGACGTACTAGAAATGTTCCAGAACGATCCTAAGACAGAAGCAATCGTAATGATTGGTGAGATCGGTGGTACAGCAGAAGAAGAAGCTGCAGAGTACATCAAACATAACGTGACTAAGCCAGTTGTTTCATACATCGCTGGTGTTACTGCTCCTCCGGGCAAGCGTATGGGTCACGCAGGTGCAATCATCTCAGGTGGTAAAGGTACTGCTGATGAGAAGTTCGCAGCTCTAGAAGAAGCAGGCGTTAAGACTGTTCGCTCTCTAGCTGAGATCGGTTCTGCACTTAAAGAAAAAGCTGGTTGGTAATTACATTACCTCTCAGGTAAAAGGCTCCTTAGGGAGCCTTTTTTGTTTAATACCGCCGCCCTGAACTTCGCACGATGTCACCTTGAACTTCGCACGATGTCACC
>NZ_AUXS01000037.1 GCF_001625565.1 Pseudoalteromonas luteoviolacea NCIMB 1944
TGGCGGAGAGATAGGGATTTGAACCCTAGATACGCTATTAACGTATGCCGGTTTTCAAGACCGGTGCTTTCAACCACTCAGCCATCTCTCCGCAGCGGGGCGAATAATAGGGAAACACTTTTAGAATGTGAAGCTTTTTTTTTGCTTTTTTGATTGTTTGGCTAATTTTCGGCTCGTTTGTAGACAAATCCATCTGTTCTGGTGACTTTTTTATCAATCTCTTGTTATCCCTGAACTATTTGTCTCAAAATATGGTCTACTATTCGAGAAAGGTTTGCTCAAGCATGTAACTCTTGGTAATCTTTGATAAGTTTAATTATCGGAACATCGTGTTTCTTTTAAGGAGCTATAATATGGCGTTCAATCATTCGTACACTACTGAAAAAGCAGTATTGTCAACGACTGAAACTAATAAAGTGCTTAAAAACACTTATTTTCTGTTAGCAATGACTTTGGCCTTTAGTGCCATTACTGCTGCAATATCAATGACAATGGCACTGCCACGTTTCACAGGCATGATCTGTTCACTCGTGGCTATGGGTCTGATTTTTGTAATTCACAAAAAAGCACACTCTCCATCTGCAATTGGTTTAGTATTTCTTTTCACCGGTATCCTTGGTTTTGGCTTAGGTCCGATGCTTAACGCTTATTTAAGTTTACCAAATGGTGGACTGTTGATCGCACAAGCTCTAGGTTCTACGGCTTTGATCTTCTTCGGTCTTTCAGCATACGCATTGACTACTAAGAAAGACTTTTCTTTCATGGGTGGTTTCTTGACTATCGGTATTTTAGTTACGGTAGGTGTTTCTATCGTAAATATCTTTATCGGTAGCCCAATGTTGTTCATTGCAATTAATGCGGTATTTGTACTGCTTATGTCTGCAATGATCTTGTTCGAAACAAGTAAAATCGTTACTGGTGGCGAAACAAACTATGTAATTGCAACGGTTGGATTATATGTTGCTATATATAACTTGTTCACGTCATTGCTTATGCTTCTTGGCATGTCAAATGATGACTAATCTCGTCATTCTGATAAAATAAGCCCCACTTGGGGCTTTTTTTATGGGTTTTCTTTGAGCCAATTTATTATTTCAGTACATTGTGGTCCTGAAGATCATGACTCTTTACAATGTATAGAGCGCTTCGTCAGCGCCGCACTCCAACAAAAGCACACAATCAAGTGCGTTTTTTTATACCAAGAGGCTGTACTACACGCCAGCCAGCACTTTCATTTATCCAGCGATGAGCTGCAAGTCAGCAATGTTTGGCAAAACATTCACAATCTAGGTATTCCACTTAAGTTATGCGTCACCGCAGCTGAAAAACGCGGTATCAACACCGCTGATACAGGGATATTTACAGTTGCCGGTCTCGCTGAGTTCGCAATGGAAACGTGTCAAAGTGATAAATGGGTACAATTCAAATGACCAAAAAAGTATTAGTGATTTGTGACGCTTCCCCCTTTGATAGTCAAAGAATACGAGACAGTCTAGATATGGCCTTAATTTTTGCAGCTGTCGATCAGGAAGTAAGCTGGCTGTTCAAGGGCCCCTCAGTTCTGGCGCTTAAAAAAGGCCAGCAGCCAAGTAAACTAGGCATAAAAGACTTTTTGAAACAGTTAAAAACATTAGAAATTTACGATGTTGACCGAATTTTTGTTTGCGAGTCTGCCCTGGCACAATTTGCATTGACTCCCGACCAAATGAGCATAGATATTGAGGCCTTAAACATTGATCAGCAAAAAGTGTTGATTAGCACACAAGAGCATGTGATTAAGTTATGAGTTCTACATTACACATTTTTTCAAAGCCCAAAAGCTATTACACTGCTTTTGATATAAACCTTGTTAGCGAACATGACAAAGTTTTACTGCAACAAGACGCGTGTTATGACCAATCTCAGTTTGCTTTAAACTGCCCTGTTCAAATCTATATGCTGGAAACATGTGCGATAGCTCGCGCAGTGACGCCAATAGACTCGATACAGCAAGTCGATGACCTGAGCTGGGTTGATCTTATTGCCAAATGTGACAAATCAATAACGTGGTAAATTATGCTAGAAGTAGATAACAAAATAATTGAAACCGACAAAGAGGGCTATCTTTTAGATCATTCAGACTGGGATGAGAGCCTCGCACCAATCATAGCGTCTCAAGAAAATATTACTTTGACAGACGCACATTGGGAAGTCATCAAGTTTGTGCGCAACTTTTATGAAGAGTACGGTACGAGTCCCGCAATCCGTATGCTAGTAAAAGCAATTGCGAAAAAGCTTGGTGAAGACAAAGGTAAAAGCATTTATTTATATAAACTTTTCCCTAAAGGCCCAGCAAAACAAGCAACTAAAATTGCCGGTCTGCCAAAACCAGCAAAGTGCATATGAAAAAGAGAAGGTGTTACCTTCTCTTCAACTTATTGTTCTAAAAACTTGATATCATTCATCAACGGGCCAAGTAAACGGCACGTCAGGAATAGAAAGGCCTCTTGCCAATACTGATTCTGCAACACTAAGCGTTGGATCTGTTGGAGCCCATAAATCTGAATTAAACGCCGATGATGCATCTTCTGAGGCAATATCACCTAATACCCCGCTTGCATCTATATCAAATACGAAAGATCCTGAGCCATCATAACCACATGAGTTGGTTGGCGCATATTCAATATTTGCTCTATGGTCTGTACCTAAATATACATTCGTTGAAGAGTCAAACTCGAAGAATTGCCTTTGCGTAAATTCCTGCAAACTGTGGCTATTACCTGGACCGGCCCAATTACAAATAAATCCCTGTACCAAACCACTGGTTTCGTCAATATCAGTTCCATAGCCAAAATGCGCCTCGCCATTTTCCAATGTCTCATCATTAAATCCAATGTTTAATATACGGCTATGAGAGTCATTGACACCAGCCTGCCACACGTAAGCATAATCACCAGCTAAACTAGTTAAGTTGAAATTTGCACCAAAGATTGCGAAGTTTTCACTCCAACCGTCGCTATTGTCAGTACTATGATATTTATTTTTTACATCCACTTGTTGGTCACTATTGAATGCATCTGCAACAGAGTGCCCACAGTTAACAGCTGACCTTGATTGCAATGACATTTGTTCGTTATTACGCTCATAGGCAAGCGATCCCACCAATGTACGCTCATTTTGACTGCAATTGCCACCCGGGAATTCAATTCCAGCTACGCCAACTTCGCCTTCAACTGAAAAGTTTAATAACCCGGTATAGTTTGTCGCGCTGCTCCCTGGTGTATGCATCATCGACATCATTATCTCATAGTCCGAGCCTGAGACTGTATAAGTCAAACCAATACTATATTGCCAAACCCCTGACGCAAGCTCTATATTCGCAGAACTGAAGGTGATATCAGCCAGCCCTTTCGAGTTCATTTGTGTGGTTAAGTCAACTGAGCTTCCTTCGGACGGTAACCCTGCCCCATCATCTATCACAGCGGACACCATACTCGCCAATGTCATTAGCGCCATACGAGAGCGCTCTCTAACCGCGCGAAGTTGCGAATTTGTTTGCGCGACAGCACAAGCATTACCATTTTTTGCACTTGCGAGCCAAAGGCCAAGATCACCTGTTGGCAAAGTTCCTGAGCTAGTGCTTGGATCAGCAGCATCAGGGTGGCCCTGATAAGCAACTTGAGGGCCAAAGCAGTCAGCATTTACACTGTTTCTATAAAAAGAGCCAATTCTAAATACATCTCTCAGTGGCGTTTCTCCACTTAATAACGCGTCAATTCTTCTAGTTGCCCAGAAATAAGTTGGCGATGCCGGCCCTCTTGCTTCATGTGCTCGATAAACGTACTGCCGATCTTGCTCATCACTGCTATCTGAAAAAGGAGAGGCCACCGCCAGTGACTTGGGAAAATAAAGCCCTCTTTCACCCACTTCATTAGTGCTACTGTCATTTGTTGTGCCATCCTGTGTCGATGAATCATTATTCACGTCACTATTTTGATTGCCACTACTTTGACCCGAGTTGCTACTCTGATCACTCGAAGTTTGTTCACTCGCAGAGTCCTGCTGTGATTCGCTATTTACTTGAATTGGACTATCGCTCTCTGACGAAGAGCAACCAACAACCAAAGATGCCATAATTACGGGAATATAAGCTTTCATATTTGCATACCTTCTTTGTCTAACCCTGTACAAATAACTTATGCTAAAAAGTGCAGCGAAACAAAACTGACAGCATTAACACCTGTCATCAATTGTTCATAAAACACCCACCTTATGATGAGTTTTCGGCCATCTCAATGAGAATAATTATTCATTAAAATTGAGTATTAATTTCAATCATTAGATAACTTAAAGAATTACAAACACTTTCTCTAATGTAGAAATGTTAGCCTAAAACAACAGGCTTTATACAATTTCTTACATCAAATAGTGAACTTTCTCAGCGATTAGGTGCATCAAAAGCGGTAAAACGGGTTGTTAAGCCTAATTGGACGGGTCCGAGAGGCTTAACCTGTGAGCTTTGAGAGGTGTTGGGGATTCGAAACCTGATGCAGTAACTCGCTTACTTACTCAACCCGTTTCCAGATCTCGTATTCAATAAACTTTCCATCTTCAACCAATTTGTGGTGCCATAAATTGTCTTTAACTTCGTACGTAAACGACATTGTGCGGCCAATCAAGCTATCAACATTTCCTAATGTTACTGTTTCAATGAACTTATTTCCTTTCACTTGATAAGTGCCTCCACCTGCATAGTGAAACTTATTGCCGCTGCTTGTTATATAACTGAAGTGAGACCCATTGATTATCTTAGTAGAGGTTACTTGAGGTGCGGAAGCCTTAACCCTGCCCGATTCAGTGGCATATTCGCCACTGACGAACTCCCAAGTTCCAACTAATGGGTTTGCAATTGTAATAGGACTTACAAGCAAACACATCAACGCTAAATACTTCATAATTATCACCTTAATTCTTTGTAACTATTTTTAAGGCAATTATAAAATTAGGGTACTGCGATGAACAAATGCTTATTTTTCAAGTTGCCGTCGCTTCGATCATACAGCCTGCCCACAATCAGATTCATCAATAACTTTATTTATTAGGTCAAATAAACGTGCAAGCACTTTTTCAACATCTTGCCAGTTCTCTTGTTTCAGTAATAAATCAATTTGTGACACAGTTTGATATATTTCGTGACAATCAAACATCGCTGACGTGCCTTTCAAAGCATGAATGGAGCGTGCAAGGCCTTCATAGTCCTTATATTTTAGTTGATTCTGTAATTGCACGAGTTGCTCGTGCAACCCGTCAATATACTGCATTTTAAGCTGCTTAAACTCTTCATCAGGTAGACTAAGTTCATCATCAACAATAATGTTTAGATAGTGAGAAATCTTCTTTGCAAATTGCGCCCTGTCTATGGGCTTTGCTAAGTGATCTGTGAAACCTAATTTTATATACCGCTCGACTTCATGGCTCATTGTGTTTGCAGTAAGTGCAATGACAGGAGCAGTACAGCCTGTTGCTTGAATAAAGTTGAATGCTTGTTCGCCATCCATAACTGGCATTTGAATATCCATCAGGATTAAATCAAATTCATTGTCCAAAACAGCTTGGACCGCTAACTGGCCATTTTCTACTGCAGTAACATTCAGGCCCATTCTTTCTAATATACGAGTAATAAGGCGGCAGTTATCGCTGTGATCTTCTGCCAGCAACACCTCTCCTTTTAAATCTTCGGAATCTAATTCATGATTGGACTGCACATAAACATCACCTTGATGGTGAATATCTTCAAATGAAGTTACCCATTTAGTGCGTTCCGTAGTAAACAAGCTCAGCGACAAAGTAAATGACGTGCCTGAGCCAACCTCACTTTCAACTTCAATATCACCGTCAAGCTTTTGTGCCAAACTCTTAGAGATATTTAGTCCAAGTCCAGTCCCTCCATATTTTCGAGTAGTGGAGGAATCAGCTTGATAAAACGCGCTAAACAATTCTTTTTGCTCTTCTGACGTCATACCAATCCCTGTGTCTTTCACACTGATGAAAAGCCTTTCATCTTTACAGCTAACTTCAATTGAAATTTTTCCTACCGACGTAAACTTCAATGCATTTGAGGTTAAATTTAGTAATATTTGCCTTAACCTGGTCGGATCAATCACAACAAAATCGGGCAAAGGAAATTGATAATTGAGCTCAAACTCGAGTCCTTTATCACGTATTTGTTTACCGAGCAAAGACTCAACATGAGCAATCGATTGGAACAAGTTCGCTTCAATAAGCTCTACTTCAAGGCGATTAGCCTCAATCTTAGACATATCTAAAATGTCGTTTATCAACCCTAATACATGTCGTGAGTTTTGCAATATAACTGTGATGGCATGATTTCTCTCGTGCGGTTTAATATCGCCCAATATGATGCCATCGGCATAACCTATAATAGAGGTCATTGGTGTTCTAATTTCATGGCTCATATTTGCCAAGAATCGACTTTTAGCTTCGCTTGCATCGCGCAGTTCCGAAGCAAGCTGTTCCAATTCATAAGTCCGTTTAAGTACTTTCGCTTCTAGGTTTTTATTCAGCTCAATATTCTCTTCACTGGTCAAACGAACTTTATCCGCTACGGCAAATGCTAAAAACATCGCATCCAACGCGACACCAATTAGTCCGAGCAAATACAAATTAACAGCAATTGGCGGCAACAAACCTAGGTTGGTAAAGTTGCCAATCATATTTGGCACCGCCATACATACGTAGGCTAGTATGAAATATCTGGCAGGTTTAAACCCTTCTGATATACGTAAAATCCCGATATAAACGCCAAGGCACAATGCAACACCGGTGGACATAGTTGCCCATAAAAAGCCAAAACCAGGAAACAGAATACTAAATGGTGTCCCTATAGCAGCGATAACGCCAACCCAAATTGACGCAGAAGAAAGGTTTGGGTGTTTCTCCTTCAGTTTCAATAGGCAATTATAAAACAGCGCATTGCTAATTGGTGATAATGTAAAGCCAAGCCAATGTAAGTGAGCCGAATAAAAACCAAATAGTTGGTCCGAAATATGAAAGAAATGACTCCATGCAAACACCATGGTCGCCGCAAAAATCGCATAATATAGGTGAGTTAAATCTTTTGAGCCAATGTAGATGAGTAAATTGTATAAACCCAGCACGATACCAACGCTAAAGCATATCATCATGATTAAATTATCAATCACAACTTGCTCTTTAAAGTCTTTTACAGGCACCAACTCTAGCTTAATCGGAGTATAGAAATAGTCGCTTTCGAACAAGGTGACGATGTAATAGTCTTGATTTGGCAGCAGCTCAATAGTATTTCCATAATGAAACGCAAATTCATTTTGTACCATGCCACCGGAGTAATAACGTTTCACATCGTTTTTAGAATAGATCCTAGTTTCTATATTAGATAATACAGTGTTATACGGATATAGTACTAGCTGCTCGTAATTGGAAATATTCTTTATTTTGGTGACAAGCCAATAGCGACCTGAAAATAGCGCGCGATCTTGTTGCGCTTCAAGCCCACTTGCCCAGCTTGTTACGCTTTCAAATGAATCGGGGAAACGAGTGTCATCTTTTGCGGCAAGGACCAAGCCCCTGTCATGCAAATTAACCCCCGTCTCTATGCCATCGAAAACATACTGCTGAGCACTCAAAGAGCACGATATCAACAAAACTATAAAACTAAGTATTAATCTAATTCGATACATTATCGGCCTGACAACCCATTAAGATGAGCTAATAATACTCTAAAAGTTATATGTAACATCGATACCAACTCTTTGCCCCTCTCCTTTAAAGTCTTCCAACATTCCCAAAAATGAACTCAAATCAAACTTTAAGTGACTATATTCTTTATCAAACAAGTTCTTGCCCCAAAGGCCAACCTGCCAGCTTTCATATTGATATGTAATATTCGCTCGCCACAACGCGTAACTTGGTTGCATTGCATAAGGATTTTGGTTTTGGTCAAAGTAATACTCAGATTGATAGTCTACACCAATCACTGTATTTAACTCTCCGCTATTTATAGGATATGAATACGCCAGTTCAGCACCAATATTCCACTCAGAGGTAAAGGGTAGACGGTTATCCGTCAACTTATTACCTAACGGATCTATGAATTCTTCAAAGTTTGCTTCGGGAATATAGCCAATTGCCAAACGTGTTGTTAAATTGTCTACAAAGACATATTCAAGTTCTAACTCAGCGCCATAAATCGTTGACTCACCCACATTTTCTAGCAACTGTAGAGGCGGCGCATTTGGCGTAGAAGACGCTTGGTTCATAAATACTTGCTGGTCTTTGTAGTCATAATAAAACATCGCACCAGAGAGGAAGAATAGCCCGTCTCCATTTAATTTGAAGCCAACTTCATGCGCAAGAGTCTCTTCAGGGCCATAATCAGCCAGCCTTGCTTGTTCTGCAGACGAGAGCAAACCTCCATTATACCCCCCGCTTTTAGTGCCATTGGCAAGAGAGTAATATATTAGCAAGTTGTCTTTGGGTGTGTAATTCCATGCAAGCTTTCCTGAAATCCCATCGTCTTTAACTTCACCTTTGACTGTATAAAAAGGAATAATCGTGCCATCCAATTCACCTGGGGTGGTAATAAAGTTTAATCGAGAAACAGAATCATACTCCACAGATTCATCAGAATATCGAGCACCTATAGTGAACATGTGTTTCTTATCGAGTCGCCATTCGTACTGAGAAAATAGCGCAAGCGACTTAGATATTATTTCATTGTCATAGAAAAATGTCGTCGTTAAGGCCGGTGCTAAAACCCCCCTCAAGTCTCGTAAAATATCATTGTGATTATTTTGATAGATCCGCTCTTCAAGTTGGAATACCCCCAACGTCCAGTGGTTTTGACCTAGTTGACTTTGATACCTTAGTTCATTCGTAACAAGTTCACTTTTCAGCCCGAGCTCCCCTTCACATAAGCGAGCTGGGCTACCATCGCAATTAAAAGCGTGATCTCTATCTAGTCGATTAAAGCCATTTAAATAGGTCAAGTAGGCATCTTGTTGAACCTCCCATTGAAGCTCAAGCCCCCACCCTTTATATATACTTAAGTGCGGAGAATTATTGTTTACACTGACAGCCCAAAAATCTTCGCTACCATCATTAAAACCAAAACTGTCAACACATCCTGCACTCCCCGCTTCTCTTGGTGAACATTTTATCGGATTTGCAGGGTTAGGATCTTTGTATATACCGATATTGCCAACGGGCTGCACTATACCGTCCCAATGTCCGAAATAGCCTTTAATGTATGCGCTCCAGTTGTCCCATTCACCAAGGTAACTGACTCTGAGATCGCTTTGCGTTAAACCCGCTTCTGGGGAAGACTCCAAAAGGTTGTAACTTGTGTACTCGTAATCTGTGTGATTAAAAGCAAATCGGACAGCACTTTCGTCATTAATAGTCGCATTATAGGCACCTTGGGCCCTGCGCCAATCATCTGTTCCAACTCCAACTTTCACATAGCCATAATTACCATCGTCGGGGCGTTTCGACCTCACTAATAGCGCCCCTCCTGTACTATTCCTGCCAAATAAAGTGCCTTGTGGCCCCTTAAGCACCTCTACTTGTTCAATATCAAACAAGTTTGCAATTTGATTGTTGGCAGAACCCACAGATAAGCCGTCGACATACATAGCGACTGGCGAGGTATTTGCCGTGTTGTAGTCCAGCAGGCCAATGCCACGAATATTTATTGCTGGCGGCGTACCTTCAGCTGCATTTTGGCTGATCTTCAAGTTTGCCACATAATGACCAAGCTCTGTGGCATCTTTGATCCCTTGCTGTGTGATGCGCTCAGCGCTGATAGTGGAGATCGAGACGCTCACATCCTCGATATTTTGTTTACGTTTTTGGGCATATACCTCAATGACTTCCATCGAGTCATCGGTTGCATGTGTTGTATATGAACTTAAAAGTACCGGCATTAAAGATATAGATATGACAGAGAGTTTAAACATGTCCGTTCTCGTTAGTTTTTGCAGTATTCACCTTGCACTACTCAGTATAGCCCAAATGAAAAGACCTCCAATAAAATTGCAGGTCTTTTCTGTTACTTACCTCATATTATCTCTTAAGTACCATCTGGCTCAAAGCCATTTTCTCCACTGATTTCGTTTGGAAGCCCACAAATTGCTCTAGAGGTTTGCATACCGGCCATCACCGCAGCTTCAACACACCCTGCGTTGACACCCGTTTTGATCCAATCCCCTGTTATGAAAAGGTTTTTAAATATTGTGCCGTCGGTAGCTAAGCGAAAGTCACTGCTGCCAGTAACAGACAATACGTAGCGTTCACTTGGATCGACATTGACACGCCAATATTGTGAATCAAACCTTTGCTCCGTTGGCGCACTTTCAGGGTCATAAACAACATCCCAGATGAATTGATCAGCAGCTGTATAAGCTGAGGGCCACAAAGGTTTCATTTCTTTATTAAGCTTTTCAATAGCATTCGCTTTCACCTTAGCGGTTTGCTCTATTGGGAATGTGTGCTCACTTTCAGGAGGGTAATAATCACATGTAAATGCACTACAAAAATATGCTATGTTGCACGGGCCATCCGCAGGCCAATCTTCAACGGGCAATAAGTTTGACATAGCAGCCCACGTATCAAATGGTTGTGAAAAAGCACTGAGTATTGGTCGCTCTTCACTTGGCGGAGTATAGTTAAACCCAAGTTGCTCGTCAGTTTTATTTAACCACACTTGAAACGCTTGCGTTGCAACTGTTTTGACCTTTGTGCTTTGTTGTTCAAACCCATAATCAAGCGACAATAACTCAGGGCACAGGTGTTCTAATGAACCAACAGAAATACCAAATACAACTTTGTCGAAGTCACGCATACGTTTTAGCGTTTTTCTTGGCAAGGGTCTTTGATAGTGCCGCTCATATACACTTGGCCAGTCACTCCAAAATGACTCCAAGTTGATGTTATTTGCGCGAATGAGATCTGCTTGTTCATCGACAATTTGATCAAGGTTAGGTTTTGCCGGCCAGCATGGTAGGCCTTTGACATCTACAAAGGGTTGATACGCGCCATTTTTAAGCTCTACTTGCTCAATGATCGAAATTTCATCGACAACATAGTTCCCGTTCTCATCCTGTCCAGGCTTGAGATGTTCGACCTGATTAAAGAACTCGAATTTTACCCCCCGCTCGCTTAGCAACTCATAAATTGGCGAGAAAATGATGTCTCCCATGCCAGCTTGCATTTTCCACATTACACCGCCTTTATAGCAAAGCATAATTCGCAGCATTGCCAAAGATGCGACACCAGCCTCAACATCACCTCGCTCAAAGTCACCATCCACATAGCCAAATACAAGGTCATAAAAACCTCTAACTGGAGCAGATTCAACCGCGTACTCTTTGTCAGCGCCATTTCGCGCCAACCAATACTTAAAATCGTATTGATTGAGCACACCGAAGCCATTGGCATGAACTCTATCTCTGATCATCCCTACAGTCATAGCGATTGCCAAATCGGCACATATATACGCGCGTCGAACATTGGGGTTATCATCAATTAACTCGAGCGCCTCTGATCTCAGCCAGCGTTTTAACTTTCTGACAATATACCAAGTGACTAATCGATCTTTGGAATTTGATAATTTTTTGTCTTTTGCTCTCAGGCTCATTAAATCATGCAACTGAGATATAAGCAGTTTTGGTGTAGACAAAATGTCCTGAGCCTCGTCAACGGCACTGTCAAAAAATGATTTTACCTTGTCTTCCACACTGTCAAAAGCATCGGAAATTTCACCTGCCAAATGCTGTAATAGACTTCGGTCACGCTTTTTTCGCGTTTGCAGTTGAGTTTGCCGATTAGACGCCTCAATGGCCTCTTCCAGTTCATCAATCCATTTATGCAACCAGGCAACAACCAGCTCGATCAGTTGCCAAAAATGTAGATCGAGTGTGCCATCGGCAGGATTGCCGTCAATGAGTGGAAAGTCAACTGGCCACGTTTCCCATTGATTATCAATATACTCTTGTAATACAACAAAGCTATGGGGCTTAAGTGCTTGCTGCCATGTATGGATAGGCACGGTCGATGGTCGGTTCAGTTCATTATAAACCGTCTCTATCGCACGAAACGAGTTTACATAAGCCCCAAACCAAACATGCAAACCATGCTCCTCGATTCGCTCACCTAACTGTGCGTTTCTGCCACTTGCGCCTTTACCGCCTAAACGCCACCCCAATTGATAAACAGTGATGTCGTAAAGGTCTTGCCAATTTTCTTTTTCAGTTAGATAGACAGCGGCCGTCATTGCAGACACACCGCCGCCCAAAATAGCAATATGTTCTTTAGTCATGTTGTTCCCTTACTTTGTATTATAGATCTGCGGTGACGATCTCTTTTGCACCGTCTTGATCAAAGTCCATGCATAAAAAGTAAGGAAGCTTTGCAAATTGCTCACCCACTTTTATGCCGAACATTTCTTGTAAGGGAAAAGCATCCACTTGGTTAAAAGTAACCTTATATTCATCTTTCAAAAAGCCCAACTTGTGGACTTTTTTCACTGTGGATGGAGAGTGAACAACCGCACTATAAACACTGTTTTCAGCATAACCATCTGGAAACTGTTTAAATAATATTTGTGCGAGTTGTGGATTGGTAAAACCTGTGAACAGTTGTTTGAAAAAGTCGATGCTAACGCCCAAGTCATGCACACTACTGTGGATCAAATCAGCCACTTCTTTGCCAATCTCTATGGCTTCTTCAAACCATGTATCATCATCAGCAACACGATTGATCGACAACAGTTCATACCAAGCCATTTTTTTGTTTGGCTCAAAAGGCTGAAATGTCTCTAAGCTCAATGAAAAATGATCGGCCCTATCTTGGCTACTTGGCATTTGGTACTTACATAAATACTTGTTGTACCCCCAAGTTTCGCGGCCATTGACCAATGCATTGATATTATTCACTGTAATAAATGCGGGATACCAATACAGATGGGTCATTTTATTTTGTTGTTTATTGATCTGAGCAATAGGCAACCAAACGATAATATCTGTCTCTTGCATATAGCCATAATCACTAAACGGCGGTACTTTTGAGGCAATATTTTCAATATCTGTAAATGTTAAGAGGCAGTACGACGACAATGCCCTAAACGCGATGGTTTCACTTGGAACACTATTGAGCGTGGAGTCAACGTAACTTTGAATAGTTTCCAGCTCCCCTTTAACAAAAAAGCCATACATCATTGCATTTAGCATTCTGCATGGCGGTTTAGCAATTGGGTTACCGGGGAAGTGTCTATAAGGAATACGGGGCTGATCTGACATACATAACTCCTTTTCATTAAGTTTTACATAGTCAATTCTAGTCCACTTTTTATCCTTCGGTTGGCTAATTTCAACTTAATTGCTTCTTCAATACTGTACTGACACAATGCCGTAAAATGCTGTAAAGCAGACGCATTAAATTGAGCAGACAATGAATTCATAAAGCCATGTTCATACCGTGTTCGATAGCATTGTATACCGGGCATTGTTGAGAGGTGGTGGATCACAGGTTTAATATCAAAATGCTTTTCTTGGTAAGGGAAATAGATATCAACATCACATCTAGGGTGAAGCTGCAAATAGTTTCTAATTTGACCTGGATAAAATGCGATAAGTTTAGTGGTGCTTTTAATTGGCATTGCCGAAAGAGCACGCCAGCTAGCTACAGCACCTGCTGAAAAGCCAATAATCAGATCAGGTTGCTTGTCTGAGATAGCCTCAACCACTTTTTGAAAATATTTATCATGGCCTACAGAGCCAATAAATTGCTTATAGGCACTTTCTTCGTCTCTATTCAAATGCCCTTGTCTAAAAGGGTATGGAGAACATATTGAGGTATTTCCATCTAGCTCATTGACGAAGTTCTCTAAACATTTCGTTTGTCCAAATATATCACTGACGATAAGCGTATTCATAGTTTTCTCTTATTATTGAAATTAACTTAACTCGCCAACCTTGTATTTTACCTTAAGTATGATTTGTAGAACACTCTTTAATACTCAACAACAAGACCAATCCTTGAATTAACTCATTGGCCACCGCTTTAACTTGCTTTAAGGCTGGTGTACGAATTTAAATGTAGCAAATACATATAATTTGTAAAATAAATTACAATTAATATACATAACGAAAAATTATTTAATTTGTTCTGAATTGGCAATTCAAGGGGGTTTGTTGCTAAGCTTTATTAGTAACAACAACATGAGGGCTTGATGTGCGCAAAGCTTTGCTACTATTAATAATGTTGACATGTGCAGCTGAAAGTAAAAGCATTGACTGGATAATCACAGACTTCCCGCCCTATTATATGATCAGTGATGCCAATGAAGGTACGGGCCGAGACGAGTTGATCATTGACTTACTTCATCAATATTTACCAGCATACAGTGACAACAAAGTGTATTTTCCGGCAAGTCGTGCGATAAGAGCACTCAGTGACAAGCGACACACATTTTGTATGCTCTCTTTACATAAAACGCCGCAACGTCAAAAGTTCATTCAATTTAGTAATCATTACACCACGGTAGGGCTCTCCCCCACTATTGTCATGGCCAAAAAAACACTAGAGGCATTGGGCTATCAGGATCTTGAGCAAATCAAACTCAAAAATTTTATAGAACAACACAAGCTAGTGCTTGGCGTGATGATGCAACGCTCATACGGAAAACAATTAGATGCTATCATTGGCTCAATGCCTAAAGGGCAAGTTGTTGTTCGGCCTGGTCAGGATGCACTGGAAAGTTTGACACACATGTTAAGCAAAGGTCGCGTAGATGCCGTCATTGGCTATCCAAGTGAACACTTTTACTTACACCAATTAACTGGTCAAAAAGAAATGGTTCAGTTACTAATTGAAGATGTGCAACCCATTGCATATGGGTATGTTGGGTGCACTAACAATGAGGATGGTAAACAAATAATTAATGAAATTGATCAGGTTTTAAACGACGTAGCTAAAAGTCAGGCATTTAAAGAGATCATGCTAAAGTGGCTGCCAAGTTACCTCAATATCAAGCTCAGCACGCTGATGAAAACCTCTAAAGCAGAATAACCCAGATACTAAATCTCTCAGTATCTGGGACGCATCGATTAAATATTTGTCACATCGATAAACAGCGACTCATCAATGTTAGTAGATGACACCGTCGCCTCACTGAATTGATATTCGTCGCGATCAGCTTCTCTATCAATGGGTAAGTTTTCGAAGTCAAACAAGTTGGTATCTGCGAGTTGGCTTGGACTTACGTTTTGAAGAGACTTGAAAATACTGTCAACGCGTCCAGGTGTCTTTTTGTCCCACTCGATAAGCATCGCCTTGATATTCTGTCTCTGTAAGTTTTCCTGAGAGCCACATAGATTACATGGAATAATAGGGAAGTTTTTATGTTCCGCATACTTGATCAGATCTTTTTCTCGGCAATAGGTTAAAGGCCTGATAACGACGTTTCTACCATCGTCCGATCTTAATTTTGGCGGCATTGCTTTTAATCGAGAGCCATGAAACATGTTTAAAAACATCGTTTCAACAATATCATCCATGTGGTGACCCAGCGCCAATTTAGTCGCGCCGATCTTTTCAGCAAATGAATATAAGGTGCCACGGCGTAAGCGAGAACACAGACCGCAAGTTGTCTTTCCTTCAGGCACCTTCTCGCGCACGACTGAGTAGGTATCTTTATCAACGATATAATAAGGAATACCCAAAGTTTCGAAGTACTCAGGCAAAATATGCTCGGGAAAGCCCGGTTGCTTTTGATCCAAATTTACGGCGATGACTTCAAATTTAATGGGCGCAGCTTTTTGCAAATTCAGTAAGATATCTAGCATGGCAAAAGAGTCTTTACCGCCACTAATACAAGCCATTACAACATCACCCTCTTCGATCATGTTGTAATCTTTAATTGCGTTACCTACATTTCTGCGCAGT
Organism: Pseudoalteromonas luteoviolacea NCIMB 1944; assembly: GCF_001625565.1. Lineage (GTDB taxonomy): Bacteria > Pseudomonadota > Gammaproteobacteria > Enterobacterales > Alteromonadaceae > Pseudoalteromonas > Pseudoalteromonas luteoviolacea_F. Next base: position 15,982 of record NZ_AUXS01000037.1, read on the forward strand.
TTCTTCTGCAACTTATTAAACTCTAGTATTTCTTTTCTATCGTCTGTTTGATTCATTACGACTTCTCAAGCCCAAAACGGATGGCTTTTAATTGCTACGGGTAAAAATTTTAAGGTGTGAATTATACGGGCTTTTACATGAGGTTGGAACATATCAATTTAGATAAACAAATTACATTTCGAAAAAGTGCTCTTCTGGCATAAAAAAGCCTCAAAAATCAGCGTTTTTGAGGCTTGTAAAGGACCTTTACAATAATGAATCTAGCGCATAGCCATCATCATTTTTGCTGGCTCTTCCAAGTATGACTTCCACAAATTATTGAAACGAGCAATGGTTCCACCATCAATAACTCGATGGTCGCCAGACCAACTAACTTGCATAATAGAGCGTGATACTACGTTACCGTTTGCATCAAACCTTGGCAAATGTTGCAGCTTACCGAGCGCTACAATTGCCACTTCAGGTTTGTTAATGATCGGTGTAGCAGTCGTGCCACCAATTGCACCAATGTTAGATATCGATATCGTGCCACCTTTTAAGTCATCTGGTGATACACGCCCTTCTCTGGCCGCATCAGTAAGCTTTGTCACCGCCTCAGCAACATCGACAATCGACTTGTTTTGGCACCCTTTGATATTTGGTACCAACAAACCTAACTTACTGTCGACTGCCATACCAATATTATGGTCATCAAAATAGGTGATTTCCGTGCAGTCATCATTCACTTGAGAGTTCAAGATTGGGAACTCTTTAATTGCCAATGATAGCGCTTTGATAAAGAATGGCATCATTGTCAACTTAATGCCTTGCTTCGCATACTGCTCTTTCAAAGACAATCTCAGTGCGATTAGATCTGTTAAATCAATTTCATCACTGTAGGTAAAATGCGGAATTGTAGAAACAGATGCTACCATTTGCTTGGCCATCGCAGCTTTCATGCCGCGAATAGGCTCAACGCGTGTGCCACCAACTCTTGGCGTCGCTACTGGCGCAACTGGACTTTGAGGCTCAGTTGTCGCTACAGCTGGCGCAGCACCTTGTTTAAGGAATTTTTCTAGGTCTTCTTTATAGACACGACCATTTTTGCCACTGCCTGGGACCAATCGAATATCAATATCCATTTCGCGAGCACGGCGTCTAACTGCTGGAGAAGCGACCGCTTTACCATTGACGACAGGTGCCTGGGCTGCTGGTGTTTCGACAGCTTGTGGTTTATGTATAGCAAGCTCAGCTTCAACTGATTTCGCAGGTGTTGATGTAGCACCAACAGAGTCCGCCAAACGAACTTGGAATAATGGGCTGTGTACTTGAGCAATATCGCCCTTTTGGTAGTAAAGCTTTTCAACAATGCCATCATACTTAGCAGGTATTTGGACAAGCGCTTTGTCAGTCATCACATCGCAAACTGCTTGATCTTCTTTGATTGACTCACCTTCGCTTACTAACCACTCAACGATTTCACACTCAACTATCCCTTCACCAATATCTGGCAAGATAAAGTCTTCAAGGTGTTCACCCTGTGTGCTTACTGCCTGTTCACTCTCTTCAACAGCATTGTTCGCAGCCTCTTGTGGTGCCTCACCTGCTACGTTCATTGCAAATAGCGGCTCATGTACTTTTGCGATGTCGCCTTTTTCATAATGCAGTTGTGTGATCACACCGTCATGGACCGCAGGAATTTGTACTAAGGCTTTGTCAGTCATAACATCACAGATTGGCTGATCTTCTTTAACTGTTTCGCCGACTGCCACTAACCATTCGACAACTTCACATTCAACAATGCCTTCGCCGATATCTGGTAAAATAAACTCTTTAGACATGACTTATCCTTAAAATTCCACTGACTTTTTAATTGCTTCAAACACTTTTAGTGCATCTGGCACATACTCTTTTTCAAGTGCTAAAGGATATGGCGTATCTAAACCACAAACACGCTCAATGGGTGATTCTAAGTGTAAGAAACACTCTTTTTGAATAGTCGCCGCGATTTCTGCACCGAAGCCGTTCGTGATTGGTGCTTCATGACTGATAACCAATCGACCGGTCTTCGTCACCGATTCAATTAACGTCTCAGCATCCCAAGGTAAAATTGAGCGAAGATCGATAATTTCACAGCTGATCCCGGCTTCCTCTGCTTTAATAGCTGCCTGCTCAATGATTTCCATTTGTGCACCCCAAGCGAGCACTGTAATGTCAGAGCCCTCTTTAACCACTTCAGCCTTGCCGATTTCAATGCTGTAATCTTCTTCTGGTACTTCACCAACAGATGCGCGGTACAAACGCTTCGGTTCAAAAAAGATCACCGGGTTGTCATCTTTGATACAAGCTCTCAATAAACCTTTAGCTTGATACGGGTTACGCGGTACAACTAATTTCAAGCCTGGTGTGTGCGCAAAATATGCTTCAGGTGATTGTGAATGATACAAACCACCGGCAATGCCACCACCATAAGGGGTGCGAATTGTTAAATTGCCTACGTCGAACTCATTACCTGAACGGTAGCGGAATTTTGCCGATTCATTGACGATCTGGTCAAATGCCGGAAAAATATAGTCTGCAAATTGAATTTCAGCTAATGCTGGAGCGCCGAAAGCAGCAAGACCATTGGCAAACCCTAAAATACCTTGTTCAGTCAATGGCGTGTTAAACACACGGTGCTTGCCATATTTTTCTTGCAATCCAGACGTTGCACGGAAAACACCACCAAAATAACCAACATCTTCCCCAAAAATACACGCTTGAGGGTGTTCTGCCATACTAATATCTAGCGCCGAGTTAATGGCGTGTAACATATTCATTTTAGCCATTATTTAATTCTCCCTGCTGTCACTGGATAGGCATCTGGATATTGCTTGATATGCTCTTTGAGTTCTTCGTATTGTTTTTGTAGTGCTGGAATTGGCGTGTCGTAAACATCCGAAACAAGCTCTTCAAGTGCTGGCTTTTGTACTTTTTCTGCTACTTTCAGTGCGGCTAGGATCTCTTCACGAATTTTATCTTTAATCGCTTCGTCTTCATTCTCATCTAACCAGCCTTGTTTCAACAACCAAGATTTAAATCTGGCCACAGGGCAGCTGTTCTTGAATTCAGCTTCTTCATCTTTTGTGCGGTAACCTGAAGGATCATCAGATGTTGAGTGTGCGCCTAAACGGTAAGCAATTGACTCAATTAATACAGGTTCACCTGTAGAAACTGCAATTTCACGGGCTTTTTTAGTTGCTTCGTAAACAGCCAGTGTATCGGCACCATCTACACGAATTGTTTTGATCCCGTAACCTACACCACGAGCGGCAATACCATCCCCCTTAAACTGCTCGTCCGCAGGAGTCGAGATTGCGTAGCCATTGTTGCGCGCAAAGAATATCACCGGCGCTTTGTGAACCGCAGCCATATTCAAACCCGCGTGAAAATCACCTTCAGAAGCAGCACCTTCGCCAAAATAACAAATCGTTACGTTGTCGATTTCTGAGCTAAGCTCACCTGATTCCTTATCAATATGCTTTAGCTTTTGACCATAAGCATATCCAGTTGCCTGAGGGATCTGCGTACCTAGAGGTGATGAGATAGTCAGGTAATTCAGTTCATTCGAGCCATAATGCACAGGCATTTGACGGCCCTTACCCAAATCCTTTTCGTTTGAGAAAAGCTGGTTCATAAACTGTTCTAGTGTAAAACCTCTGTAGTGGAGGGCTGCTTGCTCACGGTACTGAGCCATGATCATATCATCTTGTTTTAACGCAGCAGCACTGGCTGTAATTGCCGCCTCTTCGCCTAAACACTGCATGTAAAAGCTTATCCGACCTTGGCGCTGAGCAGCCTGCATACGTTCATCCAACAAACGGATAAATCTCATCGTGCTATATATTTTAAGTGCAGTCTCTTTATCTAATTCAGGCTTAGTTGCGCCATCTAAGATATCTCCCTGCTCACTTAAAATTTTCAATGTTGGGATGTTAAGCGCATGACCATCGATAAACTCGAGTGCATGGCTTATATTTAACGATATGTTATTGGGGTTAGTCATAACCTACCTTCTCTTGTTGTCATCGCCAATTTGCAATACTTGCAGCCAATAGCATTGACATAAAGCCCGCGGATTGATTTTTGAATAATTAGTGCGGTAAATGCAAATTACTTAAATTAAAGCTTTTGCCACTTTACGTTAACGTAAACGGTTATTCAACTAATCCTAGATGAATAACCGATAATTTGCATTTTTATTCTGGAAAGATTTCGATACGGTTACAAAAAAACTTTTATTTCAGAGGGTTAAACAAAGTTTTCGTTCACTTCCATAGGGATTACGGTTAATAATGCACGTTGACCTAGTGCTACTTTAGCATTCGGGAAGATAATTGCTTCGCCTTCTACTTCTGCAAATATCTCTGTATTTCCATCAGTTGCAAGTAGTTCACCCTTTGCAAATCCAGTGAAGTTGACCGCAGAATCAGGGAAAGGAAATGAAAAATCTTCACATGTCCGATTAATAGTTCGATGAACAGTAAACAGCTCAAAATCTTTTGCATCAAAATCTTTATATTTAACTTCTTTTTGGCTAATTAATGCACTAAGAGTTTGCTTTGTTGCTTCAAAACTCGCCATATTATTTTGGCCAAACGGTTTCACTTGCCCAAGTTCAACAGTGAATGCGTCAGCTTCGAATTGCTTTGACGAAAAGTAGCTGAATGTTGTGGCTGACGAACTCATCATTAGCACAGTATTGACTCCGCAAGACAACAAGAACTGCAACTGTGACTTTTTCCAAGGCTTGCCATGCAAGAAAGGATAGACTGCAAATTTTTCGTTTTTTGAGCCACGGATCGCCGTATGCAAATCGTAATGGGCACGATATCGGCCAATTTCAACACTGGTGAAAAATTCGCGCACATACTTTTCTAGATTCGCGGCACGGAGTTGCTCGGGGTTATCACTCTTGTTTTCATGCGCACCATTAAACAAGCGGTTTAAATTTTCATCGACAAAACGCTTGCCAATATTAATTGACTTTGGGTTGCCATAAATAAATAGAACTCGCTGCTTTAATTCAAGTTCACCGAGGATAATTTGCTTGATCAACTCGTCGCAAATTTCGATTGGTGCTGTTTCATTTCCATGGACCGCACTTGAAAACACAAAGTCTTTTTGTGTTTCACATTGAGGCGTAAATTGGATAACACCGGTGTCTAATACTTTAACCTCAGTACCGTTTTCCAATGTAAATTGGCTCGGCGCTAATTCAAACTCATTTTCACGAGTTATGGTTAAAAAGTCCCCTGTTGCTTTTAATGTATCAAGGTACATACTGTCACCTTATGAGAGATGTGAAAAAAGAAAAAGGCCATATAAAATGGCCTTTAATAATTGGATTATTAGCTAATCACGCTATCTACTAGCGCTTTCGCAGCACTTTCAAGTTCAGCTAAATGCGTTTCACCTTTGAATGACTCAAGGTAAATTTTATAAATGTCTTCAGTACCAGACGGTCTGGCTGCAAACCAACCTGACTCTGTAACTACTTTTAACCCACCTATCGCTGCGCCGTTACCTGGCGCATGGGTAAGAATGTCTGTGATTTTGTCACCAGCTAGTGTATCAGCTTTGACATCATCTACACTGAGCGCTTTTAATCTGGCTTTTTGCCCGTCGTTTGCTGGCGCATCGATTCGTTTGTAGCTTGGTGCACCAAATGCTTGCTCTAATTCTTTATACCGTTCAGAAGGTGTTTTTCCTGTAACCGCTAAAATTTCAGCAGCTAAAAGCCCCAAAATAAAGCCGTCTTTGTCGGTATTCCAAACATCACCATTCTTTCGTAAAAATGAAGCTCCGGCACTTTCTTCACCGCCAAACGCAAGCCATTTTTCACTGAGCCCTTCAACAAACCACTTAAAACCAACTGGTACTTCGTAAACTTCATTGCCGTGGCTTTGCACAACTTTGTCAATCATGCCGCTCGATACCAAAGTTTTGCCCACTTTAATATTGTCTGCCCAATCACGGTTTTGCAGCAAATAATCAATTGCAACAGCTAAAAAATGATTGGGGTTCATCAAACCATCTTTAGTGACAATACCGTGGCGGTCATAGTCTGGGTCATTACCAATGCCAATATCATAGTCATCTTTAAGTGCAATTAGGTTGGCCATTGCGAAAGGAGAAGAGCAATCCATTCTTATTTTGCCATCTTTGTCTAACGGCATAAACGCAAACCTAGAGTCAACCTCATCATTCACAATCGTCATATTTAAGCCATATCGCTTAGCGATAACCGGCCAAAAATTAATCCCAGAACCACCGAGTGGGTCAATGCCAATATTGACGTTTGCTTTTGAAATGGCCTCAAAATCTATGACATTCGCTAAGTCTTCAACGTAAGGCGTGATCAAATCTTCATATTTGATAAAACCAGAACGCTTTGCTTTTGCATAAGGAAATAACTGCACCTCGACTAAATCTTCACGCAGCAATTGGTTTGCACGTTGCTCAATCCAGTTCGTGACATCGGTATCTGCTGGTCCGCCATTTGGCGGGTTATACTTAAAGCCGCCGTCCTCGGGTGGATTATGCGAAGGTGTTACTACGATGCCATCCGCCAATTCATGGGGATGGGTGCGATTGTGGCAAACTATAGCGTGGCTCACTACGGGCGTTGGCGTGAAATCGTCATTTTCTTGGGTAATAACCTGTACTTCATTTGCAACTAATACTTCAATCGCTGAGTTGAAAGCTGCCTCAGAAAGTGCATGTGTATCTTTACCAAGATAAAGCGGACCGAATATGTTATTGGCCTTTCTATAATCACAAATAGCTTGAGTAATCGCTAAAATATGTGACTCATTAAATTTCACGTTGTACGAACACCCGCGGTGACCTGACGTGCCAAATGCAACACATTGTTCCGGGTTAGATTCAAGATCTGGCTCATTTAAATAATAAGCTGAAACCAGCTTTGGTATGTTAGCGAGCTGTGACTTAGGAGCTTTTTTGCCTGCGTTTGGATGGTTTGCCATCACATTTCCTTATAGGTAGTCTCGAACGGTTTCTGCTTGCTGCTGAGTGTAGCCTAAAATTAGCGCAACCTCGTGCAGCATCATTTTCTTACGCGTGGTGTTTGAATTGGTCATGACCCAATATTCACTATCAGTGATATTTTTTGGATTCATACTGCTCCCGCTTTCAAGCAACGCTTCTTTACTTGTTGCGAAGTAAATTCTGTCTCGCCCTTTGATTTCAAGAACCTTATTAAACTGGGCCTTATGAGTACGATGAAATGCAGCCAAAATAAATAAAAAGCGCCCTACTACACCTTTTTGCATAGCGAGTTCTTCTTTATTTAGAATGTTAAATACGTTTGCAGACTCTCGTACTGGTTCTATTTTCTCTTCTACCTTGTTCTCAATTTGAACAGGTTCTGCTTCTTTTACTTCGGTTTGAATGGTTCCCGAATTGCCTTGAGTTGGCTCTAATTCTAATAAACGACGCAGGATCTGTGAGGCGCTCTCACCAATACTCTGCGTATTGCTTGCAATGTATTGATATAGCTCGTCATCTATTTCTATTGTTTTCATGCTTGTCCTGTCATTTTATACATCTACCGCATCTGGGGGGATTATATCTAAATTTTTCTTCTTCCTCTACGGCTTTGATTTTTGAATTAAGACTGGCAAAATAGCCGCGCAAACTTGGAGGTAGTATGTTACTTAATTTTAAACAAAGTGGATTAGACCAAAATAACGCCAAAACTGTGATCTTGATCCATGGCTTATTTGGCTCTCTTGAAAACCTAAACGTGATTGCTAGAGCATTGGAGTCAAGTTTCAATGTCATTAACGTAGATCTGCGTAATCACGGTCGGTCGTTCAAAAGTGATGACATGAATTATCAAGTTATGGCTGAGGACATACTCTCTCTGATACACCACTTTGGGTTGGATAAGGTGACTCTTGTAGGTCACTCAATGGGTGGCAAAGTAGCGATGCAAGTGGCTATGCTTGACGAGCAAAAAGTAGAAAAGCTGGTCGTTTTGGATATTGCGCCGGTAAAATACCACTCAAGACATGACACTATCATTCATGCTCTTAACCAAGTCAGTCAGCAAACGCCGACGAGTCGAAGCGCAGCAGACAAAGTGATGTCTGAGTATATTGAAGAGCTTGGTGTAAGACAATTTTTGTTGAAAAGCTTAGCCAAAAACGAGCAAGGTACGCTTGAATGGCGATTTAACTTACCGATAATAGAAGAAAATTATTCCCATATTATCGAGAACATAGATACACCTCGTACCTGTTTGTGTGATACGCTGTTTATCAAAGGAAACAACTCCGACTATATTTTGCCAGAACATAAAGATGCAATTGTCAGTGCTTTTGCAAAAGCACGAGCAAAAATCATCCAAGGAGCTGGTCATTGGCTGCATGCTGAAAAGCCCGAGGCTGTCAATCGTTCTATTATTGATTTTATTCAATAATTGTCGGATTTTTTTATACGGCGAAACTTAATTTATTGTCGTTAGATATGCTATAGTAGCCGCCGTTTAAGGTTTTAGTAGTGCAAAGATGATCAGTCAATACATAAATGAGTTTGAAACTCTTGGTTTTTACTTTGCTCTCGCATGTATATTCTTTCTTATTGGAATGGCCATTCAGGACGTTTTAAAGAAAGGTGACGTGCCTAAATTTGGTCGATACATCGTTTGGCTGGTGTTGTTTTTAGGTTGTTCAGGTTTCATAGCCAAAGGAGTTATCCAAGTGTTTTGGCAAGGTGCGGGTGTTGGTTAATGGCCAAGTCTGAATTAGATAGAACAACTATCGACTTATTTGAGAATGAAAAACGCCCAGGTCGGCCAAAAACAAATCCCTTACCCAGGGAAATGCAGCTCAAGATCAATAAGCGTAATCAAATTAAAAGAGATAGAGCAAGAGGGTTAAAGCGCGTAGAGTTCAAAGTTTCTTCAGAACTTTACCAAGCGCTGAGTGATATGGCTGAAGAACAAAATATCAGTCGTAGCGCACTCATAGAAACCATCTTGCAAGAGAAATTAGCGATTAATAGATAAAGGTAAGTAATTAATGGCAAGCGTAGGTATTTTTTTCGGCAGTGATACGGGTAACACCGAACACGTTGCTAAACTGATCCAAAAAGAACTTGGTAAAAAATTAATTGATGTAAAAGATATTGCTAAAAGCAGCAAAGCAGACATCGAAGAGTTTGACCTAATTTTATTTGGTATCCCTACTTGGTACTACGGTGAAGCACAGTGTGATTGGGATGATTTCTTCCCTGAGTTAGAAGAAATTGATTTCGAAGGTAAGCTAGTTGCAATTTTCGGTTGTGGTGACCAAGAAGATTACGCTGAGTACTTCTTAGATGCGATGGGTATGGTTAATGACATCGTGACAGAACGTGGTGCTATCGTGGTTGGCCACTGGTCAACTGAAGGCTACGAATTCGAAGCTTCTAAGGCCCTTGTTGATGACAACCACTTTGTTGGTTTAGGTATTGATGAAGACCGTCAACCAGAGCTCACTGAAAAGCGTATTAAAGATTGGTGCGCGCAAGTGCATGATGAAATGTGTTTAAGCGAGTTAGAAGATTAATTCTTCAAATTAGTCAAACAAGCTTTGACTTGTTGCCCGTGCACGTTATTCTTAAGAAAATGGTCGTGCTTATTCTTAAGAATTGAAGTAAAAGATAATAGATTGAGACAGATTAAATGACTGATCACAACTTAGAGCTTAAAAAGGCGGGCTTAAAAGTCACCTTACCACGTATAAAAATTCTCGAGATCTTGCAATCTCCTGAAAACCAACATATCAGTGCAGAAGATGTTTATAAAATTTTGCTAGATAAAGGCGAAGAAATTGGTTTAGCAACAGTATACCGTGTATTAAACCAATTTGATGATGCTGGTATTGTGACACGCCACCACTTTGAAGGCGGCAAGTCAGTTTTTGAATTATCAGGTAGCACACACCATGACCACTTAGTTTGTTTGAAGTGTGGAAAGGTTATCGAATTTGAAGATGATGTGATCGAAACTCGTCAGCTTGAAATTGCAAAAAGCAATGGTATCAAGCTAACTAACCACTCACTATACCTTTACGGTGAGTGTGAAGATGCAGAAGCTTGTAAAAAGTTTTCAGAATCTGACGACTCTTGATGACAATATACACTGTATAATTTTGATTAAGCCAGCACATTGCTGGCTTTTTTTTGCTTTAAGAATACTTACTTTAGGCTTTATGCCATTCACTAAAAGGTCACATGTTTACTGCTCAACGTTTATTGAATTCGCTTAGCTTAAATTTTTTCTAGTCCATATAACGCATCTGCCACTCGCTTTAGATCTACTTCACTGACAAAGTCATCAGACAAGGTTAAAATAGCGTTCAAGTTATTTTTAAGCTTTTCATGACTGATTGGCTCCGGCTTAAGTGCTGTCTGCAATAGATGCAAAGACATATCGGCGATAAGCAAGCGTTGTTTATCAGCCCAATTGTCATCCCCTTCTACCGCTGAATGTCGAGCAATAGCTTGCTCTACGTCATCATGGATCCCCCAACTTAAGGTTAAGATCTCCTGTCTCTTTTGTTTATCCATAGCGCCCTCCTAAGAAACAGAGTGCTATATGCATCACGGAATTTCAATTGACAATTCGTCATATACTAGTCCATTTGTTACTAGACAACATGTACAAACTTTCAGTTGTTCATTACGTTCTTAACATTTGGGGTTTTTTGGATAATATTGCACTTGTTGGGTTGTACACAGTTCAAATTCACGGGTGTTTTTATAAGGAAGCTTCATAAACCCCGCTACACCATAGTCTTGAATGCTGACCGTATATTGGATGATTTCTCTCAACAGTGCAGAAAACGCGATTTCTTGCTCCGCGTCCAGCAACCGATAATAGTAGTGTATTTTTAAACGATCACTGAGTGATTCAAAAATAATACATCCGGTATGGTGAATTTTGTTCAGCTCAAAAACACACTGAATTATTTTTTTAGGTAACTGAAGTTGCTCATCAGGGTCTTTTCCATCCTCAAAATAGGAATGAGGCCTCGTTACCTCTGAGGCAGCAACGTGGCTTACGCTATAATTTAGTTCAGGCAACTGCTCAAAGATATATGCTCCCGTTTCATCCCGTTCTAACTGAATGGTTTGTCGCGCATCAAACAAGCAGCATTTAAACAGCCCCTTTTGTTTTATTCCTTGCGCTAACATCACTGTAGCATTGACGGCGTCGGTAAATGCATCCTGCAAACCCTCGTCATGCAACATAAGGCTAGACTCAACAAATAGAGATTCTTGTTGCCAGTGAAAACTCAGCCCGCCTACTACCGGATATTTTGCCAATCGGCTTATAGACGCCAAAAACGCCTTTTCGGTATCGCCAGTATCAAACAAGAACTCTTTATAGTATCTGTCGAGCTGAGCATCATTTACATCAAGTAACTGCTGATTATGATCAGCTCGGCGTAAAAACTGTTTCCGAGAGCTATATACAACAGTGTCTGGCAAATCAGTTTGTTGTACAGTCCAAAATGGAATATAGGGCTTTGCTTGAGGTAAAGAAATATCAGGGAGATATACCTTTGCCATAGCAGGCATATTACGAATAAAGTAATCTCCTGCTGCGTCTCTGGTGACTTTATCCTTGCTTAGCATACCATCAATGACACGAGCGAACTCTATTGGCAAACCCAAGCTCGCAGCAGGAATTACTTGTGCGCCAAAACGGCAAGATTGGGCACTCGCCAGCGCATAAATTGTCGAAGCAACTCCCTGCTCATCAAAGCGAGGTGAAGAGCGCGCCCCGGACATTTGCTCGTCGCCAATAAAGTATACATCTCCCATGCGAGCATTCGTGCTGGCAATGTCCGAAGACATTAAATCCATAATATTACTGGCGACAGGCTCCCCATGAACATCTATTTGCGCATAAACAGAGCTTCCCCAGTCGACCAAAGAAAACGCATCTGATTGTTGGTCCCAGACAATATTTGATGGCTTGATATCACCGTGCACAACTGGTTGTAATGACATACCATTTTTTCGCTCACGCAGATCAAGCAAGACGTTGCGAAGCTTTAGCGCTAAGTTAACGAGATCTCGAGGCTTTAAGCGCCCTTGTTTTAAGGATATTTGCTCAAGATCCTCACCTTTTGCGCGGGCCATCATTAATATCCCTTGCTTTTTGACTCGCTCAAAAGCAAAAAACTCAGGCACCATAGGATTATTTATTTGAGATAACATGTAAGCTTCGTCTTCGAGTCGATCTCGTACACTCTGCGCTAATGTGATCCTCGAAAATTTAAACACCCACTGTGCACCGCTATCCTCAACACCAGCAAATACAAAGCCAAACGCGCCAGAGCCTATCAACTCGACATCTTGATATCCGAGTAGCGACAATTGTTTTTTACAAATGTTTAGCCATTGACGATGTTTTTTCGCATCGTGGTGCGATAGCAAATAAATCGATTGCTGTTCATTGATGTAGAAGTTGTGAATTGACTGTTTGCTCACGGCGCAACTTATTAAAACTAATTTGATGAATATATTGAAAAAAAGGCCGACAAATGTCGACCTTTTTTACAAAAAATAATGATTAGTTTGACCAAGCTTTATGCTTTTTCAATCTTAGCCCATGAATCACGAAGACCCACTGTTTGATTGAATGTTAAGCTTTCAGACTTGTTATCACGGCTATAATAACCTAAACGCTCAAACTGGAAACCCTGCTCTGGATTTGCATTGGCAAGTGAAGGCTCAAGCTTCGCGTTTGCAATGATAACCAGTGAATCTGGGTTTAATGTTGCAGTGAAATCATCTGCAGCCGCTGGGTTTGGCACGCTAAATAAACGATCATATTGACGCACTTCTGCTTCAATACAATGAGAAGCCGACACCCAGTGAATTACACCCTTAACCTTGCGGCCATCTGCTGGGTTTTTACCTAGTGTCTCAGAATCATAGGTACAGTAGATCGTTGTGATATTGCCTGAATCATCTTCTTCAATGCGCTCAGCTTTAATCACATAGGCATTACGTAAACGTACTTCTTTGCCTAACACTAAACGTTTGAACTTTTTATTCGCTTCAATACGGAAGTCTTCACGCTCAATGAAAATTTCACGCGTAAATGGTAACTCACGCTCACCCATCTCTAAAGTTGGGTGGTTTGGCGCAGATAACATTTCTACTTTATCCGCATCATAGTTTTCGATCACAATCTTCACAGGATCTAAAACTGCCATCGCACGTGGCGCATTCTCATTTAAGTCATCACGGATACACGCTTCAAGCATACCCATTTCAACCATATTATCTTGTTTTGTAATACCAATACGTTTACAGAACTCACGAATAGAAGCAGGTGTATAACCACGGCGACGCAGACCAGCAATAGTTGGCATGCGAGGGTCATCCCACCCTTCGACTTGGCCGTTTTCCACAAGATCATTGAGCTTACGCTTTGACATAACCGTGTATTCAAGATTTAAACGTGAAAACTCAATCTGTTGTGGCTGACATTCAATACTAATGTTTTCCAATACCCAGTCGTAAAGGCGACGGTTGTCTTGGAATTCAAGGGTACATAGTGAATGCGTGATACCTTCTAGCGCATCCGAAATGCAGTGCGTGAAGTCATACATTGGGTAAATGCACCATTTGTCACCCGTTTGATGGTGGTGAACAAAACGTATGCGGTAAATAATCGGATCTCGAAGCACCATGAATGAGCTTGCCATATCGATCTTTGCACGCAGCACACACTCGCCTTCTTTGAACTCGCCATTTTTCATTTTTTCAAAAAGGGCTAAGTTCTCTTCAACAGAAGTATCTCTGTGCGGGCTATTTTTACCAGGTTCAGTAAGTGTGCCACGATATTCACGCGCTTGCTCTGCTGACAAGAAACACACATACGCTAAGCCTTTTTCGATCAGCTCTACTGCGTAGCCATATAACTTGTCAAAGTAGTTTGATGAGTAGCAAATCTCACCATCCCAGTCAAAACCTAACCACTTAACGTCGTTCTGAATTGAGTTTACGTAATCGATGTCTTCTTTTTCTGGATTAGTATCGTCGAAACGTAAATTACAAAGGCCTTTGTAGTCTTGTGCAATGCCAAAGTTTAGGCAGATAGACTTTGCATGGCCTATGTGTAAAAAACCATTTGGCTCTGGCGGGAAACGCGTATGTGTAGATGCGTGTTTGCCACTTGCCAGATCTCCGTCAATGATATTTCTGATGAAGTTAGTTGGGCGATTCTCTGTATCCGCCATAGGAGGTCTTTCCTCTGAATTTGTAGCTTGTTAACTGACGCATTATTACAAAATAATTTGGGAACTTACAGCGCTTATCTACTCATAAAGTAGATTTATTTTGTGTTTTTTAAGCGCTGTGCAAATTACAGTCTAATTTACGCCATTTTGACTGTTTAAATTACTGTTATGTGTCCGCCGAATATCATTTTCAAGACACTGCCATGGCGACGTATACATGCACAAGTCAAGTTAAAGTAGATTACTTTGCAAACACTCAGTCCATACAACCTCGTCAATATTGAAGCAACATGCTCGATTGTGTAACAAACCCGATACAACATCCTTTTATCTCAACAGAAGCTCAGACCCAAACAAATCTGACGCCCGCAGACTGTAAGTGATCCGCAGGCTCAATATCACGTTCAGTTATACTTGTTTCGTTAATACACAGCATGAAAATATAACAAGTTCCACTCGTTCACTTTTCATTCAGATTATGTTTAAGTAATGGGGTCTAATTCAAAGCTAAAGACATATTGAATTTAAGTATCTTCATCGACTAAATGAACGTAATCAAGGAAATGTGATGAATAAGAAAACCTTAATGCTATCAGCTCTAATGGTAGGGGCTGTTACTTTTGGCCAATCAGCCAACGCGTCAGAAAACATCAATTCAAGTGCAACCTATAAGGTATGCCACTATAAGCTGACTGCTGCTCACAACGATTCAACAGCGCCTCTTTGGGAAACAAAAACAGTAAGACCTTGGCAAAACTGTCCTCCAAGCTGGACTATCGCAGGCCCTGGTGGTTGGGCTCCAGGCGGCGTGTATATTTATCAATATTATACATTTCGCTAATTGATGACAGGCACCCTATGCGTGCACGACCGCAGTGCTACAAATTGTATTGTGGCACTGAGTTTATTGCCCTGGGGTACATACCCCTTAACTAGTACCTGCTTCACTTGTTTTTTCACTGTTCAAACAAATCAGATGTGTCAAACAGCAAGCCAAGCTGCACTCCCAAAACTCTTATAAAAAATCAATGACACACTAAACACCTATTTGGGTCATTCTTTTGGGGTTAACGCCAATAGAAAAATACTTATTGCAGTGCAAATTATTAACCAGTATAAAACCTCTTAGAAATGATTTAAAATACTCTCTCTTGTTACTGCTTGCACTAAATACATAAAATCTCGGAATATATTTATAAATATGATCACTAAAGTACTTGAGTGGCACCTCATCTTTTTGGGCTCTGTTGTTGTTTCCCTGTTATATCTGCAAATCGTCTTATCGCCCGTATTTTTCATGGGGATTTTGGGGTTGATATCAATACAGTTTTTTGACCAAAGCACAGCTATACACATAACTACTGGATGTGCACTGCTAGGTTCAATCCTCGGCTTTTTTTGGGCAGAGCGGATCCGCAGAAGTACCGGTATTATTACATTTCATTCTTACTTACTCTCCACTCCTGAAATTGACGGGTATTCACACCCTTCTAGCAATAAACTGAAAAAATAAAATGCTTCGGCACTATTCATGATTAATATGCTATTTAGTAAGCATAGCTGCATTTCTAAATTCGTCGTATTTACAAAATTCTAAGTATGCTTATTGATAACATGTCAACCTAATTGCTATTTCCGCTCATCTCTCCACCATGCGATTAAAAAAACAATAACTAAACCAAACGGTATCAGTGCAGAAACATTATTAGCATACCCTTTAATGTGTACTAGCTTTTCAAATGGTGCAATGACCTTGTTGCCTTGAGTGATTTTTAGAATCTTATTGCGATTCTTAGAGTCATACCATATTCGAACTCGCCCATTGGGTAAGTTACTTTTAATCTGATTGTAATATGGAAAATACTCACTCACAGTAAATGAGACACTTTTTACGGTAAAATTAAGATAGTCTGAACACTTACCACTTTTGCATAGCTTCTCACTCACATCCACACTGGCTGCTTGAGATACAACAGAAAAATCTTCAAGTGTGGGCTTATTAAGCTCAGCATAATGCTGTAAGGTGAACATCGCCATTAGGCCACACGCGAAAATCACAATAGAAATAGTCACTTTTTGCATGCCTAAATCAACCCCTTAGCCATATTCTAATTCGTGAGTTAAACCAGTTTAGGTTATTTTCTGTTTTTCAAAAATATGAAAGCTTCACAAAAAAAGCTGCATAAGCAGCTTTTTAAGTCGTTAAATAGGCCAAACGCTGTTTAAAGCGCTCTATTGGTACTTTGTGCCACAGTTCTTTATCAGACATCTCCTTGCTGAAAGCTTGCAGGTCGTTTAGAACAACATAACGTTGGATCCGTTTGCGTGTTGCTGGTGTGTAGTCACCTCGATACCTTAAATCAATTAAGATATCTTTAATTTTGTGATGTAAATTTTCCCAGTCGACCGGGCCATAGACTTCTACACAGTCCGCTTTGTCACAAATGCGTTTGACATCTTTGGCCATCACTTCATAAGTTTGTTCGAACAAATTAACTTGCTCTTTTGGGCTCACCTCAAATCCTTGAAGGCCGTGCTCTGTTATGAATTGTTTTGCTTCAGAGCCATGTAAGCCTGATGCTTTAGCAAGCTTATTCGCATCGTCATACGCAACACCTGCTTGCAATAACTGTTCGACTATCTGTTCGGCACTACGGTGTTTTAAATCAAAACCGCGCCCTATTGTGAGGCCTGAACTTTGAGAAGGAACATGCAGTGTACGGCTATGATAAGGGCCACCTTCTTGCCCTTCTTGTTCAAAAGTGAACTGACCAAAATTGGGGAGTTGTATTGTCATTGTGCTTTCCCTAATGTTCGTTTTAGTACCCACCATCAAGTAGCTACGTTTTTGAAATCATATATTATCTTATTTTCCTATATCGGGTAATAAATTTAGTTTTCAACCACTCTCACAGAGAAAGTACGATTCATGTCTCTTTTTTTGAACAAGAGAAAAATACTGCAAACCTGTGTCAAGCCAATCTAGCAATGCACTTTTGGGCAATAAATTTATATGATATAGGGTTCGCTCACACATTTGACTACTAGGTGTGATGTTGAAATAGCTTTGCATCTCTTTTAGCATGGTTGCTAAATAACCTTTGGCATTGATCAATAATAATAAACCTGCCACTTTTTGATCTGTAATTTGATCGCCTTTGCACTCACGCCAAAGCTCAGGTGCATATATCTTTTCAAATAAGGTGTATTGTTCATCGTCTGAAAACCCTTCAGCTAACAAAAGCGGCTTCAACGTCAAACAACGCCATATTGAGTAATCACCCTGCAAGTATTTACTAGGGTGCGAAAAAGCATATGCAAACGCTTCTTGATAATTTGCCACAATGTCTCTCCTTAGTTGCTTTAATCACTGACGCAGAGGAAATCCCTTTGTGACAAAAAACCAAGGTTTGCACTCAATTTTTCGTTAACTCAATTTTCCTCTAATTTGTAAAAACACCATACTTAAGAAATCCGAGAGCATAGACTTAAATTCACTGTGATCATCAAAATTTGGTGGAAACGGAAAATGCGGAAATTGAACATCTACATTCGGCATATTTTGATAGTAAAATTCATCTGCGAAAAACAGTGGCTGTGTTTGGCTTGTTACCAGATCCGTAATGTATTTTGCATAAATAAATGCGTGATTTGGCCTAGTAAAAATCAATAACCTATTTTGTGTAAGGCTGACATCCTGGTCGTCCGGATTGCCGGAAAAAAGCAACGATACCTGTGTGATCACCTCTATTGCAGAGTTTTCTTCATGCAGTGTTTGCTTCTCAACTTCAATTTCTGCTTGATAGCCTTGCTCCATTAGCAATGCCTTAGCTAGCTCTAAATGTGGCAATACCCTCTTTGTAAATAAGTTATTCAAATGTTGGAGCAAACAATGACGGTTGTACTCCAAGTAGGACTGCACTTTGTTTTCTGCAACTTGATACTGCTGTTGACGCACTTGATGTTCTTCAATTAAAGCGCGTAGATTTGAACGATTATTTACAGGCATACACTTCTCCATTTTAAATTTCGGTTAGCTTTATTATTGGCTATCCCATTTGATAATTGGTCTTGGGTTTTAAGGCGCATAAATAGGTCTACTATTACGCCCTTGTTTTAAGTTTTATTCGGTTTAAATAAGGTAGGTTTTGCTAAATACTTTAGAATCCATATTGCCACTCAATATTGACCAAGTCGTTGCCTAACCAAGGTAGTTGCACAATGCCTAACCCCCACGGTAACTTCATTAGCAGAACGTCTTGCGGTTTACTTTCAACCACAACACTGACGCCATTAGCTGTGAGCTTCACTTCTCCGCTACGTTGCAAAAACATAGCCTTGAACGATTCAACAGGCATGCCTTTCAACGCATCCCAGCGAGCAACGGCTGCAGACACCAAAGTGTGTAACTCATCTAGCTCTTCTTCATTGAGCGAGTCGACTTCTTCAAATTCGTACTCAATAGGCAGGCCAAGTAAAGCATTGATCACATAAGTTTCGGTGCTATTTGGCTCTAGCGATGCCAATGAACAAAGCAGTGAATATGCTTTGTGCTGGGCTGCCGTATCTTTAAAAGTGACTTGCTCTGATTGAGACTTATCCAAGAGCGACATCTTTGTGAACAATATTTCAAAAAATGGCCACAGTAATACCACTCCAGCGTCATCACTGATCAATTGCTCTGAAGGTTGTTGGTATTGATGTTTTAATTCTGAAGCCACCTGTTCGCTATGGGTCTTGAGTGATTCAATACCCAAACGCAACATGATATTTTGATGTTTATTGGCCTGCTCCGACACTTGCGCAATGACACGGTTCACATGCTTATCTACTGCGCCCGCTTTAAGGGCACCTAACGCGTCCTGTTGCATTGACCCTCTTGCACCTTCAGTTTTTACAAAACGGTCATCAAGCGACGAGTTTAGTGATTCATTTTGGCCCAGCGCCACATCAGCAACACCCGAGACAAAGCCTTGTTCTTTTGCTATATCATGTGTCTTCGTCGCTATACTGGGGCGGAGCGAGTTGACTTTGGTTGCGACAGTTCCGTTGTGTGTTTTGTATGTGTTGAGCAGCTTTGTTGCCTCTGTCAAGGATTTAGCCGATTGCAATTCGCCAATATCAAATAACGGTACCTCAATAGAGGAACTACTATCAGTATCAAGGAGTTGCGCTTTGTCATGCGAAGTTAAGGCTATTTCGTTTGTCTCAGGCTCAGCAACCTGTTGATTTTCTTTTGCTAATTCTGCGGAGAATTCTTCTGGCGTGTGCGCAATATCTAACAGCGTTAACCACCACATTTGGTGCTTTTGAGCTTGACTTCGTATATACGGGTTCAACGCATAAACTCTTTGCCTAAGTGTATTTAACGCCGTTAAGCTCAATGAGAGCGCACGGTGTAAAGCGGTGACACGTTGCGATTGTTCTAATGTAGTAAACATGTTTTGCCAGCTTTGGATATACCCCATCATTTGCACTGTTACATCATGCGTACTATGCAATTGAAACAAAGTTCTATTTACATTGATGGCTTGATGAAACGCCATGCAATAACGCTTTAACTGTGAGACCAATAGCAACTCGCGCGCAAAATCAAGCTGTGCATGAGGCGAAGGTGATTCGTCAACTGCTACACGCTGCGTAACATTTTCTGACGTGGGGTCCACACCGGCATTAATTTGGCTTTCATTTTTTAACACACATTCAGAGTGGTTAGCTATAAACCCATCATCAGCCTGACGAGTCGACCGAGTCCACTGCGATTGCGCCGAATTGATCAATATTAAAATCCCATCGAGCTCTTTAACTAGCGACGCGCAAATTTGAACGAGGTTCAAAATGAGGGGATGACTTTGTTTTTTTGAAGCGGCCTCATCACCATGCATATCGCTTTGATAGCTAATGGGCAGTGCCTGTTCTGCCAAAAAGCGTTCTGTATGTTCTTGTATAAATTGGTCAAGCTCGGTACTGCCTAAACCAGCAATTTTTTGTATCAGTTCGTTCTTGGCCTGAATATTCAATTGCGATGTAAGTACGCTCAGTGTGAGTCTCTGTTGTGCCTGTTGAATACTTTCCACATACAAAGACTGCCCACAGTGAAATACAATTCGAGCTGACGGCTCAGCTGTACTCACATTACTCAGTGCTAAATTCGCAGCCCTTGCAAGCTGAGACTTTTCTTGCGCCGTGCCACTGTCTGCTGCTGTTTTATTTGATACCGTCAAGGCACCTTCGTGCATCTGCCGTCCCACTATGGGCTGCTCAATGACTAGCTCTCTATTTTGCAGCGGTTCAGCGACTGTTCGAGCCCGAACCAACCAGGCTTCAATTGCCAATAAAGATTCGAGGTATACTGGTATACCTCTTTGCAAATCAACCCCTTGCTTGGAATCTAGTTGATTCACTAAAATGGTGTTCAGGCTTTCAATAAATTGTTGCGGTATATTTTTAATTTGGCACAACAAGGCAAAAATTCGTTTTGCATAACGCAGCGTATACTGCGTTTTAGCCAATTGGTTTTGTATACGTTTTTCACGACCGATCAGTGTCAAAGCGCGATCCATCACTCGTAATTGTAAATACTGCTCTTTCTGCTCAGGTAATACTTCGTTCAAAAAGCGCTGCAAAGATTTTAGAATGGGTGAAGGTAAGTATTGGTCTATATCATGCTGTGCTAAGTACTGGAGCCAACTTAGCTGATTCATGGCAGGTAAATCCGCGTGTGCAAGCTGCTTGTGGAGCAGCTTTAATAAGGCATCAAGAGCGCGGATCGTCTTTCTACACCCACCGCCTATCTGAGATCTGACTTGAGCGACTAAATACTCAGTTGATCTTAATGGCTGATGCTGAGCCTCTCCACCTAAATCTGCTACATCATCACTCACACTCAACAGCTCTGCGAGTACACTTTGCTGATTCGGTTGCGCTACGACACTAGTGGTAAGTTCGGGCATAGATTTATCACCGGCTTTACGTGCCAAACATATCAGAGTGTTACAGTCGGCAGACGTTAACTGAGACTTTTCTTTGATGGCGAACCATGTTGTAAGCGCATTCAAAGCTGCTCCGCGCTTCAATAATGCTTTGAGCACAACTGTACGAGTGCGTTTATCAAAAGCGCTCTGCTCAGAATAAAACTGATATGCTTTTGCCAGCAACCTCATTCGCTGTTTAGGTATTTCGGCATCGAACACATAAGCTGTGTACAGCGATTCAATGTCTGCCCATAAATCAATCCGCGTCTGCACCGAGAGTTTACTAATGAAATCAGCGCTTTTCTGACTGATAACCCCAGCTGATATGACCGCGAGCAATGCTTTAAAATCCGATGTCTTTTGACACAAAAGTAATATCAGTTGCCTTCGCAAACTTGGCCACTCTGGCGAATTGAGCAGTTTTAAAAATATTTTTGGTTGGTTGTGCAAACTATATAAACACGCACTTTTTAGTTCCTGCCATGAGCGTGAGCTCAAATGCCCTCGCTGCTTTTGCAACACATGATCGATAACTGGCGTCGCAAACGCATAATCGTCGACTCCCAACGCATTTATTTTTCTGTATAACTGCTGTTCCAATGCTGCATAAAAAACAGGGCTAAATACCTGGGCGAAATATCCACTTGGATTATCTTTTAACGCTTGTAAATCAATATCAGGTAGCTCTAGCTCAATGTCATTGAGAGTCAGTGAGTCAACAGATGTCTTGACGTTTGGGATTTCAATTTGTAAGCAGTTGATCTCCTTATGCAACCAGTTCTTAAATAGCGACTCAAGGTCAGCAATGCTATGCTGCCCTGAGTCCACTAAGTGAGATGGGGCCTCAAGCTCAGCCCCGATATGTTCAATCGACAAGTTCATGATTAAACGTGGTCATTACGCCAGAAGAAACGCGAGTGGTTCAATGGCTTATCTAAGAATAGAGCATGCCATAAGAAGTCACCGTGATGCTCCTCTTGCTCCTCAAGGTGATAGCAACCCATGCTGAATATATGGTTTCCATCACCTTGTTGCGCATTATTGCGACGCCAAAAACCTTTACAAATCAGGTTTTGACACTTGTAAGCGCCGCCGCCATGTAGCTGTGCAGTGTTGTTTAAAGCGGTCACTTCGCTATCATCACAATGAGCAACTGCCCCACCCCGTTCAGCTGAGCAGTACTGTGCATGGATCATGGCATACCTCAAGCCGTATGCAGCACCACCTTGTCGCCCAGCTCTACAATTACGGATGTTTTTGGCTTCGATGTTGGTAACGTCTTCACCATAAATAGCACCACCATCACCACTCACTGCGTGGTTTTCAATTACACAGTTTAATTCGATTTGATCGGCGTAACGTAGATTGAATGCGCCGCCATTGCCTTCATAAGCGCTAAGCTCTTTAGAAACTTCATGAATAGCACCATCAAACGTGAAACCATGCATACTTACATGTTTAACCGTTGCATCGCGGTCTCCGCGAATTAAGAAGCGACAACCTGAATGCGCTTTAACAATGCGCGTTTCCCGCTCGTTGAAGCCAACAATCGTTAGGTTTGAACCAACTTCCACAGCTTTTTTGAGTTTATACGCTCTTGAAACCTGGCGATGACCATTGTGAGGGAACAATAAAATCGTCATGTTGCTCAAACAATCTCGAGAGAAGACATCATCAAATTCTTCCTGATTATGTATCGCAACGACTTTTTTACCGCGGCCAAAACGCCATGCATGTTCATCGACGTAGGCTTTTACAGCGGCTTGTGTTGCAAGCACATTGTCAGACGCCATGTCCCCACCAAGCTCGCAATCCGGTGAAACAGCCTCGATATGAGGGCCTTCTGGGAGTTGTAATTGCTGCGGCGAAATCTGACCTTGAACTGAGCAATCACCGATAATTTCTGCACCTTGCTCTAAGTTCAGTGTATTCGCGAGGACTAAGTCTCCTTCAACGGTTAAATTGTCCGATACGCGTGCATCACCTTTTACATCAAGTTTATGCTCCGGCATTTTACAGCCAATACCTACATTAGCACTTCCGTCAACGATGAATTCTGAAGTTCCGCGCACAGCGACATTTAAAGCTGCTTCACCCTCACTGGTATTGACAGCCACCATGGCACTCTCATTGAGTGACTCACCGACTTGAATGCCATGCTGGGTGGCCAGTTTTGCTGCGTGAATTGAACCACTGACGTACGAGTCGCCCTTGACGTGAGTATCACTGCTAAAGTTTGTCTCACCTTTAACCGCTAAATGACTATGGATATCGACATGAGGCTTGAATACAACTTGGTTCGCGGCGTCTAGCCCCTCAACAACCAAGCTACCGCGAATAGTGGTATCTTTGTCAAAGTGTACGGCTTCTTTAAAGAAAGCATTTCCATTTACAGTTAACTCTTCTCCAAGCATTAGGCTCTTAGCAAAATTGGCATCAGCTAATAAGTTCAACTTACGTTCAATTGTGGTTAAACCTTCAATGGTCACCGTATCTTTAAACAACGCATCGTCATAAACCGTTAAGTCAGAACGAAGCTCAACATCGCCTAAAATTTTCGCGCCATCTAAGCACTCTAACTGCCCTGTACCGCGTAACACGCCATTTAATTCAATGTCACCTTCAACTTTCACATCGCCGACAATATCTAGCTCCGCGTCTGGTTGGTCATTGCGGATCCCCACTTTGCCATTTTGGAATACTATTGGGTTAACCCCTTTGTGATATACCGCAAATGCATGCTCAAAGTGGTTTTGCTCAATGCTTACCTGGGCACTACGTCGAGTAGATAATTTTTCCTCTTCAGATGTGTGCATCGCCAATCCGATACGTGTTTCACCTTGAAGCTCTGAGGTGCCGTAAATATTGATATTACTTCTGAAACTTGCGTATTCGTTAACATGCAAACTGTCATCAACTTCTAAACGACCCTGCACGGATAAGTCTCTTCTAAAGCAAGCATCTTCACCGACATCAAGAACATAATCAGGCCGTTCAACGCCTAGCCCTAAATTACCATGACTAAAGACCAGCTGTGCTTTGCCACTGGGGTCATCAACTCGAATAGCCTGTTGATCTGTTTCACAAATATGCAATCTTGCCGTTGCCTGATAAGGGGCTAATGATAAGTTGCCCCCCACATTAGCGTCAGCTCTAAACGTAGCGTCATTGTTGACCGTGAGTGCATCTCGCCCTTCTGTACCTTCGATCTCAACACTGCCACCAGCATAATGTTCGCCAGAGACACTCAAAGTTTCGTTAATTTGTGTATTGCGTCCAACTTGCAGGTTTGACTTGATTTCAGCATCACCATTTACGGTCAATTGGGAGTCGAACTGTGCTTCTTGGGTTAAGTGTAATTCGCCATCCAGCAGCGTCTTTCCTGCCACATGCAGGGCTGCTCTTGGTATATCCCCAGAGTTATTTGTAACACTTACATGCGCACCATTTTTAAGCTCAGCATGTCCCAGTAATTTGGTTTTGCCATCAACGTGTAATGCCAAATCTGCGTCTGAAATATTAAGTTGACCCGAGATATCTGCCTGACCTGTCACCGCAAGGTTTGCGCCATTAGTTGGCAGGGTTTGGTTTATCGCCAACTGGCCAGCAGCAGCCAATATTTCCGCATCTTCTGCGGTGTTGGTTATTCTGAAAACCGGGCTTTCTGAGAGTTGAGTTAATACAAACTGGCTATTGGCAAAATTAACTGCCGTAAGTTCATTCTCTGTGATCGTGAATTCACCGAATAGATATGAATCGCCGTAAACATTAAAGTGTGCAGACTTGTCACTCGTGCCAATCTGAGTGTGCGTCAGCGTCGCACTAAACCCGCCGCTTTCACTGTTATCACTGACAACGTGCACACCCGAGAGAGATGTTACATTCTTGTCAAATAATGCCGACTCACCAACATGCAGACTTTCTTCAGGGCTGCGCTTGAATAGGCCTATACGTTCAGCCTGTGTGCTGATAAGAGTGGTGGTATTTAGACCATTGAAATAGCTTATATCAACACTTTGAGGTTGGCCGTTATGTGCCAACACGCCCAATTTAGCACTTGTTGTCCAATCGCTTTGCACACTCTCTGAGGCAATTTTCACTTGTTCACTAAAATCCGCGCGATCAGTGACTTTAAGCAGTGGTGTAACAATGTCGCCTTTAACATGTAAAGTGTATGGCTGCTGCGCACTACCCATCACTGTTTTAGTATCATTGATATTTAACAGCGAATTACCTTCTTGATCCGCGACCAGCAGTGACGTGCGCTCAGACGCTGTGCTTTTCACTGTAAGCGTAGCTGCTTCATTAGTCGCCGCTTCCCCGACAGTTAGATTGTGCTTCACCAGCGCGTCCGCAGCTGTCAGCTTAGTATCAATGGTCACGTCGCTATTTGCATGAATTGTCGTGAATTCAGCATGATCTTGAACGTCAAGCGTTGTATTGATCAGCGCACCAACATTCGTAGGTGTGCCTAGCGGATTACCTACTCGTAATTTTTGAGTATGAGTTTGTCCGCTGATCTGTGCATCAGCTTGTACATTGATGTCACTTACCCTTGTTGTACCAGCGCTCAGAGCTTCTTCTATCTGCGCAGTCTGTGCATTTATCTGCTTATCGACAGTAAGATTTTCAGACACATATCCATCGGTTAAGATGTTGACATTTTTCTCTTTTGCTCCCGGCGTATTCGTCACCTTCAAAAAAGCCGAGTTGTTGTCACCTACATGGAGCAAATCTCCTGTGTTGGCTTGAATATCTACTTTCGCACTGGGTGACTCACTACCAACTGCAAGCATTTGGCTTATGTACGCGTTATTGCTGACAGAAATATCAGTGCCTACGTCAATTGCGTTTTCTGTGGTGACTGTACCGGAAAACTCAGCATCGCCATTACTATTTAATGCAATATGTGCTTGCGCTTCACCTTGGCCGACCAATAAATCTTGGGCAATGTGCATACTTGCCTGAGGCATATCAGTTCCAACACCAACCTTGCCTTCAGGGTTAATGATAAATGGTGTCGTATCCTTGTTATAATCATCGACTCGAAACAAATCTGTCGTATCTGATGAGCGCTTGCCAATATGAAGCTTTGCCGAAGTACTGTTCTGTTCAAGGCCAACCCCCATCATTGGCACTTCAACATGCCCATCAAAAATCGCCTCTTGCGCTTCTAGCACGCCATTGAGTTCAGTACGCTCTTCAACTGTGAGCATGTGCGCAGACGTGCTGCCTTGAAATTCTGCAGTACCCGATGCGGTGATTGATTGGGTTTGAATATGTCCGCCAACTGCAACGTCTTGTTTCGCTTCTACCTGGCCGTGTGCCGTAATAGTTGGGTTGCCTTCATCATCCAAACCAGCATCTAAGGTGTTCACAGCTCCTTTGCCAACAGATAATTCACCGGCTTGTAAATGCTGACTAATATTCGCCGTTTGAGACTTAAGCGCCTGCGTTGCTCTCACATTTCCTGTTACACGCAAAACATCGTCTGCGCTGGGGTTAACCACAACTTTGTCGTATACATTAACGCTTTGTGCATCAGCGGATAGCACATCAACTTCGCTATCTTCATTCGACACCACGACATCATGATTAATTTTGACCGCTTCCATGTCTACGCGTAACCGTTCGTTCTCACCATCAGGGCTAACCGTTAGCGGTGAAGTTACTTCAATTTCGTTAAGCGTATCTTTTTCAACCACAGCGATTGGATCATCTAATTGGTTAAAGCCAGAGAGAATTAACGATTTAAAATCATCCCCTGACGGCGTTGCGAGATCGTCAAACTCTTTAAATAATTCAGCGCGATTGCGCTTTTCGGCTAGAGATGGTTGGTCACATTCGACTAACACTTCTTGGTCACTGGATTTGTTCATTCTTCGTTTCCTTCAGGATTTATGCTATTCGGCTCGCTGGTTGCCACGATAAATTTCGAAACCACCGCGGTATCTGAGTTAATTTGTGAAAAAGACACAGGTAAAATCGGTTTAAGAAAAGGGAGTTGCGAATACCCGATTGTAAATTTTGTATTATTTGGCTGCGCAAATGCATTAGGCGTGCAAATGTGATCAATACAAAGCTGCGCTGCTAAGTAAATTACGTGATGTTCATTGAACCCATCAGGGTATAATTCACTGTGATCATCAATTACTGTTTCTACAGCTTTCAGTACCTGCAAATAAGTTTGCCCTTTAATTTCAATATCCGTTGGTTTGGGCTCGCAGGCGTACTCGGTTAATATTTGCACACAGTACGTGTTGAGCACTTCCATTCCTTGCGGTTTGCCAAGCACATATTCAATGATGTTCTCGATGATCTTCTGTGGCTCGGTAGACACTATTTCCTCAAGTAAGCCACCGATATCTTGAGCAACATTTGCAATATGCTCATATTCACCTGTAAACCTTTCGCGCTGCGCCTGACCATAGAAATTAAGCCATCCGAAATACAACCGCTCAAATAAGCTCATTTGCTCCGAATCTAGCCATATACACTGGACTTTCACATGTAAGGGTTTGAACTTAGTAATCTGGCTCTCTACTAGGGCTCTAAACTCAACGCTTTGCATACGCGTTGTCCAGTTGGGCAAAATGCAATACAAAATGCCTTGACGTGTATTTCCAAGTAAGTCACTTTCTAACAAGTAAAAGCTTTCACGGTTATGTGTTGCCATCGGCATTTGACCGTGATGTGAAAAGCCAAGGTTGCGCATTATTAAACGACCAAGGCTGGCCAGATGCGCTGTTTTAGGTGTTTTAGACAAATAGTTAAAACCGCGACACCGGTTTTCGCCAAGTATCCCCATCTCATTGAGTAAACGGCATTTGTCTATGTATTGGCGCAATAAAACGAGCCGAGATAACAAGTCCTCTTGATGGCTTGGGTCTTGATGACAGTCCCCTAGTATATTGACGTAAAAAGCAAATACTTCACGGTATTTTAGTAAGTTGGCATTGGGTAATTTCACTGCAAAACGTGCAAGCAAATGCGCTAGACTGTCATTCAAACGAGTCAGTTGCGAAATTGAAAAATCCGCCTCGAGTTGCTGCTGCAACCCACTTTCTTGATACTCTGCCATAACCATCTTAACCAAATGATTGATACCACTTATGCCACTTACAGCTTGGCTAAGTTGGGTATGTGGTAGCAAAGCAACACGCTGCCAAAATTCATCCAGCAAAGGTGACGACAACGCTTCACTTGCGAGCATTAGGTCCATGATCTGACCAAGTCGCTCAAAATGCATATACTGTGGTAAAGCTAATATATGAGGTAGAACATCTATCTGTTTATGCTGATCTGCTAGTAGCTGGTCAAATAGGTGCAAATAGCCTTTGAACTGCAGAAGTTGCGCTTTTTGTGCTGAGTCTATTTCACGGCTTAAGGATAGCTCTGTCACTGCGTAAGTCTTTGGCAGTTCATGCTGCAACGAATGATAATGACTTAAAGGTAAAAATGCCTGTGAGCTACTTGATTCTTGAGAGATAGAATCCAAACTTTGACTGATGATATTGTCGCTAATGGTTGTTTTAATCGACGCTATTTCATCACTGCTTAATGTGTAGCTTTGACCTTCAATCATCAAAGTAATACCGTCAAAAAACAGCTCTGACAAAAAGCCCAGCTCCGGTGCAAGGTTTGTTGAATTTGGGTCTATATCTTGAACTTCAATCTGCCAATATTCATATCCAGGTTGTGCACCATGCTCAACGATGAAGCGAAACTCTTCTATTTGCTCTATGTTTGGATGTACACGCAGTGCATCTAAAATATCAGAGCTATACAGATGCTTTTTAACTGGTGTGTCGTCTAAATCGGCATCTAGAATAAAACCATTTTTAAGTGCTGGTCCGACGTAGATATCGTCGATGTTCATTCCCTGTTCCAGCAACTGCTGTGCATTGTAGCGCGGAAGATTTGGCGATATTTCCAATGCAATTTTTGTAAGAATATCCGCCAACACTTGCACCAGATCCTGTGCATCTTTGAGTACTAAGTGCATCCCTACATGCACAGGCGCGGCCTGATAAAATTCAATGTTGCCGAGTTGGTGCGTTACTGTACGCGATTTGGCAAAAGTTTTATGGATCTCTTGTTGTAAGCTCTGATGTGAAGCCTGCGCATGTTGATGTGGCTGCACAACTAAATCGAGTACGGTTGCTCCATTTTCCCCATCGTTGCGCACATCGATTGTTAGGTTTTTAATCTCCGGTATGTCTAATAGCAGGCGTCGATAATCAGCCAAGGTAACACAATGACTAAACATCACCTGCTCGGAGGTTAGAAATTGTGTCAAGGTCGACTGCTCGTCGTACTCAGCATTGAGCAAATCTTCCACTGGATAATTGAGTTTATAGCTGAGGTCCGATAGCACATATGCTAAAACTTCCAGCAAGGTTATGCCTGGGTCAAATACGTTGTGGTCGCTCCAGGTATCCGGCGCTAACTTTTGCAACTGCGCAATGCCTTGCGCGCGCAGCTCTTCTAGGTCCTGCCCAGAATGTAGCGTGGCATCTGAAGCAATTTTCAGTGCGTTGATTTCCATGATTTTCCTTTGGAAAGTAATTCGATATGGGAGAAGACGCCAAAATATTTAAACTGTGAACGGTTTTCTTAATTCAGCGTCAAGTGAAAGTAAATAGGGTCACTGCACAACAAAGTTATGTTGAATTTTCCATTTACCGATCCCTTCAAACACATCCCCATCAACGTTGGTCAAAGAGATTTTGTGGTTACGAGTAGGGACCAGTATTTCGCGACAGCCATCGGATGGGTTGCAATTCTTTGAACAACAACCTTCTGGGCAGCCATCCTCTGAACAACAATCTTCTGGGCAGCAATCCTTCGAGCAACAACCTTCTGGGCAACAATCATCAGAACAACTACCATCCGGGCAGCAATCCTC
Organism: Pseudoalteromonas luteoviolacea NCIMB 1944; assembly: GCF_001625565.1. Lineage (GTDB taxonomy): Bacteria > Pseudomonadota > Gammaproteobacteria > Enterobacterales > Alteromonadaceae > Pseudoalteromonas > Pseudoalteromonas luteoviolacea_F. The sequence goes on from NZ_AUXS01000037.1 coordinate 46,152, forward strand.
AGAGCAACAACCTTCTGGGCAACAAGTTTTTGGCGAGATCTGTGCGTATTCTTTGGTTTGTTCACCTAGGCGTTTACCACGGATAACTTGCACCATATTGACCGCTTGGTGAGCTTCCAAAGCTTGTGCCACATCAGTTAAGAAGATTGTTTTTGAGAGCTCTGAGTCTGGTTTGTTCCAGGGAGTTAACGTTTCGACAATCAGCTCATTGAGTTCAACGACAGTGGTCTGAATATCGAATCTAGGATCAATCTGAATAATGATTTCCAGCTGCACTTCCACATATTTGGGGTCTTCTATACGGACGTTAAGGCCGGGAACAGAGCGGGCTTCAACTTCTTCCTGTATTTTACGCATCAAATAACGCGGCACTTTAGGTTGTAAAATATCCGTGTCGTGGTTCAGCGGGATCACCGTGATATTGACACCATCTTTTGTTTGATATGCCGTTACTGAGTGTAACTCTGGAAATGCCTGAAGAATGAAGTGTTCATAATCCCACGCAGTAAGTAGCCTGTCTCTGTGCCTCAATCGTTCGCTGACTCTACGATACAAACGGGTATCGTCCTCTTTAACTTTGGCACCGAAGCTATCAAATGGCTGAACAACCGACGTAATTGACGGATCCGTCACCAACAACTTACCAATACTGCCCGCTTCGAGAGGTTTTAAATAATGAGATTGCGCATGCTCCGTGGAGTTAAGTGTGATTTGTACAGCCTGCGAGTACACCCCTTTTAGTTTTGAGTAGATAGGTTGCTTGTAATCTCCCGCCAGCGTTTCTGAATCGATTACAGCCCTTATCCACACTTTCCCATCTTGGTTAAACTGGTCCGTCAAATCAAACTCAGGAAGTGAAAAAATGATGATCCCTGAATCAAGTAAATCATAAGTATTGTCTTGTAAGATCCTGCCTTCTTGATCACTGCCTTGTGAGTCATCACGGCTAAAATGATGCCATCTCCCCTGATTGTAGTATTCCCATTTAAATTGCGGTGGTTCGCTAAAATTGTAACCATCCACCGCTTCCAATTGGAACAAAACACTGCACTGCCCTGGCGTTGGCAGTTCGCCAAGCGCAATGTATAGATACCCAAGTTCGTCAATTTCTGGCAGTAAATGAAGGCTATTTTGGGTTTCTAAAATCTGCAACTGACGACCAATTGGCGAAATATGCTCTATCCAAATAGCATTGCCTATCGCATCTCTTTGAGCCCGAGAAATACTTTGTGTCCGGTAATGCAGTTTCACAGAGTCTAATAATGGCGTGTATGGCTCAAGAACCTGCGTCGGAATAAAGTCGCCATCATTGGGATCCCAATTAGCTAACTTCATGCTATTTTGAAATGCATAATACTCAGACACTTTTGTGTATTGTGGGTGACCAAAATCCTGATTAGATAGCTCTAATGTGTACCACTTAGGCCACTGCTTTGCTTGAGTTAAGTTAAAAGGTAAAGATAGATAATCAGCTCCACCGTTATCATCATCATAGGTAAAAACTAGGCGGTTGGTGGCAACGTTATTAACCAGCTCTGGTAGTTCTTCGCTCTGCTGCACGGCAACAAGTGGCAACAATTCTAACCCCGCATCTTCATCTGATAATTGCCATGCAGGATCATTGTAAAAAAGATCTGATACCTTTTTCGTTTGCTCACTGCTATAAGCTACATCAGACTGGGAGATCAGCACTTGGTTTTTCGGCCAAGGAAGAGTATCGCTGCTATCTGCGACATTAACTGGCGATTTTGTGACAACTTTTTTGTAAAGCAAGTAAGTCTGATAGTGAGTATCAAAATCTTCTGGTCTGCCTACCCAATTAAACTCAATACTCGCTCTCGTAACCCGTTTGCACAGTAGCTCAGGGTGTGTAAACTCAAACTTTTCAGCGAGTTGAGGAGTAAAACCAAACGGCTCAAAGGGCTTTGAAGTATCCAAAAAACCAATTCCATTATTGGCAATTAGACCATCTGCACCTAATACCGTAGCAGCCAGCTGAATTTCCTGTATCTCGCTGCGTGTTAACTGGGCAAGTGTTTCGTCTCTTTTTTGCAAATCAAGCGCGTACAGAGCATCATATTTGGATTGCTTCAACACAAATGCAATGTAAGGCAATACTTTGTCGCGACCAATAAACACATCTTTTACAGGCGCAATTGGCGCAAACAGTTCATCAACAAGAATAACCAGCTCATTATTGTTACTCAAAGACACTTGCTGTGTGTCTAGCTGAATAGGTCCGTCTTCGGTGCTCACCAGAATATCAAAACTTTCAAGCCACAAGCTTAAGTCTATTGGTGTTTCGCCAAACTCATCAGTGGAAAAGCGCAGTGCTATTACCCGCTTGCCACTACTCAAAAATAGATCTTGAGAGGCAATCTTAAAGCCGATCTCCACAGGGGGCTGCAGGTGTGCTTGCTCTATATCACCAAAAGTCATTGCGCTACTTTCAAGTTCTACCCCTTGTACCGTATCCAACAAAACATTTCGGCCGATTTTTATACCTGAGTCATCGTTTGCTTTGTTTACCGTGATGACATTGTCAACCACGGCACGGTTAATCGCGCTTGGTTCAGAGAGTTGGTAAACTAAGTCTTGTCCGTGCTCGTCCTTTCCACCATCAAATTGTGTACCTGGTTGCAGGGTCAAGGAGTCAACTTCGTTGAGTTCGATTAATACGTGCGCCGAGTCAGGTGTCGCATCTAACAGGTCGAAACCTAAAACATCACGATAGTAGTGATCTAAGTGGCGCTGCACAAAACCATTAAATTGCTGCTGAGTATGCTGCAATAAATCCACAAACGTGAGCAATAAAGCCAAATCAGGTCTGCTTGCTAAACCCTTAATTAGTGCATCACCACTGCCTGACACGATTAGCTTTGCTAATGCCGCAAATTTATCAGGCTCTGGGATCACTTTGTACCAAGTCTGAACAGGCTGCCAAGTTGCTTGACCAATAAATTGAGTATGCTGTGCAACCGTCGACAAGTAACTTAGCCACTGTTCTATAGTACGCGGCTCTATGTTAAAAAATTCACTAGAAAGCTCTGGGATCTGTCGTGCGGTTTGACTTAACCCCTTTATTTCTTTTGAATCAAGTGATTGACTACGAGACTTAAAAGTCATGAGAGTACCTTATTAATGTTATATATGAGCACATCTATGCGCTACTTGGCCTGATTGACCGTTGCTAAAAGTAAGCGGCGTGGTTCTGCTTGATACTTGGCTAGTAAAGAAGAAAAGGACGTGTTCAATAAAAGTTTAAAAACGGGTTTAAACTGACTGCTCTGCAAGGTAGAAAGGAAACACCATGTTGCTTCGGCTATTGGTTTTGCGGATCATATAAGTCAGCTCTATTAACAGAGCACCTTCGTAAACGTCTGACATATCGAATGAAATATCTTCTAAGATAATTCTTGGTTCATAGTTTAACAACACCGCAGATATCTCTTGCTTCAGCGTCACCAACGCAGATTCACTGGCATCTTCAAAAACGAAGTTAGACAAGCCTGAACCTAACTCACTCCAATAAGGTCGCTCCCCCTTCAGCGTGTTTAATGCTACAGTGATCGCTTGTTTTACTAATTCTTCGTCTTTAGCCATGTCTGGCCCTGCATCAGGGCTTGTGAACTTCGGGGGAAAACTCCATCCCCGACCAAGAAATGAATTGTCCATACAAAACTCCTCGTTATCCTATTTCCATCTTATCCGTCGCAACCACCACTTTTGCACTTTCTATGGTAATGCTCTTATCCATTTTAATTTGGCTGTCATCAGGGGTTTTTATAACCACATCTGTTTTTGCCGTCATACCTGCTTTATCTTTTTGCGATAAGGCATAACCTGAGCTGTCACCCAGTGAAATTGAGTGCTCTTTGCTGCCCTCTAAAATGATATGCGGATCTTTGAAAGTGAACTTAATTGCGGTTGCTTGCTCTTTAAACAACAACCCCCGAACATCGTATTCTTTTTTGTACCCGCCTAGCGGAGGTGGCGCGACTGGATTGTGACATGCACCGACAATAACTGGGTGCCTAGCGTCTCCACCGATAAAATCGACAAGTACTTCGGTATCAGGGTTTGGCGGCAAGAATAAACCTTCTTCTTTGCCTACATAGGTGGTCAATAACCTTGCCCAAATCGGCTCCGTCGTTAACGTGTTCAGTGTGATAGGTATTCGATGCAGTTTCTCTTTATCTGCTTTAAAAGGTGCAACTGTGCCAACTAACATCGGGGTAGGTGCCAACTCAGCCCATTTAGACCAGCCGCTTTTGGTCAAAGATAAGCCCAATGTAAATTCACAAAACCAACCTTGGTTACTCAAATGATGATGAATTTCTGTCACCATGTAGTCGGCTTTGTTGTTTTCACCAGCTCCAGATACCTTGATTGCATCTAACAACTTCAAACTGTGTAAAGCGGTTGCAACGGACATATCTACTTGAATACGGCCTTGGCTGGTATCTAACAAACGATAAACTTGCTCAGCTTTGGCTTTTTCTGCAAGCTCTAACTTATCAATAGGCATCTGAGATTTAATAACAACATCCGCCGCAGCCCCTTCTTTTTTCTCTCCCGAATCATAATTCTCTACTAACAAAGCTTGGGTTTTTATATCCCAGGCACTGTGATCAACCTTTTGCGCGTAAGAACTATTATCTAGGCATAATTCAAACTCCGTACACCCGTCCATTGCGACATTAAACTCAGTGGCAGCAGGTTTATGTTTTGTGAGATCAACGATTTGGATCCCTTCCTCTTCGTAGAGTGCAAAACCGTTGGTCAAAATCCGGTTCATGATCACTTCCCATGGTTTTTTCTCAACCATAAGATATTGATAGTGTTTTATTTTACTGTCAGCTACGGTTTTTTTTCCTGCACAGGGTTTGAGCAAGTCAGTGATGATATCTGTATCGGTCGAATCCGGTTTGTAGAGCTTACTGATTTTAGATTGAATTAGTTTATTGGCTTCTCCTTTTGCAAATACTTCAACATACGGATCGCAGCAATAGCCAATTTTTCCACCGGTTATCACACCTACAAATAAAGTAATTTGCGGGTCTTCACCAAACCCTGCTTTCACCTCAATAGACTTGCCTGGCTGAAAATCTTTATTGAGATCCAGCGTATAGGCCTCTTCGGCCATATCACCGTCTTCAAACACAATCGATAGCTCAGAGATCTGATTGAGCCCTCGGTGGGTGCTAATCTCTCGCACACCGACCTCTAGTTTCTTCTCGCTGCCATCCACTAAGATCGTATATCGAATATCCATTTTAGCGCTCCAAAGGCGGATATATAACGTATTCTCCGACCGATGCACTACGAATCGAAGGTAGCCTATTTACACTAGCAACTTGATGTACATAGTTTGCTTTACCATAAATGGAGGCCACTTCTGATACTAAGCTGTCTCCATCTTTAAACTGCAGCTCGTGGGTAAGGTCTGGTGAGCTTTTGCCTGTTCTAAGCTTAATTTCTTTATTAGATAAACACTCTGAGATATTACATTCCACTTGGGCTTTAACTCGGTTACCTTTGGCATTAACTAGTTCACTGATCACGTTAATATCGTTAAACATGCCATGAAAACCGCCATCTGCGCCATGATTAAGAACCATGTTCAACGGCATAATAGTGACAAACGCGGGTAAGTGTGTCTCTCCTTGAACGGCAAGACCATACTGTAGCATTTGCTGAATACTGTCCTCGGTTGTGGTCTCCCCACTGATACCCATTGCAAGCTGCGCAGGCGTTTCGATAATCGTGTCATCTAGCAAAAACTTAATCGTTAAAATTGACGTAGGAGATTTTTGGTAGCGGGCTGAGCCACTCTCAGAGCCAATCGCTTTTGACTCTATCAGGTAATTTTGATGAGTCACGTTGAGTGACTTGGGATCATAAGGTAAGGTTAATTCTCCCAATTTATTGCCATTACCTCGTTCGATTTTTTTATAAAATGTCACTTTGCAAAGTGGTAAACCACTTGCGTTAATACCGTCCGCTTTGTTCATAATCAGGGCCTTTTTTCTTTTCCTTGCCGCGCAAATCTAAATTCAATATGTCGTTTTATGTCCGACTCTAACTGACACAATAAGTCTTGTAGTTCAAATCGACTCACTGTATTGCTAAAGTGCTCTGCTTGGGGCGCCTGCTGCTGCGCATCATTGGACATACCGCCTGAACTTGGCTCTGCTGGTTGGGCGGGGCGATCAGCACGGATCCGTGCTTTAACCCGCACTTGATTGCACTTAATTTCCATCTTTGAGGCTCCTTACACTGGCAAGCCAGGAATAGGCACTGCCACCAAATCACGATAACTAAAACTGAGAGACTCAATAAGTACATCATTTCGGCTCGCATCAATCCCCTCCCACTCCCAGCTTTCTAAAAATGCGTTTTGCACAAGCCAAGCTTGTGATGGTAAGTAGTTGTCATCTAAGGTGGTGATCAAAATGTGGTTTTTAACTAAGTAAGTATTCCATGCATCGCCAAAAACTAGGTTTTGCAGCATCAAAAGGCTACCACCTTGAAACACGCCTCGTTTTAGAGTTAATGTTTTTGCTTGTTTTTGGTTGGCGATACTGACTCGGTTATTGGTATATTCAATCGTGCGGTTCATCTTAAGACCGCTGACTTCTTTAAACAAAATATCAATGGGATTTGGCACACCGGCGGCCATGATACCAACCAAAAATCGATACCCAACCATAGGTGTTCTAGGATCTTGAAACATATTAGCCACCTAAGCGGGCACTTTCGTGCCCTAAAAGAAAATTAAAAATTAATGGAATTCGATCTTGATGTCGTCTGCCATCATTTCTAGTGCTTCAACACTGGCTTCATTCGAACCGCCATTGATGCTAGGTGCTGTAAGTTTCTTAGGAAATGCATTGATCACTTTCCAAGTAACAATAGGCTGAGATCTGTCTTCGTTAGTCAATGAGATCGTGATGTCCTTTTTATCCACTAGGTTTAAGCTGATAGAAGAAATCCAATCGTAGAATTGGCTCTTCTGCTTAACTAGACCACGCTTCAATGTAATGTTGACATCCGTTGGTTGCCCAGGCATGTGTTTTTTTCCATAACCATCCTTGTAAGTGATAGTTTCAACACCAATGTCTAGACCAGACACCTCTGAAAACGGGATGCTTTCTTCGCCGAAGCTGACAACAAATCGATAGACGGGAATTGGATATTCTGCTGCGATATCTGCTTTAGTAGTAGCCATGTAATAACTCCAAAAAATTCGGTATTTACAGCCAAGCTGTAGTGATAATTGTGGTCTATCTGACGCTCTAAAAAGGCGTCAAATAGACATGTTTGATTAGCTAATTGCCCAAAAAAGGCGTTGATTATTAACCTTCTAGGCTCTTGTGAGAGAAAGTTAGAACAATGAATTCAGCTGGGCGAACTGCCGCAAGGCCAATTTCAATATTCATTAAGCCATTATTGATGTCGTCCTCAGTCATGGTTTGACCTAGGCCCACATTGACAAAGAATGCTTGCTCTGGCGTTTCGCCAAAGAATGCACCTGAACGCCAAAGGTTTTCTAGGTAACTTTCAATCATGGTTTTGAGTTTTAACCATGTGAACGGTGTATTTGGTTCGAATACCGCAAAGTGCGTTGCTTTTTGTACTGACTCTTCAACCATGTTGAATAAACGGCGAACAGAAACATAGCGCCACTCGTTGTCATTACCAGCAAGCGTACGCGCGCCCCACACCAAAGTGCCTTTGCCAACAAATGTACGGATAGCATTAATAGACTTACCGGACGTTGCATCTACGTTGAGGTTTTCTTGTTCTGTATTGTCGATAGCCAGTTTTGGCATTAATACTTGCGCAAGCGCCGCATTAGCTGGTGCTTTCCATACACCACGATCTTTGTCAGTTTTAGCCATCACACCAGCGATAGCAGGTGAAGGAGGAAGGTCCAGGTAGTTTTTACCAAGTTCAGCTTTTACTTGGTTGTATACATCTGCTGATGAGAACGGATAAGCAGGGTCGCCGATAGCAGCCAATTGTAGTGTCGGTAAAGTAACATCTAAAAGCTCGCACACGTCATTGATCACGACGCTACCGCCTTGCTCTTTATCTTTGATTTCACCATCTACAAGTACAACTTCTTTACCATCAGTTAGGCGGTAATATGCAGCGCCGTCACCAGCTTCGATAAATACAGTTTCCGCAGTTAGGTATTGCTTGCCAGACGGATCGTACGCTGTCGCGTTACCATAATCGCTCTCTGCATTATTTGGAGATAAATAATCTTTGGCAATATCTTCCCAGGTACCATCGGCTTTCAAAGAGACCAATGTATGCGCTGTTTCATCCTTTGGCCAAAGTACTTGCGCCATCAATGGTGATTTAACAACAACTTGCTTGGCATCATAAGTACGTGCCATTGTTGTTGTTAAATACGGGTAGTACGCAGCACCATATTTTAGACCCAGCGTTGCGCCAGCTCTTAGCGCTTTTGCATCATCAGAAATTGGGTCAATGCTCATAGAGTCTGCTTGCATTTGAACGTCAACCAATGCAAAACGATCCATTCTCTTTTCAGCATGAACAAGTGCTTTGTTTTGTACTTCGTAGTGCTTAACTGTGCTCAGGCCAATGGCTTCTGGACAAGAGATTAAGGTTACTTCGTCAACTTTATTCAACAGTGCAATTGCAGCGGTAAATTTATCTGCTTGCGCACTTTGAAGTTCACTGTTTGTAATAAGCGTTGAACTCGCTTGACCAATACTGACCACATAACATGCGCCACCACCATTGGCAAAGAAATGACTTACCGCTTGGTGTAAAAAGAAGAACGCGTCCGCTAAATTTGCGCCGTCTGAGGTGACGTTAAAGCCACCAGAAGCTTTTGGTGCAACTGCGAAACTTTCTTGGTATGCACCACCAAAAACAGCTTCAAACTCCACCATGCTAGTAATGCGCACAGGGGAATTCATATAAGCAACGTTACCTTCATCATCTAGCTTAGTTGTATAACCAATAAATGCAGGGATAGCAGTTGCCACTTCTGCAACTGATGGTGGCAGTGTTGACTTCTCTTGGACATAGACGTCTGGGGTTTTATATTGAGGCATAATATTTCCTTACGTTGATAATTACATTCTAATTAGCCGGTTCGGCAAGAATTTGGGAAAAAGAGGCGCAAAGCTGCTCGGTCATCACAGTTCAGGTGGCAAATCAATGGGAACAAACCCACCCTTTTCTCTGCGCCTCGAAAACAAAGAGCGTTTCCACGGCTCCGCCACATCAGTCCCAACCGATGTGTGTTATTAATTAATTTGTATTGCTATGACGCCATGGGTAGGAAGCTGTGAAAATTAATCTGATCTTTTTTTAAATAGCTGTTTTTTAAGTACTTAAAATAATAAAGATGAGGGGTAATCATATAGAGCAACAGTGTGTACATTTGCCAAAAACAGTTTAAAGGCTACTCGCTACCAGTTAATCAGGTGACAAACATAAGCGAGAATTAGAACGTGTTACAGTGGGTAGAAACGGTTAGAAAAGCCTGTTAAGTGTACACTCGCAAGTAAGGTGTATGCGTAGACGAGGGATTGGCATAATTGGACTTCATTACTGGACAAGTTAACACGTTGGCAATTTAACCCGGCATGAGTCGATAATTGCTGCATATATTCGGCATCAAACCGATTATTAATTGCCTGTGTTTGCAGCCAACTTTCTCTGTTTGTCGCAACCGATACATAGTTAACTTCGTAGCGCTCAACCAGCGGCTCATTAAAGTTTGCAAAAAGGGCATTGGCAACAAATCGTTTGCCGCCATACTTAGTCAAAAGCCGAAAATCAACATACTCTTCAAATTCGCCTTCGTCATTAAGCTCCTGCCAATGCTGCGTTAATTTTTCGTCAAAAAAAGCCGTTGGTGACTGAATCAAAGCATTCTGACTTTTATCGCTAAGTGTTCGTGCATGGTACTGCAACTCGTAATAGCACAGCCTGCACATGCTGGTGCTCTTCGCTAACAAATACCCTTGCTCATCAACATACAGTCGGGCACCAGCTGGAACAACAATATTGATGCCATAGTAGGCATCGCTGTAAATATCGAACTTTGTCGCTTCGAAATCAATGCTAAATTCACCAAATATTGCTTTGAACAAGTGATTAATACTGTGCAGTTCGCTAGGCGTTGCAGTACTTGAAATAAGCTCAGACATACTGCGCGTTTTAATTTTATAAAATTCGAAATTTTGATACTGAACTACACTTGGCTCAGCCACTAAATTGCTGCCAAAGTCCCACTCATCAGAAGCTGCATAGGCAGGTGCAAATAGCCAAGCTATTACGTCAAATGACTTGAACACAATACGCCGTTTCGGCGGACTATTGAGCGTTGCTTTTGTTTGCACTTTATCTAAGGTGAATAGCTTTGAAGTCTTATGCAACCCCGCTGGCAATGTGCTCTGCTTGGAATTTACCAAGGCAGTCAAATTTGTTGCCGGGATAACCCAACTCACGTTGGCAGCCCCATTTTCCAAACCCCCATTCCCTATACCCACCAATTTACCTTGGTTATCAAATACCGGCGCACCAGAAAAGCCAGGGAGTAAACTACCATCCAAATAATATATTGGAAATTCAATATCTGGAATATTCGTTTTCTTTAGTGTTTCTACAGCATAAGGTGGCAGAAACTGTTTTAAAGTTTCGGGTTTTGCGTACCCTTTTAGCAGCTCTCTCGTACTCATTGCTAAAGCGCCATGATGGAAGCCCAGTGCAGTTACGTGCTCACGATACTTTGGCTTAGTTTGTTTGAAATAGGTCACAGGTAACCACCCTTTTGGTGGCTTCGTTACTTCCAACAGCACTAAATCCGCCTCAGGCAACACTCGCAATACCTTCGCTAAGCGTTTCTTTTTTCCAAATTCGATAATGATCCGACTTTTGGCATGTGCGTCTAATACATGTAACGAAGTAACAACCCACTGGGGTTTTTGCCACAAGAATCCCGAGGCTACATTCATTTCATTGTGGGGCTTTTTGACAACCACTCTTACGGTACTCAAGCTAAGCTGTTCAGGATTGATATTAGCCAGTGTCTGAATCGAAACCAGTATGCATATCAACAGCTTTAGTCTACATATTAACTTTCCCATCATCGTTCCATTGTCAGACAGGACAAAGCATCTCATGGACTAAACTAACTCCACGTAGCTTGCTGTTTTCTGTTAATGTTTGCTCTTCAAAGCGCTTGTAAATATGTGTCCAAGGAGCCCCGAACACGCTCTTTACCTGCGTAAAATTCTGCAAATCTGTTAGCTGTGACTTGCCAATACATGGCATTTTCTCTTGTTGATGAGCACATACAGAATCGCGGATCACCAGTAACATTTTCTTTTGCTCAGAACCCTCAAACTCAGAAACAATAGCTTCACTCAAGGTCGCCCACACTCCGCCTGTTAACTCGAAGTTATTAACGATTTCGTCAAGCTCTAAACTGCCATCCGTGTAGGACAATTCATCACACCCATTCACGACGATACTAGAACTAAACAGCAAACTGCTATGTTGATTTGATATATTTACCGCCTGATCAGAAAAACGAAATTCAGATTTAATCGGCATTTCATCATCGACATAGGCGTTATCTAATTGCATTCCAAACTCTTTCAAAGTCAGTAGTTGCAACGCCTGTTGTTCAGTATACCCCGCAGCTACATACTGGGCTTTCAGTTCAACTAAAGATGGCGCTAACAGGTTATGCGAGCGCACATAAATGCCCAAATATGCACCGATTACACATGCGATGCCGAATGCGCCTATTCGTGCTGCTTTTGCATCGTTAAAGTGACGATCGTTTAGCCCCAAAATTGCCGCTAAAATAGTGGTCAAGGCACCAAGTAAAATAGTCACGGTTGGCGTCACGCTGGTCCCCATGACGACACCGAACAGTAACCCAATACCCGCTCCACCAAACACTGCTACTTTTAGATTTACTTGGTTTTCCAAAGCTAATTACCTTATTAATAAATTGGGCGTTTTATATTTCCTTTTGCGCCTTTTCGTTTTTTTACTGCCAAATTTATACTCGTATTGGGCTGATACCGTATGGGTATAGCGGTTTTTACTCAACCATAACTTTTCATATTTAACAGCAACTAGGGAACTGGAAGTAAGCCGATATTCTACTTCTGACATCAACACATATTGCCTACTGCTGCCCCAATAGCTTTGTTTATTATAGTTTGGAAAGACAGAAAAACGGCCACCAATATAGCCTGTCAGCTGTTCTGAAAAATGATGGCCATACTCGGCCAGCAGCGAGTGATATACCTGACTAGTATCAACAAGAGAAGTACTGCCAAAATTTAGTTTTCGATAGCTCATGACATAATCAAAATCTAGATGAGCAAGGTGAAAATACTGAACATGGCTCAGCAAGAGGGCTCCACCAAACTCCTTATCTGTTACATGGTTTTCTCGATGCTGATACCTTTCAGAACCCAAATATAGATCTATACCGCCAGAGAACCCATGAGGCAGCGCATACTCATAAAAAAGCTCAAACCTAGATTTGTATCTATGGTAATCCACAGAATCGGAAAAATTTGCCGCGCCTTTACGATTTATTCGACCCTTCAATGCCGTTTGATCTAAAGTTAACTCTCCATAGATTGAGGAATTTGCAAACAGCTTGCCACCGACAGAAAAACGACCTTCTAAGGTATTTGAGTCGCCTTCGAATGTATCACTGATCACCGCATCATTTACTGGCTGTTTCGACAACGAAAGAGATTGATTGAAAACGGCAACATTGCTGAAATAATTGACTTTTTTATACCAAGGTTGGCTGCTAGTTGGTTTCTTCTTTAAAGCAAATAGCGGTTGAGCTTCAGCATCTACACTGAAAATTAGCGCCGCCAAGCTTAGCGAGAGAAAATACACGTTTCTTAGCCGTGATAACAGATTCTTTTTAGCCATTTGCACCGGTCGCCCCCGTTAACGAGGCCGCCGCATTGGCTGCCTGAATTTGCATCTGTAGCTCGGTACTTTGTTTTTGCAGCGACTCAAAATCAATTGCGTTTATTTGCGCTTCAAAAAGTGACTCTTCAACCGTTGCAGGCACGCCCTTAACTAAGCCACTTTGCGCAAGCTTAACGGCACTTGCCATTACTGACGTTTTAAGATCAGACAAAGTATCTTGGACTTGGTGATTATCGGGCTCAGATACAAATTGGCTGATAGCCGAGGACAAAGGGGTCAATAAAGTGATGTTTTCTGCAATCGACGCATTTACAAGACTTAAGGTCGTCATTGTTTGATCTGAAGACTCATTTACCTTTTCAACCTGTGACAAAGTACTGTCCAAAAGGTTGATATCATCCTCGCTCAAGTTCAGCGCGGTCAAAACTAACCGACTTGCTTGAAGTGAGGCCGAATCAACCCCATTTTGGTTAACACCATCCTGTAATTGATTCACGAGCTGGTCATAAACTAAAGTTGTCAATGCGTTTACTTGCAGTGAGTTACGCTCGGTGTTGGACGATGACAAATGGCTGAGTCTCAACCCAGTCAGTTCTGACGCAGGAACAACTTCTTGGTAATTGGCGATTAAGTTTCCATTACGATCAAAACACTCTGCGGCATCGCAGACCATAGTGGTATTATCTAGTACATCTATTTTGATATGAAATAAGCTATTTTCATGAACACTGAATTGACTTTCAAACTGCGCAAGCTCATTGCTTTGCCCTTGCCAAACAGTTAAGTGATTAATATCACTAACGGTAATTGAAGCATTTGCGAGAGGTCCTTTCAAAAGACTGCCATTGAGCAAAAGCTCATTGCTCCCTCTAATAAGCCCTTCTTTATAGCAACCAGACAGCGCCACAACCACAATAGCTAGGCTAAAATAAGTACTGAGTTTTACATAAGTCATTGGATATCCTTTCGTAGCCTGCAAGCGATAGCGCCCATTTTTGTATATAAAATGAAAATTAAATGCAACAAAAAAACAACCACGCAATAATTTTATTTAGAAATAACAATAGGTTGTGTTGGTTCAAATTTAACCGTAAGCTCAGTGGGGGGGCCTGGATCTGGTACTCCTTGTGGATTGAGTGCTGGTATCACACTTAATGCACACACAATATCTCCTTTGAGCACAATTGGCGCCCCTCCTTTGAACGTTACTTCAGATAAAACAATGTCATTGATAGCGCTGAACGTCACTGTGCCGCCTGCCGCATATGCACCGTTAATGTAAGGTGACATATTGACCTTTTTCGTCAGAAACTTTTCGATATCGTCTTGCACAGCTATCTCACCATGACAAATCATTCCCTGAGATGCGACTTCTAGTGGTCCTGCTGTTGGCACAACCAATACACCTTTGTCTAGCAGCAAGTTGAAGACCGTACTTTCGTTAAGAATTTTTATCATTGCTTTTACCCGGCACCATCAATAAATAGTTAAACATCTAACAACACGAATTTACTCAGACTTTTAAAACAAATACTGTGCTGGATTTACGTTTTATACATGGTGCTATTTAAATTAAGGACTATTACTCTTACAACGCGTGAGCCAAACATGTGTGAACAATAATTACCTTTTAGTTTGCTTCCCAACGTGAGTCGCCGGATTGGCGCGTTAATAAAATGAATAATAGTTCGATAGAATGCAATTTTGCATACAATATATTGTTGACAATATTCACATCTATGGCTAGTTTATAGTCTCTAGGAACATAAAAGGAAATTAAAATGAAATTAAAACTAAACAAGTCAAAAATTAAAAATCTTTCTAATAATCAATCTCTTGATTTAAATGCAACACCAGCTATTGCTGGTGGCAGACCCGGCCGTGAGACTGAATACGATAGAGGTTGTCCGTTCTTTACCCATAGAGAAGCAAAGACCTGCGGTATGGGTTGGACCTGCGGCGGTGTAAATTAGTACTTTTAGGTTTACCAAAGCGTCGTAAGGCGCTTTTTTGCTTACTTAAAACAATTAAACCCTCTTTATATTCATCAAAATACTTTTCTATAACCTACCAAAGTCTAACTTACTCACTGATCCGTATCACCTAACGTGTAATGGCTACAATTTAACCAAAAGGATTATCATGTTCACTTCTCAAACTATAAAAACCCTGTTGTTGAGCCTCAGCTTGTCTTTTACATCAAACTTGCATGCAGCACCAAAATCGGAAGAAGCGCCACTGCTTTTGATCGGTGCTTCTTTTGCCAATGCTAAAATGCCCTATTTTGACAACCTACAAGCACCACTAAATGGTATCGCCATTAATTCTGGCCGATACCTTTCTCTAGGAAATGCCTTAATAAGAGAACCTCGCCTCTCTGGTCATCTAATCAACGAAGGACAAGCTGGCGCAACCACATTCGATAGGTTGACGTGTTTTCCAGGTCCTGAGTGTGTGGGGCCCGGCTGGGAAGGTTATGAAAAGCAATTTACTAAAGCACTGAGTAGAGTGACCTCCTTTTCCACAGAAGTATCCGCCCAATACATCGTTATTATTCGTGGAAATGATTGCAACCACCCCGATGCTTTTGGTATTCCAATGTCAGAAACTTCGGAATGTACTCTAGAACAAATGCACTCTTATATAGACACCTTCGTCAATGTTGCCAACCGAGCGCTAGCCGCTGGGATCACACCGATTTTTTCAAAGGCACCGGATTACGATGCGATTGACTGGGAAACCCTTAGACAACGGTTTAATTGGCCGTGGATCATAAGCAAAGATAACTATGAAACCTTTTCAGAATTGAGGCTAAACCGTCTTAAAAATGAGGTACCTGATGCCATTTTTCTCGATATATGGCGCGGTTTTGAACCTATGGATGATGGTTTACATCCAAATCGAAAAACCATGCAACGTGCCGCTAAACGTATAGCCAAAGCTGTTAAAAAGCACCGTAAGCAGACAACCGAGTAAACACCGTTACTGCTAGTTTTAATATGAGGCCGTTTCCCCTTCCCTGCGCGTAAACGGCCTTCATCGCCATGTCCCGTATTTAATACCTTACGCGCCCAAGTCTACGCAGGTATTTTTGCTGATTTTCGTCAACCTTGACGGCTTTTTTAACCCAGGCTTCTGCCAATGAGCTAAATTGACCGACAGAGTGTGTTTCTTTTCGGTGCCGATATTTTTGCAACACTGTGTGACCAATATCGCAGGCCTGTGCCCGCTGAACTAGACCACGTACACTCTGCTCTCCTTTGCCACACTCTGTCAAAACATCGACCAACCCCAATTCATATAAATCATGAGCACTAAAACGTGTATTAGAATACATGACTTCCATTAGTGCACAGCGTGACGCCTTGTGCTTTAACTTAGATACCAGTAAGTGCTCTAGCCCGTGATTAAAAGCTACGGGCGGATAGAAAAACTCTGCACCTTCCTCTGCCACAACACAATCAGCACAAAGAGCAACTTCCATTCCTGCTCCGTAAGCCCTGCCCTGTACCAACACTATGCTGGTTAGATTATGCCTAGAACCTGCCAATATTCGATGTAGCAAGGTCATATAGTTAAAAGCATAATCTCGGAGCCAAGGCTCATTTTGTTGTTTTACACAGTTTGTTAAATTCACTAGATCGCCACCCAGACTAAAAACCCCCGATTTATCACTACTCAAAACCTTAATCGTATGGTTTTGAGCACGGGACTCTGGTAGATAAAAGTGACCTAGCTGCTGCAACAAAGATTTAGTAAAGTACGGAGCTTTATCTAGCTGCATTGTTGCCCAATGTAACGACCCAGATCGCATGATCGCCAAGGGCTCACTGGCATAAACGGAAGTTGCTCTCACTTGCACAAATTCATTACCTGTTTTGATGTGTTGTTCATAGTGCTGACGCACTGTCAGCCACTTTGTGATTAGATACTTTGAAATAATCTTATCCGTCCAACAGCATTCGACACTCGGCGATTCTGCTTCTATTTTTATATAAAACCTCTGGAGTCAATTAATGAAAGCCTTGTTACTGAGTTTGCTTATTTTAAGTACGTGCAGTTTTGCTGATAATCAGGTGGCAAAAGTCATGCTTGCCAAAAAACAGGTCACAGCTCAGTCAGACAACCAGCATCGTGATCTCACGCGTAAATCCCCTATATTTATCGAGGACGCTCTGCATACGGGTAAAAACGCACGCGCACAAGTGAGATTCTCGGAGGGAACCATCTTGTCTTTGGGAGAACAAACGCAATTTGTTGTTAATCAATTTGAGTATCAGCAAAGCTCAGATGCCAGCTTTGAATTTATCTCGGGCGCATTTCGGATAGTTACAGGTGAAATAACCAAAGTTACCAATCCAAATTTTAAAATTAAAACACCAATGGGCTCTATCGGTATACGAGGCACCGACTTTTGGGGTGGAAACCTCTACAGCGAAGATACTATTGATGTCATTTTATTAGACAGTGAACATCCAATCGTGGTTGAGAATGAGTATGGACGGGTGGTTATTTCAAAACCGGGAATGGGCACTACGTTACAAAAAGACAAAGCACCAACAACACCTGAGATATGGTCAGATAAAAAACTTCAGGACGCAGTCAAAACGATTCAATAATTTACAGGCATGTAAAACAACACTTCTGTTTATGAAGGTGTTTGAAAATTACTCTCCCCTGCCCTTAGATGGTACCGCTATTAAGCTGTAAAAATCAAAAAAACACATTTTATTTTACATAAAGTTCAAATTATTAATTATCTATAAACAATGAACTTATCTGTAAAGGTGATTGAACCTTATGAATAAAATAGTAGGTATACTTTTAAATTTATAAACCCTGCCCAGAGAAACCCTTATATCATTGATATTTATAAAAATATTAATTCATCATCCAATTTAATAGCTACTTATATTGGCTAATTTGCTCGTACCCATTTCGTTTGCTACTTTGCATCTCGTCAACACTTTGGGCCCAAGTGATGAATGACAAAACTAACAAGTGATAAACAACCGAACTAATGAACGACCAAAGGAAAGAAGATGAAAATGTTTAAATTAGGTACTCTCGCTGCTGCTATGTTAACTACTGTAAGTGCAGTTGCTGCGCCTATTAATATCGCTGATACAAATGGTTATGATCGTCACACTGTTTACTCATACGGCCCGGTTAGCCGCGTGGTTATCACAAGTGAATTCGCACATAACTTCTCAGCTGATATTGAGCTTCGTGATGGCGCACGTTGCGATAACGGTAACCTATATTCAAACGTTGACAGCAGCCATGTTGTAAATGTAGGTATTCAAGCAGATGCTTCTAACGCTAATGCAGCAAGTGTTGGTGTAACAAATGCAATTGCAGAAGACAAACTGACTCACAACAAAACGCTTCACTTAAGCTGTTACGATGCAGACAACACTTGGTACAATGTACTTGTAAACGTACCTGGCGCACCAATTGTAAACTGGGACATCACAGTTGAGCCAGCTGGTGAGTTCGTTAACCAACCATACTCTTTTGGTTACCACACTGCGTTCCGTGTAAAGAGCACGCTTAACGTAAACAACCAAAACAAGAGCCAGTCTTACTGTCACACTGTTGCAAACCGTGGCCTATCTCTAGGTCTATTCCACGGCCGTGATACTTCAAATACGTTCCACTCTGACGTTTTCACACAAGACAAAGTGTACAACAACGACACTGCTCAGCCAGTTTTATACCAAATCGTACAGTGTGAAAACGCTGCTGGTAAAACAATGGCTGTTAAGGTATTCAACCTAACAGATCCAAACGGCATCTACACATACGAAGACCAACTTATCATCAAGTAATTTCTTCGAAAAAAAGCAGCCCAAGGGCTGCTTTTAATCAGTTTTTGAATGTGAATCTAAACGAAGATTCATGTATAAAAATTAGTAAGGTGGTCTAGCTTCTAGATCGAAAAGTCATATCCAATCTTCAGTTCCCACTTCATATTTTGCTCCATGTCGCTCTATATATATTGAAAACTTAATTATCACTCCTGAAACTGAGTTAAGCTTTTTATGTACGTTTTCAGAATTACTATTAATGCAGTAAACACCACTTTAGATTTTTGCATAAAATAAGTAGGAGTCAATTTCTTGATCTATAGGAGAATATATTCTCCCTTAGCTAGACCAGAACACTCTGTAACAGCACCAGCTTTAGTTAAAACTAAATTGTAAGAAAAACCTCAACCCCACGCTATATACACAGAATAAAGCGGCGTCATTTTAACCCGCTAAGAATAATGATTGAGAAAGGTAAATAGTAAGAAGAGCGTTAAAACTTGCCGGTAAGTTAGAATTTACTGTGAACGAAGGGGTACTTAATTTGGCTGCCAGTGATCATTCAAAGCGATTAACGAGACAGTCAATACTGTCTCGTTATAGTTGCTTAGTGCTGATTACGCATTCATCAACGTTTCTTCATCAAAGCCTTGGTCACGAATACAAGCTAGGAGCTGGCTTAATAGCTCATCTTCTACTGGCGCAACAGGCTCATCAGGTAGCAATTGTGTGATATTGCCAAATCCAGGGTGACTAAAGTCTGGATTAGGTAAACCACGCTCCGCACGAAGGGCCAATAACAGCAAGGCTGCATATGGGGTAAACTGCCAATTCATATTATCGAATTCAAAATACATTTTACTCGGTGGCGACGCGACTTGGGCTACTTGGTCATCACATAATTGAGTTAGATAACCCGTTAGTTCTTGTACATCATCGGTATCCCAACGAGCAATAATGTCCGTATAAACAAAATCATCAACAATGGGCACCAAGTGTTTACCGCCTTTAACTGCATCAAACAAGAGTATAATAAAATCGCCAATATGGCTTTCTGAGCGGTTTATCCAGAACTTTGGATAACCCACTTGTAGCAATTTAAATATGTGCTCTGCCCGTGTAGACTGCTGCAAAATAACCGCCATGACCAAATAAAACACACTGTCCGGTGAAACTCCTCCTTCTCGCTCCCTATCAAAGCGAATAACATAACGCTTGTGAGTAAAATAGGTAATAATACAATTTATATGGGCAAAACACAAACTATGGCTTAACGCATTACTACACAATTTTCCCTCTTGAATAAGCATACTCTGTGCAGACATTTCATAGTAATCTGTCGGTACTTCTAATTCTGTTTCTAAAAACTCCCAAGGCAAAAATGGTAAACTTACAGTTGTATCTTCACTAACACCTGTGCTCCCATTATTTAAATAAAAGCCTACTCTCTCTTCGTTACGCCTAACTACATCAGCATATTTAGTCGGGTTTTTTATCGACCGCTTGCGTTTGCGTAAAAACTTTTCTAGTTGCTTCTCGTTTATCATAATTATTTCGCTCGTACTATCTTAACCGTTGCTGTACCTGTAGTGTTAGGCTCAGGAACAGAGACTTTCGCTAAAATGGGTTTAATTTTATATCCCTGTTTCATCAACTTTTGCAACTCAATTGCAAAATTCTCTGCTTCTGGTGTCACTTTCTGCCCATTTAACTTACCTATCGCCACCTGCTCTATCCACTTTTTACCACGTTTTGCCAAATTTAAGTCATCCGGTTTTGGAAATTTATTCCTATAACTGGATTTAACTTCAATTAACCAAATCGTTTTCTTTGTTGGATCTGGGTCGATACCTAATAAGTCAGCGCCATGGTTAGACTTATTTTTAACAATGTCTTTAAACTCAATGCCCGTACTGTCTTCAAAAAGTTGTTTGGCTATTTGCTCACCATAAAAGCCGTCGTTGCGGTCTGCCACATGTGAACCATTAACTTTAACCAAAAACTCGTGCTCATCTTTAAATTCACTTAAATCAAGACGGTTTTTAACAGCATCGGCCACTTTAATATCGCCAATTTCACCACTGGGTTTGCCCTGTTTGCCCGAAGCAATATTGTCCTCAATCTCCTTGAGCATGGCTGGCGACAGTACATCATTGCGTTTTAGCCAGTCAAGCATCTCTTCAAAAGACTTAAAACCGGGAATAGCCTTGCTAATTAGCCCACCAGCTGCTTGCTCCACAAGCCATTCTTGGAGCATTTCCTTACCCTTAGTAGGGTCCTTACCCATGGTGTCATAGATATCATATAGTTCATTGGCTGTAAGCGCGATATCAATCCCTTTCAAAACCATTAAACCGAGCGGGATCAAGAAAAATGCATTGTGCTTAGCCGCATTTTCGGCGGTCATCGCAGCCAAATTGACATCACTATTGGCGATAAGTGCCGCAGTTGCCCCTCCGAGCTTGGCTAAATCGACCCCAATGGCACTGAGTTTAGCCACTTCCTTGTTAAAATATGCTTGAGCACCTTCAGACTTATAAAATGCGGCAATTTCAGCATCACTAAACTGAGCATCACGTAGTAATTGAGCCCTGTCAGCTTCTCTTTGGTAAAACTCTTCTAATTTATTTGCTTTATATGTATCAGCTATCAGCTCTCCAACAACCGCACCGCCGGCACCAGTCAAGCAGCTCTCGCTTCCTCCACCAGAGGCTTGGCCTGCTTCGCTGGTTGCTATACCCAAAATACAACCAGCACCAGCATGCGCTAAATATCTAACAGAATTGGTAATGTCACCGCCTCTATACGCGGAGCCTATTGTAGATGACATATACTCACCTACTGCCGAGATACCAGCACTTTTCAGTGAGTTAGTGAAGCCCGAGGAAAACTCAGAAAAATCTCCACCATTAATTACAGTCGAAATTCCCGCACTAATTGTTGAATTAACAACAGCCTGAGTTGCTTGGTTACCTATTGATATAAGTGTATCTTTACTTAATAACGCAGCATCAGGGTTAACTTCCCCAAAAAACTGTAGATCGCTGAAGTGGCTCATCATACCGGCTGTAGCCATTGATATAACCAAGGATCTAATACTCTCGCTGCTTAGCATGTGGCTTAACGTATCGCCAACACTATTGCCAGACGCCAAACTGGTTGCAGCTTGCGTAGTTAAAGTCACTGCTGCTGCCGACATCGCGGCCCCCATTGCTGGGCTAAAGGCACTCGCGATGGCTCCTTCCGTGCCTATCCATTGTGCGCCAGCTGGTCCCATCGCAACCGACACGGCAATGGCTACCACAGCCATTGCCGCAGGGCTCAGGGTACTGGTGCTTTCATCTATATGAAGTTTTGTTAGCTCTGTAGTGACGATGCTTAGGTTGCTGTTAACCTGAGGATCATCGTGCAATTGTTGCATCCAGCTCAGTGAAGGAACTCCCGCAAAGTCACTGATCACCGATGAAATACTTTCTCCTTCGTACTGCCCTAATTCCAGCGTGATCCCATGGGTCGCATGTACTTTTACCCCGCCAATGATCTCGTTATACACCGCAGTATCGACCGTATCTTGCTTAGTTTCGGTCTTAATTTTCCAAGTGCCTTTTTCGACCTTGTTGTAGAAGTATTCTTTTTGCTCTTTGGCCAATAAGAACTTCACTTGACCATTTCGCGCCTCGATGGACGTGCCGTCCCCTGAGGTGATTTGAGCAGCTTGCAAGGTGACATCACCAAATTGAGAAGCGATTCGAACACCTTTACCCGCCTCTAGCGCTGAGCGAATAGCCATGGTTTGAAACTGCTGCTCTTGCTCAGTGGTCTTGCCCCATTTTCCAGATTTCTGACTTTGATTTTGATTAAATTCGTTAAGAATATATACGCCCTGACCAGCCAAAAGCTCGATCACGCCTTCATCTGCATGCAGTTCTGCTGCTTTGAGTTCAATAGCACCTGATGCCATTAAATAGATGCTGTCTTTAGCAGATAGTTTTGTGGTCAGATGTTTGATTTCTGAAGTCGATTGAGAATACTCGCCAACAGGCTCATTATTCACGTAACTGGTTTGTTGAGAAATTAACTGAATATTGCCATCAGCACGTAATCCAATTGTATTACCGTTTATCGTACCGCCCTGAATAACAATGTCACCCATGCTTCGAATACTAATGTTTTCGCCACTGACCGAGGCAATTTCACCAAAGCGAGAGCCTCGCTCATAGCGGCTAGAAAAACGGTGCACTAACGTTTTTTGCTCATACTGACCGGCAATAATGTCAACATTTTGTCTGGCAGTCAGACTGCCAGATAGGTTTCTTAAAGTACCACCAACAAATAGATTGAGATCACCATCTGAGGCTACTTGTGCGCCCGGATTAACAGTAAGGTTTCGCGCTGTTCTTAAATAAGTATCACGGCCCGTTAGCAAGGTGCCATTGTTAACAGTAATATCTCTAAAGTTTACATCGGAGCCTGTAAATTCGACTAAGTGACCATTTACAGTGCGTGATTCTATTGTCGATGCGCTCAGGTGTACCACTGGAGACAGTACTTTTTCCCCGTTGATGTCTCTATATTCTGGCCAGATAAAATCCTTACCAAAATTGTCATAAACTGATTTAGGTACTTGCTCACCAAACGTTACACCGCCTTTTCCAGCCAGTTCGTACGCATTTTGGTACAATTGCGTTATTTGAGCCGTTTCATCAGCATAGGCAGTTGAAATCATGTTTCGGTTCAGCTCGGCATAAATTTGCGAGCGGATCAAGCGTGATTGTACGAACCGGTCTCCAACCTGTTTTGATAGCGGGTAGTTTGGAAAAGTGACTGAGATCGAGCCGCCAGAAAGATGAATCTTTTTAGGTTCAGGTAATGCGTCCTTTCTATTATCCAACAAGACTTGATGGAAACCAGCTATGGTCTGAGTATTTAAAGCGCGAGGTTGCTCCACAACGTGCTTTGATTTCACATACATTGTTCTGCGGTTATCAGGCACCTTAGTGAATGCGGGAGAGCTTGCCAGCAGTTGATTTGCATTGGTCTTATCAAAAGCGTTATAGGCCTGTGCTAGAGTTGGTAAACACACCTGCCCGAGCAACATAACTATATTTAAATAGGCAATGGCCTTTTTGTAAAATGGCACGGGCTTGTCGGCCAAATTATCTTTTTTCATTTTTAATTCCATTTATTTACCATCCATCAAGACTGCCACAGTGACCGTTGGTGATTTGGATACGTCGCGAAGAGTTGGCGTGTCATGATCGTTTAACTCATCATCTATCGAAATTTTATATCTGTAATTCACCGTCACTTTCTTACCGTCATCGCTGACAATAACATTTTGATATTTGAAATTTTGCGCAGTACAGGAGTAACGAGTATTGGCACAACGGTAGTCTTCAGAGCCGCTTACGTACTGCCTGCTTCTAGCATAAGCTTTCGCAGCATCGTCTATTTCTTGGAAGGTATAACCTGTGTTTTCAAAATCTGCATCTGAGGATTCGCCAAGTATTGTACTTAAGGCAACTCTAACTGAGGAGTAGGTGCAATCTTCTGTTTGTGTCAAACCATGCTCTTCATAGCGATAGCCATCACATTTAAACAAACTTGCTGTAACCCATTGGCCGTCAACCTTGGGAAATGAATACCCTTCATAAGTATCTTCATCCACAACTTTTACATACCGTTGGAAGTACTCTTTAATCTTGGTATTGATCGTTGCATCTAGTGAGTTTGACTCTGTTACAGTCAGGTCGCTTTGACTTTCCATATTGGGGTTAATACCATACACATTACCGTGAATGGCTAGTAAGGTCTCACCTTCTACAGAAGTATCGACTGCTGCACCGCTACAATTACCTAAAGCAACACACTGTTTAATGGCATGAAAGTTACTTGTTTCTACTGTACTACTTAATTTAATGCCGATTGACTCTAAATCCAGCTTTTGGAAACGCGCATTGTCAAAAAGCTCAATATACGAAAATGCATTGACAAAACGACGCCTAGTCGAAGGTTCCGCTTTGCTGCCAATTTGGAATTCGCCAAAACTGACTATTCGCCCAGGTGGAGAATAAGCCGATATTTGAGTCCCAACTCCATGTTCAACTGTATCTTGGCTTCCTTTATTGTCCGACGTATAAGCGTAACGGGATATGATGAAAGAGGTAGTTTCTAAACGATAACGCTCGTTAAATAATAAGGGAGTATCAATATGGAATATCCCTTGTTGGCTAAGACGTAAAATGGCTGAAGAGTTGCGAATATACTGGCTTGCTTTAAGTTCCAATGTAGATTCTGCCGCTATTGAGACCTGCTCAGACTGAGCGGTGTTTACGCGAATACCTGCACTCCAGTCAACACCGCTTGGCTCTTCAATATGGTAGGGGTTAATATTTTCTATCGCTTTAGCTATAATTTTTATGTTGTTCGCATGGACTTTTGCACTCAAGCGGCTCTGTGTAGATCCGGTAGCGCTGTAGCTAGAATATGGGCCATGCTTAACACTGTTAACGTCAATAGATGGCGCATTCAGTGACTTATTTTCCGGCCAATTTAACCTGTTGGTACGAGAACCATTAGTGAAAATGCCATCGTTCAAATCAACGCTCAAAGTACCTGCTTTGATCACTCCACCAAAGGTATTGTAGACATCACCTTCGATTTCGATATTGATTTTTGAGCCACTTAGAGTACCGGAGTTTATCAGTCGACTTGCAGCGAATTCGATACTTCCAGCATCAACATAACCTTGGTTTAACAGGCCTTTGTCTGAAAAACTCTTGATTGTTTGACCAATCAATCTAGAACCAGAACGAAAAGTCGTCGCACCGATTGCTTTCGTTGTGATGATACGGTCGCTATAGAGCTTACCGTAAACATTCAATGTCGCACTTTCATGCTCCGCAATTTGAATAAATACGCCTTCTGCTGGCGCGTAAAATTGTCCCTGCCTTGTGCTGGTTGCCAAAGCATCTGACATGGTATTGAGCTCAGTGCTAACAGGGATAATCACTGGCTGCGACGCAACAATACCAATACTCGCAGCTTTAAAAGTACCAGACGGCTGATAAGTGTTCGACAGAGTCGTCGATGAAATCATATCAAGATCACTATAGCGAATAGAAAAGCGGCCCGGATACAAGTTAATACCGCCAGAGCCCAGTACATAAGAGCCCCTACTTGATTGGATGAATCCACTATTAGGATGACGCTCTGCGCGTAAATTTAGATCAATAACACCTGACGTTGCGATGCTATC
This sequence comes from Pseudoalteromonas luteoviolacea NCIMB 1944, assembly GCF_001625565.1. Lineage (GTDB taxonomy): Bacteria > Pseudomonadota > Gammaproteobacteria > Enterobacterales > Alteromonadaceae > Pseudoalteromonas > Pseudoalteromonas luteoviolacea_F. The sequence continues at coordinate 72,189 of NZ_AUXS01000037.1, forward strand.
TGACATCACTTCAAGAGATTGCAAGCCTGGTGCAGTTAGAGTTGAGATAGTCACCCTACCACTTGGTTGCGTTCTCACGATGCCGCCCGAAAGTGTGCCATTGATAAACGATAATCTTCCCGCATTATCAAAAGAACAGTTGCTGCAACGAACAGTACCACCTTGTGAGATAAACACTAGATCGACCGGCTTCCCCATCACTGAAACTGTATTTTGAATGTCAATTTCTGTTGCATTAATTACTAAAGTTTCAGTGCTACTATCATTAGGTATTTTGATGAGTAGAGGCTTACTAATTGTTGCGAATTTATTAAAATTAAGCGTTGTTATCGCAGCTGTACTATCAACAACCAGAAAATCGCTGGACGCATCTGGTTCTTTATGCACTGAAAAAATCGGAGACTGGTTATATATATAACTCGATACGCTTGCAGCAACACTTTTAGCAGTGCATAACGTAAAGAGAAATATACACAAAAACACTCCTCCAAACGGTTGAGAACGTTTTGATTTCATTTTTATCCTCACTTTCACAAAAAACGCCAATTTTATACAAATCAGAAACGGTATCAACTTTTACAAATTAAAAATTTAAAAGACTTTTAATTTTTAAATTACATCTGATATAAATATAAAAAATAACTTATCCTCAATCCTTAAATCGACAAAAAGTCGGATTTTTTAATGAGTATATTTATACGCCAGATTGAGCTCAACCTGATTTAAATCGCAATTTCCATCAAAAAAGATTTGTGTCTGTCCAATAAGTTTTCCCTCTTTTGGCTAACAACCAATACCATTGACCTTAGCTGGTTCCCTAGGCCTCAGCAGCGTGCTCATTAAAATTTGAAACTCGTTCATTTATTACTGCTTCTGCGTAAATACTGCTTCGTAGATGGCACATTCCAAATCGGAACACGCCTATTTTTTACACAAAAAAGTGTGCTTATTGGAGTGGATATGCCAAACAGAAAATATAATTAAAAACACTCATTATGAATAAACTTATATTGACAAGTTAATAAATTGAACTACAGGAGCAATAAGTGGTACACTATTAATTAATATCATCTAATATCAATCAATTATCGCTACAGGACAGGACAAGCTTTAATCGATTAAGTGAATATTAGGGATATCATAAGATATAAATCTAATAATAAGGATAAGAAAATGGACTCTACTCTATTTGTACCAATTTTAATCTCTGTGCTACAGGCAAATGGACCTGCACCACTGGAACCTCATCAGGCTGAAAAAATCTATGCTTGCCCGACATTCACTATACCGGTAGATGGTTGCACCATTGTTGAATCTGACATCGGTGGCGTGCCTGACAAACTAGAAAATTGGTTCTTTGATATTGTCAACGAAATTGCTGAAGAGTACACCGATGAATGTAATACACACGATAGAAACTATTGGACACTTGGTAAAACGAGGCACAGTTCTGACCAACAGCTTAAAGCAGATTTCAGAGAAGAAGCAACTGAATCATGGTTCGAGAAGCTTGGGCCTGAATGGAAGTTAGTCGAGCAAGCATGGAAAGTTATGGCTGGGGTTCGAGATGAAGACTACTATATTCCGAGACAACAAGACGCATATACTCGCTATACCAATATCGGCAAAAAGGTTAAGGCAAACCAGTGTTTCCAACACGCTGCTGATCTGCCCATTGACACTGCATTGCTGAACGTAGCTAAAGCCACTTTCCGCTCTATTACCAGCCGTGAGCCTACAGCTTATGAAGAGTTTGATATGGTTGAGCTGTACAATCCAACACATGGTGGTGACTTAAGTAGCTTCAGAATTGCAGTTGACGCCTATGCGACGAGCAAAATTAATGTATCTGGCCCTGAAGCGCTCGTAGTCGTGAATAAAGTTGAAGGGATTGACCAGTCCTCAATCACACTAAGTGTTCCTCAATACTCAGCTGATGGCCAAAAACTGGAAACGTACGTAAGAGCATTCGGGCAAGACTCAAGAGACGGTTCCCTAACTCTGTCTTTCAGCTATAAGTACGATCAGGCACTCACAATCTCTGGATGGGCCGTAGTGACTGATGAAAATGGTAACAGCGACTTCAAGAAAATTGAAGAGAAACTAAACGTCAAAGGATGGTGTTCACCTCGCGAAGGAATAGACTGCTACTAATTTTCAGCTAGTCTGATCAACAAAAAACAGTTGGCTACTTTGCTGCTGATACGAGCATAGTCAACTGTTTTTATCCTTGAAGGAACTCGGACAGAACCAACACTTTCTACAATGCCACTAAGCGCATCCAAAAAAGTACATGTGTTTATTAAACTAGACCGTTTTATATTGAGCAGGCTTTAACTAAAATTTAAGCACAGCTCCCAGCATTCGCTACAACCGAATACACACCAAGCCATCTCGTTTTATCAGCACTGAACGACTCAACTCTTCTGCCACACGCGTACCAAATAAACTACCAACCATATCCTGTCATTGAGAGATGTAGCGAGTTAATTATTTTGATTGGCCTTATCGGGATAACGGTTTTGAGATTCGCGCTTACATTGAGATAAAATCGCGTTCTTTTAACTTATTTACCATATTCACTCGTATTGGATCTTAATCTACATAAGCCGTCATGCCCTGCATTACTCTTGTACAAAAAAAGCAGCCACAAAGGCTGCTTTTTCAGGTTTTCTTGGCGATAAGAATATTCTTATGCAGCCAGTTTAGGGCCATCTCTGACCATAGTTGTGTGTTGCCAATTAAGTTTTGGCATGGTTATTTGTTCCTTTAGCATGTCGTATCGATATAAGTAGATGCGCAATGACACCCACTCAAATCTAGAGAGCAACATAATAAACAAATAAGTGAATAGCTATTACAACGTATTACACACATTGAATAAACGACAATGGTAGCAATTGAACTACATCAAAATGAGTCGCTCTTTTTCTATACTTTCTAAAAAGTCTTTTGCTGCTTCTTTATTGTCCTCATTTTTAGACTTGTTCTGACGATAATCTGTGGCAATCTCTTCAAGTTTTGCGAGGATCACTCTACGTTCTAATATTGAGTGGGTTTTATGGTATTTCTCCAATTGCTCAGCGACTTGTGCCTTACTGGTACTAAACTCAAAAATCCAAATACTTTTGCGCTGAACCGCTTCATTCCACACTTTGGGTGTCCATATATAAGTGCCACTAGTTGGCAGCTTATCTCTCTCCGCTTTGATTTTTTGATAGGTTTTTGCAAACTTAAGACGCTGCGGCATCAACTTGAGTAAGTTAGTGTATCTTTCACTCACATCTTCTTTTTGCAGTGGGCTCAAATGGCTATAAACTGTTTTCCTCGCAACTTCCGGTAGCTTTCTCTTCGCTTCATCTTCTGTGTATTCAATGTGGCTGTGGTCTTTCTCTAACTGATTGACCCACTTGTCAACAGAGAGTGTTTCTTTTGTTACCTTAACGGGTTCAGGTTTATCTTTAACAAATTTGCCTTGTGAACGTTCAACGATGTAGCCTTTGCCATTTGGACTCCTTTTAATTGTACCATCTAGCGTATATTCACCTAGGGTCCAATCTCCTATGGAGACAGATGCAATCTCTTTTTCAAATGTCAGCACTTTAGCCTTGATGGATGCTCCAACCTCAGCTTCCAGCGAGCCAGTTAAACTAAAGTCACCTTGCATTGGCCAATCTTTATCAATTCCAAACTGCCCAAAGCTATCTCCACCTTGCCCGCGGGTGTATTTTAAACGACCCGACGTCAATATCTTGCCTTCAATACCGCCGCGTATTTCGCCAAACAATCCACCTTGAACCTTTGCCAAATATGGAACGCCAACAAACGCCCCGGCTTCGATTCTGGCTTTAGCCTTTGCACTGGCAGAGGCTTCACCAAATACATTGAAGAGCATTTGAGTTTCGGTGTTATCTTCTTCCTTGTTTTGAATCCTAGCACCAATTCCAGCAGCGAAATCAAAACCTCCTGTGATATCTACACCGACTCCGGCGACGCCTGCACCAACCGGAAAGTCTAATGAAAATGCAGGAAAACTAATGCCCTTCTTCCACTCTCCCGATATTCCACCTTCGCGTTTTTCGTTATCGTAGTAAGCTTCTAGTCCTAAAATGCGTGCTCTAAGTAACTGTAAACCATTATTCTCATCTTTTTCATAAGTGAACTTTCCACCTTCAAACTTGAGTGAGTTCAGCCCTTGGTGCACTTTTAATTGTTTAAGTTCAAATACTTTTCCAAAATCAAAATTGCCAGAGAAAAAGTCTGATTCAACAATGGCCTTTTTGTTTAAAACCTTAGAGTTGTCGTGTTCAAGGTCCATATAAGCATTTTCAGCTTCAATAGCATCTTTAGTAAACTTAGCCTTGGTCATTGCCAGTGTCATAGTTGTATGCTTACTGACTGGGATCTCAACATCTGCTTGCTCAATCTCACCACCTAGCTGCTCGTCGTGATACATCACTTTTGCTTGGCTAATCGACGCCTTAACGCCCCCAGGTAAACCATGTAAAGAGGCATCAGTACTGACCTCAAATTCTGGTGCGGCGTCTTTTGCAATGTCAACTTCACCACTAGGATTACTAATTGATAGGAAATTAGGGATCACTTCAAAAGTATCTGACGAAGCAATTTTTGTTCTGCCCGATTTGAATCTACCAGCTGTGTCAAGTTTTAGGTCAAACTCTCCATCCAGCTTTTTTTTGTCCCACAAAGGAACATGTGCATCACCGGCAAAATGCACTTCTTTTTGCTGCTTGTTGTAATCCAATGACATTAAGTCTGAATACACTCGCTTATCAGCAATATCGAGACCAACAATGCTGGCCTTAAAACGAGATAAGCCTTCTTCATTTATCACCAATTCATCACCTAACACCTGATGCGCTGCGATAAAGCCACTAAAACCAACCCCCTGCTGACTGGCAAACACAGGTTTAACAGACACTTCCCAGCCACTGCCAAAGGGGAGTTTAATATCTACGTCCCCACCAAATTGTTGGCCGAGCAAGTTTACTTTTGCCACGCCAGTACCATGTAGCCCCGCTCTTTTTGGCTTACTTACTCCGTCTTCCCAATCCATCAGCTCCGGTTGATTTATACCCAGTGACACAAATTTATTATCAACGATATTGGGCGACGACTGCTCCTCTTCATCTGTCGACTGAGCAGGATCAGCATCTTCATCCGTTTCAGAGACCCCAATTAAACGGGCAACGCGGCTCGCAAGTTTGTCTTGAATGTACTGCACCCAAGCTTGCAAGTCTGCAACTAATGCGCGCAATGCTCCATGAGCATCGCTTCCTTTTTTAAGCCATTGATAAATATAGGGCTCATCAATATCACCCCACGCGGTAGCGATCCAGCCACCATTGTAAAACTTATTGGCCGCCCACAGCCAAATTTTCCCCACAGCCCACAGTACTGCAGACACAACACCTGGTGGTACTTTTGCTAGCATCAGCAAGGCCTGAGAAATGGCCGTTACCCATGGATTTAAGGACTTTAATGACGTAACCGCATAATTGAAAACACTTGAGATGATCAGTTTAGCTGTGGCATCTCCTTTGAAATGGTCCCAAACTACTTGGGAAGCATAACGCTTGGCGACATCGACACCTGATGACAGCAAATCGACGTTCACTGAGTCTGAGTTGAGTGCATTACTTACCGACGACGCTGTGCGCGTTGGATAAGTAGCTAACTCTTCTTTTTGAAGCATGTAGATGATTTCCTTTTGTTGCTTGTATTGAAATGAATAATTGGGAGAATTGCTGGGAGCTTACAAGCTGCAAACTCTGCTGAGAGAGATAAAAATATATGCCCTTGGCGAGTTAAATATACAGTTAGCCTTTTAAAGCGGCTTTCAAAGCATCAATGCGAGTCTGATCCCAGGTCCAAAACTTGCTATTCTTTTGCTTGTCAGTCCAATCTTTGTAGTCTTTATCACGAATGTGTTTGTCGTCGCTCTGAGATAAACCTAGCGGCTTAGTCAACCCTTTTTTGGTTGTCCAAGGTCTCATATACGCCTTACTATCGACCTTATTGTCTTTACTTTTGACAGCTTTGTTTGCAAACGCTTTTAAAGTTGCAACATCTCCCGTTGAGGCATGTTTTGTTTTGTATTCAGATGTGATGGTCACTGAAAATGACCCTTCGGGATGGTAACTACTGGCAGCATCCGTACTGGTGTCACTCAATACTTTTACAGAACACACAAAATTTGCTTTTGGCGCAGCACCACTTTTGTATCCGGGGGCGGTTTCTTTTTGATGGGGTGCAGGTACTGTAGGTACCACTTCAACTTTATATTCAACGATGTAGCCCGCTTCAACTAGATTTTTTACGTGGGACTCTACGCGTGAGTGGTGCTCTTTATTTGCCGATCCTGTGATCGGGTATAGGTTAAACTTCAGCGCTGAGCCCCCCAAATTGTCATTAAGTAAATGGCCTCGGATCCATCCCTTTTCATTGGCGTTATTTCCATTATTGTTATAAACCAATACATTTTTCATCAAATCACTTTGATCAGCATTGACCTCAGCCGACTCACCTCGCGGCGCCAAGCGGGATAAACGGGCTTCAACCTTGTCACCTACAATTGTATTGATGGTGACATCACCACCAGTGGCATTTTTATACTTAAAGTCTTTGGCTGAATAAAATTTTATTTTTGTGTCATTGATGGAATCAGTACCACTTGTTTCACGGATCCGCTCTTCACTACCTCCTGCGGGGATGGTAATATTCCATGCCGGGTTAATTGAAAACGAAGTCCCCACCTGATATTGATTGTATTGATATGCAAAGTTCTGTATCAAGTTGACGCCGGGCATTTCGCTATACGCTAACTCATTGATTGCACGAAAAGCCATATCAATATTCTGGCTTTCTGGAATAAGCAGTTTGTAGATATGGCTTAACCGCGCACCTACTACATGGTAGTAAAGCTGCGCAACATCCTGAACTTGCTCAGGGTCTAATAAGACATCAAAATAACTACTGGCTATAACCTCGATCGCTTCCTCAACTTGCTCGGTGCTAGTCAAGTCGTCCGTGTACTGGTCTAAAATCGGTATAAAACTATCATATTCGTCCTTTGAGATGGACTCACCGTAGTCTAAATCATCAAGAAAAATTGTCTCAATGTCTTCGTCTTGAACACTCATATCTGAACTTTGCCTCGAAATCGCATGTTTAGGGCCTCGAATAGGGCTGCGATCCCGCGAACGCGACGACTCTTCGTCCAATTGGTGTCTTCGCTGTCGAAATGCTTTGTCTCTTTGTTGCTGTTTTTGCCTATCAGGCAGGTATGAGGAGTCCATATCTGACATCATAATGCGTCGCCTTATTGTGAAATTAATTTGTGTTTGGATGGTGTTATACGAAGTAAGTTTGAAAAGACCCATTCTAGATAGAAAACATCAAGGCCTATCGTAAAAGCTGACTAGTATTGAAATTTTGAATGCAATGGTTGAACAAAAACATTTTGCTACAGAGTTGCGTTGGGCCCTGTAGCAAAATGCGTATGAGACTCTCAGTAATTACAGCTGACACAAATTAGTGCACTATTGGCCTGTTTACTAGGTAACGCATTTATATATTTGACAAATTAGTTCATTACACATTCTGGCTGCACAATGAGTATGTCAATTCAGACCATGCAAAACAGGCTGAAGGCAACTAGACTTATCATTAATCAGGCTTGGCAGAGCATGCATGTTGCGAATCTTTAGTTCTTCTTTCATCTCTGGTGCTCTGTTTTTTTGTATCACCATAGGTGCTCAGGAAAAATCACTATCTGTATATACCGAACACTTTGCCCCATATACTATAGTGGAAGAAGGTAAAAGGCTTTCTGGTAGTGCCGTTTCTCAAGTCAACCTAGCACTTACACTGGCTGGTATTGATACCGATATCGAGGTTGCCCCTTGGGCACGTGCCTACGATATGGCTTTGAGCCAACCCAATGTGCTGCTCTTTTCTATGGCAAAAACGCACCAACGAACTCCCTTGTTTCACTGGCTTTTTAGAGTCACTACCTTAAAGTACGACTTTTATTCTCTGCGCAGTGGCAAGGTCAAAATAGCGAGTATCGAGGAAGCCCTTACTTATACAACTGTCGCAATCCGGGGCAGCTATGAAGAAAGCAAGCTCCTAAGTTTGGGTTTTACGGAAACTGATAACCTTGTACTCGTTGCCGATATGGACAAAGCCTGGCAAATGCTCAACAAAGGCAGGGTACACACTATGTTTGCATCTCATATCCCCGACAGAGTCGCGGCAAAACATACCACTCAATATATACGTCATCAGGCCATAGACGACAGCCAAGGGCTTTACGTTGTAGCGAGCTTGTCAACCGAGAAGCATTTTCTTGAAGCGCTTAAGCAGGCCTTTGAGCAATTGGAAACAATTCCCCCTTAGTTTGTGATTCCCCCCACTTTCCAATCCTGAGCTCTCTTATCATAAAACCTTGACAAACAAGCGGTATAGCCTACCCTCCAAAGATATAGATAAGACCCTCACTGACTATAAAGGATCATCGTATTGATTGTGCGATACAATCATTGATCCGCCGCAGTTTGAAGGGTTAAGGCGAGAGCATGACTCAAAAACACCACCACAAAAACCTGATAGCCCTGATGTGCTCCGCCGCCCTACTCGCCAGCTCAGCAACTTATGCGCAAAATGAGCAACCCGGCGCACTGATGGATCTCAGTCTGGAGGACTTGCTCAACCTAACCGTGTCATCTGCTTCAGGTATTGAAGAAACACTGCGTGATGCCCCTGCCGCCATGGTGATCATTACAGCCAAAGATATCGAACAACGTGGTTACACCAGTATTGATGAGGTCATCCTAGACTTACCTGGGTTTGACAGCACTGTCACCAACGGTAATGGCGGCGTGATCACCTATCAGCGCGGCTATCGAACGCCTCTCACGCAACGCACACTGATGCTGGTCAATGGCATAGTAGATAACCATTTGTGGTATCACGAAGCCACCCTGTCAAAAAACTATCCGCTGTCAAACATTGAGCGGATAGAAGTACTCTATGGCCCGGTTGGTGCAGTTTACGGACCCAATGCATTTTTAGGTATCATCAACTTAGTTACGTCTAATGCCGAAGACAGGTATAAAAATGATGACTTTTTTACCGTGAATGTTCAGTCAGGCAGTTATGATACCCAGAGCGTTGATTTAGCCGCAGGTGGCAACCACAAAAAGCTGACCTATAACCTGTCCGCAAAATACTACTCCAGTGATGAAGCGGATATTGATGACTTGGCACCTTGGGGGTTTGTGAGTAACGAGCTTTTGAGCAACCGAGATATCTGGGGACCGGTGATCTACGACACCGCTCTGTCTGCTAACTGCGACGCTGATGGCTGTCCCCACAGCTCTAAATACAACGACTTTGGCAGCTACCACGATCCACAGAGGGAATGGGGAATTCTAGCCGATGTGAAATTTAAAAACCTGACTTTTGGAATTATTGAATGGGACATGCGTCACGGCTGGGGCCCACAATACCCGCACGACAGAGCCCAACCAGCGGCTCAGTGGTATCGTACCTCTGAACAGTATTACTTACGTCATGTCGGGTCGTTAAAAGACAAAGTGAAGGTAGACACCATGCTGCTCAGCAGAAAAAGTAATAATGGTGGCTACTGGGTTGAGTCCTTCCCGGGATCAACCGCACTAACTGGTCCTGAAGTTGTCTCAACACTGACTATTTCGCACTGGCGGACCAGCAACAAAAGCTGGTTGTTCAAACAAGATTACGAGTTCGACTACAGCGAACAGTTAAAAATAAGCGGCGGCATTAAATTTGAAGACAAAGAGCTGACCAAAGCATATGATGCCTGTGGCTATTTTCCCGAGACCTTCTGCTCATCAGATACGCCCGAAACTGCAGGTGATGGCGTTGCACTCAACACAGACAGTACCATTAACATTCAGCCTGATACATTAAGCCAGATGCCGGATGAAAACTTAGCCAGTTTGACAGACAGAGGGGCCTACATTCAAGCGATCTGGAATATTAATGACTGGCGTATTAATGCAGGGCTGAGACATGACAAAAACAGCCTGTATGGCAGCACTACCAATCCCAGAGCGTCAGCCATTTATTTTCTCTCTCACCAATCCACTATCAAGCTACTTTACGGCACGGCTTTTCAGGAACCTGCCCCAATACAACTGTGGGGAGGCTGGAGCGGCCGCTCTGCAAATCCAAATCTGAAACCCGAAAAAGCAAAGAACTTTGAAGTCATCTATATGTACCAGCAGGACAACTGGCTGCACGACCTGTCGCTGTTTACTGCCAGATACGATGATGTCATTAAAGAAGAGGCAGAAAATGCCGGAAAGCGCAGCACCTATGGGTTGGAATATCGCGGCAAGTTTGAGTTTAGTAACTTCATAACAGACGCTGCGAATATCACCGGATATCTCTACTATACCTACACCAAGTCAAAAAGTAGCGTAAGTTACGACCATGATCTCGGTGTTTGGGTTGGTGAAGGGATCGAGAATTGCAGTCAAATAGCGCAAGAACATAGCTTGTCTTATGATCCATGCAGTAACCTAGATGCAGAGCTTGGCGATATTTCCCCACATAAAATTAATGTAGGTATTAATGTGCCAGTCAGTGACGAGCTCAACGTAAATGTAAAAGCCAACTGGGTAGCCAGCAAGCCACTGTATTTAAGAAACGCGCTACGCGCAAAGCAAAGAGAGAATGACGCCTACTTAACCGTGGATGCCAATATCTCTTACCAATTCGAGTCCTTCTCGGTGGCATTAAAGGTGAAGAACCTCTTCGATGAAATCTATTACCATTCTGGCGCAGAAGCCGCAGCCAGCGGTGACGATTTTGAACAGCGTTCACAAGGCTGGGCAAACTCTCTGATCCCACAGCCAAAACGCAGCTTTATGCTGACGCTAAGCATGCAGTTTTAGTTGAGTTTATATTACTAAACAGCTCACACATAAAGCCGGATTTTGTGACGTTTGAGTCAAATTGCAATATTGCCACACTGTTTCAATGCTGGACTGCAGATAGACCTACTTTTAAGTTGGCTCGGAATCATTGAAATTTGGTATTTGTTTGGATTTCTACTTAGCCAGCGCTAATTGATAAAACACCTCTTGTTCAACCCCTTTACCTTTTGTTTCCTCCAAAGCTGTAAATCCAGCCCGTGTTAAAAGATGTCTAGATGCCGTATTATGCGCCCAAGCAGAGGTCTTTAAATGAGATATGTTAAGTTTTTCTGCAAAGTGCTGAACTGCTGAAATGGCCAAATTTACGCCGACTTTTCCAAAACCGCGATTTTGATAATCACATCCTACCCAAAAAGATAAATGTGCATTGCGCTGCGACAGTTGCTCATCAATGACATCTGGCGTTGGATAAAAGTCCACTGTGATTGCACCCACAAAACCAAACGAATCATGAATGAGAGCAAAGTAGGCCTTCTCACCGCTGCGACCCTCTTCAAGCCAAGTCGGCCAAATCGCTTCTAGTTGACTAAAGTGATTAATTTTCACACCGCGCAAACGCTCAGCGATTTCACTTTGCCGGTATTGGCTATAAAACTCGCCCAACTGGTGCTCGCCAAGGGGTAAAAGTTTCAAACCGGAATCCTGACATTGAGTACTACTGCGTTTCATGTCAAACCAAGCTAGGTGTTGACAGTATTCTTGGAAGTTCGCAATATCCGTATTAAGCTTTTTAACCTGTGCATCTTGAGGGCTAAAGTCGAGCGCCAATTCAGCGCTTTGAACTGCAATCTCAAGCTCACCTGTAGCCCATGCCACCAGCGCCAAATTATGTAAATACGCGGTGTTTGGACCATTTACTTCCATACACGCTAACATACAGTTTTTTGCCAACATCCAATGACTAAAATCAATGGCCAGCAGGCCGAGTTCAAAGGCAAAGGACTCATGTGAACAGTCAATAATATGGTTTTGCCATACTTGCGATAGAACGTGACACCACTGCATACGGTTTTCGACTAGCACCCCTTCTTTAAGCAATCTAGGTATAAAAAAAGCCAACACGTTTGGATCAAACTTGCTTTGTCTGATGTAAGCTAAGATTTGTGGTTCAGTTAACTCCTTCGCCCTGCTTTTAATACTTTGAGTAATTTCAGCTTGGCAAATTGGTGAGTGATAAGCACAAGCCTTTTCAAATATATGCCGCGTGTAGTTGAATTCACTTGATTTCTCATGACTTGTGCTCATGTATATCGCCACATCACTTCCCTGCAACTGTTCAAGTTGGGTGTTGAATGGACAAGGGTTCATCCAACTCAGTACATTCATATCTACAGGTAGTTCCATCCCTGTATTCGATAAAACTTTTGGCAAATTAACCCCTCTATCAGAGGTCATATTATCGCTAATCAATTGGAGCATACCCCTGGAAAAAGTCTGTTCAAGCTGAAATAAAAGCTGAGCCGCGCAAAGTGGTATCGCAACCGCTCTACTTACCCCTCTTGCGATAAGCTTTTTTAACGCCTCACCTAATTGAGCTGCTAAATCGCCCTCCACCAGTTCGACTTCTCTACCTACAGTAGTCTTACTCCACTGATAAACTGCACACCATTTATCGTCTTTCTTTACGGCGCTTTCAGCTACCTTCAAATCCCACAAGAGTGGCAGCTCTTGATGATTTTCATCGCTATGTGTATGTTCAACATTTTCAGAGTTTTGGATGCAGGCAATTTCGGCACAATAGATATCTTGATAGTGCATGTAATAAATTGCTTGTGGTAATTGAGAAAGCACGCCGTGAGCCAAACATGCAGCGGGATTTGCTTCTATCGCTAGAGGTTCACCGTCGATATCATGACTCGGTATTGACTGGCCCGAGGCCATATCCCAGTTTATTATGCGGACCTGCCCGCTTTGATTATACTCATTAAAGTCTGGATGACGAACCAGCTGTGCCTGCATGGTTTGGTCAACTGTACTCAATAGCAAACAGACATTTATATCGCCGAGACCTTGCTGTTGGCACCCTTGCAATAGCTTTTGCAATAACGCCAAACCAAACGCATAGCGTTCGCACCCTAGTAGCACTAAATAGACTGGTTCAGATTTTTTCAGTAATTGACTGTCTTTTATATCGTGTAACCATGCAAGCAATGAATCCAAATATACCTCAATCCAAGCTTGGCTGTGCCAGCTGTCCGTAAATGATGGCACTTGTTTTGTCGGCCAAATGCCAGCGTTTAGGGATTTCTGAAAATTGCACTGTTGTTTTTGTTTTTCGCTTAAAAGGGTCGACATAGGAGCAGGTGTTAAGGTCGCATACTCGACGCCATTAAACACCTCCTCCGGTTTTTTGGAGAGTCTCTCATCTATCATGGTAATGCCCGTTTGTTATTTGTATAAGGTTATGGCAATTTAATAATGTACTGGAGTTGATGGGCGCTATTGAGCGGTGCATGCAGTAAAGGTTTTCCTTCTTTACCATTGCAAAGCCCGTAGCCCGGGGGTAGCTTGGAACCATACCATAAAAAAATTGCGCCCTCAGGGAGCGATTCTGGCGACTGAGTTTCGACATCAGACGGCGATGACTGCCAGTGCTTAGCAAGCCAAAATGTGCCTTCGACCGTCAGATCACCTTTAATCCTCAAGTTTTGCCTAATTTCAAGACCATTCTCGCTCTTTTCAATGCCATCTTCACCTTGCAGTAAGCACGCATCTAACCACTGTGCAAATTGTGATTCCGTTGGTTTTTTACCACGTTTAAAGAACGACTTTAGAGTTTTCCTCAGCAGATTAGCCATACTGTTTCCCGCTCAATTGTACCCACCCGATTTACACCTATTGAACCTGCAACGGGTTTAGTCCACTCAACTCAAAAGGCTGCCAAATCTGTTTTTGTAAGTTAATTTCAATCAATTTAAAATATCGATTCGACTCTGGGTTTTGGCTACCAAGTGCCACGATATTGCCAGGCTCTAGATCTGTGGGAAGCGATTGCCATAGCCCCCGCTCGTCAATTTGATACAACCCATTTTCACTCAGGTTTTGTTGTGCAGTTAACAGGACAGTAGACTGCCAATCACTTGGCGGCAGCGGCCGCGCGATGTTCATAGGCACCTGAAACGCTCGGTCAACAACACCGATAAAACCCACAAAGCGCTCTACATGTTGTTGATGATCGACAATACGATTGAGTAGCGCGTTAATATTTATATATTTATTAATCATTGATGGTGCTCACCTCAATGTAAAAAGACCAAGTGAATTCACTTGGTCAACGAGTTATACGGCCGCAGCAATGGCACCATCACTGAGCAACACTTCTCCCCATTGATCGCCATCCATCAGTTTATAAAACACTGTGGAAGACGTAGGCGGAGTACCAAGCAACTCAACTAAGTTACCCAGTTCTACATTTGGATAAGTAATTTTATTCAAAGTGTCTGCAATTCTTTGGTAAACCCCGTTTTGAGATGGCGTAGATTGCTTGGTAAGCAAAATTTTATCACCATCCGCGAGGTTTAATGTATTGGTTAAAAAGTTATCATTGTTTGCTGTCGATAAATCAACATTGGTGTCTTTTTTGACTGCATTTACACGATCAATAATACCTGTATAGCGGTATAGAGATTTGGTTGCAGTCATATTTACCGCGATTTGCTCTGCATCGATAGCTGCGAGAATACCTGAAAGTGTTTTTTGAGCCATAGTGGCCTCCTTGGATAAATGTGGCGCACCTGAACTGGTGCGCTATGGGTTAGAAAATAAAGTGCTTCAGTAAAACCACCGCAATGTCTCTACTTTGCGGCGTATGTACTAAAGAGATTGGGAAGAGACATCAGGGATATGCTCAAATAAGCGATAATCCGTAACCTGATAGTGCACAAAAGCGCTGGTGCCGTTGTCGTTGCCTATTCGCGTGATGCGTCCAACAATACCGCCCTCAATGACAACCGTGCCGCCAATAAAGTCGGTAATTGTCAAATCTATTTGGTTGTCCGCAAACCAGTTTTTCGCACCTAAGTTATTAAAACCTGGGTTGCTGTTATGGTGAGTATGCGCAGATGTTGTCGAAACGCTTGGCTTTTCTTTAAGGTAGTTTTTCTCTTCTTTACCAGCCGTGTAGAGCGCCAAGATACGTCTGCCTGTAGGAGCACCATTTTGCGATAGCGTTTGATCTGCCAAAACATTCTGCGTCTCATTCAACAAGTAGGAATCATTCCACTGGTTCTTATCAACCAAGTTACCAATATAAGTAACCGCATTTTGAGAGATTAAAAAGCGTTCTTTACTTTGTGGGTTAAACACTTTTCGAATGTAGCCCAAGTGACTTTGAATACTTCCTGCAATACGCTGCCAACTGCCGCTGATGTACTCCCAGACATAGTTGTTTTGCGCATCGTAGATTTTTGAAACATCTAAGCCACCGCGTAAATCGGTGTCTAAATAAGTCGAATTTGGTTGCGAGTAAGTGATGTAACCGTATGACTGTTTTCCTTTAAAGCGGTGTAGATCAGCATCACCATTCAAATCAACAACAATTTCACTGGCCGACTGGAAGTTGTCTGTTTGATTCCAAGGTGTGACATAAAACTTAAATATGTCTCCCTGACGCTGCACTTTTACCCTTACTCGTTTATTACTCCAACCACCGCCAGTACCTATATTATATTGTCCGAGTAATTTATCCCCACCAGATCCAACACCTACGTAGCCAAAATACACCCCGCAACCGGTGGAGCTAGGAGGTGTTCCGCCCGTATTGAGTACAATAGTCAACACATAATTTATACTGCCTTCTCTGACAAATGCTGCAACAACTCCGATGGTATCGTTATCACTACTGTCCGAACTTAAGGTTGCTTCTAACGTGTAATTGTCTACTTTTTCCGCTGACACAAATCCATTTGGCGGAGAGACATTCAGAGGCATTACTACGCTATCTGTCGGCGCATTGTAATACCAAGCTTTGGCGTTGGCACTGTTGCGCGCCTCCGCATCTTGCTTATTTAAAAAGTACTCGTTGCCGTTGAATCTCGCCCAATTGTTAAAGATATCTTGCATCGTCGGAGGGCTATAGCTTTGCCTCGCTTGATCAGATTGTTCCTCAGTGCGATAGACAAACGACTCAAGCTCTGGCAATGGAGTAATATTGATATACACAGTACCAGTTTGCTCTACACCGTGGCCGTTTCTTACCCGATAATTAAACTGCGCTGGCTGCTCAGCAAGGCCTGTTGAGACAAAAGTAATGGTATCTCCGCTTTGTGATACAGTACCTCCTTGCGCGTTAGCCACTCCGACCAAAGACAAGCCCGTGCCTGAACCATCTTCATCGTTTGCAATTAATTGCTGCTTGCTTATATAAATTGATTCTCCCTGTTGCAAAGAGAATGTATCGGGGTTGCAGACGATTGGTGGAACGGCCACAACTGACATGGTTACAAAATGGGTTTTTCTGATCCCAATGCTGTTTTCAACAACATAATCAAAGCGCGCAGCGCTCCCCACACCACTTGTCGATGTAAATTCAATATTTGCACCATCTATTCGTACAGTGCCAAATTGCGGGTTGTGTACCGCGATTAAGCTAACGGGATCTTGCCCATCACTGTATTCATCAAAACTACCATCGAGCACATTAGCAATGGGAATAATTGCAGAGCGTTGCGTATAAACTTCAAATGTCTTGTCTTGTAATCGAATAGTCTTAGCAGACTTTCCGTAAAACTCGCTGATAGCTATGGTGTCGCCTGGTAGTTTATTAACATGCTCACTAAAAAAGCCTAGCTCATGAGGCTGCTCATCTCGATATTCATCACCGATATCTTTGAGCGAAATTGGACCACTTGTTTGTAACGTCATCTTACTTTATCCCTGTTATTTGGACTCATGTTCCACTAACTGGCTTTGCAGACTAGTCACTTTATTGTTGAGTTCCTTAATGCTTTCAACCAGCAATCCAACGAGGTTGCCATACGCAACCGATAGGTGCTCATCTTGTTTATAGACGGCCTCTGGAAAGGCTTTTTCTACATCTTGGGCTATCAGGCCTGTATAGCGTCTATCAGAACGTGTATCAACACGCTCAAACGTCACCCCCTCTAATTGATTGACCACATCTAGCGCATTATCAATTGTTTTGATATTTGATTTTAACCGAGCATCTGAAAATGCCGTCACATCACCAGTCGCAGTAATTGCGCCCGTTACAGCCATGTCGCCTGCAAAAGTCGCCTGTGATATATCCACTTGACCTACTAACTTGGTATTCACTGCTTTTAGAAAACGTTGGTCAGATTCCGGTTTTGTATAACGATTTGCCGAGTCAGCCACCCTATTATTAATTTCTTGCTGCAAGCTAGTTTGCAATGAAGACACCTGCTGCGAACGAGTATTTGTTTCGTTCGTCAAGTCACTTTCTAGTTGCGAACTACGGGCATCATTGGTCAATACATAATTGGCAAATGCTTCATCTGATTCGGTATCAACAGAGTTGATGAGGTCTACGATTTCTTTAAATGAATCAGCATCAGCGTCACTGGCCTCTAATATGCTATCAATGCGCTCTTTTTGAACTGTGATTTTGGCATTATAATCTGCTTTTAACGCATCAGAACCCGACGATTGCTGTGCTTTAAATTGTGCTGCATCAAGTAACTTATCCGATACACCCGCTTCTATATCTGCTGGCGTAGCGACATCAACTCCTAGTTGGTTATTGATGACTTTAATCCCAGCCCCTGGCAGTGTTATCTGAGCAGTCGCTTGCCAATGGTTTTCATTGCGCCCTTGTGCATCTGTAAACTGAGAGGTTAATACAAATACCTTGTGTTGATGTTGAGTACCTGCCGCAATTGCCACAGCAACACCAGGGTACAAAGTGATGTCTGACGTCGGGATTGCCAACGTTTTATCTATTTGAACTTGCCAAATTCGATTTTCACGGGGGTCATATTGCGCATTTAACAGCACTAGGTCACCATATTGAAGCGCAACACCATCTAATGTGTTTAGTGGCAATGCAGGGTCAATACTGACTTGCGTCTCTGCACAAGTAACCACGGTTTCATTGAAGGTGTAGGCACCTAACGATTGAATTTTTTGATTCAACCAATGGCCCTGAGTTGCGTTTAATATCTTTTCGTCACTGCCGAGTTTCAAGTCATCTATATGCGCAAAGTTCAGTCTCTGTGACGGCACTTGACCTAATGTAAGTTCACCTGCGTCTAAGTTAGTCAAATATTGTCCATCGCCGACAATATGTTTAGCAGTGATACTTGAGTCATTTGCTACTTGAGTCAAATCGATTTGCGCAGGTAAGCTATTGTTATTCAGATCTGTTATCGCTTCACCATTACCAACTAAGTAACTTGCCGTGAGTCGGCTATTGGCAATATCACCTTGTTGAGTCAAGTCTACTGTTGCTGGGAAACGGGCATTTTGAAGGTGTTCAGAGTAGTATTCAGGTACATCAAAATTCTCAATTTTGGACCAATCTAAGTTTTGTAAGTCGCTTTGCATAACGTAGTGATAGTAGCTCGCCCTATCGTCCAAAGATCGATTGGCCTTAATCAGCATCCCTTCAAACTCGTTGACAGACTGTTTTGTCAGGCTTGGCGTAGCACTCTGTTCAGCCTCAACCAGACTATAAATATACACTCCATTCTCTGAGGCATTATTTTGCTGGTATAAAATGACACGCTCTCCTGGGACCAGAGAGTAAGGCTCGAGCGCGTCTGCCAAAGTGTCTGTATTATTTAAGTCTTCAATCATGTCACTAATTGCGCAATCAACTGTTGTGCCAAATAAATGTGCCAGTAAGCTAAACGTGGTGCTGTTGTCTGTCGCTGCATCGATCAGTTTTTCAAATTCCTGTTCGGTTGGGATGTCTCCATTTTCGAAATAGCCACGGAGTTCAGTATTAAGTTCTGAATGTTTCATAGTTAACCTTTGGTGATTAGTCGTAAATTAAGAAGCTTTGCTACTCAGGGGAGTTAGGAGTAGCAAGTAAAATAGAGCTAGATTATTGATGAAGGTCTTAAGCCTGTTTATTATTCATTTGCGTTTCAATGTCTTGGACAATAGGTAAGATATCCGGAGTAAACACTGGCACAGGTAATGACAACGACAGTAATAACGTTGGTTTAGGCGTTGACCCTAAAGCCTGCCAAACCTGCCCACTGACCTTTTCACTGTGTTCATTGCCAAATAACTGAGTGCGAACACCATAGGGTTTGTCGTCCACTCCGTGCTTTTCAAGAATATCCTCTGGCAAAAAGTCATACGCACCTAACCCACATAGCAAATAACTGAGTACCATATGCTCCAACTCTGCACTTCCTGCATCCGCTTTACTCCACACTGTCAACATATAAGTGAGGGAAACAAATCTAGGCTCTTTATGATATACGCGGTGGGTTTGCGCCGTATTCAAATAACTTCTTGGTGGCTCGCTTTGTCGACGAGTTACGTCTTCAGCCACACCTATCAAATAACAGTTTACAGTTGGTTCGTCGCTCACTTTATTGTCATAAAATGCCTTATCTGGCGCGACAAAGCTCAGCGCGATATCGCCTTCTAACTCCGCGTCTACTCCCTTGCTCATTGACAAGATCCGCTCTGTTAAAAAGGTTTCCAGTGCCTGCTGTGTGTTATAAACAATTTTTGGGTCCATATTAGTTTCCTTGCAACCAAGCTTTAATTTCATGCTGCGCCATAAACCCTTCATGCTGTTTAGCAAGCTCTCTTTTAAGTGCATTAGCCAATGAGATAGGATCAATGTGCGCTTCCTGCACCATTAAACGTTGTAATAATGCAGATTCAGTTATATTAATAATTTGCGCGGCGCTGAGTTCAAATCGCTGCGCCAAGTCATCGATGGATTGCATCAGAACTTCGTTTGCATTGCTTGCAAGTACTTGGCGCCATATTTGAAACCTTTGTGATGGTGTCGGCAATGTAAATTCAATAACGTTATGGAAACGGCGCAGAAATGCATCGTCTAGATTCGATTTTAAATTGGTACTTAGCAACAGCAACCCGCTGTAGTGTTCCATACGTTGAAGTAGATAGCTCACCCCCATATTGGCGTTTTTATCTTGGCTAGACTCAACTGCACTGCGTTTAGCAAAAACCGCGTCGGCTTCGTCAAACATCAGCACTGCATTGTGCTTCTGAGCTTCGTCAAACAACTTTGCAAGGTGCTTTTCTGTTTCTCCAATCCATTTACTGGCGATATTTGCCAAATTCACGACGTAAAGTGGCAACTGCAATTCTCCAGCAATGGCCTCAGCCGCCATAGATTTCCCCGTACCTGGTTTTCCCCAAAATAGTGCTTTGCACCCTGGAGTGAACCTCGGTAACTTCAATTTGAGGTGGGACTGCATTTCAACTCGCCCGACTAATTCAGTCAGCTGATCGGCAGTAGTAGACGATAAAACCATGTCTGATAACATAAAGCGTGGCTCTGATAACTTAGCTAACTCCTCAGGTCCTTGATTTAGTTCCCGTAAACATAACTCTTGCAAAGCAGGCCAAAACGATGAACTAGAGTGAGCTTTCGCTTGCTGTGCCAATTCGTTCATTCTATACAAGGACACTGGATATCGAGCGGCAATTGAATGAGCCTGTTTATCATCGTGATTTGGTGATAGCGTATTCCAAACTCGTGCCAAAGAGTCGATACTTGGCGCGTGATACTCGACCAAATGTGGCTTAAACTGTGTTTTATCGACAAGGCCCAAATTTAATGAAAATAAGTGGAGCTTAGCTGCAACTAGGCACTGATTTGAAAGTAGCTTATTTTCAATTGGTAAAAGGCATTCAAAATCAGATAAATAGAGAAATATGCGTTGGCCATTCGCCGCCAATATGACGCCTGCAAGTATTTGCAGCATGTCGGTGCTCTCGAGCTGACCGAATTGCTCGTTATTTATAACGCCAAATAGTGCATCTGATTTAGCAGCGAGCTGCTGTGCGTACCATCTCGCTGTTTCTGACTCCTTTGTATTGATAGAAAAGCAATTGGCTTGCTCGGGATCCCACGATTTCTCGCTACAAGCGAGAAACACCGGATCAGTTTCTATATCCTCAAACACTTTTATGGGATGCTCTGGGGCCAAAACAACTTTCCCAGTTTGCAAAAATTGCAAAAGATATGAATGCAAGCCAACACCTTCGTGCAACTTTGGCACAGAGCCGGCGTGCAATAGGCCCCATTTAAATGCAGAGCACCAAAAAACCCCTTGAGCAAGCAGTTGTCGTTTACCACCAAATTGACAAAGGAATAGTAATTTATCCAAGCTCAGTAGCGGCCCTTGCTCATACCAACTTAAACCTAGATAAGGCGTTAAAATGTCAGGCTCAAGAGTTTGGATATAGATTAATGCGATCAGTCTGGCTTCAAAGTCTTCGAGTGAAAAAACCCGGGTTACAAGTTCAAACCTAGGTGTGTGAACGAGTTTATCTAAGACTTTTTGCAGTGCAGCCAAATTTTGTTGCAAGTCCTGATCATTGTTTGCCAGTGCAGCACCAACTTTGAAAAACTGCTGTGCAAGCTGTTTTTCAATTTTAATCTGTGATTGGGCCTGCTGCGCAGTTGAATTCATCGTCATCACCCCTGCTTCATCATAATCGCCAGTTCCATGGCCCTATCACTATGCTCACTTATCCATCCACCATGCCAAATTTCATCAGCGGCCAATGTATAGTCTTCAACACACAGCGCAGCTAATAGCTTTTTCAGCTTCTTTAACCCTTCGACACCGATACTAAATGCCATATTTACAAGCACTAATTTTCGCAATTCACTCTGTTGGTTAAAAATCGGTAACTCATGGGTCAGTATTCGAATTAAACTCGTGATATCGTTTTCCAACATGCGCTCAGCTTCTTGTTCACTCACTCCCACATGCTCTAGTTTTCTGCCAACACCTATTATCAGTTCTCCCTGCGCATTTCGGGTTGGCTTGCAGATCAACCCTTCGTGGCAAATCAATTGCACTTTTAAAGACTCAATGGCTTCTTGTGAAACAGACCGCTTCATGATGCCTCCACAATCTGCAACATATCCTTAGGTACAGACATCAGTAAACTTTGATCTAAGCCTTGAATCTCTATTGCAAATACGGAATCATTCTTGTGCTCAAGTAATTTTCCTTGATACCCCTTTAAAGCCCCCACTTTTATCTCAGCTATGCAGCCAACAGACAATTGATTTGGGACAGGCTCACATCGATATCCAGATGCAATAACGGCTTTAATTTTGGCTACCTCGGTAGGACTTACGATACTAGGCTTACCGTTGAATTTAATGTAGTCAACAAAGCCATTAAGGCGCTTAATATGGTGGTATTCAAAGTCATCCACATAAACAAACACGTATGATTTAAACAAAGGTGTGGATATAGATTTTACACGGTCGCTCCATTGCTTTTTTTCAACCTGCAAAGGTAAAAAGACATCGCAACCACTTTTAATACACGAAACTTGCTCCGTGAATTTTTTTTCTGTATTCGGCTTAGTATAAACAACGTACCAATTTCTTATTGTTGTCATCTCAAATCCTAGAAACGCTCCGCCACATCTCCCACAACGTGGGACAAGTCGGAAAAGTCTTATTGATTGATTTAACAATAAACAGCTTTAGGCTGGTTATTGCGAATGTAATACCCTACTGACGAAGCAACATATTTTTTGTGAAAAGTTTTCGATGATATCTAAAACGAAGTCTGTAAATTGCAGTTGAAATAGAAAGTGGCCTCAGTACAGAGGCCACTTTAAAGGTTGGGCTAATGTTCAAAAACCTAGCAACTTATAAACGCTAGCTATCGATATTTGTGAATTAATTTATTGATATGCACTGAGACTGTATAGAGTTTTTATATTATTATTTTCATACTAAATTTTAAGTTTTATTAAGTCTTAACTGTACTTCTTATATTCTTCCTTAAGACTGATCAATTGACGCCGCGCTAGTTGTACTCGTTTCCTCACATTTTCTAGTGATAGTTGAAGCCTGGATGCAATTTCGGCGTATTCCATTTCGTATAAAAATTTATATTGCATTACCAAGCGTAGGTCTGTGGGTAGTATAGCGATTTCTTTAACGAGCTTATTATATAAACTGGTATTCCAGTGGTCGCTTTCTAATGATGCGGATTGGTTATCTGCGAAAAAAAAATGGTCGGGTAATTCGGATACGTGATTCACAATATCTTGATGTTTTGCTTTTGCCCTGTGCTCATCCATACATAAGTTATGAGCAATACGACACAACCAAGCAAATTCATTTTCTATCTTATAGTTTGACTGACTATAAGCTCTAAATGCTTTTTCACATGTCAGAGCTAAAACATCTTCAACCTTATCGCCATCATTTCTCAGCCATCGGTGACAACAGCTTAATAACTTTTCTTTGTTTTCTAACCAAATTGTCCAAAACTCACTATGTCCTTTTAGTTGCCTTTGTTTCGCTGCAACTAACTCCCCTGTATGTAACATCATTTCTCCAATAAAAAAATTTATATCGGAGGAAAGACGTACATTTAAGAATTATGTGAAAACAAAATTAATACAATATATAAACCATTACTTAATTGATGTATAACCAAATTCTGTGTAGAACAAAATAATTCAATCGAGAATAGGCGGTGTTGTGAACATAATTTCCCGTAATCGCAATTACAAAAAGTGTTATGATGAGAGAGACAAAATGCATGCTCACTTAATCATTGTGGCGTCAACATTCACTAAAAACTTGCCGCCATGTTTTGCATGCTTTCAACACGACTAATTACTCATTAAGCGAGGCGATTTCACACTCAACAGCACGTTTGATAGACGTAATATCCCCACCCTCATGAGCATACGAAATTCGCAATCTTCCTTGATAAGTACTGACGACAATCGCCAATCCTGCTGGAGGTAATGGAACACTAAAGTTATAAATATCAATAATTTTACATTTTCCGATACTTTTTAAATCAAACTCTAATTTCCCTAAATTTGACAAGATCACATTACCATTAAGAAATAATCTTTTATAGCTATCTACGAGTAACTTAAGCCCTCGCCTGGGCATCAAGTTTATTGACAAAGACTGCAAACGCTGCTCAGCTTGATGAACTGTATGGTCACCTGATTTCAACCTGTTTAAACGTGATTGATATGCTTGCATCCAATTACTATCACCACCTATATCCGAGCCAAATGACAGAATTAAGTTGTTATATGATGAAGACAAATTTCGGCTAGACAGTGCACGTACCGACATGGTTTCTATCATGGTGTATTTTTTGCCATTGTTTAACACCTTGTTGAATACATAGTTCAGTACAACGTTTGCCGAAAACTGATACTTTCTTGCCCACGCCAGAACAGACTCAGTGGCTTCAACGCCAAGGTCGTGATAGTCAATCTGCCACTGCCCTGAGGCCTTGATAGGAATTGTTTTTTTTGCCTTGAATAACTCACATGCTAGACGGGCTGCGGCTTTAAACATCGCTTGATAGGTCACGCTATCAAAAAGCAAATGATCTTCACAAAAACTATTATCCTGATTTGGGATCGGTTGATCAGTCAGCAATGCATGCAACTGCTCAAATAAAATATAACCGCTTCGAGCATCTGACACAGCGTGTGACGATAGAAACATCAGCGCACTGTATGACCTAAATTTAACGTATACAAATGCAACCCCAGAGCCGTTAAAAGGATCTATGGGATTATCAATGACAAACTGGCGGAGAGCCGCATGCCATTGCTCAACATTACTATATTGCTCACTCCAGTCTAAAAATCGCTTTTCTGGGTAAAGCTGTGCATCAAATTGCCAATAATATCTAAACCCCTTTTTAACAACACGGCTTTGCATGATTGGATGTGTGCTTGCGATCTTATTGACACATTCTGTTAGCACATCAATGTCATAATGCCCTTCCAAAATGGCGAGATCGCATGAATTTGCATTATTTTTGTTGGCAGCTGCTAATGCTATAAAATTGAGAGACCGATCGCTTAAAGGCAATAAATTCATTTTCAAAGTTCCTATATCAACTACACAAACTTTAAACGAGAATCATTTACTTGTCCAATGAGCTATTCTAATTTACGGTACAAATACACCCGGCTCGTTAATAATTGTTACACTTGATCTTGTAACAATGTGACAACTTTTGTTCCAGCGCAATAAAATCGTCATTTAAATTCAATAATATGAGCTAAAACTAGGTGTATCGTTAAGGACTAAAAATGGCATCATTGAATTTACATCGCGTCTATATTCCAACCAATGCTCGAAATAACCACTATATCTTGGCGGAATTTAAGCCTGAAAGCTCTTTCTATGATCGTTTCGACGACGTTGAAAGTGCTTATCAGCGCCTCGCTAGAAAGCTGTTTGCGCTTTGTGATGAATATGAACTTTACAACGTACAGCTTATTGTCAACGATAAGCTCCCTGTTGTGCGCTACCACGAAGAAGCATATAGCTTACAAACAGACAAACAAATTTTATTTTTCTACAACCCTAAGTATCATGAAGCGCACAAAATTTATAGTGATGAAGGTCATCAAGCGAGAAAGATTCGACTGTTGTTTTTGGCAACTGGTGATGAGCTAAGAGCAAATGCGGCAGCATTTCATAGTAAAGTTAAACGTGCACTGGACGCGCTTCAAACTCAGTATGAAGAAGAAAATATAAGCTTCAAAGTCAGAGATCATCAACATCTAACTTATGACATTTTCTCCAAAATTAAGGGTCACAGAGAGACATATGGCTACAAGTTAAGAAGCCTGTATCCTAGATACCAAGCTCGTAATTGCTCGTTACCCGAAGCACACAGTGAAATAACTTATGTGACCTTTTCTGTCCCGATTACTCGTGCCATTAAAACCGAATATCAGCACTTGTTACGCCCTGGCGACTACGGCGCATTTTACAGACATATTGAAGATATGCTGTTAACAACATGCAGCCAACTTCAATTGTCGCATGTCGGTTTTGTCGCTGATGGAAGAATGCCCATTATTCGCAATAGCCAAATTGACAAATCAGCCCATAACAGAGAGCTTCAAAAACTCAGCTTTGATACCTCTTTGGTTGATGGACAAACCCACACAATATGGGACGCCACTCACTTATGCGATGTAATGCATTTTGTCCTTGTTGCAAATGATAGCGATAACAAAGATGCTGGTTACGGTAAATTTATGAATAATGTTGAAACCATGGTAAGACGTTTTGTTACCCAGTTACCTATAAATCCTGAAAAACAAGACGTGACTATGCGCTTTTTCCAACACATTAGCTATAGCTATTAATAATACTAAAGGTGTATTGGGCAGGTGCTTAAAAGGCAACGACCTGTCCATGCGCTGTTCGTTTTACATGAATAAGGCGACTCTCCAGCTCTGCAAAAATATTACCAAAGTCGCCCTCTTCTGAGCATATTAGTGCACCAGAAAAGTTGATAGGGTGTAACTGCTTTTGCGCTGTAAAAAAGTGCTGTAATACAGATAAACGCTTTTGTAAAACTGGTTTTTTCATGCCCTGACACAAGATCACAAACTCACGCTCACTCACCCTACAAACTAAGTCACCGTCATCTCTAAATTGCATTGATAACTGCTCCGCAGCAAACTTAACTTCTTTTTCGCTAAGTAAAGATCTATCGTACTCGTTAGTATTGTCTGTATCGAACTCGATAAGGGCCATAGCGTAATCAAGACCATTATTGGTAATCCGCTCAAACTGCTCAATAAAATAGCGGCGATTGTATAGGCCAGTATTCAGATCTTTGTAATGCAACACCTTGGTTAAGTTACTTCTAGATTGTCTGTAGTACACAACCACGACCAGTAAAACCGTGACCAATAAACCAATTATAATGTACGCCTTTGTGAGCTCTTGGTCCTTGCGTTGGAATGAACTTGAGATATAGTCATTGCCTTGCTGTGGGGTACCCATTTGTAGGTCTTTTCTGTCGAAAACAGCTGCCCCAATTGCATTATGCTCTAACCTTTCTTGCGATTGTGCCGTGTTATCTTCCAGTAACTTAATGTAGGTACGCAATGTGGAAATGGTTTGTGGTAGATCTTGCTTCGATTGATGCACATCGGCTTCAATTTTAAGCGTCTGACGAGCATAGCGGTTATTCAATGGACTGTGATATGACTTAAGTACTGATTTGGATTGAACGATTTGCGCAAGCGCACTATCAAACTGCTTAACCTGAGAGTACGCATAAGCCAAATTGTTATGTAATACAATAATATGTGCTGGGTTAATAATCGCATTATGCTGGGTATTTTGAGCCGCTTTTAGGTTCGAAATAGCCTTGCTAAAATCTTTTTTTGACAGGGCTATTTTGCCAAGCCCTGAAAGAGACCAAAATTGATATCTCGGCAAGTTATGCTGTTCAGATAACTTATACATTTGCTGATAACACAGCTCAGCCTTGTCAATAAGTTGTGCCCTAAGTAAGGTCAAGCAAAGGTTGTACTTTACCGGTAAGCCATCCAAAATATTATTGTGTTTACTCGCCAGCTCTTGTGCTTGGTGCGCATAGCCCAGTGCTTTAACATAAAATTTCAATGTTGAATAATAGGCTGTCAGACCATCAAAAACCATCAATTTTGTAATACTATCGAGCTCAGAATTTCCTCTCGACATATAGCTTTGAGCGGATTGTAACGACTTTAGAGCGAAACTGTATTCTTCGCGCCAGACGGAAATGACGGCTTCCATAGCATAGGTTCGGATAAGAAAATCAGTCGCTTTATTGTGAGTGAAGCTTAAACGAGCTTGGTTAATATATTGCTTTGCTTTATCCAAGTCACCCTGTTCTATAGAGAAAAAAGCGCGGTATAGAAACCAATAGCCTGAAGATAGCTGTAACGGTGCATCTTGTACATTATATTTTACTACATCGAAATACGAGGATGCAGCTTGGATATCTCCACGAAAAAAAGCAGCCCGAGCCTTTAGGGTTAACCAAAATACATTATCTATATCAGCAGGTGGATTTTGCATGGACAGCACAAGAGAAGGTGATGAGACCACCTGCAATTCATGCTCCAACAACTGCTTTTTAGTAAAAGCGGATACAGATAACGAGCAAAGCAAGGTAACAGCGAAAACGATAAATAATTGCAAATAGACAAGCCTGTTTTGTAACACTCGTTTTAAATGTAATCCTTTATTTTAGAATGTACAATAAATTACAGGCTCTAGTTTTATCTATACTTTCAAGGCACATAATTATGAGTATTATTCAGCTACCGCTGCCTCCGCTTTATTCAAAGTAACCTTTCGAGCGGTCTGTACAGACGATGTAGGCTTCATTGCAGTAGATTTTTTCATTGACTCCATTGGCAAACCTAATTGCTCTTGGCTTTTCTGTGAGACAGTAAGCTCATCTGCAATAGTCGACAGCAAGTGTTGGTTTATTTTCTGATTCTGAGAAATAGAGTCTTGAATATCTTTATTTTGCTGTTGTAATTGTTCAGCTAACTCGGCTTGTGTAAGCGTATTTTTTACCTTCTCTTTGGTTTTTTGATCAGCACTTCCCATCAATTGGTTCACAACCTCCACCAAACGACTAAGGACACTATAAATAACATCTGCGGAAAAACCTCCAAGCAATGCTGCCAAAGGTTTGTGAAAGTCACCTAAGGAAGAATGATTTTGGGTAATTTCTTGAGTGGGGATTAACTCGGCAATCATCAAACCAGCCATAAAGCCCATTATCACCATAGACCAATATGTCGAATCGAACTTAGGGTCGTAGTTGCACATGCGAATAAAGCTGCGAGATTTGTGTAAACACGCGAATGTGGCTCCAAGCCCTGCACAACATAATAGAAATAGTTGGTTGAGCAATAATACTTTGCCCTCTGAATTAAATAGCCCCTCATTGATTGTCTTTTGGTTTACTTCTGGTGAAATTGATAATGCAATGATTGAAACTAAGAAAAATAGTGCAAGTAAAGACATATGTCGAACAAGCTTTACTGGACCTAAAAACCTCAACAAACTAACGGAACTTGACTCTTTGTCCATAATAGATAATGTGAGCGGTTTAGCTGGATAGACAAGTAAAGATAATTCTTTATGGCATTTAGTCAGCGCTGACAACTCATGCTCTAAAAGCAGGTTCAGGCCATCCCCATCATTTACCGCTTGTTTATTTTGTAGTTGATAAACAGTATTTGGAATATAGCTTGGCATGGTTTTCCCTTCGCCTGACGCGTAACGGATCATGACATCACATTCTGTAAGTAAATGACTAACAAAGTCCTTTTTGGACATAGTGTTACCTATTGTTATTATGCCGAAAAGAAGTTTATAACAGGGTTTATGGTATTACTTCAAGTACAATCAATTACAGATAAATATTAAAAATAAATAAGTCGTTAGATTAAAGTCAAAAGCTAATAATAAGAGATGAAATAGGTTAGCTTATTTTTTCAATGAGAGCACAATTTCGGTCTATCTATGTACTACGTGTGCACCAGGATTTTATTGCCATTAAAGCAACAGTATTTCATTATTAGCATGAGAAAATACGAACATATGAATTTTACTATAGTGCCAACAAACAGGCCCGCAAGGCAGGTGCAAAAGTCTAATGGCAATGCACGCAGTGCTGACATTATTTTTGCGCAAAGTGAAATTAATAGTTTTGACAGTTGTTGGGGTTACCACCTCTAAAACGTAGCTAATATTGAGAATATGGATCCTGAATCAAGTTCAGGATGACATTCTGCGTAGTGCGAACGAAGCAAGTACAGGGCGACATCGCGCAAGTTCAGTACGACGGTACAATGGACTAACAGCGATGTAAAACGACTAAGTGTAAAGGGCTACCGACCACGATAAATAACTCAATCACATTCCCCCTCTCCGTCACTCTGAACTTGTTTCAGGGTCTAAGTTCAAAGGCCTACAACAAATGAAGGCGGCAAAGACGCTTCCTGATATGCAAGTCAGGTGCAAAAGTCCAATGACAAAGCCCGCATTTTTATACTCGGGGAAATGGGTAGCCTTGACAGTTGTTGAGGTCATCGCCTCTAAAATCTAGCAAATATCAAGAATATGGATTCTGAATCAAGTTCAGGATGACATCATGCGAAGTTCAGGGTGACATCGTGCGAAGTTCAAGGTGACGTCGTGCGAAGTTCAGGGTGACATTCTGCGAAGTTCAGGGTGACGTCGTGCGAAGTTCAGGATGACATGCTGCGAAGTTCAGGGTGACATC
>NZ_AUXS01000038.1 GCF_001625565.1 Pseudoalteromonas luteoviolacea NCIMB 1944
AAGCAGAAGCAGAAGCAGAAGTCGAGGACGCAACATCTGTGAGTGCAGTGGCTGATTACTTAAAAGCAGAAAGTGGTAAACCTAATGGGAGGGTGAGCATGTTCTTTGTTACTACCCGTCTAGAAGGTGGAAAACAGGTGCCTGTAGGGGCATGTAAATTTTGTCAGATGCAGTATGACGTCAATTTTAGAGAGTTAGTAAATGGAGACACTGCGGTTTCCATGCCTGTGGGTGACGGCTCTAGTACCGTTGAAAATGCTGAATATAGAAACAGAGAGAATTCTATTCGTAATTTATTAGGTGAGCTTGAATTCAAGTGTATCCCTACGTACACCAATTCAGGAAGTGGCCTGATTTTAAAATGGTATGCTCGTATATGAAGCAACACAGAGAATATACGCGTTAGTAGCGCCGTGATGGCAGGCCCAGTCTAGTGCTGGGCTTGTCTGGTTGTCATACCGCTGGCTTATACCTTAACTTAGTTTTGTAGATTAAAGTTATAAAGTAACACTTTTCAAGTTCGTCTCATGCTTTATCAATATTTTTAAATTCACCGATATGACGTATGTCGCACATGTGTAATTTGCCATTTATATATCTGTGTAAGTTAATGGCACAACACTGTACCTCACCTTGAGCTATGTTAAACTGGATGAATAATAACAAATCAGGAACAGATATATGACCAAAGCGCTTACCCCGCCAGTGGCTAAAAAAGTACCACATGAAATGGAAATTCATGGGCATCAAAGGACAGATAATTATTACTGGATGCGTGATGATAAGCGTCAAAATGACGAGATATTAGCCCACTTAAAAGCTGAAAATGACTACTGTGAAGCGGTGATGGCACCGCAAAAAAGTCTTCAAGACCAGCTGTTTGAAGAAATGAAAGGGCGTATCGTCAAAGATGATTCATCCGTGCCAGTAAAAGATGGTCGCTATTGGTATACCAATGAGGTAAGTGGTGAGGAAGAGTATGGCCGTCACTATCGTGCGTTGAATGAAGCGATGGAAGACAAAAGCTTATTGCTCGATGTCAATGAGTTGGCCAAAGAGTTTGAATACTATGAATTGGCAGACTTGACAGTAAGTCCAGATGATAACTTACTGGCGTATAGCGAAGACACCGATGGCCGCCGCATTTATACCGTGAAGTTTAAAGATTTAACCACAGGTCAAATGTTGGAAGATTGCCTCCTTGAAACGGAAGGTGAAGTGATCTGGGCCAATGACAATCGTACTTTATTTTACGTAAAAAAAGACCTTCAAACCCTACTTGGGTTTCAAGTCTATCGTCATGTTCTAGGTACGCCACAAAGTGAAGATGTACTTGTTTACGAAGAGCAAGACAGTCAATATTACATGGGCTTAGGTAAAAGCCGCGACGACAGCCAAATCTTTATTTACTTATCTGCGACAGAAACCAGTGATGTTCTTTATCTTGATGCTGAGCAGCCTATGGGCGATTTCCAGCGACTGTTAGCACGTCAAGAGGGCCATGAATATGGCTTAGATAAGTTTGGCGAATATTATTACCTACTGACCAATAGTGATGCGAAAAACTTTCGCATGATACGTGTTGCATTAGATGCGGTAAATGACCCTAGTCAATGGCAGGAATTAATCGCACATCGTAAACATGTGTTGTTGGAAGGTTTAGAGCTGTTTGACTCGCACTTTGTGATCACGGAACGGGAAATGGGTCAGATCCGCTTTGTGGTCCACGATTACGCGGGGGCGAGCTATCAGCTGGGTTTTGCCGATGAGTGTTATTACGCTGGCTTAGGGTATAACCCGGAGCCGAGTTCCTCGTCGGTGCGCATTACTTATTCAAGTCTAACGACGCCAAGCAGCGTTTATGAGTGTGATTTGGCTACGGGACAAAAAACACTGAAGAAGCAAATAAAAGTACTAGGAGACTTTAAGCCACAGGACTATGCATCTGAGCGTCTACATATCACGGCCCGCGATGGTGAAAAAGTACCTGTTTCTATTGTGTATCGTAAATCTCTTTTCAATAAAGATGGTACCAACCCGTTGTTGCAATATGGTTATGGTGCCTACGGTTATACCATAGATCCGCTGTTTTCCAGCTCGACACTGAGTTTATTAGATAGAGGGTTTGTCTATGTAATTGCGCATATTCGCGGCTCGGAAATGCTCGGTCGCCAGTGGTATGACAATGGTAAAAAGGCCAATAAAGAAAATAGCTTCAATGACTTTGTGGATGTGACGCGTGCTTTAATTACGCAACAGTACGGCGCGACAGATAAGATCTTTGCATCTGGTGGCAGTGCAGGTGGATTATTAATGGGGGCGGTGATGAATCAGGCGCCAGAGCTGTATTTAGGTGTTGGTTGTCATGTGCCATTTTTGGATGTATTGACCACCATGCTTGATGAATCTATTCCTTTAACGACCAATGAATATGACGAGTGGGGCAATCCTAATCAGTTAGCCGATTACGAGACAATTTTATCCTATTCTCCCTATGACAATTTAGCGGCGAAGGACTATCCTAATACTTTGGTCACTACTGGTCTACATGACTCGCAAGTCCAATACTGGGAGCCAATGAAATGGGTTGCCAAGCTCAGAGAACTTAAAACTGACGACAACCTATTGGTATTTAAAACAGATATGGATGCGGGGCACGGTGGTGCTTCAGGCAGATTTAAGAGCTTACATGAAAAAGCGTTAGAAATGGCGTTTTTCATATCTTTGCTGCCACAACCAACTGACTAATTAACCATTGCGTTGTGCAGGCATCGCGACCTTGGTTTAGGAGGGGGGATGTTTTCAGCACACGGTCAATGGCAAATTGATATTGCTCCGCCTACGGTGTTTGTCAAATTAGTTGGCGCATTTAACTGTGAGGGAGTGATAGCGCTAGAGCAGGACGCACTTAAACGTTGGCAAGCATTTAAACCGGGCCAATTACAATGTGCAGTGGTCAATTTGAGTGATTTTGAAATGACCACGCTGGACAGTATGTCGGCCCTCAAAACATATTGTAAAGATATGGAAGTACGTGGCTATCGCAGGATTGACTATATAGGTATCGATGCATTGTCACGTAAAGTCATTCGTGAGCTATGGGCTGACAGCAACATCAAGATACAGCTATACCTTGATGTTGCAGCATATCTGAGTCAGCACCCGGCATACCGAGGTGCTGCGCCTTGGTTGGACTAACCTAGGTAAGCTTTGAGCATCCACACCAGTTTTTCTTGTTCGGTAATGTAATCACTCATCAAAGAGGCTGTGCCTTCGTCTTCTGCATCTGCGGCTTGAGCCAGAATTTGACGCTGTGACTTAATCAATTGTGTAAAACCAGCAAGGAGTGTTGCAACCGCTTCAGGACCATTTTGGATATCTTTTGCTTCAACAATTTCACTGGCGCTTAAGTAGTCGCTAAAAGCATGTAATGGCGTACCTTCAATGGTGAGAATGCGCTCCGCTAACTCATCCACTTTCAACAGCAATTGATTATAAATTTCTTCAAACTTCACATGTAGTTCAAAAAATTCACGGCCTTTGATATTCCAATGAAAGCTGCGGGCATTCATATATTGGATCTGGTAGCTGCTCAATAATATGTTTAATGCTGCAACCAGTTGTTCACTTTTTTGTTCATCTAAACCGATACTGTTCGTCATAATTTGCTACCTTGTATTTTTAATCCGTGTACTTCACGGCGCTTTAAAAAGTGTGTCACTGTGTGACCTTGTATGCTTTACAGTGTGGCTGAATGACAGGTAAAAGACTAACGATTAAAACCGATTATCGCCATCGAAAAAGCGGGTTGAGCTTGCTTAAACCTTGCCAATGTGTTCAATCATTCATCAACTTTTTGATCCACAACAAACTCAACTTAGTGTCTATTTAGAGTGATTTTACTGCTTGATGTAGGTCAAAAATCATACTTTTATTCAAGCCATAATGATTATGCAAAGCGCCCATTTTGTTTTATTTGAGCCATTTTCAGGGCGTTATTTTTAAGGAGAGCACTATGAAAGGTAAAACAGAATCACAACATAAAGGTGAGCTTACCGTGGTTGTCATTGCGCTGGTGACTTTTGTGGTCGGGTTGGTAGGTCATTTGGCTGGTGCAAGTTATGCCAACTCTGACAGCTTTGGATACTTGGCGGCACCTGTTCCACTGATCACAGGTATCATTGCCCTAGTTGCATATAAAGTGGCACAAAAAGCCGATAAATAGTTTAAGTATCGCGACTGATGACCTCAATAATATAGTCCATCACGCTGCGAGAGTAGATTAACGTGGTATGGCTGCGGTGGAAGATTTTGTGCTCGGCCATACCTTTTAATTTGGTTTCATCCAATAAAACTGTGCCATCTGAGCGACTGCCTTTTTGTAACAATGGCATTAAGCCGAGCGGCAGATCGCCTGCAATGCTGTAAAGGCGTGCAGAAAATGGCCAGGTATTGGTTTCACTCAACAAATATTCGACACTATTTTTTAGCAAGCCATCAAGGCCTTTGTCATGCATATGTTTTGCAATGGCGCTGCCCTTATGTGGCGTGCCAAGCGTGATGACTTTTTTGACGTACTGACTTTGCTGGGACGCATTGGTTAAGTAATCTCTGGCTACCAAGCCCCCCATTGAATGGCAGACAAAAGCAGTGGGTTTATCACCGATAAACTGATCTATTTGATTGAAGATTGCCTGTCTGTTCGGGTCGAGCGTGTTGTAACTTAAATTTAGAATCTCACATCCGGTTTTTTCTAACCGAGTACAAAGCGGCTGCATCACAAAACCTGACATATAGAGCCCGTGAAGGACGACGATCCGCTTTATTTTCATGTTGAACCTTACTTAAGTTGTTGTGGCACTATTTGCACACTATGAGATGAGTCGCTGAGCCATATTTCGCCATCTTGGATGGTGGCTGTCAAATCCATGGAGCGGGCGAAAAGCTCAGTCATTTGTGAAGTCGCAGAATAAGGCAAGCTGTATACGGTCAAATTACTATATTGATTTGCAGCTGATTGATTTTTCTTCCACCAAATCTCTTGGGTATTCTCGCCATAAGTGTATAGCACCACTTGCTGTGAACGCACAGCCGCTTTTTTAAGCCGCTTCTCATCAGGTAAACCAACATCAATCCACAGCTCAATATCATCGGTCAGGTTTTTCTGCCATGCCGCAGGCTCATCATCTACACACAGCCCCTTGGTAAAGCTCAACTCTTCGGTGTACTGCAAAATATAGGCAAGCAAACGCACCATCAATCGCTGTTCATTTTCAGAGGGATGCTGTGCCAAAGTTAGTGACTTATCGGTATAGACATGCCTATCCATATCACTGATATTTAGGTGTGCTTTTAGAATTGTAGATTTTAGGGCCATGTTAATATGCTGAGAGTTTTTAAAGGCCCAGTATATCAAGATTTATCTATCTGGTGCGTTTTACGTTAAAATAGTCACAGATTTTAGTTTTGGAGAGATTTTTATGGCCATCCAATGGTTTCCTGGACATATGAATAAGGCGCGCAATGAGATCAAAGAGATCATGCCGCAAATGGATGTCATTATTGAAGTACTTGATGCGCGTATTCCGTATAGCAGTGAAAACCCAATGGTTGCGCAATTACGCGGTGACAAGCCGGTCATCAAAATCTTAAACAAAGCGGACTTAGCAGATCCCGAGATGACTAAAGCTTGGATGGCTTATTTTGAGCAAGAGGATGGGGTGAAAACCTTATCATTTGGTCATGACAAAGCGGCTGAAGTACATCGCATTAATGCACTGTGTAAAAAGTTGGCGCCACATAAGGTGGGTCAAGATAAGCAGTTAAAAGCCATGATCATGGGTATTCCTAATGTTGGCAAATCAACACTTATCAATATATTAGCTGGCCGCATTGTGGCAAAAACAGGTAATGAGCCGGCGGTAACCAAGGCGCAGCAACGTATTCGCTTAGAAGACGGTATTATGCTGTATGACACACCGGGCATGTTGTGGCCAAAAGTAGAAAACGAAAACTCGGGCTATCGCCTAGCCGCAACGGGTGCTATTCGTGATACCGCCATTAACTATGAAGAAGTGGCGAGTTATACCGCTGAGTATCTACTTAATGCATACCCTGAATTATTAAAGAGCCGCTATAAAATAGATGAGCTGCCAGACTGCGACTGGACATTCATTGAAATGGCCGGGCGTAAACGCGGCTGTATTCGCGGTGGTAATCAGGTGGACACCCATAAAATGTCAGAGATCCTCATCAATGAGTTGCGTGATGCGGTGCTTGGCCATGTGACGATGGAAACGCCGCAAATGCGTGAAGAAGAAGAACAGATGGTCGCTGAGATCCGCGCCGCAGCTGAAGCTAAAAAAGCGGCTCGCGAAGAAGAGAAGCGTCAGCGCCGCGCGCGCGCGAGAAAAAACCGCCGCTAATTAAGCGGCTTCAGCCAGCACTGAGCGATTTCGTCCAGTGCTTTTTGCCTGATACAAAGCGGCATCAGCGCGTTTGAGCAGACCATCTTCTGATTCGTCAATATGATATTGTGCAATGCCGATACTGGCGGTGACCTTGACTTCACAGTGGCTCACTTTGAGCTCCTGATGGATGGCATCGCCGACTTCGCGTCCTTGAGCTAAATCTGTTTTTGGTAATAAGACAACAAACTCCTCTCCACCCCAACGACATACCGTACCTCGTTCACCTACAACTGTTTTACAGATATGTGCAACGTGCTCCAGTACTTTGTCTCCGACAAGGTGTCCATGGCGGTCATTGACCTGTTTAAAGTGATCAATATCCAGCATCATCATCACTAGGGGTGAAAACTGGTTACGCGCTTTTTGTAATTCAAGTTGCAGCTTTGGCTCAAAAGCTTGGCGGTTGTAAGTACTCGTCAGCTTGTCGTAGGTCGCCATTTTTTCAAGGCGTTTTTGGTAATGATTAAAAGTGAGTTGAGCACTAAATAAAATGACGCTGGTTATGACTATGCCCATCAGCAAGTTGATATATAGGCTTTCTGAGACGGAATTATCCTGATCCAGTGATTGTTCGACAATGAGATACCAGCCGAAATGCTCCAAATAGCGAGAATTAATAAATAGCGTCGTGTTTTCTTGTTCTAGACGTAATTTATAGTTTTTATTGTCCAACAACTTAGCGCCGTGGTGACCAAACTTATCAGCGAGGGAGTAGTGGGTAAAGGTTGTGTCGTTATAAAACAATAGGCGGCCTTTGTGATCGATAAAATAGATTTTTCTATCGTAAGTATGCTGATATTTATCGATTAAACGCTTTAAATGGTCAAGCTTGATGCCAACACCTGTGATCCCCTTCACTTTCTTGTCGACCATAATTTTGTGGTTCACGAATATTGTCGCCTGGTGGTCGTCTCTTGGGTCTAAGTCAACATTGAGGGTGTAAGGTGCTGCGTTGTCCATGGTTTCTTGGTACCACTCATCTCGTGTATCAAGTGTGGTGTATTTACCATCATAGCGGTAGTAGGTTTTGTCATCACTGGTAACTAAAAAGCTGGTTACCGCATTAAAATCACTGCGTGTTTGGCGTAAATACTGAAATAAAACGTCCGGTTTTTTATCAGGTTCAGCTAACCAGGTGTGCAAAAAAGTATTGTTGGCCATTTGAGAGGAGATAATGATCGGAGCTTGCAACTGTTTTTGCAGATCGGTGTGGATCAGGTGACTGGTCAATGGCAGTGCGTCATTTTCAATACCGCGAAACAGTGATTGTTTGGCAATGAGTAAACTAAACCAGCTGGTAAATATGAATCCGGCTAATAAAAGCACCGTCAATATGCAGTTATATCGGTATCGTGTGTTAGTCATTGCACTAGATATTGGAACAAAGAGGTCGAGACTGTAGCAGTCAGGGTGAAACCATTCCATTACACTAGATTACAGCTGTTTTTTGCCTGTAATAAAAAAGGCCCTGTAAGGGCCTTTTAGGTTCATATCTACCGTCACCGATATGAGCAATGTAGCAAGTAAAATAGTAAGTTGGTTGTTAGTGACTCACGTTAAGGGGCGTTAATGCTCATCACTGACAACCTGTGGCTGTTTACGTGCGCCACACGTGTTTTTCGGGGTCGAGAAACAAAATCTGAGTACGTCAACAAAGTGAGAGGTTGTTCGCTTTGTTGAGATTGATTATCAATTAGATTTGGACCGGTGTCAATACATATTTGAAAATAATTCTCATTTGTATTTTTGGGGCTGAATTTGGGGTGTACTTTGTGCGTCGTTGGAAGTGATGTGGCTTTCGGTAAAGCAGGCCTTGTAGTGTGGCATTTATATTGAGTGGTTAACAACTGATAAGAATGGCAAGTAATAAAAAAGCCCGCAATCGCGGGCCTTTTTTGATCATATCTACCGTCACCGATATGAGCAATGTAGCAAGTAAAATAGTAAGTGGGTTGAGTGTGCTTTACTTAAGGGGCGTTAAGGTAAAGCACATGCAACCTATGCATTTTACGTGTGCACCACGTGTTTCAGGGTCTTGAAACAATTTAGCGTACTTAACAAAATGAGCCGTCTACTCGTTTTGTTGAGATTGATTATCAATTGTATTTTGATCTATGTCAATATTATTTTGAAAATAATTCTCATTTAGATCTTGGTGGCTGAAAACCTTGGTCAGTGCTGTAAATACGAGCAGGTGAGATTATGTAATGCTCAATAGTGTTGGGTAATAGAGTGGTGTGTTGATCTTGCTCTGAATATAGAAAAGCCCGCGGGTCAAGCGGGCTTTTTGTGTTCATATCTACCGTCACTGATATGAGCAATGTAGCAAGTAAAATAGTCGGTCTTTACAGGTTGCTTTAGGGGCGTAAAGCAACGCGTTATTACCTAGCGTGTTACGTTCGCTCAACGTGTTTCAGGGTCGAGAAACAAAATTAGAGTACTTCAACAAAATAAACCGTCACTTACTTTGTTGAGATTGATTATCAATAACATTTGA
The DNA here is from genome assembly GCF_001625565.1 of Pseudoalteromonas luteoviolacea NCIMB 1944. GTDB lineage: Bacteria > Pseudomonadota > Gammaproteobacteria > Enterobacterales > Alteromonadaceae > Pseudoalteromonas > Pseudoalteromonas luteoviolacea_F. The sequence continues at coordinate 8,968 of NZ_AUXS01000038.1, forward strand.
CTTGGTGTCAATACTTATTTGCAAATAATTCTCATTTATTTTTTGTGTTATCAACGCATGTGTCAGATGGCATATTGCCCATTGGTATAATGTGCATGGATATGTGTTGAAAAGTGGAGCTACGCAATCGCTCTTTTTACAAGGAGGTGATATACGTAATTTGGACTACTTACATACTATCTTGCTTTTTGTGTACGAATATTAGCGGGCTTTTCTGAATAGAGCGGCTCAAAAACGAATATCTCAATCCAGACTGTGTGACTCAGAGTACATTTTTCAATACAGCGCCATAGAGTTTAGCAACCTAACTATGCTGTATTTTATCTATAGAACGAGGTATAAAAGTTACATAAAAATAACAAAAGAGGTGGTTTCATGGTCAGTACTTTGGGGTTGATCTTTGCATTAGGTGCGCTGATCTGGCTGACATTACGGGGAATGAACCTGTTTATTACGGCGCCTTTGTGTGCTGTGCTGGTGGCGCTTAGCAGTAATATTGCGCTGTTTAATGGTGCTGAGGGAGGCAATTTTGTTTCCTTATATATGGCGGGGTTTGGCGGTTTTATTCAAGCTTGGTTTTTTATGTTTTTACTGGGGTCACTGTTCGGTAAATTTATGGAGGACACAGGGGCAGCAGACGCCATAGCGCGTTACATCACTGACAAAATAGGTATGAAACATGCCGTTTTTGCGATAGTGCTGGCCTGTGCACTGCTTACCTATGGTGGTGTTAGCGTATTTATTGTGGCCTTCTCCGTGTATCCAATGGCACTGAGCTTATTTAAAGATGCAAACTTACCCCGGCGGTTTATTCCTGCTGTACTGGCATTTGGTTCGGTCACTTTTACAATGACCTCCGCGGGGTCGCCCGAAATACAAAATTGGATCCCGATTAAGTATTTAGGGACCTCCCCTTATGCGGCCTGGCAGGAGAGCTTGGTTGTCGCAGTTTTTATGGCAGTTTTGGGTTACTTTTTACTCGTTAAAATGATTAAAAAAGCAGTGGCAAATGGTGAGCAATTTGTCGCAAGGCACGATGACCCCATCGAAGACAGCCGTCACCTTCCTCATCCAATCACCGGTCTTTTACCGCTGTTTGTGGTACTGGCTTTGTCATTTTTTCTGCATGAGAAATTACAGCAAAGTGCGTTGATTGTGGCATTACTTGGCGGTGTTTTGACGATCTTGGCAGTGAATTTTAGATATTTTAAAGACATCTCTAAAGCCATTAATTTGGGGACCACGGGGGCGCTAGTGGCGATTGGCAATACCGCTGCTGTGGTGGGTTTCGGCGCAGTGGCCAAGGGCACCCCAGCATTTCAAGAAGCCGTTGCTTTGATGACTTCTATTCCTGGCAATGAGCTGCTTGGCGCCGCCATTGCGATCAGTGTAATTGCCGCACTGACCGGTTCAGCATCTGGTGGGCAAGCAATTGCATTACCGCTGGTCGCGCCACACTATCTGGATCTGGGTGTAGACGAAAATCAATTGCACCGGGTGGTGGCAATTAGTTCCGGAGCTTTGGATACCTTACCGCACAATGGCTACGTTGTGACAACAGTCCGCGCGATTTGTGGCGAAAAGCATCAGGACGCCTATTGGCCATTAGCTGTTTTAACAGTATGTGTTCCTTTATTGGGCGTGGCCTTGATACTTGGATTGTTCATTTGGTTTTAATCGCAAGGTAGTACGTTAGCTTAACGGTTGTCATGCAAAATTCATTGCGTTGTACTAACTTTGACAAACACAAGGGCTGAGTCATATCAGCAAACAGAGCACATAAAAGGAGAAAAATATGCATTGTCATGAAATTGATTACGAAATCATTGGCGAATCTATGCAAATGGTTGAAGTGGAGCTCGATCCAAATGAAACGGTGATAGCGGAAGCTGGCGCCATGAACTATATGCAAGATGGCATTAGCTTTGAGGCTAAAATGGGTGATGGCTCGGATGTCGACCAAGGGTTTATGGGGAAGTTATTTAGTGCAGGCAAGCGTTTAATAAGTGGTGAGTCGCTATTTATGACGCATTTCACCAATGAAGGCAGTGGCAAAAAACGCGTGGCTTTTGCAGCGCCTTTTCCAGGCTCTATCTTGGCGTTAGATATGGCGACGTTAGGTCAGTCAGTTTACTTGCAAAAAGATTCATTTTTATGTGCGGCACTGGGGACCAAAGTTGATATTGCATTTCAGCGCAAACTCGGCGCCGGTTTTTTTGGTGGTGAAGGGTTTATTTTGGAGCACTTACAAGGTGACGGAATGGCATTTGCCCACGCCGGTGGCACCGTTGTAGAAAAGCAGCTCAACGGAGAAACCCTCAGAGTGGACACAGGCTGTGTGGTTGGTTTTAGTGAAGGCATAGAGTTTGATATCGAGCGTGTCAAAGGTCTAAAAAGTATGTTCTTTGGAGGAGAAGGCCTCTTTTTGGCAACTTTGCGTGGTCATGGCACTGTTTGGATCCAAAGTTTACCATTCTCGAGGTTGGCGGATCGTGTACTTGAACATGCGCCAAAACATGGCGGCAGCAGGCAGGGTGAAGGCTCTGTGTTAGGCAGTGTTGGCGATATTATTGACGGTGATTAAGCTCAAACACGGCTTATTTAATGCAGTTCAACAATGCAATATCGCAGCGAATGCGTTTTAATTGCAAATTGGCTGCATTTTAATCGACTTCAAGGATGATGTTCGCCTAAAGAGGTGATATACTCCCGCCGAATAATTTTTCTACTTTAAATAGAGTAAAACAATGGCAGATTTATCGAAATACAGAAACATTGGTATTTTCGCGCACGTTGATGCGGGTAAAACTACTACCACTGAGCGTATTCTTAAGCTTACTGGTAAGATTCACAAAACTGGTGAAGTACACGATGGTGAGTCAACTACTGACTTCATGGAACAGGAAGCAGAGCGTGGTATTACTATCCAGTCAGCAGCTGTTACTTGTGAGTGGAAAGGCCACCGTTTAAACGTTATCGATACTCCTGGACACGTTGACTTCACAGTTGAAGTATACCGTTCACTTAAAGTTCTTGACGGCGGTATCGGTGTATTCTGTGGTTCTGGTGGTGTTGAGCCTCAGTCAGAAACTAACTGGCGTTATGCGAACGAATCAGAAGTTGCACGTTGTATCTTCGTAAACAAACTAGACCGTATGGGTGCTGACTTCTACCGCGTAGTAGGTCAAGTAGAGAAGGTACTTGGCGCAAACCCACTAGTTATGACTCTTCCTATCGGTATCGAAGATCAGTTCACAGGTGTTGTTGACGTACTAACGAAAAAAGCATACATCTGGGACGAGACTGGCCTTCCAGAAAACTACGAAATCACTGACGTTCCAGCTGACATGGTTGAGAAAGTTGAAGAGTACCATGAGATGCTAGTTGAGTCTGCTGTTGAGCAAGACGACGACCTAATGGAAGCATACATGGAAGGTGAAACTCCTTCACTAGAGCAAATCAAAGCTTGTATCCGTAAAGGTACACGTGACCTTGCTTTCTTCCCAACTTTCTGTGGTTCTGCATTCAAAAACAAAGGTATGCAGCTAGTACTAGACGCAGTTGTTGATTACCTACCTTCTCCAACAGAAGTTGATCCTCAGCCTCTAACTGATCCTGAAACTGGTGAGCCTACTGGTGACGTTGCGACAGTTGACGCAGAAGAGCCACTTAAAGCGCTTGCGTTCAAAATCATGGACGACCGTTTCGGTGCACTTACGTTCATCCGTATCTACGCTGGTCGCATGAAGAAAGGTGACACGATCCTTAACTCTGCAACTGGTAAAACTGAGCGTATCGGCCGTATGGTTGAGATGCAAGCAGACGAGCGTAACGAACTTACTGAAGCACAAGCTGGTGACATCATCGCAGTTGTAGGTATGAAGAACGTTCAAACTGGTCACACGCTATGTGATCCTAAGCACGAATGTACTCTAGAAGCGATGATCTTCCCTGATCCGGTAATCTCTATCGCTGTTGCACCTAAAGATAAAGGTGGTAACGAGAAGATGGGTATCGCTATCGGTAAGATGGTTGCAGAAGATCCGTCATTCCAGGTTGAGACTGATGAAGATTCAGGTGAAACTATCCTTAAAGGTATGGGTGAGCTTCACCTAGACATCAAGGTAGACATCCTTAAGCGTACTTACGGCGTTGAGCTAGTTGTTGGTCAGCCTCAGGTTGCTTACCGTGAAACTATCACGCAAGAAGTTGAAGACAGCTACACGCACAAGAAGCAGTCTGGTGGTTCTGGTCAGTTCGGTAAGATCGACTACCGCATCAAGCCAGGTGAAGTTGGTTCTGGTTTCACGTTCTCATCTTCAGTTGTTGGTGGTAACGTACCTAAAGAATTCTGGCCTGCAGTTGAGAAAGGCTTCGCGTCAATGATGGAAGAAGGTGTTCTAGCTGGCTTCCCTGTACTAGACGTTGAAGTTGAGCTATTCGACGGTGGTTTCCACGCAGTTGACTCATCAGCAATCGCTTTCGAAATCGCTGCTAAAGGCGCTTTCCGTCAGTCTATCCCTAAAGCGGGTGCACAACTTCTTGAGCCAATCATGAAAGTTGACGTGTTCACGCCAGATGACAACGTAGGTGACGTAATCGGTGACCTTAACCGTCGTCGTGGTATGATCAAAGACCAAGAAGCTGGCGCAATGGGCGTTCGTATCAAGGGTGAAGTACCTCTATCTGAAATGTTCGGATACATTGGTCACCTACGTACTATCACGTCTGGTCGTGGTCAGTTCTCAATGGAATTCTCTCACTATGCACCATGTCCGCAAAACGTTGCTGACGCGGTAATCGCTGCAGAGAAAGAAAAGAAAGCTGCTAAGTAATTAGCCCATTACTTTCTTTTTATAAAAACCGCCTTAGGGCGGTTTTTTTATATCACCTCTTTATCAACCTACTTAGTAAATTGGTTCATTTGGTACTTTCAAACCTCATTTAATGAATTTATTTATTTGTAAAATGTAAATAATTGTCAAGGGATAATTCCAATCCTTTTGGATTCAATCCAATTTAAAAGATACATCTTTATTATTAAGTAAAACTATTTATCAATAGGTTAAGTTGACTTATTTTTCTGTTCAAACATATCAAGCATAATTCTGCTGTTTAAATTAACACCGTATTGTTGAAAAAAACTATCAAGCGAACTTGATTTAGGGACATGGCGTATTTATCATGTGCGGCTTGTAGTCTTTCGGTGAGTGAATTGAGTAAAATTTGGAGGTACTCATGAAAACAATCAACTTGCAAATCAACTGGTACGTGTATTCATTACAGTTGCTGGTGTTTGTTCTACTGTACGTAATGTTTTTGAAGTTTGAGCTCGCAATGATGGCAAAACTGATCGGTGGTGTCGGTAGTATTGCAACTATGCTGTCAGTGGTTAGTGTTATCTTTGGGAAAAAATACGTTCACATTGATAAGGCAGGTTTTAGTTATCGGATTTTTTCTAAAACATGTTATTTGCATTCCGATGATATTAAAGCGTTAAAAGTCACTAAAATAGCTGGTTCATACATACTCACGGTGCAGTTAAAGTCAAATAAGCAAACTTATTTTCCATATTGGATGGCGGATCAAGATGAGGTGCAAAGAGCTGCGAAGCAGTTTGGTTGTGCACTTGTCGGTGCGTCGCTCTCAGAAGTTAAAGCTTAATAAAAAAGCGCCGTAAGGCGCTTTTTTATTGCATGCTATTTATGTGTACGACGTCTGAAAGCGAAAGGAAGCGCGAGTAGGCTTAACCAGCCAAAGCTACCACTTTGCTCTTCATCGGTGTCATCGACATTTTCAATATGAATAATAACTTCAACTTGTTCAGAAAGGTTCCCTGCAGAGTCCTGTGCTTGAACAAGTAAATTTAGACGATTATCAAATTCATAATCGAGTTCACCTGTGGTAACGATCTGTCCATTGGCATTAATTCGCACCGCAGTACTGCCGGAAACAATGAATTTCTCAACGGGTGTCTCTTCTGCATCTCTATCAATAAAGTCAAGTATGCCGATCACAGAGTTGATTGGCGTGTCTTCTTTGACTGAAAAGCTTTGGCCTGTTGTGATCTCTGGAACCGGGTTCACTGGTGGTATTGGTGCTTGAGTTTTAAACTCAACAATCACTGGATCGTGATCTGATGCACGATACATGTGCTCAGCATATAAGGCGGCAACATGATGCTCTGATTTGAATTCCGTATTGTAATCGAGCGCGATAGGCTCATCCGCACTGATATGCCAATCTGTTGCATCAGTCACTTTATCTAGTAGAGATTGACTTGCCAGAGCATGGTCTAAGCTCCCGATACGAGCGCCGTAGCTATATGAGTAGCTGTGTGTATTGCCATCAATATGGTGGATCACATTGTGCAAGCCTTGGGTAGCAAACTCAGAGATTGGGTCTTCTTTCGCATAGGCATTCATATCACCAACGAGTAGGATATCTGCATCTTGGTTGCCTGTCGGCTTGCTGTTTAACCACTCAGTAAAAAGAGCTGCAGCTTGTGTGCGTGTCGCGTTCCAGCAACCTTGACCATCATTTTGGTCTTTATCTAGCCCCTCAGCCTTACTACAGCTTCCTTTGGAGCGAAGGTGACCTACCGCAAAAGTAAACTCTTCACCTGTGCTGATAGCGCGGAAACTTTGGGCAATTGGTGGACGGTTCCCATAGTCGAACGGCTCTGCTGTGGTAAAGCTTGCAACGCCTGCTTCTGCCACTTTATCTGCACGATAAATAATGGCTGAAGTGATGGCATCTGTCCCAATCTGGTCTGTATTGAAATTCACAAATGCATATTGTTTGCTGGTGTCTGCTGCATTGAGTGCATTGACCAAAGATGCAATTGCGCTGAGTTCGCCAAAGCCGTCATTTTCTACTTCCATTAAACCGAGTACGTCAGCATCTAATGCTGTGATTGCCGATACCAGTTTAGCTTGTTGGCGCTGTAGCTCTGCCTCGTTGTCTGCGCCACGCGGTGTTGGGAAGCCACCACCTTGGCCATCACCATTGAAGTAATTTAAGACATTGAAACTTGCAATACGTAGATCGCCTTCTTCACTTAGCTCAGGCGCATCAGTGCGCGGATTGGTATTGACGAACTCGGGCGCTGTAGTTGGGTGAATACGATATTTGCTAAAGCTGTATGCTACGACACCGGTTACGCTGTTCGTACTGTCACCTAAACGCAGTGTGTTATATGCATCAAAGCCTGTGCTAGGGTAAGGAACTGTTTCTGGGTTTTGCGTTGTGGAGCCGTCATCAAGCGTGATTGCTTTTAATTTGTTGGCGGCTTCTACTGCATTGGCGGCTTCACCTGGCTCAGCAACTTGGGTGCTTTGATACAGTCTTTCAGACGCAAGGCCTAGTTCGCCGTAGCGAGAAAGGCCATAATTATCTGTAACATAAAGCGGCTGGTTGATGGTAACTAACATGCCTTCAATTGCTTCAAAATCACTGAGATCACTGACCGGTAGTGTCAGTTGGGTTGCTTTGAATTCAGCACTACCACAGATTTCAACTTGCTCTATATTGCCCAGTTGTGTTGAATTGTAGAACTCCTGAACTGTGCCTTTAACACGTACGGTATCACCAACGTTTACGTCTGAATTTGCATCGTAAATAAATAGACCTTCAGACGTGCTTGGGTCGGTATCCATATGAGCAGATAGAGACTGTACAAAGAACCCCTTAAGCTGGTTGTCTGCTTGCAAATCAGCAGTTACAACGCCCTCTAAGGTAACGACTTGATCTTTAAGCGGGCTAATTTCACCGCTACCCTGAATCGCGTTAATTGTGGTGATCGGATCGCCGCACACTAAAGGCTCTGCTGGCGGCTCGATTGGTTCTTCACCACCGTCGTCTGTACTGCTCTGGCCGTGCACTCCTAACCCAGAAAAGTCGTCTTTGTCGAATTGTAACCATTGTTCACTCGGGTCAAAAGCAGCGTCAGCGGTATTTCGGCCGGTCGTGATTTCAGATTTACGACGCAGTGTTTTATCTTTTGTAATTACACCGCCGCCCTCCCAGTTGGAGCCTGGATCTGTGCCCAATTGACCGAAACTGTCAACAATGGCATCTCCTTTATGCAGTACGACCGCATCATCACCATTAAACCAGCTACCGCCGACATCTAAATCGGCTTTATCTTTGATTAGCGCCACGGCATTGCTATTGGCAATGACAAAAGTACCTTTGGCTGCGATTGAACCACTCAAAGAGATATTGTTAGATGCACTGGTATTGCCGTTAGAGTAGTAACTCAAGGTGTAGTCTGACAGAGAAATCGTTTCATCAGATGTGTTGTATAGCTCTATCGCCTTATTATTCGAGCTACCCTCAATATACTCTGAAATAATGACTTGAGCTTGCGCAGATGCGGTTGTTGCAGCGATTAGCATCGCCAGTGGTGTTAGTTTTGTTTTTATCATAGTTGTCCCGTGTAGTGTATTTAGGCCCAAAAGGGGCCGACAGCTTACGGGGAGTATGTTACACATTAATGAATAAATGTTAATAATCAAGATAAAAAAAAGGAGCAATTTATTGCTCCTTTATAAAATATTCTTTAATTTTTAATTATTCATTGAGCCAGATCGCGACTTGTTTGGCAAAGTAGGTCAAAATACCATCAGCACCAGCGCGCTTAAATGCTAAAAGAGATTCCATGACGACAGGTTTTTCTGCGAGCCAACCATTGTCAATGGCCGCCTTATGCATTGCATACTCACCACTGACTTGATAGGCAAATGTTGGTACACCAAATTCGTCTTTCACTCTTCTGACTACGTCGAGATAGGGCATACCTGGTTTTACCATCACCATGTCAGCACCTTCTTGCAGATCTAGCGCAACTTCACGCAGTGCTTCATCCGAGTTTGCAGGATCCATTTGATAGGTTTTTTTGTCAGCGCCTTTCAAATTGCCTGCTGAACCAACCGCATCTCTGAATGGGCCGTAGTAACTTGACGCATACTTAGCTGAGTAGGCCATGATACGTGTATGAATATGACCAGCTTCTTCTAGGGCGTCGCGGATGGCTCCGATACGACCATCCATCATGTCTGACGGTGCCACAACATCCGCTCCAGCTTCTGCATGAGAAAGCGCTTGCTTAATTAAGATTTCAGTCGTGACATCATTTATTACATACCCACTGTCATCTATGATGCCGTCTTGGCCATGAACTGTGAATGGATCTAGTGCTACATCAGTGATCACACCTAGTTCAGGACAGGCAGCCTTGAGTGCTTGAATAGTGCGCTGTGCGAGGCCTTCAGGGTTATATGCCTCTTCCGCCATGAGAGATTTCTTATCCGCTGGTGTAACTGGAAAGATAGCGATAGCTGGCACGCCTAATGTGTGAAGCTGTATTGCTTCTTCTACGAGTAAATCGATGGACAAACGCTCGATCCCCGGCATTGAGGGAATGGCTTCACGGCGGTTTTTCCCTTCTAAGACGAAGACAGGATAAATTAGATCGGCAACGGTTAAAGTGTTTTCACACATTAAACGGCGAGAGAAGCCGTCACGACGCATACGTCGCATACGTGTGTAAGGAAATAGATCTAGTCCTGATTGAGCCACATTAAGTCTCCTGCTTATGTTGATAAATACAAACCTGATTGCGCCCTTGTTGTTTAGCTTCATAAAGTGCTTTGTCAGCGAAATCAGTGAATAGGGTCGGGTTTTGTGTATCTTGTGCGATGGCGCTGTAAAGACCAGCGCTGGCTGTGAACTGAATGCTTTGATCCGCGATATTGACCGTGCAAGTTGCCGTTGCTTGACGAATTTTTTCAGCAAGCTCCTGTGCGCCAGTTGCATCAGTATTAGGTAATAAAATCACAAACTCTTCACCGCCATAACGAAAGACTTCATCATGAGGTCGTTTCAAATGTTGTTGAATGGTATTGGCAAAAGCACAAATGGTTTGATCCCCAGCTAAGTGACCGTATACATCGTTGACTCGCTTAAAGTGATCAATATCGAGCATAATCACACTTAAGGTGGTTTGTTCTCGGCGAGAGCGCCTGACTTCCATCATTAGGCGTTTATCGAAATAACGGCGGTTTTTCACTTTGGTTAATGGATCTTCCATATTGAGCCGCTCAAGTTCTCGATTTTTTTCTTCTAATTCACGCAGTGTGACTTGCAGCTCAAATGTGCGCTCATCAATACTGCTTTCTAGGTCTTGTTGTGCCTGTTCATGGATCATCAGTTTTTCTTTAAGAAGCGCATCTTCTGCACGTGTTTTAGCCAATTTCTGCTCTTGTTGTTTGATATGGCTTTCACGTTCGAAAATGTACTGTTTGGCCAGTGCATAACTAATATAGATACACACAAATAGCGAACACACATAGGTTACTGGACGTTCAAGCAAAGCGCCCGAAAGGAGTCCGAGCTCAAAACCAAATTGATAGCATAAAGATATCATCAAACTTAGGTATACAGTTAGCGCAGGTATTCTTTGACTGAGTTTTTGTAACGGCGACTTGATGGTGATCACAAAAAAGTATACTACCGAGGTGATGGCAAAGGCATAAGCCACTTTAAGTGCCATGGTGATGGGTAAAAATGTGCACAACAAAGTGATAACAAGGCCACCCGCAAGCAGGTATTTTAACCAGCTATCTACATTGGGAGCTGTGCTAATCGGCAATATTCGGCTGCGTAAAATTGGAATAATCGCTAACGTTGACAGGAGAACTAGAATGCTTTGTCCGTATTGTTGCATCCATTGCCAGTCTGCATACAGGTACCTATAGCCAAAGCCATACAAATGCACTAGCAACAGCCATACACTAGACAGCAATAAAGTACCGTGAAGGAAGTACTTGCGGCGTGTAAAGCTGTACATGGTAAAGTTTGTCGCGATCATTGCCAGCAAGAAACCAGCTAAAATACCATAAATAAGATTAAACTTACTTTTATACTTTAAGTATTCCACCGGGTGCCACAAACTGAGTGGGATATTGAGGGCGCCATGGTGTTTGACTTTGAGGTAGAGCGTTGTCTGGCGCTTGCCGAGGAGCTCAAGGGGGATCAATTGTGCTTCGTGCTTAATTGGACGTTGCATCAAGGGCCTGCTGTCACCCAGATCTAGCGTCAATATGGCATGGTTCGGCTGCATGATATAAGCCGTGATATTGTCCAGTAGATTATTATTCACGCTGAGCAGCAGTGGTAATTCTATAAGGCTATCATTTCGAAGAACTACTTTGAGCCATACTTGTTGTTCAACTTCGCCTAAGTTAAGCGCCCCAGAATCATGATATTGCCATTTAGGGCGGCTGTTGAGTAAGTCTTGAATATTGTCAATCGTGGTTACTGTGTAGCTGAAAGGCATTGAGGCTTCATGCATAAATTGAGCATGGAGCTTGTAGGTGTTTGCTTGTGCCTCAGGGTTAAACTCGATGCTGGCAAACGCCTGATAAACGTTCAAAAGAAGAACTAGCAGCAACCATACCTTCATCATACAGTACTCTGTTTTTGCGCCATAAACAGCGCATTGAAGTTATCACGGCTATGGGCTGCAATGGTATCGACATCGGTGTTTTTTAGTAAGGCGATTTGCTCGGCAACAGCGTGTAAATAAGCTGGCTCATTGCGTCTAGATTTGGGTTTAGGCGACAGCGTACGTGGTAATAAATACGGGGCATCAGTTTCAATTAACAGCCTATCACTGGGAATATATTGAATCAATTCGCGCAATTGCTGGCCTCGTCTTTCGTCGCATACCCATCCCGTCACACCGATCATCAAGCCATAATCGAGATAAAACTTCAGTGCTTGGCGATCTCCTGTAAAACAGTGCAGCACCCCTTTGATGCGATGCTCCAAGAGCAAAGCGCGCATGCGCTCATAGGCATCGCGCTCATGAAGGTATGCTGGCATGTTCAATTGCTGTGCAAGCGCCAATTGGGCTCGACAGATCTTTTCTTGTTGGTCACGTGGTGAAAAGTCACGATTAAAGTCGAGGCCACATTCGCCAATGGCTACTACCTGTGGTGCACGTGCAAGCTGGGTTATTTGTGCAATATAATCTTCCGGCGCGTCTTTCGCATCGTGTGGATGGATCCCCGCCGTACTCACAAATTGGTGAGTTTTTGCCAAGTCGAGACTTTCGTGGCTAGTGATCAAATCACAGCCAATTAAGAGCATGTTATTGATTTTTGCGTCTTTGGCTCTTTGAATGACGTCGGCGCGATCTTTATCAAATTGCGCACTGGTTAAATTGACCCCTGCGTCGATCATTGTGTGCATTTATTTTATTCTTTTTACGCGAATTGTCCGGCTAGAACCCGATTTACTCATTAGAAAGGAGCTAAACGAGCCTCGTTTGATGGTGACAGAGTCACCTTGTTTCGCAAAAAACGCATCGCTGCCGATTTGTTTCCAAACTTGTTGGTTTGACAATTCAAATGTGCGTACTCCATGTGCTGATTTGTTCACTTGGGTAACTTTTGCAGTGATGTTGTCTACGTAGTCTTTTTGCTGTGTGATTTTATTTTCTAAACCAAAGCGCTCTGGCTGGGTAGAATTCGTTTGTTCGACTGCGTTGTGTTGGTGTGGTAACGCGGTGTTCGCCTGGTTATTTTTTACAACTTGTTTGCTCTGATATTGATTCATAAATTGATCATAGCATTGCAGTCGCTGTTGATCTTGCTGAATATTTTGGCAAGCTGTTAGGTTTGCATCAATCGTCTCATGGGCATGCGCTGCAATAGACGCACACAAGGTCATTAAGGCAAACCAATTATTCATTATTCATTTCCTGTTGCTGAGATTTTTTGCTGTATACACCAGCGAGTATAATGCCCATTTCAAATAATAATAGCATTGGCACGGCAAGTAAGGTTTGTGACAGTACATCTGGCGGTGTCAAAAACATGGCCACGACAAATACGCCGACGACAATATAAGGGCGTTTATCTCTTAAGCTTTGGGTTGTTGTTACACCGCTCCAACATAGCAACATGATGGCGACCGGAATTTCAAATGCAATGCCAAAAGCAAAAAAGAGTTTCAGAATAAAAGCGAGATAGCTACTAATATCTGGGGACAGTGTCATCATTGTTGGGCCAACGGCGGTAAAAAAGCCTAAAATAATTGGCATAACAACGAAGTAACAGAATGCAATTCCCGCATAAAAAAGCACAATACTGGAGAGCAGTATCGGCATTAACATGCGCTTTTCATGCTGGTACAACCCCGGTGCTAAAAAGCCCCAGACTTGATGCAAAATAAAGGGTATCGCCAAAAACAAAGAGACAAACAAAGTGAGTTTGAAAGGGGCAAAAAACGGCGCTGTCACGTCAGTTGCTATCATTGTGGCGTTCTCTGGCAGGCTTAATACCAGAGGGTTGGCAACAAAAGCATAGATATCATTGGCAAAATAAACCAAAGATAAAAAGATAACCAATACGCTAAGCAGGGCTTTGATAATTCGGTCTCTCAGTTCAATGAGGTGACCTATAAAACCACTGTTCTCCGATTCTGACATGGTGATTCCTGTTACTTCTGACGGGGCTAGTCTTTTTTCGATGTTTGTGTTGTGGAGTCACTTTGATAACTGTGGCGCACAGACTCTGCCGCCTTTTTGAGTTCGTCAACGGACTCCTGTAACTCCGGCGCTAAGTCATTCATGTTTTGTTGCTCAGCTTTTTTCAAATTGGCATGAAGTTCATGAACTCTGAGTTCTTCATTTACCTCAGCTTTTACTGAGTTAGCGACTGATTTTACGGTACGTATCCAGCGACTGACTGTTCGAATGGCCACGGGTAAGCGTTCCGGCCCCAGCACCACTAAACCGACAATCAAAATGACGACGAGCTCCCACATGCCCATGTAAATTATACCTTTTCTTTATCTGTTTCGGTGCTAGCAGATTTAGTTTGTGCTTGGCTTTGAATCGCGTCTTTGGGTTTATCCGCTTCTTTATTGTCTTCATCAGACATTGCCTTTTTAAAGCCTTTTACTGCGTTACCGAGATCCCCACCCATACCGCGTAATTTTTTCGTGCCAAAAAGCAAGACAATGATTGCAAGGACAATCAACAATTGCCATATACTGATTCCACCTAATCCCATAACGACTCCATTTATGTGTTATTTGTATTTACTGAATTGATTATACGCCTAGCGTATAAAATATCACCCTGTTTTACGCCAAGCGCAAATAAATAGCAAGCTTGCCAGCACTGCACTACCAAGGCTTGCGCCGTTAAGTTCGGCGATAAAACAGAGCCCGGCAATAATTGCAAAGGTCGACGCCGCCATGCCGAGTAAAATGCTCTGCATTGTTTGTTTATTGAAGCTTGGTGAAGCTACTTGAGGGCGATGGTGTTGGCGCTTGAGGTTTTGATAGATCAAATCTGGCAGCTCGGGCATTTTTTCAGCCCAAAACGGCAAGTTTTGGTACAACTTTTTCGCGACTGCCATTGGCCCAACTTGCTCTTTAACCCAATGCTCTAAAAACGGTTTGGCCGTTTTCCACAGATCTAGTTGCGGGTATAGCTGACGGCCAAGCCCCTCAACATATAACAGCGTTTTTTGCAGTAGCACTAATTGAGGTTGAACCTCCATATTAAAGCGTCTTGCAGTATTGAATAGATTAACTAGCACATGGCCAAACGAAATTTCGGCAAGTGGTTTATTAAATATTGGCTCGCACACAGTGCGAATGGCAAACTCAAATTCTTCTACGCAGGTATCAGCGGGAACCCAACCTGAGTCGACATGCAGCTGGGCAACCTGACGGTAGTCACGGTTGAAAAAGGCAATGAAGTTTTCAGCTAAGTAGCGCTTATCTTCACGATTTAAGGTGCCGACGATACCGCAGTCAATACCAATATATTGTGGGTTGTCCGGGTGTTCATACGAGACAAAAATATTGCCAGGGTGCATATCGGCGTGGAAAAAGCTATCGCGGAAAACTTGGGTAAAAAAGACTTCTACACCGCGTTCAGCGAGCAGCTTCATGTCAGTACCTTGCGCTTCTAGAGTATCGGTATCAGATACTGGAATTCCATAGATGCGCTCCATCACTAAAACGTTTTGGCGTGAAAACTCACTATACACTTCTGGAATGTAAAGTGCTTCCGAGCCTTCAAAGTTGCGCCTAAGTTGAATGGCATTAGCCCCTTCGCGCATTAAATCAAGTTCGTCCAACAGTGTTTTACGGTATTCACGGACAACTTCAACAGGGCGAAGCCTGCGTCCTTCACTGACCAGCCAAGCTAGAATTTTGGCAAATTGCTCCATTAATGAGAGGTCGGCCAATATCTGTTTCTCAATGTCCGGGCGGATCACTTTGACCACGACATCCTTTAGACCATGTTCGGTTTGTAACTGCGCTGTGTGTACTTGCGCAATGGATGCAGATGCCAGTGGTTGCTGTTCGAAATGTTCGAACAAGTTGCTGATATGGGTTAGATCCAACGCCTGCTCGATGAGTTTTTGCGCTTCACCACCATCAAAAGGCTCTACGTTATCTTGCAACTGCGCTAACTCTTGGGCCATGTCATGAGGTAACAGATCACGTCGTGTTGACAGCATCTGGCCAAACTTGACCCAGACTGGTCCTAAAGTTTGAAGTGCTAGACGTAATCGCGCACCTGCTGACTTATCTTGGTGCTTGTTTGGCAGCCAAAATACGCTTTTTCTAAGGAGCTTTGCATACCAAGGTTGTAGTTGCTGAGGTAGCAGTTCATCTAGGCCGTAGTTTAGAAATGTTTTACCAATTTGATATAGGCGAGCGATGGACAATTCCAGCTCCTTAAAGTCAGTCAGTTAGTGCATTAATGCGTTGTTCAAGCGCAGCCAGTTGCGATGAAAGCGCTCTGGTTTGAGCTTTAAATTGTTGTAATTCCAAAGGGTGGACGGTCACATTCAATTCATCCTGACACAGCTGAGTTACCACCTGTTGCCAAGATTTTGAATGTTGCTGTGCGCTGTTAGCGCACTGTTTGACGCTACTCACCAAATGCTCGGCGCCGGCATCGCCAAGATAACGAGACAGGTGTTCTGCCCAATCGATGTTTAGATTGGCAAACGCTTTACTGTAGGACTGTGCAAGGTGAAGGTCGCCTTCTAAGTCCAGCTTACCGGAGCGGATCAAACGTGTCAGTTGGCTGGGGTCCTTTAATTCACCCAGAGAATCAACAGAGGTGGTAATATGACAGTCTGCACTGTCGTGGTAATTACCATAGACAAAACAATGTTTGCCGTTGTAGTGCAGTGCACAGGATAAGTTTAAGTCTGTTAGCGTCAACGCGAGTACTTTATGCGCTGAACTTTGCAGATCGCTGGCAAGATTTGGTTCAAGCGTTAAAAGACGATTAACAGCTTGTTCGGCAACAGCCGTCAATACAGAAACCCACATAAACTTATCCTTACTAAACTTTAGTATTTGAACCCTCTATGCAGCGCAACGATGCCGCCAGTGAAGTTTTGATAGCTGGTTTGTTCAAAACCTGCATCTTCCATCATACTTTTTAAGGTTTCTTGGTCCGGGTGCATACGGATTGATTCCGCCAAATAGCGGTAAGACTCGCTGTCATTGGCGACCAGCTTACCAACGTTTGGCAGTATGTTGAATGAATAGAAATCATACAGCTTTGACAGTGCTTCGCTTTCGGTTTTTGAAAACTCTAAAACCAACAGGCGTCCACCCGGTTTTAGTACTCGATACATCGAGCGCAGGGCTTCGTCTTTATCTGTTACGTTGCGTAGTCCGAATGCGATGGTGATGACGTCAAGACTGTTATCTGGAAAAGGCAACGCCTGAGCATTCATTTGCACATATTCAATGTTGTTTACTAAACCTAGATCACGCAGTTTGTCACGGCCAACTTTCAACATTGAGTCATTGATATCGCCCAGGATCACTTGGCCTGTATCGCCAACTAATTGGCTAAACTTGGCAGTTAAATCACCTGTACCACCGGCAAGGTCTAACACTCGATGACCTTTGCGTACACCAGAGCAAGCAATGGTTTGACGTTTCCATAGACGGTGTATTCCAAACGATAAAAAGTCATTCATGATGTCGTATTTAGCTGCGACAGAGTGAAAAACATCTGCAACCAGCGACTCTTTTTGATTGGACTCTACAGTTTTATAACCAAAGTGTGTGGTATCGCGATTTTCTTCTTTCATGTTGGCCTTGGTGACACAGTTTAGATGGGTATAGTGTACTTGATAGCGACACTTAGGTGCAATTTATAGTGGCAGCTAATCGCAAAATTTTTATAGGCAAAGGGTGGTTAGATGGCGCCTGAAATGTAGCAGTCACGGCCCAAAGCATGTGCCTTTTGAGCTGCGTACGACGCTTGGCCTGCCAATTCATTAAAATCGCGTTCAGTTTGTCTTTTTGCAATCCCTATCGCCAGTTGAACTTCTGGAAATTGTACATTGCCTTTATTGCTGATAAATTTTAGCTTTTCAACACCTTTGCGGATTTTAGCGGCAATGACTTTGGCTGTTTCGGGTTCAATATCTGCAAGCAAAATGGTGAACTCTTGCTTACCTGTACGCCCGGGTACGCCACTTTCTAACACATATTTTTTGATTTTGTTCGCGACGCGTTGCAATACCGTTTCACCGATCATATCCCCAAACCTAGCAGTGAAATCGCTGAGGTTATCTACTTGAATAGAGATAGCGCACAGGGTTTTATCTTGATCTAACCAAAGCTGTGTCTTTTGATTAAGATAGTGTCGTTTATACAAGCCTGTATGTGGGTCGATCAAACGTTGTTTTCGAATTCGATTGAGCGCAATGTACTGCTGGTTTTGCGATGCTCTGGCTTTTTGTAAGCCGTTTTTAAAACGCTGTTGCTGTTCGAGAAAACGCTCAGTTTGATTGGCAAACTCACCGAGTACTTTTTTACTTTTGGCGATATCTTGAGTATCTAACTCGCTGGTGTATTTGCGAATATTTTGTGTAAATTGCGAAATACTGTGCTGAGCGCGCGCCGAGGATGTAGATAGCTCATCAATGACATTATCAACTTCTTTCAGTACTGCGAGTTCTTCTTGGTGCTCAGTGTATATAAATTCGAAATACAGCTGCTCTATATATACCGTATCGATAGTAGTGCTGTTGCGCAGATCCCGCTCCAAACGAGAGGTGAGAGGTTCGTTGCTACGACTGATAAAGGTATAGGCCACTTGATAATTGAGTGGTGTTGGCGGTAGAGAGTGTAGCTCCAAAAAATGACATACTTTGGTCATCTTTTCTTGGGCTATCGCCATTGGATCATGGAACGTCATCTACTTATACACCACACATTAAAGTTATTTTTAAAGCCTTAATGTCCTTCGGCACAAGTCATGATTTCATCCTATCTGAAGCCCCGCTACATTAATCGTAAATGCGACTTTTTGAAAGTAAAATTTGCCTCTTAAACGGTAAAAAGTTACCCGTTTATGTTCTTTAGGTGATTTTATCAACAACTTTATACTATCCTCCCTGTAGAGAGGTTTTGGAGAGCGCACTTGCTGATCTTTGGTCGAATATACTTGCATCCAGATAGGAGCCTTCGTTATGGTGCGCTATCCCAGCGAACGTTAAGGAACCCCTGTGTTAAACGCCATTGTTAAACCACTCAGTGCCATTGCACTGGCATTAAGTCTGTCAGCGTGTCAGACGACATCAACTAATCCAGATCAAACTTTTGTGGCATTGTCCGAGCAGGTAATGGCGTTTCGTGCTGAGATAGATAGCTCTGCCATTACATCGCTGGACGCGGAATTTTTGTTGGAAGATATGTCAGCACAAGGCTTGGCCAACAAAAATCAGCGCAGGTTGGCTTTGTTAGCACAGTTCGATGCAATTGATGAATCTCAGCTTAGTGCTGAAAATCAGATCAATTTTGCGATTTTACGGGCACAGGTACAAAATAAAGTCGATTTGTATCACTATAAACATCACTATGTACCGCTGTTGTCTGAATCTGGATTTCACACCTCGCTGATGTTTAAGATCAGAGAGCATGACTTTACCACAGCCCTTGGTTATCAGCTGTTGATTGAACGCATCAAACAATTACCAAGGTACTTTTCTCAGCAAATGGCATGGATGCGAGAGGGCATGAAAATAGGTTTAACCCAACCTAAAGTGGTGTTGAAAGGGTTTGAGTCTTCTATAACCGCTTATATAGCAGTGGAGGATGTT
This sequence comes from Pseudoalteromonas luteoviolacea NCIMB 1944, assembly GCF_001625565.1. Classification (GTDB taxonomy): domain Bacteria; phylum Pseudomonadota; class Gammaproteobacteria; order Enterobacterales; family Alteromonadaceae; genus Pseudoalteromonas; species Pseudoalteromonas luteoviolacea_F. The sequence continues at coordinate 28,140 of NZ_AUXS01000038.1, forward strand.
GAGCGTTCACCATTTTATGCGCCATTTAAAGTTAACCAAGCGGGTTTGCCTGATGCCGAATTTAAGCAGCTGCAGCAGCAAGCAAAAACGGCCATTCTCCAATATGCAAATCCAGCTTATCAGTCCTACTATGACTTTTTCGTCAATGAGTATCGACCTGCTGCGAAGGATGATATTGCTTGGTCTACCTCTCCAAATGGCAAGGCATTTTATATAAATCGCGCTAAGCATTTCACCACAACTTCTATGACACCCAAGCAGATCCATGAGCTGGGACTGCAAGAAGTGAAGCGCATTCGTACTGAAATGGATAAAATCATCAAAAAGGTCGGTTTTGACGGCACTTTTGCGGAATTTGTCGAATTTTTGCGAACAGATCCACAATTTTATGCCAAGACTCCGGAAGAATTGTTAAAAGAAGCTTCATTTATCGCGAAAAAGATGGATGCGCAGTTACCAAAGTTCTTCTATACATCCACTTTGCCGCGCGTGCCATATGGGGTTGCGCCAGTGCCAGACAGCTTAGCACCTAAGTACACCACGGGTCGCTATCTCAGCCCATCAACGGAAACGGATGCGGGTTATTACTGGGTAAATACTTATGCACTGGATAAAAGGCCTTTGTATGTATTAGAAGCGTTGACCCTTCATGAAGGCGTGCCAGGGCACCATTTACAAATTTCCATGAATGACGAGTTAACTCAATTACCCGAATATCGAAGTGAATATATTTCGGCATTTGGTGAGGGGTGGGGACTTTATTCAGAATATCTAGGTATTGAAGCCGGGTTTTATCAAGATCCCTACAGTGATTTTGGTCGGCTAACCTATGAAATGTGGCGTGCAGCCCGTTTGGTTGTAGATACGGGAATACATATGTTTGGCTGGAGTCGTGAGCAAGCGATGCAGTTCATGCAAGATAACACGGCATTGTCGTTACATAACGTAAAAACAGAAACGGACCGCTATATTTCTTGGCCTGGGCAAGCCCTGTCATACAAGGTGGGAGAACTGACAATTAGACGTCTCAGAGCTGAGGCTGAGCAAGCACTAGGTGAGCGGTTTGAAATCCGCGAGTTCCATCATCAAATCTTGAAAAATGGCTCAGTACCGCTGTTTGTTCTTGAAGCACAAATTGCTAAGTATATTGAACAGGCGCAAATGCAAAAATAATCACAGTGAAAAGGCCGCCATTAGGCGGCTTTTTTATTAGTGGACAAAGCTGATAATGAGCTGATAAAAATCATCAGTAGAGCGACAGCTTTTTGCATTGAGGATTAATTGTTCCCCCAACAACAGAGTTTGTTTTTGAACCGCCAAGCGCTTGTCAGCGGCTTCGATTTCATCAATATCTGCCACATGCGCCAATCCGATGGTGCGGCGGATAAGCTCTGTCCCACAATAGCCCATAGCGTCTTGCAGTACTTCTTGTAAAAATTGCTCGCTGTAACCTGGTGCTTGCAACGCTAAATCTCGGCCTTCTTCTTTTGCCAGTGTTAGCCACTGCTGCTCAAATACTTGCAGGCAAGTAGAAATGGTATTGAGTAAATAGCTGTGCAAGTCACGGCGTTTGGGGGCTTCGGCAACACGGCCATTATGCGCGCAGTAATTGAGTAGTAAGTTTCCAATAAATGAACCCAAATCAAACCCAATAGGCCCAAAAAAACCAAATTCAGGATCGATAAACTTGGTTTGATTTTGTGCTACAAAGATACTTCCTGTATGAACGTCGCCATGCAGCAATGTCTGAGGCGAAGAAAAGAACTTACTTTTCAGTCGGGCGACATGGATCAGCAATGTGTTGTTTTGTCGCAGTAGGTGAACTTGCTCTGTTAATTCTGTTGGAAAGTTATTGCGCTCATTTACTCGGTAGGGGTCGTCGAAAAATAAATCTTCAGTGATAGAGCAAAGCTCTGGGTTGGTGAACTCTTGTACCAAGGCTTTTTTATCTGCTGGAGATAAGTAAAAGTCTGAGTGGTAAAAGCTCGTTCTTGCAAGATAAGTTGCGACATCCGAGCCCAGCTGGCGAAATGTTTGCCCTTGGTTAAGTTCGCCACGCAAGATAGCCAAATCGCCGAGATCTTCCAAAATAGTCACTGCCAGTTCGCTATCGTGGTGAAGCACCTTTGCTGTTAACTCAGGGCAGACCTTACCATGTTTTTGCAAAACACTTGCTTCAATCCTAGCCCTATCTAAGGTTAGAGGCCAGCTTTCACCAACACAACGTGCATAGGGCAGGGCTTGCTTCAAAATGATGCTTCGCTGGTTTGTATCTTGGATACGGAACACCAAATTGAGATTGCCATCACCAAACTCATAGCAAGAAAGCACAGAGTCTGTAGGAAAGAATTGCCCCAGTTCTTGGACGTAACTTAAGGCGGTGTCGTTATTAAAGGCAACGTATTTGCTCACTGTTATTCACCAAAAATTAAAGTAACTTTTGGCATTCTATATTTTTAAATGTTTAGATGTCTATACATCTTTAGATCTTTATGTAGAATGAGTAACAATATTAACTGCCTATCCTTTAAACAAAATGAAAGACTTAATCGCTCAAAGTTTGAAATATCAAGATGGTAAAGTGCAGGTGCTTGACCAATATTTATTGCCACATCAGGAGGTTTGGCATGTATGTCAAACTGTCAGTGAGATGCAGGGTCTGATCAATAACCTTCAAGTACGAGGCGCGCCTTTAATTGGCCTAGCGGCAACGTTACTGGTGGCATATCTGGCTGAGCAGGGCGGATCACAGCAAGAATTAGGTCAGGCGATAGATGATTTAGAAGCTACGCGTCCAACGGCGGTGAATCTCAAACACTGTATGGATAGATTGAGAGCGGTAGTAAACAATGAGCGATATGTTGAGTCAGTTGTTGCCGTCGCTGAACAATTATTTGAAGAAGATATTGCTCTGTGTAAACGTATTGCGGAGCATGGTGTTGAGCTAGTCAATGCTGGGGATAACATTCTAACCCACTGCAATACAGGAGCACTGGCTACAGCGGGAATTGGCACTGCACTTGGCGTGATTTATCAAGCAGCACAGCGCCATGGCAATATTCATGTCTGGGTAGATGAAACGCGCCCTTTATTACAAGGTGGGCGGTTGACTGCGTATGAGCTTGCTCGCTGGCAGATCCCGTACACTTTATTGTGCGATAGCATGGCAGCTTCTTTGATGGCTGCAGGCAAGGTGGACAAAATATTTGTCGGTGCGGATAGGGTGGCGGCAAATGGTGATTTTGCAAATAAGGTCGGCACGTATAACCTAGCTGTGTTAGCACATTTTCATCAGATACCTTTTTATGTGGTGGCGCCAAAAACGACTTTCGATCCACTGTGTGCCAGCGGACAAGACATTGAAATAGAGCAGCGCAGTGCACTTGAAGTGACAGGTGTGAGTGGCAGTTTTGGTGACTGTCAGTGGGCACCCAAGCAAGCTGATGTTTATAATCCTGCTTTTGATGTGACACCGGCAAGGTTGGTAACTGGCTGGGTATTTGACAGCGGTGTATATACCAAACCCGTGTTTTCAGCGCTGTAATGTGAAGTGACACGGTAGGTTATGTCTGTCCAATGTGTCACTGTGAGATTAGAATTTAGTCTAAAATTGGAAATTGCTTTGCAATGTTCGACCCTGTTTCTTTGGCAACCCAACCTTCGGTGTTATTGAATAGGCGAATGGCTGTGAACTCAGGATCACTGCCCATATCAAACCAATGAGGTGTGTTTTCTGGCACGGAGATCAAGTCGCCTTGTTGACACAGCACTTGATACACTTTGTCTTGAATATGTAGGCAAAATAAACCTTGTCCTGCGACAAAAAAACGTACTTCATCTTCACTGTGGGTGTGCTCAAAAAGAAATTTCTCGCGTAATTGTGCCGCATTCGGATTACCTTTTTGCAGCGCGATCACATCAACAGTTTGATATCCACCCTGTGCTTTTAAGCGTGTGATATCTTGCTGGTACGCATCTATGATGTCTGCTTCTGCAGCATCATGTGCCAGTATTTGTGTTGCTTGCCACTGTTCAAAGCGCACCCCAACTTCAGCAAGTTGCTGGGAAATTTTTATGGCATCGTCACTTTGAAACGTTGCCGTATTTGGCTGATGTTCTTGGTAGATATGTAAGTAACTCATGACGGTTTCTCATCTTTTATTTGTTCAAAGTCGGTTATGAAGTCATGTTGGGGGCTTGTTGTTTGCCCATCGCGCCACAACTGTAATGTCTGCATTCCCGCTTCTTTCGCTGCATCAAGCTCTGCGACTACATCACTTAAAAAAAGGATTTCGTGTGCAGCAAAGGGGACACTTTGAAGGATGTTGTGATATGACTGGGTTTGCTGCTTAGCTCCTACTCGGGTATCAAAATAGTCGCTAAATAACGGTCGCATATCACCAAAATCTGAATGCGCGAAAAGTAGTTGTTGCGCTTTGACTGAGCCAGATGAATAGACGTACAGTACGATTCCTGACTGCTGCTGGTCGGTTAAATAGGTGTAAGCATCCGGGTAGATATGGCCCGTAAAGTCTCCTTGTTGATAGCCATTTTGCCAGATCAAACCTTGCAACTGTTTAAGTGGGGTGATTTTTTTATCGGCTGCAATCCAGCCGAGCAAAGTATCTATGACGGTTTCTAAGCTCGCATTCGGTTGATTTATCTCTGCTCTAACCGCTTCTATTTGAGCGCTTACCTGTGGCTCATGCTGCGCATTTATAACAAAGTCAGTGAGGTGTTTTGCAGCATAAGGAAAAAGAATGTCTTTAACGAATGATATGCGAGTAATTGTGCCTTCAATATCTGTGAGTATGGCTTTTATCATTTTACTGCTCCTTCTAGTTTTATCCGCTCCAACTCACAAGCAAATAAAAACTCTAACCCTTCAATGTGTCGGCGTGTTTCAAAAATACTGTTGCCAAGCGCGTACAGGCCGTGACCACGGATCAAGACACCGTGGGTAATTGGGTATGATTGATGGTGTTTAGCTACGCGCTCTGCCAAGGCTGGAATATCCTGATCATTATCAAAAATGGCAATGGAAAGTGTATCGAGATGACTTTGAATACCGGATAGTGATTTTTGCATTTCATATCCTGTAACCGCAAAGTTGTCGCTGCGTATAAAGCGCGAAAGTACCGTAGCTGCAACAGAATGTGTATGTAAAATACAACCAGATTGAGGTTGCAACTCATACAGTTTTAAGTGTAAGGCGGTTTCAGCGGAAGGCTTGCCTTCACCAGAGACAATATTACCTTGTTGGTCTAATTCTAAAAATTGCTCAGGGGTTAGGTGCCCTTTATCAAAGCCACTGGCGGTGACGACAAAGCCATCATCGGTCTTCATCGAAAAATTACCACCCGTTGCAGGGACCCAACCTTGTTGGCTTACCCAGCGTCCAGCGTCAATCAGTGCTTGTTTTGCTGCCTTTGTTTGCATATTCGATCTACCTTAAGAGGTTTGGACGGCTATACTTCTATCTTTGGCAATGATAGCATCGCTTTATCGCCTACGCCATAACCAAAAGAGTTACAATATGGAAAGTAAATTACCAGATGTCGGTACCAGTATCTTTACTAAGATGACGGGTCTTGCCAATGCACATGGTGCGCTTAACTTGTCGCAAGGATTTCCAGAGTTTGATACTCCGACTAAGCTAAAGCAAGCACTGGCCGAGCAAACGCTCGCAGGCAACAATCAATATGCACCTTCACCAGGCGTTGCTGCGCTACAACAAGAGATTGCTGCACTAGTGGCGCGTCGATATCAGCAAGACATTGATGCCAGCGCGCAGGTGACGGTGACCGCAGGCGCGACAGAGGCCTTGTTTGTCGCTATTCAAGCACTGGTCCGCGACGGTGATGAAGTTATCGTCTTTGACCCCGCTTATGACTCTTATCGACCTGCTGTAGAATTGGCGAGGGGCAAAACTGTACACATTCCATTAAGTGCGCCGGATTATGAGATAGATTGGACTTTGGTGAGCAACAAAATTACCGAGAAAACTCGTGCGATCATCATAAACTCTCCACACAACCCCAGTGCAAAAACACTCAAGCAAGTTGATTTAGACTCGCTGAAAACGCTTTTGGATCAGCATGATATATACCTTATCAGTGATGAAGTGTACGAGCATATTACATTTGATGGCGCATCGCATCTAAGTGTATTGCGTGACCCAGCGCTATCTGAGCGCGCTTTTGTGATCTCGAGTTTCGGTAAAACCTTCCATTGTACGGGATGGAAAATGGGCTACTGCGTGGCTCCGCCTGCACTGTCGAGTGAGTTCAGAAAAATTCACCAGTTTGTCAACTTCTCTAGTTTTACACCAGCACAGTTTGCCTTGGCTGAAATGTTGCGTGACGCGCCTGAGCATGTCGATGAGTTATCTGACTTCTATCAGCAAAAACGCGATGTGTTAGTGCAAGCGCTCGCCCCAAGTCGATTCAAGGTTTTACCTAGTGAAGGCACGTACTTTTTATTACTAGATTACAGTGATATTTCAATGCTGGATGATGTTACATTTTGCCAGCAATTGGTTGAGCAAAGTGGTGTAGCCGCTATTCCGTTAAGTGTGTTTTATGAAAAACCAACACAGGATAAAATTATTCGTCTGTGTTTTGCAAAAGAGACCGATACACTTATCGCAGCGGCGGAGAAACTATGTCAACTTTAACGGTTAGTTTGGTGCAGTACGACATTGCCTGGCTGTCACCAGAGCAAAATTTTACTACTATTGAGCAGCTGACAGCAGCACCCACAGGGTGTGATCTATTGCTGTTGCCTGAGACCTTTGCCACAGGCTTTGCGCTGCAACAAGCCACCGCAGAGCAGGCCGCACTGGCGCTGAGTTTTATGCAGCAACTAGCTGAGCGTTTGCAATGTGTGGTGGCAGGTTCCGTGCTGGTCCCCAACGGTGATAAGAAAGCGAACCGCTTTTATTGGGTTTGGCCTGATGGGTCGCAGCAAACATACGATAAACGCCATTTATTTTGTCTCGGCAATGAAGGCCAGTATGTGACGCAGGGCTGTGAAAGAAAAATTTTTGAAATCAACGGTTTTAAGCTCTTGCCTCAAGTGTGTTATGACTTGCGCTTTCCTGTCTTTCAACGCAGTAAAAACGACTATGATGTGATGGTAAATGTTGCAAACTGGCCATCCGCAAGGCGCTTTGCTTGGGATACCTTGTTACGTGCCCGTGCTATCGAAAATCAGTGTTTTGTATTGGCTACAAACCGAATAGGTCCAGATGGCAAAGGTGTTGCCCACGATGGGGGAACCATAGCACTGGACTATTTAGGTCAGACTATTGAGCAGGTGGATGACAATCTGACGGGCGTTGTGACGGTCTCTCTGGATAAAGGTAAACTGGCTGAATACAAAAGCCAATTCCCAGCACACCTAGATGCTGATGGGTTTGAGATTACATTATAAAGATTAGTGGAGCAGCCAGTGCCGCTCCACTGAGTTTAAACATTGTATTGATGTACGAGTAGGGCTTGATTGGACTCTGTCATATCTTGAGATTGTGTGCGTGGTTCATCGGCCAGCGTAAAGTAGTTCAGTAAGTTTTTCATCTCCATTGCTTGAGTTGCCATTCGCTTTGCTGCGGACATGGTTTCTTCTGTGATTGCGGAGTTTTCCTGAATTAAATCTGTCAGTCGCTGAACGACCACATCTACTTCTTCGATAGCTTGCTTCTGAGTTATCGTCGAGCGATTAATACTGACAATATTGTCGTTTACATCGGCCACGGCTTGAACAATATGATCCAGCTTTTCACCTGAGCTGTTAGCCAAAGTGGTGCCCTGTTGGACCTTATCGTTACTATTGCTGATAATGTCTTTAATTTGTTTTGCTGAAGCGGCGCTTCGCCCGGCAAGCTCTCGCACTTCATTGGCAACCACAGCGAAGCCTCGACCGTTTTCACCTGCACGCGCAGCTTCCACAGCTGCGTTTAAGGCCAAGAGATTCGTTTGAAAAGCTAGCTCGTCGATGACTGAAACGATTTCATTAATATCTTTGCTGGCGGTGTTTACTTCATCAATGGCGCGTACTGTATCTTGCGAAAGTGTGCCTCCTTCTTTGGCAATGTGTTCTGCATTATGGGACTTTTCAACGGCGGTTTCAGATTGCTGTACGACTAGGGTGAGCTCTTCTAACATGTGGCCTGTACTGGCACTGGCCTCTTCCAAGTTGGCTGCCTGCTCCTCGGTGCGTCGACTTATCTCCGCATTACTGGCGGCTATCTCTTCGGTACTGTGAGCAACCAAGCTGGCGGCACTTTGAATACTCTCGATCACGTGGGTGAGCTTTTGTGTGGTAGTGTTTACGTCTTGTTGCAGTGTGGCAAAGACACCTTGATAGTTGCCTTGAATGTGGCTGTTTAAGTTACCTTTAGCAATGGCGCTGAGACTATCGGTCACGGCGTGTATTGCATCTGAAACCGCGTCAATGGAGCTGTTAACATCCTCTTTCAAGCACAGCAGTTGCCCTTGTAATGAAGACTCTATCTTGTGAGAAAAGTCGCCTTCACTCATCGCTGCCATAACACTGACAAGCTCCTCGATGACCTGATCAAGGTTATTGACGGTATTATTGATATCATTTTTTAGGGTTGATAACTGTCCTTTAAGCGGAGAGTTAATAGTGCGGTCAAAGCGGCCATGGCTAATCGCCATCATGACAGATGAAATTTCTCCGATGGCTTGATCTAATCCGGAGATTGAGAGGTTTATATTACTTTTTAATTGCCCGAGTTGGCCATGGGCGGGGGTAGAAATAGTATGTTTAAAATCTCCCTCGCTGACAGCCTCCATGGTGTTGCCGATATCTTGAATAATGGCTTCAAGGTTGTCCATGCTTTGATTTGTATCGACTTTGAGCTGTGCTAATTGTCCAGATAAAGGGTGTGTGATCCGTTTAGAAAAGTCTCCATTGCTAATTGCGCTCATGGTACAACTGAGTTCGTCAATTGCACCACTTAAACTGCGGATCGAATTATTCACACAATCTTTAAGCCGCGCCAAACTACCACTGGCAGCGACTTCGACTTGCATCTTGAATTGGCCTTGCTCAACAGAAGTCATAACGGTCACAATGTCATTCATGGTGTCATCAATGGAGGTAACTGAGCGGTTAATATTGGATTTCAATGTGTTTAAGTCGCCACTTAACTGAGCTTCGATCTGCTGATCAAATTGTCCTTTTGCCATCGCTTTCATCACAAAGTTGATCTCGCCCAGCGCAGTTTCTAAGCAGCCAGCACATTCGTTTGTGGCATCTTTTAATTCTTTTAGCTCGCCATTGCATGGCGCGCTGATACGATCGTTGAATTTCCCTTTGGCCATTTGATTTAATACGCGATTGGCTTCTGATATCGATAGTTGCAGTGCATCGAGCAAGGAATTGAATGCTTGGGCGCATTGCCCTATTTCGTCTCTTGAGCTGATCTCAGCGCGGAGCGAGAAGTCACCGCGAGATTGCACTGCGCGCATAGTATTAACTAAATTGTGGACAGGCCGAGATAGGCTTCTGGCAAACCACAGTGCTGTAAAAAGAATCACTACAATACTGATGACCATAACAATTGCCATAGTTTGTCGCAGCGATACAACGGGAGCAAAGGCCTCTGCCTCATCAATTTCGGCCAGCAGTGCCCAGCGTACATCAAAGACTTGAAGATCACTGTATGCGGATAACACTGGGTTACCATTGTAGTCGATAACGACCTTTTGCCCTTGCTGGCCCTGCATGGCCAGTTTGTAAGATTCAGTGGCTATGGCACCAGTTTCGGGGTTTGCAAAAGATGCCTTCACGGAGTGATTGACCGGATCTAAATATGAGTCTGAGCGCATTAAACCATCTGGGCCGACTAAATATGTTTCGCCACTTTGGCCGAGCCCATGACGTTCGCTCATGATTTCATTGAGGGCATCAATAGAAAGCTGAAATATTAAAGTTGCTTGGGAAATACCTTCGAAGTCCAATGGCATGGCAACAAAACTGGCTGGTGTATTGTAGGAAGGTAGATACGGCTCATAGTCGGCAAACAGCATTTGATCTTGCTCTATCAGCGCCCGAGTGAATACATCGGCGATGCTACTATTGGCATAAGGACCTGTTTTGAGCGAGGTTGCAAAATCCACTTCTTTAAACACAGAATAGACAATATTGCCGCTGTAGTTATCCACGATGAAGATATCGTAAAGTTGGTAAACTTCAGTGAGTTTTCGGAAAAATTCATGATGGCGCTGGTGGGCTTTGTCATAAGCATCGAGGTGACCAGTCGCTTTCAATGTGTCTTTTTCTCCGATGGGGTTGGGGTTGTCGGCAATATAGCGGGTTTGCAGTGTCACCCCTTGTCCTGACAATGAATCTAATAGTGAGTTGAGCGCGACCTTGCTATTAGTTTGCTGCTCGAAACGAGGCAAAAACTCTTGCTGGTAAAAGCGTTGTAAATTATTGGGTAGGTTGTCGGTTGATTCTATTTCATCAAATCCATCTAGCAAGTCTTGTGTTGCTTCAAGCAGATAAGGGTTGATGGCTAGTGCCTGGAGTTTATCCTCGACGGTTTTAAAGTGTCTTTCGATGGCGCGTTTTTTCACCTTCCCGACAGCGCCCAACTGTGCATATACCTGTTCGCTAATTGTGTTGGACGCTTGGATCAACGAAAAGGTAATAATGACAGCTGTGGGGATGAGGGCGACCAGTAAAAAAGCGATCATCAGCTTTTTTGCTAAATCGAGAGATTTTAAGAAGTGACGAATACGAGACATAAGTGGCCCTCCGATCCTTGTATTCTGGCATTTGTACGACGCAAGTGTTGCTACATGATTCTGCCTACTGATTGTTTACCAACGGCTTTCAATCAGCATAAACCATACAAAAAGTGTGGCTAATAAACGTACAGAATTAACGTTAGTGTAGATCACTTCCCGATAAGATCTAGCGTTGGGAAGTTGCAAAAATTGCTACTTTTTTGATTTTTGAATGCGTTGCTTGGTAACTCTGAATATCGCAATAATGAGAGGTGAGCGAATTGTGATGTGAATTTTTGATGACTTATGAGCAGAAATAAAAAAGAAGCAGCGTATGCTGCTTCCTTTTTCTGATTTATAGCTTAGCTATTAGTGCTTCCAGTGATACTTGTGTGCTTTTTCTTCCATGTACGCTTCCGTGTCAGGGTGCATTGGCGTCTTATTTCCATTTTCAAAGAAGAATGGCTGACGCTTACGCGTGTCGTTACCGATTTCGTTCATGGTCGCCGCATCATATACACGGCCATTTAGAATGGTATAGGTCACTTTTTCTGACTCGCGAATGTCGTTTAGAACATCGCCATCAATAATGACTAAATCCGCAAGCTTACCTTTTTCAATGGTGCCAATGTCGTGGTCCATCGCAAGGTATCTGGCACCATCAATGGTACCGCTGCGCAGCGCTTCCCAAGCACTAAAGCCACCTTGTGCCATTGACCATAGTTCCCAGTGTGCGCCTAAACCTTCTCGCTGGCCGTGTGCACCAATATGAACCGTTACACCTTTGTCGCGCAATTGTTTTGCTGATTTTGCAGCATCGATGTGGTTGTAGTGGTGTTCAGGTGCCTTTTCACGACGGATAGACATAGGTTTAACCACATATTCAGGCACAAAGCTCATTAGTCGCTCGTTTTCCCAAACATTAGTGGTGTTGTAGAAATAGTCTTCACCCTTGATCCCGCCGTACGCTACGTTGAAAGTTGGCGTGAAGCCCGCTTCCGTTTGACTCCACATTTGCGTGACGTCTGAGTAGATATTCGGGATAGGCAGAGCATGTTCAAGGCCAGTATGACCATCGATGATCATGTTCATGTTTTGCTGGAACTTCGAACCGCCCTCTGGCACCACCATTATTTCCATTTGTTTTGCCGCTTCAAGTACTTGTTGGCGAGTATCACGGCGAGGGTGGTTGTAACTCTTAACTGAGATTGCACCGGCATCTTTGAGGCGCTTAACATGGAATTGAGCATCTTCTAAATTGTTGATTGGCGTTTTATAACCTGGGGCTTCACCTGCGTATAAAATACGGCCTACAGAGTAAATACGCGGAGCAACGGTTAAACCAGCACGCTGTAGCTCAGCCATAGAGAATACTTCGTTAGAGTTGTTAGATGGATCGTGAATAGTGGTTACACCAAAGCTTACATTTGAGAATTGGTTCCAGTTTTGCTCAGGCTGTAGTTCGCGACTACCGTAGCTACCGTGTGCGTGTGCATCAACAAGACCTGGAATAACCGTTTTACCCTTGATATCCATCACTTTTGCAGAGTTCGGAATGGTGACATCGCCACGCGCGCCCACTGCGATAATGCGGTTGTCTTCGATAAGTACCACACCGTCTTCGATAACTTCTTGTTGGTTCTCTGCATCACGCATCGTTACAACTTTACCACCAACCAACGCCAATAAACCTTTTGGCTTGTCTGAAGGTTGCTCGAAGCTTAAATCGATACCTTCTGCGGTTAACTCATCTAGGTTATCTGCAGCATTCTCTACAAACGAGAAAGTATCAGTCAGTTTACGTTGGTATAAGTTTGGACCAAATGCCCAAGTCAGAGCACTGCTGTCTGCCTTCCAGTTTAGGAAGTCACCAGAGTACTTAGATACTTGCTTTACAGGGAAAGACTTACCGCCTTTGTTGATCGATAGTGTTTTACCTGTGCTAGTAAATGGGGCAACGAATGTATTGAAGTGCTCAATAAAAGCGACATAGTTGCCATCAGGAGAGACCTTGTAATCAAAGATGTATTCGCCTTTGAAATGGCTGCGCTCTTCATGACCGTTTAAGTCGACACTTTTCAACTCTCGACTGGTTTCGCTGCTGGCAACTGAGAAATAAATGCGCTTGGGATCGGCACCAAAGTGTGGGTTGTCACCGCTTTTTACAACGCGCTTGGCTTCGCCACCTTTTGCATCGACTAGGTAAATGCCCGGGTGCATTGACCAATCACCACTCAATAGGTAACCCCCAGTTACTTTCTTGAACAAGATCTTTTTACCATCTGGCGAGAAGCTAGGTGAAATGTAGTGACCTGGGTCTTGGGTAATGACACGGCCTTTGCCGCCTTTGGCTGAAACAACACGGATACTACCTAGTTCCTGATCATCCCATGTCGTATAGACAATGTATTTACCATCGCGTGAGTAGCTTGGGTAAAATTCAAAGTGGTCATTTTGTTTGGTCACTCGACGCACTTTGCCAGATTCAATGTCTTTGACATAAAGGTGACCCAAAGCTTGGAACAATGCTGTTTCGCCGTTTGGTGAGATCTGTGACCAACGTGCCAGCTTGACTTTAAAGTTGTCAGGCGCCACATTAACCGCAAATTTTAATGCTGGCGTGATTTCTTTTTCCGTTACGACGCGAGTTGGAATAACTTGCGCTTGTTTTGTAGCAATATCCACTTTGTGGAATACACCACCTGACCAAAATACTAAAGCTTTGCCATCTGGTGTATAGGCAAACGCCGGTGTATTACCTTGTGCACCGTTGGCTTCTTGCAGGTCTCGATCTAGGCCTGTGAAGATCTGTGTTTCGATACCAGACTTTAAATCTTTGATATACAGTGCACTGATCATTTTCTCGCCATTGTCTTCACGCTTTACAAACGCCAGAGACTTGCCATCAGGACTTGGCGTTGGACGGATCGCACCACCTGCACCGCGAATAACTGTTTCTTCTTCGCCAGTTGCTAGATCCCAAGAGCGAACTTCAAATACCGAAGTAAGAGCATTTTTGTTGTATTGCCAGCGTACACCAGGTGTGGCGTCCACTGAGTAGTATATTTTTTTGCCATCAGTTGAGAACGCAGGCTCTGCAATATTCTTTTGTGATTTGGCTCCGTGCAATCTCTCACGTACTAGCACGCCTTTACCACCTGAAATGTGGTACATGCGAATAGAACCACCCGGGATAGTACGGCCAGTTACTTGCCCTTGTTTTACCGCGATATACTGACCATCAGGTGACCATGATGGATTGTGCAGTAGGTTGTGTGACTCATCAGATACTTGACGCATATTGCTGCCATCAATACCCATTACCCATAGGTTTTCAGCACCCGCGCGATCGGAAATAAACGCGATATGTTTGCCATCAGGTGAGAATTTTGGTTGGAAGTTCCAAGCACGATCACTGGTAATGGCCTTCGCTTTACCGCCTGAAATTGGCATAACGTAAATATCACCTAGCATGTCGAAGATCACGTGTTGGCCATCTGGGCTAACATCCACGTTACTCCAAGTTGTTTCGTTGGTATCTATGGTGATTGTTTGTTTTTCACCTGGTGGGTTGAGTACATCCCACTTTGCGGTGTTTTCTTCTGCGCCTGAGGCGGCAAGAGAAGGAGTGCTTAGTCCGATCAATGCGGCACCTATCGCAGCGGCAATAGGTGATTTAAATAGTGCCATGGTGTATTCCTATGTGTTGTCAAGCCAAGTCTCAGTCTATTGCTGAGTTTTGGTTTCTTGTCTTGTTGTGAGCTTATTTTCTATTTACCCGGGTAGGATGGCGAATTTTTTAACTAAAGTCGATAATGTGTCGATAAAAGTGCGCTCATTTGCGGCAACTTTGCATTATTTTTATACAGCTCATGAGGCGTTTGTATTAATTCTTGAGCAAATAGAAAAGTAACTTTGTCAGTAAGGCAAGATCGCAGCTCCCAAAGGAAGCTGCAATTTTCACTGTTAGCTCAATGTTTGTTGGCGAACAAATTGTAAATAGGCCTCTAAACTTTTTTGCCACAGTGCCATCGCCTGTGTTAAATCATCGTCGCACTGTTTGCCATCTAGCAGGCGGCGTTCTATTTTTTTCAAAGCGAGGCCATAGCGGTTAAAACCTAATTGCAAGGCGGTACTGGCTTGGCGGTGGAGGGACTTAATACATTGTTCTTCATCTTCACTTAAGAGCTGTTGAATATGGATCAGTTTATTTCGGGCAGATAACACAAACTCATTGTATATTGACGATACTTCATCTTCACTAAAGCCACTTTTAAGGGAATTAACCGCCGTATCATCATATAAAGTGTCGCTTAACTCTACACGCATATCCGGTTTTTGGGCTTTTTGTGAGTCACTGATCGCCTGACGTAGTTTTTCTTGTTTGATGGGCTTACCCACCACGTCTTTGATCCCTAGAGAAAGGTATTCTTTGATCTCTTCAGGGCTTAAGCTCGCGGTGAAAGCTAAAAATGGCGTGCGTTTGTTTTTGTGTTCAATGGTTTGCAGATGTCTAAGTACCTCTTGTCCAGTAAAATCAGGCAAATTCATATCTAGCAATACCACGTCAAACACATGCTCTTTGAGGTGTTCAATGGCACTTGAACCATCGTAAGCCAACTTGATTTTATGTTCGTCCGCAGCCATAAATTCGATGGCGATCTTACGGTTTAAATCTAGGTCTTCGACCAATAACACAGACAGTCCGGTGGGGTATTCTGGGTTGTGATGGCGCTGCTCAACCAAACTTAGTTCGCCGACAGGCAGGCTGACGTCAAAGCTAAATGAACTGCCTTTACCCAATTCACTTATGATTTCAAGTTGGCTACCCAGCTTACTAAGAAGGCGTGCTGTTATCGCTAAACCTAGACCTGTTCCCCCTTTGGTTTTACCTGCATTACTTTGCACGTAAGGTTCGGTCAGTTTGTCGATGTCTTCCTCTTCAATACCTGGGCCTGAGTCGACCACGCTAAATCGAACAATATGTGACATATTGGCCTCTTCGAGCAGCTCAACACGCAGTTTTACTTCGCCTTTGTCGGTAAATTTAATGGCGTTGCCGACGAGGTTGAGTAAAATTTGCCGCAGTTTTTGTTGGTCGCAGTAGTAGCACACTTGATCGGGCAAGTCGTAGAGTAGGGTAAAGGTGAGTTTCTTTTGCTCGGCCAAAGGGCTCATCAATAAACACAAGTTATCTAGCCAGCTTTTAAGTTCAACGTCTTCAGACGACAGCACCTCGTCGCTCTGATCTAAACTAGCGTAGTCTAGGACTTTATCAATCAATAAGTTGAGTGACTCAGCTGAATTAATAATGGCCTCACAATAGGCCTTGCTGTGTTGATCGTGGCTGCGATTTAGGACCAATTGCGCACTGCCTAAAATGCCATTGAGTGGCGTGCGGATCTCATGGCTGATGGTAGATAAAAACAAGCCGCGAATTTCGAGGTCTTTTTGCGCTTTTTCTGTGAGCTTGTTGAGGTTGAGCTCGCGTCTTTCATTACAGAGTAGCGCCATACCGGTTGCATAGAATATAGGAGCCAGTACACCGTTGAAAAATATGGCAATAGAAAACCAAGGATCAGCAAAAAGAGAAACTTGGTCAACTTCGCCCATGAATACCGTGCGACCAATGAATGCAGTAAAGATAAACCCCAGTACGATTAAATAGACGATGCTACCGTTGGGGTATTGCTTACGGGCATAACGAATAAAGTAATAGCTGAGAAGAATTGCCTCGACAATATGCTGAAGGTCAGAGATCAAGATCCGCTTTCGCAAATTGTCATCCACCATCGCATAATAGATTAATGCTGACAGTAGCGCTAAGGTAGCAAAAAGATAACTTCTAAATTCAACGCCCCGCTGTCCGAGGAACTGACTTATTGCCCAACAATGTATGATTGAAGCGAGAAACAGTAAGGTGTTGGCAATGCCGATGGTTTGCCACTGCGAGAGAAAGCTATGCAGTGCGAACATGGATATGGCGGCAAACAAAATTAATGGATAGAAAATATACAGCAATACACCGGGTGTATTTTTATTTGCACGCCACGTTAAATAATTAATGAGCGTCATCATTGCCGTCATCGCTGCACTGGCTACATACAGGGTTTTGTGGTCCAACATAGGGGCTTTGTTAACAATTAAAAGACGTACCTAGGATAGAGCGAAGACTCAGCGCAGTAAAGCGATGCACCGAGAAATTAATGAGATGGCTTGTCGAGCTGTTACATGATAAGTCTAAAAAACAAAAAGCATGCTAACAGCATGCTTTTTGACAGAACAGGGAAGTGTACGTTGTGTATTAACGTATCTCGTCAGGGATATTTTGCTGTGCCCATGACAAAAGTTCGATACGGTTACGGCACTTAGTTTTACGAAATGCACTATATAGGTGGGTTTTCACCGTATGTGGGCTGATATTTAAATCTTCCGCAATTTCTTTATTTTTAGCGCCTTTACTCATCAGGGAAATGATCGCTTTTTCACGCTTAGTGAGTTTTACTGGCTCGATATCACCTTCAGTCAGTTTATGAAGCGCATCTTTGTTAAATTGCAGCATGCGATTTAACGCATTACACATGATCTCACGACGATACCAAAGCTGATCTTCCATCAGTAGGCGGATGCCTTTCATCAATACATCTGCATTATCTGTGGTATAAAATACACCGCGAATGCCGCTGAGTAATGCACGATTAGCCAATTCTGGGTTTTCATCTAAGTTGAACAGCACGATGTCGCAACTGACTTTGAGGTTAACTAACTGCTCTTTCAGCTTGCCCCATGCATCATTGACTGCTGTCTCAATAAAAAGCAACCGAGTATCTTCTGGTACTTCGGAAATATCAGTTCCTGTGACGACGTCTAGCCCTTGTGTTTTTAACAGGGGTTGCAAAACGTTTATTCCTATCGTGTTGATAGGCTCTTTATCTAGCAATAAAAATGCAGTACTGCTCATTTGAAAAACACTCTCATTCTGTCTGATAACGCAATGCTAACACGTGAATCAGACCTTTTGTATTAGAAATTTCATCAATAAAAAGAAGTTTACGATATAAAGTGTGGCACGATAGCCTATTTTGTAAACGACCAAATTCAGATAAAGCTTCAACTGGTTGATTAAATTATAAATTTTTTTTCGTAGAGTAATAGCTTAGTTAATTACATTCTTTAACAAAGAATAATTTAAGATACTACTTTTTTCCTACTTTGGTACGGAGGCCAACCCATTTCCAGTCCTGCTAGAACATGTAAGTGAATGTGGTATACGGTTTGTCCACCATCATTATTGCAATTCATAACAACGCGATAACCATCCTCAGCAAATCCGTGCTCTTTCGCAAGTTTAGCTGCTACTAAATGTAAGTGCCCAACTAAGTGCGCATTTTCTTCGTTCACGTCGTTAATTGTTGCGATCGGCTGCTTTGGGATCACCAAAACATGAAATGGAGCCTGTGGACTAATATCCTTAAATGCAAGCGCCTTATCGTCTTCGTACACAATATCTGCAGGTATTTCACGATTAATTATTTTTGTAAAAATCGTCTCTTGGCTCATTACTTTTATCCTTATATACGTTAGTTTAGCTGTTCAGCATAGCGCGGACTCAACAAGATACAAGGGAAATTACAATTCATGCTTATTCATAATTGTAACTAAATTTGGCACAAATACCTTACCCCACAAAGGTAGCAATCAAATAAAGAGGAAATATGAAGAAAAATAGTATATTTGGAATTTTTATAGCACTTTATAGTGGTATTTCTGTTGCTGGGGAAGTTAATTTCCCAGAAGAATTGCTGCCTTTACAAGTTAATGACCGAGAAATTGAACATTCATTTTTTAACAAAGTGCGCACGTTAGAATTGCCGGCAGGTGTTCACCGGATCAAGGTGAAGTATTCAGATTTATTTGAGCTGGACTACGACGAACATGAGGTGGTTGACTCAAAGCCATTTTGGGTGGAAGTAGACATTAAGGAAAGTGATTATCAAGTGCGCTTTAAATCCATAGAAACGGTAGAGCAAGCTCGTGCTTTTGCAAAGTCACCTACTATTTGGCTACAAGCTAAGCAAGGAAACAAAGTGTCGGCTAGTCGTGTGAGCGAAGCGACAAAGCCGGTTGCTGCGCCAGTACATGTGTCTGTGACAAATGATACAACTGCCGCAAAAATAGATAACGATAAGCCAGCGCCGAGTGCAGGAAAACCCGATGCTGTATCAATGCTTGAATTTTGGTGGCAACAGGCTACACCGGAGCAACGCGCGGCATTTTTAGCTTCCATTGAAGCACAGCATTGATTGTGTATCCTAATGTGGAAATTTGTCAGAGATAAAGCAATGTGCTTTATCTCTGAGGGCGTGTTTATTTGAAAATAGCGTCAACAGTTCCCTGCGCCAGTGGGTGGTAACCTGCTCGAGCATTCTGATAAACGCGATATGCCCACTCACGCTTATCCGTCTTAGCCAATGCTTTATATAGTGGAACAATCAATTTACGTCGGCCAATTCCTGTTAGGTGCTTGTCCAGTGCTGGGTAGATAGCTTGGTAGCCATTGCCGACTGCGAGCATATACCAAGCAAATGCTAATTCGGCATTGCTTGAATTTGTTAGGTTAAAGGCTTTGTCCAGTGCCTGCATCTTGTCCAACGACAGATCCCTTGGCAAATTATTTAAAAAGTGTAGCCACTCATGTACCGTCCAGTTTTGTGTCGGCAGGGTGTCGAGTTGCTTGCTTCCACTTAGCCAAGCCTGCATGTGCGCATCAACTTGATTAAATGCGTTGGAGGTTGGGGTAGGGGCATCTGCAGGGAGTCCTGGTTGGTATATCCACTCTTTGGCTTTGTCCAGAGATACGACACCCGGATGCTTTTTCAGTAGGTGCTTATCCAAATACTGCACAAATTCAGCGGTAGTCAGTGATTTAAAAGCGTAAGCATCAAAGTAACCTTTGACAAACACGTCGAATTTTTCGCGGCCAAACTTTTCTTCAAGGTAAATGAGAAATAACTGGCCTTTAATATAGGGCACTTTGCTGAACGCATCATCAGGATCGCGGCCATTGAGCTTTAAGTTTAGACGTGTATCGGGTGCTGGAATGTTGTTGAGCTGCGCGCGCAGTCCTGCGGCATCCAATGCTTGTTCCATAACTGCACGATCACGGCCAAACACTTCTTCCATGATCCGGTTTTCAACATAAGAGGTGAATCCTTCATTGAGCCACAAGTCTTCCCAAGTAGCATTGGTAACAAGGTTACCTGACCAAGAATGTGCAAGCTCATGTGCGATCAAGTTTACTAAGCTTTTATCTCCCGCAACAACAGTTGGTGTGATAAAAGATAAACGCGGGTTTTCCATACCGCCAAATGGGAAGCTTGGTGGCAACATTAATAAGTCATATCTACCCCATGCATATTCACCATACATGGCATTGGTTTTGTCTATCATCGCCTGCGTATCGTTAAACTCAGCCACAGACGCTTCGAGGATTTGTGGCTCTGCGAAAATAGCTGTTTGGTGAGACATTTCTTTGTATTCAAGATTACCGGCACCAATGGCGATTAAATAAGGTGGAATAGCTTGGGGCATATCAAACCAATAATCGCCGTCTTTTACAAAAGCTTCTGAATTATCGGCACTCATCACAGCGCGTACATCTTTGGGTGTTTGGATACGGGCGGTATAAGTGGTGCGCATCGCTGGGGTATCTTGTACAGGGATCCAACTTCTGGCATGAATAGCTTGAGACTGGCTATACATAAATGGGTGTGTTTTGCTGGCAGTTTGCATCGGTGTTAACCACTGTAAGCCAGAAGCTTGAGGCAAGCTATTGTAGTAAATACGCGCTTTGGTCGCTTGTTGTTTAAACTTAATTGTTAGCTTAGCGCCTTTTACCCCATTGCGAGGTGCCAATGTGAACTGGGCTGGGTGCCACTTTCCCTGAGGTGTTTGGTACATTACGCGATCAATCTCAAGATCGCGTGTATCTAACACTAATGTACGGGCGTGTTTGTTTTGCCACTTTAATGTGTGCTCGACAAACCCTTCTAGCTGTTTGTCATCAAAGTCAATATCTAAATCTAAGTGTAAGTGTGTGCTCACTACATCATCTAGATTGGCAAAAGTGTGTTCATCGACGGCTTTTGCCGCCAAAACAGTGTGAGAGAGGCCCGCCAGTGCGAGGCCAAATGTTAAGGCTGAGAGTTTCATTTTTATCCTTGCTCATGATTGAGAGTTATCTCTGTTATACCACTTCAGTATATAAATGACACTCGGATGCGTTGGAGACATCAATCGGGTAAACTAGGGAAAATAGTTGGTATTTTGAAAGGCGCTGCCAGTGCACTCTTTACAGTCCTTACATACATTTGCTTTGCCCACTCGCTGCCGTGAATTGTTGCGCATAGAAGTGCCAGAGCAGTTAACTTGCATCGATTTTGACCCCCCCTTTTTCATTTTGGGAGAAGGCAGTAACTGTATTTTTCTAGAAGATTTTCACGGTAAGGTCGTACTGATGGCCAATCGTGGTATTGAAGTCACAGAAACCGAACAACACTATGTGGTGAAAGCTAGTGCTGGAGAAAATTGGCATCAACTGGTGCTCAAACTTCTGGACATGGGTATTGGTGGATTGGAAAACCTTGCTTTGATCCCAGGTACTGTGGGGGCCGCTCCGGTGCAAAATATAGGTGCTTATGGTGTCGAATTGGCAGATGTGTTTGACTCTCTCACGGGGTATAACATAGAAACAAAGATGTTTGAGGAGCTAGACAAGGCTGCTTGTCATTTTGGCTATCGAGATTCGATCTTCAAAGGGGCGTTGCAAGGGCGCTTTGTTATCACTCAGGTGGTGCTTAAATTACCCAAACAGTGGCGACCAGTATTAAATTATGGGCCATTACAAGATCTTGTTGGACAGACTGTGAATGCAAAGGACATCGCAGAGCGGGTGATGCAGATCCGATGCAGTAAATTACCAGATCCTAGCGTGTGTGCCAATGCCGGAAGTTTTTTCAAAAACCCAGTAGTTAGCAAAGAAGTTGCGTGTAAATTGCGTGAGCAGTATGCAGATATGCCCGTTTATCCGGTGAGTGATCTCACGGTTAAACTCGCTGCGGGTTGGCTCATTGAGCAAGCGGGGCTGAAAGGGCACCGAATAGGGGGGATCAGTGTCTATGACAAACAAGCACTGGTCTTGGTCAATGATCAACAAGGGCAGGGGGCAGAACTGTTAAATATGATTGCACACATTCAGCAGGCTGTATCAGAAAAGTTTGCCATAGCATTGACACCTGAGGTGAGGTTGATTGCCCAGCAAGGTGAGTGGGTTCAAGGAGATAACCATGGTTAAAGCTCCCGTCGGCAACAAACTTGCTATATTGAGTGCATTGAGCCGCGACCATTTTATTTCCGGTCAAGCACTGGGTGAGGATCTCGGTATTAGCCGAGCAGCCGTCTCTAAGCATATCAAATCATTACAAGATATGGGCATTGATATTTTTAAGGTATCGGGAAAAGGCTATCGACTCAATCACAGTTTACCGCTGTTAGACCAAAATAAAATTTTGCCTGTTTGGCAAGCGCTCAGTGATAACCCTTGTCGTATAGAAGTACAGCCTATAATCGACTCAACCAACAGCGAGTTGATGCGCCGCATCCAAACTAATGTCGATGATTTAAACTCGGGACATGTACTCGTTGCTGAAATGCAGCAGGCGGGCAGGGGCCGTCGCGGAAGGCAATGGCAGTCACCATTTGGGGCAAATTTATATTATAGCTATTACTGGCATTTTGAAGAGGGTATGCAAGCCGCTATGGGGGTGTCGGTTGCTGTTGGCCTAGCCGTTTACGATGCCCTAAAAGCACTATATGAAATAGACGTCCAGTTAAAATGGCCAAATGATATTTATATTAATGAACACAAATTAGCGGGTGTGCTGGTGGAGTTAGATGGCCAAATGGAGGGTCCATGTCATTTAGTGATTGGTATTGGGCTAAATGTGGCGATGCCGAATACCGCTGCGCAATACATTGACCAAGCATGGACTGACTTAAGCCAACACATTACTGATATTGATAAAAATCAGCTTGTGGTGGTACTGACATTATGTTTGCAAAAGCGCCTCCACATGTACCAAAAGAATGGACTGAGCGAGATGGTAGCACAGTGGAATGAACTCAATGCATTTCGCGATCAGGCTGTCAGTTTGAGTACAGGGCAACGGCAATGGCGCGGGATCTGTGAAGGAATTGACCAACAGGGTGGATTGATATTGCGCCAAGATGGCGAGTGCAAAACCTATTATGGTGGCGAACTATCACTGCGTAAGGAAGGCTAATGCGATTACTTGTTGATGTCGGCAATACGGCTGTAAAAGTTGCGCTAGAGCGCGGTGGTAATATCTCGGTTATCAGTGAGGTACATATACCTTGGCAAAAGATAGAGGAGGTATTGATAGCTCAGGTGGGTGGCAATGAAGGTCTTGAACCGATATTGCACAATGCCCAATTACACCAAATCCCTCATTATTTTGCGTCCGTTTCAGCTTCGCTGGGGGGGCTCAAGTGCGCCTATCCTGAATTTAAAAATTTAGGGATCGACAGATGGTTGACTGTGGTGGCGAGCTATCATTTATTTCCTAATAAAGCTTGTATTATTGTCGATTCAGGCACGGCAACTAAAGTGGATGTTCTCGGAGCCGATGGTCAGCATCAAGGTGGATGGATATTACCGGGTTTAGACATGATGATTGAAAGCTTGGTTGCCAATACGCAAAAAGTATTCAGCGATTCAACTACCTCGTTTGATACAGTGCTTGGGATCAATACGCCCAATGCTGTAAAAAATGCAGCCTTAAGCGCCACTGTCGCACTGGCTAAACAAGCTGTGGAACAAACCGAGCATGTGGGCAATGAAATACAGCTGATTTATGCGGGTGGATACGGTGAGTTGATACAGCAACACCTTGATCCATCAGGAATCTATTTTGATGACTTGGTAATGCAAGGGCTGGTGTTTTGGCGTAAATATCAGCAAAACGTTTAAATAATGAATGTTTTGTCGTAAATATGAGCATTTAAACAAGAAATTGCGATTTTTTTTGATTTAACTGTTGCATAGTGTCATCGGTTGCTCTAATATCTCGCCCCGTACTAAAGCAGTGCCGACTTAGCTCAGTTGGTAGAGCAACTGACTTGTAATCAGTAGGTCATCCGTTCGACTCGGATAGTCGGCACCATCTTTATAAGATTTAGAACACGCTTTAGAAAAGAATTTTTATGTGGAGGGGTTCCCGAGCGGCCAAAGGGATCAGACTGTAAATCTGACGGCTCAGCCTTCGCTGGTTCGAATCCAGCTCCCTCCACCACTTTATTCTTGACGGTTCTGAGGTAGTTAAGAACAGGTTCCTAAAGCGGGCATCGTATAATGGCTATTACCTCAGCCTTCCAAGCTGATGATGCGGGTTCGATTCCCGCTGCCCGCTCCAGATTTCTGGTGTGCTGATATAGCTCAGTTGGTAGAGCGCACCCTTGGTAAGGGTGAGGTCGGCAGTTCAAATCTGCCTATCAGCACCAGTCTCCGGATCTTCCCAAATACTTCCTTTGATTTGTCACAAAAACATTTATAATTGTAAAGAATAAACCTAATCCGCGCGCGCGTGGATTATTTTTATATGTAATCTAGATACACAAAAACTTATAGGTTCCGTCATGGCAAAAGAAAAGTTTGAA
>NZ_AUXS01000039.1 GCF_001625565.1 Pseudoalteromonas luteoviolacea NCIMB 1944
GTCCTTAATGCCGCTGTTCAGGTTGGGATTGGGATAGCATGTAATGCAGCGGCGCCGGCTTGTTTGGGGATATACAATACTGCGCAAAGCTATGCTGTGACGGGGGATGTTGGTTCTGCGTTAAAGAGTGGTGCTATTGCGGCGGTCTCTGCTTACGCATTCCAGCAGGTAGGACAGCATTTTAAAGCCGAGTTTGGCATTAAGCCAGGGTCTGATTTATCATTCGGAGACTTGGAACTGGGCCAGCAATTGCAATGGGCTGGAAGTCATGCAGTTGTGGGTGGAGTATCTAGTGTCCTGTCAGGTGGTAAATTCGGCCATGGATTTATTTCGGCTGGTTTTACCAAGATGGCTATGGGTAATGCCGGGTTTAATTTGAATAACCGTGCATGGCCAGCAATTGCAGGGCGGACAGCGATAGCAGCGATTGTTGGTGGTACAGCGAGTGCGCTTACTGGTGGTAAGTTCTCAAATGGCGCAAGGACTGCGGCGATGATGCACGTGTTGAATGGGGAGATGCCGAATAGTTTTGTAAATAAACTATCAGAAGAACAAAAGTATACAATTTTTAAGCTGAAAAAAAGGTTAGAAGTTGAATATAGTAGTAAGGATGGTTTTATTGCCAACGTGGGTGATAAGATCGTAATTCAAATTAAAGAAAGTGGACTACAGTTTTCGTGGGAGAATGGACGGCTAGAGCCACTTATTGGCTCTGATTTTGCCAATGAAATAACTGCGTTGGGTTTAAAAAATGGTATTGGCGAGATAGCGCTAGAAGTAGGAAGAAACAGCATCGATTTTAAAGCTAAAGTACAAGTTCCAGGTTTTTTGTTTTTTAACAAAAAAACTGTGGAAGTGTATAGTGCTGATGTTGTAGATAGCCTCTTAAACTCACCGGTCAGAAGAATTTATGATTATGCTAGTGGGCATCCAGAAGTAACTTGCAAGAGGTTAGGAACAGAATGTTAGTGTTAAAAAGTAAAATTATAATTAATAAGGGAATTTTATTAAACGCGGTTTTTATTATATTTTCTCACTTAAGCTTCGCAGTTAATGCTTTTAATTGTGATAATGATGAGTATTCTGTCTTTTCAGAGTTCATTGAAGATTCCAAGTCAATGAACAAATCTATTGTATCAGCAAAAAAGATACTAGATTACTTTTCATATGATGAAGAACTATTTTCTAGATATAAAAAGTATGAAGAACGTGAAAGCATGATGAGTTATCACTTAATTAAATATAGAATTACATTGATTCCATTTGTTTCTTCAGTCAAGAGCGTAAAATCTTGGGGAGTATTAGAGGAAGATGGTGAAAAAAAACAAATAGTCTATAAAGTGGATATGGTAGATAATTTTTCTGGAAATTATAAGTGGATAAAGTTCATAGTGCTTACATTTAACAAGGCTGATTTAAAAATATTAGATATTGGATTTTTAAGAGAAGAAAGTAAAGCTTTAAAGAAAGTGAAGGTTTTTTTTGAATGTAAGAAAAAAAATATAGGTGACACCCATTCTAATTTGAAGAAATAAAAGACACCAATCCAAAGCCCCGGCACTTGCTGGGGTTTTTTCATGTTTGGTCACATACTGCTGGGAATTTCACTTTTGTAAGTTTGTGCAACAGGCTGTTGCACAAATAACAATTCTAGGGCTGAAATACATGTGACACCCAACCAAATTTGGGAATAGTCTAATAAGCCGTCTATGCTTTACTGAACGTTAAAGTATGGATGGCTTTTTTATGGCAATAGCAAGGAAGAGACAAATAAGCTTGGTGGATACCAAGTATTATCACTGTATATCACGATGCGTAAGGCGCGCATTTTTATGCGGAGAGGATAAAGTAACGGGCAAGTCATATGAGCACCGAAGAGGCTGGGTTGAAGAGAAGCTGTTACAACTAGCCAAGGTGTTTTGTATTGATATTTGCGCATATGCAGTGATGAGTAACCATACCCATATTGTTTTGTATGTTGATGATAAAAAAGCAAAACGTCTAAATGATAAAGCTATTTTGATTCGTTGGCATAAACAATTTAAAGGGACTTGGCTGACTCATAAGTTTATCGATGGTGAGACATTAACTAACTCAGAGCGTTGTTTGTTGTCAGAGCTGATAGATAAACATAGAAAGCGCCTAGCTGATATAAGCTGGTTTATGCGCACGCTCAATGAAGATATCGCACGTAAAGCCAATAAAGAAGATGGCTGCACAGGCCGTTTTTGGGAGGGGCGTTTTAAGTCACAAGCCTTGTTAGATGAAGCCGCGTTGGCAGCGTGCTTGGCATATGTTGATTTAAATCCAGTCAGAGCAAAAATGGCAGAGACACCAGAAGAGTCAGACCACACCAGTATTAAAAAGCGTATTGAGACAGCTAAAGAGGGAAAACAACCTAAGGCACTCCTACGATTTGCGGGAAATCCACGAAAACACATGCCAAAAGGCTTACCATTTGAATTTAAATATTATTTAGAACTCGTTGACTTAACGGGGCGATGTATCCGCGAAGACAAACGCGGATTTATCACGGACTCTCAGCCCATTTTAGCGAGGCTTAATATCCAACCAGAGAATTGGTTAAAACTCACTACCAAATTTACCAAGGTGTTTAAAGGCTCAGTAGGGCGGCCTGACGCTAAGCAAAAATACTGCGAGCATTTAAAGTTGAAACGGCGAGGCAGTTTGTCGCAGTGTAGTGAGTTGCTTGCTTAGTCTTTAACACGTATTAAATACCACAAACCAATTGTAACTTTTTAAAAGTTAGGTGGTTAGTCACGTCTTAAATCCCTATAAAAATATAAATCTAAGTAAAATACCGGAGTAATCGACGCGAATTGAGCATTTTTTAGAGGTTTATTTCTGATTTGAAACTAGCAGGGATGTAGTTGTGGTATAAATAGGATTGGGTGTCATGTTAATGTTCAAGGAAACTGAAGGAGGGTTAAAAAGGTTTTATGACGGTGCCAAGTCATTCGGGGAGGATATATGGGTAGTCACAAAACATGCGGGTAAATTTTATTACTATGGAGGGTGTGCAGCAGTTAGCGGTTCAGAGTCATGTATAGCTAACTTCAATTCGGTATATAATGATGCGGGGCGTATTGGAACTGCGCTTTATGAGTATTACAATGACCCTGAACTATATGATTCCACCAACCTTACTATTTCTGCGGGGTTAAATTATGCTGTTAATTCAAGCGGTGCTAAGTTTCAAATATGGGGGAGGTTATCTGCTTCAGGCACGGCATCTCTTTTGGTTAACCCGCTAATGGCTCCTCTTGGCTTGGTAGGCTCTTCTCTCCAAGCATCTCATACATATGGGAGTGAATTGTCGGTAGATAAAATGTTAGATAGTTATTTAGGTCGTTAGATGAATAAAAATTGTAATAATTGTGGAAGTGATCTTGGGTGGTATTCCGCCTTTGCAACTATTTCATTTCCTTGTAGATGTAATAATTGTAACTCACTTAACTATCGTCGATTTCTGATTAGTAAGTGGGTTATTGGAATATTAATATTTTTTGTTCCGATTGGACTGGTTCTTATAGCTACTGGAATCTTTAGTTTATCCATAATGCTGTGGGGTTCTATAATAATTTTTATTTTGTCGTTCTTTACAGAGCTGTTGTTATGTAAGTTTACTTCTGTAAGCGAGATTGAGCGAAAAAAGATTTTTAATTTGAAAAATAAAAATAAAATTGTCGCTTTAGTTGCGCTTGTTCTATTTGTTGTATTAGCGAATATATTGTAACGGAATACATGTGACACCCAACCAAATTTGGGAATAGTCTAATAAGCCGTCTATGCTTTACTGAACGTTAAAGTATGGATGGCTTTTTTTATGGCAATAGCAAGGAAGAGACAAGTTAGCTTGGTGGATACCAAGTATTACGGCCCGAATTCAAGTTCCAAGTGCACCACTCATATTTTCAAGTGAAAGAAAAGTGCCTGTCCAATTTTTTCTTAACTTATTTTTTCTTAACTTTAACCATAACTAACTAAGAGTTATTGGGTTACTCATGTCTAAAATCCTTCGAAAGCTCAAATTTAAGCAACGCCAGAAGCAAATAAAAGCTAATCCAACATGTTTGTGTGATTTGTTTCTGCTTTGAAGTTTGCGGAATGTTACTCATCGCCTATTGATACAGAAATAGAAGGCCGACTCCATTAGCGAGTCGGCCCAATGCTTATTTAACGTAGTACAGTAAAGAGTTTTGTTCCGCACCACTGTATACGCCGTTGTTATATGGCCAGAGGTCAAACTTAACATTATGCTGATAGAGCGATGCGCCATTGCGCGTGTAACCATCACCGCGGCTTGTTGGCTTTGTACTTAAACTGATAAATGAGTAATCAAGACCGGATAGGCTACATCCAGTTCCTTCATGTTGCCATAGTACAGCTGTATCATAGGGGACTTTGGGCTGGCTTAAATCGGCATTTTGTTGCAAAGAAACACAGTTAGCGTTGGTTAATTTAGCTTTACTGATTTGTGAAACCTGATTGTTCTCATCTACAAACATCATACCTGAAGTCATCTGCTTTTGAATATTCTGCCATTGTGCTGCTGGTAATACGCCGCTAGTCGCTTCCGTTACCGGTGAAGTCACAACCAGTTCATTTAGCCCATCCGAGTGGTTTGCTACCAGTGTCCAGCCCCCCCCATTAAGTGTCATTTCACAATGGGCATAGAATGCAGGCTCACCGCCATTTCCATCTGGGTCTATCTGATAAATCCCGGTGGTTGCATTTGGTGTTTGCTGTTTTATTGAAGCGCATGTGGTGCCTTCAATCGGTGTTGGGTCTTCAGGTTCTATGACGGTATCATGTGTTACAAAGCCGCCATAATACTCTAATTCGCCTATGACACGCATGGAGCTCGCACTATTATGTGTAGAGTGAATTTTTAGTCTGATATTCTTCCCGATAGCAGGCTCTGTTAAAGTAATAAGTTGGTTAAGGCCCATTGGGATTGTGAACGTCTCGTGGTCTCTAAAGTGCACATTGTCTTGCGAAACTTGCAGGGTAACTTCTTTTGGTCCCATAGTTTTAGCTCCTTCATAAAGCATAACTCTAAAAGAAGTGATATACGCATTACGCTCAAACGCGACTTGTAGCCAGTGTTCTTGCTCGATTGTAGAGACCCATATCCCACGCCTGATGCGTTTTTGAGCGTCAATGTTTACTTGTTGACCGTTGTTAAAGCCATCAAATGCGCCTGAAGGGCTATCTTTTGAATAAGAGTTACTAGCGGTGTAAGAGGCCTCAGTTAGCCCATTGCTGCCTAGCAATGCAATGTTGCCATATTGCCCAGTTGCTTCTCCAGGGTCAATGGCAAATTGACTACCAGTATCTAGACGAAGGGCCATCGTATCTTTGCCATAGTGAGTAATATCCTGAGCAAACAGCTTATTCTTAACAGTTAGGATATTTATAATTTCAAGTAGATGGTCGGTTTCGGTGTCACGTGATTGCTCCTCTTGTACGAGCAGCTTTCCATTGACGGTTTGAAACCCTTCTTGGTTAATGGCTTGGTGCGTCAACTCATAAGCTTCATTATTGTGTGTGATCCCTGCATTGGTAGGACTATAAACGGCAAGGTAGCCAATCGACTCTTCAGCATGATTGTTTCCCGCCTCTTGCTCATCGAGTGCAACACCGAAGGTTAGCGCTGATGCGCTTGAAACACGTAATGAATAGGCATCGGGGTCATTTTGTGTTTGACCACTGAGTAAAATATGCGGTGTATGGGCAAAGCTTTCGTTAAAAAATTGATGAGTGGAACCGCCAGTCATGGTGAATTCACCAATTTCCCAAAAACTCCCATCTTGAAGCTGGTGGCGTCCTTTTTCCGCAACTAAAAAGGCAACACGCTCTTCACCATGTAGGCCATCTAAATACGGCCACTCTTTAAATTGAACATCAAAGCTTGAATCGGTCACGTTTGAAATTGATACAACACCCGCTTGCGGATCATTCAGAGTGGGTATGGAAGCAAATACAACCGGATCGTTAAATCCATTGACCGGTATAGTAATTTTTTGGTCTGTTATTTTGACGTCTTCGATGAGGGTGAATGGTTGAGCACTAGCGGCTGAGGCAAAAGCCAAAGAGCAAATACCAAGAAGTTTAAACATAGTCATCCTTATTTTTTGTCTTAAGATATTTTCTATTTTTCAGTGCGAATAGTATCGAATAAAGAAGTTTTTTTGAATAGGAAATAATAACTTAACAGGTTGTTTTATATGAATAAATATATTCATATAAAAAGTAATAAAGATGACGCCCAATTCAACTGGGGAATAGTGTAATAAGCCGTCTATGCTTTACTGAACGTTAAAGTATGGATGGCTTTTTTTATAGCAAATAGAGGCAAATTGACTTGAACGAAACCAAGTACTGTCACTGCATTTTAATCAAACCATAACTAATTAAAAGTTATGCGGTTAGCCCTATCTGAAATCCTTCTATAAACGCAAGTTTGGGCAAGTTTCTTTCGCAAAAAAGTAAATATGGGGTTGTTGAATCGTTTTTTTGTCTTGGAATCAAGCTTGGGTCGAATTATGGTATAAATGGGTATCATCACAAAATTTTAAAAGTTCTAATTCCGATGTCTCCTTTTTTCAATTGGACTTATCAAAAGTGAATAAAATGGCTCTGAGGCTGAAGAAATAGGAAAGTGTTATGAAGAAAAAAGCTATTTATCCTATTGGGGTGGCAATCTCGTTTTTGCTTTTAACTTGGTTAAATCAGGGGAAAAGCTGTTTAGATAAAATAGAGGAAGGCCTACCGATACTTTGCAACGATGTTAGTGGTGATTTGCATGTTGTTATAGAGCACAATGGCAAGCAATCAAATGTGCCTTTACCGGTTACTTACCAACTTTATTGGAAGATCAGTCGGGAGAGTGAAACAAGCTATATACTTGAAAGCCGAGATTCTGGTGATTACAGAATAAAGTTAAACAACTTAGGTCAATGGTTTGTGCACCCAGTAGGGGTGGTAAGGTCGGCAGATGGTTTGTTGCAAGTAGGAACTAGAGTAATAGATAAAAAGGAAGATGTGTTTACCCTTGAGGTTTATTCTTTGCTGTCTAAGGAACTATTTCTGACAAAGGTACTATTTAATGTTACTGTGGAAGGAGAGGGCTTAACACACGATGCTACATATAAATGGATAGACAACAATACTATTAATGTTACTTTTGATAGGTGCAGTTTTATAATTAAAGTATTGGAAGAGAGCTTAATATTCCCTCGCGACAAGGAGGGGTGCGGGAATTATAATTTCTTTTTAGAACTTAAAGTATAAATGACATAAATGGAGTGTCCATATATGTCATCGTAAAATTGCTTTTCTTCTTAGGTCGAGATAAAAATAATGTCTTAATCTTTAAGGTAAATACCTGTTATATTGCCGAATGGGTTTGTTTTGCTATTTACACATTTGTCAAACCTAACCTTAACCTTTTTCTTTGCTGTCTGTGCAGCGAGTAAAATTGAGAAAATTGCATCATATTTAGTGTGAGATGGACTCAAATAGTAAACTGAAGTAGAACATCCAATCGCTGGTAAATTTACAAATGTGTCACCTTTGCTATTAAAAATATGTAAGTTTGTAGGCACAGAATAATTTGTTGTCCCTGGAGTGTTCATGTCAGCATAACTAAAGCCAGAAACTAAAATAAGTGACAAAAGTAATTTCTTCATATTATTCCTTAATAATAAAATATATGGGTTAGAGGGTATCTCTGGTTCTGAAGTGTCTATGCCAGAATAACTAAAAAATAAAGCTAAAAAAGTGACAAAAGTAATTTTTATATTGTTACCTAATTATAACCACATGTAGCGACCAACCTATTTTTTCAAGTGGCACAGAACAGAGCTATTTTAATAACGCAAGGTGCTTTTAGTTGAATATAATCCAACTACTGAAGTGTGAAGTGACACAATGAACAAATAGAAGTTACACGGCAGAGTTTAAACAAGTCGCTGTGGCATTGGTAATTGAGAAAGGTTACACCGTATCAAAGGCAGCAGCGTCTTTAGATATCAGAGATAAATTACTTTATAACTGGAAATCTAAATTTGAAGCTCTGCAATCTGGTGCTAGTTTAAGTACCAAAATGCAAATCGAAGACACCTAATTCAATTTGGAAATGATTTAAGAAGCCGTCCATGCTTTAATGACTGTTAAAGCATGGACGGCTTTCTTTATTGAAAATACAAGGAAAAGGCAAGTTAACTTGGTCGATAGCAAGTACTGTCACTGCATCTTACTCAAACCGTAACTAATTAAAAGTTATGCGGTTAGCCTAGTCTGAAATCTTCCGATATGTGCAGCTTTGAACAAATTTATTTCGTAATACAGCAAATATTGTAAAGTTGAATCGTTTGTTTTCGTTTTAAAAATAACCCTAGTCAAGTTGTGGTATAAATGGGGGACTTCTAAAAGTTGGTATAAATCAACATTGTGATACCTAGCCTAAAACAGGCAGATATATTTTTTGGAGGTTAAGTTACAGCTTGAGCGACAGCGTCAAATTGCCGTTCAGGTTTTCGTAAGATAAATCTAATAATGAAAATGGAGATAAATTTTGTTTAAAAAATCTTTAATTGCTGGGCTCGTTGCTCTTTCCTCAATCCCTTTAGCGGTAAAGGCAGAGAGTTTCCCACAAAGGTTTATGGTTTTTTCTTTCGCTGGGCAAACAACTCAAGAGAATGATCTAAAAGTTGGCTATCTATATTTCAAATCAGGTCAAAAAGCACTAATACAATATTACAAATTTTCCCCCAAATATAAGCAACCGCTTTCTGAAAGTCACCCGAATTATGGTAAATCTGAATCATGGCCTCTTAGGAATTATACTCACCCAAACTACGACCATGAGAATAATAAAATAATGGAAGTTAATGGAGAGATATGCACTGATCCAGGCAGATTTAGAGTTCCTAATTACTCAAGCACTCTGAAAGCACCAATAGAGATTGATTACACCTATAGTGATGGAGTACTCAGTTTCAAAGTTGACGGAGTTACGATGACTTGGGAACGTCAGAATTCTGGTGCAAATACAGAAAGGTGGGAGGCAACCACTGGCTACAAAAAATTAAAAGGTTTTGCCTATGGATCAGATCTCGTTTATATGCCTAAGTTATCCATGTCAGAAGAACGAGATACCGACAATAACATAATTCAGAAAAATACTTTTGATTATGCTTACACAGGTCATTGGTGGTTAAATGATGCTAAAGGTTATGGCAATCAGAAGTTACTGGAAAATCAATGGATAGATAGCCCTGAAAATCCACTATTATCCAATATATCACTCGAGAAATACTCAAATACCTTCTTTAATGAGCGGTTTAAAGTTGACAGAAGGGTTATTCCATCTCAACAAAATGTTCATGGTATAACAATTTCAGCCTTGTCAGACAGAACAACACATGCTCAAACAACGTTTGCGATAAATTCAGCATCCATTCCCGCTATTATTTATCAGCATTCAGGGTTTATCTATGAAGGTCCAAATAAGTCTTGTTACCAAACAACAGAAAATTCTGGCCATTTGAGAATGCTCATGGGCGCTTGGGATGCTTCGACTAATGAAATTAAAGCGATGGTTGGGGCTGAGTTTTCATGGGAGGTGGATGGGTTTCCAATCTGGGGAGTAGGTTATCAGGTTGGTTCCTCTTATAACAACTAGACCCCACTTCAAATTCCCACCCGAATGGGTGGGAATTTATTGCTTAATGTACTAGTTAGCGCTTGTCAGGAAGTGATTAATCGCATGCTAAGTTAGAAGATTGTCCTTTATAAAATGACGTGACAAGTCCAAGTAGGCCTTGATAACTGTATGCTTGTTTTTCTGTCTGAGTATGTTTGGCGTCAAAATAAAACATCAATGGCACAGATGCATGACTTGTTTGATCAGACAGGTGACTAAAAGCCTCCAAATAGGCGTTATATTTGTACATATTTTCTTTTTCATAGTATTTTTTGCTTGGGTCTAAGTATTCAGGCTTCTCAACGATTTGACAGATATATCGGTCAGCTTCCATAACCAATCCAACTCGGGAGCCACTGATTTCATGCTGGTAAATCGTTTGGGTACTTACCCAATTCTTGACGCTATTCAATATTAAATCCCATTGCGGTTTATGTTTTTGCAACCAATTATCTCCGGTAACTGATTCGTTATTTTCCCAACCACGTTTGAATACATTCGGTTGCAAAAATACGTAATCGAAAATCGGAGCTTTAAACTGCTTAAAAATAGAGTGGGCTTTCTCCCAATCTTGATGTGGAGTGCTACCCTGTGTCAAAAGCTCCAATGCATTGCTGTGTGTCCGTTTACTGCCACCAAACTCTCCATTCTTATATATCGCGCCACGATGCGGAGCCCAAACAAAGCTCAGGCCTTGCAGCTCAGGATCGGTATCTAATACACGTCTCAAGTGACTTAAATAATTCAGACCCGGGTTACTTCTATCGTCACAAACAAAGTAGTTTTCATCATACATATATATGCCATCAACGTATTGTTTGTGATTGTTATTTTGGCCGAGGTAATGCTGTTTCAACCAGTTAACCCAATCAGTAACCTGCTGTTGTGAGGGGTAAAATCCAGAGGAACCGATAACCGGAGGTGTTGAGACCCATATTTTCATTTTATCTTTGTAGTCAGAGGATTTTATCAGTTCAATGATTTTATTGAGATCTGCTTGAAATGAACTGAAATTCGCGGATAGGGCAGGAAATTGCGTTTCATCAGGTTTAGGTTTACAAATTACTCGGTGAGCATCATAGTTTACCGTTGACGTGTGAAAAGTATTGAAAGAGTAGTATTTATCATTGTCATACTTATTTTTGTCATGGGAGCTTGGTGTAACAATAAGTCTATTGACACCCGCAGCTCCCAATCTGTTGATAATATGACGGTTATCTTGATTATTTGACCAATCTATCAAAGGCCCGACAATATCTTGATTGTTTGTAACTGTATTACTGTTTCCTACGTACAATAAGGTCGACTTAATCTTATTTGTTGTATTAATTGAAAGTGTTTTTGAGTTATTTGCGCTGCATCCACTGTCGTTACAGGCTTTTATTTTAAAAGACAGTGTATTTGCAGCGGTATCACTCAACGTTGAATCGAAGTGTATGGTAGGTGCAGAGACTGTGGCAAAATGCTCAATGCAGGTATCGTCAATACACCTCGCTATGACGTATATTTTCGCATTGGAAGCCCCATGCCATTTGAGCGTAAATGGATGATGGAGAGTAATACCTGACGTCATTGTAGCGTCAAATTGTGGCTTAGTAGGCAAAGGCGGTGGTGGAGCAGTGACATTGACATAAGCTCGATTGCCGTATCCTGTGCAACCGGCAAGATTACAGGCTTTAACCTGATAGCTTCTGGTGCCAGTGTATTGGTGACGAATATTACGATATATAGTGTTGTTTATATTGCGTGTCTCGTTGCAACTAGCTCCTTTACATTCGAGTAAGGTATAACTCGTTGCACCTGACACACTGTCCCATGAAATGTCATAAGGCTGATTTACGTGAACACTTGCAGGCCCTCGGGTATTACTTTCCCTTGTTGGCGGCCCGTAAATATTTATACTCGAACTTGCCCCATAGCTTGCACACCCAGCGTCATTACAGGCTTTGACCATATAGGTCCGAGAGCCGGTATATTGATGGCTGATACTAAACTGCGTCTGTGTTATATATCTTGTTTCATTGCAGTTATTGCCTTTACATTCGCGTAGCGTATAGCTAGTTGCATTGTTCACTGTAGGCCATGATACAGTGTAGCGATGATTAATTGGGGAGCTCGAAGGAACCGAGACAGAAACGCGTTGCCAGGGAGGTCCGTATACGTTGACGCGATGGGTATTACCATATGCGCCACATCCAGATGCATCACATGCCTTTACGGAGTACTCGCGAGTGCCAGTATATGCATGACGCAAAGTAATAGATGTACTTGATAAATTTTTTGTTGTATTACAACTACTCCCCTTACACTCTTTCAATGTATAAGTTAGGCTATTGCTAACTGACGACCAATTAATTGTATAAGTCTTATTTATGGCTGCGTCAGTCGGGCCGTTGATGCGCGGGCTTGCAGTGGGTGCAGCGCTCGCTGAAAACACCGACAATAAGATGAGCATCAAACCAAATGGTTTAAAGTACATAAACTAATTTCCTTGTATAAGTTTAGTTGTTATTTGAAGTGCTAATATTTGAGCTTTGTCGAAATTTCTGGAATAGCTTTAGCAATTTTTAATGGGTGGTCACTAAGTAGAATCTATTTTTATAAATAGATCCTACTTAAATTACTGATGACTCATGCTATTGCTAATAGTAGTGTCGGGTGCATGCGGGAGCTTCGAAAACTTGATTATCAGACCAAGTAATTGACAAACCATTTTCGTTAACACCATCATAAAAATCATTGATGCAATTTGATAGTGCCGGAGTAAAGTTTAGCCATGAAGCCGTTCCTGCATAGAAAGTGAAGTTTTTATTACCTACAAATTGTTGAAAAGTTTTTACGTAATTGGCGTAATAACGCTGAGTTTTTTCCAATGTCTTACCTGGATCAAACTTGGGTAAACTACTGTATACTCGACTATCAAAAGTGTTTTCTAACTCCATTACAACTCCAATCTCAACTCGAGGATTGCGCACACCATTCACACTTTGTGAAGCTACCCAACTTTTAATAGTAGACAAAGCTGTCTTGTCAGGTTCACAAAACTGCTCATCTAGTTTAATGGCTGAATTACACGTTGTCGCTTTGGAATTGTGAATGATATTTGACCTAAAAATCACATTTGGTTGTATATCGATTCTGTCAAATGCGTTAGTGCTTAACCAGCTGCTGATGATACGAGCTTGTGAGCTACCATTTTCTAAGTTGTAATATGGTGCCCACATCAATTTTTTTTGATTGTAAGTAGTGTCAACATAACGGGCTAATGCTTTGACGTAATTGGTCATTTTGCTATTCACATGGGCTGCCTTTAACCCTTCATCATACAAATAAATTCCACTTACATTGTTTTCCCAAAAACTGGTGCCCAGCTTATTCTCTATTGCTAATTTTAGATCTACTAAAAAGGCGTTTACATCAGAGGTCTTGGATGGATAATAATGCAGCTTGTCAATTAAACAGACTTGGCAATTTTTCTGTATGATTGGAGGTGTAGATATCCATACTTTTGTGTTTGGGTTGTTATTATTGATAGTGACTAATGTATTTTCAATATCTAATATATATTGACCATAACTATAGTAAGCGCCTTGATTAAATCGATATGAGGCATAGCTAATATT
Source organism: Pseudoalteromonas luteoviolacea NCIMB 1944 (assembly GCF_001625565.1). GTDB lineage: Bacteria > Pseudomonadota > Gammaproteobacteria > Enterobacterales > Alteromonadaceae > Pseudoalteromonas > Pseudoalteromonas luteoviolacea_F. The sequence goes on from NZ_AUXS01000039.1 coordinate 13,357, forward strand.
TTTCTCGCTATATGTTGGAGAGATTATAAACTCCGTTACATTACCTAAACTATTTAAATGAGAAGATGTCAACATTGGCACTTTGTTTCCTGATCCGTCCATGTGACCTACATACCAGATCATTGAGTTTTCTTTCGCCGAAGAGTTTGATGAAATCACCAGCAACAAACAAAGTTGCAACAGTATTTTTTTCATATTCTTTATTTCCTTATTTATCATATACAATTTAAAATTAAGCAAAGCCAAAAGAGCGACTTTGCTTTAATTCGTTTCAATCTAAAAAGAAAATGCCTTAGCTAAAGCTAATTACATCACTTTGTACGCTTTGGCGATTTCTATTTTTGACTGTGCTAGGTAAATTACCTTAGTACGACGATGGTGAACAAAATGCATTTAGCTCATAGTTATGAATTAAAGCCGCTATAGTCGATGTCATCATAAAAAACTTGCAATGCTTATCGTCGACAAACAAGTTATCTACCTTGTCATATACTTAATCCGACTGGCCTAGCACTATGTCAGTATAATGCGGTGTGAAAATACGTAGACTTTTGTCAGAACTCGATTGAGTCTTAATAACAGAGGCTATAAAAAAGGCCACTTGCCCAGCGCTACCATCAGTATCGAATAACACAGGCGCGGCACTACTCGCTGAGCTGAATAAAACAGGTGATGTCAAAAGTGTGGTTAAGTTCATAAATTTGTCTCCGTTTTAGATAACTCCTATTTATGAGCATACACAGATTTAATCTTTTGTGCATCTTTACTTAACAATTTGACCTGCTTTAGTATTTAATAACCAAAAATAGAAGACAACTATTTCAATCTGGGAATGTCTTAAGAGACCATCTCGGAGGCTTCCTACCGCAAATGCTTTAATGAATGTTAAAGGAAGTGGACAGTTATGTATGCCTACTCCCCATAAGTGAAAATTCGAGAAAACCTCCAGCATAAAGAGTTATATATGAGACTGCTGATCTGTGTGTTTGTATTATCGAAAATCATTCGAGTCAAATTGACAAACCTAGTTGGTGTGGGCTTCATTTTGAGACTATTATTTTGAACCAACTCAACAACAATTCTTTAAAGGAATGAAAAATGATTTGTAGGCTTCTTGCTATTACACTGGCCCTTGTTTTTATATCAGGCTGTACAAATGTGCCTGATGAGGCTCAATATAGCGGGGAAAATCCCAAAGATAACTTATATATTATTGAGTTTAATGACAAAGGGGGTGTACATAAACAGTGTTTTGGTGGGTCAAAACCATGTAGATATCTTGAAACATTCCATAAAGGTATCGAATCAAGTCAAATACGAGAAAATGTCATTGTTTTTGCGCACGGTTGGCATCACAATGCGGAGCCTAACGACAAAAATCTTGATACATTTCGCACGTTTATTAACCGGTTAAATGCACGAACTCCTCAGTACACAGGTATTTATTTAGCGTGGCGTGGAGATAGCTCTGATGTTATTTTCACAGATAAGACCGACTTCGAGGCATTGGACTTTTACACTCTCTGGAATAGAAATTCGGTTGCCGCTCATATTGGCAAAAATGGAGCTAACAAATTTTTTGATATGCTAACCAGCTACCAAAAAGAAGGAAAAATTCGTAATATTATAGGTATCGGGCATAGTATGGGGGGAAGGCTAGTATATTTTGCAAATAAAGAACGCATTAAAGAGCCAAATAATAATACCTTCTTTTTATTAATAAACCCTGCATTAACTGACGAAGACATGAAAGAAGTGCTCATGTATGACGTTAAAAAAATCAATAACTTTCCTAGAACAATTGTCGTGCAATCCGAGTCTGATATTCCAATTACATTTGGTTATGATTTAATTCACCCGGGCGATGAATCTGTCGGAGATTCTTGGGCAATCACGCATGATTTAAATGCATGCCAAAACAACAACGACAAATGCCTATCTTGCTTGAAAGCGAAATCAAATGGTGAAAACCCCTAGAGCTTCGACCATACACAGTGTGGATTCAGTCGAAACGAAAAAAAGCAATTTTATCCAGAAAGGTGTTTGATAACAATAAATAACCATAAATGGGCTATTGCAGGTAGACCAAAGAATGGACCCAAACTTCCTAATTGCAGTGACAATTTTGACCAAGGCGTATGGGTTTTATCTGCGGATGATGTATTTAACAAACACAACGGCTTTTTAGGTAATGATGAGTTGCCTAGCTATACAGGGCAGCAATTCGAAGCATTTTTTGAACTGCTATCAAAGATAACTGAGAATAAATCAGCTCCAGCAATAGAGTAGTATGAATAAGAAAAGTGCCATTAAAATATTGAGCAAAGCATAAGCTGGGCAATCTCAAGCTGTATGCGATAAAAAGGAAACAATAACACTCAGGTTAATTTGTTTCCTCTTAACATCCCATATATATGGGAGTTAGAACGTTATTTAGTCAGTTAGATGAATACAAAATGTAATAATTGTGGCGGTGAACTGGGCAGGCTTGCCGCTTTTGCTGCCATTTCATTCCCATATCAATTTCGTAATTTTGATTCACTCAACTAACGCCGTTTTCAGATCAGCAAAATCGGCCGAATCCGCTTGGGTTACAGGTTTGTTGTGGTGCACCCGGAGGGCCTATGTGGCTATGGCATGTCCAGGTTCCACCTCCAGCAACTGCCGGCGTATTGTTGCCTTGTAACACGTGTTTTTCAGACAGCGATTTGAGCTTTTTACTGCTTATTTTTAGTTTCATTATTTTTATCCTTAATTTAATCCGATGTACTGTCAGTACCTGATAACCATAAACTGATAGAGGTTACATTGTCAAATATTGAATACAATATACAATTATTGTATTGTGTTTGGCGTTACGTCAATCTTTAACTTTGTTTGGTAAGTAAAAATACATCGAGGAAAATACCTACTTCCATTTTTCGAAATTAATACCTTCAGTTAGGTGCATTGACACTAATTTTGAGGGGCTACCTTATCACCCACACAAACTTGGGCTAAGAATATGTTTTGCTTTGTTGTATAGAGAGTTATTGGAGTAACTTCTATACCTTTTTATCTTTATCTATTGATTTAATAGGATTTATTTTTAATTTTAGGATGGTTGAAACGTCAATTTTAATAATAAGTAAAAACATTGGACTTATTGTTTTTTGTTGTTATGATTAAGTTTCACTCAATGTGTGGGTGTTTTTTGTTCAGTAAGGGCGACTAATTTGAGTCCAATAAATTAAATAAAGGAATAGCCATGGAAAGAGCCGTTTTATCAAAAGTAATGCTAACTAGCCTTGTTGTCTTATTTTCAGCCAATGTTTTTGCCGGGACTTCTACCTGGATAGGGTATGCTAAAGATTCTGCTGATGCAGCAAATCGAGCGCGAACAGCTAATCCAAATTCTTGGGTGCATAGTTGTAAAAACGTGAGTGAAGCAGCTCCTTGGCTTTATACTTGCACTGTGGTCAGTCGTAGTTACAACTAGACCTGTTTGTGAGCTGTGCTGTATCAACAAAAATTGTAATATGATACGCAGTCTTGCTCAGGCCCCAGCAAGTAATACCGATATATTTAACGAAGGTACATGTAAATACTCATGTTATGTCAAGGTAAGTAGCTACATCGGGGCAGTTTTTACTGCCTCAAAGTTAAATCCTCAAGTCATGTTCCGATGACTAATCACGTGCGGTAACACTTTGCTCGGACATATATCAGGGTATAACTGTAATTCAGTTCCCTAATCAACGTTTTGCCTAAACAGACAAGATTGAAAATACCCTGTTGGTTTTGTACCGTAGTTTTTTGATGGGTTTTTGGCCCTTTATCATGATCGAGCTTTTCAATTAGCAAACGGAATAATGTGATACTTGTTGTTTTACGTATTGGTGGGTAATGGCAGGTAATACTAAGAAGTTAGGTTGAGAATAACGCCTAACTTCTTATAGGTTGCTCAATTTTAATCGTCTCTTCTTTGCTCTTACTAAAAATATAGCAGCTTAAACACGATTTCCTGTGAGCATACAGGCACTTTAAATTTCGTTAATTTAGAAATTTAAAGTCATCGAATGACATTACTAACTCTTCGTCAGAAGTGTCTATACCGTGGCCATAAATACCAGCTTTGAAGTTGTGTTTGCCGTTTGCTGCGCGAGTAGGCAAATGATGAAATAATTGGCCATCTTTAGAGAAGTGTGTCCAAGTACCACCTTCAGGCTTTATTGCCGCCGAAAACTCACCGTTTTGCTCACTCCAAAGTACATGTGAATACGCAACGTACCAACGCCCGACTTCAATAGGAATAATGGTATCAGCAGACCAAGAGGCGATACTGTTTCCTTTGTTGTCGCAGATTCCTGAGTAATGGGTTTTATTACTTGGCTTAGCGCAATGCACTTTGTGCTGTAGTGATATTGCAGGTCGTTCATTTGCTTGTGGATATCTAGCAATAACAAAGCTCATCATAGGTGCAACAGGGTAAGCGGCGTTTGATGGCGGACCATACTGCATAAGAGTTGAATAGCAAATTGACGGCGAGTTCGGTGCTTTTACTCGGCATCCTTTGTTCCAAATTTTGTCTACTTTAAAGCGAAATGTAATTTGGGTGCGTTGCCCGTCAATATTAAGGTAATCTGGGTGAGTATCATATCTATCTGGGGAATAGAACAATTCCGCTCTATGGCAATTAATACCGTAACTTTTGCACTTTGATTCTTCAGCGTGATGACTATAGATCTTTGCGTACCAGTTATTGGTATTTGCATCATACTCTCGTGTTACAAGACCACCATAGTTGTATATTGTGTTTGGATTGTATCCTGTTTCATAATCTTGTACTTTCCAAGGACTATGTTGCACGCTTGGTGATCTTACCTTGTCAAAAGGTGAGTCAAAGCCACCATTTTTAAATGGGATATCTGACGCGTAGCTGGTAAAAGCCAATGTTGAGCCAGCCGTTATTATAAAAATCATTTTAAGCATTGTTTTAAAATTCCTGTTTGTAATTGGTTATCCATTAATCAGTCGGATGTTATCGTAACATTCGGAGGAAGTGAGTCAATGTGAGGTATATGTAAACTTTGTTTGTTATTAGCCAACCAACTTTCATTGATGGGCGCTAAACAAAGACTTCTCATCAAAAAAAACTTAAAATCTTTTTGGTAAAGTGGCGGAGTTAATGCTTTCTTAATCCAATGGTATGGAAAACGCAATTCATTTGTGTATTACATAGATAAACCAAAGAATGAATTAGCCTAGTTTGATTTAGGAATAAGTAATGAAGTTTATAATTTTATTGATTTTAATAGTGACAACATCTGTCAATGCACAGGAAAAAGCTCTTGCGGAAGAATATTATAAAATCGCAGATCAGTATTATAAGAAAAAAGGAAGTAAAGACTTCTCGCCAAAAAAAGCTTACAACCTGTTCCTCAAAGGGGCTGAGTTAGGACATATTCCTTCCAAAAATATGGCATATGTTGTATTCAATGTTTATCCAAAAACGTTGTTACCACATATGGAAGAAGCCGTTCATCACCTTGTCGATGCGGCGAAAGCAAATAACGAAATTGCTCAGTTTAATGTAGGTATGATTTTGACTCAGGGCAGTTATATGGAGAAAAATGTCAATTTGGCCAATAAATGGCTTTATAGTTCAGCTTTGCTCGGCTACAAGATTGCACATGTTTACCACGGAATAAATTTGGTCAATCAGTATATGCCACAAAAAGATGAGTTAAAGCTATCTAAAGAAGGCTATGACGTTGTTGTAGGGGAGTTAAGGCACGCAATAGAATTAAAAAATGTGGAAGGCATTGTACAGCTGGCTCGCTTTGAGTTTGTAGAAACGGGCAACCTTGAAGAGGTAAGAAGGCTTACGCGGTTAGCTGTTGATATCGGGGGAGAGGACGCACTTGCTCTCTTAAAAAACACTGAGTTTTGGGATGTTATCAACGAAGACAAATAAGGTGTGTTGACTTGGGCTAGTAAACCTAAATTGTGGTTACTCAAAGCTAATTATCGGGTTATAAGCTGAGCCAAACGCACTTGACTCAGCACGAATACAGCTTGTTACTTATAAAGCTCTAGTTCGCCTAAACTAAGATAATTGCCTAGGTCATTTGATACATCGAGGCGATAAAACTGGTAATGTGCCTTTGACTCGAGGCAATATTCCGACATGGCTGGGAAATTTGGCTTATCTCCAGAGCCAATAGGTGTCCAAACCTGCTTATCGTTACTGCCATAGAGCTTCCAGCTAGTAGTGACCCAAGTTGTGGCAGAATTGTAACCTTGTGCCAATGCTATTTTAGATACAGCTTCTGCCTGTGGCAATGTAACGTAAATAGACTCTTGCTTTTCTTTGGAGAACCAAACATGACTGTAGCTATAAACTACAACGCCATCATTGAGGTTACTAATATTACCATGGCTGGTAGTTGCAACTTCAAAAGAACTGATATTGACCTTTTCATCAGCTAACTGGCAGGCACGGTTGGGAACAGTTCCATCACCTATGGTTAGTTCAAAGTCACCACTTTGTTCAGTAGCATCGACCCAATGCCCATACCAACCATTGAAGTCTAGTGACGGAGTACCATAATAGGTAGCTTTTATGCTGGCCTCATTGATCACATCAAAAGTAATATATTTGGTACTGTCTGCAGCGTTAATTTGAGGCTGAGTATGGTGAACCTGGTTTCCTGAAATAATACTGCCATGGCTGTCTGTAGCGATAAAGTGCGAGCCACGGAATTCAGGTGTAAATGCTGTCAATCTGTCCTGAGTCAGGACACTATCCCTGATACTGTCTTGCTTTAAGAGCAACTCACTATTTTGTGCAGATGCAAAGCAAGTCACTAGCACCAGTGTACTCAAAAAAAGCTTTGTTTTTATTTTTCAACATATTAACTCCATAAAATTATCCTTGTTACAGGCTTAATTATATGAGCAAACTCAGCCTGAGAAAAAGGCTTTTAAGTTGCTTTTACTTTAAATTTTTATTTTTTTATAAAGTGCATTGCGAATAAATCACAATTTAATCGATTGCTTTAAGGATGTTTTAGGAGCAAATATTATGGTTAAATAGCATCCCTTGTGGTGCTCTCAATTTCGCGTAGTTTGAGAGTGGTTAAACTAAAAAAGTACTTTTTGTATGGCTCATTTACTTGGTTAAAATTTTTAGCTTGGAAAGGGAATAAGTAAAACCTAGTCTATCGGTGGGATATCTAATTTTCACAAAAAAGTGGAGCTTAAATCATATGTTCTACGTTGGGAGTCAAAGTTATACTTTGATGTTGATGTCACTTAACCCAAGTAGTAGCAATGTTGAACAAGTTATGACTTCTAAATTCCAATAAAGATTAGAATATAGAAGTCATAACTTGATAGGTGTTAATTCAACCTTAATGGTTAATCATTAAGGTAAACACCTACTATATTACCAAATGGGTTGCTTGTGCTATTTACACATTTATCAAATTTTGCTCTGACCTTTTTTCCTGTGGTTTGTGCAGTAAGTAGCACTGAAAATATTGCATCATATTTCTTATGTGATGGGCTTAAATAATATACAGAGGTAGAGCACCCAGTTGCTGGTAATTGTACAAATGTATCACTGTTGGTGTTTACAATATGAAGGTTTACTGGCACAGCAGACGTGGTTGTCCCTGGAGTGCTCATACCCGCGTAGCTAAGCCTGACGCTAGTAATAGCGGTAAAAGTAACTTTTTCATTTTATTCCTTACTTATAAGTTTGTCCTGATTATAGGGATATTGCTGTAGTAGTCACGTAAAATAAATAAAAATATGCGGATATTCGTATTACTACTTTTTTAACCATGTAACGGCAACTTAAATACAAGTATCGAAGGCTTAAAATGACAAACTCTAGAGCTTTTTATTGACCTATTGCCTTTTACGAGCTTGAACTTTACAAATTTCATAAAAACGCTCTTGAAAGTATAAGGCGCACAACCAAACCGTGCGTTTTACTAATTCATCTCACTGTCATTTCCAAATAACGATTTTGCAATACATTTCACGTAAATTCTGGACTAGACCAGTTTGGGTCTTTATTAGAAAGGAAATTTACAATGACGACAAAAGACACATGCGGTAAGGGCGTGATAGGCGCCAAGAAAACCGTAGCCAATTTATGTTTAGGGTTATTTGGAGCCATGCTCAGTGGACAGGTGTTGGCGAGTTCTCACTCATTACTAATAGCCATTGATGGACTCAGGGGTGATGGTATAGAAAACGCGATCACACCAAACCTAGATAAGTTAATTTCTGGTACTTGGGCTGAAGGCTATCAAGGGGCTTTCGCTTTTTATGCGCAAACCATGAAAGACGCGGCGCCAAATAGTGGTCCTAACCACGTTGGGATCATGACTGGCGTGACGGCCAAAAAAAGTGGTGTTACTGGCAATTCCGACGTCCATACTGGCAGATATTCACAATATCCACATTATCAAAGCCTGTTAGAACGGCACAATACGAGTCTGAATACTGCTTATTTGGTTACGTGGTCTACAGACATGCAAATAGCAAACGAGGCGGATCTAAAAATTGACTCTAATGATGCTGGTAACATCAATAATGCATTGAAAATAATTAACGGCACGTATGAATCGAACAATTGGTCAAAAGGCACTCGACCAGATTCCATTTTTCTATTTTTGGACGATGTAGATGGTGCAGGGCACGCGTGTTGTTTTACAGCATCAGATACAGGTTATGTGGACGAGATTGCAGATGTTGATCGTCAAATAGGGATTTTGTTGGATGCTATAAAAGCTCGTCCAAATTTTGCAGAAGAAGATTGGCAGATTGTTATGACTTCAGATCACGGTGGCCGAGGATCTTCCCACGGTATTCATGCGGCAGACAATTACACAATCCCATTTTTAGTGGCATCAAAAACCGCAAAGCAAGGCTATCTGAGCGGAATACCGAAAAACTATGATGCCGCTCCAACTGTGCTTGCGCATCATGGTCTGTCAGTGCCAAGCAATATGGATGGCGTGGTTAGGGGTCACAGTGTGCAAGCACAAGCACCTGAGAACATTGAGACTGACTTAATCACATATTTACCGTTTGATGGTAACTATGAGGATAAATCAGGGAATCATGTTCACGCAAAAGTAGGCGGCGGCAACCCAGAAATTAATTCTGGTGGCAAGTTCGGCCAGTTTGTAGCCATTAATGGCTCGCAAGAATACTTGTCTTTAGGCAACCCCGCTGAAATGGATTTTGCATCTGCTCGCGATTTTACCTTGATGACCTGGTATCGGGTTAGTGGAGATCAGCAAGGTGATCCTGTGATCGTAGGTAATAAAAATTGGAATAGTGGCAGTAACCGGGGCACATTGCTACTTGCCAACGAAGGGAATGGTGATGATGTTGGGATAAATATTGCTTCCACGTCAGCTGATAGGAAAGATATTGATCCCATTGACTATACCTTTAATGGCTGGTGGTTATTGGTAGCCACGTTTGACCGTGATGGCAGTGCAACCTTGTACGCAGGGAGCCCTACTGGGCAATTAAATATCATTTCAGGCAGCATTGAAGATGTCGGTGACATTAGCTCTTCTCTTGATTGGAATATCGGGCAAGATGGTACAGGTTCATACAAATATAATTTGAAAGCTGATTTGGATGATTTTGCAGTTTGGGGCCGTGCGCTGACGCTGGATGAGGTGCGTGCTTTGTATAATGGAGGCAGTGGTACAGAAATCAACAAAATCTTGAACAATGAGCCGACGCGTTACTTAAATTCGAACTCAGAAGTAATAGAAGGTCAAAATTATCAAGTCATTATCACGGCGGTTGCAAACGGGCAAACCTGTGGCCTAGAGTGGGATGCAACATTAAAAAGCCGCGAGCGCAACGCGAAGTGGGATTGCGCTGGGCGAGCTGATCCGTTGACATTGCAAGTAAATAAAGTCACAACATCAGGGACGGTGAAGAAAGTGTCAGGCTATTTAGTTGCTCAAGGTGGTAAAGGCGCACTAGAGTGGGATGCAGATAGCGTATCGAATGAGCGAAATGCAAAGTTTGACGAAGGAACACGAGGAGACTATCTCACAGTGACACTGCAGCCCAATGAAAATGGCACCAAGATTTCAGCCATTGCGTACGGTCGCGAGTGCGGTCTTGAGTGGGATGCAACGCTGTCTGGTGGTGAGCGAAATGCTAAATGGGATTGCCACCCACGTGGTGATGCGGTGAGAATTCAATTGATTGATTAACATTATTACCGATTGGCATCATACAGTTTTATTGGTTTTTGTTGAATTAAAAAGCCCCGTGAATACACATTGGGGCTTTTGATTTATGGCTTAGAGATTAAAAAGGCCGATAACGTTTTAAAAACGCCTTTACTTCAGGTAGTGCTGCATATGCCATCACATCAAAGTAACCAAGTGGCGCGGTGCCAGTTTCAATCCAAATTAACTGAGACAACTCACTTTCATGAATTTGCCCTTCTTGGATCATTTTATTTAAAGACCCAGAGGGACTTAGGCGCTCTTCAGCGGTTTTTTCGCTGTTATGGTTACTTGTGGCTTCACCGCTCGGGCTGGTGTTTAACTCTGACCAAAATGACTTTTGTTGACCTATCCAGTCTCTGATATTGACGTTCATTTGATGGTAAAAGCTGTCACTGAGCATTTGCATAGAGTGCAGTAACTGTTTTCTATTTGGCACTTTAAATAACAGTTGGGGACTATTTTTATAGTTATCAGTTATATTTTCTAAATGTAGTTTCCCCCCGGATTGGATCAGGCGAAGTACTTGCAGTAGCGTTGGTAAGTTTTCTGTTGCGGTCAATTTGATCCAATGAGTATTTTTATATTGGTACTCAGTTGCCAAATCGCCATTTAAGGTATTGGCGGTACTGTGAAAATGGCAAAGCAGACCTTCGGCTTGAATCGCTTTGGGGTTCTCAATTAATGTAGAAGATGGGTGCCATGGTAATACCAAATCACAAAGTAACAGCATCATGGCTGTTTTTTCAGAATCTCTGGTATAACGGTCAGGCAGGTAACTCATATTATGAAATAAAATTGCCCTAGCAGCCGGCTTGATCAGATCTCTAATCACGAGCTTTTTACGCTCATCAGATTGGATTTGATTGTGGTCGTGCACATGTTCAATCAATATATAGGCGCTCGAAATACCTTGTTTTTGTAATGGTAGCGTTTCAAAGTGGGAGAGGGATTCAAGCTCCCTTGATTCTATTAACCCTATTTGAGCAAACTCATCGTGGACTTTTTGCCAGTTCATTTCAGTGCTGCTGTCACCATTTTCGAGCATTCCCAGATCATGAAAAAGGGCCGAGATCGCGAATGTTTTTTGAAGATTATCAGCAATTTTCCCTTTGTTAGAGAGCATATATTGACCGAACATGTATACGTCAATAATGTGTTGGCAATGCTGCAATGCAAAGTTGAGTGTCTCCGACGATTGGCTGGTGTGTAAGCTATTTTCAAGTGTCCTAAACAAAGAAATGGGTAAATATAATTCTAAGTTTTCACGGCAGTGCATCTTTATCAGTCTTAACATACTCATAGCTAGGTCAACTGGGAAGCTTCTAAATCTGTAACCGTCAGAAAATATGGTTCTAGCAGACTCAGTAATCACAAAGGCCAAAGCACATTTTTCGGGTTCTATGAACTGATAATCCTTTTTATCTTTTATTTTTTCTAGCACCTGAAAAACTAGCCACAGCATTAAGTAACCCCGCTTTAAAGGCGTTTTTTCGCGCGCTTGAAGCAGTCCTAAATGTTTTAAGTAGATATTTAACCCGTCATAGGTCGTTGTTAAAAGCGCTGGAGTGCTAGGTACATCATTTTTTCCAAGTCGCACTTGCAGCCACATGGCTAGGGGCTTTATATGTTTGTCTGCATTTTTCAGTTTGGACTCAATCTTCTTGCCTTCATCCAGGTCTGTATTTTTCTCTTCATGGTTAGCAAAAAATACAGCAAATAAAGCAACTAGATTTTTATATCGTTTGAGCTTTTGTTCGTCGTGTTCTTCTGTGCTGATAGAGTTGATAAGGTCGACTGTTTGTTTCAGAGTATCGCGGTGCTCTTTTAAGCAAATATCAGCGCCTTTGGTAAAAAAGCGTTCCAGTAAAAGCTGCCGCCAAACGGTTAATAAAATAGGAATACTAATGTCCGCCCAATACTCTATTGGGAAGTCCATACCAGCCCAAACTTTAAGCTTTTTGTTGAGGCTTTCAAATTTTGTTATAGGCCAAGGTACAGATGAGTTGTATTTCGAAAGCGTATAAGTGCGTATTGCGGGTGCGATTTCGGGCCACTTTCGAGCTTTATAAGCTCGCCAAAGAAGATTGGTAATCTCGATATCTGTATTTAACTTATCTTTTAAGTTGTTGGCTATTTCAGCAGCGTTATTTTCATCATAAATTTGTAGCTGTAAACAGGCGGTCAATCGTGGTGATTGGTCGCTGGGATCAGAAGTAAGCAAGCAATTAAGTACAGATAGGTTGCTGTCAACGATAGACTTAGTAACATACCATTTAAAATAAATTGACTGACCGCCCTCTAGCATATGCGTAGAAGCGTCATCCTCAGATGCGCTATTGGCTTGTTTGTATGACTTTTTGAAATAATCAAAGAAGTCGCCTTTGATTGTTTCCAAATGGTATTCATTGGGGTAGAGCTGTTTTGCTTTTCCGCTTATAAACGAATTAATCTTGTTACGGAGTCCTGGCATTGAGAAAGCGACGGTTGTACTTATGATCTGTCCAGATATTACCGAACATAGCACTTTCGCTAGTTGCAACTCAAGATCAGATTTTTCGTAATTTTGCAAAAAATTGTTGTTTAATGCGTGAGTCAACTTTGCTTTTAAATCGTACGTTTTAATCATCTGCTCAGTCATGGTGTTTACCAATTTCTAGGCTACGTGTGAAATTTAATAGCTCAGCTTCTTCAAGGGGTTTGGTTGTGCGTTTGATTCTCCCGTCACAAAGCTGATTAATTGTTTTTTGAACGTCACTGTCGTAAAAACCTGAGATAATAAGTATGGGTGTAGTTGTATTGGACTCTTTTGGTACAGGACAAGTTTTGAGTTTTTCTAGCAGCTCCAGCAGTTGCTGATCCAAATGTACTCGTCGGTTTTTTAGCCAGCAAATAAATAAAGTCCCCATCCAAACCACTAAGTCAGAATCAATGGGCTGGCTGATATCCTTGATTTGCTGATCAAGTAAAATACCATCGTAATAATGTTGATTGAGCAACTTAGCAGCTTCGGGTATGGTCGTTGCCCAATCAAGAGTAAAACCTTCTTCTTCTAGCAACATGGTTTCGAAGAAAAAATTGTCCTTTTCATCATCAATCCACAATAGTCGCATCCTATTCTCCTTAAATTGTTATCCGCGCCAATAATGTAAAAAAGTGGCTTGGGCAGTTACTACCGCCTTATTGTTATCGCTTCTCAATGGTGTGCTTTTTAGGGTGAGTTGACCGTCAGGGTGAGCGTTGATAAGCGATGTAGCCAATGGCAAACCTATACCTTGCCCGCTGATATTTCTGTGCATGTTATCACGCTCGCCAAAACGCATAACTTGCTTTAACTGGTAGTCGCTTAATGCATGACTTACGTTACTTATCTCTATAATTAACTTATATTTAATCGTCGTGACCCTAACAAAAATATTATGGTTTGCAAGGGTGTACTTAACTGCGTTATCCAGTAAATTGCCAATGGCAATGTCCAAGCTTAGTTCATCAAAAGTGAACTGATCTGGTGCAGTATATTCAAATTCAATCTCAGCGCCTTTGTCCGTCGCCCAGTCTCGGTATCTGTCTATCCAGCGCTCAAAACACTCTCTGAGATCTGTTTCTTTTCTATCGAGCTCTATCTGTTGATCCATCAGCACACGTTGAAACTCTTGCCAACTTTTTACTAGAAACTCGTCTCTTTTTAATAACCTAAGCTGTTTTTTAACGGCTTTGTCATCGGGTGTATGCTTGAGGATCAAATGCGCAAAGCCTTTTGCTCTGGACACCAACCCCTGCGAAGGGGCCAAAATAGCATGGCGAAAAACCCCCATATCGGATCGCCATTGAATTCGCATTGCCTCGTGGTAAATCACCTGCGATAGCTCTCTGACTATTCGGTATACTTGCTCCGCTTCCCATTGTGTGAAAGCGCGATTGTGTGATGTAACAACTAAAAAGCCGTGAACAAGCTGGCTACCATGGATAGCGATACGGGTGACCATACTGTGCATACCCAGTGCGATTAATTTGCCATTTGCTCTTTGAAAAGCATTCTTTTTTGGCTTAATAAGAAAATAGTTATTGTCGCTGGGGAATATACGTTCCAAGTATTTAACTGTTTTAATGTAATCGGCAGATGTCATTTGCTGGGTCTGTTTGGAAGAGCCTGACAATATTAGCTGGCCCATTTCATTATTCACCATAAGCTCTACGTGACAGTCTCGTCGGATATAGGTATCGACCAAGTGTTTTGTTCGTTTTATAAGACTGTAATTGAGGTCCTGCCCAGAGAGCTGCATTAACTCGTCCATAACCTCAGGCAACTTTGCAAACAAATGATGCTGCTGAAATTCACACCATTGAATAGCTGTGGCGGCCAGCAGCTTGTCTGCTAGTTGCTGTTGAAATAATCCAATAACTCTGGTTTGAGTAAGAAGTTTTATCATGCCAATCAGAGCAACATCACTTTGAGTAGACTTGATCTTTGGTTCAAAAAATAGGGGATGATATAGCCAAGAACGAATTTGCTTCCAGCCCAACTCATGGCTCAGGCTATCTAATTTGCTTTTGTCAAGACTACGACCAGCATCTTCGTCTGTTTTTGGGATAAGGCAGGCTTCACATTTATTGATTAAATAAGCTGATGTAGATCCTTGCGCAACACCAAAATCGATTAAGTTATGTATGTCATTTCCACTTTGACAGCGCGCTTGTGTTACTTTGCCTGATTTAACCGGTTCATAGAGCAGTGCAGCTTCTGCACCAGTATACTTGCAGAGTTGATCTAGGGTTCTTGAGTGCAAAGATTCGAGGTCTTGTTCTTGGTTTTGTGCGAAATCATGTAACTCGCTGCTGAACTTTTGTACACAATAACTTTGGTAATCTTTGAAGTACTCATAAAATCGCTTACCCGATGCTTGTATAAAGGTCTCAGATTTTTCCCTTGCAGCAGAGCCTCGCCATCTGTGTAATGCATTAAAGTGAGGTTGATAGGCTTTATCAAACACAGCTAACCAGAGTGAACTGTTTTTGATGTATTTGCTGACATCGTTACGTTTTTCGGGCTCCCACATTTTAAAACAGGCACGAAGTAGTAATTCAGATTGCTTAGTTTGAGATATACCCAAGTCTTCAATCAGGAGGTTTTGTATCTCTTCCTGTTCGATTGAATCAATATAAATATCTGAGATCTGTTGTTGTGTTGAGCCGTCGCAGCTCCAATGGCTTATAGTGTACAAACGCTTTTTGTCGGCGTCGTACTCCATTAGGTTAAGAGAGTATGCTTGGATGAATTCACCAATATGCTCTAGTAGTAATGAGAGCGTTTCAAAGAATGTTTTTTTTACTCTTGGTAAGCCAATGAGGTCCTTATATGCATTTTCTGCAACATCTTTGCGTTTGAGTGCCCGAGAATGTTCGTAGGCAATATTGATGTGCGCAAAATCACTTTGATATTTGGCTATATCACAGAGCAAGAACCTGTCTTTAGCATTGTCTTCACCAATGTAAAAGCAGATAAAGCCAATTAACTTTTGCTCTAAGTTATGAAGAGGCCAAAATAGTCTGCATTTATCTTTATTGTTTAACTCGCCACACTCAATGCGTGTGGTAGGAATTGATTCAGGGTCGCCATACCCCGAAGTTTTTACGGGTCTAGTTGCGAGGTCGCCGGTTGTGCAACGCCAGCTATCACTGTGCTTAGCGCGCTCGGCAATGACCCACTTTTGGTGCTCGACCAAACGAGCGGTTAAATGAGGTTCTTGCTCATCGCACAGGTAGCGCCTAGTTGCTTGTGTATCTTGCTTTTCTTTCGCTGCGCATTTGAGTTTGACGTAGGGCCCATTTTTGTTTGAAAAATCAATGCCAAAAATACGCCAATAATCAGCGCCAAGCTTGTAGCATAGGTTATCAGTGAGTTGGCTTAATGTGTCTTCTAGTTTATCTGGACTGAGCAAGGCCCAGACGTCATGTCTATTATCCTCTAGCATTTAAATACCCTTACTACTGATAAATTCATCGAGAACTTTATAGTCTTGAATTCGAGTCTGAAGCCTGTATTCGTATCTGGCGCCGCCTTTGGTTGGGCTTTCGTTAAAAAACTCTCGAATATAGGGCTGTTCTAATAGTTCATCTACTGTTGCGTCTTGATTTTCTGAGCGGACACTATCGTGTTGTAGAGCGTTTTCCACTTGCTCCCAAAAAACGTTAGACTTGGCATGTAAATAGTCCCTGAGAGTCGGCCAGCGGTTGATGGCGGCAAGCCATTCCATAAGAAGTGCCGTGTCAAAGGAGGGGGTGTGGCTTTCCGGCTCATTAGACATAAGCCATTGATAGGTGTTTAAACAGCGTTTTATTAGCCTTAAATTTGCAAAACAAGGCGTTGAAAAAACGTCTTTCCACTTTTCATCAAATCGCAGTCCGCTATCAGGGTTATCTTGATCATCGTGATATCCGCCTTGGCTCAATAGCTCTTGATACAATGTATTATGTGTAGCCAAAGAGAATCGCGGAATTTGCAGCATGATCGGAAAGAGTTTCTCTAAGTACCTTTGGCTATCATAGCTTGAAAGCGATGAAAATTTGCTTCTGATAGCTTGTTGCAAGGTGACCTTGTCCATTGCGACTACAAAGCGACACCCTGTATGTGTATGACTGCTTACCAATAGCCGTATTTGATCTAGTAATTCAACAGCGCTTTGCGGTGAACACCTGTCCAAATCATCAATGATGATAATTGGCTTATTATCTTTCCAAAGGGTATTAATTAACTCTTCAAATTGCTCGGTGAGTAAATCTGTCTGAGTTTTCGAAGGAGGCTGTGTTTTAACTTGGCTAATTGTGTCGAAGTCTTTTTGAATATCAGTCAGGTTACCTTTAATTCCGATGGCACCAAGCATCCCTCTGACACCCAAAGATGCAGCGGTTTTAAGTACAGCCATAAATGCATCTAAGGCTTGCTGATTCACTTTATTCTTTTCTGGCTGGCTGTTCCAAATACAGTGCAGCAGTGCGGTCATTAAGCTGCTTTCTGCTTCATAACGCCAAGCGTCAAGCCAAACAACATTTTTGTCATTGAGCTCTTTTTTTAAGCACATTAATAAACTGGTTTTACCTGATCCCCAGTCACCACTAAGCAAGATGGGCGCTGTGTTGATGAGTTCTGTGTTTTGATGACTTTGCTCAAAGTCATCGAGTTTGTTCAGATTTTCTGCAAGGTAATTTGCGAAGCCTTGCAATTCAGGCCAATTTTCTAAACTTGAAACTGGGGTATCACTAAGAAATCCTTTCATCTCATTACCAAGGGTGAATTCAATGTAAAGCTCATACTCCTAAAATAACATTTTTTTTTCAAGTTTATTTTCTATTTAACAATCAACAGAGTGGCCAAAAATACAGTTTGGATGACTCAACGTAAATAGTGGAGGGTTGATCTCAACGAAGCTTGCTTTTATTCTGGGACGTTTTTGATTTGTGGGGTTTAAAATAATCTACTCCAATAGGGATGCATTATGCATATAAAACATATAAAGCTTTTACTCATTTCTTTGCTCGTTTTAATTAGCCAGCCGTTAAAATCTAGTGAGCTTGGTGTGTCCACTTTAAACCAAAGCTTCGATTCTGTTTCTATTTACGCCTTATTATCTAATCCTGCTAAGTACCATAATAGACATGTGCAGTTTGTTGGATTCTTAAATATTGAACATGAAGGAAATGCTGTCTATGCCAGCAAGTTGGATTTTGATCAAATGATTACGAAAAATGCAATCTGGATAGATGTTACAAGTAAGCGCGGTGAGGGTTTAAGTGACAAATACGTACTAATTAAAGGCACATTCAAAGCAGATGAACAGGGGCACTTTGGTTTATTCTCTGGTGCTATTGAAGGTGTGTTGCGCTTAGAACTTCACAAAAATAGAAAGCAGCTTGAAGCCGAGTTAAAAGCCTCCTCTAAATAATCACTGACAATGGCTCTTCTGCAAGGAGAAGGAAATAAAGATGAGTATGTTTATGGGCAATATTTAACATAATGTTTAGCGGCATGCTGACACAGTGACCGAAGGTCTAACGTGCTGACCAACCGGTCTATTTCTCCTAACGAAGGAAGAGAGTTTCAACAAGAAAATAAAAGACAAAAATTATTCTATAAATCGAAATTAAATTGACTATATTTTGGTCTACTTATCACACCTCATAGTAAAGGTATCATGTCATGTATAGTCTGATCCGATTCATGCTCTGTTGCTGGGTGTTGTTTGTACCCAAGCTATATGCTGCAGATGTCTCAACCACCTTTCCAACTGACCAAACTTCAGGAACCTTTACTTTGGGAACTCAGCCCAAAACAGTTACCTTTAGCGGTGGCGAAGTGAGGATCGCAGGGATTTCCTCATTATATCGAAGTGGTAGTAGGGCATTTATGGTACGCAATACGACGGCAACGATATCGTTTGGTACGCCAGCTGTCGAACTATTATTTTACATTCGCGGGCAATCGACGGGTAACGCGTTTGTTAGACTGTTAGATGCGGATGACAATGAGCTATTAAGAGTTGAAGCAAATAGCAGCGATTGGAGCCAAGTATCGTTGCGCCGAGACAGTGGTATAGCCAAAGTTGAGTTTACCAACAATGCGAGCGATTTAGCTGCCATGGAAGATTTTGAATACACGGCAATGGCAGAGCAAAGCACCGAACCTACTCCCATCACAGATCCCATTCCCGCTATGATTGAGGAGGGGGCGTTGAAGGCAAATTTGATTCCATTGGTATCGGGCACCCTAACTTCACCTGTGACCGGTGCGACGATAAATGGACAAGATAATTTCGTATATATCGTTGATCAAGTGGGTATTTTATACAGTTTAAACCTTAGCAATAATCAGCTGAGTCAAGTTTTAACCGTAACAGATAGACTAGTCGAGATTAACCCTAATTTTGATGAGCGCGGATTTTTAGGAGTCGCATTTCATCCAAACTTTAACAGCAATGGACTACTGTATACCTATACGTCAGAGCCCGCCGCGGGAAGCGTTGATTTTTCTTTCTCTGGTAGCGTAGACCATCACACAGTGATCAATCGCTGGCAGGCGACATTGGATCCGGATATGGGTGTCAATATAAATAGTGATTCTGCGACGGAGATAATGCGTATTGCACAGCCTCAAAGTAACCATAATGGTGGTACTCTTATATTTGATAGTGAAAACATGTTATTGATTTCGCTGGGCGATGGAGGCGCAGCGGATGATCAAGGGAATGGACACAGTGACGGTGGAAATGGTCAAGACACTCAAACACCACTCGGTAAGTTATTACGGATAGATCCCCTCGGCAACAACGCCGAAAATGGCAAATACGGTATTCCAGCGAACAATCCGTTCATTGATAGTAATGATGTACTGGATGAAATATGGGTCATAGGAGTTAGAAATCCGTACCGTATTGTTGCGCATAATGATCAAGTATATGTGTGTGATGTCGGCCAAAATAAAATTGAAGAAGTCACCTTAGTGACTGGCGGAGAAAATTTGGGCTGGCCTTTAAAAGAAGGATCGTTTGCTTTTGACAATAACGGCAGCGACAGTGGATTTGTGTATGATCCCAATCTTGCAAGTTTGCCGTCTGAGCTTGTTGATCCAAATTGGCAATACGATCGAGACGAAGGGGTTGCGGTGATCTGTGGCGCTGTATATGAAGGTAATATTGAAGTATTAAAAGGAAAATTTGTATTTGGAGACTATCGAACACCAGATCTAGATAGAGGCAGACTATTATATACATCGACGTCAGATCTGATCGCCGAAATACCAATCGAAGCGGGCATGGACGGCGAAAAGTTACTTGGATTTGTTAAGCTTAACAGCGGTGACGTGCTGGTATTGACTAATGAAACAGGTACGCCACAGGGGGCAACAGGTAAAGTGCTACGAATCGAAGCGATACCAAACAATGCACCAGTGGCAGAGGTCGCTGAGTCCAATATAACTGTCAATGAAGGCGAGTTGGTTACGCTAAGTGCATCAGGTTCAAGCGATCCTGATGGCGATACATTGTTGTTTGTTTGGACTCAAACATCAGGCGCCACTGTGACTTTGAACAATGGCAACACTGCAACGGCTACATTTACAGCCCCTAATGTCGAACAACAAGCACTGTTAGAGTTTATGGTTGAAGTCTCAGACGGCCATTTAACTCAAAGTCGAGAAGTCAGTGTAACAGTCAACAATATCAGTAATACCAATAGCAACACTGCTACTGGCAGTGACTCGGGCGGTGGTGGTGGTAGCATGTCAGTACTTTTACTATTGCTACTTGTTTGTTTAATTTACTCATATAGTAAGCGTTATAGGGACTATGATTGAGCAAAACCAGTGTCGAACATAGTCGGTTTTGTAATGAATAGATTTTTGACAAGTTTTGAAAGGGTGCTTTATAAGCTAAGCACCCTTTAATATCTGAAGCATTAATTTGTAGCTACCGTGAAATGCGCTGAAACTTTGGATACAGGACATTGACAAGCTACTTCCTTTTTTGAATATAGCTAGAGGGGAGGGAGCGTTGTCGACAAACAACATGTTGCATCCCAAAGCTTACTTCATCAAAATTTGCGGACTCTTCCTTTGAGTGGAGATTGTAATTGTAAGCATTGGCCAGGAGAGCGCTAAAACTAAATGTTCCTTCTGTTATGCCGGTTGATACCAAATTGGCACCTTTAACCGTTATGCTATCTCTCGCCTTAATATTTACTTTGAAAGAATATGAGTTTTGATCAAACGAGTTGAAAGGGCAACTGGCAAGCAAAATCGCTAGTATCGAAATAACTGAAAATGCATTGTTCAACAAACTATTGCACGGTATTTTAGAGATTGTTGTGTATTAAGCAAGGCCCTGAAATTGCCTATTGTTAAGGGGGTTAGTTAAATTTCCGCTATCAAATATGCTCAACCTGGTCATATTCACCTATACTAAGCATGTCCGGCTTTGGTAAATTTCCTTATGTATAAACGTCTTAAGTCTGTGTTTAAGAGGGTTATCAACATTGGTTGTGATGGCGATGACTACAATGCACACAAAATACGAGTGTGTAATACTTTTGCACTTTTATCTTGTTCTATCGTTTTACTCGATGCCTGTCTCTTTGTTTTTTTCTATCAATCCTTAACTGCAGTACTTATGAACATGCTGTTAGTGGTAGCCTGCTGCTCAGCGCTTGTATTGCAATATTATAGGAATCATTACATCGCGGGATTAATGTTATTTCTCAGCGTTATCAGCTTTATTTTTATTCAGGCTTATGGGGTTGTTGGAAATGAAGTCGGTGTTCAAAATACCTTTTTAACCTTGTTACCCATGCCGTGGTTGTTACTAGAAGGAAGTCGAAGAAGCACAAAAATATTGCTGTCTGTGCTTTGTTGTAGCTGTTATTTTTTTATTGAGTACCACCAGCCGATCCAACAGCTAATTGCGCTAGAAGACACCCATAAAGGTGTATTGCAAATCCTGTACGAATTACTTGCAATGCTGGTGTTAATCTTGATCGCCATTACATTTGATAATGACCGCTATAAATTCGAGAAAAAGCTCAAAACAATGGCGACGACAGATGGACTGACAGGGCTCTCTAATCGAACCAAGCTTTTCATCGAGGGAGATAGGGCACTTTGTGCCGTAAAACGGCATAAATTACCATTTTGTGTCGCATTAATGGATATCGATCATTTCAAAAAGGTAAATGACAACTATGGGCACAGTCATGGAGATGCTGCACTTCAAGTCGTCGCAAAGTTATTAGCTGAAAACACACGAGAAAGCGATATCATTGGCCGATATGGAGGCGAGGAATTTGCACTGATTTTACAAGGTACGGATCTGTCATCAGCTATCGATAAGTTGAATTCTATACGTGAAAAGATAGAAGCAGAACCCATTTGCTACGGAAGTGTTTGTATCAATTGTACTGCAAGCTTTGGAGTCACTCAGTTGACTAACCCAGGTCAAAATCTAACGGATTTATTTGACCAAGCTGACTCAGCTTTATATGACTCAAAAGACAAGGGAAGAAATTGTGTGTCTGTTTACTAGCGTATTTACTAAGGTGATCACTAAATTGGGTTTGAGAAACTGATGTTTTAACTTGATTAGAACGATCTCTTTCTACTTGTATTTATCTGAAGATAGTTTGCAACTTCATTTAAGAGATAAAGATCGTTCAAATGATATCACTGTATTTTTTGGTTTTGGTGTTGTCAGTGTAGTAGAAAGTCGAGCAAAGCATTTTTAAAGTGTGGCTTTTCAAGTAACTTTACACCCCATTCTTGGCACTTATCTTTCATAGGCAGCTGTTTATTCGCAGTAAGTAAAGCAATTTTTGCATCAGGGCATTTTTCTTTTGCCTTTACAATGACTTCATCGCCGGTGCCACCGGGCATATTAAAGTCAATGGTGAAAATGTCGTAATCAGTTTCGGTTAGCAGAGTAATTGCATCCGCAGCACACTTAGCTTCATCAATTACTATATCAGGGTACTCTTCTTTCAAGACTTTTTTTATTTGTGCTCGGGCTACTAAGCTATCGTCAACAACCAGTGCTTTCATTTAGGCTCTCCCGTTTTATTTATATTATTTAGTTTAGGATAAATCCCGGCTTTCGTTAGGAAAACGGTTTAAGTTTGCAGTGTTTTTAATCTTCTTCTCCATTTAGCGTGTCGAACCAATTCACAAACTCGTCGACTGGCATAGGCTTGGCAAAGTAGTAGCCTTGTATTACGTCACAGTTTTCAGCAGCTAAGAAATCATTTTGTTGCTGTGTTTCTACGCCTTCTGCAATCAATATAAGTCCGAGGTTTTTGGCAAGACCAATAATGCTTTTACATACCAAAGCGGCTTCTTCATCATCCGGTAAATCAACAATAAAACTTCTGTCTATCTTTAGTGTATGTAAGGGAAAGCGAGTCAGGTATGCTAAGGAAGAATAACCCGTACCAAAATCATCAATCGAAATGACAAAGCCTTTTTCAACCAAGCTGCGCAATAGTGCAATGGTTTTATCGGTTTGTTTCATTAACATGCCTTCGGTTAATTCAAGTTCGAAGTAGCGTGTTTCTAATTGATAGCGCTCAAGCACGGTCATAAAGCGTTGGGTGAAAGTCTCGCTTGAAAATTGCCTGGGTGAAATATTCACACCCATTCGAAAGTGTGGTGGAAGTATTTGCTTATACTCTGCTAAAAATTGACATGCTTGTGTGAGCACGGTATCGAATATTTGTTCAATAAAACCACTGTCTTCAGCGATTGGGATAAAGTCCACGGGTGAAATAAAGCCTTTGGTAGGATGGTACCATCGCACGAGTACCTCTGCTCCGTGCAATATCTTGTTATCTGGTGATAGTTGCGGTTGCAATACGATGGAAAACTGTTGTTCCTTAAGTGCGACCCTTAATTCAGCTTCAAGCTCCAAACGTTTCTTGGCATTCTCATTCATTTTTTCTGAAAAGAACATGTAATTATTGCGAGATGAATCTTTTACAGCATACATTGCGGTATCAGCACATTTGATCAAGTCATATGCTGTTTCGCCATTTTCTGGGTAAGTGGCAATACCTAGACTGCCCGTTACAAAAAGTTGATGGCCGTCAATGTCAAAAGCTGATTCAAAAACGGACACGATTTTTTCGGCAACATGCGCTGCATGCTCTTTATGTTCCAAGTTTTCTAATAAGATGACAAATTCATCTCCACCCAGCCTAGCAACAGTATCTAATTCTCTGATCCCTTCACTGAGGCGGGTAGCGACAAGTTGCAATAATTTGTCACCAGTGTCATGACCTAATGTATCGTTGATTATTTTGAAACGGTCTAGGTCTAAAAATATGATCGCTACATTATTATCAAACCGCCGTGCCCGACCAATGGCAGACTGAATTCTATCCATTAGCAGTGTGCGATTAGGCAGGCTGGTTAATTCATCAAATTTAGCCATGGTTTCGAGTTGTTGCTCATACTGTTTGCGTTCCGTGATATCTCGTAACACAACTACAAAGTGTCGTTGTTCCGACAGCTCAACGGTATTAACTGAAAGCTCTGCAGAGAAGCTACTGTCTTTGCCATGTGGTGTAACCTCCAGTTCTATTGAGTCGGCATATTTTGCCCAAAGAGGCAGCATGGCAGCCATTTGGTTTGCCCCTCCGTTTGCCTCAGACAATGGTTGGTTTTTCTCCTTGAGAAACTGATGCAAATTTATGTTACTGAGTGTGCCTGTAGCGCTATTTAACAATTCATTTGCAGTGTGATTAAACATTTGGATTAAACCGCCAGCATCGACAATGATAATTGCGTCTTTGACACTTTCAAATATGCCTCTAATTCGTTTCTCTTGTGCTTCTATCTGATCGGCCTTGAGGTTGGCCTCGCTGGCGAGTTGATGTAGGGCGGTTTCCCGATTTACGCTTTCCGATATATCTATGATTTCAATCAGGCAAAATTGTCCATCAACATTGATAGGTTTAACCTTAACTACTTGAGAAATTAAAGTTCGCTCTTTTGTTGATTGCTTGTCTCGGTAAAAAGGGAATGGTGCAGGATTCAATTTATTCGATAATATGGCAGCGCGCCTGAGGTTGAGTGCTTTTTCCATAGCTCTGTTCAAACGCGAGGGAAGTTCGGGAAAGACTTCGGTGATAGGCTTACTATCGATGTTGCCTTCGACAATACAATGCGCCTTTATCCAATCATTAATAAAGACAATCTCGCTGCGACAATTAATTACAATCATGCCAACGTCAGTGCGGTTAATTGCCTCAATTAAATACCCCGGTGGGGTGTTACCTTGCGCCATTAAAGTCCCAGTTCAGACAGCATTTGGTTAGTCTTTTCTAAAAACTCTTCGATAACTCGGATGTCTTGTACAAATAAAATATCCCCTCTAACCTGACTATCTTTAATTTCAAAGTGCATACCAACAGACATCACAGTATCACCGGCATAATACTTGTCGACGAGATCTTGAAATGTGCCTGAGTAGGCAGTTGGCATTGCCGTGCTGATTGATACATGCATCATATCGCTGATTGAGGTGATGATAGCATCTAAAATGATACTGGATATTTCTGTAAGAGATTCGACCTCCAAAGCTGTCAGGGTATCTGCACCACTGGTTTCCTTGAGAACTTTTCGAACCAAATTAAGACTATGCTGGGCGGGGAACAGCAATATGCCATTACATTCCATCTCCCCTTTTATTGGCAACACGACTGCTGTGATATTACGACCTGACTCAATTTGAAGTTTGTCAAAAATCGCATTTTTTTCAAACAAGTCAAAGCTTGGGACTGACATTAAAATTTCTTCATTAATCATGTCGTTAAGCTCAACAATTGCCTCACCTAAACCGACGTTGAAAAGTTCTTTTATGTAGTCTATTTGTAATTCTGAAAGCTGCATCCAAATACCTGCTATGCGTGGATATCTTTGATATGCCAATGAGGTAACCTTATATAGCAAGCCTAGCAAACATTTGTACTAATACCAGTCTACTAGATAACAATCAGGTTGGTAATTTAATTTAAATAACCTGAAATTGTCATACAATTATATGGTCAAGTTTAGCTTGGTGGTTGTTAGCTAATTGAAGCTCCTATTAAATAAACTCAAAGGTTGCTAGTGTTCATACTCTGAGGTGTACTAGTACTATTGAGTCAAAAAGCGACAATGTAAAATTATCAAAAAACCACATCTATTTTCTATTTATTTGCTAACCACTTATACCAAGCGTTTTGTTGGGTTTTGGCGTTCATTCTTTGCTGTATCAGGGCATCAATTGAAGTGGAGTTTAGAGCTGCGCTAAATTCAAAATCTTGACTGCTTTGCTCTAAAGTAACGCCATTCTCACGGCCTTTATCTGTCACTTCACAGTGACCATTTTTACAAACTACATCTGGCTCAGGTTTGTTAACGACAGTGTCGGATTTCGTCATGATATAGCGTTCACTTACATTAGCAGGACTGTGAAATTTGCTGAATTCACTTGCAGGTATACTTGGATCAGTTTCTGCGGTTACTTCTACCATATGTTGTAAAAACTGAAAACTGCCTTGATGGGATAAAGCACTTGTACTGGGCTCTGTGATAAATGAAATAAACCCTTTATCAATTGATGAAGCAGAGAGTGCGTCACTTGCAAGTAAGTCAGTGATTGTTGCCTGATCTTTCTGTGTAAACTGCACGGTCAGCTGGTGGCCATGCTCATCGAAATGGCCCTGATTAAAATTGCTCAGTAGTTTACCATCATTGTGTTTTCTATAATTGCCCAGATCGTTGGCAAATTGATGAATAAATTTAAAATCTACGTTATTTTGCTCACCATATTGATACATCTCCGACAGTAAGTTTCTATCTTCTTTGGTTAAGAATTCATAAGGGTGAGTGTTCAAATTAGATAAAGACATGCCATCGACTTTGCTGCGAACATCAGGTTCATGTCCACCAAATAAATCTTCCACCATGAGAGCATAATACTTGTTTGACTGGGCAGAACCTACCGTAGTGTCACGCTCAAGGCGAGTTATGTTAGATGCAAACTGTAATAGTGCTTGTTCTTTGTATTGGTTTGAAACCATTAATTTTCCAAGTGAAGAAAACCCCTCGTAATGGGTATCTAGCGACTGTTTAAACAGTGCTTTTGCGTCAATATCACTGTCCATTTTAACGGCATCTCTCTTAAATTCTGTTTGAACATTCTGATCATGCATATGCCACATTTGATAAGCCGCTAGTTTCTCTGAATCGGAAAAAGTGCCGCTTGGGTCGAGCGCAATGATTTCCAGTTGTTGCTGAGACAACTTTTCAAACTCTCTTTTTGCTGATCCAACAGCTTTCTGGCTGATATGTTTAGTTGTTGGGTTGTTTTGCTGGGTCCAGCTCTGAGTTAATTGGTTTAGTTGCTTTCTATCAATGGCTTGCTGTGCGCCTCTTAGCTTTGATGCTAGCGATGATATCGAAATGTTGTTGTTATGAAAAACTGATTGATGTGTGTTTGTGTGCTTTTGCACATAGGCTTTTGGAGGTAGTGCCGCATTTGCTTTCAATTTAGAACCTGAAATATCCATTTTGTCCGCTCTCTTTGTGGCAAGTTGAACACGCAATTGACTGCGAGTACTAAAGAAGAAGCCATGTCCATTCTCTGGCGTAGTACATTTATCGTATCTAATATGGTAACAAAGTAAGAGGGTTGAAGCTCTTTGTCAAGTTGTGGACTTTATTTTAGAGATAGGTTTATTGGTAGAATAAAGCATTATTTATGGTCTGTTTTCATTCGATATAATCAGTTGCTTTTTTATCAAATATCTCGGCGTTATAAGCCGAATTTTATAGAGTATATTGTGGTTTAAATCGCAACTATTATAATTTCTCATTTGGTTTTTGTTGATCGCTTGTGAGGTCAGTGTTAAAAAATGTTCGCTTTGTCGGCTGTTGTGACAAGTTATTATAATTTCTTATTATTGTTGATAATGCCATTTATAAAGATCCTGTTACGAGTGATATTGTCTTTAAACTTGCCTTAGTAGATAAAGCTGACTATTGAATGAGCTATCAGGAAATAGCTTATACCTGTTAATACGTAATAAAACAAAAGGAGTTATTATGAAAGTTGCAATTATTTTATTATCTAGTTTGCTTGCCTTGTCATCTATAAATGCGAATGCTGCGATGGGATTTGATGAGTTTTTTGAACTTAGTAGGAGTAAATGGTTTGAACCTTGTATGTTTCAGTCAACTTTGAGTTTTTCCGAATATTTGGCACTTTTGGTGGCTGATGGTGCAATTACGCCAGAAGTCGTGCCTTATGCACTTAGCAACGGTTATGTTCCCGAGACTGCTTGGCCTTTTGCACCGGAGATAGTCGTTGATATATGTAAAGCAAGGAGTCGGAACTTTGCCTCTTTGGATTGATAACAAGGGCGACACGCAACTGTAAGCTATTTCAATATAAGGTTGCCTTGTATCTGGCAACCTTTTTGATTGCAATTTATCTTCGACCTAAAGGTGTTTATTAAATGCAGCGATTCTGTGTGTAGCAATCAGCATCCCAAGTCATACAATACTGCTTTTGCTCTGTCCAGCATGCATAGTACGACACGTATCCAGCCCCCGCAACCTGAGGAGTCTGCCCTTGTTTTAGTGTATTGTTGGCACTGTCTAAGCGTTTAAGTGACTTTTTGTTAAAGTGAAGTTTCATATCGCCTCCTTGTTCTCATTTTGGTGAATTTCACCCTGAATCCTATTAGTAATCTATGACGATTTAATTTAACTTTTATTTCACTGTTTAGTAACTGGTGAGTTGTAAAGTACTTGAAAGCTGTGGGAATCAAACTGCTCTAAGCCTAAATCGATACTTAATCAAAATAATTGTATTGCAGATCTTAATTGTCGTGATCACATCTATACTTGAAATAGTGAACTCGTTTGTCTGCCATGAGGGAGAAGCACATAGGCAAACTAATAAGTTTTTGTCGTTTGATAGAGAAGATCGATTTATATGCGCTTTGTTGTCAAATTTACAAATTGGTTATTGTTAGTGTGTGTTGTTTTGTGTTGTGCTCATGCTAATAACAAATCAAATGAAATTTCAATTCCACTGAACAACTGGACTAGCCAGCGAGTATTGTCATACGCAGTTGGCACTATGATTCAAACGTATGGTTACAATGTTATTTACCATGATATGCCTGCCAGTGATCAGTGGGGAGCAATGAAAAAAGGGCTCGTACACTTTCAAATAGAAATTTGGCAACAGTCGATGTCTGGGCAATTCAATAGAATGATAGAAAACAACTATATAGTAGACTTGGGTGTCCACGATGTGGTGGTTCGAGAAGAGTGGTGGTATCCAAAATATGTCGAAGAATTGTGTCCGGGCTTGCCTGACTGGCAGGCGTTAAATCGATGTGCAACGCTCTTTTCCGGTCAATCTGGTTCTTCTAAAGGTGTTTTTTACACGATAGATTGGGACTATCAAGATGCGGATCTTATCCGCGCATTAGGATTACATTTCACCATTGAGCGACTCAGCAATGAAAATGAGCTATGGCGGTTACTTGAGCAAGCTTGGGGAAAAAAAGAGCCTGTGTTGATAATAAACTGGACACCAAACTGGACGGATCTTCATATGCCAGGGCAGTTTGTCCAATTTCCCAAATACGCGCCGGCCTGTGAGGTTGATGCTAGCTGGGGGCAAAACCGCAATTTAGTAAACGATTGCGGAAATCCTCAGAAAGGTTGGTTGAGAAAAGCTGGCTGGACAGGACTGCAAAGCAACTACCCGTGTGTATACAATTTGTTGAGAAAGCTTAACTTCTCAAAAAACATGATAGCTGATGCCTCAGCGCTGGTTATCGTAGATGGACACTCAGAGCAAGAAGCTGCAAGAAAGTGGCTGGAAAAGTATAACCTTGATATAGACCATTGGCTCGAGTCGTCCTGCGTGTCAAAAACGTAAACAACTGAGGCAAAGTATGTATGAAGCATGCTTTAATAGTTATTCTACTGTTTTGCTCAAGTTACGTAGCAGCTTTAGAAGTTGTGTTCGAACACAATCCACCATTTCAAATGGTAGACGAGAGTGGCACAGGGTATGGCCCCGTTTACTATTTCGCTAAAAAGCTCTTAAAAGCGGCAAATCTAAACGCTAAGTTTACGGCCAAACCTTGGGCTAGGATCATGAATAAAGATGCTCAAAGACCAAATGTGATGATCTTGTCGATGTCAAAAACTCCACAAAGAGCCAACCGTTTTATCTGGCTAACATCAGTGTATACAGGGCAACAATATTTTTGGAAAGTTCGGTCTAGAGCTGAGCCTAATAACGGAGTTATTAACGTCGCGATCGAAAGAAATTCTCACAAGATGAAGAGTGTAATTTCTCACTTTCGTGAAGATAACGTGTTGCAAGTTATCAATTCAACACAAGCGTTACAGGCATTAATTAAGGGTCGTGTGAATCGCTTTGTGGGAACGACTTTTGCAGTATCGGGAAAGCTTGCAGATCTAGGTTACGATATGTCGATTTTAGAACGTCTGACTGTGTTTGATGAAGCGGGATTTGAAAGCAAAGGCTTATATTTAACCCTCACGCTTAACACACAAGAGAAATATGTGTCAGCTATCAAAGAGGCACTAGCAAGTTCAGAAATTAAACGTGCGAGACAGGAGTTGTTTACAGGTTTTATTGAAGCCGAAAAAGCTCTATTAGCGCAGCAGTAAATTGAGGGGTTATTATTTGTCCTGATTGTATATCGATGGCTTATTTAACTACAATGGTTTTGGACCAATAGGCGGCATGGTGACTTGTATTAAAATAAAAGTTAAAAACGTATTCTTATCTTAAAAATAGACAATTTTAGGTAATCCACCTTCATCGACACAACGATAATAGGCTGTTTGAACAGAGTGCGGGTTATAGTGCTCTTCGCTCCAAGCGACTTTACCGGTCTTATAACACAAAACATATGCTGTTGTTCTTGCTTCAATTGCAGATGATACGGACATTGCAACAAGCGTTACTAATGCGATGAGCGTTGCCTTTTTCATTTTGAACCTTTGTTATTGTGTTAAATCGCTTTGAAAAGTACTCCGATGCATTCTCATACAAAACGAATGTGTTGTAAATGTAATTGTTAAATATTTTATTGGGTTTGTTATTTTTTGAGTGCGTATGGCAAGGAAGTGTCTTTAAATCGCTTTGAAACATCCCTTTGAGTTATTTTTTGGCATTTCAGTCATAACTTAACTCTCTTCGTAAGCTAATAAGGTTGCAACAACAAATAATTAAGCCGTAAGGCCACTGTGCCTTTTCATTAAAGTTACACTTATCTTTATATAAAATATAAGCAGTGTAAGCGAACCTATCATTTTTAGTAAAATAAATAGCAAACAAAAAAGCCACGCCTAGGATTATTATTTATAATAAAAATTTAGACGTGACTTGAACATTTAAAAAAATAAAGAATAACCGTTTATTACCAGCCGCTGTTTGCACTCATACAGTAAGTGACAGTCGTTTTTCTGTCTTCAGCCCAGTTTACATGTTCGCTTTTCATACCGATTAAAGCGCCACGAGAAGAACCTAAATCCCACGGGCGGTCGAGTGAAGAAGGACCATCTTCTAGACATTGTTCTGGCTCTAATTGCGTGCCGTAAGCAGAACCTTCGTTCATTGCTGCGCAAGCAAATTTGAATCTGCGATCTTCAGCCCAGTTTTCATGCTCAGCATAAACACCAACTAAAAACTCGCCATAGCGGCAAGTGTAATTTACTGCATGATCAAATTCGTTTGCATAGCCAGACCAGCTTACGCGGCCGCGGTATACTTTACTACCAGAAGCGGTTTTAAACTTTGCACATTCAAAGCTAAAACGGCGGTCCTCAGCCCAATTTGCATGGTAGCTAGATACGCGTTGTAAAAACATGTTGCTCGGGCAAGTAAATCTGAATGTTGCGTCAAACGCGTTGACATCAGTAGCGCTGTAACCACTAAAAACAACCAAATTTCCAGACTGAATGTTGAATGATGAACTAGATACTTGTGCGCTTTCTAATTCGAATGTGTTTACGCCGAATTCAGAGACATCATTGTTAGAGTCAATTAACTCGAGTATTTTATCGACATTATCTGATTGGCTAGAAGGGATTTTATATACTTTATTACCTAGCTTATATTCCATGTCTCCAGCACTTTTTAATTCTTCAGAAAATGCGAAAGAAGAAGTGATTAAAGCTGATACCATAGCAGCGCTGAAAAGTAACTTTGTATTCATTTAAATATTCCTTTTAAATTTAAATAACAAATTCGGCTTAGAACTAAGTGTGAAAGAGCCGATTATGATTATATATACTTGGTTCCGATATAGCTTTATATTTCGGAGTCCTATTTATAGGTGTTGAATATTTCAGCTAAATGACGGTTATTTATATTAATTTTAAGGGTGTTGCGCTTAGTGCAATTCGATTCACTAAGGTAGTAATTTAGTTCTGTATGGTAAAAAATTCCCCAAAATAGTGATGTTTTGCTCAGAACGAGCAACCATATTTGGCTAAGTTACGATTTAGGAACAGCTATATTTTTATCGTTATAAAACTTTTCTACGAATAATGTTCTATGTATAAACACGATACTAGTGCAATTCATGAGATAAAAATTTTTAAAATTTTTTGAGGGTGCTTGTGCATTTTAGACTTTGTACTGTTTGGTAGCATCTTTAGAAAAGGCAGCTCTTAGCGCCTAAGGAGGCGGTAAACCAAGATATACATACAATGCCTATCAATTGCAGACTACCCGCCAGTGAATGCTGCAAGAGTTGTCAATAAGCCTTTATTGGCATTTGCTTTTCTTCTAAGTCGTTTTTTTCGTGCCGCTGTATCACATTTTAACCGCAATTGAGGGGCACTGACATCGAATCGAATTCCCATTCCAATTTCTTACGGGAGTAGAGTGGCTAAGAAGCCAGTGATCAATGCGCCCAGTGAAACACTTGTCATGCTCCACGGTGCTAGCTCCCAAGGAGCATTACCATTTTTACTGTTATGAATTTTCTTCACGTTCAATTTGAAATAATAACATTTTTATTTACTTAGCTATCCAAGTATAAATAGTTCATCGAAATCTATAGACGTCTAGATTGCTAAAATAATTTTAGGCTAGTTAGTAATAATTGCTCGAAGAGGTTAATAAGGTCTTGAATTAGGGAAACAAACCTAAGTAGAGCAGGAATTACATTTAGGGTTTACCTAAAACATTTGGATACCAGATCATGAAAAAAGATTTTACATTTACTATCAAGAACCTTCGCCTAGACGAGAACTATCACCCGTCAAATAACACGCGTATTACGACGAACTTTGCAAATTTAGCAAGAGGCGAAAGTCGCCAATCTAACTTGCGCAACGCGTTGCAAATGATTGATAACAGTTTTAACGCGCTTGCGCATTGGGATAATCCGCAGGGTGATCGTTACTCAGTTGAACTAGAAATTATCTCAGTAGATATGGATATTGATGGTAGTGGTGAAACATTTCCGTCAATTGAAGTACTAAAAACCTACATTATTGATAATAAAACAGGCGAGCGCACCGAAGGTATTGTTGGAAATAACTTTTCTTCTTACGTAAGAGACTACGATTTCAGTGTACTACTGTTGGACCATAACAAGGACAAACCGCAATTCAGTGTTCCGGAAAATTTTGGCGAGTTGCACGGAAAACTGTTTAAGTATTTTTTAAACTCAGACACATACAAGCGCAATTTTAGTAAACTACCGGTTATTTGCCTGAGTGTTTCGGATAACAAAACGTACCACAGAACTGAAAACCAACATCCAGTATTAGGTTATGAGTATCAACCGAATGAGTCTTCATTAACCGAGCAATATTTCAAGAAAATGGGCTTGCAGGTACGTTACTTTATGCCACCAAATAGTGTTGCACCGTTTGCATTTTACTTTTTTGGTGATTTGCTAAATGACTACTCAAACCTAGAGCTGATCAGCACAATTAGCACCATGGGGACGTTCCAAAGAATTTATCGTCCAGAAATTTATAATGCTAATGCAGTAGCAGGAGCACGTTACAAGCCAAATTTAAAGAATAAAGACCATTCGCTGACACAAATTGTCTATGACCGCGAAGAGCGTAGCCGTTTAGCAATTGATCAAGGCAAGTTTACCGAAGAGAACTTTATCAAACCCTATCAAAATATTTTGCAGCAGTGGTCGGCGAATTACGCTTAATGTCTAAAAAACCAATAAAAACAGATAGAAAGCATCAGCTTTTGTGCTTTCTATCTGTTTAATGAGATACAGTCGTGAAGTAATTGAATGACCTAGGTGCATCTCACGGCATCGTTGGCTAACTTATATACTAGGATGCACACGCTTTTAGTCCACTCAGTTAGCATGCTCTTTTTTGGCATGCTAAAAACAAAGTCTAACTTTATAATTATTTAGGTTTTGCTGATTGTAATAAAAAAGGGCTACAATCGGACTTTATAATAATTAATAAAAAGTTCCGATCAATGTCTATTAGAGTAAAAGTTGCTTCCACCCCGGTTGAGCTCAACCATGTTTATCAACTCAGATATCAGGTATATGTAGAAGAGTACGCATACATGCAGGCCAACCCGCAACGTATTATTATGGATATGTTTGACGGTATGCCTGATAGTTATAATATCATCGCATATGATGGCGAAACGCCAGTGGGTACCATACGTGTTGTTATAGATGGTGCTCTGCAATTGCCAGCCGACCAAATGTACGACTTTAATCAATACCGTAGCCAACTGATCTTGCAGAATCACTCTCAAAATTTACCTCCGCCGTTATTAGCGAATTCTGGCATGTTTGCTATTGACGCTAATTGGCGAAACCGTCGTGACTTATTTAGAGCGTTATTTAAATTGAGCTGTGATATCGGTGAATCCCGAGGTGTGACAGATATTATTACTACTGCCAATATAGAAACGCTTGCTATATACAAAAGAATGGGTCTAAAAGCACTTGGTGCGAAAATCCAACATGAGCATATTTCGGTTTCTATGATACCTATGCATTGCTCTATGCAGCAGATCACCCAATGGGCTTTCGGTGGGCCAAGAGCTCGTACTAAACTGACAGAGTTATTTTCTGAGAGTTTCGAATATTTACTGGTCAGTGCAGGTACGCCAATCTTTAATGCGTCAGAAGAGAATGCTGAAGAAGCGTACCTGATAAGTAGTGGCGCGATAAGTATTGCAATGGACAGAGCAGATCAACAACAGCAGTTTGACTTAGCTACATTGACCGCAGGTGAACTGTTCGGTGAATCTTGCCTTTTTGATGAACAGGGGCGTACAGTCAATGCCGCTGCTATAGTCAATACCGACCTTCTAGTGCTAAAGAAGGATAATTTTTGGCAAAAGGTAAATAAAGATCCAAGCTATATGAAAACTATCCTTAAAGTTATGGAACAGAAACTACGGGATGTGGGGCGCAGGGCACTTATATATGCCCATGCATCACAAGAAGAAAGACTGGAGTTTTTTTTGGATCAGCTGTCAAAGACAGCCAAGCCTATGTTGAAAAAGCCGCATCAGCGAGTAGTTAGAATGGGAGGACACGCATTCTCGGTCATTTCGGGTGTTGAACGGGATGAAAGTCAAGCATTCCTTGAACAACGAGCACTAACAGGCAATATTGGATTAACAGATAAGAGCATTATTTTCTACAGTGAGGCAAGCTCATGAAAGACAACGAGGCCAGTTCAACCGCTTTTACCGTCGCCCAAGGCATTTTGTTTGCAGCAAAAACCTCAAAATACAGCGATTTGGTAGATGAGCAAGTCATCTCTGTATCTCGCCAAATCTTACAAGGTAGTGAGCAAGGTAAGCATAGACTAAAGCAGCTTGACAGCTGGTGGTTTTGTAAACTTGCCAAAGTCAGAGAGCGCCTGCTACTGCCGGGCATATCACTACATTATGTTTTGCGTAAACGTCATATCGAGCAGTTAACATTAAAAGCCTTATCTGAGGGGGTAACTCAAGTTGTTGTGCTGGGGGCTGGGTTTGATTCACTGTGTTGGCGCTTGCAGCAGGCATTTGTTGACGTTAATTTTATCGAAATTGACCACCCAGCCACGCAGTTGCAAAAAGTGAAAGCGTTAGAAGAAGATACGCTTGATAGCTCGAACATGCACTTTTTGGCTGTAGACTTTGAACGTCAACAGCTAAAAACAGCACTATCTGAATTTAAAGGTTTTAGCCCAGAAAAACGAACACTGTTTATCTGCGAAGGTGTTTTGATGTATTTAAATCAGCAGGACGTAGACACCGTCTTTGAATCAATTCGGGCATTAACTGGAAGCGGTACTCAATTTGTCTTTTCGACACTGGAGCCTAGAGAAAGCTCCAAAAATACAGTTCCCAAGCTACTTTATCGTCACCTTGAAAAACTCGGTGAACCGATTATTTGGGATATCGACAGCAGTCAAATGCAGGCTTATTTACAAAAGCACCAATGTCAGCTTCACTCTATAGCAGGCGGTGCAGAGCTAGTAGAGCAACAGATAAAGGAAAAATTGAATCAAAAAATGTATCAAGGCGAGTATTTTGTTCACTGCTCTTTTTGATTAAGTCGACCGCTGATTTAGTCAGTGGTCAGGTTTTTTCAACGGTTGTATCGCTTACTCTTTGATGGCAGCCCAAAATAGTTTGAGGCGGTGTATTTTTGTTGGTTTCATGCCTATTCTCAGTTCCACAACACCCTAATTAACTCTCTTTTCAGAGTACTTCTTCTTGTGCTCTGGCGAGATGTGTCATTGCTTTGAACGAATGAGTCAGTTTATTCTATTCACGGAGGGAAAAATGAAAATAGATAAGTTTAATCAAATCATATTGCGCGAATTGTCCAAAGATGGTCGCCTGTCAAACGTAGAGCTTGCGGAAAAAATAGGGCTTTCTCCCTCTGCGTGTTTAAGACGTGTTCAAGATCTGGAATCACAAGGGCTGATCAAAGGATATCGTGCGGTGTTGGATTCAGAAAAACTTGGAACAGGATTCATAGCGTATGTTGGTGTTGGACTGAGGGAGCATTCAACCGAGTCTCAAAAATCGTTTGAGCTTGCGATTGAACTGGCCAGTGCAGTAAAAGAGTGTCATAACGTCACCGGTGAGTTTGAATATTTACTGCGAGTAGAAACAACAGACTTAAATGCTTATAAAGCTTTTCATGCCGATGTACTTGGATCTATTCCACAAGTTCGAACTATTACGACGCACGTCGTCATGGAATCGACAAAAGACGAAAGGGCCTAAAACGAGTTCTTAATAAATTGGAGAGTTTGTTCGTCTAATAAATCTAACCATAGTGAAAATCAAAAATTGGAGAGTTTGTTCGTCTAATAAATCTAACCATAGTGAAAATCAAAAAAGGAATTTTATGGCATCTTACCCACGAGTTTTGTTTATAGCTCCATTTGCGTTTTTAATGGCTATAAGTACAAGTAGCAATGCAAATGAAGATAAATCAATAAATGCTAAAGTTCTGATGATGGAAAATGGACTAAGAGATTCAGTCCTCAACAAGTCCAATCCGACAACATGGTCTTTATCTCAGCGTATGGCTCATTTTAATGTACCGGGTGTGTCAATTGCGGTGATAGACAATTACAAAGTTGTCTTTGCTAAGGGTTATGGTGTAAAAGAAGTCGGTACAGTACAACCTGTTGATGAAAATACAGTGTTTTCTGTTGGCTCGTTAAGTAAAGTTGCAACAGCGGCAGCAGCACTCAACTTAACATCCCAAAAACAGATAGAATTGGATACGGACATCAACACCTACCTAAAGCAGTGGCGGGTTCCTGAAAGCCAATTTACAAATAAAGATAAGGTTACTCTGAGAGGGATCTTGTCTCATACGGCGGGGCTTTCTCTATGGGGCTTCCCTGATTTTAACCCTCACGAAGACACACCGACTGTATTAGACACGCTAAAAGGGACAGGACTTTCCCGAACCAA
The DNA here is from genome assembly GCF_001625565.1 of Pseudoalteromonas luteoviolacea NCIMB 1944. Classification (GTDB taxonomy): domain Bacteria; phylum Pseudomonadota; class Gammaproteobacteria; order Enterobacterales; family Alteromonadaceae; genus Pseudoalteromonas; species Pseudoalteromonas luteoviolacea_F. The sequence continues at coordinate 51,140 of NZ_AUXS01000039.1, forward strand.
GCCTGTACGCACGTTTTATCAACCAGGAACAAGCTGGCGTTATTCTGGCGGCGGCACCACGATTGTTCAGCTGTTATTTGAAGATGTTTTAAATCAGCCTTTTGAAACAGCCAGCGAAGATTTACTGTTTAAGCCACTTAACATGACTCGTTCTACTTTCGAAAACCCTTTACCCAAAGCATTTGGCAATATTGCAAAAGCACATGATGCATCTGGACGATTAGAAGCAAAACCGCGCGGGTGGCATACCTTTCCAGAAATGGCGGCATCAGGCCTTTGGAGCACACCAAGCGACTATGCTCATTTGATGATCGCACTGATGCAAAGTTATCAAGGCAAACATACTTATCTAGAACACGATTTAGCGCAACAAATGATGACTGAAGTTGGATTCGGCAAGTTTGGATTAGGCCCAAAAATGTCAGGAGCTGGGGAGTTAAGGCGCTTTCGTCACGGAGGCTCAAATCAATCATACAAAGCTTGGATGGAAGGTCATTTAAATCTAGGAACTGGGCTGGTGATATTCACCAATGGGAGTAACGGCGATAACTTGTACGAAGAAATAAGAAGAGCTGTTGCTGATGCATTCGACTGGCCGTTTTACAGACCATTCTATCGCTATGAGCCTGCTATTAACGCTAAGTGGCTTAGCCAATTTACGGGTCCATTCACTGTGTCGAGAGATAAATATACAGCGTTGGAAAGGGGCTTTATCAGTGCAGATGAACCTCGGCCAAAAACAAGGCATTTCTCGCTTAAAAATAACACGCTTTATGTCGGTGAGCGTGCGTTGGCGCCAATAGCCCCCAATCAATTTGTACTTCAAGGTGATGATGCAGAAGAGCAAACCTATGTCGAGTTTATACAAAATACGCAAGGGCGATTCGAGACTGTAATTATAAGAGAGGGTGCTAACAGTGTTGTTGCCAAAAAGGAAATGGCAAAGAAACTTTAATAACCAAACAGGATTTAAGGCGCTAACGCCGTAAACGACTTTGAGTGCTCTGTGTTTTATATCCACAGCTGAACGTTTTTCAGATTTGTTTGATGGGTCCAATCAAATCTGAACAGCATTTATAGTTAAAACCCATAAACTAGTGAGATCCCAGCTCTGCAGGAGTTTGGCCTTAGACCTTTACGCCCTTTTGCTGTCTTGGACACAAATATAAGGGGGCCTATACCTGAACAGGGCAATTTAACCTTTGTGCCAAGCGTAGAAAATTTTGTGCAGTTTCATCAAGACGCTAGATTTAAAAAAGCTAGGCCGATCCGTGATGAAGGGATGGAGTTTTTAACCGATGGAAACCTATTTGAATCTATTGAAGAACAAATAACATTGGATTCAAATTCAGACTACGCATTGATTCTATCTAGCAATCAAATTGCTAAAAGCGCATCATTATTTGAACTAAATCTCAGCCAAAATAGCCCTAGCCAACGATTTAAAGGTCAGTTATTAAGATTGTGCCCTTGGAGTGAAGATACTGAGGGCTTGTTACGTGCAGTTACCAACGAAGCAATAGTATTAAAGATCCGTTTTTTTCCTGAAAGCAGCTAATAACGTAAGCTCGAAGAAATGCTTTAATAAACTCGCTCATAACTGTTGGATAGAATAGTTATGAGCGAAAATACCTTTGTGATTACAGCGCTTCTAAAATTACTTCAGCTTTACTGATCTCAAAAGTTTTTGGTGCTTCAACGTTCAACTGAGTAACTACACCGTTTTCAACGATCATAGCGTAGCGTTGAGAGCGCACACCGCCAAAGCTTGCCGTGTCCATATCTAGGCCCAGCGCTTGAGTGAAACTTGCATCGCCGTCTCCAAGCATTAAAATTTCATCTGCGTTTTGCGCATCACCCCAAGCTTTCATCACAAAAGCGTCATTGACTGAAACACAAATGATGCTGTCGACACCTTTAGCTTTGATTTTGTCTGCCAGTGCAACAAATCCTGGTAAATGTGCTTGCGAGCAAGTTGGTGTGAAAGCACCTGGCACTGCAAAAACAACGACTTTTTTGTTTGCAAAAAGCGCTTCAGACGTATGGTTTTGCATGCCATCAGCTGTTAACTCAGTTAATACCGACTCTGGAATGCTTTGTCCTTGTTCAATCATTGGTTTTTCTCTTTTAGATTAGAATGCTTGCAAGTGTAGTATGTAAAATGGCATATAAAAACCGATAATTATTAGGGTTATTAAAGTGGCCTCAAGATGAGGGTCTGTAGACCACTTTAATCATTACCCTATGATGTTTTTATTATATCACTGCTGTTTATACGCATCGTTGTGCACATTTGCGGCGCGACCCGACGGATCCGCATTGTTTTCAAAACTCTCGTCCCAAGCTAGTGCTTCAGGAGTAGAGCAGGCGACAGACTTTCCATGAGGTACACACTTAGCTGCAGCTTCTCCAGGAAAGTGCTCTTCAAAAATGGTCCGATAGAAATACGCTTCTTTGCTATCCGGGGTGTTAATTGCAAAGCGATAGTGTGCATTGGCCATATCTTGATCAGATACTTGGGCCTCGGCATAGTCACGAAGCGAATCTATCCATGAGTAACCTACACCATCCGAAAACTGTTCTTTTTGACGCCATAAAACATCATCGGGAATGTAACCACTAAACCCTTCACGAATAACATGCTTTTCTATTCGACCGTCTTTACACATTTTGTATTCAGGGTTGGTGCGCATGGCGATATCAACAAACTCTTTATCTAGAAATGGCACTCTTGCCTCAACGCCCCAAGCGGCCATCGATTTGTTCGCACGCAGACAATCAAACATGTGTAATTTAGAGACTTTTCGGTTAAGCTCATCATGAAACTCTTTACTATTTGGGGCCTTATGAAAGTAAAGGTATCCACCAAATAGTTCATCTGCGCCTTCACCGGATAGCACCATCTTGATACCCATAGCTTTGATATACCTTGCCATCAAATACATAGGCGTGGATGCGCGAATGGTTGTAACATCATAGGTCTCTAAGTGATAAACCACTTCTTTCAAGGCATCTAACCCTTGTTGCACTGTAAAATGAATAGGGTGGTGAATTGTGCCTATTTGATCCGCTACTTTTTGTGCAGCTGCTAGATCTGGCGAGCCTTCTAGACCAATTGAAAATGAGTGAAGTTTAGGCCACCAAGCATCACTGGCGTCATTATCTTCGATACGCTTTGCGGCAAATTGTTGGGTTATAGCTGAGATAACTGAGGAATCTAGCCCGCCGGAAAGTAATACGCCATATGGTACATCACACATCAGCTGCCTTTTTACTGCAGCCTCCAAACCATTTTTGACATCAAGGGCGCTTGCTGAGTTGTTTTTCACCGCATCAAAACTTTGCCAATCTCTTTGGTAATATTTGTGATAAGAACCTTCTTTGGAATACAAATAGTGTCCTGGGGGAAACTCCTCGATGTGATTACATATAGGTGTAAGCGCTTTCATTTCACTGGCAACGTAGAAGTTACCGTGCTGATCCCGGCCCGTGTACAAAGGTATAATACCGATATGGTCACGACCGATTAAATAAGCATCTTGTTCTTCGTCATACAGACAAAATGCAAATATGCCATTTAAATCATCTAAAAACTCAGGCCCTTTTTGTTTGTATAAGGCTAAAATGACTTCGCAATCAGACTTTGTTTGAAACTCAAACGGGACTTCCAATTGCTCTGCAAGTGTCTTGTGGTTGTATATTTCACCATTTACTGCAAGTACGTGGGTTTTCTCTGGGTTGTACAAGGGTTGAGCGCCACTGGCAACTCCAACAATAGCGAGTCGCTCATGCACTAAAATTGCTTTTTCGCTAGAGTATACACCGGACCAGTCAGGCCCTCGGTGTCTTAATTTTTTCGACATTTCGATAGCTTGCGCTCGTAACTTATCAGCCGAGCCTTGGATTTCTAAAACACCAAATATTGAACACATAGTACCCTCATTCCTGTTGCGCCCGTTACCTGTTAGCCGTCGGCCACGGGCTAATCACTGTCATAAATATAGTTATTTTTGTATAAAACTAAGTCTATAACTAACAGAAAATTATGATGAAGTCACACGGAAAATACTAAATATCGTTGGGGGGAAGGGAGTAAATTTTGGTGCATTTCTGCACCAAAATATTGCAAGATATTAGTGAGTTGTTCCTGCCGCTATGGCTAAATCCTGATCATGGCTTAAAGCCGAGGCAATCATGGATTTTAGCGCTGCAATGACGGTTGACTCAGCCATACTGGGTGCACCGCTATGGTGCACTGCTTGCTCAGGCAAATATGGAATATGGATAAAGCCACCTTTTAAATTGGCTTTGTGTGTTTCTATGTAATGACATAGACCATACATGACATGATTACATACATAGGTACCGGCAGTATTGGAAATACTCGCTGGGATCTGCGCTTCATGCAGGTCCCAAAGCATATGTTTTATCGGTAACTTTGCAAATACCGCCGCTGGACCGTCTTTAACAACTGGTGTATCGATAGGCTGGTGGCCTGCATTGTCTTTAATTCTTGCATCATTAATGTTTATCGCAATACGTTCAATTGTAATATCGCAGCGACCGCCTGCTTGGCCAACACATAATACGAGGTTTGGTTCATGCAGTGCGATATTGTTGTAAAGTGATTCCAAAGAGGTGTCAAACTCACAAGGAAGTTCTCGCGTTACGATTAAATGACCTTCGATAATAAGGCCTTCTAACTTCTGAACCGCTTGCCATGAAGGGTTAATTGCTTCGCCACCAAAAGGTTCAAATCCAGTGATTAACACGGTAGGGTGATTAGGTTTAGTCATTAAAAATAACCCCATACATTAAAAAGATATTGATGATTAATAGAGCGATCGCAGTTGGTATTTGCACCTTGATCACCTGATATTTGTCTTTTAAATCGAGTAGTGCGGCTGGGATAATATTAAAATTCGCAGCCATTGGCGTCATTAACGTGCCGCAGTAACCGGAGTACATACCAATCGCTACCAGTGGCGCAGGACTGGCGCCATGTCCTTGAATCAAGAATGGTACAGCAATACCCGCTGTCATGACTGGGAAAGCCGCAAACGCGTTGCCCATGACCATAGTAAATAAAGCCATACCGACACAGTAAAGTACAACGAGCATAAAACGGTTATCCGGAGATATAAACAGGGTTACAATATCCTGTATCGCAGTGCCAGTATTTGCCACGATGAAAACGCCGCCCAGCATGGCCAGCATCTGTGGTAAAATTGCTGCCCACCCGATTGAGTCTACAAGGCGTCTAGATTCGCCTATCGCCTGAATAGGGCTACCTGAAGTGAACTTCCATGCAACCAATAAAGCACCGCCACAAGCAAGTGTTAGCGACGCCAAGGTTAAATGGTTTTGGTCAAATAAATAGGTGCCACCAAGATTAAGACCACCTAAAAAAAGTGTACAAATCACAGTTATAACGGGGATAAGTACAGCTGGAATAAACAGCTTATTGCCGATCGTCTGAGCGCTTTTGTCTAGCTCTTCTTCGCTTGGGGTATAGTATGTGCCCATTGAAACCTTGCCCATACCAGCCAACAGGGCGATGGCGATAACGCTGACTCCCACCCACTGATTAGTTAGCGTTTCACCAATGAGCGAAATTGATAGATCACCAAATAAAAATACATTACCAAAGAGCATCCAAAATAGGGCTGTAGTGAGGCGTTTTGGGTGTTGCTTGTCTTGTAGAGTTTTAACAACTAAAAACAGAACCAAAAAGCCGATGAGTAAATAGATATTGTCAATAGAGAGTATTGCAGGTTGTTCTGAGTGTGTAGATTGGCTTACTGCGCTCATGCTAACTCCTCAGTACTAACAGATTTGTTTTGTTGCTGCTTTATCTCAGCAATTTTGTTGCAAATTTTTGCTTCGAGGCGAGCAAGACGGAAAAGGTGTACGATTAATGCAAAAATTGCAGTGGGTATGGCCCAAAGACCAATGTGTAGTGGCTCGATACCTTGGATCCCATTTTCTTTTAAAAATGCATCCATTAATAAAACGGCTCCAAAAGCAATAAATATGTCTTCGCCAAAAAATACGGCAATGTTGTCACATGCGGCTGAATGTGCGCTGATCATGTCTTTGACTTCTTTGGGAAGTTCGCCATGAATATTTGCAGCAGCCCCCAATGCCATGGGGGCTAGCAAGGGCCTAACGGTTTGAGCTTGACCAGCTAAGCTAAGTAGACCCAAGGCTGCCGAAGACTCACGCACCACGAAGTACACGCTAAGAATTCTCGCGGTAGTGGCTCCTTTTATATTGGCAATCCAATTTTTTGCGCGATTTTGCAGTCCGTAGCGCTCCAAAATTGCAATAACAGGCAAAATCAACAAGAAACTAGCCAGTTGTCGGGAGTTCATAAACTTTTCACCAAAGGTGGCTAGCAGTTCAGCAAAGTTCAAGTCAACTGCCCAGCCGGTGATTAATCCTGCCGCAGTGACTACTAATAAAGGGTTAAACCGCAGGGCAAAGCCGACTACGACAACCAATATCCCGGTTAACGGGAGCAAGTTTAGTTCAGTCATATATTTTTCTTATCATGATGTAGCACAGCAATTTTTAATTGTGCTAGGTGTTGTTGTTGTTGGTCTAATGCTTGTTGAGCTTGCGGTCTATTTGCGATTTGAAATTGACAACGTGCTCCTGCATGCAATTGGCCTAAATGACGTAAATCAGCTTCAATTACATGAGCGATAATTGGGTATCCCCCTGTTGTTTGGCAGTCATTAAGCAATACGATAGGTTGGCCATTGGGTGGTAATTGTATCACGCCAGGACTTACTGCTTGGCTAGTAATACTTAGGTTGTGGCTCATATCAATATCACTTGCGACTCTTAACCCCATGCGATTACTGTTTGGTTGTACCTGCCATTGTTGGTCGTACAAATGCTGTTGATTGTCTTTGGGTAACAAATCGATGTGTGGCCCTGGAATAACGCGAATTGTGTTCACATAATCTGGCAGAGCAGCGCCAATGGAACCGAGCGGGTCAAACTGAGTGTAGGGCAGTACGTCACCGTCTTGCAAAGCCCTGCCGCTGAGGCCTCCAAATCCCGCTTGTACATCTGTTGCCAACGAATTCATCACCGGGGTGACTTCATTGAACCCACCTTGAACCGCAAAGTAAGCACGCAAACCATTTTTGCTCGACGCAAAAGTTAATGTGTCGTTAGCTTCAGCGTAATATCGCCACCCTGTGGCTACGCTTTTTCCATTAAGTTTTGCACCAAGCTCCGCACCAGTGATCGAAAAGTTGGTTGGACGGTCAAACTTAAACTTACATAAGCCGACGGTTATCTCAATAACAGCGGTATCTGGGGAGTTATTAAGGAGTATGTTAGCGCTTTTAGCTGCTAGAGTGTCTATCACGCCAGCTTGTGACACGCCTAAATGTCTGAAACCACTTCTTCCTAAATCTTGTATGCACGTTTGAATACCAGATTTTAAGATTGTTAGCATATTCCCTCCGTGCTTGGTATGAACTTTACAACATCTCCTGGTTGCAAAATACTTGGTGATTCTAATTGATGATTAAACAAAACGGTGTCTGTGTGACCGATAAGTCGCCATCCTCCTGGTGATTCACTCGGATAAACTGCCGTAAGGTCTTGTGCTATCGCCACTGAACCCGGCGGCACGTGTGTTCTAGGTGTATCAAGGCGAGGTAAATGTAGTTTTGGGTTTAGATCCCCCAAATAGGCAAAGCCAGGTAAAAATCCTAAGAATTTGACTTGATAACTTTGTTCACTGTGTAGCTCAACCACTTGAGATGGGTTCAAGCCGGTTAGAGATGCGACGGAATCTAGGTCTGGTCCGTCACTTTTTCCATAGCGTGTGATGATTTGGTGAACAGTTGGTTGAAATGCCTCTGGTTCAATGTCTTCCCAAGCCTCTCTTAGTCTATCTAACCAGTATTCTGGATCTTGAGAGTGCATTAAGTAGCCTGTGATGGTCGTTTTGGCCGGTACGATATCTATGAAGACTTTTTGTTCACGCATCCAAGCGTGTAACGCAAACAATTTATTTTGTTGGTGTTGCGAAAGATTAGTCTGAAATATTTCTAAAACGAGTGCACGCTCGCCCAGAATATAGGTCTTGTTGTTTGTCATTATGTTGTCTTTATAATAATTTGAAACACGACTTTTTTATTATTTATAGTGTTGTCATTACAGGTGCTGTTGCGTGTTTAATATACATAGTAATAGTGTGGGAGGCCACATAAATAGAAATAAGAAAAAGGCCATGCAATGCATGGCCTTTTTATTGGAGGGGTTAGTTACCGCTCAATAACCATTCACTAAGAATACGGACGCCGTATCCAGTGCCACCGGCAGGAACTTCATCTTTGGTTTTTTTAGAGATTGCATTGCCCGCGATATCAATGTGAACCCAGCGTGTATCGCCAACAAACTGTTGTAAGAAGGTCGCTGCTGTAGTCGCACCTGGACCGTAAGAGCCAATATTAGTTAGATCTGCTATGTCAGAATTTAGCGCGTCTTTATATCCAAGAGGCAGACGCCAAACTTGCTCGTTAACTGTTTGACCTGCGATCGTAAACTCTTTAACAAGCTCATCGTCTTCTGAGAAAATGGCCGAGTAGTTATTACCAACTGCACGGATTTTAGAACCAGTTAACGTTGCAAGATCAATCATAATTTCTGGTTTGTAGTACTGACGTGCATACCATAGCGCATCACTTAAAATAAGTCGGCCTTCAGCATCTGTGTTAAGTACTTCAACACTTAAGCCTTCAGCTGTACGCAGAACATCGCCAGGCGCGAAAGAGTTTTCAGATACCATGTTGGCAGCCATTGGCATCACCGCAACCACGTTTACATCTGCTTTTGCTTTGGCCATCGCTTTAACTGTACCAAGTACGGCAGCTGCACCAGCCATATCAACTTTCATTAGCGCGATTGACTTACCAGTTTTAACGTTATAGCCACCGGAATCAAAAGTAATGCCTTTGCCTACAAGCGCGATTGGTGTGTCGTTGTTACCTTTGTAATGTGCAATTACAAGTCTTGAGCCTTGTGCACTGCCGCGACCGACAGCTTCAAGGGCGCCCATTCCAAGCTCTTTAATTTCAGCTGGCTCTAATACTTTTACTTCAACACCATATTGCTCAAGCTGTTTTGCAGCTTTTGCAAAATCGACTGGTGTCATTTCAGAAGCAATTTCAGAAGTTAAGTCACGAGCAAGAAACACACCTGATTGAATATGCTCAAGCGGGATGTACTCTTTGGCAGCTTTGCGTTTACTGTCTACATCTATGCTGTAGCTAATATTAAAGTTATTTGGTTCTTTTTTATAAACTTCAAAAGTGTGGTCACGTAAGTTAATACCGTGAGCAAGCTGAGCAGCTAGCTGAGAGTTATTAATTTCACCATCAAAGTCTTCAAAAGCAACAGCAACACTTGCGGACTTTTTATCTTCCAACTTTGCGTGCAGATTGCCGCCAAGTTTAGTCATTTTACTTGCGTTTAGTTCATCTTCTTTGCCTAAACCCACAACGATGATGCGCTTATAGTCAGAGGATACAGGCGCTAGCACTTCAACGGTTTTTCCAAATTTGCCTTGAAAGCCTTCACTTTCTAACGCTCTGTCTAATTGCGCTCTAGTCGGCTTGTCTAAAAATTTGAAAGCAGCTTTTTTGTCTTCTGCTTTGAAAATTACGAGTGACTCAGCGTTTTCAAGCTTAGATGTGAATTGGATGTCCGCAGCTTGGGCTGAAATTGAAGCACCAAGTGCAACTGCGATCGCTGAAAGGCGAGAGATAAAAGACATTTTTAAAAATCCTCTGGATATTGCGTGCCAACGTTTTACCCTATTTTCAATGGCATATTAATCTAATGTCGTTGAACTGCTTGGATTCTAGGGTGAGTTGCAATTGCAACGGGTGTGGTATCAGTGTAGCAAGTTGGTGCACAAGGTGTTATTGCGTTTAACTTTCTTGGTAAAGCAAGATTATTTGTATAAGGCGAGTGGTGCAGCAATGACGAAGTTTTTACTAACATTGAACAAGTTTGCCAGCTTGTTATGCAAAATTTTGAAATTGTTTTATTCGAAGCTCGGTCCAAATGGATAGATAATTATTAAAGGAGCACTTACGTGAAGAAGCAGCTTAACTTTACTTTGTTACTCGGTCTGTTTTCAGCTATTTCTTTCGCCGCTGATATGCCGAAACCTGAGATGGATAATGCAAGTGTAAATATCAAAACACTTGTATTAGGATCTGGCTGCTTTTGGGGCCCAGAAAAGCGCTACGAAGCAATGATTGGCGTGATTGATGCGGAATCAGGGTATGCCGATGGTAGGGGCTTTAAAGCCACCTATAAAAATATAATCAGTCCTCGTCGTCGTTATGATGAAAATAACTACGCTGAAGTGGTTAAGGTGACGTATAACGCAAACTTACTGTCCACTGAGTCATTAATTAAGTCTTATTTTGAAAGCCATGACCCGACTCAAAAAAACAGACAAGGTAATGATGTAGGAACACAATACCGTTCCATCATTTTATTCGATACAGAGAACCAAGCAAAAGTGGCCCATCAGCTCAAAGGGGAGTATCAGCATTTGCTGCAAAAAGCAGGATATGGTGATATCCAAACAAAGATCAAGCCGCTTGAAAAATTTGTGTCTGCCGAGGAATATCACCAAAATTATTTGGCGAAAAACCCTAATGGGTATTGCCCTGATCATAGTACGGGTGTGACTTTTGACAAAGTGGATCAAAAGAAAGTGAGTAACGCTGCGCTTTTAAGAGGTAAACATATAGTAGTGTTAGATTCAAAAAGCTATTGCCCCTACTGCGAAAAGTTTAAAAGTACAGTTGTAAATGATTATAAGGGCTCAATTCCATTACATTACAGATTTGCGGACCAACTGCAAGGCATTGACATTATGTCTGCTACTTGGGCGACGCCAACTATTTTACTTATTGAAAATGGAAAAGAGGTTGCTGGATATCAAGGCTTTATGAATCGAGAAACCTTTTACAAGGTACTGGGAGCGTTTAAGCTTGGCAAAACAGAAGCTTACAAAATTGCCTTTCAAAAAGGCACTGAACGTCCATTTTGCAAGCAATATGATATTTTCAAAAACACAGGAGAGGGCGTTTTTGTTGACAAGCTCAGTGGTGCACATTTGTTTGATACCAAAGATCGCTTTAACTCGGGCACAGGGTGGTTGTCTTTCAAGTATCCAGTCAAAGGAAGCGTCACCTACCATCAAGATTTAAGTCACGGTATGGTACGAACAGAAATCAGATCCAAGTCGACGGGTATCCACCTTGGTCATGTATTTAAGAATGAAGGACCGAGAGGCACGGATAGGTATTGCATCAATGCGACTGTTCTAGATTTTATTCCTAGCCAAGAGCTTGTGAACTGAAATTGAGCTACATACTTAGCTGTTTAAAACACTAATATCGGTCATCGTTGCACATCATGTCGAAACCGTCATTGAGGGCTTGCCCCGCAATCCATGTTTTAGATGAATTTGAAGGAGATATAACTTTAAGATCCTAAATGGACCCTGAAGTAAATTCAGGGTGACGGGTTTTGGGGTGGCCAGTTTGTGAGGCGGTGGCTTTGTGAGGCGGTGGACTTGTAGGCTCACACTTCATGATTTAATGCCGCCCTTGTTTTGCAACAAATCGA
>NZ_AUXS01000040.1 GCF_001625565.1 Pseudoalteromonas luteoviolacea NCIMB 1944
AGATGGATCCTGACTTTCGTCAGGATGACGGCTGAGGTGCAGTTGAGTTTGATGGCATAGCGTGAGATGGATCCTGACCTTCGTCAGGGTGGCGGCTGAGGTAGTTGATAGCTTGTGGCAACACGGACTTTGACTACTTTCAAACTGTAATGGGGGTTTCCACATTGGCACACTTTGAGTGATGTTGTCGCCTTTTGCATATTGGGTGTCACAAATTGTCAGTGTGTGGCGTGTTTTGAATGTTTATACTGGATTTAATTGTTCAGCGGGGTTTAAGCAGAGGCAAAACAAATGGCAAATACAGCACTTATTACAGGCGCATCGGGTGGTATAGGTTTAGAACTGGCGCATCTTCACGCGCAGCAAGGGGGCGACTTGGTATTAGTTGCTCGCTCTCAAGATAAGCTTAATGCGTTGGCAAAAGAGCTTGAAATAAAATACAGCATCAAAGCGACTGTGATAATTGAAGACCTATCTCAACCGTACGCGGCGCAGCGTATTTTTGATAAAACCAATGCGCTCAATATCGACATTGATGTGCTAATTAATAATGCTGGTTTTGGGGGCCACGGGTTGTTTTACCAGCGCGATCTTGAAGCGGATCAACAAATGGTACAAGTAAATATCACTGCATTGACCGATCTTACTCACTTATATTCAAAAGGCATGATTGCCCGAAAACACGGGCGCATTTTAAATGTGTCTTCCACGGCGTCATTTTTACCGGGACCATTGCAGGCGGTATACTACGCAACAAAAGCCTACGTGACTTCTTATACACAAGCTGTTGCAGAAGAGCTGGACGGCACCGGCGTGACGGCCACTGCACTGTGTCCTGGTGCGGTTAATACAGGTTTTGTGGCGGCGGGGAACCTTGAGGGCGTTGATGTGTGGAAACATGCGAAGTCGGCAAAGTCGGTGGCTGAATGTGGGTATCGAGCGATGCAAAAAGGTAAGCTGGTGGCCTTTAATGAGCATAAATTACAGTTTTTACTAAATTGGATCACACCTTTATTGCCACGCAAAGTGGTGCTTAAGTTATCGCGTCAATCAATGGAAAAGTAACAAGTTATGAAAATTGCTAGCAAGTTTACGGTGCATTCCAATTGTAAAATATTACTCAAAGACATGAATATTGATGTTGAGACAGTGGTGGCTTATTCCAAGTTGCCGGCGGACATACTCAATAGAGATTCGGTAATGCTTTCACCTAAAGAGTATTTCGCTTGGTGGCTGGCGATTGAAAAGGCCGCAGAGGGTCGGGATGTGCCTTTATTGGTTGCTGAACATTTGACCGTTGAGGTTTTCGACGCCCCCTTGTTTGCCGCGCTTTGTAGCCCTGATCTAAACACGGCTCTGTCTCGGATCCAACATTACAAACCGTTAATAGGCCCAATGAAAATGGATCTCGACGTGAGTGAAAAGAGCACCGAAATGGCACTGTCTTGTTATGGGTATGAAGGCGCAGTTCCAACCGTGTTAGCACTGACTGAAATGGTATTTTTCACTAAGCTGTTGCGCTTGGCAACTCGTCATGAAGTGACGCCTTTGGCTGTGGTATTACCGGAATTACCGAATAATTTAGCGGCATACGAAGCATTTTTTGGGTGTAAACCTAAGCTTGGTAACAAGTTGTCTTTGATGTTTAAAGCAGAAGATGCAGTGCGTCCTTTTTTGACGGCAAACTCAGGTATGTGGACTTACTTCGAAGGTGGGCTGAAGCAAAAGCTGGCGGATCTCACAGCGACGGCCACAACTGTGGAGCGTGTGCGTGCGGTGCTGGTTGAATCCCTGCCAGCAGGGCACAGCGATATAGAATTTGTAGCACAAAAGCTGACTATGAGTAAACGTACCCTACAGCGCAAGCTAACCGAGGAACAAACTACTTTTCACCGCGTGTTACAAGATGTGCGCCTACAATTGGCCAAACATTATCTTAGCAGGTCGCATGTGTCTCTCAGTGAAATCGCTTTTTTATTGGGTTATCAAGAATCTAATTCATTTATTCGCGCATTTACTACTTGGTGTGGGGTATCGCCTGGGAGTTACCGGGAGCAGTTGCCGCTATAGCGTGTTCAGCGCAATGCAATCTATTTCAATATAAACATTTGCTTACGTTATTCGTTTTGTTGTGTGTCCGCGCATGTGCTCCAATAAAAGCAGCACAGAAGGAAGGGCACGAATATGCAGTTTGACGATCAAGAAATACAAGCAATAAATAGTGTTGTAGGTTTGTTTTCGCCCAACACTGAACTGGCAGTGGCTAAGTTTGTGGCCGGTGACTGTCACTACTATGGTGCGAGGCACGGTCGCAAAGGTGTTGAGCAAGTCGACAACCGTACATCGGTGTTCGAAATAGGCTCATTAACTAAATTGTTTACTTGTGCAGTGCTAGCACAAATGGTGTGTGAGAAAAAACTGAGTTTAAATGATGCTATAAATGAACATCTAGCGATTGACATTCGTGACAATGCAGAAATTTCCTTTGAGTCTTTGGCAACACACACATCCGGCCTACCCAGACTGCCGCCAGGGCTGCTCTGGCAGGCAATGTTTAAGCGTAAAAACAACCCTTATGCTGCCTATTTGGAATCAGATCTTCTGACGCATCTTGCCCATGATATAAAACTCAACACCAAACGCACACACAATTATTCCAACTTAGGGATGGGATTGCTGGGCTATGTGCTGGCTAAGATGGATGGCATGAATTACGGGCAGCTCCTGCAAAAACGTATTTTTGAACCGCTCAATATGCATCGTAGTTTCTGTAATTGGCGTGATGTTCATGGTGAGTTGGTTATGGGTCTGAGTAAAAGTGGCGAGCCAATCAACAATTGGGATTTAGGGGTATTGCAAGGAGCTGGAGCTGTACTGTCGACCGTTCAAGATCTCGGTCAATTCGCCGCTGCACAATTTGACGGCATGTTGTCTTGGACACAATGCCAACAGCAACTTACGTATGAAAAACGATTTACCAAAATGGCTTTAGGTTGGTATGTATTAGATAGCTCAAATAAAACCGATACCGTGTATTTTCATGATGGAGGAACTGGCGGCTATAGCTCAGTTATGTTGCTAGACTTACAAAATAAGTCAGGCTATATCATTTTATCTAATATTTCAGGGTTGCATAAACTCAAAGGGCAAAAAGTCACTAAGCTCGGCTTTGATCTTATGCGCAAGCTAAAAGGTATTTAACTTCCTTGTTAAAAGCCTGTTTTATTAAAGCCCAGTAAGGAGGCGCTACCATCTATCGCAGTTATGGATATAACGGATCAAACGGCCTTCTTTGAATTCTTTTTCAAAATCACAGCTTGTGAGTCGAAACATAAGCGTTCCATCTTGCAAGGCTTTTGTATCGTGAATATCTCCGGGTAAATAAACATGACACTGCCCGGATTTTTGCAGGTATTTATCTTTTTGCACAGCTGTAAGCGTGCCATCTGGTTGAATAACTTGATGAAACACACCCATCTCAACAGCACCTGTCACTGTTGCGTACAAAACCCAACCATTGCCATGATCGTGGGGGACGCTATAGTCACCTTGCTGTTCTACATGGGCTTGCAAGATAAACCCGTGCTCTTCACTGCGATAAACAATGGTATTGGGAGTTTTGTTTGCGAGCAACGTGTGTACCCAATCATCATCCTTGCAATTGGCTGCGAGTGTTTCTAAAAGTTGTTTACTGTGTTTAGTCAGATCGGCTGTTAAAGGCCCCCATATCTTAGACAGTGCGTTAATAAAAATAGGCAGTGATTGGTTTTTCATAAAACCTCCTAATGATAAGAGAATAAAATCAGAGAATTAGATCAAAGCTTTTGAGATCTAACGGATCTCCAGGTGTAGACTGTGAGTGACAAGAGGATGATCCCGCCGCCAAAAATGCTATCTAAAGGGGGGAATTCTTGAAAAAATAGATAGGCCCAAAAGGTGGCAAAGACGGCTTCGAGCACGAGGGTCATGGATACTTCAGCGGCGCTAATGTAAGTTGTCGCTTTCATAGACAGCACTCTACCTAATGGGGCTGTAAATAAACCCATTGCAGCCATTATTAGCCAAGTATTGGTGGAGTAACTTGACGGCTCGGCATCATAAAGCATGGTTAAGGCCAACAGCATGCCTGCCAAGCCAACTGCCGCGAGTTTACTTATTTGTTGGTATTTTCTAAGTAAAACAAAAAGCAAAGAAAGACTTGTTACTGAGATCAGTGCCATGGTGTCTCCAAACCAATTAAGTGAAGACAGCGAGCCTCTTGCAACAATAATGACGCCAAAGAGCACCAAGGCTATGGGCATCCAGATATCTTTGTTTAACTTTTCACGTAAAATGAGCCAGCTAAATAGTGCTGAAATCACCGGCGTAGTCGCAAGGATTAAAAAAGTATTTGCCACTGTGGTATGTTTTATGCTGACCACGAAGGTGCTACTGCCGATTAGCATCAACAGACTAGCAGCGATAAGCGGCCAACCGCTTTGTTTAACTGCGCGGTAAATTCCTCTTTTATCTATTATGGCTAAAAAGACAGGCATGGATATCGCGGTAAACAACCCGAAAAGGAAAATAGTATCAGTCCCGCCTACACCCGCATATCGAATGAATATGGGGTCAAAGCTCATCAATAATATCCCTAGTATCGCGGTAGATAATCCTAGAAACTGCGTGTTTGAAAACAGAGTATTTATGTTCATTGTTCCACCTGAGATATAAAAAATGTGCAATTATTTTTTCACTCTCTCAGGTGCTGATAAATGGACGATCTTTCTATTTTGTGGCACTTTTTGCCCATGAAGTGTTTGGTGTTTTCAGTAATTACTTTAGCAGTATTTTTAAGTCTTTAATCTAAAACACTTTGTCTCTTCTTCGAGTTATTCTAGATAGCACTTTAAATTTTTGATGAAGAGTTTGCTTTATCTTCCTTCAATTAGGTTGGTTTACCAAAATGTTCAAATAATCCTATAAATTAGTCTAATTATGCGCTTTAAAGTTTGCCGCGGTAATGCATACTTTGACTATCTACAACTGTGCAACGAGGCAAAGTGAAATAAATACAGTCATGGGCAATGAGACTATTCTAAGAGGTTGCAATCTTGGGCGTGATAGCCAATTTTATCAAAACGCTTAATTGTTGGGGGAAACATGCTAGATACCAAAAGGCTGCCTAAAGGGACATCATTTGATGTGGAGTTTTTAGATGTTGATGCAGTGCCTGAATCTCCACAACCCCATCGACATGAATACTATGAGGTTTTTTGGGTCCTTTCTGGTGAGGGAAAACAAAGTATAGATTTTGTAGAGTATGCTATGTTACCGCGCAGAATGTTCTTTATTACACCTGGGCAGGTCCATGACGTTCACGAACTGCCGGACAATATTTATGCAATTTCCTTTAACGCCGAATTTATCGACTCGCAGATTAAAAGTCAGCAGCCTATCGGTAAACTCTTTTTGCAAAATCGCAGCGATGCTCCTTTCATCACGTTAGATAAAGTAGGTGATCAGCACTTAAGGAGTTTAATAAAGATCATTGAGGATGAGCTAGCTTTAGCATCTCCGGATAGAGATATGATGAGTAACCTTCTGGTCTCTTTTTTACGCTATGTCATGCGATATCTAGGCCCTGAGGCATTCTCGCAGACTCGGCAAGACCAAAGAATGATCCAATTACTGAAGCTTATCGACGACAATTTCTCTCAGCACAAGGATACCCGTTTTTACGCGCAACAGTTAGCTATGACAAATAAGCGATTAAGTGAGCTAACCAAAGTACAGTTTGGTAAATCCGTGACGCAATTATTGCACGAAAAAGTACTGGTTGAATCAAGGCGCTTACTTGCTTTTTCAAATAAAAACATCAAAACAATTTCTTATGATCTGGGGTATGACGACACTAGTTATTTTTGCCGTTTCTTCAAAAAGCAAACTGGTGTCTCACCCCAACAATTTAGAGTTCAGTGGCTTGGAAAACAGCCAATATAAGCAATTAGCAGTGATAATGGATGCTAATATGTACAATCGGTACACTATTTTTGCATAGAAGAGGGGTTGCACAGTAGCGGATTTAGCACTGACCAAACAACATTGACGTTTACATGTATCCATTAATGTAATGAGACAATAGACTTACATATCAATCACTCAGAGTTGTAAGCTTCAAGATCACAATCCTGCTGTTACATCTGTTTTAAATTGTCAGCGAACTTAGCTGATGAACATGCCCAATTTGCGCTCAACATCGCACTTCAAACAACACCTTGTGTGAATCAAAGGTTAAAAATATGTATACAATCAATTTTATATTGTATACATTGTATTCGGGCTTATGATTTCTATAGATAAAATGAAACAGACAATAGGGCGGTTTTTTCGGGGCCACATCTTGTGTGATTAGCTTGGTGTATTGCAATGGCCACTAAGATTGCAAAAAAGTTAGTAACACACTCAACATAGTGAACTATCGCTAAATGAGAGATTGCATGTGGCTGAAATAAAAGATGTTTTGTGGCGCACTGAGTTTAGTAGCATACAAAACATTTAATTATGAGCATGTAAGGACAGTCATCATGAATAATGTATATGTTGGTACAGACAAACGAAGATGCGGCAAGCTGTCGCTGATCAATTTGGGGCTTTTAGGTGCCTTATTATCCAATAATTTGCTCGCACAGGACGATTCACAGCGTTATATCGTCAAAATGAATGACGCTGCAATTTCACAGCGTTTGAGTCTTCAGGGTATGCAAGGTGAGCATCTTGCACTGGCAAAAACACAGCTGATGGTACATTTAGCTAAAGACATCGATAGCCAAGTTTTACGTGCTTTACCCAATCAAAATGCGTTTGCTGCAAAGTTATCGGAGCGCCAATATCAAGCGTTGTTAAAGCATCCAGATACAGCGTATATTGAAGTAGATCCAAAGCGGTATTTGGCTGCTGAAACAATTCCTTATGGGATAGATTTGGTTCAAGCTAGGCTGTTGTCAGATGCACAAGCAAGCAATGTGAAAGTCTGTGTGATGGATACCGGTTATTCACCTGATCATCCTGACTTACCGAGTACTGGCGTAACCGGAGATGATGGTCATGGTGAGTACGACACTGGCGATTGGTTTCATGATGGGCATGGTCACGGCACCCATGTTGCAGGCACCATTTCTGCCCTTGGCGGAAATGGCCTCGGCGTTGTCGGTGTAAACCCGTCTGGCACAGTTGGGCTGCATATTGTCAAAGTATTTGATGATAAGGGAGAGTGGACTTACGGATCTGAAATTACGTTTGCGGTAGAGCAGTGTGCTGACGCTGGCGCTGATATCATTAATATGAGCTTGGGCGGCACGTCATTTTCTGCGGTGGAAAACGACGCGTTTAATCGAACCTATGCCGAAGGTATCTTGCATATCGCGGCGGCCGGCAACAATGGCTCTTCAATGGAGCACTATCCAGCGTCTTACGACAATGTAATATCGGTCGCTGCGGTCGACAAACACAGCAACAGGGCGAGCTTTTCCCAGTTTCATGGTCAAGTTGAGCTGGCAGCGCCGGGAGTTGAGGTTAACTCAACACTACCTGGTAACCGTTATGCAGCATGGAGTGGCACGTCTATGGCGACACCTCATGTGACAGGTGTTGCCGCGCTGGTGTGGAGTAATCATCGTGAATGTTCCAATGCGCATATTCGCAATGCGTTGGTATTAAGTGCGCAAGATAGAGGCACGGATGGTCGAGACCAATATTATGGCTACGGGATCGTGCAGGCTAAGGCCGCAAGTGACTACTTAACTGAACATGGTTGCGACGGTGCACTCAATCAGCAACCCGTTGCAAACTATCGCCATTCGATAGACGCACAAACGGTGTCTTTTATTGATCAGTCCATCGATGACAGCGCTGTTATTAGTCATTTTTGGCAGTTCAACGATGTGAACAATCCAGAGAAAGATACTTCAGCGGAGCAAAACCCAACTTACACTTATATAAATGATGGTCGTTATTATGTCACTTTACTTGCAACCGATGCTCAAGGCAAAGCGAGTATCAGCCAGCAAGAGGTGATAGTTAACAGTGGCCTACCCGATGAATGTGAAGGGCTGCCTGCATTTTCTGTGCACCAAACGTATGCACCTGGCGATCGGGTTTTTTATCAAAACTACAAATACATTGCGAAACAAGACACGTTTGCAACCTATCCAACGCGTTATCCTGATATTTGGCAAAAACAAGGTCGTTGTTATGCAGCTAACGTTGCGCCCACAGCGGATTTCAGCGCTCAGGCAAATGGCTTAACTGTCAAATTTATTAATAATTCTTGGGATGACAATGGCATTGTCAGTTATCAATGGGATTTTGGTGACGGCAATCTCTCCTCACACGAAGCGCCTACCCACACCTTTGCCACCAAAGGTGAGTATACAATTACGTTGACGGTACAAGACCAAGCTCAGATTTCTAGCAGTAAAGTGATGATATTGAGAGTCGATCAAGGTGTTCAAACGTGCGGTGGACTCCCTGCTTGGCAAGCCAACAAAACCTACGTGAAGGACGATCAAGTCCATCTCAATAACGTCAAATACACGGCGAAATGGTCCACACGGAAAAACCCTGAGCAATATTCTGGCCGTTGGGATGTGTGGATCAACAACGGGCAGTGTGACTAATTCGGTTTCATTACTTACCAATCAGTATGCATAGGGGCATAAATTTGAGTGTGCAAATTTGCTGATAACCCATGGCAAGTCGTTTGAGTAGTTAGCGTCAACTGGAACGTATTGCCGGGGGAATGCAATTTAATTGCCATTCTTGTGACTCTGTTCATGCCGATTGGTATTAGCTAACCAACCTGGGGTGGGTTCGCCCACCTTTTTATTCTAATCCACCTTGGTCACGGTTTGTGTGACCAAGGTGTTTCAATTGAGCTAATTATGAATAACGCCAAAGTCTCTTTTAAGCCCAACAGAATAACTGCTTGGGGTTTAGTTTTGTCTTTATCTTTTTTCTCTCATCTCATCGTGGCTGGCCAGCAGAGCAAACATGTAGCCATTGAGGATAATCGCTATATCGTGACATTTAATGCCCCTAAAGTGCAGGGCCTATCAGTTACTCAACAACTTGAACATGCCAAGGGGTATCTCAATATACAGGCTGAAAAACTATCAACGCAGCCACAGCAACATCTTTTAGAGCAATATGCAATGGCGTTAACGCTAACGCCGGATCAGTATCTCAGCTTAAAAAACCATCCTGATGTTCAATCAATTGAAGTGGACCCCAAGCGATATTTAAGTGCGCAGACTACACCATACGGCATTAGAATGGTCGAAGCAGATCTACTCCGTGATATCGGTGCACCGCACCGAAAAGTGTGTATTTTAGATACTGGCTATACTTTGGGCCACCCTGATTTGCCAAACTTAGGTATCACAGGTAGTGATGGTTATGGAGAGCACAACACCGGTCATTGGTATCAGGATGGTCATGGCCATGGAACCCATGTTGCCGGGACCGTCGCCGCGATTGGTAACAATGACCTTGGCGTTGTGGGCGTGAACCCTTCAGGCACGCTAGGCTTGCATATTGTCAAAGTTTTCAACAACGGCGGAGGTTGGGCCTATGGTTCAGACATTGCCGCCGCAATATATCAATGTGTTGCTGCGGGTGCCCAAATTACTAGCATGAGCTTAGGGGGTGGGCAGCCCTCAGAAGCTGAGCGTATTGCTTTTAATGACACGTATGCACAAGGCGTATTGCACATCGCCGCCGCTGGCAATAGTGGCGTGCAAAGTCAGCACTATCCGGCATCTTATGACAATGTTGTTGCGGTTGCGGCAGTTGATGAACAAGGTGAACGCGCGAGCTTTTCGACCCATAATGATCAGGTTGAGCTGGCAGCGCCGGGTGTTGACGTGCTTTCTACTTTAAACTCTGGCGATTACGGTACCATGAGTGGCACTTCTATGGCGACGCCCCATGTTTCGGGGGTTGCTGCATTAATTTGGGGGCATCACCCAAATTGTAGCAATGCGCAGATCCGCAACGCGCTGCAAGCAACTGCTCAAGATAGAGGAGAGCTAGGCCGAGATGACTACTATGGATTCGGTATTGTTAAAGCCTTTGCCGCTAATGAGTACCTAAAAAACCTCAAGTGCCAACCAGTAACGGGTTTACCTATGGCCGACTTTACCCACGAAGCGGTGCATTTAACCGTGTCATTTCAAGATGCATCGCATGATGACCAAGGGATCGTTTCGTATTTTTGGGAATTCGGTGATGGCAACAGTTCGACACAGCGATCACCTACCCATGCTTATGCCAAAGAGGGCGTCTATGTAGTCAAACTAAAGGTGACAAACACAGATAACATTCAAGGGTTTAAGGTAAAGCAGCTGGGTATTGATGATGGTATAGCGCCAATTTGTGAAGACCGACCACTGTGGAATAGCCGTACAGAATACCGAAAAGGGGACAAAGTAAAATATCAAAACAACAAATACACCGCGATTCATTGGGGAACTGGCGCGCAGCCTGCCGCGTATCCGAATGTATGGCAATTTGATGGCACTTGCACAACCAATGATGGTGCGCCAACAGCACACTTTACCTACCAGGCGGAACAGTTAACGTTGCACTTAATCGATAGCTCTAGTGATGACGGCGAGATAGTGACTTATCTGTGGGACTTTGGTGATGGCTTCACCTCACAACAAGGGGCTGTCAGTCACCAATATGCCAAAGCGGGCAACTACCTTGTTACCCTACGTGTCGCCGACAATGAAGGTTTATCAGCGGAGTTTTCTCAACAAATTCAAATTGGTGAAAAGCCTCCGGGTTGCACTGGCAGTACCCCATGGTCGGCGACAGTCGCTTATGGTCAAGGAAAAACAGTCCACCTCAATGACATAGAATATCGGGCTCGCTGGTGGAATCGAGGCATAAAGCCAGCGCAAAATCATGGTGCTGGACAGCCATGGGCAAAGCTCGATTCGTGTTTGTAAAGGGGGTTGACAATGTCTATGAAATTCCAATGTTCATCTTTACTGATCACCAGTATGGTGCTGCCTTGCATTGCCATCGCACAGAGCACGGCTCACCACTACATTGTTAAGTTAAAGGACACGCCTTGGCAGCAAAGTTCCTATCCGCCGCTTGACCCCGATATCACACTTGCCCATTCCCCCTTAAACCCCGGTAAAATATTTCTAACCTCTATATTCGACTGATACGAACCCTTTAACTTAGTCAATATTTCAGTTATAGCTATAGACTGTGAATGCACAAACATGAGCACAGCTTACCGTGAATGAGGAAACCAAGCTTTTGGTGGATATATTTAACCTTGCCTACATGTAACAATTTCACAACAAAATTTTGTAATTATTTTCTTTCGCTCGGAGTCTATAGCGGTAGATATCTGTAATTGATCAAAAAAACAACTAACTTAAAGGTATATACATGAAACTTAGTAAAAGGATTGTTCTGGCTTCACTTTTCGCAGCGCCCTGTGCATTTGCGCAAAACGTTGTGATTAATTTTGATGATTCACTTGATGGTGTTAACCATGCAACCAACTCGATTTCAATAAACTTAACTCAACAGGGAAATATGCTTATTGGCAACGATGGCCAATACGTGACTTTGTCAGGTGAAGTTGAAGAAACCAATAACGCTTTCTACGGCAGTGGTCTAGAGCCTAGAGTTCACTTTAAACTCAATGACAATGGCAACGTAAAATGGTTTACAGGTACTCGAAACGCCGCAAATGTCTGGACTGGCACTTGGTACGGCTCTAACGGCAGCAAGGGGGACTTTGGCTTTGAATACAGTGATGCTTTAACAACCCCACCTGCATGTTCTGATGTTGTCCGTCTGGACTCAGATCCGGTATTCTCTGGAGGGGAATTTGATTACACCAGACCTCTGAATGAGACTTGCCTGATGGATACAGATGATGCAACGAAAGGTATTTATTTGCAGTCAGACACGGGCGGTCTACCTTTCCCCATGTCGTTTTCAATAGAGCTGAAAAGAAACTTTACCATACAGTCTTTCAAATTAGGCACGTACAATAACGGTCAAGGCAATAGATTAACGACATTTACGCTGGAAGCATGGGAAAATGGCGCTTGGGCCAAAAAGGGTGACTTTGAGTTTACCTCTAGTATTCCTAGCAAGGGATTTGTCAGAGAGCTTTACAGATTACCTGAGGCCGTAACAACTTCTAAAATCAGAATCTCTGCAACGGGTACGGCTGACTATTATAATGCAGGCCGCGTGCTTATGTATGGCTTGTCATTTCATTGATAACTTATCGTAGATAGACAGCTTAACCACCCACACTGTGGGTGGTACTATGCAGTCATCATTGTGCGTTATTCCTTGAAAGTAGCTTTACCGCTATCGGCATGACGACGTAAGAGATCACGGGCACGATAAGTGCTACAGCAATGGCAACATGCAGCAGTTTATTTGCGCCAATAAATGGCGCTATCAGTTCAGGAATAAAATACACCAGTGGCAGTAATGCAATGTAGTTGATCAAAGCCAATACATGTTGATTAGGTGTTGTGGTTTTCATAGTCATTGCTCCTATTGATTAAACTGAGGTTAGCGATGAGAGACAACGAGTAGTTGTGTATGCGCTTTAGCGACGATGTTTAGCTCTGTATTTCTAACTAAATCACCTTCTTTTATATCAATGGATCCATCTATGTGGCGCAGCTCCGCGTTACCTGCAATGATATAAACCAAGGCATCATTGGTTATCTCGATACTGTCAGCGGTATCTAAATGGACGATGTCCATTGTCGTGGCGCTGGCAAAGGTATCTGTTTGTGATTGGCTGCCGCCATAAATGCGTGTTGTACCTTTTGTTTTAGGTGTATAAGACTTATATTCAGCAGCTTGCCCAGATACTTCTGGTAGTGCCCACACCTGTAACATGCGATTAGGTTGGTCATCTGGGTTAATTTCATTGTGGCTGAATCCTTCACCGCCCGCCCTTTGAACTTGCACATCACCTGCGATTAAATCTTTGCCGTGCTCGAGCGAACCTTCGTGACTGACGCGCCCCTCTAGCACAATTGAAATGACATCAATTTCGCTGTGTGGGTGCATACCTGATTGGCCGTGTGGCAAGTAACGAGCGTCTGCAAGGTAGACCATGCTGCCCAACCCTTCAAATGTTTCTGGCTTTTTACGTCCTGCAAATACTCGGCTGTCGGTTACAAGTCTGTGCTCTGTGATCCCTGCAAATCCGCCTAACTGTAATGTGTCTCTAGAAAGAATATTCATCGTGGTTTCCTTTTGTGTTTAATCTGTTTCGAAGTGATGAGTAAAGTCTAAGGAAAGCCGGTTGTTTTATATATACCTATAAAATAAAATTACTTTTCCACATTCAACAACAATAGGGGTGAGTAATGGAGAAAACAGATCTGAATTCAATGCTGTTATTTTTAGCCGTCGTTGATGCGGGCAGTTTTACCTTGGCGGCTGAGCGTCTCAATATGCCAAAGGCCAATTTAAGCCGAAAAATTACACAACTTGAAGCGAATTTGGGGATCACGCTTTTGCAGCGCACCACCCGTTCGCAACATTTAACTGAAGCCGGCAGAACGTACCTTACGCACTGTCGGCAAATTAAAGAGCAGGTTGAGTTGGCCAATGCCAGTGTTGCGCAAGCGCTTACCGAGGTATCCGGCGAACTCAAAGTTGGTATGTCTGTTGGTATGGGGCATGAGATCCTTAAACCGGTACTGAGTCAGTTTATGCGTGCGCACCCACAGGTCAATTTACAACTCAGTTTACTAAACCGCCGTGTCGATGTGATTGATGAAGGGTTTGACTTGGTGATACGTATCGGCGAATTGGCCGATTCTCGTTTGATTGCCAAACGCTTAGGATGTGTTTCTCGCAGGTTGTACGCAAGTTACAGTTATATGAAGCAGTACGGTCCGATAGCATCGCCTCATGAGCTTGAAAATCACGCTGTGTTACTGATGAGTAGTATTCAAAAATCTGAAATGATCCGTCTTCAAAATGGGGCGCAACAGTGTGATATCTCAGTTGTCCCAAGAATGCGTGTTGACGACTACGTGGTGCTTAAACAAATGGTCTTGGATGGGATGGGCACCGCCATATTGCCAGACTACATGTGTGCACAAGAACCAGAACAAAGCATATTGCTTCGTGTCCTACCTCACTGGCAGTTGCCTGCAGTGGAGGTGTATGCACTGTATCCAAAAAACCGTTTACACATTCCCAAAGTTCGCGCCTTTGTAGAGTTTATCCAGAGTGTATTTGCTGAGCGCTTGTCACATCTATAAAAAGTATAAAAAAGTCTTTACCTCAAGTTAAGTTGAGCTTTTAAGGTGTGTTCAACTCAAAGGAGGAAAGACAATGAAAACACTCATCAAAGCTTATATAGCGCAATTAATTTTTGATAAAAACTCAACGTTTAATCACACCATGGAAAACAAATAAGGCGCGCGTATGTACTTAGAACATGTCAATCTTGTAGTCAAAAATATAGAGTCGGCACTGCACTTTTATCGGGCTGCCTTTCCCCATTGGAAGGTGAGAAGTAAAGGTCATGGGGAGTGGTTTGGCAAGCCAAGACAGTGGCTTCATTTTGGTGACGACTTCCATTATCTTGCTTTTAGTGATCATGGCGAAGGCGAAAACAAGGTGCTATCTGGACATCAGGTCGGCCTTGGTCACTTTGCTTATGTCGTGAATTGTTTAGAAGGTGTGATTAAGCGCTTGAATGATGCGGGTTATAAGGTGGACAAGACCGGTGCGCAGCACCCTTATCGTAAAAATGTTTACTTTATTGACCCTGATGGTTTTGAGGTGGAGTTTGTAGAGTATCAAAGCGATTTACCTGCTCAGCGCAACAGTGATTAACGTGTGTTGCAATCTTCAAAAATACTTCATTTACTCGGTAGGGCGTCTATGAAAAACTATCTGTGGTAGCCGGGTGAGCCATCACCCGACGCAGATATAAAATTACAGTAAAAGGATCCTTTTGGTATGTCAGGTATCACCTTATATAGTTTTTCACGTTCTGGAAATAGTCATAAAATTAGGCACTTTTTATCTATTCTAGGGATAGAATATGAGTTAAAGCTGTTAGATCCACACACTCAAGAGCACAAATCCGATCATTTTTTAGCGCTAAACCCGTTGGGTCAGGTACCTGTGTTGGTTGATGGTGATGCGGTAATTTGTGACTCAAATGCGATACTCGTATACCTTGCTGAAAAGTACGATGAAGATAAAACTTGGTATCCGCAAAATGCTTTACTTCGCGCCGAGATACAGAAGTTCTTATCTATGTCAGCCGGAGAGGTGCTCAATGGTCCAAATTTATATCGCGGTATCAAAGTGATTGGAAAACCTGGTGATTTGGAGCAAACCTACGACAAGACGATTCACTTTTTCACCTATCTTGATAAGCACTTAAACGACAGAAACTATTTGCTAGGTACTAAACCGAGTATTGCGGATATTGCGTTGTACACGTATCCAAAATTGGCTGTAAAGTCGGGCATAAACCTCAGTGACTTCGGCAATATTGCCGATTGGTTTGCCAGAATTGAAAGCGGCTTACACTATGTCAGTGCACCTGAAAAATAATGTCTTAAGTGGGCATGATTAGTTGCACAAATTGCCGTATCTAAGTGGATTAAATGCGGCAATACGACAATAGTGCTTGTGGCTATTTGTTGAATTCAGCCTGTTTTTCGTCGGTTAATTGTACTTGTTTCATATGTACAAAGACCTAATCAATGGACACGTATGGATAGAATGAATCTTCGCGATTTTTCCACCACTTCAAAAGCGAAATAAAGTGTTTTATGCGTGACCGATCTCCCTTTGAGCGCTTAGCTTATGAGCTCTAAAAACAGGCCATTTACTGCGAAGTGTGTCGCGCTCGCATTTTTCAAAGCCAAGGGGAGGCTTTAAGATTTAGCTTGAGATGTGTTTGGCTATTTTAAACAGGTGTGCAAGGTAAAACTAGAAAGTGTGAACAAGACTGAAGGGCCTAGCTCACACAATTAATCGTTCATTGAGACGCTAAATTTGCGTTAAGCGGATGGAGGTTAATAGGGACTCCAATAACAAACGAGTTGTCCTTTCATTATTCCACTAGATGCTGTACCGGTCGAACTTAAGACACAAGTATATTCACCTTCAAAAAAACCGAATAGAGAGTCCCAAACTGCGTTGAAGCGTTTAACTTCTTCTCTTGAAGTTATACGCGCTTCATAATTTACCGTCACACCAGAGTTAGTGTTGATAGTTACGTCAAAATCTACGTTGTCACAAAACCTTTCAACTGGTCGACACATTGTGTGAGGTACTCGTTTACCATTAGATAGTTTGTAACTGTTAATGACGATATTCGGGTTATCGTTTTTACCATTGAACTTTTTAAGATAATCAACAATTGCAATTGCTGAATCAGTCCCGAGCTGTGTTGCTAAGGCATTTGAATAACTATCTACTGGCCCTGTTTGGCTTTGCGGCGGATTTGATTGGGTACGCACCTGTGTTGTGCGCATCGGCGAAACACGTTCAGGTTCGTTATTAATGTCTACAGTCTGAATATCATCACCACCATGGGGCGTACAACCATTACGCGGATCCATACATGGATCTGCGGTCACATATCGGTATGTGTATAATCGTTTATTGCGGCTACTGTTGATAAAACCTTCGAGGATATCGTTTGCATGTCTATTAGACATACAGTATCCATTGTTTGAATAACAGTCTGTCTCAAATGAGAGATTGACGATGCGTTGATTTTCATAAGTAGGAATAACTTTAATTTCCTCGCCTTCAACGCTCTTAAAATACAGTCCCTCAAAAGCCAAGGATGTAAAAGGTATTAAAAAGTTGCCGAGCATCATGCTCATCATTACAAAAAACTTCATGTTATCTCCTTTAAACTTTTTTTGTAAATGAAAACAAATGGTAACATATTGGTTGCATATATTACCATTTGTTTAATTTGCCGTCTTTAATGGAAGCATATTAAAATATTTCAATACTCAATCTTAGGAATGTTAGGTGCGGGTCCGATTAGATAAACGTATTACCGTATTTAAGTAGCGTAAACACGGTAATACGATAAAAGTTGCTTGGACTTGTTAATGAATTCAAGTCTGTTTGTCGTCGGTGAATTTTACTTGTCGCATGATTCCCAAAGACCTAATCAATGGACACGTATAGGTAGAATAAATCTTCGCGATTTTTCCACCACTTCAAAAGCGAAATAAAGTGTTTTATGCGTAACTTATTCCCCCTCTTAGCGCCTAGCTTATGGGCTCTAAAAAGCAGGCTATTTACTGCGATTGTGTCGCGTTCGCATTGTTCAAAGCTAAGGGGAGCTTTAAGATTTAGCTGTGTTTGGCTATTTTAAACTGGTGTGCAAGGCAATACTAGAAGTGTGAACGAGGCAGAAGCGCCTAGCTCACACATTAGTCGTTCATTGAGACGCTAAAGTTGCGTTAAGCGGATGGAGGTTAATAGGGGCTCCAATAACAAATCAGCTGTCCTTTCATAATGCCATTAGATGAAGTACCGGTCTCACCTATGACGCACGTATACTCACCTTCAAAAAATTTAGATAGTGACTTCCAAATTGCATTGTAACGCTCTATTTCTGCTAGCGAATTTACACGTTCCTCAAAATTAACCGTCACACCAGAGCCTGGGTTGATAGTCACATCCATGTCTATTATGTCACAAAATCTTTCAACTGGCCGACACATTGTGACAGGTACTCTTTTACCATTAGTCAGTTTGTAACTAGTAATGATGATAGTCGGGTTATCATTTTTACCATTGGACTTTTTAAGATAATCAACAATTGCAATCGTTGAACCAGTCCCAAGCTGTGTTGTGCGCATCGGCGAAACACGTTCAGGTTCGTTATTAATGTCTACAGTCTGAATATCATCACCACCATGAGGCGTACAACCATTACGCGGATCCATACATGGATCTGCGGTCACATATCGGTATGTGTATAATCGTTTATTGCGGCTACTGTTGATAAAACCTTCGAGGATATCGTTTGCATGTCTATTAGACATACAGTATCCATTGTTTGAATAACAGTCTGTCTCAAATGAGAGATTGACGATGCGTTGATTTTCATAAGTAGGAATAACTTTAATTTCCTCGCCTTCAACGGTCTTAAAATACAGTCCCTCAAAAGCCAAGGATGTAAAAGGTATTAAAAAGCTGCCGAGCATCATGCTCATCATTACAAAAAACTTCATGTTATCTCCTTTAAACTTTTTTTGTAAATGAAAACAAATGGTAACTTGGTGGGGGTTTTTATGTAAAGTTTTGATTGAATTTATCCATTTAAAGGGAAGCGAATTAAAATATTTCAATACTCAATCTTAGGAATGTCAGGTGTGGGTCCGATTAGATAAACGTATTACCGCATTATAAGTGGATTAAATACGGTAAAAATTGTTTGGACTACTTATTGAATAGAAGAGCCTGAGCTTTTATTTTTGACAACTATATAATAATTATATTTATAAGTTACAAGGGGTTATCTTTTTTATCTGAATAAGTCTAACGTACAAAACCCGAAAATCAATTAAGTAAAAATGTTTGACTTATTATTTTAAATCGTCATTATTAGTGAGGTACATGGCACAGATATGCGGCGAATTTGATTGCTGACATTACAAGTATTGATTGCGTTGACCCGATGCGTTTAGCGTGATGACTGAGGTGTTTTGCAAACGCATAGGTGGAGATTCGTGTACTTAAAATAATTAGTAAAAATAATAGACTTATTAAGCGGTGATTTTAAAAGGAGATTGTTATGAAATTGTCCCATGCTCTCGCAGCCAGTGTTTTGATAGCTGGAAATGTATACGCATTAGAACCAGTTTACGATGCAGATAGCAACGCAGGTAGAATAACTCAATATAATCATGGACCTGTGAAAAGTGTCATGGTGCAAACTAGTTCTGCGCACTATTTTGCGGCATACCTAACCCTGAATGAGCAGGCCAGTTGCACTGATGCAGGGCTCTACAATGAAGCGGGTAACAAACTAATCGCGCAGCTGAAAGTGGCTGACAATAAATCAATATCAGGTCCTGTAGCTGAGGGTCACGAAACCTTAGCTAAGGTACTCAAAGTCACTTGCTATGACGCTGAAGGCAGCAGTTATAGTGTGCATCATAAAGTGCCAGCAGCCCCCGCCATTACTTATGATAGAGCAATACAGTTTGATAATTGGAATGCAGGAAATGGTAGAGTGCCCGGGTACTTTGAGTCGGTATATTTGACGAGCCAACTATCAGTTAATACATTTGCACCTGATGGACAGTGCAGTATTCTTCGATTTCCAAATGGCGATGTGCCAGCATTATTTAACGGAAAGTTCAGCGTCGAAAATGTACACAGTGATTTTTATAGCCATGGAGGAAAAGCCGCTTACGACGCGTATAGTTCATCGCTCACTTACGCTATAAGATGTGTCAATGCCGGCGGTATGACACTGCTGTTTGATGAGTGGACTATCCATGAGTTTGCTCAAATTGGTGAGTTAAGTACTAACTATTATTAACTTTAACGGATAAAGGGATGAGATTATTCATCCCTTTATATTTAAAATTTATTACAAGTGTAACTTTTTTGATCATTTCCTTAACAAGACACTTCAAGTCCATTATGCTAGTGGCGATATTTCACTCAAGTATTTTTTAAAATATAAATAACAATAGATTTTTATTCTTAGGTAGGAATTATGCTCAAGACCGCCAACAAAGGACAGTGGGTCATAAATCATCGGCAGTTGAGCTTACATAATGACACGAAAGTAGTGGAACTAGACTCTAAACAGTATGCTCTGTTAGTTTTGCTTTTAAAATTTAAGCATCAAGATGTCAGTAAATCTCAGATCCTTTCGGAAGTGTGGGGGCAGCGTGTTGTTAGCGAAGATGCGATATATGTGACAATCAATGGACTCAGAAAGCTACTTGGTGATGATGCTAAATCGCCAAAGTATATTAAAACAATTTCCGGCATTGGTTATCGCTGGATAGGGCCTCCCTTGTGTGATGCATTGCCATCATCTCTTGATAGTTTTTTATTAAAAGCTGCGTTGTGCTTGGTTGCAATTTCATTGCTTGTTTTTTGGCAGATGCCACGGGAGCCCGTAAAAGAGGAGATCCCTGCCCATTTGACTGAACCATTTAATCAAGCCCGCTTTATTATAACTAGTCACCCAGAGGATATAGACAGGGCAATTGGTTTGCTTAAGTCAATAACGGTTGAGCAACCTAAACTCACAGAACCTTTGGTATGGTTGGCAAAGGCTTATTATTATAAGCTTCGCCCACAGGCAGCTGATTACCATCAAGCTAAGCAACACCTAAAGGCAATTTTGGAGCGTATTCTCTCGCGGGACCCCAAACATAAAGAGGCGAATTTACTCTATGGCAAGCTTTTATTCATGGGGGAAATGAATACTCAAGATGTTGAAGTTTACTTTTTAAATGCGCTTCCAAATAGCGAAGCGCATCATATGTACGGCCAATATTTACTTGCTGTAGGTCGGTTAGAAGAAGCATTACAGCACATTCAAATTTATCAATCCCTTGAGCCTGATGGTTATTCAAGTGAAAGCGTGGCTTGGGTTTATATGATGAGTTTACAATTTGATGAAGCGGTTTTAGCCCTAGATAAATTGAGGCCGTACTCACACAGTAATCGATTTTACCATGTATGCCTGAGAGCAATTTATGAACAGCTCGGTCAGTTTGAACTGGCTGTTAAAGAGCTTATTTGGGTCATGAAATTTGAAGGGTATAGTGACTTAGAAATCGCGATGGTCGAGCAACAATTTGACGACCAAGGTATAGAAGGTGTCTATCGTTGGCTACTTTATCATGATACTCGTAAGGCCGATATTGGACACTATGAAGCGCCGATGTCCCAAGCTCGGTATGCTGCAGCCATTGGAGAGACTCAGTTAGCGCTGCATTACTTGGAACAATCGCGACTAGCAGGTCAGTATGCCTTCATGTGGATTGCAGCAGATCCTCATTTTTTACCGCTAAAACAGGAAAGTGGATTTAATCAATTAATACAAGATTACATTTTAAAAGCTGATACATCAGGCACTTAATAATTACTAAGAAAGTTTTAGAAGGTATTCAGGACATCTTTTTTACGTCAAGTTAATGTCGCACTCGAATTTAATTAGGAGTGCATAATGACAATCTATAAAAAATTAATTGCAGCCTTCATTTTGGGGCTGCTATCTATCTTGCCGACAATCACTGCTTTGGCAAAAAGCGGGGACTATTTATATAGCTATCAGACTGGCAGTGAAAACTGGGGGAGCATTACGCTAAAAAATCATCAGGCTTACTTTGGTAGTGATAATGGCAAGGTGTATGCGTTTGATGTTGATAGAGTGAAAACTCGTTGGGTATTCACCACAGGCGATAAAGTTCGTTCGAAGCCGCTTGTTGACCACCATAGAGTGTTTTTTTCTAGTGATGATGGTTATCTTTATGCGTTGAATCGCTGGAATGGAAAGCTGCTCTGGAAGACCAGTCTTAATGATGGTGATCACAATCGTATTCTGCCGGCCAACCATGCTCCATGGGAGTTTGACTACACTAAATCTAGCCCGGTGGCCGACAGTAATTTTGTCTATGTTGGCAGTGCTGATTCAAATTTTTATGCCATATCGAAACGTACAGGCAAGATTCAGTGGCGTTTTAATACTGGTGGGATGATAAGAGCGACTGCAAGCATCTATCAGGGTAAAGTATTTTTTGCGAGTTGGGATGGCCATGTTTACGCACTCGATAAGCTGTCGGGTGAACTTGCTTGGCAATTTAAAACTCAAGGCGCGATACCTTCGAGCCCAGTTGTGCTCGACGATATACTCATTATTGGCTCTCGTGATACTTACTTGTATGGTTTAGACCCTCACAGGGGGCAAGTCGTGTGGAAAAAAGCATTGCCAGGTGGTTCTTGGGTTGAGTCGAGCGCTATTGCAGACATTGAAGATGACTATTTCTATATTGGTAGCTCAGATGCCAAGTTACTGTTTAAAATGGAAGTAGAAACTGGAGAGATTGTTTGGCAAGTGGCGACGCCTGGCTGGAGTTGGGGGCAACCTGTGGTTGACCAATCGCATGTTTATATCGGTTCTACAGGTCATGATGAACCGGGTTGGTACGTTACTAAAAGCGGGTTTATGGCGCTAGAAAGAGCGTCTGGAGAGAGGGTTTGGCAGTATCAACCTAAATTGATCCCTGGGTTTGTACATGGTGGCGTGTATGCTTCACCGGCAATCGGAGCCGGTAAGGTGTTGGTACCAGACCTCGATGGTTTTATTCATGTTTACCAGCAGTAAGCAAGCGAAGAGGCTTTAGCCAATTATAAAGGCACGATATGGTGCCTTTATAATTTTTTAAGCCCTAGCTTGTCTCATTAATTTTTTAAGAGAGCAATGGGGCAATAAATAACGAGCATCAAGGTAAACAAGCTAAAAATACCCTCCGGATCTAGTCAGCATGATACCTTAATGCACTTTTATGATTAAGTAGCGTGATCACCCCAAATAAAAAGGCTAGAACGACAAGGAACAAATATCTCGGTAACGAAAAGTCGGCTGTAGGGCTGTTAGGTGGGGCGTAAGAGTTAGCAAATTGTAATTCCACCGATGGCTGGGTTGGGTAGTGTAGCTTATGACCGTCTTTGGTAACAAAATAGGCTGTATCTATAACGATATTTGTTTTGGTTGCATCTACATGACTTTTAAAGAAAACACGTGCAATTCGGTTGGTGCTAAAGATATTTTTTGCTGGCATTGATTGGCTAACTGTGTAACTGATAGTTCCCGAATTAGGATTTGCCAGATTAATTTGCTCTGTTAGCGCTTTATGATTAAACAAATTTCCATGTTCCAGATGCGGTGATGTTTCTTTGTTGTGTGGCGGCAACATGATTAATTTTGTAGGGTCATATTTGAGTGTTAAATGTACGCCATATATGGCTGGTATGTCGTCGGCCATAATATCGACATAAAACTCGCTTCCTGTTTTGATATGGTCTACTGGTAGGCTTATGTAAATCGAATCGTCACGTGCACTGATAGCGGTCACAAAAAGAAGCAAATATATAGCGATTACCTTTTCCATCTGGCACTCTCATCTTATCTTTAAATTAAGTATGTAGTTACACTAATCTATAGCTTAGTGCGTAAATCAATTTTATTAAATACGACCTGTAGCCAATAACTTGAAAATTTCAGTATTGCGGCGTTTGCCATATTCTAGTTTCCATTACAGAGTAAAATACTATTGTGTCAAAAAAATATAAATAGTGTATTTACCCCAATTGACCATTAAATTGAGCTTGATCTACACAACTAGCCCTTCTTCCAAGCCATATTTTACTAATTCAGCTGCTTTGTTAACACCAAGCTTTCTCATTGCTTTTGTTCGGTGATTGTCAACAGTTTTTATTGAAATACACAGTGTATCGGCAATTTGTCGGTTGGATTTTCCCTGAGTGATATAGCTGACGATTTGTTTCTCTCTTGCTGTAAGGAGAAACTGTGTGCTAGCAGCCTTATATCGTGCTAATTCGCTTTCTATACTTGGGCTAATAAACGAGTGACCGGCAGCGACAGTTTGCAAGGCTTGATTGAGAGTATCAAATGCTTCACTCTTGGAGAGGTAGGCGTCGGCACCGACCTCAAACGCACGGTGAATTACCTTAATATCATCATGCATACTAAGAAAAATGATGCGGGTTTTTAATTTTCGTTGCTTTACGTGTTCACACACTTTGAGACCACTCAAATCTCCCATTGCAATATCTAATATGGCGAGATCGGGTTGATATTGGGAAATAAATTGCCATGCTTGCTCGCCAGTGGCGACATCACTAATATTGTATTGAGTTTGTGATCTCTCGATAAGAGAACGTAAGCCCTGACGCACTAAATGGTGATCATCCGCGATTAATATGGTTAAACTATTTTCTTTTCCGTTACCCATTTTAACTCCATGTATATACTTGTCTCGCAAAAGCTTGGCTGAGATTATAGTTCTAGACTATTGCCTTATTAATAAATAGCGTCGATTTTTTGTTCTGTTTTCATCGGGCAGTAGTCGAGTTTGCCTGTCTACAGTAACTTAAAGTATATGATTATCAGATGGGTAAGTATTTTATATGTAATTGATCACGGTGCATATGAATATCGTTAAGATAATGCACAAAATTGAATAAGGCTTATTTAGTGGTGTTTGTGCGTTTAGCTGTAACCGTTTTACCTGGCTATAAGTAGCTTTATTTTGGGGTTTAACAGCCATAGGAGCACCTTTAAGGTGCGCCCATTGAGTTGTTATTACATGGCGAATTATTGCTAACCGGTATGAATAATTGCTATGTAATTGTATGGCTAGTAAACAGTCATGTAGTTCACAGTTACATCGCCTTCGCGGTACAGTCCGTGCTCTTGATTGAAGTTCACATCAATGGTGACTTTTGCATAGTCTGTTTGGAGCGAGTAATTACCGCCACTTGGCGTCGAGTAAGTACATTCAGTTTGTGCATATAGGTATTCAGGCTGCATTGGCGTCACAAAATAATTAATGACTTGAGTATGACAATTGTGGAAGCGATAGCCTGCATCTTTAAGCTGTGTTCTGATAGCTTGATACTTACGACCATATTCAAGCACCTCTTGAACACTTGCATAGCCCGCCTGTGCAGACAGCTCTTGAGCTGAAACATTGGCAGCGGCCGCAGCGGCAATTAGTGAGAATAATACGCCAGTTTTCATAGTTAGTTTCCTTTTCTTGAGAATAAATAGCCTTATTGGCTGGTAAAAAGTTAAGTGTACGGGGTTGTTTATGTCGTGCCATTTCCTTCACAACATCAAACTACAAGACAAATCATCTTGTGTTCGCACACCATTATTAAACGAATAAATGAAGTTAATATTTATGATTAAAGTCAAAAAAATGAAGAAAAAATTTATAAAATGAAATTTATGGGTATTAAATAGTCAATTTATTCCGGTGTGTGAATTATTGTTTCTTTTGCTTTAGTGCTGTTATTAGCAGTGTTATAAATTAGGTAAGAAATGGCGTTTTTCTTGAGCAATAAAGGCGCAAAACCATAATATGTGTAAAATTTATGCTAAGTTGATAAAGGATGAGTTAATTTGTATAAGTTATGTACTATTTATTCGGTTTGGCGGCGTTGTTTTATTCATGTGTCGTGGTTGCAAAGGAATTCAGTGTTTTGGTGTATCACGGCGCGAATCCGCCATACAACTACATTCACAATCATCAACCCTCAGGTATTTTTAGCGACTTGTTTGCTCGACTTGGCGAGCTCACTGGGCACACTTTTAAGTTGGTGCCTTGGTCTGTGGCGCGTGGTCAAAAGCTATTTGATATGGGAAAAATAGACATTGAACCAGGTGTCAATCCTATTTGGCGTGCACAAAGAAAAAACCCTGGGATCTATTCGCAGCCTTATGCATATTCTAAGGAAGTGGTGTTGGGTCGTGAAGGTGAACGGCCAACCGCCGACCCAAAATCTTTCTATGGTAAGGTCTTTGGTCGTGTAAGGGGTTATCGATACGGACAGTTTGAATCTCACTTTGGCGAGAACAAAATTGTACTTTATGACAACGTTTCTGAAAAAGAGCTATTGTCTCAGTTGGCTCACAAACGAATTGACTACGTGATGATTGGCGATGTTACAGCGGCGTATTATCAAAAGCATAATCCCCATTATGCTTCGTTCAAAGTCGTATTTGAAATTAGCAAGCTGCCAGTGCATATGCGATTACAACCCCATTTACAGCAATTGCAGGCGGAACTGAATCGAGCGCTACAAGTAATGCAGCGCAACGGCGAGATTGATGCCATCTATCGCCAATATGGTGCACTGAACCAATAGTGTGATAGGTCCTATGATGCTAGTTGGGATGACAATATATCTATAAAGTATCTAACCTTAGGTGATAGGTGCTTGCGGCTGGGATAAACCACATAGACTTCCACAGGCCTTTGCAAGTAGGCTTCGAGTAAGATTTCAAGCTGGCCTTGCTCAATGGCATCTGCCAGATAAAATTCGGGCAACCTAGATATACCTATGCCGTCAATTGCCATCGCGGCTTGCATATGCCCGTTGTTAATATTCGCTCGCTTTCTAACATCAACGGTAAATGACTTACCTGCTTGATCTGTAAACTCCCAGCGATCTGGATGCTTTAGGTTGCTGTAGCAGATACAGTGATGTTTGCTTAGCTCTCTAGGATGATGGGGTTTTCCATATCGCTCTATGTATTTTGGGCTAGCAACAACCAAAGTTCTACAGCGGTAAATACGTTTACAGATCAAACTCGACTCTTCGAGTTGGGTGGTTGCACGAATTGCCAAATCAAAGCCGTCACCAACCACGTCTACCGCTCGGTCATTGAGCTCCCATTCAATAGTGACATTAGGATATTTGCGTAAATACTCTGTGACTGCAGGTCTGAGGTAGTCCAAACTAAATGCGACAGGGCAACTAATCTTAAGCACCCCCTTGGGTTTATTTTCCTGATGCGTAAGCAGTTGCAGTGTTTGTTCGGCATCACTGAGTAATTGCACACAATGCTGATAGTACACTTCTCCGTCAGGGGTAAGTGCCAAAGTTCGGGTTGTTCGATTGAGTAACCTGACGCCCAGTCGAGCTTCCAAACGATTGATAACTTTACTGACATGAGATGGTGAGTGGCCAAGTTGTTCTGCGGCCAATGCAAAGCTATTACATTGTACGACCTTAATAAAGACAGGAATACCGTCAAACACATTATGATTCATATGGAAATAGTAAGTTTACGTTTGCCCTATTAATGTTTATTAAAACTTAATCTACACTGTTTGTCATCAAGTCGAGCAAACATATTCGACAACCCATAAAAAGTTAATTTGGAGAACATCATGAAAGTACTAGCATTTGCAGCAAGTAACAGCCGTCAATCAATCAACAATGCACTGGTAAAGTATGCGGCGTCACAAATTGAGAACGCAGAGATAGAAATTTTAGATCTGAATGATTTTGAAATGCCGATTTACAGCATTGACCGAGAAAAAGACAATGGGATCCCAGAGCAGGCCCAGAAATTTTACGACAAGATAGGCGCTGCAGATGCAGTTATTGTCTCATTTGCTGAGCATAATGGTTCTTACACAGCAGCGTACAAGAATATATTTGACTGGACCTCTCGTATTGACATGAAAGTGTATCAAAATACTCCGATGGTACTTTTGGCAACATCTCCAGGTCCTGGTGGAGCACAAAGTGTGTTAGGTGCCGCGGTGAACTCTGCACCGTATTTTGCAGCTGATGTAAAAGCGCATTTATCAGTTCCTAGCTTTTTTGATAACTTTGATATGGAAGCGGGTAAATTAACTAATGGCGAAATCAATGACGCCTTGAGCAATGCATTAAAACAACTAACAAACTAAAATAACAAGTTTGTTCCCAAATATACTGTTTTTGCAGCTGCCAGCATCAACGCAGAGCAGCTGCAATTTACAGCCACATTTGCAATTTAAGATCATGAGCTTTTCACACTTCGTAAAAAACAGCTTTACAAATTAATAAGATATAATAGAATCTTAGCGTCTTACTTGGGGCTATAGCTCAGCTGGGAGAGCGCTTGCATGGCATGCAAGAGGTCGGCGGTTCGATCCCGCCTAGCTCCACCAAATCTTATCCAGCATATTCTTGCAACAGCATCAAACTGCACAATTTAAATAATGTATCCACCAAAATCGGGGTGAGCGCATGGTTGAAAACAAACAAAGTGTATTTAGAGATATACCCAGAGATTTATCAGACGAATTTTTCGAAGTCATTGCAAGCAGCGATGATGTAAAAATTGAACGTATTATCTCCAGAGGACATACTTCTCCGCAAACAGGTTGGTATGACCAAGCGCAAAATGAGTGGGTAATAGTGCTGCAAGGTGAGGGGCAGCTCACGTTTTCAGATGGTCGAGTTGTAACCTTGGTTGTCGGCGAGCATATTAATATTCCGGCGCACTGCAAACATAAAGTAAGCTGGACTAAACCGGATACTGATACTATTTGGTTAGCGGTTTTTTACACCTAGCCATTTGCTTAATACAGACTCTAGCTTTGCCATTTCAACGGGTTTCGCGACAAAGTCATCCATGCCAGCGCTGTAATACGTCGCGATATCTTCTAAAAACACATTGGCAGTGATCGCAATGATCACCATTTGACTATACTGGGGGTGCATTCTCAGGTGTTTGGTTGCTTCAATACCATCCATTTTAGGCATATGTATATCCATGAGGATCAGATCAAAATAGGTTTGTGCAACTTTTTCTAATACCTGTTGGCCATCTTTTGCTAATACGACACGCAAACCAAACTTTTCCAACATAGCACTGATCACAACCTGATTAATTGCATTATCCTCAGCAAGTAAGACCTTCCCACTGAGTTGCATACACTGATCAGTTTTTGCAGCACTATACTCGATTAAGCAACAAGGCTTAAATGGCCAAGTAAACGCGAATGTTGCGCCCTCATTTGGTGTGGATTCACAGTATATTATCCCGCCAGCAAGGTTAACTAGCTGCTTGCAAATACTCAACCCAAGTCCAGTTCCGCCAAAACGCTTTGTGGTACTGTCGTCTTCTTGGCAAAACGGGTCAAAAATTTTATTTTGCTGCTCTTGTTTGATGCCAATACCAGTGTCTGTAACGGTGAATAACAATTGTGTCGCGTCATTTGGGTTGAGCTGAACCAATATAGATATCTCACCTTGTATAGTAAATTTATAGGCATTGCTCAATAGGTTGAGCAGTACTTGCTGTAACCTGTGTTTATCACTGACAATTTCAAGAGGCGTATCAGCCACTATGGTGTGTGATAAGGCAATAGGCTTTGACTGAGCCCTTGACTGCGTAAGGTGTAGTAAATGTGCAATGGTGCTTTTTAGCTCAAAAGGTTCTTCGTATAAATTGATTTGCCCTTGTTCAAGTTTCGAGATATCTAATATGTCGTTTATGAGGGTCAATAAGTTACTGCCTGAAACACTGGCCAGCTTAAGGAGGTGTTTTTGTTCTTTGTTGAAGTTTGCCTCTTGTTCTAATAGCTGGATAGTGCCCAATATACCATTCATGGGCGTGCGGATCTCATGGCTCATGTTGGCTAAGAAGCGGCTTTTTGCAGTAACGGCGAACTCGGCTTCGCGCTTCGCTTTTTCAAGTGCTTGTGTTCGTTTTTCTACTCTGGACTCTAAATCACTTTCTCGCGCGTAGATGGTGTCACGCATAGTTTCAAATGTACGACTCAATTCAGCGATTTCATCATTGCCTTTGGTTTTGATATGAATCTTGTAGTGACCTTTGGCAAGCGATTTTGCAGCATATGTTAAACGTGAAATAGGGCTATACAGTCGATATGCTATCCACCAGGCCACAAGCATACTCAATAATGTAGCAAATGTGAGTGTCAGCAGTAACTTCTCTTTAAGGGTTTTCACCGACGCAAAAACGACCTGTTCAGGCAAAACTACAGCAAGACTGTAATTGGCAGCACGAATAGGTGCATAAAAGATAAATGCATGTGTCTGACTGTCTATCATTAGTTGTCCATGCCCTTCAAGCCCAGCGATCATTTTTATGCCCAGTGCTTTAAGCAAGGGATCTTGTTCTTTGGTGATCCTGTTGACTGTACTGGCTTTTTCGCCAATATCATTGAGCACGTAGTTGCCATCCTTATATTGATGCTCAATGGTCTTATTGGCATTCCAGTGGTACATATAAATCCCAGTACTAGACACCAGCATAAATTTGGCTTGCTCGCCGAACTGTTGTAGTACATGGTTTTTGACATTAACGATGAGGCGGTCGACTTCACGCCAGGGAATACTGCCTCCTAATAAGCCAACGACCTTGTCGTCATGGCTTAAAATTGACGCAGCAACAACAATCTGCTTAACGCCTGTGGTGTATGAGATCATGGGTTCAGAAACATATACTCTAGGAAGTTGCTCAATATTATTATTAATGGTGTATTGCCAGTAGTCTCGCTGTTTAATGGTTTTTATCTTGGCTTGTGGATCTGAATCATCAAAGGTGCGCAACATATTGTGATACGGATTCCCTCCTTCGGTATTGTGAAAGCTGCCATCCGCACGCCCAACAATAAACTTTTCGTATACTCCGTGGTGTGATTGTTTTTCGGTGTTTAAGATAGGCTTTATTTGGTTAAAGTCCATCGTTCGAAGAGCTGGTTGGCGCGCTAGGGTTGAAATTTCTGATTTCCGTTGAGAAAAGTAGGCATTAAATAGTGCGGCCGCACTGAGTACCTCTGATTGCGCTGCTCGAATACTCATTTCTCCCGCTTGACGTGCACTGTGAAGCATCGCAATGAAAAAGATGACAAGCATGGGCACTAGAGCTGTAATAGCTAACACCAGAGGAAGCCGGGTTTTAAGTTGCATAGGCGCAGCAGGGCTGTTTATTTAACTCTTATTTTAGTCAAGAATTAGTTGGTGCGAGGGCTAAAGTCAGTTTAGGGATGAACGAAATTAATAACACATTTAAATTCAGTTGCTTAAGGTGATTCTTAAAAGTTTAAAAATACCCGTGTTAATATTTGTTATTCTAAATCAAAAAAATTTTGCATTTAGGGTGTTAATGTATGTATGAACGCTTGATGCAATAAAAATGATGAATAAAACAAAGTGTCGGCGTAAATCTATGAACCTGATATATGAGTTTGCTGGATTAAAGGTGTTGCAGTGAGCATCATGTTTCACAAAAGGGCTATGTTTTTGCTAGGTAGCGTAACCCGACGTAATCGTGAGGTGATCAAATCATTAAAAGTGTAAAACTGTGTCAAATTATGGCTATTGTATAAAGTGATTTTACCATCAACTAGGTAATAAAAAGCGCGTTGGTTATAGCGCTTGGAAATAGATTGTGCAAGTGTTAGTGGGAGGTCTAGACAAATACTCAACTCGCGATAAGACATGTCATGATTACCACCATATAGATATTTAACTGATGACGGTAACCGAGACAATAACGCAATATATTTTTGTTGTAAGCTGGTATTCTTCTTCCGACTTAACCGATGACCATGCGTATTCCATACGCTTATAATTGCACCATTTTTATAATGGTGAACTGGCATTAGAGGATAGAAGTACACCTCTTTATACAGCTGCCATATATTTTCTGAAATATGCTGATTTTTGGCATCGGCAGTTATATTAATCATCGTGATTATTCTTGATTTTTGGAATATTCCATTTATTTTAACTGTGTCACTCACTATTGCCAGAGTTTGAAACTACAGAGCAAGAACTAAGAAAAATAACAAAGTAAATTTTTCTAGCCTTGACAGGTAAGTAACCTCAATCAATTTAATTACTTAAATCTACAC
The DNA here is from genome assembly GCF_001625565.1 of Pseudoalteromonas luteoviolacea NCIMB 1944. Classification (GTDB taxonomy): domain Bacteria; phylum Pseudomonadota; class Gammaproteobacteria; order Enterobacterales; family Alteromonadaceae; genus Pseudoalteromonas; species Pseudoalteromonas luteoviolacea_F. Next base: position 31,500 of record NZ_AUXS01000040.1, read on the forward strand.
TGTAACTTCTACGAAAGTAATTGCCCTTTACTTCACACCAGTTTCACATCCACTCCTTTATTGTGATACTTCCAACCAAAAGGAGAGTCGTTATGAAAAGCCTCGTTATGCTAACCAGTATTGCACTTTTTAGTTCAGTCGTCGCTGCAAAAGATAGTACTAATGTATTAGTTGTGATCAGTAGCTACGGTGAAGTAAATCAAAACCAAGAACTTGTAAAGCCAGGATACGAGTTTGGTGAATTAAGCAAAGCGTATCATGTATTTAAACGCCATGGTATTCAAGTGACCATTGCTTCTCCGTCAGGTGGTAAACCTGTCGCGGACGAATATGATAAGTCAGCAATTTATAACCAAAAATTCCTGAACGATGAGGCCGCTTTAGCGTCTTTGACAAACAGCTATAAACTGGCAGATATTGATGCCAGTAAATTTGATGGCATATTTGTTGTTGGTGGTAAGGGCCCTATGTTCGACTTACATCAACATGAGCCGCTAAAGCAAACTATCTCAAAAATTTATGAAAATAGTGGTGTGGTTGCTGGCGTGTGCCATGGGCCAGCGGCTTTTGTTGACGTAAAATTGAGTGATGGGCGTTACTTGGTAGCAGGTAAGCGAGTGAATGGATTTACCAATGCGGAAGAACATGCATTTGGCTCTAAGTGGTTAAAAGATTTCCCATTTTTATTGCAAGACAAACTAGAAGAGCGCGGTGCAAAATTCGAACAAGATGGCGTGATGTTAAACCAAGTCACTGTCGACGGCCGACTGATCACAGGCCAAAATCCATTTTCAACCGTGGATACCGCTCGTGCAATGGTGACAGCTATGGGCGTTGAGCTATTGTCCGCTCAGCCCTATCAAGATGATGCCAGTGTTAAATTATATGAGCTATTTTTAAGAGACCAAGATACTGCTATCCAAAAGTTGGAAGCGACGCCGGCACTTTATGATATGCAAATGCTTGCCATGCTAAGTGTTTTTCAAATTAAACACGCTACGACAGAGTATCAAGTTGATGCCAGTGCGCAGCTATTAGAGTATGTGTTACCTAAGTTTTCACATCCCGTTTTAGCAGTCACACTTGCTCAAGCCTATGTGCGTATGAATCAGTCAGATAAAGCACTGGAGGTTTTGCAAACAAGCGCGAAACAGTTTCCTGAAAACGAAAAAATCAAATCGTTTATAGCATCTCTTTAGCGAATTATGAGGGCCTAGAAATAGGCCCTTTCGAGTCAAAATTAAGAAAAAAATACTACATCATGAATTTTACTAATGTGGATAAAAAAAGCCTAAATAATTGACTGTCATGAATACTGAAATAAACGGCAATTTTATAAAATAAAGCGAAGGTTTTTTGTTCTCATATGTGTTTTTTTTGTATAAAACTTGTGTATCAATGGTTGACTGTTAAGGTTTTTTGTCTCTTTTGTGGTCAATTGGGTAATATGTTTCTATTAACAAAAGTCATGTGAAAATATGACTTAGTTAATACCAATTTACTGCCTAGAGCGATAAAATATAAGGGCTTTTAAAGTCATATATAAAGGAAGTATATTGTTGATCATGAATTTAAGTGATAAAGAAAATACTGACTTTACCTTTGCGGTATTTGGTCATTATGCACTGAATAAAAGGAAACGTTCGTTAACATTCTGCGGTGAAAGGGTTAAAGTTGAACCCCTGATCTACGACTTGTTAGTTTACTTTATTCAGCACAGAGATCGCGTGATTAGCCGCGATGAATTGTGTCGAGAAATCTGGCAACAAGAGTATGTTGACAACAACGCGATAAATCGTGCTGTGTCAGAACTACGTCGCAGTATTTCAAAACATAATTTAGAAGGTGAAGTAATCAGAACCCATTATAAAAAAGGGTATAGCTTTAACTTAAACGTGAAGTTAGACCCCCGTCCTGGCCTATTTCAATGGCTAACACGACTGTTTAATCAGTCCCCGATGAGAAAAGGAAAGTTAACATAAATAAGCACCAAGTTACGAGAAAACAGAGCTAAATGTTCTTAATTTTAAAAATAAGTATAAAAAAATTCATGTTTCGTGCTTAAGTTAATTGATGAGGGTCATAACTCATTTTTACTGTCCACTTGGTGCCCACTTTTTCTTAAGGTGGCGCAAGTATTCATGCTTGGTAAAATCGATAGAGCGGCTCATACGCACTTTTTACCAAGCCCCCTGCTATTTCACAATCATTTCACAGATCAGCATGATAAGCTGTGTGCAATAACCCAATTTATACGGTATTAACATGGAAAAACACTCGTCTATGCGCAAAATGGATATGCAATTTAAAGTACTGGTGGTTGAGGATAATCTCGAAATCAGTCGCAATATCGCAGAGTATTTTGAGCCACGTGGATTAGTCTTGGACTTTGCTTACGATGGTAAGCAAGGCGTAGATCTGGCATTACAGAACTACTATGACTGCATTATTCTCGATATCATGCTGCCAGAAATGGATGGATTGGCGGTGTGTAATATTTTGCGAAATAAAGCCAGTCGGCATATTCCTATTATTATGTTGACTGCACGTGATGCGCTGGATGATAAGTTAGCCGGATTTGAAACAGGTGCTGATGACTATTTAACCAAGCCATTTGCCTTGGAGGAGTTATTTGTAAGGTGCTTGGCGCTTGCTAAGCGCCATTTGCTTAACTGTGAAAAAACTCTACAGCTTGGTGACTTAAGTCTCAATGCCCAAACTCAGCAAGTGAAGCGAGGCGGTCAAGAGATTATCTTGCAGCCGATCCCACTTAAGATTTTGCAGCTTTTAATGGAGCACCACCCAAGACCCCTGAGTCGTAGTGAACTCAGTGACAAAATTTGGGGAGATGATCCAACTGACTCAGATGCGCTGCGCTCACATGTTTATCAACTTAGAAAAGCGATCGATAAGCCATTTGATACTGCGATCATTAAAACGATTCACAGTGTTGGCCTAGCCTTGGATATAGCATAATCTTATGAAAGCTCGTCAATTACGCACTAGAATCATTGCCTATTTTGTTGGCATATCAGTATTTATCAGTTTTTTGTTTGGATTCGTCTGTTTTCTTTTTGCATATACAATCGAGGATCACCTATTTAATGTATTGCTCAAAGATGAAGCCGCATATGTCTCCAAGCAGTTGAACTTAGGCAATACACCTCAACCTCGACTTGATTTTATTCAATATTTGGAGCATAAGCAGCAATTGCCCTCGTTTATAAAAGAGGCATTGATCGAGGAGCCACGCGCTGTTGAATTTGCCTCAATAGACGATAAGCACTATCACCTAATGTGGTTAGATAAAGGCGTTTTACTGGCCGAGGTCAGTGAGCAGCTGGTAGTGAGAAAAATAAAAATGGGCATGTTTAACTTCTTGCTGGTGGCGCTCGTAATCGTGTTGATTGTTGCCATATTGCTGGCCTATTTGTCACTTGCCATGGCTAAGAAGCTGCTTAAACCCCTCGATCGGTTGGTTGATATTGTTGCGCAGGCACCCGTTGAAAAGCTGCCACAGAATTTTTCCAATCAATTCGTGAATGATGAGATAGGCGGTTTTGCACGTACGCTTGAACAGGCTCTGGATCGAATTCGTCAATTTATTGATAGAGAGCAAGCATTTACCAGAGATGCGTCACATGAGCTGCGTACTCCCATTGCGGTCACACAAGGGGCGCTGACCTTGCTACAGCAAGAAGCATTGAATGATAAACAACAAGCCTTGGTAGAGCGAGCTGTATCTGCACAGGCGCAAATGGCGCAAAGCGTTGAAACCTTGTTAGCATTAGCCAGAGAAGAGACGATTAACCAAACAGAAGTAAAGTTACTTCCCTTGGTTGAAAGCTGTGTCTTGCAACAAGCCCATAAAATTGACAGTAAAGATATTTCGGTAGAGATTGACGTACCAAGTAGTGCAACCATTGCGCTTGGTGAAAGTGCTTTAAACTTGATATTAAGCAACCTGATTGGAAATGCATTTTCCCATGTAGAAAAAGGCACGGTTACGGTGCGCTTTTCCAACAATACCTTGAGTATTATTGATACAGGTCAGGGGATCCCGAGTGACATACAAGGGCGAATTTTTGAATCGGGGATAAAGGGTGATTCGAGCACTGGGCTAGGTATGGGCTTATCGATTGTTTTCAGGTTGTGTCAGAGGTTGGATATTCACTTGTCGCTAGATAGCAGCGAACAGGGAAGTGCATTCCACCTCACCTGCCCAAAAAATTAGAAGCTTGAGGCCTGTGCCTCAAGTTTCAGCCTTTGCTTACCCAGTTATAGTTTTACAGATGTAGGCTGCTTAACTAAGCCCTTATCGAGGAGCTCTTGTGTAATTCGTTCTGATAGCATCGATGCGATGGTCTTGTTGTGATCTCGAATGGTTTTCTGCGCTTTTACAACTCCTGTTGCTGTCATGGCTTTATTTTGATCCCCTTTGTCGAACAAAGTAATTTGAAACTTGTCGGTCAGGTGTACTGTGGTATACGACGTATAGTTAGTAGAGGGGGTGCCTACTGATGAGTAAGAAGGTGTTGTCGAGTTGGCGTTGAAAGCATGTGAGGTTTGGCTTTCTTGTGATAGTAGCTCTATTTGTAATCGCGCTTGTGCACCTGTTTTTGCAAACGCTTGTTGCCAAGTATGCTGATTGAACTCTCGTGTTGGGGGGAAGACGTCGATTGCTTTGACACACTTAACTGAACTGAGTTTGAGGTTGATTTGTTTACAAACTCTGTCCTCAATGAGTGTTTTCATGGTTAAGTCAGTAAGTGCAGCGTCAACCATTAAACTTGAATATTGGGTGGCTTTAAATTTCGGATCAACATAACTTTGCATGTCAACTGATGCACAGCCTGATAAGGTCGCGACGACCAGCGCAGTTACACAATACTTCTTCATTTTAATTTCCTTAATTATATAGCGTTTCCATAAAGGGGAGTGAATTTTGACTTTCAGATGGGTCATTTAACACTAAAATCACGACTAAATTGTACCCAAAAGCGCAATTGGGTACAACGGTATATCTGTTAATTCAGCCTGTTATGATTTACTCAGCCATACATCAAATTGCTTTTCCATAAAGTCTCTAATAAGCGGCTGGGCTTTTTCATTGGGATGCAGGTTGTCGTTTTGCATTAACGACTTGTCGATTGCAATCGGCACCATAAAATAATCCATCAAATAAGCCCCTGTGTCTTTAGCTACCTTTTGATAGTTACCGGTAAACATTTTGGTGTATCTTGGGCCTAGGTTTGGCGGAATTTGAATTTCCATTAACGCGACTTTTGCGCCACTGTTTTTACTTTTTGCAACCAACTCTGTGAGGTGCTTGCGGATCAGTTTAATTGGAAAACCGCGAATACCATCATTTCCGCCTAATTCGATTAATACATGGCTAGGTTGGTGCGCTTTAAGTTGGGCGTCAATGGTGAGCAGCGCATTGTCCGTGGTTTGGCCAGAGACACTCATATTGATTAATGAGATCGATTTTTTCGTTTCAGCGTACTTATTTTGTAACAAATTAACCCAGTCTTGGTCTTGTTTAAGTCCGTAGCCCGCACTTAAGCTATCACCTATGATCATAATTTTAGTCTCGCTAGCTGTTGCCCCAAAGGGTTGATTGAGGCATGCGAGGAACAGCACAAGTTTTAGGAAAATTCGAATCATGTCAGTACTTTCTCAGTTAAATGTTATTCAGGTCAAAGGACTTAACAAAACAGTCAGTACCTTTGAAGGTGACTTAGATATCCTTAGCGATATCAATTTCACTGTCAAGTCAGGAGAGTCTGTTGCGATTGTGGGCACGTCCGGCTCAGGTAAATCTACGCTACTCAGTTTGCTTGCTGGACTGGATACAGGAACGGCTGGTGAAGTATTTTTGGACGGTGCGGCACTACACAAATTAGATGAAGAAGAGCGTGCGCGCCTACGAGCAGAAAAAGTGGGCTTTGTATTTCAATCGTTTATGTTGGTGCAAAGCTTAACAGCGCTGGAAAATGTGATGCTGCCCGCCGAGTTGGCTGGTGATAGCGGCGCGAAACAACAGGCCTCGGAATTACTCGAAAAAGTAGGCCTATCCCATCGAGTTAGTCACTATCCGTCGCAACTTTCTGGCGGAGAGCAACAACGAGTAGCGATAGCGCGGGCCTTCATCGGTTCGCCCAAAATCCTGTTTGCTGATGAACCGTCGGCAAACTTAGACAGTAAAAATGGTCACCTGATAGAAAAGCTACTTTTCGACCTCAACAAGCAAAATGGGACTACATTAATTCTGGTTACCCATGATGAAGCGCTCGCTCGGCAGTGCGATCGGATTATTCACATCGAGGGTGGCCAGCTAGAAAAAATACGCGATGGTGAAGGAGCAACAGTTCATGTGGTTTAAGTTAGCACTCACTTTATTTTGGCGAGAGCTGCGTCGTGGTGAGTTGACCATTATTTTTGCGGCGATAGCCCTTGCTGTACTAACAGTATTTAGCTTGTCATCTGTGACAGAGCGCATTCGGATGAACATTGAGCAAAAATCAGCAGACTTTATTGCTGCTGATAGGCGTTTAGTGAGCAACCATGCTTTAAATGATGATTATATTCTTGAAGCTGAACGTTTAGGTCTGAACACGGCACGACAAATGTTTTTTGACTCTATGCTGTTTGCCAATGATGAATTGGTATTGGGCTCGATTAAAGCGGTGTCTAATGGTTATCCTTTAAGGGGTTTGGTCAAGCTCAAAGATGATTTTGCCCAAGCTGAATATGAGGTGCGAGATGTACCTAAACCTGGCGAGGTCTGGCTCAGTGAAGGGATGTTTTATAGTCTAGGCTTAGATGTTGGTGACCAAGTTGAAATTGGCGTAGGTATGTTCCGCGCCAGTAAAATCCTTGTCAGTGAACCAGATGCACCATTTTTCTCGTTGGCGGGGAATAAACGTGTTTTACTAAATTACACCGATATTGAGACAACACAGGCGGTCCAGCCAGGAAGCCGAGTGTTTTATCGCATGTTATTTTCGGGTGATGAAGCACTGTTGACAGATTATTATGGGTGGCTGAAGCCTCAATTGAGAGAAAATCAAAGGTGGCAGGGAATAAAAGATCGTCAGTCGCCACTAGGTGAGAACCTTGCGCGTTCAGAGAGCTTCTTATTGCTAGCTGGGTTATTCGGAATAATGCTAGCTGCGGTAGCAATGGCTGTGTCTGCGAAGCGTTACTGTGAGCGTCAGTACGATCCGGTTGCCATGATGAAAACACTCGGTGGTAGTCGAGCTACAATTCGCAATATCTTTTTGCTTCATCTCTCTATGGTGACAGCTTTTTCAGTCTCAATAGGCATAGTAATTGGCTATGGGTTGCAAGCTGTGGCGACTGATTATCTCGCCAGCTTTATGGACACGCAATTACCTGCTGCGGGTTTCAAGCCGTGGTTTTTAGCCATTACCATTGGTGTGGTGTGCGCATTGATGTTTTCATTGAAGCCTCTACTCGATTTATTTGATATCCCGCCACTGCGCGTTTTACGTCGTAATTTAGGGGATAAACTGGCTGTGAGTAGAGTTCATATGGCACTGTCTGTGACCACTATTTTTGCCTTGATGTGGTTTTTCAGTGGAGAGTTAAAAACAACCCTTTTTCTCTTTGGTGGGACCGCAATATTGATGCTGGTGTTGTTTGGCGTCTCGAGGTTGCTGTTTAGTGCTGGCAGAAAACTAGGCTTGAGCCCTGGCAGCAGCTGGTCTTTGGCCATTGCGACCTTACAAAAGCGTGCCAACGCAAATGCTGTACAGTTGATCAGCTTTGCTTTGGCGATAAAGCTTATGTTGTTTTTATTTGTGCTCAAAAATGACCTGATTTCTGATTGGCAAATGCAAGTACCTGCGGATGCTCCCAATGCCTTTCTGATTAATATAAACGAATCAGAAGTCAGTGATATCCAGGACTTCTTCACACAAAATCAAATTACGCATACAGAGTTTTTCCCTATATTCCGAGGTCGTGCGAATGCATTAAATGGAGAAAAATTTGCGCGCAGTACATCAAAGCAAGAAGGTGAAGAGCAAGATGAAGAGGCTACTGAAGGGGCTGGTCGAGAGCTGAATCTGACTTGGATGACGCAGCTACCAGATGGCAATGAAGTGGTCGATGGCACATGGTTCGATGCGGATAGTACTGAATTAGAAGTGTCTGTTTCTCGAGGAATGGCGCAAGGGATAGGGATTGAAGTTGGTGATACGCTGACATTCTTAGTAAATGAGCGCAGTTTTGATGCTAAGGTTACCAGTCTTCGCAGCGTTGACTGGGGATCGCTTAAGCCCAATTTTGTGATGATATTTAACCCTCCTGTCGCGGGTAAATTTCCTGTGACTTATTTCAGTGCAGCGCAATTTGGTGAAGGAGATGAAAAAACCGTCAGTACGCTACTTAGGCAGCACCCTACAGTGAGTATGATTGATATTAAAAGTCGTTTAGAGCAAGCGCAGTCAATGATTGCCCAAGTGTCTTTGGCTATCAGTTTCGTATTGGCTATCGTGTTAACCAGTGGTGCTTTAGTACTGATATCTCAGGTACAGGCGAGCCTAGCCGAGCGTATGCAGGAGATCGTTATTTTGCGTACTTTAGGCGCACGTGGACGCTTGATTAAATTGGCAACCTTGTATGAGTTTTTACTATTGGGTGCTTTGGCGGGCTTTGTTGCTGCCTTGGTCAGTGACGTCACTTTACTTATCATCCAACGAGAGTTGTTTGAAGTAGACGGTAAGCTGCATCCATATATTTGGGCATTGGGTCCTGCAAGTGGTGCCTTGTTTGTGGCTGCGATAGGTTACTTTATGGTGGCCAGTACGATGCGGCAAAACACCCAAGGCTTATTGAGAAAACTTGCTTAGGAAATTAAAAAAGAGGTAACGAAGTTACCTCTTTTTTTGTGCGTGAAACGGTGTTGCTCTTTTAAATTATCTTCAGTGCCTTGAGCGTTGCATGTGCTTTATCCACACGTACATTCACCATTTCTTTGAATGAGGGGGCATGCATATTAAATGCAAAATAGTGTGTTCCTTGGGCGTTTTCTATTTTACCTACATACCAACCTAAGTATGTTTTTTTAGCAATAGGGCCTGTTCCTGTTTTAGCGTATAGCTGATACTCAGGTGTACTTTGTTTTAAGAAAATCGCATCGAAAGTTTGGTAAGTTTGCTTGCTTAATCCAAGCGTTTTATCGTCGAGTTGACGTAAGAATTCAATTTGTTCCATTGCTGAGATTTGCAGGCTTGAATTGAGCCAAAACTCGTCTAGCGGACCGTTGATATCTTGGTTTCCATAGTTAAATTGTGACAAATAGGTCTTTATTTCGGGCTTGCTTAGTGAATTGGTCCACATTTGGTATAAGGGGAGCACTGAGTAGCTAAATGCATCCTTCACTTTAATATCGTCACTTTGCCAGACACTCGGCCACCATTTCTTTACCGGGTATGCTTGGGTATCAACTTTATAGCTTGTCTTGGTATCAATTTTTTGCTCTTCAAGCAAAATCAGCGTATTGGGGATCTTGTATGTAGAGAAAGGGCTAAAAGCACGTTCTGCCCGGGACTTATTGATGACTTGCCATTTATCTGTTTGTTCACTGTAAACCACCATGGTACAGCGTTGATCTTTTTGACACCCTTCTTCGGCAAAGGTGTCATGAGAAGTGGAGAGTATTAGCCCGCTGGCGAGCAGCGCACAGAGTTGAAACCGCATGGTTGTTCCTTGGATCTATTTTTATTTTGTGTGCAAATTACCTAGTGACAACTGACTTTACCCTGAACTGACCCCTTTTTGACAATCCTAGTGTTAAAGTCAGTTGTTAGCTTGTGGATAAAGCATTTTTACAGCAGGGCTTTGTGCTGTATTCGAGAGCGAAATTGACTCGGGGTGCAGGCCTTAATCGCAAGAAACCGCCTGTTAAAGTTTGACAGGTTATTAAACCCGCATTGATCGCTGATCACAGTAATGGGTGCTTTAGAACTGATCAGTAATTTACAGGCTCTGGCAATACGTAACTGATTGATAAATTCTGTGACTGTTTTTTCGGTGCGCTTTTTAAAGAATCGATGGAAATGGTTGGTACTCATGTGGGCTTGCTCAGCTAATAGGTCCGCATTTAATTGCTCAGTATAGTTTTCATAGATGAAGTTGATCACGCGATCAAATTTGTCTTTCGCCGGATCTTGTTGATTAGCGTAGCTAAACTCCATACTAGAAAGCGTGTCATAGTCGCTGGTCGCCATCAAGTTGAGCATATTAAATAACAGTACATATCGCTCTAGAGGGTTAGCTTCAGCCATCTGGATAAACAGTTGCTCAGTGGTCCTAGCAAGGTGTTCACTGAACTTTAATCCGCACTTTGCCTTGTGCAGCAGGGTGTGCAAACTTTCAAACTCTTTGTTGAGCCGCAGTTGCTGCTCTAGCCAAAGTGCTGGGATCTGTGCGACATATACTTTTTGCATACTGCCATCATGATTAGGTTTTGACTGCCATGTATGGGGGAGTTCAGGTCCTAATAAGACTAAGTCATAGTCACCGAATGGCGCAATATAGTCGCCAATATGACACACACCTTTACTATTTAATGTGAGGCATATCTCATACTCTGGGTGATAGTGCCAATTGAATGGAATTTCATTTAACTGGTATAAACAGTATCGCCAAGAACAATTGGTTGAAGGTATGATTTTTTCGCACATCGCTCTCATAATATTGTCCTTAATTTTTGTTCTTTATATGTTTTAAAAATATTTAACGAGCACATGTTGTAAGGTAATTATTCGACGCTTAAGCCTTTAAGCGTTATTACTCTTTGTTACATATATTTAAATACTCAATCACCTATGTAAAACGTGGTGATACATTTCAAATCAATCATAATACTTATCTATCCACTTCATATTCACCTCGGGAACTGCCATGTTTTTCACGATTAATACCTAATAAAGGTTCATCCACTGAGATGACAGCGCTGTTTATTGATAGATTTGTACCTGTATGAGATAGAAAATGCAAACATCTTGTCTCCCTGACTGCTCAAATATGTAAAGGTTGAAATTAGAGTTGTTAATTTTAAGTAGCATTTTTCGTTACGTGATTTATTCAGGCGCTCAGTACCCTTGGGCGACTAGGTCAAGGTGTTTACTTAGTTAATAAGTGTTGAGTTTTCTCTAATTTTCTTTTCAAAAACAGATAAAAAAATAGATCAGAGAGAAAAGTGATGAAACATAATTTATCTCCATTTAAACGGTCACGCGTATCTTTTGCTGTTATGGCTGCTGTTCTGTCTGTTGGCGCATATGCAGAAGATGCAGGTGTTCAAGCAGAGCAAGTTGAAGTTATCGAGGTTCGCGGGATCAGAGCCTCTACCGAACGAAGTTTAAATACCAAGCGATTTGCCGATGGTGTGGTTGACTCTATTACAGCTGAAGATATCGGTAAATTACCGGATATAACCATTGCTGACTCTCTGCAACGTGTTCCGGGGATCCAAATTCGTCGCAGTGCTGGTGAAGGTTCTACTATCAATGTCCGTGGTATGCCTCAGGTAACAACCTTGCTTAACGGAGAGCAATTTTTAAGTGCAGGCTCTATCACTAAAGTGCAGCCGGACTTCACCGATATTCCCTCCAGCTTGGTTGGCTCTATGAACGTGATGAAATCGCCAACCGCAGACACCCTTGCAGGTGGTATATCCGGTACGGTTGATTTATTAACGCGTAAACCCTTTGATCTGGAAGAGGGGTTCAGTGGTGCGGCACTGGCGGAGGCTTCAACGGGGTCATACTCAGAAGAAACAGATCCAAAGTTTATGGTGTCCGCAGGCTATAACGGTGACCGCTTTGCGGTGCTGGCTACCCTTTCGTACGATGAGGCAAACCTGGCAAACTACCGCTATGGTTCGACTGATGATGGTTGGGCATATGCGCCGTTTGAAAACCACGAAGAAGTGTCATGTTGGTTTTGTCCCAAACAGGATATGAATGGTGATGGGGACTCTGATGACGCCGAATTCACTTATGTGAGTTACGGTATTATGAACCGCTTCACTGAGCGTGAGCGCCTCGGCGCAACGGTAAGCTTCCAAGCTCAGTTAAGTGACAACTGGACCTTCAGTAGTGATGTTTTTTATACGGATATGGATGATGCTGATCGTCATAAAGGGATCACAGCTGACAATGCTTGGGGCGGTCACTGGCACTGGCAAGATCAGCATGACCCCATTAACCGGGGTGTGCTAGATAATGGCCACAACCTGTATACAGCGCAAGATATAACGCTCAATTCACCGCGTGTTGTGTCCCACTCAGAAAGTCATACTAACCAGCGTGAGTCAACAAACTTTAATTTTGAGTTAGAATTTAAAGGAGACGGTAATTTTTCCGGTAAAGCGCGTTTTATTACTGCGGATGCTGAGCGTAGCCACACTGAAAACGTCGCTCAGGGTTACCTGACCAATGGCCTTGCCCATGGCTTACGAAGAAATGATGGCACAGGTCCAATTGCTGTAAATCCTGGCGGGTATGGGCCAAACCCTATTCCGATGCGTTTGAATTTCAAAGGCAAACATCCTTCATTGACTGGGCCTAGTGAGCTGCAAGGAGAGGTCTTTGGCTCCAATATCAACCGCTATGCCATTGTCTCTACCTATTCCGAAAATAACTATGACGAAGAAGCGAGCTTAGATGTTTTGCGATTGGATGGTGAGTATCAGTTTGACTATAAGCACCTTGAAAAGATGTCATTTGGCGTGCGAGTTGGTCAGCGTGACGTAACACGTGATCAGTTTGTTTTGCTCGCGCCTTTTTCCAACCCTGTGGGCGAGGGCAGTGTCAATGTCATGTGGAAAGATCAGGGATTGGCTGCATTTGATACAAATGGTGATGGGGAAGTTAGTGTCGTAGATGGCGATATTACCATGGGAGCTAATACACCATTTAATTTTACTGGTTTGCCAGAAGGGTGGGTGGAAAAAAACAGCGACTTTGGTCCAGTTAATTTAGGTGAATACTATTTCGTTGATCCGCGCCAACTTGATGATCCGTTTGCATTTCAAAATGCGCTCTATCCGGGCAATATCAGAGGTGGAGTGCCTGGAAGCTCTTATAAAATAGAAGAGCAAACGCAGTCTGTTTATTGGCGCGCCGATCTATCAAATGATTTTTATCGTGCTAACGTGGGTTTTCAATACATAGAAACCGATCTTGATATCGTACAAAACGAAGTGGGTGATTCTATTTGTACTAACTGTCCTGGTGAAGTGGCAAAAGATGTGGGTGACATTGTAACCGCACGCTCTTACAGTGACTTTTTACCGTCTGTGAATGTGGCGTTTAACCTGAGAGACGATGTAATTTTGCGTACATCCTGGGGTAAAACAATGACACGTTTGGACCTAAAGTCACTCGGTGGCGGTCTTACGATTAGCCGAGCTAGAGCGGGTGATGAGTTGGCTGCCAGCGAAGGGATCAGCCCGGATCTACTGATCGCAACTAACGCTACCATGCAAGGTAACCCAGATCTTGAGCCTTGGCGCGCAGAAAATACCGATGTGACATTGGAATGGTATTTCTCGCCAAGTGCGCTGGTTAGTGTTGCATTGTTCAACATTGATTTAGAGTCATTTATTGAATCTGCACAGTGGCAGATCGCCGCAGAAGATGGCGATGGTGTAGTGCGTCGTAATGTTACAGTGAATGGTCAAATTAACGGTCAAGGTGGCACGATGGAAGGTGCGGAGTTTAGCTACCAGCAAGCTTTTGACTTTTTGCCCGGTTTTTGGAGTGGCTTTGGTGCTGCATTCAACTATACATATTCGGAAAGTGAAAGTGGCAAAGAAGGTTTTGGTGGGGAGCCATTGCCGCTTGAAGACAACTCTAAAGAATCAGGTAACGCAGTTTTATGGTACGAGCAGTATGGGTTTCAATTCAGATTGGCCGCAAACTACCGCTCCAAGCGTTTGCATACGGTGTCAACACCAGGTGGTATGGGTAATATAGGTGTTTGGACAGAGCCGACTACCTACATTGATATGTCTGCAAGTTATGACATAAATGACAATCTTACTGTGTATATGTCAGGCAGCAACTTGACCGAAGAGTATGAATCACAATACGCGCAGTGGCAAGACAACCGCATGGCACAAAATATCTATGAGCGCCGCTTTACTCTGGGTGTACGTGGTCGCTGGTAGTCACTAACTTCCTTTTCATTATCGTAGCACAAAGGCCTTAACGGCCTTTTTTGTTAGCAGCAGAGTAATTTCCAATGATGTTTCTTCAGTGGTGCTAATTGCAAAAATGAAGCCTGCGCCTGTGAGTCTGAGGATTTAATCTCAACTTAATATAATTGCATATACATCATGTTAATACGCCAAAAATTATCAATACTACTAATGCTGTCACAAAGGAACAATTGGTTATGTAAAGTTGTGCAACTAGCGTAAAAGGGTGCTCAGTTATGTCAAGCACAACCAGAGTGAGTAACATAGTTCAAAGCGGCATAGGTTGTAGTGCAAGAGATAAAGAGGGAGTCATCATGAGGCGAATTAAGGCGTAAAATAGCTGAGAAGCCTTATTCAGAAAATGATTGGGGTTTATACCAATATTATAAATAAACTTATACTTCAAAATGTTAATGTTAAATCACTAAAGTATGATGGCTGAAGTTAGTAGTCTAAATGGACTTGGAATGACGATTATCTGGTGTCACAAAGCAACGAAAAGTCTAGATGTTAACATCGTAGGCTTATGCGGTTGGCCGGGTGAAAATAGTACAATATCTAAAGTGTAATCGACACAGCTTTAGCACAAAAGTGAGAGTTACAAAGCCAATTTGATACCATATATAGTTGCTATAACTTTATTTTTTCTAATACTTATGATGGGTAAATGTGAATGTTATAGTGTTAAGTTTCGAATATGAATTCTTTAGGTTTACTTTTAATCAAGCTATTCAACGAGCAAAACTGCGCAGCAGCCTCTGCGATCCATGGTTACAATTTCAGACGCTATAATTAAAGTTATGTGATAAATCAGTATTGAAATCAAGCCTTTCAATCATGCTTATCAGTGCAAACAAGGTAACAGGAAATACTAACATACAGGGGTAGGTTGTCTGTTGCTGCTGGTGGGCTTGAATTGTATTGATAAAGGATTGAATAGTGCCGCAATATGAAGTTAATTGGCGGCACACTAACCTTATTTGACGAGTTAAGGTGATGGCGGATTCCCCTTGGATCATTTGTCTGCCAACAAACAGATCCTATTTTTGCCATCGCCTTTTTATTAAATAAGGTACTAGTAATGAAGAAGAATTTGCCTGCGGTGCTTGTGGTTCTCGCGACGTTCTTTACGATCTCTTTTATCACCAATATTCTTGGTCCAATCTTTCCTGAATTGATAAAAAGCTTTGATATCGGCATTGTGCTGGCTGGCTTTTTTCCTTTTGCTTTTTTCGCCGCCTATGGCGTAATGTCTATCCCGGCAGGTTTGTTAGCGCAGCGTATTGGCGAAAAATTTGTCATGTTGATCGCTTTTAGCTTGGCTGCCAGCGGCTCGCTGCTTTTTGCACTCTTACCCAGCTTTGCACTTGCCATGTTTGCCCTATTTATGATTGGCAGTGCCATGGCATTTTTACAAGTAGCCATCAACCCTCTTTTACGCCGCGCCGGTGGCAGTGAACACTTTGCCGTGTTATCTGTCGTGGCGCAATTGCTGTTTGGTGCTGGCGCGACCCTCTCACCAGTTGTATATGTCGGATTATCTGAGACGGCCCAAAACTCTAACTCTTTGATGAGTATTCTGGTTCCTGCGCAAATGGAGTGGCTAAGTATGTATTGGCTATTTGCTTTGGTGTGCTTGGCGATGTTGGTGTGGAGTGCACTGACTCGCTTTGCTGTTGTTGACGACGAGCACATGGCAAATTACACCTTAGGTGACTGTACGGCGTTATTTAAGAATAAAACAGTCATAAAGTTCTTTTTTGCGATTGCAGCCTATGTTGCTTTGGAGCAAGGGATTGCGAATTCCATAGCCATTTTTTTACAGCAAACCCATGATCTAGATGCAAAAAATGTTGGGGCTAAAGTGGTGAGTCAATTTTGGCTTATGCTGACAATCGGTTGCATGGTCGGCTTGGTCTTGATGAAGTTATTCGACGTGCGCAAGGTGCTTGTGTGGTTTTGTCTCGGCGCGGGAGTGAGTTTGGCAATGGCGATATTTGGCTCTGCCGAACTGGCATTGATTGCATTTCCTGCCGCAGGGTTTTTCTTATCCATTATGTGGTCCGCGTTATTTTCATTAGCGCTGAATTCATTTGCTCAAGGACACGGTGCGATCGCTGGGATCCTATGCACGGGTATTGTTGGCGGAGCGGTGGCTTCACCATTAATTGGGGCCGTGACGTATATATCTGGTTCATTGACGCTAGCGCTATGTTTGTTATTTATTCCTTTGGGGTACATGGCTTATATAGCAAATTCATCAAATCCGTTGGTAAATAACCATACATTCCGTCTTTTTGAAAGAAAATCACCAGAGCAGGAAGCATAAGATGTCAGGAATGATTGTTTGTATTGACCTTGGTGGTACTAAAGCATTGTGTGGTTTAGCGAAACAAGGGCGTGTAGGGCAGGTGAAGCGCTACCCAGTGCCAGCTTCAGGCACAAAGAAAGAAGTGACTAGCTATATTGTCGAGCTTGTTAGAATGACGATAACTGCGGATTGCATCGGCGTAGCCATTGGGATCCCAGGGGTTGTAAATAGTGACACCGGAGAAGTGTTTGAAGTTACAAATATACCAGCGTGGCGCGATGTACAGTTGGCTGAGGAGTTAAGCCAACGGTTTCACGTCCCTGTTCTTGTTCATAATGATGTCAATTGTTTCACTTTTGGTGAGTACCGCTTTGGAAGTCATGGTGGTGACTTTATGCCGTGTAAAAACATATTGGGAGTTTGCCTAGGTACAGGGCTTGGTGCAGGGGTGGTGATTGACGAAAAGTTATATACGGGGCGATATGGGTTGGCAGGAGAATTTGGCAGTGCGCCTTATCTTGGCAAAACCATTGAAGACTATTGTAGTGGCCAGTTTTTTAATCAGCAGGGGACGGACGGTGCGTTTCAATATCAATTGGCCAAAGCAGGCAATGTAGAATCGCTGAAATTATTTGAGCAACTCGGTACGCACCTTGGAATAGCGTTTGCTCATATGCAGCTAGCTTATGATCCAGACGTGATTGTATTGGGGGGCTCGGTAACCCAAGCCTATGACTTATTTGGCGAGCATATGCTGTCATCATTTACACAGTATGAGCAGTGCAAACAATTGAATATTCGCGTGAGCCAGCTTCCTTATGCAGCATTGTTAGGGGCATGTGCACTGTTTGAGCAAAAATATAAAGTTGCTTCTTTTGAGAGGGAATGTATCTAGATACCTTTCGAAATAAGGTATGGTTGGCTAATTCAGACAACCATACCTAACTCAAAGGAAGAGGAAACTAGTCGACAGATGTGATCACAGTATCAATTAAATGCACCACCCCATTTGCGGTGTAAATATCTTTTTGGATCACATTACTGCCCTCGATTTGCAGCCCTGATGTAGGCAAGCTAATATGCGACCAATTATTGATAGCGCTGCCTAACATGTCCCCAGGTGCTGTGTCTGACGCATACAGATAAAGCGGACGTCCCAAATAGGCGACTTGCATTTGACTGTCTTGACGAGCAATCAAACTCAATCCAGGAATGTTGGCGATTTGTGCTTGTGTTGCAATCACAGGGGGCCACGCGGCTGCACATGCGTCGTTGCACTGGCTCTGTGCAAAGCTCAGGTCGTTATCAAATACATATAGCGTGAACCCAGCTTTGTCGTGCCCTTTGCCTGCGACCAAAGTCTGCTGGTTTGCGTCGTAAGCCACGGCATCGGTTTCGCTATTGGTTGTTCCTGCAAAGTCAACGACTCTAATATCCAACATGTTTTTTGCGATCGTTTCAACTTGTTTACCATTGAGCTTAAGTGCAGTCATAGCAGGCGCTTCGAGTGCAAGTACATGTTGGGTCAGTACTTGGGTTAATCCTGCTTGGTCGGCCAATAACGCGTTGAGTGTATCAGCTGGAATTTTTTGAAATGCGCGGTTGGTTGGTGCAAACACAGTGAACTGAGCACTTGTGTCAGACAGGGTATCGACCAAGTTTGCTGCTGTAAGTGCCGTCACCAAGGTTGATAAGTCATCGGTTTCCGAAGCCACTTGTGCAATTGTTGTGTTAGAAGTTACTTTCTCAGCTGGTGGCATAATGACCTTATCCAACACATGAATAACGCCATTGTCCGCTTTCACATTGGCTGTTCTTATAACTGCATCGTCAATGAATAACTTACTATCCACCGTACTTAGCGCCGCCATATCGGTATTGGCCATCGTAACCATATTGTCTTGAGAAGAAGCAATTGCGGCAGCTGCGTCAGACATCACACTCTGACCAGAGACAACATGATAAAGTAAAATATCTTTGAGCATTTCAGTGTCAGCGCCGAGTGCATCTAATGTAGCTTGTCCAAGCGCTGAAAAAGCGTCATCCGTTGGCGCGAATACGGTAAACTTCACCGTGGGATCAGACAAGGTTTGGTCCAAACCGGTTGCACTTAATAGACTGATCAAGGTGTTGAATGAACCGGCGTTAGAGGCAACTTCGGGGATCAAGCCAAGAGACTCGGGCACAGTTATATCTCCAACAACAACGGCATCCAGTACATGAATAATCCCATTTGATGCGCGTACATCCGTTTGTGTAACTTTGATCCCAGCGAATTTTAGCATGTCAGCTGCCGGGTCAATGGCCACGCTTTTTTGATTACCCAACAATGTTGTGGCGTTTTTACCATTGAGTGACATTGCGGTTACTGCATCCACGCTGCCCGAAACGATGTGTTGTTTTAAGATATCACCGAGGACATCGGGGTTGGCCAACAGAGTATTGATGGTACTAGTCCCGAGTGCGGCAAAAGCGGCATCAGTGGGTGCAAAGACTGTGAGCGGATCAGAGCCTGTCAACGCGCTAGTGAGACCGGCGGTTTCGACCGCCTTCAATAAAGTAGTAAAGTTACCATCTTGGGTCGCGACTTCCGCAATATTTTGGGATGGTGTTGATTCTACAGGTGGCATGAGCACGGCGTCGATAACATGAATTATACCATTGTCAGTTTGAATGTCTGTTTGTGTAACGGTTGCGGTGTTGATCAGCAAACTTTCACCAGATAGAGACAGTGCAATTTTTGCCCCGTTTACGGTGTCAGCTGTTTGTCCTGCGAGCGTCAACGCCGTTTCTGCATTCACTTCGGAATTGAGCACATGATAAGTTAGAATTTTGCTGAGTGTATCTGTGTCAGCTAACAGGTCATTAATGGCCTGTGTACCCAACAATTCGAAAGCAGCATCAGTGGGTGCAAACACGGTAAATTTATTGTTCGTATCATCTAGTGTTGCGTTTAACCCAGTCGCATCGAGCGCTGCAACTAAGGTGTTGAATGACCCTGCTGCTTTTGCAGCGTCATAGACTGAGTTTTCTGGTTGGTGTGGCTGTGGGGTTATAACTGGGTCGTCGTCATCTGAACAAGCAGAGAGAAGCCCAACAATGGCAACAATAGCCAGTTTTGCAAGTACTTTCACGATCATCTCCATTGGAGTGGTTAATTTTCCGGCAATACGGGCTTGGTTTAAATTCAGATCAGGTGTTTCAAGTATAAAAAACTAACTTTCTTAAATTTTTATTTCGACAACAGCAATGTTTTTAATCAATGGTTGTTGATTTATATGTTTGATTTTATTTGATATTTATTTTTAATCCACCATACTTAAAGTTAAGCTAACTCGCTTTTAAAAAAAGACAAAAAACTTTAACCTAAATATGATAAAGAATTTAATCGGCTGTATTTTGTACACTTTAAGTTCGGTTAACATCAACTGAAACAAGGTGAGATTAGATACCGACAAACTGCAAAAGTATCAAGTTTGAGCTGGTGTAAATAATGAGTTTTAGTTTGGCGCGCTGTAGAGGAACTTTTTCATGATTCACAACTCTATGATTTAAATAGAGTATAAAGATAATATCTGACAAAGGAACCACAATGCATGTCCACTTAGTCGTAGCCCACCCAGAAAAGTCTTCTTTCAATTATGCACTACACTGCGTTGCCATCGAAACTTTGAGCGGTATGGGCATTAGATATAGTGAATCTAATTTATATGCTGACTCGTTTAACCCCGTAGCGGGACACGATGACGTGATAGGGTTTCCTGATGGAGAGTCTTTCAATCTTGCCAAGGCACAGCGCTTTGCGCTGGAAAACAATGCATTTATTAGGCAAATCAAACACGAACAAAACAAGCTTAAAGAGTGTGATGTTTTGGTGCTGCAATTTCCACTGTGGTGGTGGTCATTTCCGGCCATTTTAAAGGGGTGGATTGACCGAGTGCTTACATCCGGGTTTGCCTATGGGGAAGGTGCAACCCTAAAAGCGAAAAAAGTGATGTACTCTATCACAACTGGAGGGGCTAAAAATCAGTCTGAACTCGACTACTATCAAGCAAAAATAGACGGCTTGTATCAGGATGTATTTGCCTTCATGGGCTGGGAGATTATCCCGCCATTCATTGCCCATGGTGTGCAACAAAAAAGTCACCAACAGCGGCTTGATATACTTGCAAGTTACACGGCTCATATACAAAAAAAATTGACGTTAGCGCAAAGTTAGGGGGCTTTTACTTGAGATATTGCGCATGATTTTACAGTCATGGTTATTTATATTAGAGTTGTACCCTATGCGGGGTCTTAATATGAGTAAAGGGAATGTGAGGTTAGTTTGGAAGGCGCTAATTTAGTCATTACTCTATTAACTAAATATATCAACATCACAGTTAGTGAATAGCATGAGCGGCGTAATTGAACGACTTAAATCGCGATTACTGTCGCCAAAATGTCAGTGAAAGGAAGCAAGCAGTGAAAAAAGCACTATTAATCACAATTCTATCTCTTATTTCTTGTCTGGCATATGCCAAAGGTGATCTAACCCGCGCGCAGCTAGTCGCAAAAGCCAATGGGTTTGTTGCGGCGAAAAATGCACGCCAACAGCCAAATTCAACGCGTAAAGATATTGAATATTTTCTCTCATTATTGGCCGATGAATTTGTAGACGAACACGTTAAATACAACTTTACATACACCAGTAAAGCCGTACTACGAGATGACATGGTTGCTAAACTCAAAGATAAAGTCATCCACAGTCACATTGAAATTAATAATATGATGATTGGACGTAATGTCGTGATCATTAAAATGACAGAATCTGGCCAAGTTAAGCCCGCACACTTGGACAAAACCATCGACTACAAAACAACCAATATAGTGTCACTAGAATTTGATAGCAGCGGATTAATTACGCACATACGACGACATCATGGTTAACAATGGCCATTGGCGATGAGCTGATGGTGCTGTGTTATCAAACTTATTGCTAGATACAATACTGGTAGTTTGATCAAAGCTTCGTAAAAGTAAATAAGGGAGTAAACTCCCTTTTACTAGCGTATATCTAGGAAATAATGAACTGGTGTATCAACTCGCTATCCTGTCGATGGTTTATTAGTAGTAGCGGATCTCACGCACTCTGTAATCATATAGCTTTGTGTTGTAGCGGCAGCTGCCTACAGAGCGGTATTCAACAATATACACACCGATCCCTTTATACGTATTTACATACTGCCAAGTACAGTTTTCCACAACACCTGCTGGAGAGGTTGTCCAAGCACTTGCGCTGCTAGCGAAGACCACGAACATTGAACAGATTAATAGTTTAATTTTATGCATAGTTATTCCCTTGTTTCCATTGTGGTTTATTGAATTAAGTTGGTACTTACCCTAAAAGATGAGATTGAATTGTTCAATTGTTGACCATGTGATCTGATCGCATTTCATGTACAACCGCGTGATCAGTATTGAAGGAGTATCTTTATTGGAAACAAGAGTTGTATTTGCAGCGCTGAATCAATGGTGCGCTGTAGTGCATTTAGCCCTAGTTCACCGCGTTGAAATTTTGACAAGTTAATGAAAATCGCGACGGGACAGGTGGACGGACACGGGTGTGGACACTGAGTGTCCACACCCGTGTCACTGTGACACTATTGGACAGCGCTGGTGTCCATTCGGACACCAATTATTTCCCATATTTATAAAAGTTTATATTTTTCAATGGTTTATTTTTATTGAAATTTTGGCACTGTCCTCGCTTATACCTAGGTATATCAATTAACAGGTATAGGATTATGATTAAAGGAACTCAGTCTCAGGATGAAGTCATCGCGCCAAGTAAGGCAAAAAGCAAACTTAAATATGTTGTGTCAGCGGTATTTATGACACTTTTCACTGTGCTGTCTATCCCGGCGATCAGTCAATGGTACTCAGGGATCAAAACGGTTTCATACGAACAATTGCTTACCGCTAAGGTAATTAAACAAGACCTAATTAGAGATGCATCAGTATCTGGTCGTTTGGTTGCTGCCAATGCTCCACAGGTCTATAGCCCTGAGCCGGGTCAAGTTACTTTACTAGTTAAACCTGGAGATACTGTTGAAAAAAACACAGTGATAGCCACTTTAGAAAGCCCTGAGTTGAGTGCGCAAATAGAACAGCAGACTTCGTTATTGTCGCAATTGAAGTTAGATGCCGACCGAGGCACATTGGCAGATGAAGAGGCGCAATTGGACTTAGAACGCAGCTTAGATGAAGCTGTGGTACGCCTCAATGCTGCAAAGCGTGAACAGCAGCGCTCGCAAGAATCTTTCGATAAACAAGTGATAAGTGAGTTAGATTATGCGCGCAGTCAAGATACGCTGCTTGAAGCTCAGCTAATGCACAAACATGCTCAAAAGCGTGTCAGCATGGCAAAAAAGCGCCTAGATTTTGAAGCGCAAACTCGTGACTTATCTGTTAAACGCCAAACTCAAATATTGCAAGAGTTACAGCGCCGAAAGCGCGCGCTAGAAGTACGTGCACCTGTCAATGGTGTGGTGGGAAGTTGGCTAGTGCAACAAAAAGAGCAAGTGGCAGATGCACAGGCCTTGATGAGCATAGTTGACTTGTCAGAATATGAAGCAGAGTTACAAGTGCCTGAGTTTTATGCAGATGATTTAGGCATTGGCTTAAATGTTGAGATCACATTTTCAGGTCAACAGTACCAGGGTGCGATCAGCTCAGTGTCACCAGAAATTAAGCAAAACCAAGTTGCTGTGCGAGTTAAATTGGCATCTGGCAACAATGTAAAATTGCGCCAAAACCAACGTGTAAATGGGCGAATCGAATTTGAGAAAAAATCGCAGGTTCTGCAAGTAAAACGAGGACCATTTTTAACCAGTTTTGGTGGTAAACAAGCCTTTGTTATTCGCGACCAAGTTGCGCAATTAATGAATATTCAAGTGGGGGCATCGAGTGTAGAGTACGTAGAGCTACTCAGCGGTGTTCAAGAAGGTGATGAAGTGATCATTTCAGATTATGACGCATTCAGCCAAAGTAAAACTTTTAAAATTTCAAAATAATTAATAAGAATTAAGGATCTCATTATGCTTTCTATGAAAAATATTAGCCGAGTATATCGCAGTGAAACCATTCAAACTCACGCACTGCGCGATTTTAATCTGCAAGTTGAGGCTGGCGAGTTTGTCGCTGTGACAGGACCATCGGGCTCGGGTAAATCAACGTTTTTAAACGTGGCTGGATTACTCGATGACTTTAATGAAGGGGAATATATCTTAGATGGGACAAGTGTAAATGGTTTGTCAGACGACGACCTGTCTCGTCTGAGAAATGAAAAAATAGGATTTATCTTTCAAAACTACAACTTGATCCCTGATTACAGTATTTACGACAACGTGGACATGCCACTGCGCTATCGCGGCCTGAGTTCAAAGCAAAGACGCAGTCGTATTGAGCATGCGCTTGAGTTGGTGGGCCTTGCCAGTCGTCATGCCTATTTGCCAAGCCAGCTCTCTGGTGGTCAGCAGCAGCGTGTTGCCATCGCTCGAGCTTTGGCTGGAGAGCCTAAAATTTTATTAGCGGATGAACCAACAGGTAACCTCGACTCTTTAATGGCGAGACAGATCATGGACCTGCTCAAAGACATTAACAAAGAGGGCAGTACCATTATTATGGTGACCCATGATCCGGATCAGGCTCGTGAGGTGAATCGCAATATTCAAATCATTGATGGGCAGATCACAGACTACAGCATCTACGCACCAGTCAGTAAGGCGCAACAAACCAGTCAAGAACCGCTGTCGATTTAAGGAGCTCACAATGGAAATGTTTACCTATTATGTCCAACTTTGCATACGAAACTTTAGACGAACACCGCTATTTTTCGCTTTGATCATGCTTACTTTATCAATAGGCATAGGAACTTTACTGGCCAACTTATCCATGCTGTCATTGATGTCGCAGGACCCTATTCCGGGAAAAAGTGACCAAATATTTAGTGTGAATATGAACACGTACGCGGGGGCAAATAATACCTTTGGTAGTATGCACACCATAAGGTATAGCGATGCCAAAGCGATTGTTGATGCAGGAGTCGCGCATCGCGCTACGATGCACTATGCGACCCACGTTTACAGCCGTCGTGCAGATTCGCAAGACTTAACGCGTTATTCAAGCGCAACGCGTGCAACCACAGCGTCTTTTTTCGCCATGATGGGGGCTGAATTTGCGTTTGGCGAAACGTGGAAAAATGAGCACAGCAACAGCATCGTGATTGGCCATGAACTTAACATCAAATTGTTTGGGGGCGAAAACAGTGTTGGTGAACAGTTAGAGTTACAAGGCCAAATTTATAATATCGTCGGGGTACTAAAACCGTGGATCATGAAGCCTCTATTTTATCATGCAACAGAAGGGCGAGCGTTTAACAAAACCGATGATATTTTTGTGCCAATTGAAGTGGCGATTGATAATAACTGGGCCGTACACGCCCGTACATTGTCAACCGATGACTACACCACCTTAAGTGAAACAAGACAGATAAATGCATACTACATTCAATCGTTTGTTGAACTGATAGACGCTGAGCAGCAACTCGCTTTTCAGACCTTTATTGATACCTATGCACAGCAGTTGCACGAGAAAGGTAATCATCGTCATGAAGTCGACAATCGCTTATATGATGTCAATGCGTGGCTTGAGCAAAACGAAGTGATAGACAAAGATCTATTGGCGTTTACATTTGCCACTGGGCTGTTTCTACTCGTATGTATTTTCAATGCCAATAGCTTAATGTTGTCGCGCTATCAAGCAGGGCAGTTTGAGTCCAATTTAAGGCGCGCTGTTGGTGCAAGTCGCAAACAGGTGTTTTATCAAGGGGTTATTGAAAGCGTTATTTTAGGTATAACGTGTGCATTGGTATCCTTGGTGCTGGCAATCAGTTTGTTGGCTTTGTACCGTCAGCTTTTTGAAGACCTAGCGCCGGTAGCAGAATTACCCTTGCATATGGTCGTGATTGGGTTCGGTGTGGCGCTCACATCGAGTTTATTAAGTACGATTTACCCATTGGTTCAAGGCGCTCGTACGCCATTGGCAAGTATTTTAAAGTAGGGGCAGGCTGATGAACATAAAAGCACTATTTAAATCAATGTTACTGCGCAAGTTTGCGACGGGCTTACTCATTTTTCAACTGGTTCTAACTATCGGGCTAGCTTGCAACAGCTTATTGCTAAGTATTGAAGCGAATGAAAAGTTATCTCGTGATGTTGGCTTTGATATGGAAAATGTGTTGGCATTCCAAGTACGCCCCACATCAGAAGCTTTCTTAGATGCAGATTTCTTTTTATCAGTCGTTGATGAAGACATGGCTGCATTGGCAAATCTCGAAGTGGTAGACAGGGTGACGTATACCAACCAGTTACCGTTAATGCGTGGCGGGAACTATCATTCAATTGAAGATATTAATCACCCAGAAGATATGCCCGTTGACCGTCAATTTAGCGGCATACCTACCTACTATGTTGGGCAAGATTTCTTTACGTTATTAGATGCGCCAATTCACCTTGGCAGAAACTTTAACGAGGGCGACAATGCGACACGTGGTTATTTAGAGTCCCCTGATTTTGAGCCTAATATCATTATCTCTCGAGCTTTGGCTGAAGCGCTTTACCCAGGGGAGTCAGCGGTTGGAAAACAAACAATAGAGGGGCGCATCGTCGGTATAGTTTCTGACTTTGCGATTAGGCCTACACGCAAATATCCTCATTACGGTATTTTTAAATTTCGCAATATGGCACGTGCGCAATCTAGATTGATCTATTTGGTTAAAGTGGCGCCGGGTGATTTAAAGCAAACTAAACAGGTGATTAGGGATGCGCTGAAAAAAGTACATCCTGAGCGCGACATACGTGAAATGATAACCATGAAAGAGCATCATAGTGACTACTTTAAACAAGCAACCAGCTTGGCCACATTATTTAGTTTATTGACGGGATTTATGTTACTAGTAACGATGATCAGTTGCTTCGCACATGCGCATTTTCATGTTTCAAAGCAGAAAAAGCTCATTGGGATCAGACGTGCATTAGGCGCGCGTAAAAAAGATGTGTTGCTGTATGTGTTGAGTGAAAACTGGTTGGTGAGTGCGATTGCAGCAGGACTGGGCGTGGCCAGTGTTATTGCCATTAATATGTTGTTAGCTAACGTTATTTTAATGCCTAAACCCGATGTAATGAGCTATTTGATTTGTGTTATTATCGTGTTTATTTCTGGTACCGCAGCAACTGGGTTACCAGCTTGGAAAACAACAAAAATAGCGCCTGTCACAGCGACTCGCACGCTATAAATAATAAGGAATCAACATACAGCGGCATAATAGTCGCTGTATGTATGCAGAGCACATATGAACACAATTCTCGTTGTTGATGACAACCCTGATATTTTAGATGCACTAGATTTGCTACTGAGCATTCATGATTACCAAGTACTGAGTGTGACCAGTGTAAAAGAAGCGCTATTGGCTGTGTCGCATCAAAAGATCGACTTGGTGATCCAGGATATGAACTTTAGCGAAGGCACCACATCAGGAGAGGAAGGCAAACAGTTATTTAGTGCGCTAAAAGAGCTCAATCCGTCACTGCCGATTATTATTATCACTGCTTGGAGCCAGTTAGAAACCGCTATTACATTGGTAAAGTCTGGCGCCGCAGATTATCTTCCCAAGCCTTGGGACGACCAAAAGTTACTTGGTGCGATCAAAGAGCAGTTAGCGGTCAAGGCGACACAATCAACTGAGTGCGCGCTCGTTTACCAAAGCAAAGAAATGTCAGAGCTTATCTATACTTCAACCAAGGTTGCAGCGGCAGATATCAATGTGCTTATCACAGGTCCGAATGGCTCTGGCAAAGAAAAACTAGCTGACTTTGTACATCACAAATCTCAACGTGCCACAAAGCCTTTTATCAAGGTAAACATGGGCGCTATTCCACAAGAGTTGATGGAAGCAGAGCTGTTTGGCGCGGAAAAAGGTGCGTTTACTGGGGCAAATCAAGCCAGAGCTGGACGATTTGAAGCCGCAGATGGAGGCACTCTGTTTTTAGACGAAATTGGTAATTTGCCGCTCTCAGGTCAAATGAAACTATTGCGGGTTTTGCAAACCGGAGAGTTTGAGCGGCTGGGTTCCAATGTGACGCAAAAAGTGGATGTTAGGGTGATCAGTGCGACCAATGCAAATCTGCAACTCGATATTAAAAATGGTGATTTTAGAGAAGATCTGTTCTATCGATTAAATGGAATGGAGTTGACTATTTTGCCACTCAATAAGCGCAAAGCGGATATTATACCGCTGGCGAATCACTTTATTGGTGACGCGTATACTTTATCAAAAGATGCCGAACAATTTTTGATGCAATACACTTGGCCGGGCAATGTACGCGAGCTTGAAAATACCTGTAAGCGAGCACTTATTTTTGCTGAGGGGGACTGTGTAACCGCAAGTGCGTTCCAAGGGCAGGAACAAACTTCAATACTGAGCGAAAAAGAACATATGCAGCAGGTGTTGGACAAGCACAACTGGATAATTGCGCATGCAGCACAGGAGCTCGGTTTAAGTCGCCAGACCCTTTATCGACGCATCGAAAAGTTCAAACTGGAAAAGAGCGATGACTAAGTTACTGACCTTTTTCTTTTTGTGCCAAGTCGCTTTTTCTCTTGCTGGGGTTGTATATGGCCCTGACTATCCGCTGGTTTTTTTACTGATTGGCACAGTGATGTTTAGTTTAATTGGCTACATGTATCACAGATACAATAAGGCACAGGCCAATATTCAGCGCAGCATTGAACAAGGCTTGTTAAGCCTGATTGATGGGGATTTTTCAGTCAGTATCGCGCCCAAAAAACACCCAATTTACGACAGTGTTTTTACAGTATTTAACCAGTGTGCAGAAAAGTTGCGAAAAGAGCGGCAACATCTATATCAGCGTGAAATGCTGTTAGATAAAGTGCTCAATACGTCGCCTGTGGTCACGTTTTTAGTGAGTCCAGATCACAAAATTATTTTTGCCAATCGGGCCGCTGAATTAATGTTTAATCACGGTGAGTCTTTGTTAGGGCACGATTGGCTAGCTATTCGAAGCGAATTGGACGGTGGGTTTGCAGAGGCACTTCAAAATAGCGGAGAGAGCATTTTCACGCTCAAAGATGCCAGTGGTGATGAGCAAGCTTGGCACTTGGCAAAGTCAGGGATGCGTATTCATCAGGCTAGCCATACCTTATATCTATTGAAAAGCATCACACATGAGCTTGGTCGCCAAGAAGTACAGACTTGGAAAAAAGTCATCAGGGTACTTAGCCATGAGCTAAATAATTCAATAGCCCCTATCAGCTCCATGTGTCATTCAGGTCAGTTACTTGCGCAGAATCTAGAAGAACCTCGCCTCGATAGAGTGTTTAGCTCTATATCGCGGCGGATAGGTCATTTAAATGAGTTTATCAAAGGCTATGGTGAGCTATCCAAGCTAAAGTTACCTAGCAAAACACTGATCAGATGGCCAACGTTGCTAGAGCAATTAAACGCTCTGTACCCATTTGAATTGACAACTGAGATCCCTGAATCATCGCTGTATGCCGATGAGCACCAGTTGGAGCAGGTACTTATCAATATTCTGAAAAATGCCCATGAAGCACAAAGTGAGCAAGCACAGTCACCTCCAGTGCAAGTACACTTTATTGAACTAGAGCAACAGGGAATTACCATTGAAGTGCGCGACTTTGGCACGGGCATGGCCCAAGAGGTACTTGAAAACGCTCTGCTACCGTTTTATTCGACAAAGCATTCGGGTACTGGACTTGGTTTAGCATTGTGTCGCGAGATCATCGATGCACATCAGGGCAAGCTCGCTTTTCGCAATTGTGAAGATGGCGGTGCCGTTGTCAGTGTTTATTTGCCATGTTGATCCCCAGTAATAACAAGCTCCACTGTAACAAGGGCAGGCATTACATAATCTGACTTATATATTAAGAGTGTTATTTATTTTATTTGTACCTTTAGTGGCTGTTGGACCCTCATACCGTCGAAAAATGAGCAAGGTACATACTAGGAAATCACTAAGCGCCAGCATAGTGATTTAATCTAGTTTATCGGCAGCGCTAAGGTAAATGAGGTACATTCACCTGGTTCAGATTGAAGCGATAAACTACCACCAAGTCGCTTACTCAAGTTGTAACTCACCGATAGGCCTAACCCACTGCCTTGACCAACTTCTTTGGTCGTAAAAAATGGGTCAAAAACCTTCTCTTGAATATCCAAAGGGATCCCAGGGCCATTGTCTTTCACTGTTAACAGTAGCATGCCATCGGTCTCTTTTGAGCTTAGCTCAACAAACGGGTGGTCATTATTGTATTGTGCTATGGCTTGAAAAGCATTTTTCAGTAAATTGGTTAAGATCTGTTGCACAAATCCAGGATTCGAAGTTGGCTGGCAAGTATGTGAAAAATTGGTTGTCACTGAAATTGCGCTGGGGTTTTGGTTGTTTAGTAAGGTCAGGCTTTGGTTTAGAATTGCGGCGACGTCCAGTTTGGTATGGTGTTGATTGTTCGGCACTGTAAATGATTGCAAATCTTTGATGATTTCGCTGACTCGGCTTAACCCCATTTGAGATTGAGCGACGATTTCACGGATATCATCATAAATAAAATCAATATCCGATTGTCCTCGATAGTCACTGATTTGGTTTTTAATTTCAGCGCCAATATGCTGATTACCAACTTCAACGGCACTTAAAAATTGGTCGTGCAAATTTTGCAAATTAAGGATGCTGTCCAAATAGTTATCCATCGAACCAAAGTTACTTAACACAGAAGAGAGCGGGTTATTGATCTCATGGGCGATGCCTGCGGCAAACTGGCCGACAGTTGCCATTTTTTCGCTATGAGCAAGTTGAGTTTGGGTTTGCTTTAGCTCAATCAGCGCTTCTTTTAACCTTTTACACTGCTTCTTTAAGCGCCGTTCTGACTCCTTTCTTTCAAGTAAGATGGTTAATTGCTCTGCGGATTTACTGACAACATCTATCTGTCGCATAGACACTGAGTCCATCGCTTGTTCATCAATGAAAAATACCATTAATTCCAGCACTTTGTCGTATACAACGATAGGAAATATCAGATAGCTACTGAGGTTTGACCCCAGCAATTGGTTAACCGAGTGAAATGTTTCCTTACCTGGTAAAAGGTCAATTTGAGGCTTTTTTTCTGTGAGTGAGCGAGCCAAGTAGGCGGGCAGAGTTGGCAGTCCAAAAGCACTAGAGAGTAATTGTTCCATTGACTCTTGTTGTGGCCAAACTTGGCTTAGCTCACCTTCATTTTGATTGCTGATCTTAATTCTACAGTGTGTTGTCGCACAGGCGATATTGGCAAGAGATTGCATAAAAGTGAGCATGACTTCATTGATGTCATTATTGTTGCGATGTAAGTGGGCAACACTCATCAATAAATCGCTTTCAGCTTTGTGCTGTGCGTTAATTTGCAAAAGCCGCTGCCAAGCTTTGAGATTGCGCTCAATGACGCTTAAATTGAAGGCTTCTTTGTTTTGGGCAAGGCTAATAAAACTGGCAATATCATAGTTTTCAATCCAGCTTAGTGCATCGGGCATGCGCTCAGGTTGGTGGGCTACAATAAATATCATGTCCTTGTCTTGGCAACCGATTCTGACATATTCCAGTAACTGTTCGGCTAATTCTTCTGACTCTGTGTCTTCAACGTTTAGCACGATGAGTCCGGGTTTTTTCTTACGTATAAGTTTTTTGCTTGCCCTTAAGTTGGTGGCAGTTTCAACATCGCAATTTAGTTGTTTTAAAAGTGCTTCAAGAGGCGCTGAATGCGGACCAATATTCAAAATTGTGTGTTGTTGTCTTTCCATAATCATTACTGTTCTTGCCTTGTATTTTTGTTAACTATAGCCAATGATTACACTTTCTGTGCAAAGGTACTTTAGTAGTCATTACTAGGAGCGTAAGGGTATGAAGCAAGTGAGATTGGTATATTTTAGTCAGGCATCTCGCAGTATGAGCTTGTCGGATTTACGTAATATTTTGGAAACGGCGCGTTCTAATAACGATGAAATCTCGGTATGTGGCATGCTCTGTTTTGAAAACCAGTTCTTTTTGCAAGCATTAGAAGGGGACAGAGAAGCCGTTAATGAGCTTTATCTCGATATTGCCGATGATCCAAGGCATGAAGAAGCAACCATAATTAGTTATGACGAGGTAGAAAGCCCAACCTTTGCAAAGTGGCAAATGGGCTATGCGGGAGGCTCTGAATTTTTTTATGAGTTGCTGCGTAAAAACGGTCAAACTGAATTTGATCCCGAGCAAATGAGCCAAGTTCAGGCTCTCTCCTTTTTAATCGACATGGCTGCTTTTCAAACTGATATCTAGACAGGAGGTGCTTTATCCTACTCTTATTTTTTGCCCATTGAATTTGGGTATTACTCAACGAGTGTTTGTTTTTTAGCTTTGAAAATATAGATTGTAGAAGGCGCATTTTATGAGTGAGGGCGCAATCAAGCTGTGCCGAATGGTAACCTGAAAAGTGTCAATGCTGCTCTGTATTCTCTAGGTCAAAGAAGTGGCGCTGTACTTTCGAATAAGAGGCTGCTTAGTTCGGTTTATGAATTTAGCTAAACCCATATAAGTAGGGACGGATAAGCTAGAGTTTAATCAGCTTGTATTAAAAAACAATGTGCTGAAACTGAGTAGGTTCTGTGGAAATTGCTTCAATATAATTATTTATGAAGCACCACGTATTTGGCATAAATACGGGAGCGGCTTGGTTGGAGAAATGAGCTGACACTTACTTTAGTCAACTCATTTTTGATGAGTTGGGCAGTAAAGATTAAGCCATAAACTTATCTGCCCAATTTCAAATTAGTTAGGGCTTACTGTTACTGTGATAGTATCAGAGTAAGTACCTGCGTCATCTAGACCGTTTGATTGAGGTGTGATTTTAAGCGATGTAGCTTGAGTTTCACCAGTCACACCTGTACCCGCTGTCGTTGCTTTTGAATGCTTGTAAGTACCAGTTTGTAAATCGATACCAGAAGTATCACCGATGTTTAGTGTGTAAGCGATTTTACTACCTTTCGCGTTGTTTGCGACTAGGAAACCACCGTTTGCAGATGTGTACTCTGTCGTTGCATTTTCGCCAGTGTTACACCACACGTCTAGAGTACCGATTTCTTGCGTCTGTTGAGAAGAATCAAGCTTTAGACCAGTAACGCTGTTGCTGCTACCACTGCTTGTTTTACACATTGGTGCGATTGTACCTTCGAAAGTGAATTTAGCTTCAGTACCTGAGATATCTGAGACAGCAGCTGCTGCAGTGATTGATGTGAATGCAGTTGCAGCGAATAGTGATTTTAGTAATGCGTTCATGGCTTTTCCCCTTAAACAAAACACGAAGTAGTTTTTATATCTAGTTTTCAGTGCTAGGCCCCGTTGCCTAGTTGATATTTTAAAAGCAAAGGGTGTGCCAAGAATTAAAATTTATTCCAAACTTTTTGTGTTTTGTGTGGTAAAAAATCATTTAACCTTTTATTATCATATGCTTACCTTGGGTATACTGTGAGTGATAAATTATCTCGATAATAGCCTGCGGGCATTAGCTCGACATTGCCCAAAACAAATTCAAAGCCATACCACTTATTTTTGACACCTGAATAAAAGTTGTAGCTGCGATTAAGTTGCTCTGATGACGAAATTTTGACGTTATCAAAGGCGATGGTGTAGTCAATTAGTGCTCGAGTGTTGGTTTCATGACGCAATCCATTGAATTCTGAGTCCAAGACAATATCGTAAGAGCTATTGCTGAGAATTTTAATGCCCCAATAAAAACGCATATTACTCTTAAGCTCGCCTAAGTTGATCTGGTATTGGCCATGACCACCTGATACTTTGCCTTTACTATTGTTATCCAGTGATATTGAAACTTGAGGCTCAGAATAATAAGTCATGTCTAGATATTGCTCTTCTACGACTTGATTGTTTCTAACAACAGATACTTTAATGGCACCGTAATATTCACCAGCTGGAAATAAACTGTAGTGCCGCAGACGTACCCACATTTGAGTAGTGCGGTCCTTGAGCTTTGACTTCCAAATACCATTTCTTACTTTGATCTTTTTAAACTGAGCGTCAAACAGCTTGGCATATTTATCTTGAGTAGGGCCCTCAAAAACCATTGAGTAGTAGTAGACATCTTCAACCCATATTTCATCGGCGCAGTCGAGTAACCTATCCGATACCTGTACTTTAAGGGGTAAAAAGACTGAAACACGATTTTTATGTTCAGTAATAATATCGCTTGGATTGGAAGTAGCCAATAAATTACCATAGCAATTCCGCCAATTAGCCTGTGCTGGTGAAGTGGACAGCAGATAACTCAAAATCAGCAATATCAAGATCTTGAACTTCATCAATGTGCGCCTCCTTTAGGCTGGGCTGGTTTTAATACTACTTTACCTATTCTGACAAACCGCTGTTCGGTGTCAGCAATACTCAGTTGTCCGACTAAGTCATCTAGCTCGATGTCAAAGTGACCCAAGCTTATTCCTTCTACTACAAAACGCCCGGTACGGTTGGTGAAAAACGGCCAACTTTGTGCTTGGGAGTCGGCGGACTCGGCGTTTTGCTGTTTTACAATACGCCCTCGTTTCATTGCAATTGGTGTGCCTTTATCATCAACTAAGGTACCAATAATGGTATATGATAAGTCAGATCCTATTTGAATATGATGGCCTGTTGCTGCGCCTCCTACTTTAACATAGATGCCAGGACCCCAGTCGTAACCAAGTGGAGCGTCGGGTACATCGACGTTAAGCTGAGTTTTACTATAGCCGTTACCTAGATCAACGAGTGCACCTATCTGGCTGCTCGGTTTAGTTTGTGCTCGCCCAGTTCGATCAACATTTATCAAGACATCTGCATTTTTAAGTGAGTTGTGTTTGGTCACGACGGCAAATGGTGCGGTCGTGGTCGCCCCCATACCAAGGTAACCATCAGCAACTCCCAAGCTGGTTGATAAGTTCACACTTGCGCTGCTGTCTGAACGAATGCCAAAACGAGAGTGGTTGTTGGCGCTGATATCGGCTCTGACAAAAGCGCCTGTATAACTCGCTTCTAATTGCTCTTGTCTAAAGTCTTCTCCTTGCTCGGCAAGTACTTGGTAACCATAGTCGTTGACAAAGTTGTGATTGGTTTTTGCATAACTTGCACTCGATACCTTGGTGCGACTGTTGTACTGGGCTCTAGCGCGATTGCTACTTTCACGGCTGTCGTAGTTCCAAGTAAAGTTGAGAAAGAACTGATTGTCAGGCTCAAATCTATCATCGTCACTTTTGGCGTGGTTGTAACCCATTCTCAAGCGAATTGTTTCATACCGAACATTAAACTCAGCGGTGATGCTATCGGTGACAAAGTTGTCATCGTTCTCGGCGCGCGTCGCGTTGAAATTCAAGTCCATATGTTCATTAATAAAATAGCTGTAATCCACAAATGCGCGGTTGCGGTTGTTTTTGGTATCGAATTCAAGCCATGGGCTACTGGTAAAGTCATGGCTGATTTCGTACCCCAAACGAAAGTTGGGTGAGCCAACATTACCGTGACCAAATATACTATGTTCAGTTTCAAGCGAGTAGATACTGCCCGCAGTGCCATTCACTTCACTTTGAGAGTATCGCAGTGAGAGATTGCCAATCGGGCTATTAATAGTCGCCAGTGTACCAAGCACATGGCCCAGCGGGTGTACAGCGCCATTGAAACCAAAGGTAAAGGAGTCGCTGAGTCCGTATTCATAGGTGCCAGATATGATTAAGTCGTCGTCATAGTGAAAGCGCTGTTCTTCAAGAGAGGAGAGATAACCAATTGATAGTGAATAGTCACTAAGTCCTTTAGCTAGCAGCCTAGCGTTGTAGTGTGTTGTAAAATGAAACTCTTCTTTTTCACCATTGGGGTAAGTTGCAACCACGTGAATATTGTTCTCTCCAGAAGTGAGCGGCAAGTCACTTAGGTCATATCGGCCCGCTTTCAAACGCAGTCGTGAGATTAAAAAATCATTGATGTAAACTTCGAGCAGTGCCGTACGAGGAAGCACAAATTGCTGGCTATTGCCTGGTGTGATGCGGCGTTGTGGCTGCAATTTAGAGTAGGCTTTCTCAATACTAAATCCTGCCAGTTGAGCACCAGGCAGGTGCCCTGCGCTATTCATGCTGGTGTCGCCTAATGTGTATCGCAAGGGTTTATCTGGTTGATCATAGTAAAATGCTGTTTCTCCTCGATAAACTTTACTAGATCGCTGATTGCCATTTTCCCAAAACACAGAGCTTTTCATATTGATGCCGTCTGTGCCGCCAATATTGGCATCAATTAACCACTCCAGCTGTGATCTATGGTCATGGTTATTATTGGTTCGTTCATGATTCAAGTTAAAGTTATTCAACACAGCCCACTTTGCTTCTCCCTCGGGTAGTTCAAAGTGCTTTTGCCTACCATATGACAAGCTATCTGTGGCCATTGCTGCTTCTGACAGTGACATTTCAATAGTCAAATCCTGTGGTTGTAGAGTAAGTTCAATCCCTTTAGCTGAGAACTCAGCAGGTGTGACGGCTGTATCACCTAGCTCGGTTAACCATGCCAGAATTTCTTCACTCAACACTGAGTGCATTTTGTTTTTAAATTCGGCAGCGGCAATTGATTTCAACTCTAATCCATCGGTAGCGGCAGAAACTTGCCCTATTTCGGCAACATGTAGCCGCACAGGAAAGTCCATCTCGAAGGTAGTGGAAAACGTCTTTGAAACCCAAAATAAAAGAAGTGCGTATAACACACACTTCCAATCAAAAGGCCGAATATAAGCGCCCAAAAATAACATAGATAAAGCTACTTTTTATCGAATAGGTTTATCAGCTCTGCGCTTTTGGAAGGCTTGTTGGTAATGACGGGTTTTAAATCAACTTCCATCTTGTGTCCAGGCATGATGAAACGTCCAGATGTAATTGATTGCAGTTTCGCCCAACTAATAACTGTTTCGCCTTGGTGGAAGTGGTAGTCGAAATGAGATAAGTCTAATACTCGCTTACCTTTGTTAGCAATTGTGAGCTTGCAATCATCGATTTTTTCACAGCTTATCTCGCTTTGTTGTTGCGCTTTTATACCATCAGGGCTGACAAATACCAGAGTTGCAAAATTAAACACCATTTTAACCCCTGATTTGTCGTCTTCATCGGGCAATGGCAGTTGTTTAAATACAATTCGGTAAGAATGAGTTTCTTTAAGCTCCGGGGAACCTAAGTATTTGGCACGGAATACTTGATAACTTTTTGCTTTTACTTCGACTTGCGGCGGTAGAACAATAAAGTCATCTTCTGCAGGTACCAGTATTTCCTGTTGGTTTTCATCAAATGTACGTTTATATACCTCTATTTCGATGGGTAATGTGTTTTCACTGGGGTTTTGCAAGCGATATGTGACTAATGACTTGTTGCCATGCGCTGCTAAGTCAACAATCATGGGTTGAACTTGGTAGGCTATAGCAGGGATTGATAACCAAAAAAGGAGAAACATTAGTAAACGCATTTGACTTCCAACAGACAAGCTTGATTATAAAATTTGCTATACGATACCGTTACTACTAGCTAAAACAAGTACAAATTATCCTTTTGATAAAAATTTCCCAGTAGATTTTAGTATTGCGCTGACATTAGGTTAGAGAATGTCGTACTTTAAAGCATTATCCTCGTTACATTTCCTCTTTTATTGCCTTGAGTCCCGAGTAAATAAATACTTTATTGGCTTCTATGTGTGGATTGGAGACAAGAATATTAAGTGACTTTCTTCGTATTTTATATCGCTATGTATTATATCTAATTATTAAAAAGTTAATAAATATCAATGCATTAAAATTATCATAAGCGGGGTTGTCAGTTGACAAATTTGATTGTCTGTAACCATTATAGGTCTGAAAAATGATAATAACAAAAGGAGTTACTATGATCTTGAAATTTCTCGGCCGCGGGTTTTGTATCGGGACGCTATTTACAGCGAGTGGATTGTTGCACGCCAATACCTTGGCTGAACAAGCACCTGAAAACAGCAATGTGAGCACCAGCCAATTTCAACAAGCACTACCTGATATTATAACCTTTAGTGAATTTGTACATCGAGTCAGATATTTTTATCCCAGTGAAGCTGTTTCTCAAACTATATGGAGTTATTTCCTTGAGAAAACAATCAATGAAATGGTTGAATTACCGCAGCGCGAGCGTCTAGAGTATGCCTTTGCGCAGCTTAAAAAAATAGCCCCACATATATCCACCCAGCCTAGCGATCTACCAGCTGTTAAAAATAACGAAGTAGCCCGAACTTGGGTTGCAACGGGGGCGCGTAATGTGACTGCGTATGAACGGAATCTAGAGTCTGGAATATTTTCAGAACTTGTCAATAATGTAGAGACTCCAAAGTCTAAAATTTACAGCGATGTATATGGTAATCAACCAGTTTATTGGCCGCTTTATCTAAATAGCCAAGACAGTTTAAGCGGAGAAACTTTTAGGCCGCCCAACCCTAAACAGTCATCTTTGATGAATCCAGCGACATGTATGGCTGCGCTGAGTTCTATGTGGGCAGAAATTTATCATTTTTGGCCGTACTTTGAGCAAGTAACTGTTAAATGGGAAGACAGTCATGTGGCCTTATTGGAAGGGTGTCTGGATGACCCGAAAAATCTGCAGAGCACCATCAATATTGAGTTTAAAAAGCTACAGGACAATCATGTTTTTATCGCGTTACCTAACGAATTTAGAAATGAAGGTGTGTACCAGCTACCGATTGGTTTAGATTATATTGAGAGTAAAGCAATTGTAACGAGCAAAACCGATTACATATCACTGCAAATTGAGATCGGAGATGAACTTGTTTCTATTGATGGTGTGGCTGTAGAGGAGCTAATCCAAGCGGCGACTACCACGATTCCAAAAAGTGATCACGCGGCAGTATTAGAAGCAACTACTGGGTTGACGCGAAACTATAAATCTCCAAATTTAGTTGAATTAACATTCAGAAAACCAAGTGGTGAAACGGTTACAACCACCACCGCAACAATACACCAAGATGTCATTGGAGATTTCCATAGTCATGCAGTAGCGCAACCCTTGGTGCAAGAGTTAGGTAATGGCGTTGTTCGACTAAACGTATTTGATATTGGCACTCAGGCTCAAGTTAATGAAGCGAAAGAAGCGCTGAAAAATGCAGCTGCTATTGTATTAGACATGCGTGGCTATCCAAGGAACTTTATGCTTGTTCGTGAATTTATGGGATATTTTTCGGATATCGAAACGGCTGTAGGGCCTTTTTATCATCACTCTCAAAGGGCGCCAAATCAAGAAGATATATACGTCCATTCATTTAAAGTGGGCGTACCTCTAAACGAGAAGCTATTCGATGTTCCAACAGTGGCGATTTCTTCTAAGTTTAACATGAGTGCCGGAGAGCACTTTTTAATGATTGCACAAAACTTGAACATGCCTATTGTTGGTGAAATTACCTCAGGGATCAACGGCGACTACGTCTTCGGCGGGGTTTTTAGTGGTCCTGCTTACGGTGGGA
This sequence comes from Pseudoalteromonas luteoviolacea NCIMB 1944, assembly GCF_001625565.1. Taxonomy (GTDB): domain Bacteria; phylum Pseudomonadota; class Gammaproteobacteria; order Enterobacterales; family Alteromonadaceae; genus Pseudoalteromonas; species Pseudoalteromonas luteoviolacea_F. The sequence continues at coordinate 70,693 of NZ_AUXS01000040.1, forward strand.
TTTACTACTTTTATACTGGCGCACGATCGGATCAAGTGGATGGCAGTAAACTTATCGGTGTTGGAATTAAGCCAGACTACTTGGTTCCTGTTACACAAGCTTCGACAGCTGACAATGTTGATATTCAGTTAAACAAGGCACATCAAGTGGTGCTTGAAATGTTGGCACAATAATGTGTCGGTGAAATGATCCCATAAGTGGTGTGTGAACTTTCACCACTTATGTATTTTATTCATGCGCTTGATCCATGACCCAAGTGCATGCTTACGGAAGTTGTATGTACTGACAAGATATCGTCTCGCAATTTTTTGCCGATGTTTCATCGATTATACCCCCAGTGCAATACTATCAACGTTGCGTTCTTACCGTGAAAGCGATGAACATAGCAAAGTAAAATTTATCAGTTTGATTTTACTAATAAGTTTCATTGCTCAAATTAACTTAATAGTTTACTTAAAGAGTAAGTGGCAACCTTTAAGTTGGCCGTGATTGCAGCGTTATACCCATGGCTATGGGTATTGAATTTTTACGGATAAAATTGGAAGTACTCTTCTTTTGTTACTGTTTTTTCTTGATTTTTTTTAACTTTCAACTGATTTATCGCCAGCTTTGGCTATGCTTAACAGTGCTAACTTCAACCTCAATTGGATGGGTTAGCGTTCTTTCGAGGTGTGTTCAGGTTATGTGTTTATGAGAGTAGAATCTTCATTTTATCTTTACACGCCTATCTCCCGCATTGTCGCTATGATATTTCCCGCTGTTTTTATCTGGTCTTTTTACTAAAGAGCACAGGCATCACTGAGCAAAGGTTAGATATGTGCATTTAGGGATGTTTTTAGTTTAATAACAATCGACCTATTCTCGCCACGTAATCTACCTCTTCTCAAATGCTGCCTGTGAGGGGGGGATTTAAATGGTACAGCTTTTAGCACCGACATAATCCCAACTATTCAGACCTCGTTGGATATGTAAAGCCGCCTGTTGAGCCGAGCTGCCGGAAAATACCTGCTTTATTGCTTCTGCAACGAGTTGTTGGTAACTCGGTGTGCCTTGATTTAATGAAGGAGCGGTAAATAAACTTGCATCATAACTTTGCTCGTTAAGCAGTTTTGCTTGAGCACGCAAATTTGCACTGTTAATTTGCACCTGTCCTCCGTAAGCCGGGATCTCATTTAGCGTGTTGGCAAATAAGTTGGCGAATGTTTTAGTGGTAGTAAAATGTAGCACTTTTTGAGCAAGTTCTGCCTGTTTGCTTTTCGCATTGATTTGATAGGTACCATCTGCAAAGCCATAGAAATGTCCGCTTTCGCCTGGTACTGGCCAAAATTCGATTTGGTAACTTTTATCAACTTGGTAGAAAACAGAGTTTGGCCCTGCACGCCAGCCACCATCAAGTGCAATCGCCGAGTTCCCCAGCGCTTTGCTGGTCCCCATACCGTGATAGTCTTGTGTTAAAACATTTTGGTTGATATAGCCTTTAGCATACCAGTGCTTTAATGTTTCGAGTATGTTGAGGTAGTCAGAATCGGTAAAACACGCTTGACCAGCAATGAGCTCTTTAGCGCGAGAGGCGTTGAGTAGACCCGCAGTCATGACCTCGGCAACGACTTGTGACAGATACCATTGGTCACTAGCCATTTGGAGTGGTGTCACATTGTGGCTTTTAAGTTGTGCAAATAAACTTTCCAATTGCGATATGGTGCGAGGCTGAACTGTTAGACCATGTTTGGCGAGCAACTTTTGATTGATCAACATGCCCTCAAGTTGCATGGCAAATGGGACACCATAGATTTTAGAATCAGCACCTGTTGCAGCAGGTAGTGCGTTTGGGTTAATAGAATCTGGTGGAGATGACTGTGCTGTGATCACGCCGTGTTCAATCAATGGTGCAAGGGCAGCAGCCCCTGGCATCCACTGGAATAGGTCGACGCGACGATTTTGAACCGCTAATTGGATATGTGCCTGATAAGTATCAAAGTCGATGACTTTTACATTGACTTGAATGCCATTAAGAAGGTTTTGGCGATTGATCTTGTCCCATAGCAGCTGCTCTTGTTGGCGCCATGTATAAAGATCAAGTTGTTGCTTGGCACTGGCAAAAGCTGGGTAAGCAAACAGAAAAACAATGAGGTATATTAGTCTAGCTTTGATCATTTTGATTGCACCTTAAACTGTTCGTTCATCAATACAAGAGCGCCAGAAGCTTTATCCAGCTCTGTGGCTGCGGCATTATTATGTTGAATTTGATCTAGTGTCTGTAACGACAACCCATCGATGTTTTCGATGCTGGTACTGATTTCCTGAGCTGCAATATGTTGTTGTTTGGCCGCTTCGGCGATGACTTCATTTAACTGATGTGCATTGCTTACGCCCTGCGCAAACTCTTTGATCTGAATATCAATTTCTCTAGCCATTTGCGTGCAAGATTCAGTGTTCTCAACAGAACTGTGAAGCGCTTTTACAGCGAGCTCCGAAGATGAAAGGAGCTGGTTAATCTTGCTTTGAATTTGTTCAGTGGAGGTCTGTGTGCGCATCGCCAACGTTCGGACTTCGTCGGCAACGACAGCGAATCCTCTGCCGTGCTCAGCTGCACGAGCCGCTTCTATGGCTGCATTGAGTGCCAGCAGGTTGGTTTGATCGGCAATGGTATCGATGACATTGACAACTTCTTGAATTTGACGGCACTCTTGGTCAAGAGATGCAACAACCTCTGCTGCAGAGGTCATATCACCGCGTAACTGTTCGCTGAGGGTTTGGTTTTCGAGCACTAACCCCTGTGACTGAGTGGCTAGTGCATCTGCATGAGCCATAAGTTGGGTGGCTTGTTCGGCGGTATCTGAGATTTCACTGGAGGTTGCTGTCATTTCAAGAACTGCACTGGCAACTTGAGTCGTTTGATCTTTTTGCTGATTGGCGATGGTGGTTGTGTGCTGGGCACTGGTTGATAAAGTGTCAACTGACTCATTAATGTGTTCGGATTGGGTTTTAATGTCAGTAATGATATTAACAAAAGCAACCCTTAGACTTTGCAGCGATTGGCGAAGTTGTGCGAATTCATCTTTACCAGCGATGGTAATTTGTTCTCCCAGGTTTCCTGTCGCTAGTTTTTCGATGTCAGCCACAGTTTGCTTCAATGGCCGGCTAATACTGCGGGTAATATAAAAGGCCGTTAAGATGCCAAACATGAGGGTGGTCAGTGTCGCCAAAGAAATCCAAGTGAAGCTAGATTCAACCGAAGCGGTGGTTTGTGCCTCAACGGTTGCACTAAAGGTTTGGCTGAGCTGGCTAATGTGTGCCATATCAGATTTTAGTTGTAGTAAACCGGCTTCTACCTGACTTAGGTTGTCTATCAACACATTTTTACTTGATAGGTAACTGCTTTGCAGTGATTTGATACCATCTTGTTTGCCTATGATCCAAGCTAGTTCAGTGGCGACTGTCCCCATTGGCGTAAGAATATTGCGCTGTAATGTGGTATTTGACGACAGTGTTTGCAGCTGATAGCCACTTTTTACATAATCATCTAGCCACAGTTTATACTCTTTTGATAGTGCTTGAAGCTCTTGTAAGTTGTTGATAAGCAGATACTGCTTTGCGATGGAAATGCCGTACCTTAGCTGGCTCAAAGATGCTGTAATTAGCTGATTTTGTCTGTAGCGCTTATATCGTTCTGTTATGTTCCCCAGCTGCTCATCTAGCTGGCGGACCTGACTCTGGTACTGCTCTAAGGTGGCTTTGTTCTTCAGCGCGGCACTTGCGACATTCATTGATTTCTTTTGTGCATTAAATACTTGCGCTTTGCTTGCTTCAAACTGTTCAACGACGTGTAGCTTTTCATCATTATTTGGCAGATCGGCAAACAATCTAGCCATTTCATCAAGTTGCTGCTGGATCTTTTTCTGATATGCATTGATGGAACCTTCCAATTTTAGCTGTTCAGAAATGGTATCTGCATGGTAGTGCTGATAAACAGATAAATTGAGTTGGTCCAGCTTACTTTCTACAGAATTTACTTTTATATCAATTGGTTGAGCTACTTGTGTGACTTTTTTCAAATTACTGTTGATCTCAGACATTCTGAAAAGAGAAAAAACGCTGATGGCAACCATTGCCAGGAGAACTACCGTGTATCCGACTGATATTCTTGATATTACGGATGCTTTGAACATGGTATGGGTAACTTATAGATAATACAGGTTTAAATTTTGCGCAATGGTAACACTGTCTATTTTAAAAGAACCTAGCCTTTATTCAGTATATTTAAACAATAAAATGTAATTTATCGCAATCAGATTGTTGAGTAAGTGTTTAGTCTGTGTTGTAAGAGTAAAAAAGTGACTTTATTCGTAATTTAGTGGTAATCAAAACTGATTTTAACGGAGGGGTTGTTGCTTTGATGTAATAAAAGGGGCTTACGCCCCTTATTAAAGTGTTGCTTATTTTTGATAAACGATTTCACCATCAAGTAGCGTCATCACGACTTGGGTATTGGCTATTTCTTTTACCGTGCTATCGAATAAGTTTCTATCTAATACGATTAAGTCTGCAAGTTTACCGACTTCAAGGCTGCCGACCAGATGTTCTTGTCGCATGGCAAAGGCGCTATTAAGGGTGTAGGCCTCAAGTGCTTGCGTTAACGTAATGGCCTGTGGCGTGCGCGTCATTGCATTGCTGATACCAATAAAGGGGTTAAATGGACTGACATTCCAATCACTAGATAATGTGAGGGTTGCATTATTCTCTACCAAGCTTTTTATTGGCACTAAATCTTGAGAGCGCTCGCTACCAAGTAAAGGGATATTTTCTGGCCAGTGACTTGGGTCGGTAAAGTCACCTGCAACCTGCGCATCAGCTATTACACCAAGTTTGGCAAAACGTGCGTAATCAGCAGGGTCAACGACTTCTAAATGCGTTAATCTGTGTCGAGCTGCGCCAGTAGAAGCATTTTCTATGGCGTTGAGCGCTTCATGTATACCTCTGTCTCCAATTGCATGGATATTAAAATCAAAGCCTGTTGGTTCAAGTGCTTTTATATACTTTTCTAAGCGAGCTTGCGTGAAGTAATTGAGCCCTTTGTTACCATCCAGTTCTAACCAATCTTGGTGATAGGGTTCGTGCATTGCAGCAGTAGTATTGATCAATATCCCATCGACATAAAATTTGACTTGATTAACCTTTAGCAAGCTAGCTGGATCGGCTTGGTAGAGAGACTTGAGTTTACTTAGTTGAGTGGCATCATTCATCTGCGGATATGCCCACAAGCCCAAATGTGTTCTGAGTGTGAGCTTATCTTCATTCGCTATTTTTAGCCAAGTATCTAAGTGCCCACGCTGCCAGTATGTTCTAGCATCGCTAATCGATGTGATCCCAGCTTTGTTAAGTGCCGGCATCGTATACTCTACCAGTCCCAAATAATCGTTTTGCTGGGTATTGGTGAGTGAGCGCATGGCAAGCTCCATGACCTGGTTTCCAGCATTATCGTAGAGAATACCATCCAGATTACCTTGCTCATCCCGGCCAATTACGCCGCCAATAGGGTCTAGACTTTCGGTATGAAGCCCTGCTAACTCAAGCGCTTTACTGTTTACCCACATGGAATGTGACGTCTGTTCCATAATAATAACTGGGCGATTAGGGACCGCTTCGTCCAGCACTGCTATGGGGTTATCTTCCATTTCTAATAGTGTGCCAATAGCGTGTCCGTAACCAATTAGCCATTCTGCATTCGGATTTTGGAAAGCGGCTTCTGCAACTAAGTTGATGTAGGTTTGCGCTGAAGTTGCTTCTGGAATTGTAAACTGGGTTGCGTCAGAGCCTGATTCCAGAGGGTGCATATGAACATCATGAAACCCTGGCATCACCATTTTGCCTTTGAGATCGATAACTTGGGTATTGTCACCGATATATTGTTGTGCCTGATCACTGGTTCCGACAAATACAATTTTATTATCGGTTATTGCAATTGCCTGAGCCCAAGGGGCTTTTTCATTCACAGTATAAATACGGCCATTGGTGAAGACTATTGTCGAATGTGTTTGTTCTGGTTGCGATTGAGATTGAGATTGAGATTGCGATTGCGATTGTTGAGGCTGAGCTGTTGTATTGTTTGCTGTATTGCTATTTGTGGGACTATTAGCTCCAGAACTTGAATCTGAATTACACCCTGACATACATAGGCCAGCTACTAATAACGGAATTAAAGACATATTTGTGACTCGCATAGTTGACTCCTGTTTGATGGCACTACAATATCAGTGGCATGGTAACCACAAGGTAACAGTGTAGAGGTTTAATGCTCGTTTTGCTGGTAGAGGATGATACTTCCTTGGCAGCCCAATTAATTGACTTTTTGCAATGCGAGGATATCGAGGTGGATTATGCCACGTCTATTTCGAGTGCAAAAGAAATAGCTGCTAAAACAAGGGAATATATTAATTATGACGCCGTGATCCTCGATATGGATCTGCCCGATGGCAGTGGCTTGAGTTTGCTATCTACACAGATATTGGGTCAAGGTGTACCGGTATTATTTTGTACTGCTGCCACATCACTTGACGATAAACTCGCTGCTTTTTCTGCAGGTGCGCTCGACTACATAACTAAACCGTTTGCTTTACCTGAACTGGCTGTTCGGTTAAAGATATTAGCGCAAAAAAAGCCATCAAGTCGCACTGAGGTTTTTAAATTAGATACTTTAGAGGTTGATTTTAGCTTGAAAATTGCGAAGCGTAACGAACGAGTTTTGGTGTTGTCTCCGCAGCAGTGGCAACTTATATCCTTGCTGGCCAACCACAGCCCTATGCCAGTAAGTAAAGATCAGATCTTGAACTATATCTGGCCTGATCAAGATGTGAACAATAATATGTATAAATCATTGTTAACGCGTCTGCGCCGCAATGTATCTAAACATGATGAAGTGGAGTTGATCCATACTATCAAGAGTCAGGGGGTAGTGCTAAGGAGCGAAGGTGATTAAGCAACAGAGCTTTGCGCGATATTTCACAGTCAGACTAGGCATTTTTTTTGTAGTGTTTATTGCCCTTTGGATCCAAGTTGCAACTTGGGTTTATCACTTTGCATGGGATGACACGACTGAGCACTACCTGTATCAGGACTTAGATTTAGCGCTGAGTGGCCAATTATCAATGCCTGTGATAAGCGACGAGAAGTATATTGGTATACTGGCTAATATGCCCGTTGAGTTTCAACATATATTGAGCACACATGATGTGGAGTTTGAACATACGTTTCTCCTGCCAAGTGCAACTGGGGATATGTATATACTCAAAAGTGAAGGGCACAGTGGAGAGCCGCTGTACGTTATTCATTTTTTCTCTCATCAGAACTCGCCCAGTTTGTTGCCTATTTTTTTGATTTTGAGTGGCTTTATGTTGTTCCCTACGGGGTTTTTAGCGTGGCGGATATGGCGCTCAATAAGCCTAGATATTAATGTGCTAAAGTACAGCTTGGAAAAAGATAATGAGCACACAATTAGATTTGTTGAGTTAGCTGAAATCCAATCCTCACTTAAAATGGCAAGGTTTGCGCAACTACATGCACAGCAGCAAGAGCGCTTATTTTCTTCTTTTTTAAGTCATGAGGTGCGTACACCGCTCACGAGAGTAAACAATAGCATAAGTAGGCTCCAACAAATTGATGATATACCACTTGATGCACTGGACGTGATCGATGAACTTGAGGCTGGGCAGCGTGAGTTGGCTGAGACGGCGGATGCGGTGTTGTTATTGTGCCAGCCAAACAAAGCTAAGTTAGAGTGTAAAGCGCTTTTACCGATATTATCTCGATGGCAAAAGCAGTGGGCGCAACGGGGTCTCGAAATAGAGCTGTTGGGAACTGAGCAGATATCAGAGCAAACAATCCAACCAAAACTCTTCTGGTTATTATTAACTCAAGTGGCTAAAAACGCGCTTCAACATGGTGACGGAAAGTTGATTGTTAGGTGTTTGAAACATGGCTTAGAATTTGAAAATGCACGAGATTGTACACGAACAAATTCAGGGCACGGGCTTGGCAGCAAAATTATCATGCAAGTATCTGAGTGTTTTGGCTGGAAAGCAGCAGTGCACTCTGGAGACAGGTACATGCTGCGTGTGTTGTGGTAGACGAGTCGCTATTCAACTTTTATCTCGGTATAGACGGAGTTTGCGATAAAACAAGCCTCATGGGCTTGGTGATGCAGGTTATCAACTGTCTGTTTATCTATGGATTCTGGTTGCTGCCATTTAATGCGAGGTTTCAATATAACCTCTGTCATCGCCATTTTCCCATGCGCATTGTTGCTCATAATACCTGTTGCACTGTCCTCATAAGATTCCACTATATAACCTGACTTTGCAGCGAAGTGTAAAAAAAACAACATGTGGCAGCTAGAAAGTGAAGCCACAAATGCTTCTTCGGGGTCAACATTGTCTGGTTTTGAAAAAGGTAACGGGACCACTGAAGGCGATGACGAAGCATCAATAGTGGCTCCCCCGTCAAATGACCACTTATGAGCTCTACTGTATTTAGCATCAATAAACACTTCTTCTGATTGGCGTTGCCAAAAAATAGTCGCTTGGTAGATAGACATGGATTCTCCTCAAAAAGTGATACGAACACATTAGGTTCACAAGGTTTAGTAAAGATGTGCTTAAGTATGTAATTGACAGGGGAATAATAGAAGCGATAATAACTCAAATTGACGTGAGCTAAATTCATATCATGAGCAGCTTAAATTTATCACTTACTGCATTACATACTTTCTCTATTGTGGCGAAAGAGCTCAATTTTACGGCTGCTGCGGGGGTGCTTCATATCTCGCCGAGTGCCGTTAGCCATCAAATGAAACTATTGGAAGCCCAACTTGGGATGAGCCTGTTTCATCGCAAGTCAAAAGGGGTGACATTAACTCAAGAAGCTGAGCGGTTAGCGGATCATGTTAACAAAGGCTTTAATCTGCTTGAATTTGGCATAGAGTCAACCAAACGAGCCAACACAACAGAGCGTGTTGTTCTTGCGGTGATCCCCTCATTATTGGAGCACTGGCTGATCCCTAAACTGGGAGATTTTTATCAACAATTCCCGCACATTGAGTTGCAACTAATTGCACAAGATCAGCTAATTGATTTTAATCGTCACCATGTACATGCGCATTTGCACTTTGGTCATGGGCAGTATCAAGGGTATAACTGTACTCACTTGGGCGCAGAGTGGATTTATCCAGTATGTTCACCAAATTACGCAAAAGAGCTAGGCAAAAATGCTGAGTTGTTGAGCTATCAGCATGGTATTGAAGACGCGCCAGGTATTATTGACTGGAATAATTGGTTTTCACATCAGTCAATAAATATGACAAGCCAACCAGTAAATCGAGGCTTTAGCCACGTAGGGCATACATTGACAGCGGCAAAATATGGACAGGGTGTAGCGTTAGGGTGGCACGTCATTGCGAGTGAGTTGATAACACAAGGTGCCTTGAAAAAAATGCAGTTTGAACCCATCGCGATGCCATTCTCCTATTTTCTGGTAACACCCCATCAAACTCATCAAAGCAACGCGTTGCAATGTTTGCTTCAGTGGCTGCAATTACAATTTGCAGATTCGCGCCCATGTGTTGTTTGTGACGAATAAACTCAGTGGTTTTAATCGCTCCCTAGTGGATGCTAACTTCTATGTCTATTTGATTGCATGAAATATTGTTCTACGTAGTGAATTCATTATGTTAAGTATATTAGAGGAGTAAATGCAGAGTGGCGGTAAGTGCTTATATCATTAGTGAAATGCTTTAATATTATCCAAAGTTTGCAATTTACCCTCGATGTATGGCTAAATTTAGTGTACAACTTTTAACAGTTTGTCTTGTCTATATAGATTAGATTACAACGTTATTCGTTGGCTCAAGGAAGCGTGTTAATTTTAGACCTAAAAGGTAGGTGTAGGTACAAGATGTCTCAAACAAAAAGTAATATTGCACTCGGTGTTGCATCAGCTGCATTCGCATTGACGCTGTATAGTCATTTTTCTTCTCAAACTAACGTTGAGGCTGCTCAAGTTGAACAGCATCAACCATCAGTAAATACGCGTCAGGTGTCTACTGAGCCTTCTCATATAAATAAAGCTTCTAAAAGTAAAAGCTATGATGAAATGGACAGCAGTGCATTGATCGCGCGTATTGAGTATTTAGAAGAGCGTCTGTTGGATATCGAGAATCAAGCTTACGGCAATGGGGCTGCCAGTGATGTGATGGAAGAAACTATCCTAGCGGTGCTGGAAGAAAAAGAGCGCAAAGAGCGCCAAAAGAGAAATGAAGATAATCCTGTATATGGATTCTATGAAGACTTACCTAAAGACTATGATCTGAAGCTAAAAACTGATCCGGAGTTCGCAAGTAAAGTCAGTCAAGATTTAAAAGGTAAGGTGCTGGATCAAACCCTCACACCACAGGAGCGCCTGTCGGCAATGGGTCAACTGCAAATGAATATGTATATTTTAAATCGCACACAAGATGAAATGTTCGATTATGAGACTGTCGACGCGGTACTTGAGATCAGTAGAAACAGCGCTGACGATAAATTAAAAGTACAAGCACTCGAAGTTGTCGCTCACTCTCCAGTGGTGGATAGTCGAATAGCAAAATCTTTGCAGGATATTATCGAAAAAGAACCAAACAAATATATGAAGACAATGGCGGCTGAAGGATTAATGGGGCAGTATTACCAAGCAGGTGAAAGCAATCCAGAAATGAAGCAACAATTGGCCAATGAAATCTTAGCTATGTACGACAATGCCAGTAGCTCAGAAGTACAGGCTGTGATGCAGCGTTTGATCAGAGACGGTGAGCTGTTAGAGCAGATCCGAAGAGATGCGGGAAGGTAATTAACGCTCCTTGACTACCAATTAGTAATTCCCTGTGCGGTCCTTAATTATTGTACCGCACAGTAAATTCAACGAGTTTAACTCAGTGAAATAGCCATAATTTTGATAACTTAATCCTTGCTCATTGAATACACCCCAATAAGCTATTTGCTATTATTCTTAATTGACCAACACAAGGGCGTTGTTTGTTAAGTGAGTCTTGCTACTTGTCAATATGGCCAAGGTCTCGGCTTGGGTCGAGTTTATCTCTTACCCGTCTTTTAAGTTCTTTGGCTTCTGGAAAACCACTATCTTGTACACGGCACCATATCAGATCGTTGTCATAGTAAATTTGAAAAACACCTTTACTCGCTGGCGCAAGTGCAACTTCTTTTAAATCTTGGCCAAATGTTGATAACAACTCTTGAGCGAGCCAGCCGCTTCTTAGTAGCCATTGGCACAATACGCAGTAGTGAATTGTGATTTTTGGTTTATTCATTTTTTATCAACTTCCACAGGAACAAGGGTAAAATATCATTATTCACCTTCACGCTGAGCATTTTGCACAAACTCTGAATAAATACTGTCTTTAATCAGCCTATCAGGTGTAAAGGCATAATAATGTTGATAGACATTTTCAATGCTGCCGATAAAAGTCACATCATAATGCCGTTCAATTTCTTCACGTATCGACAGTGGGGCCGGAAAGATACCAAACCCTTGCTGGCCCAGTGACTTCATCAAGGCACTATCGTCTACATGACCTGCGACAGACATTTCAATCTCTAAATCTTCGAGCCAATACTGGATAGCATTGGTAACCGGGCTTGCTTTCGCAGGTAAGATAATTGGCATATTTTTCAGTGTGCTAGGGTAGTTTTTGCTCAGTTTAGAATAGTATGATGAATTACCGTAGAAGCCTAGCTGGCTTTTACCTATTTCGTGACAAAATGCTTTGAACGGTGTGGAGCTATCAAGTGGCTTATCTGCTAAGACCAAATCTATTTTGTGTGTTGCCATTTGCGCCAGTAATTCTGATTGCTGTCCATCAATACAGTGCAAATTGGTGATGCGCTCATGTTTAATGAGGGGAGACAACCACTTTGAGACTAAGGATTTTGGCAAAGCATCCGAAATGCCTACTTTCAAAGTGCGATTTAAATTATCGAGGTCTCCTCGAGTTGTTTCCAACCACTCTTCCGCAACATTGAACATATCATTAGCATATTGTTGGGTAAGTTGCCCGTACTCCGTAAGCCTTAACCCTCTTCCTTCCCGGACAAACAACGATTTTCCCAGTCGTTGCTCTAGGCTAGTTATTTGCGCACTAATGGTTTGTGGTGTGAGGTGCAGTACCTTACTCGCTGCGGCAATGCTGCCTAATTTACTGACTTGCCAGAAATAATAAAGGTGGTTGTAGTTAATATTCATCATACTTCGTTAATTTCGATGTCTAAATAAGATTTAATCAGCTTTTATCTTTGTTTCCACCTTAGTAGATTTAAATCAACGGCGCAATCATTAATTTCACTAGAGTGTAGTGAAAAATGAATAATTATGAGCGAGGTCAAAGGTATGAAACTTAACTTAAGAATGACAGGTAAAGCATTAGGTAGTGTGGCGAAAGCGAAAATATCAAAAATGATCAGTACCCAACTTGCTAAATATGTTACCAACATACGTAAGGTTAAAGTACATATTGATGACGTACCTTCGAAACTACATGGCACGCTAACCCAGTGCAGTATTGAAGTGTTGCTACCAGGTTTACCCAGCATATCTGTTAAAGCAAAGGGCAAAAACCTAGCTCAGGCTATCAGCCGAGCAGTGAGCAATAGCGAGACAGTGTTGACGCAAAAGCTATATTAAACACGCTGCTTCAAGTAACGGAAAAGCGTTTAATAGATGTATTTTTATCCTCTGATAATCTTGCGCGAATAGAAACTCCCAAGCACTTGCTGCGGCATGGAAGCTGCATCTTTTATAATCACTTCATATATCAATTTACGTACTCAAACACTTAATTTGTTAACTTGTTGCATTAAATATTTAATGCTAATTACGCATCGTTGACGTTCATGTTAATATTCCCATAGTCTAAATTTTCCCAGCTATTTTAATTAATTTGTTAAATGAGAAGTATTTGGACATGAAGGGGGCCCCTTACATATATTATATTTTAATAAAATGTTTATTTTAAGTGACATTTTGGGGCTGGTTGTGTATTTTAATCAATGAAAAGCAGTAACATAATGCTCAAGGAAGTAACATGACATATATATCGGATACTAGTGCCCAGGACACGCAAATAGAGAAAAAAAGGAACTATAAGCTCTATTTGGCTATCGCTGTTGGTATCGTTATTTTTTTAACTTTGATAGTGCCTCAACTATCAATTTGGTTTAGTGGAAAGAGTGCTGTGCGTATTGAAAGTATTCGCATTGCAGAAGTTCAAAAAGGGCAATTCGTACGTGATATCTCTGTTCAAGGGCGCGTCGTTGCTGCAAAACGCCCCACATTGTATAGCCCCGCTCAAGGTACAGTGACTTACCTAGTGACCCCCGGGGATACCGTTAATTTTGGGGAGCCGCTCGCTTTAATAGATAGCCCTGAGTTGACGAGCTTATTAGCACAAGAAAAATCTGAACTAACGCGCCTGAAAACGCAGCTTGAGCGTGAAAAAATTCAAGTAAAAAAGCAGGATCTTGAACAAGAAAATTATATTGGAAAAGCGCAAGTAGCCTTAAACGCTGCTAAGCGGGAAATGCGCCGAAATGAAGAAGGGCAAAAAAATCAGGTTGTCAGCGATATTGATTATCAAAAAGCCAAAGATGACTTGGAAAATGCAGAGCGAGAACACCGCTTAGCAATTAAAGAAGTCGCATTATTGAAAGAAAGTCAAAAGTTTGAAATTAAAACGCGCGCCTTGGAGCTTGAGGCGCAGCAGGTGATTGTGAACGAATTGCAAAGGCAGGTGGCAGCCTTATCTATTGTGTCTCCCGTATCAGGCATTGTAGGGAATTTAACGGTTGAACAAAAAAACTCGGTGACTAAAAACCAACCGTTGCTGAGTGTTGTCGATCTGTCTCAATACGAAGTGGAAGTGAATATCCCTGAGAATTATGCCGATGACTTGGCGTTAGGCATGGGGGCTGAGCTGATGCTCAATGGCACCACCTATCAAGGTGAACTCACCGCCATTTCTCCAGAAATTGTCAGTGGTCAAGTGGAGGGGAAAATTCGCTTTAAAGACAAAAATATCAAAGGGTTGAGGCAAAATCAAAGGTTGACCAGCCGAGTCGTCTTAGAGGAAAAAAATGATGTACATTTTTTACCTCGTGGTCAGTTTACCGAATCTGGAGGTGGACGCTATGTCTACGTTGTGCAAGATGACATGGCAGTGAAAAAGTCCATAAAGTTGGGTTCAAGGAGTTTAGGACAAGTCGAAGTTATTTCTGGTCTGGCAATGGGCGAGAAAGTGGTTATTTCTGACCTAAGCGTATTCAATGAAGCAGGAAGTGTGAGAATCGTTCAATAGGGGGTAGGTATGTTAAGAATGAGCAAGTTGGCTAAAACTTATCGTACAGATACGATCAAAACGAGGGCGCTGTGTCCGTTTGATTTAGAAGTAAAACAAGGTGAGTTTGTCGCTGTTGTTGGTCCATCGGGATCAGGAAAAACAACCTTTCTTAACATTACTGGGTTACTCGAAACCGCCAGTGAAGGTGAATACTGGCTGGATGGCTTGGAAGTTTCTACATTGAGAGATAAAGCTAAATCAAAACTCAGGAATGAGAAAATAGGCTTTATCTTTCAAAGCTTTAATTTAATACCAGAACTTAATATTTACGACAATGTTGAAATGCCTTTGCGCTATAGAAAGCTCTCGACCGCACAGAGAAAGCAGCGAGTAGAAGAAGCCCTTGAACAGGTAGGGCTTGTTAGTCGACAAAAGCATTTTCCCGCTCAGTTATCTGGGGGACAGCAGCAACGCGTTGCAATTGCTAGAGCGTTGGCTGGCTCTCCAGCGTTTCTCTTGGCCGATGAGCCGACCGGTAATTTGGACTCCAAAATGGCTGATGGAGTGATGTCATTGCTTAAAGAAATAAATAAGCAAGGGACTACCATCATTATGGTAACGCATGATCTAGACCAGGCAACACAAGCCAGCAGAATAATAGAAGTAAAGGATGGTGTCATTAGTGAAGTAGAACACTGCGCTCAAGAAATCGCATAAAGGTGACCCTGTTATGATAACTTACTACACCAAACTTGCCTTTTTGAGCTTGTGGAAAACGCGCTATATGAGTCTACTGGCGGTTATTGTAATCGCCGTCGGTATTGCTGCGACAATGACAACCTATACCATCAATCATATGATGACCAAGGATCCCTTGCCTTCAAAGTCGGACTCAGTATTTCTGGTAAGGTTAAACAACTGGAGTCCGGAAGCTGCCTATCGCAACCGAAACGAAGAAAACCCGCCTATTTATATGTCAGTGCAAGATGCTGTTAACTTAATTAATCACAATGAAGCGCAAGCACATATCCCGATTGCGGGATTTAAGGACATGTTAAAGCTGCCAGAGCAAAGTGCCGTTGATGCAAAAATGACCTTCGTCAGAAGCTCGACGACAGACTTTTTCTCGTCATTTGAAGTGCCTTTTTTGTATGGTTCAAGTTGGCCTAAAAGCAGTGACGACAGTGGTGAACAAGTTGTCGTGATTTCTAAAAAGCTCAACGCTGAACTGTTTGATGGGCAAAACTCTGTGGGGCGCGTTGTGCAACTTGGCGAACATCAATACACAGTTGTCGGTGTATTAGACGATTGGGCTATTCTGCCTCGTTTTTATGGTGAGTCCATGCGTGCGTTTAAAGCGCCAAGAGATATCTTTATCCCGTTTCAAACACAGTTAAATTTGGAGCTTTGGTCGTCAAATGTACAGGCATTTGAGTGCTGGAAAGATCCCGAAAATGCGTCAGTGAAAGCGTTGTGGGCATCTGAATGCGTGTGGGTGTTCTTCTGGGTTCAATTGAATAATGAGCTAGAAAAGCAAGAGTATATGGACTTCTTACAGTCGTATGTTGAACAGCAAAAAGCGTTGGGGCGCTTTCAAAGACCCACTTTAAACAAATTACAGTCCCCCACTGAGTATTTAAAGGAAAGACGCGCATTTTCGACTGATAGCGAGATAGCGGTTTGGCTTTCGATATGTTTTTTTGCACTGTGTTTATTAAACGCCATGAGCATTATTATGACCAAGTTTCAGGGCAAAGCTGGTGAAGTCGCCTTGCGTCGTGCTGTTGGGGCAAGTAGCCTGGATTTGGTTCATCAATATACTATTGAAACCGGAGCGATAGGGTTATTTGGCGGCATCTTGGGATTAGTCTTTACCCAGATTTGTTTATTTCTTTCTAGCCAGCTTTATACGCATTTGAGTAAAGATATTATGACTATGAGTGGCGAGTTGATGGCTTCTACAGTATTGCTATCTATTTTATCAAGCTTAGTTTTTGGTATGTTTCCCATAGTTAAGGCCATTAATGTTCAGCCGGCAACGCAATTAAAGAGCTTGTAAAGGAGATAATAAAAATGAAGGACTTATTACCTATTATCAAGTCACTGAAAAGCAACTATACGGCTGCTTTACTTTTTATTCTACAAGTGGCGATTACCTTTACAATACTCGTGAATGCGATTTATCTAGCTTTTGACAAGCGAGAGTTTATCGCGCGAGCTTCGGGACTGGATGAACAAAATGTGTTTTATGTTGCCGCTAACTTGCCTGTAGAGGAAGCTGCGCAACCTGCATTATTAGATCAAGATCTTGCCAACATTCGTGCTTTTCCTGGTGTCGAGAATGCGTCAGTATCATCGGGGATCCCTTTGAGTGGCTGGGGTCGATTGGTTGAGGTAGCAGTAAACCCTGATACCAAATACGATACGTTTTCGGGTTACTATGGAGGTGATTTGAATCTGTTAAAAGCGTTTGGTTTAGAGCTGGTGGCGGGAAGTGAGTTTAGCCCCAGCGCAGAGTTGAGTGTGCGCACTGAAGGCTACAGAAATGCGATTGATATTATGGTGACTAAAGCGCTTGCCAGATCTCTGTTTTCGGAGCAGTGGGAGCAAATAGTTGGCAAGACTATTTACATCAATAACCTGCCTCAGCGCGTTGTTGGTGTGATAGACACACTACAAGCAGCCTGGCCTTCATGGGTTGTAGTTGAGCATGCTGTGTTGGCCCCAGTAAAAGAGGCTGATAGCATAGTTCACTATGTGGTTAAAACTGTGCCGGGCCAACAAGATGATATTTTGACGCAAACGTTAGCGTATCTGATGTCTTTACACGGCAGAAAAGTTGATAATTTTGAAACCTTTACGGAAGTTAAATCACGGGCATATAGCGCTGAAAATGCCGCCAGTAAGACCTTATTTGGTGTTATCACTGGTCTATTGATTGTCACTGCTCTGGGAATTTATGGGCAATCCAGATATAGCATTGTCAAGCGCACTAAACTAATCGGTATTAGGCGGGCAATGGGGGCTAGTCGAGGTCAGATTATCCGGTATTTTGTCTTGGAAAATGTAGTTCTATGTTTGGTAGGCATCTTAATTGGCGTCTGTGCAGCTATTGTATTAAACAATGTATTCAGCAATGCGTTTGAGCTTGGCACCATACCATTAAGCTACCTATTTTATGGCAGTATCTGCACCATCATTTTGGGACAAGTAGCTGTTTTATATCCAGCAATTAGAGCTGCTCAGTTGTCTCCTGCTATAGCCACACGCACTGTTTAAGTGTATCTGGGTATTTAATTTTTACTGAAACACAGATTAAATACCCTACATTTAGCACCTAAGTTTGCTACAAATAGTCCATTCGATCGTATTTGTTTTGCTATAATACCGCCGTAACAATAACAAGCTGTGGTTATTTATGGTTATGTAAGCCGCAATTTGTCACGTTTATAAATAGGTATCAAATAAGGTTAGTTGATTGAGATGTTACGACTATCAAACAATGTGGAGCTATCTTCTTGGGAAATTGAGCTAACGGCTATTCGTGCGCAGGGTGCTGGGGGTCAAAATGTTAATAAAGTTTCCTCTGCAATACACTTGCGGTTTGATATAAAGCGCTCAACCTTACCCGATTTTTACAAAGAGCGTTTGTTGGCATTAAAAGATAGCCGGATAAATAAAGATGGTACAATTGTGATAAAGGCACAGACTTTTCGCACTCAAGAGCAGAACAAAGAGGATGCACTCAATCGGCTTAAACAATTAATTTTAGACGCAATCAAAGTAGAAAAGACGCGCCGACAAACTAAACCGACTAAAAGTTCTCAAAAGCGCCGTTTAGATACCAAAAATAAAAGAGCACAAACAAAGGTGCTAAGACGCTCGGTTAAGTTTTAAGTTTCAGTATAGTCGGCAATGAGACACTAAACGCGGCACCGCCAAACTGTGAATCTTCGATCCAACACTTGCCATTATGCCAGCCAAGGATTTTAGCGACAATTGCCAGACCTAGTCCAAAGCCACCTGTTTCTTTGCTGCGACTGGTATCAAGTCGTGTAAAAGGACTAAATACGTTATCGCGTTTGTCTATTGGTATGCCTGGTCCGTCGTCACATATTGATAAAATCACTTCTCCTTGGTGCAAAGACCTTAACTCAATAAATATTTGCTTATCGCCATATTTTTCTGCATTTTGCAGCAAGTTTTGTAATACGCGAGCGAGGTAGTGGTCATTACCATTGACAATGATATTTGGCTCAACAGCTTGGGTGATCTTTTTACTGGACGTTGCGGCAGATTTATTAATTTGCTCCTGTACAAGTTCACTCAAATTGACGTGCTCTTTGGTCATTTCACGTTCTGAAAATTCCAATCTGGCATAACTGAGCATTTCATCAATCAATAGCTCCATTTCAACGACATCTTGATTCATTGCATGTACTTGCTGAGGATCTTTGGGTGCAAGCATAGCGAGTGCAAACTTTAGCCTCGCAAGGGGAGTTCTTAGTTCATGCGATACAGCATTCACTAACTGTTTTTGATTTTGCATCAGGCTTGCCGTTTGCAGTGCTAATTTTTGTATATGCTGAGTTAGTGTAGAAATGGCAGAAAATCGCGAAGGCTTTGTCGCGATATCGAGTTTACCCGTCGCCAATTGTTCTGTGATCACTTTTAGTTGCTCAAGATCTCGCCAAAGCGGTCGCAACCAAAGGATTAATAGCAAGCCCAAAACAGAGAAAGAGATTAATCTAAAGCCATATTTGGTGAAAAAAGAAGCGCGATTAGGAGCGAAAGGACCGAGTTGTACGATACTCTCATCGTCGGACAGCAGCATGGATAATTGATAGTTATCATTGCTGTCAAATGAGATCACGACCTCATCGTTTTCAAGTGCCTTGCGCTGCTCTGGAAACCAAGCTACATCATTGATGTTGATGATATTTAGGGTTTCCTTCTGGTCGTAATGTTCAACGCCTACTGAGTTTAAAACATCTCTTAGATTAATCGCGACC
Organism: Pseudoalteromonas luteoviolacea NCIMB 1944; assembly: GCF_001625565.1. Classification (GTDB taxonomy): domain Bacteria; phylum Pseudomonadota; class Gammaproteobacteria; order Enterobacterales; family Alteromonadaceae; genus Pseudoalteromonas; species Pseudoalteromonas luteoviolacea_F. The sequence goes on from NZ_AUXS01000040.1 coordinate 90,079, forward strand.
TGTGTTGCATAGCTCAACTCACTTGGGGCTTGGTTGCCCCAATTTCGCCATATGTATTCACTGCTTTGGTTTATGACAATGATACTGACAAAAATAAAGAAATAGAGACTCGCTAATAGGCGGACCATATCGCCTTAATCCCACGCAGATTTAGAGCATAGGTATCCCTTACCCCACACAGTCACAAGCCTAAATGGTTGGTCTGGGTTATCACCAAGCTTTTTACGTAATCGAGAAATGCGCACATCGACACTGCGATCTAAACCATCGTATTCTCTACCTACAACTTGGTTGTAAATATGCTCGCGACTCAGTGTCTGTCCTGCATTGTTAGCAAGCTCCCAAAGCAAGTCAAATTCGTAGCTGGTTAGCTCCACTTCTTGGCCTGACAAATAAGCTTTTCGAGCAGCCTTGTCTACCTCGAGTTGGCCAAGTTTAATATTGTCAGAGCCCTCGTCTTGTTTTCCGCCACGTCTTAATAGGGCGTTTACTCTGGCTAGTAACACATAGGGTTCAACAGGTTTTATCACATAGTCATCTGCGCCAATTTCCAACCCTCTAACATGGTCGAAATCACTGTCCTTTGCCGTTAAAAATAACACGGGTCCAGAGTAACCGTGGCGTATTTCTCGACAAATGGAAAAGCCATCCATGTTGGGAAGCATGATATCTAAAATAACAATATCAGGTTGTTGCTGTATAATTGCGTCAACAGCTTTTGCACCATCATTCACCAAAGTCACTGAAAAGTTATTACTTTCAAGAAATTGCCCAGTCAGTGTTGCGAGTCTTTCATCGTCTTCAACAAGGATTACCTTAGCCATTAAAAAAAGCTCCAGTCAGATTTTAATTTTCGTCTATATTTTCGACTTGCCGCCGCATTGATTTTTACTTTTTGCTCAGCCAAAACATGCATGTTTTCATTTCTGAGTGAAAATGACATGTCTTCAGATATGGCGATACTGATGTTTGTTCTTGCTTTACGCTGGTTTTTCCAGCATTGCAATGGTGCATTATCTTTGTATAAACAAACATCTTGCGCACTGGGTATTGTCCAATCAACAGCGATTGTCATCTCACAGACTTGGCCTATGGACTTTACCATACACACCACAGGTTTAATCTTAAGAGTTGCTTTATTAGACTGCTGAGCATGGCCTTTGACACTGATCACAATCAGTAACAAAGAAGACATAAATAAAGCACATGACCATTTAAAATTCATACAGCCCTCCGATAAAGATATTGGAGGTATAATCACGCTCAATAAGTGGGCTGTTCTTGATGCCAGAGCCCAGCCAAGTGTGCCTTGCACTGAATTTTAATTGCCAATCTGAGTTTAGCTTATAATTGAAAGCCACAGCTAAAAACGGGTTTACTGTCGCCTTTCCCTCGTAGAGGAAGTGCTCAGACTGAGTGTCTTGTTGACTGATGCCATAGTAATAATCAACAAGGCTTTTATCTTTGTATTCTGCGCCGACTTTAACTCTCAGACGAGATGGATTTTGCGTATTTGTCGGAACAACAAAACTGTAATCTATACTGCCATGGTGGCCTTGGTACGTATTGGTAACATCATGGAGCCATGAAAAAGTGATCTTTGCATCATTTTTGAAGTACCAGTGAGCAAGTATCCCGGAGTCTATTGCCCAGTCACGCTTTGCTATTTTATCGATAGTAATGGATTTAGGAGTGGGCTCCTTGTCCTCTTTATCATCGCTATCTCCGCCACTGTCTCCGCCATTTTCGCTTCCATTGTCGGTCCCGATGCCTGGTTCATCAGAGTTATTGGGATCTGTTGTCGGGTTACCAGGTGAAGGTGTGACCGGAGGGGCATTTGACTCAGCTGTAAAAGTATTTTTTACTAGGATATTACTTGGGTGAAAGCGCTCAAAATAGGCCTGCTCCGTATTGAGCTGTGCAATTAGACTGACATCGAACTTCTCTTGCTCAGTAAAAGTGAACCCCAAGGTAGTATTGTCGAAAAAAAACTTGTCGCCGTAATAGTTAATGTAGGGCAGTATGACAAGTGGGATGTTGTCCCCACCACGCACTGGGTTTGTCGCAATCCCGCCGCCAACTGCAACAGAAAACTCCCAGCGTCCAATTTCGGCGCATTGTTCGTCATTTTCATTGCAGTTTGCAACACTGTAAGTACTAAATAAGTAAAAACAGATAGATAGCAAAATAGAAAACTGTTTCAATCAATTTACTCCTGTAAAACCTAGGGCTAAATTTACCAGCAATTTTAGTAATTACCAGAACTGGTTACATTAAATAACAAATAGATCGAGCGAAATAACAGAAGAATGGTGTCACTGTATTAAAGTAAAGTTACTTTTAATCAAGGAGCACAACTATGTTTTACTCTAGATTTACTCTTTCACTGGCAAAAGCGGGCGTTGCGATAGCTGTTTTGCCTGTTTTGGTTGCATGTGGCGGAGGTAGTGATAGTAATAGTGATAACAAGGTAGATCAGGGAGAGACCAAATTACCGACAAGTGTACCAGAATTAACTTGGTTGGGTGAGTCATCAGCAAAGCTGAAAAAAGCGTCATCGAGTGAGTTTAGCTCACTATTGAAAAACGGTGTCTATTTGAATAGCCGACCAAGTGATAAAAATGATTCTAGCCTTGAAACTCCTGTCAATGCATCGCCAGTCTCTGAGGGAGAGTCAAGTAATCAGTTTTCATCTACGAATGTTGTTGAATCGGGTGTAGATGAAGGGGACCGTATCGAATACGACGGCAACTATTTGTATATTGCTGCCCATTCTGGGCAAGATTTGTCTCAAAACGCAGTATTTAAGCAATATGTCCGTGTAATGAAACGCACTGAACAAGGCATTGAAGAAGTTGAAAGAATAGAGGCATCTGAGAATTTATATAGCCAGCAAGAGCTCTACTTAAACGACGGGCGACTGGCTTCTGTATTTAAATATCCAGTGCTGACTTTGGATTCCTCCCCTGCGTCGGGCAGCACAGCTTCTGATACGTCAGTGGTAGCGAACACCTTTCTCAATACATTTGAATTAAGTTTTGCGGACGTAACCACGCCTGAACAGTCCCAAGTACTTAAGCAGTATCGTGTTGACGGCAACATTCTAGATAGCAGGGTGATCAATAACGAGTTGTATGTAATTAGTGAATTTGATGCCAATTACAGTACGGAGCTAAGTGATGATTTGGCGGTTTATCAAGCATTATATCAGCTCAACGTATCTGAATTATTGCCCAAGATCACAGACCTAAAAACAGGTGCGGTATCGCCTTTATTTGACCCTAGTTCGTGTTATATTCCAGAAGATACCGTGGTGACAGACAGTGCCAATACCATCACTACAATCACTAAAATTTCGCTGCAAGATCCATCTAGCGTTCAATCGACCTGTATCAATGTACCAACAGATGGTGTGTATGCATCTCAGCAAAGTATTTATTTACATAAACGTTTTTGGCCGAGTGATGCTGTAAGTTTTGATGACTTGTCTCAAACAGCGCTACATAAGTTTTCGATAGTAGATGGCAATATCACTTATAGTGCATCAGGGGCAGTTGCAGGATCGCTAGGTTTTGGCAGTAACTTTGGTGGCATGATTGAACCTGCAATTGTTCAAAACGTGAGTGATGCTGCCTTTAGACTTAGTGAGTTTGAAGACAAGCTTCGTTTGGTCACAACTCGCTTTAGTGAAACAAAAGGTATGATCCATCAGCTATTTGTGTTGGAGCAACAGGGCGCTAACCTAGAGATAATTTCCAATTTGCCCAATGAAAGCCAGCCAACCCCGATAGGTAAAGTTGAAGAAAATGGCATGGTTGAAGAAAATATCTATGCGGTAAGATTTATGGGTGAAAGAGCATATGTGGTGACGTTTAGGCGCATTGACCCGCTGTATGTTATTGACTTATCGAAGCCGGCTGAGCCAGTGATAGCGGGTGCTCTGGAAATACCTGGGTATTCTGCATATCTTCACCCTGTATCAGACAATTTATTAATTGGTGTTGGTCAAAATGTAGGAGACTTCGCATTTCTATCAGAGCCTGCGGTTATCGACAGCGACAATGACGATACATCAAATACGGTATTCCCTGAAATCGGTGCAAAAGTTAGTTTGTTTGATGTAAGCAACATGACGTCACCAACCTTGATTAAAGAGCATGTATTTGCAGGCGGTTATACGCCAGTTGAATTTGATCATCACGCATTTAGCTGGGTGAAGGTGAGCGACCAAGAGTTTCGCATGACATTACCTGTAGAATCTTGGGAAGCCACTATTTTAGCCGATAACTCAAGTGTTTGGGATAACATCAATGAATTGGCTGCATTTGAAGTGAATACCGAAAACTCCGGATCTTTGACCTATCTTGGTAGCAGTATTGCAACTTATGATGATCCGACAAACAGCGTTCCTTATGTGCGAGCGTCGGACGACAGAGGCGTTATCCATGGAGATACGATCTACTATATCCATGGTAACTTCGTCTGGTCTAGTTTATGGCAGTCTCCTGACATAAATGCGGGCCCGTTTTAACTCGCACATATCAAGCCTCTGAGCGAAATCTCTGAGGGACCAAGCGCCACCCAATTACGCAGGGTGGCGCTTTTTTGCAGCCGGTTTGTGTAAGACAAGTTCAATATCATCCAACAAGTTACCACCAATCATATAGTTTCTCTCAATGACTTGGTGTACTTTAAATCCCAGCTTATACAGTAATTGCTCTGATGCGGCATTTCCTTTTGTCACTGTAGCCATGAGCGTGTCATAGTTGTGTACTTTAAATGCGTTTTCAATAACAGCCATTGACGCCTCATAGGCATACCCTTGCCCCTGATGATTGGGGCAAAGCATAAAACCAAGTTCAGCAATAGCAGGGGGGTCAGAAATCGTTTTAAACCCATGTAAACCAATGGGTTCTCCCGTATCTTGTCGCTCAATAACTAGTGTGAGCCAAGCGTTTGTATTTTTGTGCCATGGGCTACAACGGAGATCGAAATTGGCTTTAATCTCGTTTAACTGTTGAATATCTGCGACAAATTTCATGACTTCAGGGTTTTGGTTTAATGCTTGGAAAAGCGGCCAATCTTGTTGGCTCAAAGGTCTTAGCCTTAGGCGCGAAGTTAACAACTCCATATTTGTCCTTAATTGTTTGAATTATCTAGGTGCGGGCACTGAGAATGTTTTTAATTTTTTGAATTTGATTGATCGCATGCAGATTGTCGCCATGAACACAAAGTGTATCAGCGGGTAAGAATAGTGTTTTCCCTGTGGCTGTTAAAACAGACTGTTTTGAAGCAAGTAGGGCAACTTGCTCCAGCAATTTTTCTTCATTGTGCACGGCATTGGGCTGTGTTCTGGGTGTAAGCAATCCATCATCGGTATAAAGCCTATCCGCAAAGGCTTCAAGCAGAAGATCCACTTTATACTGGTTTGCTAAGTTTTGGTGCTGCTCTGCCTGTGCTGTGGCGAGTAGCATTAACTTGAGATTTGAAGGATAAAGGCTTAGCGCTTCGAGCAATGTTTCTAATATAGATGTATCGCGCATCATGTCGTTATAGAGGGCACCATGTGGTTTGACATAGGTAAGCTGCATGCCAGCTATATTGGCCATGCCTTCAAGTGCGGCAACTTGATAGTGAATGCAATGGATCAGGTCTTGTTTTGCCATATTCAATGAGCGCCGACCAAATCCTTGTAAGTCTGGGTAACTTGGGTGTGCACCAATACTAACTGAGTGCTCCTTAGCAAGTGTCAAAGTTTGCGCCATAACGCTTGGGTCGCCTGCATGAAAGCCACATGCAATATTTGCCATATCAATATGGGGCATGACATCGACATCAAGCCCCATTTTCCAAGCACCAAAACTTTCGCCCAAATCGCAGTTTAATAACATGCCAACCTACTTTCTAATTATTGTATTAACAGATCCATATCCGGCCTATCAGTGACCAACATATGTTGTGGACTATTGATAATACACAATTCTGGCGCTGCGCGGGTAATTGCGAGATGAGCGGTTAAACTGGTTGTCCAAAATACAGGCTGTTTGTGTTCAGGGATAAAGATGGGGTCACCAAAATTGGGTTTGCTGAGATTGTTGATACCGATGTCGGCGGGGTTGCCAAAGTGGACAGGGATCCCATGTGGTACGCGACTGATGCTGCCTGCTTGAATTGCCCGAATAATCTCTTTGGTGTCCATTGGTCTTAAGCAAACGACTTTGTTACTTTTAAAAGGGCCAACGGGCTGGCTTGGAATATCACTGATGTACATGGGTAAAGTATGTGCGGGGCTCGAAGTTGAGGTATCAAAGCCAAATGTATTGAGAACGTAATCAAATGCAACATAACTTGCAAGCGCGAATGTCACAAAGTCTGTTCGCCAAATTTTTGTGATATTGGTGACTTCATCAACCAACTGACCGTCTTTTAGCACGCGATATTTTGGCACATCGCTGCGTATATCAATATTACTGCCTAGCGGATCTAAGCGAAAATCCCCTTCATTGATACTGGTTGCAAGTAACGGACAGCAATCATGGTTGTTCTGACAGTACTTTTGAAAATCAAAAGCATATGCTTTAGGTAAAATCACAATATTACATTGTGTGAAGCCGGGCACAAACCCATTTGTTGGACCTGAGTAGTCTCCGGCTCTGATCATTTCACGAATCGCGTTAGGTGCCGTTAAGGACGCCTTTGGATCCATATTGCCCTCACTAAATTGTAGAAGTCTCTATATTTACGCGGGGCTTGTACTTGGACATTGCCTATCACTCAAGGTTAATGCTCACTGGCAATTGCCCAAGCGCTTTAGCTTTACCGACAATCACTTTTGCAAGTGCAGTATAGGCAGGCCCGCGCACATCATTTTCTGTTGCTACATCCACATTATAGGCATAGCTTGCTAAAATCGCCTGATTGTATAGTGCATATTTTGCAATTTCGTACGGTGCACGCAAACTTATAAATATACTCGCTTTTTGGTGAGAGTGAGCATATTGCATGAGCTCTAATAGTGCCTTGGGTTGCTGCTGCTTTGATACTTCATATTCGGTAAGTTCAACAAGGTCATCCATCCCTCCAATTTCGGCAGCGCTTTGCTGTGGTGAAGCATGCGCACTGATCACCCAGTCGGCTGCTAAAATCGCATTTTTTGCTCGTTCAGGCTTGAATGCTTGTAAGCTGGTAAGGCTGATCTTGATATCTTTGTCGACTTCACTGAGTAAAGCTTGTTTTAGGGCTGTGGCTTTTTGCCTATCAGGCATTATTAAATGAATATGTGCACCGTCTTTGATGTTCAAAGGTAACAATGCCTTATTTTTAACCTCAGTGATGGCGGCCAACGCTAAATCTGCTTCTATTTTTCGGTGTTGTGGGTTGCCAAGGGTCGCCTTTGCGATGGCTGGACTGGGTGTCAAATTATGATTGATGAATGACGCTTTTAATTTGTCTATGCGTGCTTTGGATAGCAATAGTTCTTGTTGGTCCAGTTGACCTGACTGTGCAGCTTCATGCAGTGCACTGAAAAAAGATTGAAATGCTTTGATGTCTTCAGGTGTGCGTACTTGGATTGGCATCAAGGCAATGTCAACCCCAGCTTTGAACGTTTCGATTACAGCGTCTAGCGGTGAGAAAAAATCACTGATCCCTGCCATATCAAGTGCATCGGTGATGGTGACACCTTGATAATTCATTTTCCCTCTGAGCAGATCATGCATAATTGCCCTAGACATGGTTGCTGGACGGAGCATTTTTTCCCCCTGCTTATTTGTCACAGTACTGCTATCAAGGGCTGGGTATTGGATGTGGGCAGTCATGATCATGCCCGGCTGCTGTCGCCTAATAATATGTTCGAAGGGATACAAATCTTGTTGTTTTATCTGTGCAAGAGTATGTGCAACCTTTGGCAATCCGGTGTGACTGTCGACGTGAGTATCACCGTGGCCAGGGAAGTGTTTTAGCGCAGAAATGACGCCGTGCTGTTCAAATGCTTTAACCTGTGCAGCGCCTAATATCGCGACTTCTCCTGGATTCTCGCCAAATGAGCGCACATTGATGACGGGATTCAATGGGTTGGCGTTGACATCTACGGTCGGGGCAAAGTTTACATTGATCCCAAGGCTACTCAGTTCTTTGGCAATAGTTGTAGCGACACTCGTCGCATATTTCTCACCATGTGTTTTATAGGTGGCGCCAATACTCATATTGCCAGTAAAAGAAGTGGCTTCAGCTCGATTAATTCGGGCTACGCGACCCCCTTCTTGATCGATAGAAATGAATAAGGGCGTGTCACTTGCTCGTTGTAAATCTTTGGTCAGAGACACTATTTGTTCGGTTTGTTGTACGTTTTCGGCAAACAAAATCACGCCACCGATGTGGTACTGTTTGAGTAATGACGCTAATTCGGGCGGCAATTTTGTCATTGGTTGGCGACAGTGTGTTGGTGCGGTGTTTTGGCAAAAATAACGTAAGTCCAGCATGAGCTTTTGTCCAATTACTTCGCGAAAGTCTATTTGGGTGTCGCTGGCACTGACTGCTGTACTGATTGTCATAATACTAATTAAACCTAGTTGTTTGAGAAAGTTGAGTATACGCACGGCATCAAATTATAAATTTTTTGCCTACTTTACCATGCAAACATATTCGTTGAGAGTTTTACTCGCTAAATTTCACGTGCTTTTACTCAATTAGTGCGGGGTCAGAACAGGTGTTCTTCAGATTGGAATAAACTACTTCAGCGAGCCTAATAGGAGAGAACGAAGCCTTCAAATTGACATATATTGATTTTTACAACTCTAGTTTAAGGTTCGCGCAATAACAGCTTACCCACATGTGCGCTCACTGCTGTTGAGCGCAGCCTCCAGTATACGTTGGGTCATGTAAAGAAGTGCTAAGAATGTCAGTTTGGGTTATTTTGCAGCACTACCAACATCCAGCTTGTCGAACCATTCCAAAAACTCTTGCACTTGTTCCCCTTGATACAGCTTACCGTGATTTGGTGCGAGGATATTAATATCTAACTCTTTGACTCGTGCAATCCAGTTTGATTTGGCTTGGTTGGAAGGCATCCAGCGTTTATGGAACTGCTCTATTTCTTTGATGTGCTTTGAGAAATCTTCTACATATTTGGCATCATTTTGTGCTTTGATTGCTGCGCCAACATTGGCACTCATAAGGATTTTTGCAGCTGGGTCGTAAAGTTGAAAGTTGCCTGCTGAGTGTAAATAGTGGGCGGGAAGCAATCGCAAACGCACACCGCCTAGTTGAATTTCACCGCCTTCATCATTTATTCCTTCGAAGTGCAGGTTGTCGAGATCAAAATGTTCTATGAATCGATCCCACAGTGCCGGCGCATATAATGTCGCGTTAGAAATTGCCTTATCCCATAGGCTGAGCGTGGCAATGATATCGGGATCTTGGTGAGAGGCAAACAAGGTCGTTAATTTGTCGAGTTCAGTATGTTGTAAAATAGCCGCTAACATCGGAGAAAAAAGCTCTATTCCGCCAGGGTCCATAAGCATGGATTCGTGTTGAGTGTGAACAAAGTACTGATTGACACATCCCTGAGTGTTTATTGCTGAACCATTGCACTCAAGCATCATCCAGCTGTGTGTTTTGGCTTTGTATAATTCCGCTAGTTTCACCTTAGTACTCCCCGTAGTGTATGGATTTCACTTAAGTTATAGACAACCGCTGTTTTAATCGTCTTGGCAGCGCTGGCGATAAAGTCAGATACAGATTGCAAACTGTCGCTAAAATCCCCGGCATTAGTCGCTTCAACACGGCTGGTGACGGCAATGTACTCTGCACTTTGCATTTGTTTTTGAATGTCTTCGAAGTGGTTCTCAAGCTCGCTCAGTGCATGAGATAATTGCGATGCAGCGCGTCGCTGTGATTTCAACGCCTGTTGGTACATGGCCTCTACCTGGCTTGATTTCACCTGCGATTTTAGAATGGTCATTTGATGATAGTATTGACTACTACGAACCAACTTAAGTGCCTTATTAAATAGCTGATTAGATAGGTCTGCTATTTTAGTTGTCGAGTTAATGGTCTGCTCCGAAAACTCATCGATAAAGTTGGTGATGGGTTTAAATCCAAGCGCAGCATCACCCGCTCTTAATGCAACTACTCGTGCATTTTTTGCGGTTAATGAAAGATTTTTGGCTTGCGTTAATATGGATTCTAAATTGGCGATTATTTGTGCCACCCGAACAAAGTTTTCAACAACTTTTGTGTCGTCGCTTAAGGTCATCATAGGCTGTTTCCGATATTCTCACCCCTATTAGATTTAGGACAAAAGCCAATTAAATTCCAGAAATATAAATAATCTATTTGTTGACTCTTACTGTAAAAGTTGCACAACAGTGTCTACGCTTAGTGAATATTGCAAATTCATTTCTAACTTAGTGATTTCGCGCGAACGTATATGAATCGACTCACTCAAAAACTTTTACTTAGCTTTTTTTTTCTCCTAGTCGGTTTGTCATTTGGTATCCAAATTAGTCAATTTGTTGAAAATTGGTTATTCACCGAAGCTGGGCACTATGGCAATGAGTCATTGATTGAGCTATTTAATTATTTTTCTCTTGCGATAACTGGCTTTGTAATGGCTGTGGTGTTGGGGGCTGGTGTAATTTACTTGGCACGTAAAAAGCAACAGGAAATTGGTTTTGGAGAGCATGGTGAACTCTATTATGAAGTATTTAGAGAATCTTTAAATGCTCAGTTTTTAGTGTGTGAAAATGGCACTTTGTACGCGGTAAGCCAAGGCTTTTGTGGTCAACTTGAAGTACAAGAGGAAGATCTTACTGCCGTTGGTTTAAAAGGCTTAATTGATGAGCGAAGCTTTGAGCGTTTTATGTTGTGGCAAAGTGAGGGGGAAGATTTTGAACAGCTTTCTTTTAAATTGAGCAATTTTGAAGGCAAGCAAAAAGAATTGGTAGTAAGTCTCAATCACACCCATTTAGCAGGTGTTTATTTGGGTCAGCTAGTGGATGTCGATAAACAAAGCGAGTTGCAAAAGCAGCATGAATTATTGGCAATTACACTAAGTTCAGTGGGCGATGGTGTGATTTGCACAGATATCAATAATCGCATTACTTTTATGAATCCTGTGGCGGAAGCTGTACTGGCACTGTTAACTGATGAGGTAAAAGGGCAGGATTTTGAAGAAGTGGTGCCATTGTATCAAGAAGACAGCAAAGAACCAATTGATGATCCAATGCGCCAATCAATGACGGAGTTACAAACGGTCTGTTTAAATGAACTAATCTGCTTTCGTAATCACCTGGGGCTAGACTTTGCTATCGAGGTGTGTTGCTCACCTATCTTTTTACGTGGCGATAAAATAGCAGGTGCCGTACTGGTATTTCAGGATGTGACTGAGTCCCGTTTACTGAGGAAAAAGATGAACCATTTGGCGCACCACGATGCGCTAACCGGTTTACCAAACCGGTTATTGTTGCAAGATAGGCTGGTGCAGTCGTGTAAACGGGCAAAGCGGCATAAGCACCAATTTGCGCTCATATTCTTAGACTTAAATAAGTTTAAAGCGATAAATGATTCGTTAGGACACGATAATGGTGACGAATTATTGAAGCAAGTAGCTAAACGGTTAACTGCCAGTATTAGAGCTTGTGATACCGTATCTCGTATTGGTGGAGACGAGTTTGTTCTGCTTATCGATAGCATGGAAGATAGGCGACACGTTCGTCTTGTTGTAGACAAAGTATTTCAGGCATCTGGTGGTCATTATGAACTGAGAGCGACCCAAGTCAATGTTTCATTTAGTGCTGGAGTTGCATTGTACCCAGATGATGGTGAGAACGCAGACTCCCTGATGAAAAGCGCAGATACCGCCATGTATAGGGCAAAAAAAGTGGGGCATTCAAACTATCAATTTTATTGTCCTGAATTAGATAAAGAGGCAGAACTTTATCTTGAAAAAGAAACTGCGATGATAAAAGCATTGCATCAAAAAGCTTTCTTAGCGCACTTTCAGCCAATATTAAATGCGCAGACTTTAGTGATTGAAAAGCTGGAAGTGCTGGCTCGCTGGCAGTGTGGTGATGAGTTGATAGTTGCTGAGCAGTTCGTAGACGTAGCAGAAAGTGCTGGAATAAACGGCCATTTAAGCATGTATGTTTTCGAGTTGGCCATCCCTCAATTTGTGATCTGGTTAGAGCGTTACCCTGATCTGCAGCTGTGTTTAAATCTATCGATAAAACACTTGTTAAATGGCATGTTTAGTGAGCAATTAATGGCCCTGCTGGATAAGCATCAGCTAAAACCACAGCAGTTCGAGTTAGAAATTGCAGAGCAACCATTGCTAGAACGAGCTGATGAACTGAAGGCAACGCTTGACTCGTTGCGTCAGCAGGGGTTTCACCTAGCCATTGATGATTTTGGTGTAGGGCATACAAACCCAAGTTTGCTTAGGGAGCTACACTTTGACTCGATTAAAATAGATCCAAGCTTCATTAATGAGATTGGAGGTGCAGAGCACCAAGATGATCTTGCGATGGTGATGATAAATATTGCAAAGAGCCTTGGTGTAAATTGTATAGCGGAGGGTGTCGAATGCGAAATGCAAGCCAAAGCTTTGGCGGCTAATGGCTGTGATCAATTACAAGGGCATTTTTTTTCTAAGCCAGTGCCAAGTTCGGAAGTGGACCTACTATTGGAAAAAAGTTTTAAACAGTCAGGAGAACCATAATTCTTTTTGCTCAATACTTCAGGTATCTCTACAAAGTTGAAAAACTCTTTGTAATGAGAAAGGGAAAATGGCAGTAACGAGCGAATGCAATTATAGAAAAAGAAGTAGGAATCTTTCTGTTGCAATATGTGCAATTTTTAAACCGGAAAAGTACGCATTTGTAAGCTCGCTTTATGCTTTATTTCATAGATTATTAGGCGCATTTATTAAGTTAGTAATATTGCTCTAGGTACGCTCTTAATGTTGTTTTTTGTGCGTAAAAATCAATAATTATTGTTTGGTATAGATATGGGTAAAAGCCGTGTTTTTACAAGGCCTATAGCGCTGTCTTTAATTGTTCACAATGCTTATGAGATTATGTCATTAAGCATTCATAAATATGTTTAAAAATTAGTTGACTTAGAGGGGCATCCCTATAAGATGAACATAGACAGAATTTCGGTCAGTGTTTATAAATCTCCATTACGTTGTTGTATAAGTGTTAGCTTGTAGTAGTACCGTCCTGAAGTTTTATCACCGGCAAAATTTAGGTCTATGCGCCCACAAGGGCATAGGTTTGCCAGTTTATAAAAATGGATTCTCTTTAAGCAGTGTAGAATTTGCTTTTAAGGATTGGCATTTATATTTTTTATCAGGATTTATTATTATGTCTAATACTTTAACAGGTACAGTAAAGTGGTTTAACGAGTCAAAAGGCTTTGGTTTTATCGCTCAGGAAAATGGCCCAGATGTATTTGCACACTTCAGTGCAATCAAAGGCGATGGTTTCCGTACTCTAGCTGAAGGCGAGCGTGTAGAATTTAAACTTACTACAGGCCAAAAAGGTCCTCAAGCTGAGGAAATCGTTAAGCTGTAACTGTCACAGTTTTAACAAGTAAAAAAGGCAAGCTTAGCTTGCCTTTTTTATTGCCCGTATCCCGTCCTAAACAAAGTTGACACTTTTTAAATATTTACAAAAAACTATCTTTTCTACATCTACATCTACATCTACATCTACATCTACATCTACATCTACATCTACATCTACATCTACATCTACATCTACATCTACAT
>NZ_AUXS01000041.1 GCF_001625565.1 Pseudoalteromonas luteoviolacea NCIMB 1944
TCTGCTTCTAGCTCTGGCTCTAGTTCAGCAAGTGGAGCGCCTTTCGCCTCAGGGATATTTTCATCTTCACCTAGCATGCCATCCAAATGACCTACTTCAACATTCGAGGTGATAATTGACTCATCCAGCTCAAGGCCAGTTTCAGCTTCTAAACCCGGTGCTTCTTCGCCAATGTCTGCTAAAAGGTCTTCAACATCACTAAGGTCATCTTCACCTTCTGGTTCTGCAAACTCAGTGTCAGCCTCTAAACTGGGTGTTTCTTCGCCAATGTCTGCTAAAAGGTCGTCAACATCACCAAGGTCATCTTCACCTTCTGGCTCTGCCAATTCAGTGTCAGCCTCTAAGCTGGGTGTTTCTTCGCCAATGTCTACTAAAAGGTCGTCAACATCACCAAGATCATCTTCACCTTCTGGCTCTGCAAACTCAGTGTCAGCCTCTAAACTGGGTTCTTCTTCGCCAATGTCTGCTAAAAGATCTTCAACATCACCAAGGTCATCTTCTGGCTCTGCCAATTCAGCTTCTGGCTCTGCAAACTCTGTGTCAGCCTCTAAGCTGGGTGTCTCTTCACCCATGTCTGCTAAAAGGTCGTCAACATCACCAAGGTCATCGTCAGCTTCTGGCTCTGCAAACTCAGAGTCAGCCTCTAAGCTGGGTGTCTCTTCATCAATGTCTGCTAAAAGGTCGTCAACATCACCAAGGTCATCTTCAACTTCTGGCTCAGCAAACTCAGGGTCAGCCTCTAAGCTGGGTGTCTCTTCATCAATGTCTGCTAAAAGGTCGTCAACATCACCAAGGTCATCTTCAACTTCTGGCTCTGCAAACTCAGGGTCAGCCTCTAAGCTGGGTGTCTCTTCATCAATGTCTGCTAAAAGGTCGTCAACATCTCCAAGGTCATCTTCAGCTTCTGGCTCAGCAAACTCAGAGTCAACCTCTAAGCTGGGTGTTTCTTCACCGATGTCTGCTAAAAGGTCATCAACATCACCAAGGTCATCTTCAGCTTCTGGCTCTGCAAACTCTGTGTCAGCCTCTAAGCTGGGTGTCTCTTCATCAATGTCTGCTAAAAGGTCATCAACATCACCTAGGTCATCTTCAGCTTCTGGCTCAGCAAACTCAGGGTCAGCCTCTAAGCTGGGTGCTTCTTCACCGATGTCTGCTAAAAGGTCATCAACATCACCTAGGTCATCTTCAGCTTCTGGCTCAGCAAACTCTGTATCAGCTTCTAAGCTGGGTGCTTCTTCACCGATGTCTGCTAAAAGGTCATCAACATCACCAAGGTCACCTTCACCTTCTGGCTCAGCAAACTCTGTGTCAGCTTCTAAGCTGGGTGTTTCTTCGCCAATGTCTGCTAAAAGGTCATCAACATCACCTAGGTCATCTTCAGCTTCTGGCTCAGCAAACTCTGTATCAGCTTCTAAGCTGGGTGCTTCTTCACCGATGTCTGCTAAAAGGTCATCAACATCACCAAGGTCACCTTCACCTTCTGGCTCAGCAAACTCTGTGTCAGTACTTGCTTGAGCTAACAACGCATCAATATCTTCTTCACCTGCAAGATCATTCTCTTGCTCTGCCTGAGATAATAAATCATCGATATCTTGTTGCTCTTCACTAACTTGTTGCTGCGCATCTTCAAGTAGACCATCAACATCATCTAATTCCAAACCATCTTCTTCGATGCCTAAATCATCTTCATCTAGCGCACCATCGAGTAGGTCGTCAATATCGTCAGCACTTAAGATGCTATCACCATCAACGGCTTCTTCAGTAGCCGGAGTTTCTACTTCGGTCTCTTCAATTAAACTATCAATGTCGTCTAAATCCAGCTCATCATCACCCGTAGACTCTGGCTCTGGCTCTTCAGCGAGCTCTTCACTTAGCGCAGCAAGTGCATCGTCACTTACATCCAAAGTGTCATCTTGCTCATCGCCAACTTCATTGAATAGGTCATCTATATCATCGGCGCTAAGAATATCATCACCGTCTGACGCGGTTTCTTCTACGTCTAATGTGACTTCATCACCCAGAGCATCATCTGTTGAATCAAAGCTCTGTTGTAAGAAATCATCTATATCGTCTGACGATTCCTCCGTAGACGACTCGTCATCAAACACAATGTCGTCATTTAACAAGCTGTCCAACTCGTCCTGATCGAGCGTGCTGCTTCCCGTCTCAAACCCATCATCGTCGTCATCCAATGAATCAAAAACGATATCATCGTCTTCAGGCAAAATATCATCATCAAGCTGAATACTTTCGTCTAGCGGTGCAACGTCATCTGTGACTGGCATGTCAAGATCAAGCGGATCTGCCGCAGCGGCTGCAGCAGCGCCAGTCGCTGCGGCGGCAGCAACTGGTGCTTGAGGTAAGAATTCATCGTCTTCAGTACTCGACTCTGCTGCCTGTTTACGCTTGCGCATAAAGAACACCAACCCGCCTATAACTAACAGCGCGGGTATTGTTGCAAGCAAGGCAATTACGATGGGGTTAGATAAAGTTTTACTTAAGCTCGACTCTTGCTCAGCCATTTTGTCCGCTTCTTGCTGTGCAATCATTTCGCTTTGCATATCGATTACAACTTTCAGCTGCTGCTGAATTTCGCTGTCTTTGCCAAGTTGATCACGGACATTTTGCAATTCATCTGAAATGTCACTGAGCTGCTTTCTAAGTTGGTTATTCTCTTCCAGTATGTCTTCTACATTTTTGACTGAAGACTTAAATTGGTTCTGCAAATCCAATAACTTGGAGTCCTGCTCCATTCGCAGGTTTCTTAACTGATTAGTTAGCGCTTTTTGGGCCTGCTCTACATCTACTTTACGCGCCTGAGTCACCCGCTTTTGGGCGTCATTTATATCAGACTGGCTCAATGTGCCATTTTTCTTACGTTCCCATAACGCATCATCTTGATCTGATTTTTGCTTTGCTATGCCGGGATTAACTCGCCTAATTTCTGCAAGAGTTGGGATACGGAGATACGCCCCATCTCGCATATGGTTGAGGTTTTGGTCTAAAAATGCGCTTGGATTTTTATCATAGAGGGCTTTCATCACCTGATAAATAGTGACAGAGTCATCAGGTCTAATTTTTTGCGCTAGGCGCCACAAAGTATCTGAAGGTCTGATAGGACCAACTGAACGTCCCTCTAGCCCATAATCAACACCTTTGGGACCCTTCAACACTGTGCCATCTTGAGTGTATGCAGGAGATGTAATGAAAGCCAATGCTAGGATACAAAATAAGGCTAAACCGCGCATGCTGTTCCTTTGTTTAAGGTGACCACTTACTCAACCAGTAAGTGAATAATAAATTTGCTCATCTTTGCTTTTTGCAAGCTCTATTCCAATTGCAAACTATAAACCAGTTATAAGGGAATATCCATTGTCTGTGTATTGATTCTTAACATTGCACTAATACTTTATAATTAGAATGAAATTGTTTTATAAATCAGGGAGGTGGTAAAAGAAGGATTTGTGTAAGTAGTGAGGCAAAATGCTGCCATCGCATTTTGCCTCAAAGTACTACTAAAGATAGTTTGCAACTAGTTCTTCTGCTATTTGAACACTGTTTGTTGCTGCGCCTTTACGCGTGTTGTCAGATACAACCCACAAATTTAACCCCATTGGATGTGAGATATCCGCGCGTAATCGTCCCACATAAACGGTATCATTACCGCTCGCATCACTCACAGGCGTTGGGTAATCTTCTTCGCCTTCAATCAACTCAATACCTGGAGCATCAGTAAGTAATTGCTTAATATGCTCTAAATCGTATGGCATACGCGTTTCTAAGTGGATCGCTTCAGCATGACCAAAAAACACAGGAACACGCACAGCGGTTGGATTGACCATCACACTGCTATCACCCAATATTTTTTGAGTCTCCCAAACCATTTTCATTTCTTCTTTGGTGTAACCATTTTCCTGAAATGCATCAATTTGTGGGATCACGTTGAATGCAATTTGCTTCGGAAAAACTTCGTTTTCCATTGGTCTTGCATTCATTAGGTTTGCTGTTTGTTTTGCTAGTTCATCGACCGCTTCTTTTCCCGCACCTGAAACGGCTTGGTATGTTGAAACATTTATACGGTCAATGCCATAGGCATCATAAATCGGCTTTAATGCCACCAGCATTTGAATTGTTGAACAATTTGGATTAGCGATAATATTGCGATTTCTGAAATCTGCAAGGCTAGCTGCATTTACTTCAGGTACAACAAGTGGCACGTCATAGTCATATCTAAAATGCGATGTATTGTCTATCACAACACAGCCTGCTTCGGCTGCTATCGGCGCATATTTTTCGGAAACGCTCCCACCTGCGGAGAACAAACCGATATGTGCTTGCGCAAAGTCAAATTCTTCCACATCTAAAACAGTGACTTTTTCGCCCATAAAATCGATTTCTTCACCTGCACTGCGGCTGCTAGCAAGGGGATAAAGCTTGTCGACCGGAAACTTTCTTTCTGCCAACGTTTCAATGATTTGCTTACCTACTAGGCCAGTTGCACCCAGTACCGCCACGTTAAATTTCTGCGACATATTTATTCCTCATTCATTTCTACTTGAAAGCCGAGCTGCTGCAACCTCTGTGTATGTGCCAACGGCGTCGATACCTTCAATGTTGAGAACTCTCTTCTCGGAGGGTATTGTTTGCGTAACACGTCAAACCCCTGACTTTCTAAATTGGCTCGCATTAAACCATTATCACGGCGAATATCATAGATCATATGGACAATACGACCATAATCTCTTTGGCAAAATGTACTATTGAGATGGCATTGACTTAGAGCTGGTATTGGTAAAAATGCTTCCAGCTGTTTAGTCGCCTCAACCCCCAGTGTTCTACACAATGCCTGATAGAGCATTTGCGTACCCCGCGCTTTGCCTTCTAGGGTATGCCCAGCAATATGAACTGACGTATACAAGCAATGCGGTATGAGTTCGGTCAGAATATTTGGCTCGTTTTCCCATACATCGAGTATCAATTCCAGTGCTTGACCTGACGTCTTTGCATTTAACAGAGCCTGATTATCAATAACATCTCCGCGACTCGCATTAATAACTAGCATGCCGGGTTTAAGCTTTTTAATTCTGTCAACGTTTAGTAAATGTTTGGTTTGATGTGCGCCCGTTTTTATTAGTGGCACATGAAATGTAACAAAATCCGCTGATTCAAGCGCGGAATCAATATTAACATGCTCCGGCAGGGTTCCCTGTTCTGCTCGAATAGGGTCGCACAAAATTAACTCTATACCACTGTGTGCTAATTTTTCTCGCAAACAGTTTCCAATATTACCCATTCCGACAATCGCCAGCTTTTTGCCGCGTAACTCAACATCTCGATCTTGGCTATATGCATATAAAGCGCTTATCACGTATTCAGCAACTGCGACAGCATTGCACCCTGGTGCACTCGAAAACGCAATTTCACGCTCAGCTAGGTATGTCTGATCGATGTGATCAACGCCTATCGTAGCCGTACCAACAAACTTAAGCTTGTCCGCTTTGTTTAGCAACTGCTGGTCAACTTGCGTAATTGAACGAGTTAACAAAACATCTGCTTCTTGCACCTGCTCAGCAGTAATATTGCGCCCATCAAAGCGCACTACTTCACCAAAGCTTGAGAAAAACTCTTCCACCAAAGGCATATTTTGATCAGCCAAGATCTTCATTAAAATTATTCCTAAACATCGCACGGAGCTATATTGTAACCCACCTGTCGCACAGACCCTAGTTTCGCTTTGCTCCTATGCCTAGCGCGACAAACATCAAACAAAGTAAAAACAACACTAACAATTTAACACTTGGCTGTTCTGCAACATTTACCAAAGGGCTAAACACAAAAGCCTGAACATTACACCACGCCAAAAAAAATGCCGTATATTGCGCGCCACCATAGGCGTAACACGCGCAAACTACACTACTGAGACAGTTAATAAAAACGGCGTACTCAAAAGCTTCGACACTCAATAACATCGAAGTAAACGTAATGACAATGATACATATATTCCCCAATTGCATAAGTAACCCCTCCTTAGGTCTTTTTTGTAATATAGATAAGTTTACAAAATTGGCAATTGAACAATTTTTAAGTCCAACATTGCACTGGTATGGTCAAAATTTGGCTTCTAAAATGTTAAATGGGAGGCTTTTTTGCTTGAAATAGCTGGTCAGACAAGCTAGCCTAATCATGTGGTCAGACCTCTAATAAGGAAGAACAACATGACACTTTTATTCACTATCGCTTTGATAGCACTGGTCAGCGCGGCCTGTTATCATCGCGCCAGCTGGAATACCTGCCTAGGTGTTGCAGCGACAACGTTACTCGTTGGCACTTTTGCCGACGCTTTTGGGGCTTTGTCTTGGCTTATCTTCTTGGCCATTGCAATTCCATTTTCAGTCACCAATATCCGTCAACAATATATAGTTGCACCACTGTTCAAGGCGTTTAAAAAAGTAACGCCCACGATGTCAGAAACTGAAAAATCAGCAATCGACGCGGGGACAACTTGGTGGGAAGCGGATTTATTTTGCGGCAACCCGAATTGGAATAAATTACATCAATTTGCAAAACCAAGACTCACCGCAGAGGAGCAAGCTTTCTTAAACGGTCCAGTTGAGGAAGTATGTGCCATGCTAGATGACTGGGAAGCTACGCACGAATTAACCGATTTACCGCAAGAAGTATGGCAGTATTTAAAGGACAATAAGTTCTTTGCCATGATTATCAAAAAGCAATATGGCGGCCTCGAGTTTTCAGCTTACGCACAATCCTGTGTGTTACAAAAGTTAACCAGTAAATCATTATTACTTTCTTCGATTGTGGGCGTGCCTAATTCACTCGGTCCAGGCGAACTATTGCAACACTATGGAACGCAAGAGCAAAAAGACCACTACTTGCCACGTTTAGCAGCTGGCGACGAGATCCCATGCTTTGCATTAACATCACCCGAAGCTGGCTCAGACGCCTCATCTATTCCTGACTTTGGGGTGGTATGTAAAGGTGAGTGGGAAGGCAAAGAGACACTGGGGATCCGCTTAACGTGGAACAAGCGTTACATTACACTTGCGCCAGTATCAACCGTACTTGGCCTCGCTTTTAAAATGCAAGACCCAGATGGCTTGCTTGGTGATAAAGAAGACATAGGTATCACCTGTGCACTTATTCCAACCTCTATGCCTGGCGTTGAAATTGGTCGTCGCCACTTTCCATTAAACGTGCCTTTCCAAAATGGACCGACACGCGGTAAAGACGTATTTGTGCCACTCGACTTTATAATTGGTGGCCCTAAAATGGCAGGACAAGGTTGGCGTATGCTGGTCGAATGTTTATCCGTTGGCCGTGTTATTACCCTACCTTCCAACTCCACTGGTGGCATCAAAACACTGGCGCTCGCCAGCGGTGCATACAGCCGTATTCGTCGCCAATTTAAGCTACCAATCGGAAAAATGGAAGGTATCGAAGAGGCACTATCGAAGCTTGGTGGCTATGCCTATAGTAGTGACGCAGCACTAAGCATGTCGACAGGGGCAGTTGACTCAGGGGAAAAACCGTCTGTAATTTCGGCCATTCTTAAATACCATTTGACAGAGCAAATGCGTGCTTCCACGATTCACGCTATGGACATTCATGGTGGTAAGGGCATTTGTTTAGGGCCAAATAACTACCTTGGCAGAGGCTATCAGGGTGCGCCTATCGCGATCACCGTAGAAGGGGCCAACATCCTTACGCGTAACATGATCATCTATGGTCAAGGTGCGATTCGTTGCCATCCGTTTGTACTTGCTGAACTAAACGCCTGTAATATCAAAGATAAGCAAGAAGCACTAGACAGTTTTGACCAGGCCTTAATGGGCCATATTGGTTTCACTATCTCTAATTTAGTGCGCACCAAGTGGTTAGCATTAACTGGTGGGCGTTTTACAAGCGTACCATTTAACGACGAAACCGCTGATTACTATCGAATCGCCGCTCGATACAGTGCATCGTTAGCATTGATGTCAGATATCTGTATGGCTGTATTTGGTGGATCTCTGAAGCGCAAAGAGCGTATTTCTGCGCGACTTGGAGATTTGTTGAGTTACTTATACCTCGTATCCGCCACACTGAAACGATACAACGATGAAGGTCGCAAAAAAGAAGATCTGCCTCTGGTTAAATGGGCGTGTCAGGAACACTTATACCTCTGTCAACGTGCATTAGCTGATCTTATCAACAATATGCCGTCAATGGCATTACGCGGTGCTCTCAAGCTAGTTTTATTTCCATTCGGCCGTCCAGTGCGTAAGCCTACCGACGAAATGGAACATGACATCGCGAAACTATTGCAAACACCAAATGAGACGCGTGATCGCCTTGCCAATTACATCTACACCACTGATGAACCTCTAAATCTAATTGGCAAGCAGGAGCAAACACTAAAAGACATCTTGGCTGTAGAGCCTATTTTCGACAAAGTATGTCGTGCCAAAGGACAAAAGCTGCCATTTATGCAGCTAGACAAAGTCGCCCAAATGGGGTTGGAAAGTGGCATATTAACGCAGCAAGAAGCAGACAGCCTCGCCGCTGTTGAGGCTCAGCGATTGGCTGTAATTAATGTCGATGATTTCGACCCAGCCGAGTTACTGGCAGGAAAAGCGCGCATAATGGATAAAAACGCCGACGCAGCCTAACTATTAAATTACAGTCTAACAAAAGGCCGGTATCACCGGCCTTTTTTATATTTAACTCACCAGTACTTTCGCCAGCATAATGGCGACCACAGAAACGGCCCAAACTAATGCAAGGTATCGAGCCGAATGCAGAATGACCCACATCAAAACAGGCGTGACCAAAACCGTCAGTACCTCGAAAAGCCCCAAACCAAAGATGCCGATACCACTGATCCAAACTGTGAGCGTAACACTAAGCACAACAACACATTGGCTGCGGTGCACGCCTTCTAATTTCGATATGCTAGACCAAAACCGATGGAACTGACGCACCTGTTTGTTAGTATCAATTAATAACGTCCCCCACCAAAGTACCGTAAATAGTTGTGCCATAACTACATAGTAACTTTTTAGGTCAGGACGCTCGGTAACGATTACCCACGTGCACCAATAAGTAAGTATTGTCATCCCTAGTCGCCAGATCAGGACCCATGGCTGCTCAATAACCCACTGCAACCAATATGTGTAGGTTGATATGTGCCTAAGTTTAATTCCTTGATAACTGCTCGGTAGAAACAAAGAAAGCAACAGCACTGCAAACAATCCAGCGTAATATACGGTGATCTGCTCGATCAACAAGGCCATTGCAAATGCGCTAACTAGCACAGCAAGCAAAGCTATTGGCCGATACAAGAGCGTCATTGCAAGACCAAGTTGTGCCGCCATAAAAAATAATAAATGGGGGACTTGCATCACATTTTGCCAGCCCATCGCCAGAGCCATAGCAAGTGCAGCTAAAAATAGCACATGACAAATTAACAGCAGCCCTTGATCAGCAATCAACTTATGAAATCGTGAGGTTAATATCGAACTATGATAGTTTCGGTGTGTTGTATCCAATACTGCGCTTTTTACAGTTTGCAGTAGTAAACTCTGTAGCAACAAAAAGCCAAAAGTGACCCGTATCACCTCTGAGTCCGTTTCGTATTGAACAATTTTCCCCAACGCAAAAAACACCCCCATTGCCAAACTCGGCACATATATGAAAAACAGTGTGCCAAGCAAGAGTGAAAACTCTGCCAACTGCTGGCGAAGTGCTTTGAGTTCAATCCGAAATGCAGTTAAACGATATCGATAATAGTGAATCAAGCCCCCTCCTTAACTAGCAAACAAAGGTTGAGACACAAAGCCAATATCCCAAAATGGCGCTGGTTCGTGGCAGCTGATCAACAGCTGCCCTTGATAATTGTGTAAATAGGTTAATAGTTTTTCAAGGCTTTGATGATCGAGTGCCGCACTGGGTTCATCTAAAATCATATAAGGCGTTTCGCGCATCAGCGCATTGATCAACTGCAGCTTTTTTTGATTACCAGAAGAAAGCGAAGCATAGGATGTATCTAGGAATGGCGTAAACTGCAGCAACTCAATTAGCGCTTCAGGAAAAGTGCATTGCCAACTATTTTGTGTCATAGACAACAACTGTCTCGCGGTTAAAAACGCAGGATATGCAATAGCATCAGTTGCCAATGCGACCTTAGTTTGAGGCGACTTTAAGAGGCTACCATCATAGAGAATAGTCCCTTTATAAGCGCGGTCGATGCCTGCAATCAATGTAAATAGCGTGCTTTTCCCCAACCCATTGGGCGCTTCTAGACAAACTTTTTGAGCTTCAAATTGAGCCTGATAGTTTTCAAAAATGGGATTATGAACAAAAACTTTGGTTAAATTTTCTATCTGAATCATATGTGAGCTACTTGTTCTTTTTATCAAATACTAACAAGCACCTCACCAATGTAGGAACAAAAAAGTGTTGCAAAACGTATCAGGCGCGTAAAGTTATAATGTGTTAATCGCTCTACCCGCATACTCACTATAAAACGTCTCTATCGCGCCTCGTTTTTGCATTGTGACAAAGACCTGACGTCCTGACTCTCCCCCAAATGCGATATTAGTCGGAAACTGGCCTTTAAGTTTTACGGTGTTAATCATTTCGCCTTTGGGTGATAAGATCACCACTTCACCTGCTCCATAACGCGCGATATAAAGATTTCCGCGCTCATCTGTGCGCATACCGTCCAGACCATGGTCATCGAATTGATAAAACAGCTTAGCCTCACCCAATTGCCCATTTTGTACTATTGGAAATGCCCAGATGCGTCTTTGCACACTTTCATTGACATAGAGCACAGAGTTGTCAGGGCTCACTTCTATGCCATTTGTGGTCCCCATATTCGCTTTTAACCGCTCGACTTGACCATTAGTGCGAATGCGCCACACTTGGCCATTACCATTTTGCCAATTAGGATCGCTCGCATACAAGGTGCCATCGTCTGCGATTGCGATGTCATTAGGCTGATTCATCTCTGGCTCGTGGGCAAACACAGAGACTTGTTTGTCTGGCGTTATTTGTAGAATATTATGCTGCTTGTAATCCGCAACATACATATTGCCACGACGGTCAAAACGGATCCCATTGCCGATACTGCCTTCAGGCAGATTGATGTACAAGGACGCTTGGTTTCGCGCAACAACTTGTCCAATGGTGCCTTGCTCGCCAAAGTTAACGGCATAAAGCACCCCTTGTTTATCGACAGCTGGCCCCTCAACTCCATTAGTAAACACGCCATCAGCGACCCAATCTTGCGCTTGATATAAAGGTAAATTCGCTTGCTTTGTACTTTGGCAACCAGCCAAAATCAGCATCAACAGTGTACTGCCTACTATTGCCTTCATCACTCTTTCCTTGCCCAAAAATCTCAGTATGCAACCTGTGCCCAGCATTGTGAATTGAGATTTCTTCACGCTGTTCAGATGCTATTTAGAATAGATAGCGCACTTTAAATATTACACTGTCTTCATTGGGCTTGGTCCAGTTTTGTTTAACCCCCTCAAGCCAAGGTTGCTGACCAATTTGCGCTCGTTCTAATGATGTTATATCACGTCCACCGCGGCGATATACCAAGTAAAGATCAGAATAGGCCCCTAATCGGTAACGCAATTTAAATTGAGACATCAATCGTTTATCCTCAAAACTAGTATCAACCTGATCACGCTCATGCAGCATGCCTTCTTGTATCACAAAGACATCTGTGCTCATCGCTTCTAATACAGACCACTGCAGGTTCGTTGATAATTCCAAGTTATTTGCCAGTAAAGCGCTCACCTCTATAGAGTTAACAAAATATGTACGATCGTATTGTGTAATTTGATTGCGCTCATTTGCGACTAACCATCCGTCACCACGGCGCAAAAAATTATTAAATTTTATATTCCAGTTTTCATGGGGCATCCACGTCATATCAAGCGCATACTGCTGTGCGTGCCCAGATAATCCCTCTTGGTCGTATTCAATACTCGCAGCCCAACTAAAATCTCCAATGTAAGGGCTTTGATACAAAACTCGACCTTCAACCGCATCAGGTTGCATAAAAACCTCACTTTGCGCGCCAATATTGTCTTGCCAACCAGTATCAAGATAGTCAAGATGCACAGTCCATTGCGCCCCATTCGCCATCATGAACTCTGTTCTATACCCTTGTTTGGCAGGCAGTTTTAAACCATTCGCATTGGCTTCATAAGACACTTCAAGAGTATGCTTAACTCGAGTTAACCAATCATTGCCAATATTTTTTGCATGACTCAATTGCAACCTAGCATACTGCCAATCATTGCGTTTCATATAACCCATATCTCGGTTATTAAACTGCTGATTTAAGCGTAAATATTGCCCGGATATACTGGTGTTTGGCGAAAACTGGTAGCCAATATTGAGAGAGCCGCCATGTCCTGTTTGTCGCTCTTGTTCATCGATTTGACTGAGCAACAATGCACTTTGAACCGACCACCGTTGGCTTTGATATTGACTATCCCATGCCATGGCTTGTGCCTGCCTGTTGAGCCAAGGCCGCTCTACATGTGTCACTAAAATACCAGTACGCCAATTTGCAGTGCGATAACTATACCTACCTGCATAAAAGTGCTTGCCCACTGCGTTATCTAAGCTATTTTCTCTTACTGCAAAAGCCCCCCACTGATTGTGGGTACCTTGATGAACAAACCGGACTGCGCCATCAATTGGCGTGATCAGTTCTGTACCATCATCACTGCCTGCACCTATTCTTCTGGTATGGATCAACTTCGTGTCTTGCAAAACATCGACATTAAATACGCTAATATCTTGAGTGAAAAAAGGCCTTTTATCCGTTCTTAAAGTCTCTACCGCGGAGTAATTCACATCCACATCATCACTGTCTACTTGTGCAAAATCAGGGTTAACAGCCACTGATAGAGTTTGGTTATGGGACGGTTTATAAAATAAATCAAACCCAGCATCTGACTCGCGCTGTTTATTTTGACGCTCAGTAAAGTGGTGCTGATGCGTCACGTAGGGAACAAAACTCAATTGTGTCTTTGCTGGTATGTGCACCTTGAATTTAGGCATATTTAGAAAAAAGTCACTGTTACCGAGCGTTTGTTTTTGATTTGCATATATCTGGTTGGACTTTAATTCATACAGTTGGATCCCAACACCTATTGACGCCAAACCGGAGTGCTCTCTATTGGGAGAAAAGGAGACACTGTGCCAAGGAATAAACACTTCGTTACTCCAGTACGTTTCATACTCATGAAAGGCGCTTTCCCAGTCACCATCCCAGTCATGATCTGTGGTGCGCTGTGCAGTCACCACAGCATCCTGCCTGCCGCCGCCAAGCGTAGTTGCAAATAGATATGCACTGCTACCATCACCAGAAAAATCAAGATAGATGCGGTTAAACTCAGCCTGCATAAAACCATCTTGTAAATTGAACTGTTTTTTGCGACTTTGCTGATCCTGAAAGTTGATAATACCAATATAAATACCGGCTTGATCCACAGTAATTTTTGCTCTGACTTTATTCTGAGATGCCTCGTGAGTTGCTGGCACCACCTGAAAAAAAGTTTCAATTTGCTGCGCTGATTGCCATACAGGCTCATCAAGTTTGCCATCTATAATCATTGAACTTGCATTGCTTACAGAAATATTTGAACCAATGAGCAAAGCCCCTAAACCAAAGTTAAACGCCCTCATGCAATTTCCCCTTTTGTATAGAAGGCTGTTATATAAGCAAATATTTCGCGTTTAAAAGCTTATGGTTTTCTGAAAAATAGTTTTAAATGGCTGAACAAGATTGACTTTAACCTGAACATGGTTACCTTTGGGTTGAGCCGAATATGACAACAAGGTTGAAAGATGGATCGTGAAAACACTGCTGTTGATAACAGCCCAATACATGCTATTACACAAACAACTACCCGCTTTCAATTTGCCCATTGGCAATTTTTTAATGACAAAGATGAACTGCATGATATACAAGCTCAGTCGGTGACTAAATTAGAGCCACAAGTTGCCCGCCTTTTGACTCTATTGATCACCCAACAAGGTCAAGTTATTACCAAGGAAACCCTGAACAAACTACTGTGGCCAGATACCATTGTAGAAGCCAATAGTCTTTATCAATTGCTCACTAAGCTCAGAAAAGAATTACAAGACAATGCCAAGAACCCAAAATACATTAAAACTGTGCCTAAAAAAGGCTACTTGTTTCTACCTTCTGTGTCACCGATAGAGACACAGGAACAGACACCTCTGGCCACCACCCAAAACTTGATCACCACAAGTCAGATACCTAGCTCAAAAGTAAAACTATATAAATCTCTGCAGGTACTGATGGCGAAAAAGCGCAACTGGGCGCTGACCCTGTGTGCCGGGGCCTGCTTTAGCACTATTGCATTTTTGTCTTCTGCACCGGATAAAATAGAACCTACTCAATATGAACGTGAAGATATTACCTATGAGCTGGGTGTCGAATTTAATGTTGCCGCGCATATGCAGCTAGATCTGCTTGCGTATATTGAGCAATTTAATACTTTAAAAATCACGACCAAAGCAGGTCAAAACCAATATTCTCAAACTTTTGATACCCGCATTGCGCACCCAACTTGGCATCCAGATAAAACAAAACTGGCATTTTGGCAGTACCAAAATGATATGTGCATCTTGCATATCAGTGATGAACAAGCGCGCAGTTTACATAGTAGTTCGCCCATCCCATGTCACTTGATACGCCCACCTGTTTGGCAATCTGATAACGAATTGATCTTAACCATTAGTGACAAAACAGGAAGCAGTGCTTATTTATATCGCATCGAACAACAACAGTTAGTCAAAATCCCATTACCCCAAAAACCTGAGGAGAGTTATATTGGCGCAATCCGCGCTTGGGAAGAGCAAGTTTACTATGTCATTGTAGATGCCGACCATCATTCTCGGTTGGTCAGCTTAGATGGCAATATTCATATGACTTGGCCATACCCTCTGTGGTTGTTTAACTTTGACCCAGCTAAACAAAGTATTATCAGTAACGATGGTAGCGCTCACCACAACTTAGTTGCGAAATTGAGAAACGGTCAAACGTACCCTGTTTTTGCCACTTCGCAAGGGATGTTTACAAATTTGTCTATTGATAAAAATGGAGACATATTCACAGCTGCGGAAACCTGGCAAGTGAATATTCGAGATCAAGATAACCTGCCCATTTTTTCTAGCTCAAGTCACGACTTTCTCCCTGTCACAAATCCATTGGGTGAAACCGTATTTATGTCCCGTCGAACAGGCCAATGTGAGATTTACTTGCACGCCAACAACCAAGTGAAGCAACTGTCTTTCCATAAGGGATACAAGTACGTTAACTTTTTAGCTTGGGATCCGCTATTTAGTAAGATCCTTTCAAATAGAGACAATGAATTAGTACTTTATAACCGAGAAGATGTCATAGTCAGCTTTGACAGTCAGCACACCAGCGCTCCCCTTCAATTTGGCTGGCTTGATGCGCAAAATATTTGGTCCAGTGATACAGAGTTTGTACACACCTTTAACTTGGATGGAGATCTGCTGAGAAAAACCAAGTTTGCTTCTGATTTTTTAATTTTTGATACCAAGCAACAGCTCTGGATAGTGCTACAAGGCAACAAACTATTTCAATCACAGTCGCTTGCCAACTTCAACGCGCAAAAACAACTTGTATCAGAGCTACCCAGCGATGCCGTACACATGATTAAAAACCCACGGTTGATTAATGATACGCTTTATTGGCAATCTACTTGGTCAAAAACAGACATCATCTGGAAATTGCCGTTAACTGCACCACACCAAGTTACAAAAATAAAGCAGGAACCGCTCATTTGGCATTATGATATTGCTCCGGATGGCGCACTGAGAGTTGCTAAAATGGAGTCTGTTGAAGCAGATATAAAACGCATTAAACCTCAACCGAAAAAAACCTAACAATAAGCCCTTCAAGCCAGCTGCAATCAGCTGGCTTGATAAACTTACAAATCAGCATAGCCCAGCCCCTTCTCCACAATCATTCCACTTTTTCATGATAAAAATAGCATGATGTAATTAAAAATAGTGAAATAAACATGATGCGCTCTAAGTATTTGGTATTATCCATGCCTTTTTTGCTTACTGCCTGTTTAGACAGCAGTGACAACCAACTTGATATCATAACGCCCGAAGAAACTGTGCAAGTCGATACAGTGCCCAATGTCGCGTTAACTGAGATCAAAACCCCCCAACATACTCTGTACCAACCAGGCCAACCTATCTCACTGGACTATTCAATTAGCTCAGAGTTGTTAGAGACTCAAAACATTGGTGTTACCTTTATGGCAATTCCAAAAGACAAAGTCGCGCAGCTTGAAACAGAAGATAAACCCGAAGGTTTCAATCTTGGTGTACATCACATTGCTCAACTAGAATCAGGTACACAAAGCTTCACTGCATCTTTAATGTTTCCAAACCAGCAAATGCCCAGTGGAGAATACTTAATCGGTGCGTATGTCGACAGTGCAAAAATAATTGTCGATGAAGCAAATCTAGACGACAACCGTTCACGCGGTCATGCTGACAATGATCTAGTCACCTATGCTCAAATCACGATGGATGCCTCCCATTATCATGACTTCGTCCTTGATAAAGCCACTGTTGGTGACGGCTTTGCGATGTTTCCAGATATAGGGCAGCGCGAAACTGAATCTGAAGGTAACCCTAGCCAAAAACACTCAGATATCATCGGTCATATCGACGCCAGTAAATTTGGTAATACTGCAAACGCAGCTGATGTCACTGCTGAAATCATCATTGAAGACCAAGCGTATACAGCGCACTTTTGGCAAGAAGGCAAAGAACATTACGCTGAAAAAATGCGTATAACATTTGCCCAATTTGAGCAAAGCCACTACTTCCCATATGACATTGCCATCAATGGCGCACTTTTACATAAAATCCAACAGGCATTTGATCCAAATTCGAGTGAAAATACGCTGGATATTCGCTTTACACTCCACGATACCTCAGAATTTGATGAAGCGGATACCAGTAATAACGTCTTCACACTTGAAGTCCCCTATAGCCTATACAAAGATACGACACCAAGTGATGAGTTACTCAAAAAGCATAATTTACCAACCAATGCCACTGCATCGAATCGCGCTGCTCGTGGTACTCCTACAGATGAAATGGGGTTGACTATCAGTCAACAAACCTCAGATCAGTTTGTGCTTTTAGACCTGTTTGGCAACACCTATGGTGATAAGTCCAAAGTTGCTGTTGTACCTAGTTTCCTATCACTTATCATTTTAAAGGCCACTGACGGAGGATATGCATGGGCATCATCTGGTGGTGGTTTCGATTTGTATATGTTTGATGACAGCGTCAGTCTTTTTTCCGCAGGGGCCAGTGGTATTGCCGACGGTGCAAATGGCACTCTTAGTTACTCAATGGGTGTATCTCTTTTAGGCAAGTCTTTGATCGCTGAATCCGACTCTGTAACGGCCTTGGATGAAAGCTTTAAACACGATTGGAGCGAGGAACAAAAACTATTTTCAACCACCTTTACCATAGCCATTGTTCCTGTAAGCGTATCAGCTGGTATCAAGGGTGAAGTGGGTGTTGGTACAGAGTTAAAATATGCCGATCAACGATTTAGCATTGGCGGCGATATACTTACTGCCAGCTTAGACGCCTATGCCACAGCTGGCATAGATTTGTTGATTGCCAGTGGTGGCATAGGCATCGACTTTTTAATTATTTCAGAGACGCTGTCTGCCACTGCCTACACAGACATCAGCAAAGCTATCAGCGATTCAGAGATAACCTACGGTATTGATGTCAGCAATCACATGAAAGCCATCGAAGGTGAACTCTACTTGTGGGTTAAATACCCAGGCTATGAATTCTGTTGTTCATTCCCAACCAAAACAGCAACAAAAACCCTCTATGACACAGGTGCTTTGTATAATAAAACATGGCAAATGCTGGACTATAGCGACAGTTTTAAATTTTAACCGAGTAAAGTATGAAACGGGCAACCCCTTTATTACTTTGCACATTAACACTGCCATTTGGCAGTGTTAATGCCAGCCAAGAGTGTGCGCGCTGGGGCGAATTTTCTACGCATGCAAGTACAAAGATGACCACACTCTCTGCACCAAGTCAAAATAAGCTCTCTGTTACTAGTGATCTGGTTTTCAGACCACTGCTCAAAGACGAAAAGTTTTATTGGCTAGGTTTGCAATTATCGTCTGCTGAATTACAGCTGGACAACACCCCAATTCAAGCTCAATATTATCGCGTTCCTTTTGCAGTCAAAATTGCTGCAACATCTGGCGATATTTTAGATTACCACTTTGGTGCCAAGCTAAAACCAGAAGATGAACAAAAACTGATGGCAATTTACCAACAGTTTCATATTGAGCATCTCAAGCAGTATGATTTACAGTCACCAAAAATTATTCAAGAAAGCGACAATTTAGGCCGCTATCGAGTTCAATATCAGACGCTGGCTAACAACGCCATTCAAAAACAAAAACTCGATTACACCTTAACTACCCAAGGCACTCAGTTGTTTGCATTTAAGAAACCGCAAATAAAACAAGATTTATTCACCTTCAAGACCTCAAACTGCTGGATAAGTGAACTGCAAGGGTATAATAATACCGTTGTTGAAAGTGATAAAGGCGATATCAATATCAATGTTTCTCAAACCATTCGCTATACGCAGAAACAAGCACCTATCCCCACTGACATCGCTTTAATGTCTTTGCCACTTGCGCCGGCTAAATGGCCGATATTGCCGCTAAATAGTGTATACCCAAAGCCGCGTCCAGTGCCGCTAGATAATGCCAAGGCATTTACCCACTTACTGTTACAAAAAGATCTGCAAGCTCTATCAAGCGATGTCCTTTTACAATTGCTATATGACAATCAAATTTACTTAAGCGCACTGCACAATTTGATCAAGCAAGGGGCATTTGCAGACAAACAACTAAGTCGTTTATTGCTCATGATAGGAAAGAGCGACTTTGACTATGCCCATCAATTACTCGCGGATCTATATCTCGATACAGAACTGGATGCCAACCAGCGTTTTCGCAGTTTAATGGCTCTCAAATACAGTGAACAACCTCTGTCGCCTGAACTAGTTGATAAGCTATACAGCCACATAGATAGTTCCGAGTTAACCGCAATCGATGAAAAACTCGCGCGTACAGCACTGATGGTACTCGGTGTAATAGCGAGTAATCAAACTGGCAGTGAGTTTGCGCAATCACTGACAGAATCATTGGCTGATAGACTCATCACCACACGAGACACTAAGAAGCAGGCAACCTTGTTAACGGCATTAGGGAATAGTGCCGACCCAACACACCAAGAAAGCATCTCAAAATTCTTAAGCAATGATGACGCCAAGCTTCGTGCAACGGCTGCACAAGCCTTAGGCAATATGCCCAATGAGATCAGTTTGGGCTACTTAGAGAAGTCACTACAAAGAGAGTCTAATCAGCAGACACAGCAAGCATTGATATCCGCTATGGGTAACAATCAGTTAAATGAAACTCAAGTTAACAAAGTACTCTTGTTTGCACAAAAGCAGCAAGACAATACCGTCCGCGTCGCTGCGATCAACGCCGCTGCAAAGCAAATTGGCCACAATCAAGAAGTCGTCGATAAGCTTAAACCACTACTTAAACAAGAACGTGATCAGCAGGTGCTCAGAGCGCTTATGAGCGCCATTCACGGCAATAACTAATGCAACAAAGGGCAAGGATGCTCTTTTCTCTTAGCCCTCACCAATCTCTCCTTAAGGCCAAAGAAAGCGATTCTACTGGCATAAAGTAAAATTACAGATATGTATCAAAAGTATAAATGAGAAAAAAGGGATTTCAGAGATATAAGATTTATAAGAAGACTTAGCGAATGCTACGAGACATAAATGGCGGAGTGGACGGGACTCGAACCCGCGACCCCCGGCGTGACAGGCCGGTATTCTAACCAACTGAACTACCACTCCGCAGTGGTATGTATATGTTCTTTAAGATATCAAATGGCGGAGTGGACGGGACTCGAACCCGCGACCCCCGGCGTGACAGGCCGGTATTCTAACCAACTGAACTACCACTCCGCAGAGATATCTTTTTACGCTAAATGGCGGAGTGGACGGGACTCGAACCCGCGACCCCCGGCGTGACAGGCCGGTATTCTAACCAACTGAACTACCACTCCGCAGTAAGCGTATTGTCATATTTTTTTGCTAAAACACTATAAAGCCAAATGGCGGAGTGGACGGGACTCGAACCCGCGACCCCCGGCGTGACAGGCCGGTATTCTAACCAACTGAACTACCACTCCAAGTGATTTAGCTTGCTTCTTTACTTAAATGGCGGAGTGGACGGGACTCGAACCCGCGACCCCCGGCGTGACAGGCCGGTATTCTAACCAACTGAACTACCACTCCAAAGAAGCAATGCACATAATATGTAAGCGGTTGGCGGAGTGGACGGGACTCGAACCCGCGACCCCCGGCGTGACAGGCCGGTATTCTAACCAACTGAACTACCACTCCAGCTTACATCGCGATACAAAATTAAATGGCGGAGTGGACGGGACTCGAACCCGCGACCCCCGGCGTGACAGGCCGGTATTCTAACCAACTGAACTACCACTCCGCGATAACTTTGTATCTCACTGACAAGGTGTGCTCCCTGACAGCGGCGTGAATAATACGAATGACCCCTTTCAGAGTCAACTATTTTTTTGAAAAAAACTGTATTTTTAACGAGAAATGCCGTTACTCGATGAAAATTACGTCACCTTGTATAGAACTCAATCAAAAAGTAACATCGCGATATGTACTCACATGACATTATCGCAATACATTGTATCTATTTATCGTTTGTCTTCAGACATAGATAAATTTAAAACATCCCCAGAGTCAGAATCTTTATCCGCAGCCTTCTCCCCTTCTTCATCTAACTCATCAATATCCATTTGCGGCTTCTTCTTTAAAAACGGAATTGAAGTAGGTAATGGAATCGAGAATTTGATCGGCTTCTTTTGTACCAATACACGAATTGCCAACCAGCCAAGCAATAACACCAACAAATTGCCAATCAACACAATTGTAACGATTAAGCCTGTATTAGCTTCTGGTTCTTTCGGTTCTGGTTCACCTAAGAGCTCAGCAGGTGAAATAGGCTTCGTCAGCTCAGGTACCTTTTCGATGGGACGCTCAATTTCAAAGTTATAATCAGGGATCGCCGCCATAAACTCACGACCATTGATATTTTCCCCAAACGCAGACAGTTGAATGCTGTAACGACCCCAGTCATAGTTCTTTATTTGCAACTGTCGATAAAAACGCTCAGCTTCATTGAGGGTAAACAACTGCTCTTCCCCATTTGGGTATAAAATTTTCCCCTGCAAGATAACGGTTTCCGGCTTAACAATTTCCCGGTCTAATTTGATAAGTAGTTCATGTTCAAACTCTTCGTCATCGGCCAATTGCAGCTCAAAGCTAAATGGTGGCTCTGCAATGACAATTGGCTCCTTAACAACCCGCCTTTTTAAAATAGGGGTTTCAATAAAAAATTCGGGTTGCCACTCCCCTGCCGGAAAAACCAGCTTAAACTCGCCAGTAAACACGCCATCTAAAGGGCGTTCATCAAAATCACGACCATCATCTTTAAATTCAGTGACGCTTTGGGTACCGGCTCCAAAATTAGCATACTGCTCGTTATTGGTGCTTACAAATTCGACATATAAAGTGACGACATCGCGAAAATATCCGACATCAATTGGCTTGCCATCATTGGTTACCCGTCCATTCACTTTCAACATTTCACCGCGAAACAACATGGGTGGCAATGGATCTACAGCCAGTTCAATCTCTCCAAGTACCATGATCCGGCTATCTTTTAGGATCTGCCCTAGTACCTGCCATGGGCCAGGCATAGGTTTATCTATAATAATAAGGTCATAGCTGATTTCGTCGTACCACTCCAATGCCTCATCCTTAACGGCGTGAATAGAGTAAATCTTGCTGCCATCAGGGCGAACTAATACAACGGCGGGCGCGCCGGGGGCGCGAAAGAAAAGTAATGTAATTTTGTCGACGTTATGGTCAATTCGAAATCGATTGTCTAGCAGTGGAATTTCATTTGATACACCATCGCGTTTGAGTACGGTAATATCTGGTGTTTCAGCGTAAGCTTGCCATCCTACAATTATTAACAACACTGCTAAGCAAATTCGCATTTATGTTACCTCGTTATTGTTGCCATAAGCTTTGTCCACATGCCTTGTTGACGATTTCCATCCTATCTTGATGTGCCAGCTCTTCATCCTCACTTGCATGGATCACGCGCAATTTAGGCCTATCCGCTGCTAATCGCCGGATCCCGCCTGAATTCTCTTGTTGCCCACCTTCAAGTTGCTGAGCCAGGTTGAGTTTTTTCTGCCCACCAGTCATTGCTAAATAAACATCTGATAAAATCTCAGAATCCAGCAATGCGCCGTGAAGAGTACGTTTTGAGTTATCTATATCATAGCGTCGACACAAGGCATCTAGACTGTTCTTTTGTCCTGGATGCAACTTACGCGCCATTACTAATGTATCAAGCACCTCACATACATCATTGGTGGTAGGAAACCCTTGATTCAACATTGCAAATTCGTGATCCATAAAACCGACGTCGAACGGAGCATTGTGAATGACTAACTCAGCCCCTTCAATATAGTCTAGAAACTCTTGAGCAATTTGGTGAAAGTATGGTTTGCCACGCAAAAATTCATTTGTAATACCGTGAACATCAATGGCTTCTTCTTCGATGTCTCTTTGCGGATTTATATAGACATGAAAGTTATTGCCCGTAAGACGCCTGTTAACCAATTCAACACATCCAATTTCGATGATCCTATGTCCGGCCTTGGGATCGATGCCGGTGGTTTCTGTATCCAGAACAATCTGACGGTTTACCATGGTTTATGATCTCTGTAATTCATTTCTCAGTTCAAGTGCCCATATTAACCCACTTTTAGGATTATTACCTAGCCCTCAAGGTATAACTATATACAGAGAAAACCTAGCAAGTTAGGTTTAAAAACATTTGGCCGAATAATCTCAAACGATAAGTAACAGCCACTTTTTCTCACCGTTTGCCCAAAGAACATTCCCTTACATTTCTCTGCATCCCCAATAATTTTCTATCTATTGATGTATCGCATCAAAATGAGCCCGTCCACAAGCCGCCCTCAATTCTATTCAATGAGTAACTCTAAATTGAAGCTCAAATCGCTGCTGGTGGTCGATATTTGCCGTACTTCCACGGCTAAAATATTTTCTCGTTTCAACTCAAATTGGCCGTTGAGTACCACTTCATACCAACTATGCTCAATAAGCGAACCGGATGCGAGCTGAGTTTCTGTATGGGACGCTTTTGGCAAAAACTGCCGATGTACTTCTTGGTTGTTAAGATATACGCGTGCGCCATCATCCACTAACAAGCGTAATATGATGCTATTTAAAGCTAGCTTGGTATCCCAGCGAAATTTATGTCGAAAGTAGTGCACAAGAATAGGCTGACCACTGCGCTCTTTGGCAATAAGCGTGTGCTCATCCCCTTCACCAAAACCCATTTGCGTTTTTCCTAACGCCCAACTCGAATCGTCAAATTCAATGCTTGCCCAGTTACCGGTAAGAGTTTGGGAACGATCGTAATATTTCCATTCTGAATTGACCGGTATAACAATACTTTGAGCATTGGCAGCCGAAATAAACAAGCCAAGCCAGCACAACACGAGGAAATTAAAAAGATTTTTCATACGCATATTACTTTGCAGTTCGGTGCCTACACCCTACCCGATTGATATTAATAAATAAAAAAACTCATTAGTTTATATCATGTTATATCTACCTTTATCACCAGCAATGTTTCAACTTTTCGAACAAAGTAGTGGTGGGCTCGTTATTCGCCCATGACATAACAAACAACATTACAGGTTCAATTAAGATGAAAACAACATTGAAGAGTATCATTTTTACGGCAAGTTTATTGTGTATACCAATAGCTGCTGTCGCGAAAAATTTAACCCGAGGGCCATATTTGCAAATGACAGGGGAGGACCACGTCACCATTCGCTGGAACACCCTTCAAAATACATCAACAACACTTCGCTACGGCAAATCGTTGGATAAACTAAATGTCGTCACCAGTGAAAACCAAACGACCAAAAATCATGAAATTACACTGCAAGATTTAGAGTCTGGGCAAAAGTACTTCTATGCTATTTATGATGGCGACAAACTATTGAGTGGCGCAGATGAGCACACCTATTTTCATACAGCTCCGGTAAAAAATACTAAAAAGAAAACCCGAATATGGGTGCTAGGCGATCCTGGTCGCGCAGGAACTGATCCCAACACCAATGCCCAGAAAATTGTTCGAGATGGCTTTTTAACATTCTCTGCTAATCAAGCGCCAGACTTTTGGTTGATGCTCGGTGATAACGCATACAATGACGGCACCATTGTCGAATATGACCACGCTGTATTTGCTCAATACCCTACCCTATTAAAACAATCGCCTTTGTGGCCAATTATGGGAAACCATGACAACCGCTCTGCCGACGTTGACACCCAAAATGGTGGGTTTTACGACTTATTTACGCTGCCAACACAAGGGCAATCTGGCGGTGTTGCATCTTCACATGAAGCGTATTACTCATTTGACTATGGCAATATTCACGTCGTTGTTTTGAACTCATCGGATCGAGAGCACTACAAAGAATCCGACACCATGCTGGAGTGGTTAAAACGGGACTTAGCAGCCAACAACAGTGAGTGGCTGATCGCCACTTTTCACCACCCAGTCTATGGAAAAAGCGGCCATGACTCCGATAAAGCAGAAAATATGATATACATGCGAGAACGATTTTTACCGGTACTTGAAGAGTATGGTGTTGACCTAATCATGGCTGGCCACAATCACTTTTACACGCGCTCAGTACTGATGGCCGATCACTATGGCATGTCAAACAGCTACGACCCATCAAAACACGTCATTCAAGGTGGTAGCGGCCAACTAGATAAAGAAGGTGCCTATACCAAAAAACGAGGCCAAAAAGGGGCGATATTTATCACCCATGGGGCGGGCGCAGGAAGTGGCCGAGGATATGCAAGATTAGTTCGAACTGATGAAATTACTGAAGAGAAACGCCATCCTACTGATTATATCTATGGTGGTCGAGGCTCTATTGTATTAGATGTTGAAGACTCAGTGCTCACCGCAAACGTGATCGGGCCACAAGGTGATGTTGTCGATTATTTCACATTAAAGCATAACAATGGTGATGACCCTATCAATACTCCTCCACAAGTAAAGATGCAAATACCTACCCAACTAGCTATTTTTGAGTCTGGTCTTTTCTCCAGTGAAGGTTCTTTCGATAGTGATGGCAGAATTGCCGAGTACCTGTGGCAGTTTGGAGATGGTAATAGCAGTTCTTTGGCCAATACTAGTCATCAATATAGTCGCGCTGGAAATTATGCTGTCAGCCTGACAGTCACTGATAACCAAGGCATAAGCTCAAGCACAAACAGTCGAATTTCTGTGCTTGCATCGTCGGACACTGAACTTAAACCTAACCAGCCAATAAAAGTTTCTGGTGACACAAAAGAAGCCATACACTTTTTCTATGAGGTTGAAAATACTGAAAAGTCACTGACAATATCAATTTCTGGCGGACAAGGTGATGCCGATCTTTTTGTCAGAAGAGCTATGCGCCCTACCAACACTGAATTTGACTGTCGTCCCTACAAAAACGGCAACTCCGAGTCTTGTGAAATCACAGACGTCCGCACTGGGCTCTATTATGTCATGATCTACGGCCACAAATCATTCACAGATGTAGTCCTAACGGCAACTCAAGATCAAATAGTGGCTCCTGCCCCCAGTGCGGATGCCAACGGACCTTACCAGGCGACACTTGGCACGCCAATCCACTTTAGCAGTGCCGGCAGCACAGATCCCAATCAAAGTGAATTGACTTACCACTGGGATTTTGGAGATGGAAAGAGCAGCACACTGGCGTCACCAACCCACACTTATGAACAAATTGGCGAGTACGCAGTGTCACTTACCGTGTCGAACACTCAGG
Organism: Pseudoalteromonas luteoviolacea NCIMB 1944; assembly: GCF_001625565.1. Lineage (GTDB taxonomy): Bacteria > Pseudomonadota > Gammaproteobacteria > Enterobacterales > Alteromonadaceae > Pseudoalteromonas > Pseudoalteromonas luteoviolacea_F. The sequence continues at coordinate 26,182 of NZ_AUXS01000041.1, forward strand.
GGATCAGCAACTCAGATACCACATCAGCACATATTTTAGCCCACAATGACCTAGTTGATAGTTGTGCACAAGGTACGGCTCCCAAAGCCGAAGGCAGACTTTTGCTCAATCAAACTTACTGTTTAGAAGAGCAAAGCCGTGCAGGACAATTGCAATATCAATTCTATGCCAATGACCAAGATGTAGGTAAAGAGCTACTTATTAAAATGGGGCATGGTAGTGGCAATGCAGATCCACTCTACAGATATGCAAAGCGCCCTGATCAACAACAGTGGGATGCTCGTGACACCAGTCCCGGCAATGCTGCTGAATTGAAAGTTAAAGCAATTCAAAAAGGCTGGCACTACATTCACATCACCACAGAGGAAAGTTTCCAAGATGTGTCATTGCAGCTGTCTATACACTAAATGAAGTAAACTGCGAGTCTAGTGAGCACACTAGACTCATCCCATTTAGGCTTGTCAAACAAGTGCTGCGCGCAACTGCCATGACAACTTAGGAGGCTTTGGTTTGTTAATTAGCAAACAATGGCGTTCGCTTTCCCTGCATATCTGCACGCCAGTACCCATCTTTTTCAATAAAAAGTAATTCACCTTTTTGACCTAGTTTGATACTGCTATCTACGCCAATTACTTTACCATTGTGGCGACTAATCACCGCTTTGTGAGAGGTATGTCCTACAATAAAACGGTTGGCAGAAAATCGCGCCAACAACGGTGCCAATTGCACTTTGTGTTCTTCTGAGAAAAAACCTCGGTGCCAGATCGGACCTTTTCTGCCATGTAAAAACGCCCCTAATTGTGAACGCTTTTTCGAGCGAAGTTCTTGCTCCACCAGCTCTTCTCTAAAAACTTTATTGATGCCTTCCAGCCCGATATCATATTTTAGAGTCTCGTGATGAAAGCCACCGTGTAAATATACATTGTTATTAATTTTAATCACCACGTTTTTGGAGCGTAACCACAGCCCCAATACACTATCCTTAGAGAATAGTTGATCAAATGGCTTATTCATTAACGACGCTGTCTGTTCATATTTTTTATGTAAATACCTCAAATCGCCATTGAGCACCATAACTTCATGGTTACCAAGCAAAAAGTGGACTGCCCCACCGGACTTTGCCGCTTCGCTTTCTAGCCATTTGATATACCATAAAGACTCTGTTACTTGACTGCCTCGATCAAAAATATCACCGGTAATTACCAAGTGACCCTTGCCAAATATCCAGTTGCCATGCTGATCAATCACTTTATTTGCTTTTAAGAGTTGCATCATCAGCGCATGCTGACCATGAATATCGCTCAGCGCAACGACAGGAAATGTGCCTGAATATACAGTCTCTGTTGGCGCGTTAGGCACTAGGCTCAATTTCATACTTCGACCACAAAAGTCGATTGTTTTGTCTTCTTTTATAAGAAACGATTGTTTTTTTCCTTGGCAAACTAAATCCGCCCGATAACCGTTTTTATCAGGATAAATATACGGACCATCATTAAATTTAGCCACAGCCATAAAAGACACTAACACACTTAAAATGGCCAAAAATAGATTGCTTTTGTGACACATATTTCTCTCATCATTGATTTGGATATTGAACTTGCTGAGCCATTCGCTCTTTTAAACTCATACAAAAGGCACACTTAAAGTACCAGCTAACGAATTGAATCTCTAGAACCGCAGTTCCTCGAACGAAAAAATAAAACCATAAAAATCATAGTGTTGAATATTTATTAGGTTCTATCATGTAATATCATGGAGTAATTCACAGCATAGGAAGGCAAATTAGTTGAAAAACAACTGTCTATAAAAACTTATACATTGCATAAACACCATGAAGAAATTAGCCAAGACCAATCTCGACTACCAAAGCGCATACTCAACGGCAGCCAATTATTGCCTAATTATGATAAGCTCAATATTCGATTAAAATAATTATTTCAGCTGGTTATGGCAAACCCTAGACACACTATTCTCGATCACTTTAAAGTCAATGATTGGGCTATAGATTGCAAAAGACTAACTGCAACGCGTGCACAAACAAAGGTAAGGTTAGAGCCAAAAGCTGCGCTGATCTTGCAATATATGGCCGCTCGCCCAGGTGAGATAATTGGCAGAGAAGAGCTATTCGATACGTTTTGGCCCAACCAAGTCGTAACCGAAGACGCCCTAAACCGCGTCATTTCTACATTACGAAAAACACTCAACGATAGATCTACCGAGCCGCAATATATAGCAACAATACGTAAATCAGGCTACCGCCTAGTCGCTGATGTAAAACATATTGCCCCACCTTTGCGGCACAACAGGACAAAAAAACTAACGGGGATATCGATTATACTGTGTGGTTTGCTGCTGATTACTGCGCTCATATCAAGTTACTCTTTTCAACCCCAGAAGCCGCTTAAACCACTCTTAAATGGCGAGTTCAAACGACTGACTTACAGTACTAAAGTAAAATTGACGCCGCACCTTAGCGAAGATGCCTCACAATTAACCTACGTAGAATTGAATAAAGAGGCCACCAATACACTTGTTTTAATGTCAGTGAAAAGCAACACCAAAACCTATTACAACAGTGCAGACACCGAGTTTTCATTTCCAGTCGTCGCCCCCCAAGCAAACTCAGTGTTAGCAGTTATAAAACACCTAAACAAAGCTCAACCTTATGCGATCGCATTAATCGACTTTGACAAAAAAGCGATCAAGCGACTTGTTGAATTGAACAGTGAAAGTTTAGGGTTAAGTCATCATATTCAAAGTAAATCCGTCGTGTTTACTCAAAGACGAGTGCCTTTTTCCACACATCAGGTAACCCTATTTGACCCTTTATACTCCTCAAATAAGCAGCTGTCCTCACCACCTGATGGCTTTTCAGATAGACAACCCATCTTTTCGCCTTCGGGACAAAAAGTGGCCTTTATTCGTACTAAAGCTCCCACCGAACACGCTATTTTTACCGTTAATTTAGATGGACAAGAAACACAGCTTACTGAATACCACAGCCATATCGCCTCTTTCGACTGGTTCAATAATGACAATTTGCTGTATAGCAATGAGCAAGGGCTATACTCAGTCACCGATTCAGGTGATACTCACGAATTACTAACCCCCATACCCAATCAGCAAGTTGCTTTTACACAAGCGGCCTCCGATGTAAGCAAGTTATTACTTTCATTTCAAAGCACTAGTTCAATTGGACAAGTCATTGACAATACTGTTGGTGATAAAGCGCTACCAGTTACTTTATCCAATGGTTCAGACAGTGAATTTGCAATCAGTCCAGATGCCACCAGAATGGCTTTTGCCTCAACCCGCGAGGGCCACAAAGCCTTATGGCTGAGACACAATAATCAACTAAATAGTGTCAAGGGCTCTAATTTTAATGATATTTATGATTTAACCTGGTCGAAAAACAGCCAGCTCTTAGCAGCATCTGTAAAACGCAATAATCAATATGGAGTGATGTTTTATGATATCAGTTCACAAAAGCTAACCGTACATTGGCGCGATACCTCTCCTTTGCACGTAATAGGTTGGGATAGTAATAGTCACATTTGGTACTCAAAACTAATCGGAAGCAATTGGGCTTTGACCCAATTTGATCCTATTAAAAAAACAATTATCGAACACCCCAAAAAACGAGTTTATCAGGCGAGGTTTACTCCCAACAAACAACACCTGATTTACATCGATGCTCACAAGCAAACTCTCTGGAAATGGGACCTCAAAAATAACCTCAAAGAAATTTCAATCCCTCACAATATGAAATTAGATAGAAACTGGGATGTCGATTCCCGTGGTGTTTATTATATTGGTTCAAATGGGCAGTTAAATTACTACAATATAAACAAAGAGATAGACAAAAAAATTGTGCGTCGCATTGGTGCATTTTCTCCTAAATATAGACCACAATCGCGTCTCTATGGCTTTGTGGGCACACATGAAGTGATCACCCAAAGTGACTTTTGGCTGTCAGACTTAGCTTTCAATGACCCATAAAGACAGAGTCAGTATTTTTGCATCCTCAGTTTTAGGTCAATGCCCTACACAATACCCATCTCGATGAGTTGAAAAAGCTGATTTTTATTTTTAATCATATCGCTTACAGCCTAACTTTGTTAAGGTTAGCGCCTATCAGCCCAAGCTACACTATACAGGCAAATTCGTGCAAAAAATCGTAGAAATTTATACTGATGGCTCTTGCCTTGGTAACCCAGGACCTGGGGGATATGGCATCTATATGAGTTACCAAGGCCATGAAAAGCAATTGAGCCAAGGTTACCAGCTGACCACCAACAACCGTATGGAAATGTTGGCCGCGATAGTTGCGTTAGAAACACTCAAGCGTCCCTGCCAAGTCGTCCTTTATACCGACAGCCAGTATGTTAAACAAGGTATTGAATCTTGGCTTGCAAACTGGAAAAAACGCAATTGGCAAACCGCTGCTAAACAACCTGTCAAAAACGTCGACCTATGGCAACGCTTAGACGAAGCAAGTCAAAGGCACAACATTGACTGGCGCTGGGTTAAAGGTCATGCGGGTAACAAGTATAATGAACTGGTCGACGACTTAGCGCGAGATGCTGCATCTCAAGACAAATTACTTGAAGATATGGGCTATAAGCCACAGGATTAAGGCATCAGTCTTGCCGACTTCGGGAGTGCTTTAACCTCGCGCCTTTGACTGCTGGCGTCCACTTTGGCCTTGCATGCCACTTTGGCTTGATCGGTGTTAAGGGGGCAACACGCTTACGTGCAACCAACATATAAACACTCCCCATTGGCTTTAAATAGTGACGACAAAACCTCCGCCATGGCGCAAATCGAGATAGTCTTGATCCCCTCGCTAAAGAAGCGTGGATAAAGCGCTCGTCAGCAATTATCTCAAATCCCAATAAGTTCAACCAATCTTTGACCCTTGAAGGCGTGAAGAAACGCCCTGACCAAGGTAGCTTTTCGCCGCTAAATGGTAACATATGTGCCAGTCCACATAAGCTGAAGGGATTGAATCCCGTTATTACGATATAACCACCTGGAATTAAAGTTCGATGTGCCTCTCGCAATATATGATGCGGATCCGAGTGATATTCTAGACCATGGGATAAAATACATGCATCCACACTGTGCTCATAAAAAGGCAATTCATCAATCTCGGCTATCACCCCAGCGTGCGGGCCACTGGGCGAAATACAGACTTGGTGATCTATCATGCTATCTGATGTATCAAGCTGACCACTTAAACAACCTAGCTTAAGCATGTGATACCCAAACATACGAGGCAACCAGCGTGCCATACGACGTTCAATACCTGCTTTTAGATATTCTCCATGTGGAAAATCTTGCCAAGATTGGGGTTTAGGCCCTTGCTGAAAACTTAATGCTGGTTTCATCCCGTACGCTCGTTATACTTGTTGACACCTTCACTTTATAGAGCAATGAGTTATGGCGCAAGTTGAACCTATCAAGGCCTTCAACGACAATTATATCTGGGCGATATGCAATGCACATAGTCCAGAAACTTGGGTCGTTGATCCTGGGCAAAGTCAGCCCGTTATCGAGTTTTTAACCACCCAAAATCGCCCACTTTCAGGTATCTTGATCACTCATCACCATTGGGATCATACTGATGGCGTTGCAGAGTTACTATTACAATTTCCTGATATTCCTGTATATGGCCCAAAAGATTCAAAATTTACCGGGATAACTCACGCCCTATCGCCAGACGATACGCTAACTATAGCAGATATCACCTTTAAAATAGTACACACCCCAGGTCATACACTGGATCACATCTGCTATGTCAATGAGCACTTGGCCTTCACTGGAGATACGCTCTTCAGCGGTGGGTGTGGTCGCCTGTTTGAAGGGACTGCAGAGCAAATGTGGCACTCTTTGCAATCACTACTGCAATTGCCTGATGCATGCCAAATTTACTGCACCCATGAATATACGCTAGCTAATTTGGCGTTTGCTCACGCCGTAGAGCCAAACAACAAGTTTCTTGAAAAACATATTTCATGGTGTCAACAACAGCGGGGCCAAGATTTACCAACATTACCAACAAACATGGGGACCGAACGCCAAATAAATCCGTTTTTAAGGGCTGAGCACGAGACGATCTTGGACCATTTGCCTAAAAACTTCCAAGGTCCCACCGATACTACCTGGCAAAAGTTTGCAAATCTGAGACTGTGGAAAGATAGTTTTTAAGGCCAACCACTGTCACTGTGAAAATGAGCTCGACATCTTTACTGTGACAGATACAAGGAGCGGTCAACGCCCTTTAAATTAACAAAAGCGTATAGTCCTGCTATTGCAAATAGCATAACATTGCTATGGACAAAATTACACTCACTTTTCAATTGCCTCAGATAAGGGTAAAATTGACGGGTTTTTGCCCGACAAAAAGAGATTTATGAAAAAGCCACTGCTGATAATTGCAATTTTAAGCTTAATAACAGGCTGTGAAATAACGCAAACTAAAACGCAACCTCCACAAACTGAAATACGAGATCACGCCAGCCCTTCACAGATCAGTGATGTGTTATCTCATGCGATTCAAATCCCTATTGAAGCTGATGAACCACCGCCAGTATTTGACGATGTGTGGGAGCGGATCCGCTATCAGTTGTCTATCCCAGTGCCTCAAAACCGACCTGTTGTGGCAGAGAGAAACTATTACCAACGCCATCAAGCTTATTTAGACCGTATATCAAAGCGTGCAGAGCCCTATTTGTACTTTATTGTCGAAGAAGTAGAGAAGCGCCAAATGCCTATCGAAATAGCATTACTACCTATTGTAGAGAGTGCTTTTGACCCTTTTGGTTACTCCCATCGCAGCGCATCTGGTATTTGGCAGTTTATGCCACAAACCGGAGAACGATTCGACCTTAAGCAAAACTGGTGGTATGACGGTAGACGTGACATCGTACAATCAACTCGCGCAGCCTTAGAGTATTTAACTTACCTTCATAAAACACTTGATGGCGACTGGCTCAATGCCATTGCTGCCTACAACTCAGGTGAAGGTCGTGTTATGCGCGCAATTAGGAAAAATCGTAAAAAACACTTACCGACTGACTTTTGGTCATTAGATCTACCGCGTGAAACCACTGCATATGTACCGAAGCTACTCGCTCTGTCTGATTTATTGATGCGCCAAGAAGAGTTTAAGGTGACATGGAATAAAATTATCAATGCGCAGGTTGTCGATACAGTGGAAGTTGGTACACAAATTGATTTGGCGCTAGCTGCTGATATGGCAGGAATTTCCTTGACAGAATTATATCGTCTCAACCCAGGTTTCAATCGCTGGGCTACGGATCCAAAAGGTCCTCACAGTTTATTGTTGCCCACAGATAAAATCGCCCAATTCAAAACAAAACTTGCCAACACTCCGATGCAAGAGAGATTGCGCTGGCAATACTATACCGTGAACCGCGGTGATAGCCTCTCTGTAATTGCGAGTAAATTCGATACGAGTCCATCTGCAATTCAAACGCTCAATAAGCTAAATAGCCATATTATTCAAGTTGGACAAAAGTTGCTTGTACCGCTGAGCGAAGGGGAACTGAAAAGTGAGCACCTGCCAGCATCAGTTAGGAAAGTAGCCAATCAATCACAGCAAAGTAAATACACACACACTGTAAAAAGTGGTGATACACTTTGGGATATTAGTCGCGAACATGATGTTACAATCAAGCAGTTAGCCGCATGGAACAAGCTTAAAACGAGTTCCGTACTGAAGCTAGGTCAAAAGCTGAGTATTTATAAGTCTCAGCCCAAACAGAAAAACTCAGGGCTGCAAAGTACTGAGCGCACCATTACCTACAAAGTCCGTAAAGGCGACTCTTTGGCGCGTATCGCAACCAAGTTTAATGTCTCGATTAAAAATATTATTAAGTGGAATGATATTGCGGGCCAAAAATACCTTCACCCCGGTCAGAAGCTCAAGCTAAAAGTTGACGTCAAACGCAGCTAGAATAATTAAAAAGGGCCTAATGCAAGGCCCTTTTTAATTCAAATTACAATGCTGCAACCCATTTTGTCAGCCAAGGCTCTACGGCTTCCCAAGGTTCAAAGTACTCACCGGCATCCACATCAAGACGAGGTTGCACAATGCGCGCATTTAACTCTTGGATCAAGGCATCAATTTGACGACCTGCACCACAATACGTATCTCCATAACTGCTGTCCCCCAGAGCCACCACACCGACGTTTTTATTCGTTAACATTGGCATTTGTGCTTGCATCTGAATAAACAGAGGATAAAGGTTATCCGGTATATCACCTTGTCCGGTAGTAGAAGAAACGAATAACGCGTGCTCTGCAGATTTAACCTCATCAATGGTGGCTGGATCTGCTATGTTTACTCGATGGCCCTGCGCTGTTAAATGTGTTTCGATTTGCGTAGCCAAGTTTTCTGCATTGCCATATACACTGCCTACGAATAAGGTGATTGATGCCATTACTGATAATCCTTCTCGGTTGATGGCCAGCCTAGTTGATGGCAGATATTCAACATCTCCTCACCTAGATTGGCTCGAATTAAAATAGGTTGTTCAGTATAAGGATGAAGAAACTTTAGCTCAGTTGCAAATAACATCAGTCTCTGCAGTTTAAAATGATCACGAAAAAAGTGATTGTGTTTGTTGTCACCGTGATTAACGTCACCAATAATGGGCGTAGATAAGTGGTTTAAATGGCGGCGGATCTGGTGTTTTCGACCAGTTTTAGGGTAGCACTCCACCAGTGAGTAACGAATGCTCGGATACTTACCAAAAGGAATATCTAAACTGGCTTTGTGCAAACACCTTACTAAAGTTTGTGCTTCTTGAGGTGCTTTATCTTGATCTGCAAACTTGTCAGCAATTTTGTCCAATTGCTCTTTCAATGGTTTATCAACAAAAACCTCATCTCGACTAAAACCACGAACTAATGCAAGGTAACGCTTTTGGATAGCGCCTTCTATGAAAACCTGATTCATATCTCTTGCAGCTTCAGAACTCAAAGCAAACAGTAGCACGCCACTTGTGGGTCTATCCAAGCGATGTACTGGAAACACATGCTGCCCCAATTGATCTCTGAGCATTTGCATTGCAAACTGTGTTTCTCGTTTATCCAAGAAAGAACGGTGAACCAGCAAACCGGAAGGCTTATTGATGGCTACATAATTTTCGTCTTGATAGATGATCTCCAACATACGTTACTGCGCTCCATTTGCTATCAAAGCATCTAACTCGTTGAGGCAATTAAATAGAGCCTGCTGTCGTGGGTGTCCCGCAAAAGCAATATCACACATAGGTGAAATGGCGATATTTGTCGGCAGCGGCTGGCGATTGACTACCATCTCGTGGATCTTTGGAATAAATACAAATTGTAGCCATTGCTCAAAGCGTAATGTATCACAACAAAATGGCTGTACCGAAGCCAATGCTTGGCTATCAACTGGCTCAGTTTGCCAAAGGTGAGATTGTTTTAGCTGTTGTTCTAATTCAGCAAGGTGTTGTAAAACCGCTTGGCTCACTTTAAAGCTCCCACTTTTATTATCTAAACCCGGAGTATATCATTGCTCAAGATTAAGCACATTTATCATGGTGATGAATGCGCGTCTATCTGCGGCTATCCCCTTACTCCTCGCACTAAATACCGTTATAATTGCGGCCACAGTAATCTTTCGTGAGCAGACAATGACGACACATATTTCTACCTTAGGTGAACTTTTAACTTCAGCAGGCACACAATGGCGTGTATATGACATTGGTCGTCGCATTACGAAAATAGACAAAAAGCAATTCGACCAAATAGAAAATACTCAGGTGCCGTATCCATACCCGTTAGGAGGTCACGCTTTGCTTGCAATCCAATTTTGGGACAACCAAGCGACACTCGATCCCTATGTGTGGTTTCTAAAGTTTCCACTTGATGAGCAAAGCAAACTAAATATTGCCAGCAGAGATCACTTTGCATCCATGGTTCTTGAAGCATTGGGTACACAATTGACAGGCGAGGCAGCTCAGGGCAAGCTTGATAACAATCCTTATGTGTATACGCCTAATGCCAACAAACTTGCTGCATTTAACGCCTTGATGAAGTGTGAGCTAAAACGTCCCGCTTCTAAATACTATGAAACGGTCGAGCACTACTTCACAACGCAAGGACAAACAGATTGGCAAGGTCTTGCATTACAAGGACTTGCTGATTTCGCAATGCGATTGCCTCATAGTCAAAACCAAGCAAATTTAATCGCCTTGTGGCCAAATTTACCTGAGCAAGTCCAGAGCCCACTTGCCGCCATGCTTGAACATGTCAGTATCTCTACGGAACTGACTGAAAACCTACTGCGAGATCTAGACAAAAGCGTATCAAACAAACAACTTTACGGGGCTATTAATAACTTCAGAGCTATGTCAGGAAGCCACGGTTTAGGCCTGATCGCACAAGCAGTAGATAGCTTGCTGCAATCAGAGTTAAGCACAGAAGCAGACATCTTATTGACGATAGCGGGGCGCGGTTGGGAAACGTTAACCGATCCAGATAGGCTGTATATGTTTATGGACAAAGCAGCCCAAAACAATCAGGTTGAAGGAATTTTTGAAAGTATTTTCACAGACTTGGTTGCAATTCCAATGCTTCGTCCTCATGTATTAGGTTTACTTCGTGCGCAAAACCGTAGCGAAACACTGTCACGGGCAATTGGTAGGCTATTTTCATAAATGATAACACTTTGGCTATTTATACTTATTATTTCTACATGTGGCTTTTTTTGGTTCAGTCGGCAAATAGCCGAAGCTGCGCGTGAGCACGCAGCTCAACAAAGTGAAAAGCTAAATGTGCAATTACTCAGCGTCGCTTGCCAAAAGCGTCGCTTGGGTGTACTTAAGAATGGTCAACTGGGTATAAAAAGTGAGTTCCTATTTGAGTTCAGCTCAGATAGGGACAATGCATACAAGGGTACACTGTACTTAGAAAATCAGATGTTGGTTAAGGTAGATGTGCCACCGCACAGAATCATAGATTAAAGAAAAGATAATACTGATATACTGATGAGATCAAACAAGGAAACTAAGGCGCAACCCTTTTTGTCACGCCCCAATCCGACGATATCCTTTTGAGGTATCCGCTACCTCTGCCTACAACATACAAGCAAGCCGCCAACATTCATCATCCCCTGAACGGGTATACATCCAATCACACCCGATCTTCTTCCCTGCCTTCATCCAGCGTGTATCCTACACTCATTCCTCTTACGCAGTGTCCTTATGCGTTCCAATCAATTCCCTTGGCACATCCTATGCCCGTACATCCTATGTCCAAGTATTAACTTGTTCCTTAAATACCTTTTCCTTAGGCTATCCTATCCTTTTTGACATTTCCTATGTCTGCACATCCTGTGCTGTATCCTTTGCCACCTTGGCTCCTCTTCGCCTAATCCGTCGGCGCTCCTATCCCTTTTGACATTTCCTATGCCTGCACATCCTGTGCAGTATCCTTTGCCACCTTGGCTCCTCTTCACCTAATCCGTCGGCGCTCCTATCCCTTTTGACATTTCCTATGTCTGCACATCCTGTGCTGTATCCTTTGCCACCTTGGCTCCTCTTCACCTAATCCGTCGGCGCTCCTATCCCTTTTGACATTTCCTATGTCTGCACATCCTGTGCTGTATCCTTTGCCACCTTGGCTCCTCTTCACCTAATCCGTCGGCGCTCCTATCCTTTTTGACATTTCCTATGTCTGCACATCCTGTGCTGTATCCTTTGCCATCTTGGCTCCTCTTCACCTAATCCGTCGGTGCTCCTATCCTTTTCGACATTTCCTATGTCTGCACATCCTGTGCTGTATCCTTTGCCACCTTGGCTCCTCTTCACCTAATCCGTCGGTGCTCCTATCCCTTTTGACATTTCCTATGTCTGCACATCCTGTGCTGTATCCTAGCCTCTTGGCTCCTCTTCACTTAGTTCCTTAAGCGCTCCGAACTTCCCGTGTATAACTTTTCCGATACCTTCCTGGTAGCAATCTTTGCTTTGCATCCTTTCGTCCTTCAACACCAACAAGTCTACGCAACTTAGCGCTAATAAATAGGATATATTCTCAATTAAATAACTTAAAAACTATTGAAACATTGAGCAAAAGCAAATTAAAACAATAACTTAAGGTTAATTTTAAGATACTGACACGCGATACTTCCCACTAATACGCACAAGCTTGTAGGAAAAGTCTTACAGTGGTTTTTCCAAAACGTCTGTTCGAGCTTTAAACAGTAACTCGCCAGAAACCGATCGAAAGACAACTTCTTTCACTAAATGGTAGCCATGCTCTTCAAAGAAGTTGACTTGATTACCCTGTGTGACAAACACTGCCATGCCAGACATAAAGTCATTTTCACGAACTAAGGTATCCAGTGCACTAAGCAGATAATGACCGTAACCCTGTCCTTGGTAATGTGGATCTACAGCAATAAAAGATAGGAAATAGTATTCCCCCATTTCGCCTAAATGTGCTTTTATTGCGCGCTCTTTTTCCATGATTTGTTTGGCTTGCAGCACACCAGCTCCCATCATTAAGGTTAACCTCCAATGCCAACCAAAGCTTTTCTCTATTTCACAATGAGATGCAAATGCACACGCTACCGCCACTAAATTATGTTCAATGTAGATACCTAATATCGGTTGACCCGACTTGCTAAAACGTGACAACTCCTGGCGTATGAGCGCCCTAAGCTTCGCATCATACTTACTTTGGTTTGGCTCATTTAAAATTTGAATAAGCAATGGATCTTGTCTGTAAGCTTGAAATAGTAGGCTAGCAGCAACATGGATATCTTCTGGCTCAATAAACTTCGCACCAATAGTGGGGGCGTGCACCTGTTCTTCTGTATTAGACATAATATTCCCTTGTATATTATTTATTCTAAAAAAGAGAGTCGTATATAATCGGCTTGGCTGTACTGAATTAAACCTGATGTATAAAACAGCCGTAAATTTACTATAGTTGTAGAGTATTTCTTGTTCAATGGAGAACATATGGATAACAGCTACCACTCACTAAAATCACTATTTTCCCAACTAGGCTTGGAAAATAGTGATGAGAAAATATCGCAGTTTATCGACAACAATAAGCTACCTAGCCAAACACTGTTGGTCGATGCGCCATTTTGGAATCAGGGACAAAAACACTTTATTGAAGAGTCGTTAAGAGAAGACGCAGACTGGAGTGAAATTATTGATACGTTAGATACTTTGTTGAGATAAGCGTCTAAGGTACCTCAAAGCTTAGATCTCTCTTTGGGCAAATAAGATAAAAATGATAAACTAAGCTTTATTTTTTGGTCTTTTCTTATGCACCCAGCAGCTCAACAAGCCATCAGTACATTACTTGCCGAAGGTAAAACTCCGACAGTGGCCACCGTCAAAGCTAAATTGACAGAGCCACTGCCTATGCCAGTCATTATCGCCGCATTAGCAGCATACAAAAATAACCCAGATGCAATAACTCAATCTGCATCAATTAGTGCACCTGAGCCTTCAGAGCCAAAAAGCCAATTAGACAGAATAGAGGCTAAACTGGACAGACTCTTAGCACTACTGGAAGAGAAGAAGTAATATGTTTGTTGTAGATTTAACATTTGACTGTTACCAAGACACGACCCTTGAAAAGGCGGAGCAGGCCATAAACCAGCTTGTCAATGCATTGCGTTTTAATGGTCAGATCATAGGTGATGAATTTCCGACGGTACTCAAAGATGGTTTTTTCATTACTCGAGTCATGTGCCCACTCGAAGACTCATTACACCCTTTGCATCACAGTCCCTTCGTCAAACATGCAATTGAGCAGCTGCAACAAGCGGGTCTACTGGCCCCAAAGGTTAAAGTGATTGGTCAAGATATTCACGCTAATGGCGCAGATCTGTGCCAAGCACCATCTAGCTATATCCTTTATACAACCTATGTCCATACTTGTAGTCCACTGTATTGTGGTGACGACTTTCAACCTGTACCGCTATACAACATCCCAGCAATTGCAAATGGCGACTATAAAGCTCTGATAAAATGGCAAGAAGATTGGCAGGCTTGTGATCAGATTCAAATCAATGGAGCCACACGTTGTGAATTTGCCGCTTTGGAAGAGATAACCAGTTTATCCAGTGATTTATCTCGCAGAGGCTTAGATCTCTCAAAACGTATTCGCTACCTCACCAAAAAGCCCGTTTACTATTATTTATACCGCGTTGGTGGTGAAAACCTTGAAACGGAGAGGCAAAGAAAGTGCCCAAGTTGCGATGGCGACTGGGCACTGAGTGAACCATGGTTTGGACTATTCGATTTTAAATGCGATAAGTGTCACTTAGTTTCGAATATTTCATGGGATTTTCAGTAATTAAAGCTTAGGGCTGCTAGAAACGATTCGATGTTCTCAGCCAGCACATGATGTGTTGGCTTACCAACATACTCTAAACATACCTCACCGCTATTGAGTTTCACCGAGATCAGTAAATCATCTCTGTCTGTCAAACCAATAAATACGGTGTCATCTTGCTTCAATCTTCGTTTCATTAAAACATGGCCAGTAATATTCTGTTGTAAATTTACAAAGTCTTCTTCATTCCAAACTTGCAATAATTCAATATCATTGCCATCAAATTGGGCGCGGATATTACCCGCAAATACAGCGCCATAATAGGCATGCAATGCAGCTGGAAACTCTACTTCTAATGCTTTAGCAAGATCTTCCAACCCATTCATAGGTTGACGAGTAACCGCTTGCCACTGGATGTTGCCTGAAGTATCCGCTTCACCAACCTCACATGCGCTAGGATAGTCTGGATCGTGTGGGATTTGAGGCAGGTGCCCGAGTTGTTGTTTCGTTGCCGTCGCATATTGCTGATGTAACGTTTCCATCATGGTCGTTAAAGATGCCATACTGCCATTCTCATTTTAATTCGCTATAATTCCGGCCATTGTAACCACTATTGGTGAAACATGACAGATTACAACAACGCACCTGAACTCAAAGCATCAGTGCTTGGTAAAACTACCGAATATGCATCTCAGTATGATGCTACCTTGCTACACCCTATTGCGCGAAAGCTCAATCGTGACCAAATTGCCGTCGATGAGCAAGCATTGCCCTTTAAGGGTGAGGATACCTGGACTGGCTATGAGCTTTCTTGGTTAAATAGTAAAGGAAAACCACAAGTTGCAGTCGCAACCTTTGTCTTTCCATGTCAAAGTTCGCATATTATTGAATCAAAGTCATTTAAGTTATATTTAAATAGCTTTAATCAAACTCGATTTACCTCTGAGGAAGAAGTACATAAATACTTAACCTCAGATCTCTCCCAAGCAGCAAATTGTGATGTTACTGTGACACTTTACGGCCCGGATGAGTACAATTGCTTACCATTTACGCAGTTGCCTGGGGAATGCATTGACGAATTAGATATTGAAGTTGATGCCTACAGCCCTGAAGAGGGAATATTGGCACATAGCGAGCAAAGCGAAGTTTCTGAAACCTTGTATAGTCATCTTTTGAAATCTAACTGCTTGATCACCTCCCAGCCAGATTGGGCCAGTATCGTGATCCGCTACCAAGGCCAACAGATCTGCAAAGAGTCACTTCTGAAATACTTGATTTCATTTCGCGACCACAATGAATTTCATGAACAGTGTGTTGAACGTATTTACTGTGATATTCAACGCGCTCTCAAACCGAAAAAGTTGGAAGTCTATGCCCGTTACACTCGTCGCGGAGGGCTAGATATAAACCCTTACCGCTCAAGTGAGCAAGACGCAACCCGCTTTAATATTCGTGTAAACAGACAGTAATTACTCGCTTCAAAGTGCCGTTGCGACGGCACTTTCTTTAACCTTTTCTTCTTGTTGGTACAGTGATAGAACACACATCCACAAAATTGGGCGTAAATTTAAACCACGGCTCTGGTCGGTTGGTTCTTGCCGCTACCAGCTCCTCAAAATGCGTCGAACTAGTATCGAAAAACTCAAACACACTGTTGTCTTGTGAGGCTATGTCGCTTAAGACTTCAACTCCTTTGATGGGATTAAATGGACGTCCATTTTCAGGTTCCCTTTGCAACTTCTGCACATGTTGCATTCCCTCCAGCACACGGCCAAAGACGGTAATATTGCGGTCTAAGTAACGCTGTGGTGCCAGTGTGATATAGAACTCAGTGCCACCACTATTAATCTCATTCCCCCTCGCCATAGCAAAAGTACCAGCGCAATGAGTCATCCAAGTTTTTGTACCATCTCGATTTTGCCCAACCGCAAAACCATCCAAAAAGCCGGTGCGTATCGCATAACCATCAGAACCATCTAACGCCATAATATTCAAAGCACTGTTTGTTTTGTAAGATAACTCAGCTGCGAGCCGTTTCTGTCCTTTTTTGGGGATCTTAGTATCAGTTTGGTCTCCACCTTGCGCAACAAAACCTTCAACAAATCGATATACACTCAAGCCCTCATAAAACCCTTCACGTGCCAAAAGCTTTATATTATTGGTATGATTTGGGGCCAATTTGGCATTGAGTTCAACGTAAACATGACCTGTTTCAAGTTCTATTCGAATTACATTGTCATTGTTAACGCTACGCCATGCACTACTCGGGGCTGTATTCACAATATCAAAAGGTGCACGCACAGCTTTATTGGGCTTGTCTGGTTGCTGCATGCAACCGCTCAGTAAAGCCACTGCACATAGCAACGTGGATTTAGCTTTTATCATTTTGTTTTTTATACCATAACTGGGAATTATTAAGCGGCGCACTGGGCGGGAGACTGCGGTTTCTCAGCTCAATCAATGTGCGCTGTTCAAGTGAAAGCTCTTCGACAAGCTTGGCAAAATGGCGAGAGAACAATTGTTCAAAACTGCCATCTTTGAGTGCCTTATTTAAACCTTCTTGGAGCACTGTATACAGCGCACTATCTTGTTTATCTACGAAAAAATAAACCGCTGATGGATAGTAAAGTAGCAACTGCTGCTCTGCAAAAGCATTATAGGTTTTTAAAATGTCAGGCAGCTCCAAAATACTGATGGGAATAGCATCAAAACGCTTTGAGGTCAGCATATTTAAAGCGCCGGGTAAAGCGTGAAAGGCGTTAACAGACAGCTTGTTGTCAACAAAAATATCGTGATCTGGCCAATCATGCCTCAGCCCATAATGAAAAGACTGTAACTGAGAGATATGGCTCAAATTTGAAAAGCGGTGCTGTTGAGACTGGTCAATCAGTAAAATGCGGTAACCAAGTAACCCTTTTACAATTGGCACCCTGATCGCACGCGCAATGTTTTCTCGCTCAAAGCTGGTTACAGACCAAAAAATATCGATGCCATTGTCTTTGCCCAGTAGGCGGATCGCACGGCTCTGGGTTGGTATATTTTTTATATACTGTAATTTATATGGTGTGCTTTGATATGACAGTGCAAGCTCGATCAACTCAATTACGTAAGGATGGGCCCCATCTGTGACTCTTACATATTTTGCTTCTTTAGCAAGGGTCGAACAACAAAACAAGGCAACGAGCAAACAGCTCAAATAGCGCATTAATCACCCCAATCAAACTTGTACAACAGATCAATACTATCGTAGAGACCACTCGTCGCTTCTAAGTAAAGCTTTGAAAATATTCGATAACGTACTGCTATTTCACTCAATGAGGCAAATACACCAACTCGATAGCTGACTTGTACGCTCGGTGTAATGTAACCTGAAAGTTCAACTTGTGTATCATCACCACTTCCCTTTGCCGCCAAATTTATATCTCTTAATCCTAACTTTTTTCCAGCTTTTGTAAATAATCTTTTACTTTTATCAATGCTTTTCGCAAGCAGAAATTGAGCTAACAACGTATTATTCGAACTTTCCCCAGCCCCCAGCCGTTCGCCATTTAACAAATACTCCAATGCTTCAGCCTGATCCTTTGCTGGCTCTGCAAAAATAGTTAATTGCGGAGATGCAATGCTCCCTGTAACAGATACACCTGCGATAACATCGTCAGCTGTGGTCTCGGGATTGCGAATCGCACGAATGTTCAGATAAGGCTTGTCCAAAGGCCCATTAAACCCAAGTTGCCCAGTTTCAATTAATAAGTCTTGTCCAAACGCCGTATACTTCCCTTCTAGCAGGGATACTTCTCCACCAGCCAAAGGGGCATTGCCAACATGACGCTCAATATCTAGTGCTCCGGTCAAATACGCATCTAACCCAAGAGCAACAACTCGAACATCATCCAGTAATTTGATATCAATATCAGCACGATAATCCACAAGCGCTTGATCCTTTTCTGACTCAGTGTCATCGACAATGATCTGATCGCCACTTACCACAACGGCCTCGTCTGGCAGAGCATCTAATGTGAATCGAGCAAATGGTATTGACACTTCTCCGCCAATATCAATTAATTTGTCAGCATAATCTACTGTTAGATCAGGAGATACAGCCACTTTTACACCTGACATAGGTGTGACGTGCAGATTTGTTCCTTGAATTTTTGCATTTAGCGCCAATTCAGATTGCCAATCTACATGTCCAGACAATTGTGCTACTCCATCTTGCGGTGTTTTAAAGCCCCCTTGCAGAGATAACTGGCGCTCATCAAACTCTGTAGATAACGTCAATTCGGTTACTTGCATCGGTAGATAACTCGACTCGATACTCAGGTTTTCAGCATGTAATTGGCCATAAAGTGATGGGTTGCTCAGCTCTCCTGAAAAGTTGATCGTGCCGTTTAATGATCCGTCTAAACTTATATCAGGCCATGAATAGGCACGTGCGTAAGGGGTAAATTGACGTAGTTTGATCTCATTTATATGGATATACCCAGTTGCTTGCTGACTTATTTGCATGTTTGCAAAAGACAACCCACCTTTAATCAATCCCAATTTCTCAAACTCTACATGCCACTGAGCCTCAATATTTTTCTCGCTTGAGGCTAATGACACTTCAAACTCTTCCACATTCAGCACATTAATAGGTAACTCATCGGTGACTTCGACCTCTGCCGGCAAATCAATCGCCACCTGTGCGCCCTTAACCCATAGCTTGGTATCGAGTGCTGCAACATTTCCATGTTTAATGGAGAGCTTACTTGTGCCATTCAGCTTGCCTTGAACAGATACGCCATTTTTTATCCATTTATTTACGCTGTTTAATGGAATATGCTCCAAATTAATACTCATCTCGCCCTGCTGTTCCACCAACATAGCCGAGGCACATGCCCTACCACCATTGATCAACCAACAAGTGTTTGCCAAACTGAATCTATCTTGGCCTACTTGCAGATCGACTGGTGCTGCAAGCTTGCCTTTTAAATCGTCAATAGCAAATGCACCTTTTGAGATCTGTCCGCGCCAGATATTTTTATCAAACAGCCCATGTAGGCTTGTCATCAACGCATACTGTGCGCTGTGCAATGACAAGTGAGCAGCATGGGACTGGCGGTTTCCATCTAAAACAAATTGTAATTTTCCGTGATTGAGCTGTGCTGCATTGATATCAGAAATATCAAGCCTGATCTGCCCTTGGTAGTCTTTTGCTGTATCTAGCTCTGCTGACAACGTGCCTTGATTGATTGATATTTTATCTTCGAAGTCAATTTTGGAGAGCTGCGCATTGAGTTTTAATTGCGGCTTTGTAACGCTGCCTTTTACGTATAGCTGTGCATCCATCAACGCATCCAAAGGTATAACACGATTCGCGCTGTGGTTAATATTTGCATTGAAGTGCAAGTCTGCACTGTCACCAATTTCACCAGTAGCCTCCACTGTGCTACGGCCATATGTGATCCGAGCTTGCTCTAGCTTGCCTATATACTCGTCATTCACTTCTCCACTGAGTGAAATTTCCAAAGGTGTATCGGCTACCATACCCATCAGCTCTAGTTTGGGAATATTCACTGACCACTGTTCATGCGCAGATAAAAACCGTAGCTCATACTCTCCGGATAGCGTTGCCGCTTCCTCAATCCCCAAATGTGGTAATGGAAGCGCATGTAACTGACCCTGTAATTGTGCTTTCAGTCCATTGTGCCATGAAGCCTGAGCTGACAATTCTGAAAATGCATCACCGACTGTGATACGACTTTTGTTAAAATCAACCATGGACAAGCGCCCTGTCAGCGACATATCTAACAAGACATCTTCACCAACATCATAATGCGCTGAACTATCAAATACCGCGTTAACATTGGCTTGATAGTTATCTAAGTTACCACTGCCTGATAAGTTGAGGTGATTCACTCTACCCACTTGAGCAATGTCTAAACTTGACAGACGCGCATGGAGGTTAAAAGGCCAATTAACCACTGTAGGTGAAACTTGCAAGGATATACGGCCGCTGGCTTTTCCCGAGACACGACCCCTTAAAGCTATATTGTCCATGTCTCCATCAACAAGCAACACGGCAATCGAGTGCGTATTGCCATAGCTCAAAGCGCCTTTTACAACGCTGGTCGACATATCATAATGTAAGTCCATATGAGCAGATGCATCTTTATAGGTAAGCTGAAGCTGACTGACCTCTGCTATTTGTTGCTTAACACTGATACCAGCACGAATATCACTCAGTACTGTTGGTGCATCGCTCGGTGTCTGGTATGTCACCTCCTCTAAATGCACTCTTTGTATTTCAATATCTAGAGGAATGAAAATCGAAGGAAGCTGCAAAGGCGCAATTTTATCGGGCAACACAAAAGCTCTTTTTTCTGCCACGGTTTGGCTGTCAACTATCAATCTTTGTGCGCTGAGATAGGCCACCTGAATATGAGCGTCGCTAGCTCGGGCGGCAAATGCTAAATTTTTTGCTGATACCCGTTGCAGACCTGTATTGAGCGTCATTGATTTGACCGTAAGGCTCTCAATACCAATTGAAAATGGAAGTTTAATATATTCATCACTAGCCTCAGAAGCACTCGTAGGTAATTCAGATGAAGTACTTTTCACCTCTGATGAATTTGTTAAACGCACATTTAGCTCGCCACTACTTGCGCTTAGACATAGGGTTGCGCAATCAAACCAATTAAGATTCAAATGCATGTTTTTAGCAGTAACATCTGCGCCTTGCGTTGTATATTCTAATTGAATCAAACCACCTGAAAATAACCGCCCAGAAAGTAGCTCAATTTTGAGACCCGACACACAATAATTTGCTGCCAAGAGCAATATTCGATTACCTGTATGTGTCTTAAATAGCACTGTGAGCATCACCATTCCAGCAAGTAGCAGCATAAGCCACTTACTTTTCAACAGAGGTAAAATACGCTGTTTCATCATATTTCTGGCCCTATAACAATACTTAAACGCGTACTGCGGCTTGGTTTGCTCACCCCCCAAGCATGATCAACACGCACAGGCCCGATCGGAGTAAGATAGCGCACGCCAAATCCAGCCCCCACAGCCCACTTTTCTTCAAAATCATTGGTTGCAGTACCCATATCAACGAACACAGCCGCCCGCCAATTGGGTAAAAACTGATAGTTATACTCAGAACTGGCGGTAACTAAATATTTGGCCCCCAGCAATTCCCCCTGCTCACCTTTGGGTGAAATGGATTGATATGCAAATCCACGAATACTTTGATCGCCCCCAGCAAAAAAACGTAAGTTGAGCGGAGTTTTATCGAAGTCTTTTGCAATAACGGCGCCCAGTTCAGCCTTTAGTATCACTAAATGCCGCTCCTGAAAACTTCTGAGCCAGGCTTGTTTCCAGTGCACTTTGGTTAACGATGTTGAGGAGATCAGGCTTTCATGAGCAACTTCAATAGTAAATAGCTGCTCGCTCCCCCAATACGGTGTCATCCCCCCTTGGCTCTGTTTTTTGGCATAGCTCACACCTGGCAATAGCATCTCGGTATCAAGTATGAGTCCAGTTTGCTCACTTCTTTCATGCTCTCGCTTGATAAAAGCCGTTCTTACCCAGTGACTTTGCAAAACCCACTGTCTTTGCAATTGTACATTCCATGCCGTTAGCTTAACCCCGTCAGTTAAGTCATCTTGCAACTGATAACCTCCTAGCACACGCAGTACATCAGTGTTAGGGTCTTCCACCGGGATGGTATAGGTTGCGCTGACATCTTGTTTGCGCTGCGATACATTCAAATCAGTATTGAAGGAGTGACCAAAATCATTCACCCATGGCTTATTCCACTTACCACGAAACTTTGCGCCAAGATCCGTGCTGTAACCGCCTCCTACTTCAAAGCTGTTGGCAGGCTTATCTGTCACATCCACCCGGATCGGTACGCGGCCCGCAGTACGTAATTTAAGTAAAGGGTACACTTTAACGCTGGCAAAGTAGGGAGTTTCATTCAGCGCGAGACTAAAATCGCTTAATAGCTTTGCATCATATTTTGTATGCGGCCTAAAGGGAGCCAATTTAGTAATAAAATGTGCAGCTTTTGACGTACCAGATAGCTTCATTTCACCAAATTGATAACGTACCCCGGAGTCCACAATAAGCTTTGCTGTTCCCTGCTTTAGAGCGCGATTAATCTCCAGTGCACTTTGCGACCAAACAAAATCAAAATAACCCCGCTCTAAAAGTGCACTCTCAATTTGATTTTTCGCAGCACTGTATAAGTCATGACGGATCTGCTCGCCTTTTTTAATCGGTAAGGAGTCGAGCAACAAACTTAATTCAAGATCTCTGCTACCTTCGCCCTTAATTTGCACTTCGATAGATTGCCAGTGAAATGCAGGTGCTAATGACAAGTTGATATTTAGAACCTGAGCTTGGCTAGAATAAGTAAGTTCGCTTTCAAAGTTATAATAACCCACAGCCTGCAACGCCAACTGTATATCGGCCGAAATTGCCTGTTCCTGACGGTGTGAGAAAATAGTATTTTGGTACTTTTTTAAATACAGATTCGTATTTTCTTCAGCAAGTTCACTAGTCGAGTGCACTTTGATCTCAGAAATTCGCTTTTGCTCGTTGGCAAAAACAGGTTGAATACACACACACAGAGTGATCAGAAAATATATTAGACGTGGCACACAAACCCTTTTAGCAAAATTATCAACGCTTTGATTCTTCGAAAGCGCTACATACGGGTAAAGCTATCACAAGCAACCGCATATTCTCGACAAATATTTTACTGCGATGCTTTTTATTTCAGCTAGGATAACGGACAATATGCACAATTTTACTAATTGAGTGATGATATGCAATTTCCAAACGATGACAATGGTCAGCTGTTATCTGAGATCGCGGCTGCAGGCGTCGATCTTACGCAAATGCAAAAAATTGATTTCTACATATTATTTGAGCAAAAGGATAATGCAGAACGCTTTATTGAAGCCATCAGTAAAGACGATTTAGCACCGCAAACTAAGTTAGGGAAATGTCCAGATACTGGTGTTTGGGAAGTTTTAACTACCGTGACTATGGTCCCAATGCATGAGTTGCTCGATCAAACTGAGCAATACCTTGAGTCCATCGCAAATAGCCACGAGGGATACGGGGATGGTTGGGGTTTAATGGCCCAAGAGTAACGCCCTGATAAAGCCGCAGATCCATCCATGCTGCGGCTTGCTATTATCCTAACTTTTATCTGCGACTCTAAAACTGCCCTTATAGTCAAAAATCTTTTCGACTATTTGCCAGCCATACTTTTTATGTTGCTTTGCAATGACAAAATCAGGGGCCGTCAAGGTTGTTATTTCAACCTCATTTGCACTACTCCACTTACCTACCGCACTGCCTGATTTAACGCGCTTAGCAAAGTTCTTATGAAAGTAAAATTTACTGCCTTTGACATTAAAGTCATACACTTCACTTGCTTCAGCCCCATCTTCATCAAAATACGTGACTTTAAGGACCTCAGACTTGATCACTTCCGCTGTCATACCACAACATCGAATGACTAACGCATTTTTCAGGTTTAATGCGTCACGCAACTTATCGTCTGGATCAGCCATAACTTCGCCACAATTGAGGCATTGGCGCGCAGCGATATCATTTTCAGCACCACAGTGATCACATTCTTTAAATCTAAAGCGATAATCACATTGCACCGACTCAGCGTCGGCTTCATTTTCTAAAATACCTTTGCAACGGCGGCCAAAATGTTCAATGACTTTACCTTGTTCATCAAGTTTGCCCCAAAATGTATTGGCAAACCCACAACCTGGACACAGGACTTGAACTGGCTCGCTGTCTGGATTGGGTTTAACACTGCCGACTTCAGGGTGAAAAAGATCAAAGTCATTACCTGCGTAATCAATTACAAGGCAATCTCGTTTATTCTTATCCAAACGAAGACCCCTACCCACAATTTGTTGATATAAACTTACGGATTCAGTTGGTCTAAGGATCGCGATAAAATCCACATGTGGCGCATCAAACCCAGTGGTTAATACGGACACATTAACTAAAAATTTTATCTGCTTATTTTTAAATCGAGCAATAATATTATCACGCTGTTTGTTTTCAGTATCACCGATAACAAGTTCAGTCTCTGCACTCGGCAGATAACTGACAATTTCTTTTGCATGTAGCACAGTTGCGGCAAATATCATCACCCCCTGCCGTGACTTTGATTCCGTTAAGACATGTTCAATAATACTTTTAGTGGCGCGAGTATGGTTGCTTAGCAAGTTATTCATATCGCTTTCACTAAACTTACCAAAACTATCTGGCTTTAAAGCTGAAAAATCGTAATTTTCAATCGCAGGATCGACTTTCTTAGGTGGTGTCAAATACTGATTATTGATCATATAGCGCAATGGCAATTCATAAATGCACTTTGAAAATGGACTTTCTTTTTCGCCTCTTATAAAGCCATGGTAATGCTCGTGATATATCCATCCAAGCCCTAGACGATAGGGCGTTGCTGTCAAGCCCAGTAGCTTTAGCTGCGAATTAAACTCTTTCAACCTGTTTATCACTTGCATATATTGGCTGTCTTCGTCACCACTGACACGATGGCACTCATCGATAATCACTAATGAATAAAATGTATTTAGTTGCTCTAGATTACGAGCCAATGATTGAACAGAAGCAAAAGTGACCTGCTGATCGAGTTCTTTTTTATTTAAACCAGCAGAAAATATGCTCGCCTTTAATCCATAACTCTCATATTTTTGAGCGTTTTGCTCTACCAATTCTTTGACATGTGTCAGTACTAATATTTTCCGCTTTGCAACCCTCGCTAGCTCAGCAATAACCAGACTTTTTCCTGCCCCTGTGGGTAATACTATAACTGCAGGATAGTTGCTTTTTCTAAAGTGCGCGATGGTGTTTTCCACGGCTTCTTTT
Source organism: Pseudoalteromonas luteoviolacea NCIMB 1944 (assembly GCF_001625565.1). Taxonomy (GTDB): domain Bacteria; phylum Pseudomonadota; class Gammaproteobacteria; order Enterobacterales; family Alteromonadaceae; genus Pseudoalteromonas; species Pseudoalteromonas luteoviolacea_F. Next base: position 51,448 of record NZ_AUXS01000041.1, read on the forward strand.
TGGTAGGGCCTTAGCGTATAAATAATGCACCTCAAGTAATCAATCTACGCAAAAGAAAAGTATACCACTGAATCTTCACGAGGAGCTATGTCAAGGTATTGCCATCCATAAAGTACGACAATACAGCTGCCCAACAAAACCCATAAAAGGTACATCAATATATCTGTAATTATTATAGGTAATTAATTCAAAAGTAAAAAAGAAATAGTTTTAAAATAAAGAGAAGAAGGCTTCTATCAAGATAAATAAACTAAAGCAGGTACGCAGTGGTTTTGTATTGAAAATAAAAACAGGTGAAGCAATTTAGTGCTTCACCTGCTCAAACGAATAGTTCCTTTCAATTTAGAAAGTGATTAAAAAATATTTTATACTTATATCTTATAATCATCTAAATTTACGTTTGCGAACGCTTTTGGTGTTTTACCGCGCCCGGTCCACTCATGGACTTTACCATCGATTTCAATTCGATATTTTGGACTGACTTTGCTGCGCTTGTCCATAGCACCAGAACCAACTAAGTCATCTAGCGTTAATCCCTTTTCTTTTAGCAAAGCTAGTACTTCTTCTTTAGCTTGTGCCTGCTCTTGTTGTTGAGCAATTGCATCTTGAAGTAGTTCATGTGCTTTAGTTAGCTCACTGAAGCTAGCATTTTTAATAAAAGATTTTATTTCACGCATTAGATTTCTCTCACAAAGTGTTGATTACAATTTTCATTGAAGTATTAAAAAGCTCTAATACTGAGAGTATATTATATTTATATAATTTCAAATTAATAGACATTATTTTAATCAAATTAGGTTTTATTAAAAATAGGTACATCTTAACAATTAACATAACCTGCATTAACTTTTTTCATTTTGAATGTATCAAAAATTTATTAAGCCCATGTTTAATAAAGAATTAGCTTATCTTACCCTGACAAGGAATCACTATTTTTCTAATAAAATTTTCAACATTCTTTTCTCTTTAAATTTTAAACTATCTAAGTTATCAGACCTCTTTTTAATAGATTTATCAGTCAATTCAAGACTGTGCTTGCTTCGACAGTGCTGAAAACCAGTGCAACTCCATCAGAATTAACTACACATTTGTGAAGCGACACAACTAAAAAATGAAAATAAGAGAACCAGAATCGAGTCATAATCGTATTACAAAGAACTCAAATCAATATAGTCGAATAATACTAATTACTGCGCGAACACGCCTAATTTCGAGGGATACAGATACATAGCATGCATGGATAACTAAAACGTTCACTTTGCATTGCTTGGCCATAAAGAATGTTGGACAAAATGAAAGTGATAATAAATAGTCACTCACCTTTATTATCGAGAGCTATCTAGATGCCGGTTATTAGTGTTTGGCGCAGCCAATTTATAGCGGCTAACTCTGATAAGCGGACAATTTGGTTTAGGTTCGAAAAAGGCTGCAAATGCAGCCTTTTTATTACACTCAATAAATGGTGTGAAATAATGGTTATTCTACAACTTGCCAATCAATTGTAGCGCCGGCTTTAATTGGCACAACGTTAGTGTCACCAAGAGGGTATGACTCAGGCACTTGCCAAGCACTTTTCTCCAATGTAATGGTATCCTGATTGCGCTCCAAACCATAAAAGTCTGGGCCATAAAAGCTCGCAAAACCTTCTAGTTTATCCAGTGCACCCGCTTCTTCAAAAGCTTCAGCGTATAACTCTATTGCCGCATGTGCGGTATATGCTCCCGCACAGCCACACGCAGCTTCTTTTTTATCTTTTGCGTGCGGAGCTGAATCCGTACCTAAGAAAAACTTTTTGCTTCCACTGGTCGCAGCATCAATTAAAGCCTGCTGGTGGATATTGCGCTTCAATATAGGGAGACAGTAATAGTGAGGTCTTATCCCACCTGCCAACATATGATTGCGATTGTACAGAAGGTGGTGAGCAGTAATAGTCGCCGCCACATTGTCCGGTGCAGAGCGAACAAATTCTACCGCATCTTTTGTCGTTATATGCTCAAGTACAATTTTTAACTGTGGAAATGCATCAACAATTTTTGCCAACTTAGTCTCAATAAACACTTTTTCTCTGTCAAAGATGTCGATAGAGGAGTCCGTGACTTCACCGTGGATCAATAACAGCATGCCGACTTCCTGCATTGCCTCTAGTGCAGGATATACTTTTTCGATATCGGTTACACCTGAATCAGAGTTAGTCGTTGCCCCAGCAGGGTACAACTTAGCAGCAAAAATATGACCGCTTGCTTTTGCTTTTTTGATTTCTTCAGGCGTCGTTTTGTCTGTTAAATACAAAACCATTAACGGTGCAAAACCCGCTTTCGGTCCAGCTGCCATAATACGATCTCGATATGCTAGCGCAGTGTCTGTACAAGTCGCTGGAGGTACTAGGTTAGGCATAATAATTGCGCGGCCCATATATCGACTAATATCGCGTACAGTATCTTTAAGAACTTCACCGTCTCTTAAGTGTACGTGCCAATCATCTGGGCGAGTAATGGTAAGGGTCTGATTACTTGTCATTGCTAATTTCCACTGCTGAATTTGCCCGATCATAGGCGCTGTAAGGCTTTTAGTAAAGCAATTCAAGGTATTTTGTAGACGACGAAATGTGCTGGCTCAGCTATATTCCGGCTATGTTCATTTTGATGTAATACTATATAAGGTATCAACACTTGAAAGGCTTAACACATTCTCTTCCAGAAAGTACCTGTTTGAAGTACGGATTGTGCGCTTTTTTTTACAGTGGTATTTCTACTTTTTTACAACATAATTTGAGATTACATTGTTAAGTGAGATAACGTACAATCAATGTCCAACCGAGTATTGCCTATGCTGTTAGAAAAAAAACTAGAATCAAAAACAGAACAGTTGAGCATTATCAATCAGTTTTCATCCTCGTTATTGCAAATTACCCATTTAGAAGAGCTATTTGATTACGTTACTTCGCAAGTTGTTAAACGCCTCGGCTTTGTCGATTGCGTAATTTATTTAGCTGATCAAAATTGCCAGTATTTAGAAGTGGTTGCCAGTATGGGAGTTGCACAACACAGTGAACGCTATGAGGTAGCACAGCAAACTATTCCTATCGCGGCCGGGATAACTGGCCATGTTGCACGAACTAAAAAACCTTTTATATCTGGTGATTTGTCTCTAGAGCCGATGTATATAGCAGATTCCCAGCCCGCACTGTCTGAGCTATGCGTTCCATTGGTATATAAAGAACAATTAATTGGCGTCATTGATTGCGAGCACCCAGAGCAAAACTACTTTACTTCAAGCCATTTACAAATACTCTCGACCGTCGCACATTTGTTAAGTGCCAAAATATATCAAGTTCGTACGGTAGATCACCTCACTGCAACGGTTTCTCAGCTCAATGAAGCACAGCTAATCGAAAAATGTATCCTGAAGATCGCCAATATAACATACCACTCTCAAGAGCTTGATACGTTTTACGATGAGCTTTATAAAATAATCAATACAGTGTTGCCTGCCAATAATTGTTTTATCGGCATCTACGATACTAAACAAGATATGCTCGAGATCGAGTATTTAATTGAGGATGGTAATAAGTGCCTTGCGCAGCAAAAAGTGTCCAAGTCACAACTAAAGCATACCGCTTCATATTATGTGATCCGGACACAATCCGCTTTACTGTGTGACCATCAGCAATTTCAGCATCATATTGATCAGGGCCATTTTGAAATGATAGGCCGCTCTCCACAGGCTTGGCTTGGGGTGCCTTTTGTAGTCAATGATCAGTATCAAGGCGTGATTGTTTTGCAAAGCTATGAGCAGCATGAAACATTTAATCGCCAGCACTACACCATCCTAACCTATATAAGCCGGCAAATCAGTATGGCCATTGACCGCCGATTGGCTAAACAAGCGCTTGAACACAGGGCCTTACACGACGACTTAACAGGGCTGGCCAACCGTTACTTATTAATAGAGCGAATGAAGCATGCGATCTTATCTCTTGGTCGCCAAACCGAGTCAAACCTGCACTGTCTGATTTACCTCGATCTCGACCGATTTAAAAGTATCAATGACTCTTTGGGGCACGATGTGGGCGATCGCTTTTTAATCGCGATAGTTAAAGCACTGCAAACATGTATTCGTAAAACAGATACATTTGCCAGGCTCGGCGGTGACGAGTTTGCTATCTTCATGGAAAATATCCAAGATGAAGAGCAAGTCTCAAAAGCACTGCACAGACTGACACAAGCAATTGCAAACCCGTTCACCATAGATACACATGTATTGCAGGCATCTAGCAGTATTGGTGTCGCGTTCACCGAGCACGACTCGGATAACGCCATCACACTATTACAACAAGCCGATGCAGCCATGTACGAAGCTAAATCTGCCGGGCGAAGTCAGATCCGTTATTTTAACAATGCCATGCGTAGCAAGTTGAAACATCAAGCAGACATAGAAAATGATTTACAGCATGGAATTATTAATGACGAATTTGAACTGTTCTACCAACCGATATTTACTTTAAACCAACCCAAGGTAGTTAGCTTTGAAGCACTGGTGCGCTGGCATCATCCAAAAAATGGATTAGTCGCGCCAGATCAGTTTATTCCCATTGCTGAAAGTACAGGACAAATTATTGAGTTAGACCGGCATATTTTAACCCTCGCGGCAAAGCAATTATCAAATTGGCGACAACAGGGCGTGTCAGACATAAAAATGACTGTCAATGTCTCATCTCGGCACTTTGCAAGTTTAGAATTTATTGAGTATATCCATGCACTGTACGACGAGTATAAATTGCCAAGCGGTAGTTTATGTTTAGAAATTACAGAATCGGGACTCATTGAAAACTTAAGCCTCGCCACTAAGATCATTAATGGCATTACTCCGCTAGGTGTGCAGCTATACCTAGATGACTTTGGCACTGGCTATTCAGCGCTCGGCTATTTACATCAACTCCCCATTCACGTTTTGAAAATAGATAAAAGTTTTGTAGAGCAACTGTCAACAAAAGACAGCCCGCTTATCGATGCCATTTTATCGCTGGCAAAGTCCTTGCGACTACAGGTAGTTGCTGAGGGAATAGAAACGCCAAAACAGTGGGCAAGATTAAAACGTAAAGGGTGCCAGTTAGGGCAAGGATATTTAGTCTCTCGGCCTATGCCAAGTCAAAAAGCGTTGGCTTTTTTACAAGCGCAATCAGCAAAAATAATTGAACACTCGCATTAAGTAATACCGGATATGCCCACGCAAGGGCATATCTCGGTTTGCACACTTAAACTTCTATGAGTAATAAAAAGCGCAAATAATTATTAGGGCTCAGTCTGATCTAGATAGTTCTGCTCGTAACTCTTTTGTCGCCGTCACCATATTATCGAGTGCGGCTCGTGTTTCTTCCCATCCTCGTGTTTTCAATCCGCAATCGGGGTTTACCCAAAGCCGAGTAACCGGGATTTTTTCTGCTGCTTTATGAATTAAACCTTTTATCCACCCAATATCTGGAACATTTGGTGTGTGGATATCGTATACGCCTGGGCCAATTTGATTTGGGTAGTCAAAGCTTTCAAACGCCCCCAACAATGCCATATTAGAGCGAGAGGTCTCTATGGTGATCACATCAGCGTCCAAATCAGCAATCGCTTCAATGATGCCATTAAATTCGGAATAACACATATGCGTGTGTATTTGCGTTTCATCCTTTACCCCGCTAGCGGACACACGAAAAGTGTATGCTGCCCAATCTAAATAAGATGACCACTGTGAGGCTTTTAGCGGCATGCCTTCTCTAAATGCAGGTTCGTCAATTTGGATGATCTCGATGCCTGCATTTTGCAGGTCAACGACTTCATCTCGAAGCGTCAAGGCAATTTGATTTGCAATTACATGTTTATCGACATCTTCACGGATAAAGGACCAAAATAGCAGTGTAATGGGCCCCGTTAACATGCCTTTTATCTTCTTTTTAGTTAGTGACTGTGCAAACACAGTCCATTCAATAGTCATAGGTCGCGACCTTGTAACATCTCCCCAAATAATTGGCGGTTTTACACAACGAGATCCATAACTTTGCACCCAACCTAATTGAGTACACGCGAACCCATCCAGCAATTCCCCAAAATACTCAACCATATCATTGCGCTCAGCTTCACCGTGTACCAATACGTCCAAACCCAACGCCTCTTGTGCAAGCACTGCATCACGAATTTCCGCCTTCATTTTTGCGTGATATGTAGCTTCTTCAAGCTCCCCAGCTTTAAAAGCCCGTCGCGCAGCTCTAATCGACTGTGTCTGCGGAAATGAACCTATGGTTGTCGTCGGTAATAAAGGTAGCTGTAAAACACTCGCCTGCTTTAGATTGCGTATTGGAAAAGGATTATTACGCTGACCATCTGTTTCAGCTAATGTAGCTACCCTTGCTTGAACATCTAGTCTATTTACTCGTGGCGAGTTCTTTCTCGCATTGATAGGCGCTGAGTAATCAGCAATCGCAGTACTGTCATCGGTTGACAATGCCTTCTTGAGCAGAGATAACTCGGTACCCTTTTGTCTCGCAAAGGCGAGCCAAGATCTCATTTCAGAATCGAGTTTTTCCTCCTGTTCAAGATCGACAGGCGTGTGAAGCAATGAACATGATGGCGCTATCCATAGGCAATCTCCTCGTTTTTTCGCTACCGTTGAAACTTGCTGATATATCGCTTCAAGATCGGCACGCCAGATGTTTCTGCCGTTGATAACACCCAAAGACAATATTTGCTCATCACGCAATAGTACGTCGAGTTTTTCAATATCTGACTCACCAGTCACACAATCAAAATGGATGCCCTCAACAGGGTAGGAGGCAATGTCCTGATAGTAATTTGCCACCGAGCCAAAATAGCTTGCAAGTAATATTTTAACGCCCTGGCCAGATAATTTACTTAGGCTGGTATTTAATGCAGCTCGATAACTGTCGTCAATTTCAAGTGCCAAAATGGGCTCATCGATTTGAACCCACTCGATGTTTTGCTCTGCGAGCTTTGCCAATATTTGTTGATAAACATTCAACAAACTATCCAATAGTGTCAGTTTGTTAAACTCTTCCCCTGCACATTTAGCCAGATATAAATATGTGACAGGACCTATTAGTACAGGCTTTACTTTATACCCAAGTTGCTGAGCTTCATTAACCTGCTCAAACAACTCCTGCCAGCCCAGTTTAAAGGCTTGGTTAATGCTCAACTCGGGTACAATGTAGTGATAATTGGTGTTAAATCACTTGGTCATCTCACTTGCAGCGCATGTGCAGCCTGTGGGCGCGCGACCTCGAGCAACACGAAATAAAGTGTCAAGATTGGCGTCATCACAGCCTTGGTGATGACGTTCCGGTATCGCGCCAACCAACATAGAAGTCGTCAATACATGATCATACCAAGCAAAGTCTCCAACAGGTAATAACTCAACACCCTGCTCTGCCTGTAAAGCCCAATTCTCAGCGCGGATCGCGCGCCCTTTTTCAACCAGCTCTGTGCGGGAGATCTTACCAGCCCAATAATTTTCTAGTGCGAATTTGAGCTCGCGCTTTTTGCCGATGCGAGGAAAACCTAAATTATGAATAGTTACCATGACGAACAACTCCACTTTAGATGTTTAGACGTCTAAAAATTAATTCTAATGTAGATTTTTCTCAACTGATCGATTCTCAAATGCAACTTGAGCAAAATTAAATTGTATTTTTTTTAAAAAAAGTTAAATAAATAATGACAACGCTGTCAAAAATAGTGTTATAGTGATTTAGTGAAATTTTGAACAATCGCTGGTGGAATTGTAGACGTCTAGACGTTGAATGACCTGCTAGTACAGCGTAATATGGATGTAATCTGAGTTTTACTCACGTTTAGAATGAGATTTATTAATGATGATAGACATTAAGCACCTAAAAACCATTGCTACCCTGAAAGATACTGGATCACTGGTGAACACTGCACGTGAGTTATTTTTAACTCAGTCTGCTTTGTCTCATCAAATTAAAGATCTAGAAAATAAATTAGATTGTCAATTATTTGAACGTAAAACCCAACCCGTGCGGTTCACCCCACAAGGTATGTTGCTATTAGAGCTAGCCAGTGAAGTGTTGCCTAAAGTAGAAGCAACTAAATGCCGACTTAAAGAAAGTTTGAATCAACCAATATCCCAGCTAAAGCTGAGTGTTGAATGTCACGCCTGCTTTCATTGGTTGCTACCAACAATCAAAGAGTTCAATAATTTTTGGCCAGATATTCGCGTAGATTACGAGCAGGGGTTCAGCTATGATGCGATCCCTGAGCTACTAAATGACGAATTAGATATTGTACTTACGTCAGACATTAGAGAGCCTGAACTGCTCGAGTATGCACACGTTTTTGATTTCAAGCTCAAGTTGATTGTTGCGCCAGATCATGAGCTTGCCAAAAAAGCCTATGTCACGGCACTAGATCTCAAAGATGAAACAATCATTTCTTATCCGATCCCAAAAGAGCGACAAGATATATTTAAGCACTTTATTCAAAATGCACGCTTTGATGGCACACTCAAGTCGGTCGATCAGGGCCTCCTGATCTTTCAACTAGTCAGTGCAGGTATGGGTGTAGCAGCTCTGCCGGATTGGCTAGTAACACCATATGAAAGTCAGGGACTCATAAAGTCCATTCCACTTGGCGCACTCGGCCTCAGTCGCCCTATGTACTTGGCCATGAAAAAGAGCATGAAAGATAACCCTGTTTACAGACACTTTTTGAATACGTGTAAGCAATCTATTAGCCGATAATAGACAGACAGGTTAAACTAGCTCTAACTGGGAAAGTTAGAGCTAATTATGTTTGAACTAAAAAAAATTATCGGTAGCCTGCTGATGCCGCTACCGATGTCTCTTATTATTATTTTTCTTTTATTACTGCTTACCTCTAAAGCAAACAAAAAGAGCTACCTAGCCTGTTTAAGCACCGTTCTAACCTTATGGATGATCAGTACCCCTTTTTTTGCAAACTTCATAATTACGCCCAAAGAGCAAACTCAGAAAACATTCTCTGTAAAAGCACACTCGCAGATTGATGCAATTGTCGTTCTGGGCAGCGGCGTGCACCCCAATACAAAACTGACAGCCAACCAACAACTTTCGAGTACCGGTATAGCAAGGCTTATTGAGGGCATCAGACTGGCACGCATTTATCCAAATGCCGAGTTAATTGTCTCCGGCGCAGGACTAAGCAATGTCACAAGTAGCGAGTTGATGGCACAAGCCGCCCTATCTATAGGGATCAGTTCACATCGCATTAGACAAAACCCACAAGCGTATGATACTGCTCAAGAGGCCAAACTTTTAGCGCCGCGTTTAGTAGACAGCAAGGTGATCCTCGTTACGTCAGCCAGCCACATGCATCGCGCACAAGACCTCTTTTCCGCACAAGGAATTGATACGTACCCTTCGCCAGTGGAAGTATTCAGCTATCACAATACGCCCACTTATCTGAAATTTATTGCCTCTAGCAGCGTATTAAACGCCATTACAACCTATACTCACGAGTGGATTGGCCAAAAGTGGATAACCCTTAGAAGAGCGCTAGATAGTGAAGCCCTGTAAGCACATGGACGGTAAAAAGGTGTAAATTGCATAAAGTTAGACCTAATGAAACTTGAATCTGTGCTTAAAAACGCAAAAAATTGAAAAATTGCTCAAAAATAGGTATAAATGGCGTTTATTCTTAACCTGCGTATCCACGTACAACACGACTGGGATCTACGATGAGTAAACTTGATAAGACTGAAGTTCTAAGCGCATTTGAAGCTGCTTATGAAGCTGTGAATGGCAAAAAGCCTGAAATCACAATCAAACCAGGCTGGTACAGCATTGATGGCGGCAAAAATATGCGCCTAGCTGACGTCGCGGCATTAACCGAAGAGCTAACTTCAGGTTCTGCTGGCGCTAAAGCGGAAGAAAAGCCAGCTAAAAAGCCGGCAACTAAAAAAGCAGCTCCTGCTGTTAAGGCAAAAGCAGCAGCTTTTAACGTTGTAACAGCAAACGAAGAAGGCTTTAAAGCTGAGGAAGCTTGGATTGTAGAGCTTGCAGAGAAAGACCACGACTGTCGTCTTCCTCGCGGTGTTGTTTAAGCACTAAAATGTGTGGTGCCACATTCATCTATGTCGGCACCCTCATTTCCCTAAACCAACCTAAAACAAATCTAACATTCAAAACGCTGTCTTGTTACCTTCCCCCAGTATGGATCTACATATTCATCTTCAATCAAATCTAAACCCGGCAACTTTAAAATAGCACTGCGCCAAAACTCTGTGGCATAACCCGCCCCAGCAATTTGCTTTATCGTCCAACTGCCTGGATACATCGCCCATAGTGCATGCGCAAACTGAGTCCCTAACTTTGCTTTTCTAAATACTGGTACAATATAAAACTCAGCAATTTCCATATCTTTGTCACTGTGCATATAAATAGCAGCAATCCCGGCAGGCACGCCCGATACATAGCAGACAAAAGCAGACACTTGCTCCTGTGCAATATCTGTATCTAGCTCAAACATGCCATCTTGTCGTGGCACTTTTTCAGTTAATTTAGAGAACTCAGCTTCATAAGCTTGTGCAAGGTTATAGTACACAGCTTGGTTTAAATCATTTACGGCGACGAGTTCCATACTCTTTCCTATCAATACAACTCCCTCAATGCTACCCCTAAATTTGGGCTAAATTATGGAGTGATTACTTACTCTGTTCGTTCTGTGCCAGCTTCATCACACTCGACGACTTCATGTTCAAGTAGCGCCTGCTCACGCCACTTGCCCAGTACAGGACAAGCCAATACATGGTCAATATACCTCGAAGCTGTTTCGTTAAGTGTGACGCCATACGTATAAAAACGCATACACACCGGGGCATACATGGCGTCTACTATTGTCCAATGACCAAACAACCAATCTCCTTGATGGCCATGTTGCATTTGCTCGGTAAAAATATCTTCAATTCTCTGAATGTCTGTTGACACTTTTGCATCGACTTCAACATGACGCTTCGCTCTAATATTCATAGGCATTGCATTTTTTAGTGCCGTAAATCCGCTGTGCATTTCAGCACACAATGCCCGTGCACGTGCCCTTTGTTCACGATTTTTAGGTAAGGCTTGCCCCGATAAGTAAGTTTCATTGATATATTCCAAAATAGCGAGGGACTCCCATACAGTCACTTTACCATCAACTAATGTCGGCACTTTTAATGTTGGACTGATATTTTCTAAGGTATTGTAAAATTGCTCAGTTTCTAAGCCAAGCTTCACTTCTTCATAGTCCACATCAAATTTTTCAAGTAGTAACCAAGCTCTCAGTGACCATGTAGAATAATTTTTATTACCAATAAATAACTGCATCGTAACTCCTTTAAATTTAAAACTCTTTGAAAAGACAGTTAATGCTAGATTGCAATTTCAACTAAAACTAGCGGATAATTTAAATACAATACATCAATATATTTGATACATGGATATAGAAGCTTTAAAGAGTTTTCTGGCATTTGTCGAAACCGGCAGCTTTACACGCACAGCCACACAAATGCACAAAACACAATCTGCAATCAGCATGCAAATGAAGAAGTTGCAACAGGACATAGGGCAGCAGCTGTTTGTTAAAGAAGGGCGACAACTACATTTAACCAGTGAAGGCATGGCTTTGGTGGGCTACGCAAAAAAAATAGTCCAACTGCAGCAAAGTGCATTGACGAACTTAGCTTCTGCAACGCCCAAGACACTGCTCCAGCTAGGGTGCCCCGATGATTATGCCGAGTCTGTCCTGCCTACGCTCATTGAACTTTTGCACCACAATGTAGAACACCTAGACCTGCAAGTTACATGTGCTTCAAGCCCACAATTATTAAGTCAATTAGATCAAGGGTTACTCGACCTCGCCATCGTGACACGCAGTGCCAATTCAGAGCAAGGCTATTTACTTTGTCAGGATCATGGTGTCTGGGTTGGCGCAAACCAAGCCAACCTTTTAGAACAATCAACACTTCCTCTTGCCGTTTTTCAAAAAGAGTGTCGATTTCATCAAGCGGCAATTGAAGGCTTGATGAAACAGAATCAAGCTTTTAGTGTTATCGCTTGTTCAGGCAGTGCCAGTGCACTACGCGGCTTGGTTAAACAAGATCTCGCAATATCCGCTATGGCTAATTTGAGCCGAAACGCCCTACCTGTACTGAAAGATCCCCGACTACCACCACTACCAAGTATCGAAATCGCTTTAGTAAAACACAGTGGCTCCTCTGCCGTAGTTTCCCAAAGCCAAGTTGAACAGATCTGTCAGCAATTTCAATATCGCTTTAGCACACAATAGTGTTTTTCGCATATTTTCACTGACCCTTACATTTTTTGACAACGGTGCCACAGACTCTCACAGGCCTTCTCCCTAAACTGAGTCACAAGTTAACCAAATGGAATATGCGTAATGAAAACTTTATCTCTACTCTCACTAGTACTGGCTGCGGCAACTTCTTTTTCAACAATGGCAAACATCAGCGATGATAAGCACAGAGTGGGTGCCCAGTTATCTGGTGGCTCAGCATCTTACAAAAGTTCGAGCCAAGATGGCGACGGCGTTGGCCAATTGTACGTTTATTACAACTATCAATTTGACCCAACTTGGGCGCTTGAAGTAGGTCTAAACGGCGGTGGTGACTCAGATAAGTGGGAATGCACAGACACACAAAACAGAAAGTTCACGTGTACTCAATTGAACAAAACCTTATTCGAAATAGGTGCAAACGATTTGGAATATGGCAATTTGATCGTCGCGGCCAAAGGCCAGTATAAATTGACAGAGCGAAACTCTCTATACGGTAAATTAGGTGCTAACTTTTATGATTATGAACTCAACCGAGGTAGCAAAACCTTAGAAGAGGATGATGGTGTCGGCTTTGTCGCTGAACTAGGGTGGCAGTACGACTGGCAAAATGGCATGGCGATGAACGTCAGCTATCAGTACCTAGATATGGGTGACCTGGACGTATCTGCACTAGGCGTTGGTGTCAGCTATCGCTTTTAAGTAAACTCTGATGTGGTATATACAGCGTAATGGCAACTCCGCCCATTTCGCTGTGTGAAGCACTGATCTCCCCCTTGTGTGCTTGGATGATCTGCTGACAGATCGCCAAGCCAAGGCCCGAACCTCCATGATCTCTGCTGCGTGACCCCTCGCAGCGATACAGCCGCTCAAATATTTTCTCTAAATCTTCATTGGCGACACCTGGAAATGAGTCCTCGACTAAGACCGTCAATCCCTTTTCATTCACATTCATGGATATCTGAGTTTTTCCGCTTGAACTGGTATAAAAATGACTATTTCTCAAAAGATTAAAAATAACCTGTCGGATCCTCGCTGCATCCAAATTACAAATAGAGTCGTGCACTTTTTCAGAAAATGACAAGGTTTGTTGCTTGGTCGCATACATAGGCTGAAATTCCTCGACAATTTCTTTAAGCAATATGCTGACATCTACAGGCTGTTTATCTAACACCATGGCATCATTATCAAATTGCGCCGATTGGTAGATATCTTTTATTAAATTATCGAGATGGCTGATCTTTTTCTGGATTTTCAAAAAACCTTTGACTGGATCAGGCTCTATATTGTGCTGCATTGCTTCTACAGTCAATTTTAAAGCCGCAAGTGGGGTTCTTAGTTCGTGAGAGACATCAGCCAATAAGCGATTTTTCTGAGCGAGAGATTCAGCCATCATGTCGGACTCTAGCTCAACAAATTGCTGCTTCTGTTTTTGTCTTTTGTATATATAGATGGCAACAGCCATAAAGCATAATAGCAACGACGCCCCCATGCCACGCTGTAGTTTTAAGTTTTCTAGGGTTGCTTTTGCCAGGTCTTGTTCATTTTGGATCAGCTTCAAAGCCTGCTCTTGCCGTATAAACTCTACGTTTTGCTGCATGGTCAGGGCTTGCTGTTTATCTAGATCATGATATAGCTGAGTTTTAGTATCTATAAATGCTTCAAGGCTGAGCATTGCGAGCTTATACTCTTCTAGCTGCTGTAATGCTTGCGCCTGATATTTCAGCAAAGTAGCGCGATATGAGTTGCCAATTCCCGGCAGTGCCATCACAGCTTCGATTTCAGATAACGCCTTCTTGTATTGAGCTTGAGCTAGACGGATCTCTATAATGACGATGCGAACAGTGTGTTCTGTTCGTTTCGCTTTCGCCTCAATTGCAAGTTCTAAAGCTTCTTGCGCCACTGATAAAGCCTGTGCCAAAGCTGACTGTGCAACATAAATATTGGCTAATATACTCAGCTGCCAGGCAAGATCGCTATTAGCGCCACTGGCGCGTGCGAGTTTGATACCTTCTTGACTATGATCTAGTGCTTCGCTTATCTTTCCGAGCTGCAAATGAACTTGGCTTAGTTTACCGTGGCTGTTAGCGATATGAATCGGATCACCAAGCGCCTTGTCCACTTCTAAAGCCTGCTTAAAATGCTGAAGTGCCTGTGGGTACTTTTCTAGATCTCGATAAATTTCGCCAATATTATACAGTGAGTTGGATATCCCCTGCTGATTTTGTAGCTGACGCTGTATGTTAAGCGACTTTTCGTGAAAACGTAGAGCGAGTTGCAAACTCCCCATGTAATCGTAGATCACACCTAACTGATTGTAGTACTTGGCTAAACGCGCTTTGTCTTGGATCGGAGCAACCAAGGAAATGGCATCTTTAATGACCCGCTCTGCCTCACTGTAGTTAGCTTGATACCTCAAAGCTCGAGCGAGTAAATGTAATATGTCACTTCGTAAAGTCAGGTGTTCTTTTGGCACCAGATTTCGTGCTTGCTCCAATAGCAGTAACCCCGTACTTATATCGCTTTGTTTAATTGCTAACTGGGCCTGCAGCAATTTGATCTGTGCTGGCGCTTCCTTGAATGTACTCATTACGGGGAGATAAGACTCTAATTCATATAGATGCTGTTTAGCCTCCATAAAGTGTCCTAGTTTAGTCTTTGCTTTGACTTCAATAATTTTAAGTTCAAACCAAAAACGTGAACTTGGCTGCGGGTGTATAAATAGCTGATTAAGCTCATCTACTTTGACTAATGTTTGTTTTGGATTTTGTTCCAATGAGAGGGAAAGTTGAGATAATGAAGTCTGTACCTGCTGATCACTCGCATAAGTGAGCGGTATTGATAACAATAAAATGAGTAATAAACTAACTTGGTGACCAAATAACACAGTACAGAGCGACTCTCACAAAATGGCATTTCGATAACTATAAATGGTTCAGCTGCACTCGCTGGATATTCAGGTGCTACGCTTTGCCCACTTCATACACTAGATAATTTAACCGTTTTTCGCCAACTTAGCACCTATTGTTTATAAATAAGCCAGCAAAAGAGTCGTGTTATATCTGTACTTGGTATTTTTTCCCTACTTTAACTATTTAAAAGCTGCTGCTGTAAAAGTTGGATTTGATCACGAACTTGCGCCGCTTTTTCAAACTCCAATTCACGTGCATGCGTCATCATCTGAGTTTCTAGCTGAGCTATCTGTTCGGTCAGCTGAGCCGTTGATTTACCTGCTGTCGATATTGGTAGACCTTTACCCTGCTTCACTTTATTTGAGTTTGTATGATCAATCTCTTGCACTTCTTCGCCCAAATCCATCACATCGGTGATCTTTTTATTTAAGGCTTGCGGCACAATACCGTGCTGCTCGTTGTAGGCTTGCTGCTTTTCACGTCGACGCTCAGTTTCATCAATCGCAGCGCGCATCGAGCGCGTGATCCGATCGCCATATAGAATCGCCTTTCCATTAAGGTGTCTAGCTGCACGACCTATGGTCTGAATTAGCGATCGAGTCGAGCGTAAAAACCCCTCTTTGTCAGCATCTAGAATAGCCACTAGTGAAACTTCCGGCATATCGAGACCCTCACGCAACAAGTTTATCCCGACCAATACATCAAAAACACCTTTCCTAAGATCTCGAATGATCTCCATTCTCTCAACCGTATCTATATCAGAGTGCAAATATCGCACTTTGACATCGTGATCATTTAGATAATCGGTGAGATCTTCAGCCATTCTCTTCGTTAAAGTAGTCACTAAAACACGCTCTTTCAACTCGACGCGCTGATAAATCTCAGATAACAGATCATCAACTTGCGTTGTCACTGGGCGCACTTCAAGCACGGGATCAAGTAAACCTGTCGGACGGATCACCTGCTCAGCGACTTCGCCACTTGAGCGTTCAAGTTCATAGTCACCCGGTGTAGCCGACACGTAGATCGTCTGAGGGGCAATAGATTCAAACTCTTCGAATTTTAACGGTCGATTATCCATTGCCGAAGGTAACCTAAAGCCATACTCAACAAGATTTTCTTTCCGACTTCGATCCCCTTTATACATAGCACCAACTTGCGAGACCGTGACGTGTGATTCATCAATGATCATCAATGCATCATCTGGCAAATAATCGAGTAAAGTCGGGGGTGGCTCACCTGGTGCTCTGCCAGACAAGTATCGACTGTAGTTTTCAATGCCTGAACAAAAGCCCAGCTCTTGCATCATTTCGATATCGTATTGCGTACGCTGCGCAACTCGCTGCTCTTCTACGAGTTTATTTGCATCCATCAAATATGCTCTGCGCTCTTTTAGCTCGCCTTTGATCTTATCAATCGCATCGAGTATTTTTTCTCTTGGCGTAACGTAATGCGTTTTTGG
This sequence comes from Pseudoalteromonas luteoviolacea NCIMB 1944, assembly GCF_001625565.1. Lineage (GTDB taxonomy): Bacteria > Pseudomonadota > Gammaproteobacteria > Enterobacterales > Alteromonadaceae > Pseudoalteromonas > Pseudoalteromonas luteoviolacea_F. The sequence goes on from NZ_AUXS01000041.1 coordinate 68,151, forward strand.
GTAGATGGTTGCTCTGACTAGGTGTTTGTCGACTGCACCGGTTAGCGGATCAAATAAACTGATACGTTCGATCTCATCATCAAACATTTCAACCCGTACCGCTTGTGTTTCTGATTCAGCTGGGAAGATATCAATAACCTCTCCACGCACTCGGTATGTACCGCGCGAGAAATCCATGTCATTGCGAGTATATTGCAGTTCAGCCAAGCGACGGAGCATAGCCCGCTGCTCCATGGTTTCACCCACTTTGAGCAACAGCATCATTTTCATATAAGAGTCGGGATCACCCAAACCATAAATCGCAGAGACCGAAGCGACAATAATAGTGTCCCTTCTTTCGAGCAGTGCCTTGGTAGCAGACAATCTCATCTGCTCAATATGATCATTGATCGAAGCGTCTTTTTCAATAAAAGTATCACTGGCTACAACATAGGCTTCGGGCTGGTAATAGTCATAATAAGAAACAAAGTATTCGACGGCATTGTTTGGGAAAAACTCTTTCATTTCGCCATATAATTGTGCCGCTAGCGTTTTGTTGTGCGCCATAATAATAGTTGGGCGATTTAGCTTGTGAATAATATTCGCCATCGTAAAGGTTTTACCTGTACCCGTTGCACCTAGTAAGGTTTGATGGGCAAGCCCGGCCTCTAGACCATCACACAGCTGAGCAATCGCAGTCGGCTGATCACCATTTGGTGAAAATTCGGATACTAACTCAAAAGATTCATTCATGAAGGTTGCACCTCAAGACGTTCATGTTGCATGTTGTTTAGGGTTTTTCTAAACCACATATACGCTGAAACAGCTGTAAATAAGTTACCAATTGCAGCGCCAATAAACAGTCCTGTTAACCCCGCAATATGAGAACCAATATAAGCGCAGGGTATATAAAAAACAAACAGTCGAACAATACTTAAGATCAACGCATTCATTGGTTTATGTAAAGCATTGAAAGATGAATTGGTTAGTATAATGATCCCCTGTAAGCCATAACTAAGCGGCAACGTGTAAATGAAGAGCTTAATAATTTCTATGACTTCAGGTTCATTACCAAAAGCTTGACTCACCCAGTGCGCTGTGAGGAGTAAAACGATGTAAATTGCAAATTGCCAAACAAGTACAAATCTAAGTGTTCTGGTATAGGCTTCTTTGACCCTTGCAAAATTACCCGCTCCATAATTTTGGCTAACAAAAGGAGGTAAGGTCATCGATAATGCCAAAATAACCAAACAAGCAATAGACTCGATACGACTTCCCACGCCAAATGCCGCAACAGCTTGCGCACCATAAGTTGCAACGATTGCAGTCATCACAGCCATTGCAATAGGCGTCAGCATATTCGCACCAGCCGCCGGCAAACCTATTTTCATAATTTTGGATACAGCCTCCCAAGTACTTTGGGTAGGGCTTGAGCAGCTTAAAAGACGTTTTTTTACTGCCAGTAAGTAAATAATTACCACCACACCAACGGCCCATGCAACTACCGATGCAATTGCAGCCCCTTGTACGCCCATCTCAGGAATAGGCCCTAAACCAAAAATGAGTATTGGATCCAACACTGCATTAATGAGACCGCCCAGCCCCATAATCATGCTTGGGGTCTTGGTGTCCCCTGATGCTCGAAGCACCGAATTGCCGATCATTGGCGTGATCAAAAATACTGCGCCAAAGAACCATACATTCATATACTCATGTATATAAGGAAGTGTGGTTTCATCTGCCCCCAAAAGTGTAAATATTGGGTCCATCAACAAATACCCTACTCCAGCCAACAGCGCGACCAAGACAGCCGCCAATACAAGAGAAACAAATGCATCAAATTTGGCTTCTTCTATATTTTTACTACCCAGAGCTTTCGCTATCACAGCAGAAGTACCAATGCCTAGACCAATCGCTAAGCTAATAATGGTGAATGTAACAGGAAAGGTGAAACTCACCGCGGCAAGCGGCTTGGTGCCTAGTAAACTGATAAAGAACGTATCGACTAAATTGAAGCTCATCAACATGATCATGCCAAATATCATTGGCACAGTCATACGCTTTAACGTAGCTGGAATAGAGCCACTCAAAATATCACTATGGGAACTAGATTGGCGTACTGCGGACATAAATTATGATACCTCGTATAACAGCCCATCATTCTAAATCATCATACTGGATGATGCCATGCTATTATTGTGCGCAATACGATTGAAGCACAAAAAAGGATTAACACAGCTAAAATTGGTTTTTTTGCCCAATTCTTTGTCAAACAGACCTCTGAACAAAAAATGTCAATTTTGTTTCAGATTCAGTCATTCTTCGGCTCACTTTTTGCACATCAACCAAACAATGTTGAAATAAATCTTTAAAAATACTCACATCTGCCATGAATTCTAACCAAAAGAGCTATATACATGATTTTATTGAAATTTAAAAAAACATAAAAAACTATTGCTTCCCTCTAATGCCACGGTTTACTTAGCTTTCGTAGAGTTCTTAAAGATTAATAAACAATGTTATCCACAGATTCCGTGGATAAGTTTGTAGAGCCTTTAAAAATAAAGGCCTAGGCAGGGATCATATCGGCCAATTCATTTTATTTAAATGATCATTTTATTTAATAGCCATGATCACACCCATTCTTTGCGTTTTTTTGCTCGTGTGTAGCCCAATTTGACAAATATGCAAGCGGCCAAATGATAGGTAAAAAACACATAACAGATTGTTTTTAAGTAGCTTTTAAAAAACAGATGGCTAGCCTATGCATTAAATAGGTAAAATTTGAGTAAAATATTTACCAAATCGACTGTAAAAGAAGTGCAAACTAATCTACTTTTAAGATCCCTATTAGGATCAACTTTATCAAAATCTACGATCTCAGAAAAAGTGCAAAAAATAGTCCTTTCGAATAATTTTGAGACATAAACCACAAAAAACACGCAATAACTTAATTATGTGGGTTCTTAATACAGACATGAGAAAGATAAATTTGCGAACTCATATCGCTGCGATCCTGTAAATAGCTCCCTATTTCATATCTAATCTGCGCTCACGTCCACTGTTCCAAAGTTAAAGATGATTAAAAAAAAGCTTAATTGTTGATTAATCCATCGAAAAGACAGTTTTTTTGCATAACTGTGATTTTTATTGTTGACACTTCGCCGTGTCGTCATTAATATTTCGCCCCGTTGAGAGACATGCTTCCCCCTTAGCTCAGTTGGTTAGAGCGACGGACTGTTAATCCGCAGGTCCCCCGTTCGAGTCGGGGAGGGGGAGCCAAGTTTCTAAACATATAACGATTCCCCCTTAGCTCAGTTGGTTAGAGCGACGGACTGTTAATCCGCAGGTCCCCCGTTCGAGTCGGGGAGGGGGAGCCAAATCGTTATAAAGTGTAGTTCCCCCTTAGCTCAGTTGGTTAGAGCGACGGACTGTTAATCCGCAGGTCCCCCGTTCGAGTCGGGGAGGGGGAGCCAACTACTCTTATCATTCTATTGTTCCCCCTTAGCTCAGTTGGTTAGAGCGACGGACTGTTAATCCGCAGGTCCCCCGTTCGAGTCGGGGAGGGGGAGCCAATTCTCAGAATATGTTAGACTTTTTCCTATCAATGCTCTACTCTACAAGCACCTTGACTGGTGAATTTTTGCTATATAATTAGGACTACTACCTATATCGAAATGCACGCTTAGCGTATTTTCAATATGAGCAATTCTCAGTAATCCCGATTTATGTTTGGCAGCATTATATTCATTTACTAATGCTAAAGGGTATTTCTTCCATTTTCAGGCAGAAGATTAATAATGGCAGGCTTTAAAAAACTCATATTTCTACAATTTGCATCTTGGTTACTTTTCTCTGCGGTGGGCAGCTTTTTTGTTGCTTCAAGCTTTGACAGCGCTGTAAGTCGTGCGCAAATGAGCGCACAACAAATGGTCAGTAATTACATTCAAGAAAAAACCATGAATGATATGACCCCAGAACATATTCGCCTGTCATTGAGTAATGGAAATGTTTTTTCTACTTTTATAGTAAGAGACTTTTCCGGCCAAGCAGTTTTGCAACTGGGCGCCCCTACCCAGCTACCATTTTTAGCTGATCTCATTGCCAACACCTTTAATTCCATTCGACCACAATTTGCTGTCAATAAAACCAAAGACATCAAAATAGAGTTTGTGATCAATGCTCAGAGTCAAGCTTCATTGTTGCAGCAGTCACTGCTATTAATGTTATTGATTTCTGCGCTTGTTGCTTTTATTCCTATCTTTTATATGCAAGCCATCTATAAAAAACTGAATCGCAATGTCAGTATGACTGTTGCCAACGCCGTTGATGTGTATATTACGCAAAACCAAGTAACAGAAAGCATAGAAGAAGACTTCAATACCGGTAAAGTTACCGAACTGGGCGCAGAATTAGCCCCCTCTTTTAATCGCTTAGCCCACTTTCTGAAAAGTAAACAAGAAGATATTAAGTCAGCTGCACACTCTATAAAGCAAGAAGCTTATAAAGATGTTGTAACTGGGCTTGGCAACCGCAATATGTTTGTAGAGTATTACGAACATCAAATTGAACAGGCGAACAATAAAAGCTTTGGTACTTTGGCAATGATCCGTTGTAGTGAATTGCAAATGATCAACCAAACTCGTGGTTATCAAAAAGGGGATGAATATATTCGTGCCGTGTCAGATATTGTTAAGCACGTTAGCGGCACCTATACAGGAAGCCAAGTTTTCAGACTCAACAGCTCTGACTTTGCCGTTATTCTACCAAATGTTCCTTCAAAAGAGGCCGAGCAATTTGGTGAGACACTTCAGGCTAGATTTACCCAATACCAGCAAAACCAAGAGCTGGCCTCCGTTGCAAACGCAGGTATTGTGTCCTATGAGTCCGGCAAACCCCTTGGAGAGCTCCTCTCTGTCGTCGATAACGCAATGAGCATGGCGCAAAGTAAACAAGCTAACGCGTGGCATTTACAGCGCGAAAGTGACATTGTTAATAATGTAGGTGCTGGGTTTGGTAACCAAAACTGGCGCCGAGTCATTCGGGAAGTTATCGACAGCCGCCGTGTTAACCTGATGATGCAAAACATTATGCCTATCGGTAAAAATGTCAAAGCCTATGCCGAGATCCAATCGCGCTTCAAAACTGAAGACAATCAAATGCTGCCGACGGCTTCCTTCTTAGCCATGGCTGAAAAGCTCGACATGGCTATTGAGATTGACCAACTGATAATTGATAGCTCACTTGAATTAATAAAAACACGTAATTTCAACGAAAAGTTTTTTGGCATCAATGTTACCGCCTCTAGTGCCCACAGCGATCAATTTGTGATCTGGCTAGAAAGAAGACTACTTAAAGATGGTAACTTGGCATCTAAGCTCATTTTTGAGGTCAGTGAGTTTGGCTTACAACAAAATATCAAAGCCAGTAAACGCTTTATAGATATGGTTCACCGTGTCGGTGCACGTATCACTGTAGAGCGATTTGGTGTTGGCTTGACCTCATTTAAATTCTTTAGGGATTTAAAACCTGATTTTATCAAAATGGACGCAAGTTATACCCGAGGCTTGGAAGAAGACAAAAACAATCAATATTTTATGCGTTTAATGGTTGATTTGGCGCACCGTATCGGTGTCAGTGTTTTTGCCGAAGGCGTTGAAAGCCAAGAAGAAAAGCACATCGTTGAAACGCTCTGTCTCGACGGTGTACAAGGTTATTACATCGAAAAGCCCAAAGAAGTCTAAAACCACAAGTTTTGGAGGGATACTTTATCCCTCCATGAATTGTCAACATTCCCTACCAATTTTTCATTTCAATGCAAATAAAGTCTGCTAAATGTTGTGATCTCAGCGTGGAAAATTGTTAGAATTTCCAGTCTTATGACACGTTGCGAAACGCAGATAGATAGTTAGTTAAGGGGCATGAATGACAGAGTATATGTTGTTGCTTATCGGCACGGTGCTGGTAAACAACTTTGTATTGGTTCAATTCTTGGGACTTTGTCCATTTATGGGGGTTTCAAGTAAACTTGAAACAGCCATAGGTATGTCATTGGCAACCACATTCGTTTTAACGCTTGCGTCTGTCACCAGTTACTTAGTTAATCAATATATCTTGCTGCCATTAGATCTGACTTTTCTCCGCACCATGAGTTTTATACTGGTAATTGCCGTGGTTGTGCAATTTACAGAAATGGTGGTGAGAAAAAGCAGCCCTACTTTATACCGATTGCTGGGGATTTTCCTCCCACTGATCACCACCAACTGCGCTGTTCTTGGAGTGGCATTACTTAACATTACAAAAGAGCACACATTTATTAGCTCTGCCGTATATGGTTTTGGCGCGGCTGTAGGCTTTTCATTAGTGTTAGTGTTATTTGCTGCACTGCGAGAGCGTTTAGCCGTTGCAGACGTCCCTACCCCGTTTAAAGGCGCTTCAATTGCCATGATCACCGCAGGCCTTATGTCGCTTGCATTTATGGGCTTTTCTGGATTGGTGAAGTTGTAAAATGACATTACTGTATGCTTTGATAGCTATCGGTGCACTCGCACTCGTCTTCGGCTTAATTTTAGGCTATGCAGCCATTAAGTACCGTGTTGAAAGTAACCCTATTGTGGATCAGGTTGATGCCATTTTACCACAAACTCAGTGTGGTCAATGTGGCTACCCAGGCTGCCGACCTTATGCAGAAGCAATTGCCAATGGCGACGATGTCAATAAATGTCCCCCGGGTGGTGAAGCAACGGTTAAAAAGCTCGCAGACTTGATGGGCGTTGAAGCAAAGCCGCTCGCCGGTGGAGAAGAAGCTGAGCCAATTAAAAAAGTCGCTTATATACGCGAAGATGAATGCATTGGGTGTACCAAATGCATCCAGGCATGCCCTGTCGATGCGATTGTCGGCGCGACCCGACAAATGCATACTATCATTGCCGACGAATGTACCGGATGTGATTTATGCGTAGAGCCCTGCCCCGTTGACTGCATAGACATGATCCCAGTCGCCGAAACAAAACAATCTTGGAAGTGGCAAATAGACGCCATTCCAGTGAAACAACTTGATTGAGAGGTTTAAGTGGAAACATTACTTGAACAAATTGAAAGCGGCAAGCTGTGGCAATTTCCCGGCGGCATTCATCCACCAGAACAAAAGTCTATCTCCAATCAGGTCTCAATCGGTTCTTTACCTCTACCTGAATACTTGGTGCTGCCGTTAAAACAACATATTGGTGCTAATGGCCAGCTCCTTGTTAATAAGGGGGAGCATGTATTAAAAGGTCAAGTGTTAACACAACCTGGTACTAACTGGTCTTTACCGATCCACGCGCCGACCTCTGGGACAATCACAGATATCAAACCCATGCCCTCAGCTCACCCTTCCGCAATGCCGGAACTGAGCATCGTATTGACGCCTGATGGTGAAGATAAATGGTGTGATTTGCACGCTCGCACATCTATTGATGACCTAGACAATAAAGCGCTGATAGATATTATCCACCATGCAGGTATTGCAGGCATGGGTGGCGCAGGCTTTCCAACATATGTTAAAGCCGATAGTGCTAAGACGATTGAATTTTTGGTAGTCAATGGCGTCGAGTGCGAGCCATACATCACCGCAGATGATATGCTGATGCGAGAGCATGCTGAAGATATCATCCGAGGTATTGAGGTGATGATGTCTATCTTGTCTCCTCAGTGCACCTTAGTTGGCATAGAGGATAACAAACCTGAAGCACTGGCTGCTATGAAGCTTGCAGCTCAACACAACGACAAAATATTGGTCCGCGCCATCCCAACCAAGTATCCTTCTGGTGGCGAAAAGCAATTGATAAAAGTGCTCACTTCCAAAGAAGTACCCAGTGGTGGGATCCCCGCAGATGTAGGCGTATTGGTTCAAAACGTTGGTACTTTATTTGCCGTTAGTGAGGCGATTTATAAAGGTAAACCATTGATAGAGCGGGTAGTCACTGTCACAGGTAATACCATACAAACCCCTCAAAATGTTTGGGCACTGCTCGGCTCTGAAGTAAAACACCTATTATACAGCCAAGGTTTTACGCCTGTTGATGAACAGCGTGTGATCATGGGCGGTCCAATGATGGGATTCACTCTGCCAACAGTTAGGATCCCAGTAGTTAAAACTACCAACTGCGTTTTAGCACCTGACAATCAAGAATTAGCTATCGCAGGACAAGAACAAGCTTGCATTCGTTGTAGTGCTTGTGCAGACGCCTGTCCACAAACCTTATTGCCTCAACAACTGCAATGGTTTGCGAAAGGACAAGAGTACGACAAGCTCGAAGAATACAACCTATTTGACTGTATTGAGTGTGGCGCTTGCTCGTACGTTTGCCCAAGTGAAATTCCCTTGGTGCAATATTACCGTGTTGCGAAAGCCGAGATCCGAGAGCAAAAACTTGAAAAGGTTAAAGCTGAGCGTGCCAAAGAGCGTTTTGAAGCGCGAAAAGTTCGTCTTGAAAAAGAGCAAGAAGAAAGGCAAAACCGTCATAAACGTCCAGCGCGTAGCGCGCCTGCAAAAGACAAAGCTAAAGTTTCAGAAGCGCTTGAACGTGTTAAGAAAAAACGCCCAGAGCAATCTGCGGTACAAGCTGCTATTGAACGTGCTAAAGCGAAAAAAGCAGAAGGTGATGCAGCTACACTTGAGCCCGATAATAGCGCCGTTGCACTAGAAAGAGCAAAAAGAAAAGAACAAGCCAGAAAATACAAAGAAGAAAAAGCAGGCGCAGATCAAGGCAGTGCACCAAAAGATGCTGTTGCAGCGGCTATTGCACGCGCCAAAGCGAAAAAAGCAGCGCAAGCTGAGCAACGCCCTGTGGAAAATGATGAGCAAGACCCACGTAAAGCAGCTGTTGCAGCGGCTATCGCTCGTGCAAAGGCTAAGAAAACAGCGAAGGCAACCGAGGAACCGGTGAACGAGGAACCCGCAACGGATGCTGCGCCGGAAGATCCGCGCAAAGCCGCAGTAGCCGCTGCCATTGCTCGTGCCAAAGCTAAGAAAACAGCGAAGGCCGCCGAGAAACCGGTGAACGAGGAACCCGCAATTGATGCAGCGGTGGAAGATCCGCGCAAAGCCGCAGTAGCCGCAGCCATTGCTCGTGCCAAAGCGAAAAAAGCGGCAAAAGCTGCCGCTGAGCAAACTGAAGAGCCTGTTAGCGAGGAACCTCTAACAAACGAAGCGGTGGAAGATCCGCGCAAAGCCGCAGTAGCCGCAGCCATTGCTCGTGCCAAAGCGAAAAAGGCGGCAAAAGCTGCCGCTGAGCAAACTGAAGAGCCAGTTAGCGAGGAACCTCTAACAAACGAAGCGGTGGAAGATCCGCGTAAAGCCGCAGTAGCCGCAGCCATTGCTCGTGCCAAAGCGAAAAAGGCGGCAAAAGCTGCCGCTGAGCAAACTGAAGAGCCAGTTAGCGAGGAACCTCTAACAAACGAAGCGGTGGAAGATCCGCGTAAAGCCGCAGTAGCCGCAGCCATTGCTCGTGCCAAAGCGAAAAAGGCGGCAAAAGCTGCCGCTGAGCAAACTGAAGAGCCAGTTAGCGAGGAACCTCTAACAGACGAAGCGGCGGAAGATCCGCGTAAAGCCGCGGTAGCTGCAGCCATTGCCCGTGCCAAAGCGAAAAAAGCGGCAAAAGCTGCTGCTGAGCAAACTGAAGAGCCGGTTATCGAGGAGCCCGCAACTGACGAAGCTCAGGAAGATCCGCGTAAAGCCGCGGTGGCCGCAGCCATTGCCCGCGCAAAGGCGAAAAAGGCCGCCAAAGAAGCAGAACAAGCTCGTTTGGAAAGTACAGATACATCAGAAGAAAACTGCACTTCAGCACCTGAAAGTGAACTCAGCCCTGAAGATAAACGTAAAGCAGCAATTCGCGCAGCCGTTGAACGCGCAAAAGCCAAGAAGAAAGCCCAAGAACAAGAAGGAAATGATCTGTCATGAAATTAACCATGGCTTCATCGCCCCATAATCACAGCCTGAAATCCGTCAACAAGCTCATGCTTTGTGTGATGTTAGCCTGCATTCCTGGGATCTTGGTGCAAAGTTACTTCTTTGGAATGGGTGTATTTATTCAGCTCGCGCTGGCACTGATCACCGTAAGCCTAGCAGAAGCTGCAATGCTCACACTGCGCGGTCGGCCCGTATGGCCAACATTAAGCGATGGAAGTGCTTGGCTAACCGGTGTGCTGATCGCGGTGAGTGTGCCTCCCCTAGCGCCTTGGTGGGTTGTCGTCATCGGCGCATGTTTTGCCATAGTTATTGTCAAACAACTCTATGGTGGACTCGGATTTAACTTATTTAACCCAGCTATGGCTGCGTATGTGCTGTTACTCATTTCATTCCCTGTACAAATGACCGCTTGGCTACCTATTCAGCCTTTATTGAGTGCACCACTCCCTGTACTTGACCAACTGGCTTTAGTTTTTACTGAATCCACCCGTTCAGGTCTAACTCTGGAGCAAGCTAGGCAAGTCATTGATGGAGCAACCGGCGCCACCCCCCTCGATCATGTAAAAACCGCAACAGGGCAAAACTTGACGGTCTCAGAAGCCATGGATAATAGCGCTTTCGCTCACTTTGCCGGTGAAGGCTGGCAGTGGGTAAACATCGCATATCTTCTCGGTGGGCTTTACCTACTGAAAGCCAAAGTGATCAATTGGCATATTCCTGTTGCCATGATTGTGTCATTATCAATTTGCAGTCTATTTGGTTATGTATTGGGCAATCAAGCAGGCGTAGCATTCCACTTACTGAGTGGGGCAACCATGATTGGGGCTTTTTTCATTGCCACAGATCCTGTATCTGCTTCAACAACAAACAAGGGCCGGCTGATCTATGGCGCATTAATTGGCCTTTTAGTGTATTTAATCAGGCAATATGGCGGCTACCCTGATGCTGTTGCTTTTTCTGTGTTGCTTCTGAATATGGCGGTCCCCTTGATTGACTACTACACCCAACCGCGCACATATGGACATGGAGCTAAAAAATGATCCTTGCATCAATGAAAAAAAATGGCGCGATCCTGACTGCGTTTGCGCTAGCAACCACAGGCAGCGTAGCACTAGTCCAGCAGCTCACTGCGCCGCGTATTGAGGCGCAAGAGAAAAAGCATTTAATGCGCACGCTGACACAGGTGTTACCCGCTGATAAATATAACAATGAACTGTATTTAGACTGTATCGAAAGTAACGCACCTGAACTTGGCCCCAATGGCCCACACCGTATTTATCGTGCAAAACATAACGGCCAGCCTGTTGCCCTACTTGTGCAACATATTACACCTGAAGGATATAGTGGCAACATTGATATATTAACTGCGCTATATGCCAACGCTGAAATCGCAGGGGTACGAATTACTCAACATAAAGAAACACCGGGCTTAGGCGATAAAGTCGAAGTTAAAAAATCTGATTGGGTGCACAGTTTTTCGGCGGTAAAAGTGCAATCAGCAGAGGATCCCCGCTTCAATGTTAAAAAAGAAGGTGGCATGTTTGATCAGTTTACCGGTGCCACCATCACTCCCAGAGCAGTGGTGCACTCAGTTAATACCGCAACTTGGTATGCACATCAAAACTTTGACAGCTTATTTGCACAGCCAAATATTTGCCAAGAGGAACAGTTATGAGTGAGTTAAAAACTCTGGCCCATGAAGGGTTATGGAAAAATAACGCCGCGTTGGTTCAATTACTTGGCCTATGCCCTCTTTTAGCCGTCACCAGCACGGTCACCAATGCACTTGGTTTAGGTATCGCGACGCTACTGGTTCTAGTAGGCTCAAATGTGACCGTATCAATTGTGAGAAACTGGGTGCCAAAAGATATACGTATCCCCGTTTTTGTCATGATCATTGCCGCGTTTGTAACGATTATTCAATTACTTATGAACGCATATACCTTTGGGCTGTATCAGTCTTTGGGGATATTCATTCCATTAATCGTGACCAACTGTGCCATTATCGGCCGTGCAGAGGCCTACGCATCAAAGAATACGCCTATCTTATCAGCATGGGACGGAGTGATGATGGGTCTGGGTTTTGCCGCTGTACTAGTTATATTAGGAGCAATGCGAGAGCTAATTGGCCAAGGGACTTTGTTCGATGGTGCAGAGCTGCTGCTCGGAGACTGGGCAGCGTCACTGCGCCTTGAAATCATCAGCTTTGACAGCCAATTTTTAGTTGCTATTTTACCGCCGGGTGCATTTTTAGGTTTAGGTCTTATCATCGCGGCTAAGAATTACTTTGACGAGCGTAAAAAGTCACAAACAAAGCCCGCGGCACCTGTCGAAAAAACACAAAGAGCACGCGTAACCAGTCTTACTTAAATCAACTTTGACACTCGCTTGAACCGTCATTCAATGAGTGTGAATAACCAAGTGTGATTGCTCGGGGCAATCAAGGGCTGTCATGCTTGGTCAACCAAACACTGAAAAAGCCGTCATGAATAAAGCAAAACGTTTAGAGATCTTAACTCGTCTACGTGAAGACAATCCAAACCCTGAATCAGATCTTGAATACAGCTCCCCATTTGAGCTATTAGTCGCGGTAACCTTATCCGCTCAAGCCACTGATGTAGGCGTTAATAAAGCCACACGTAAACTCTTTCCTGTTGCCAATACTCCTGAAGCCATCGTAGAGCTAGGGGTTGAAGGATTAAAAGAATATATCAAAACTATAGGTTTATATAATTCCAAAGCCAACAATGTTTATAAGCTTTGCCAGATCCTAATTGAAAAGCATGGCTCTGAAGTCCCTCAAGACCGCAAAGCATTAGAGTCGTTGCCAGGGGTTGGTAGAAAGACCGCCAATGTGGTACTCAATTGTGCATTTGGCTGGCCAACCATTGCGGTAGATACCCATATATTTCGAGTGTCCAATAGAACGAAATTCGCCATGGGCAAAGATGTCGTCGCCGTCGAAGAGAAACTAGAAAAAGTGGTTCCAAGAGAGTTTAAAGTCGATGTACACCACTGGCTCATTTTACATGGTCGCTATGTTTGCACTGCGCGCAAACCAAAGTGTGGCTCCTGTATTATTGAGGACTTGTGTGAGTTTAAAGAGAAAGCTGAATAGCAATTGAACTTCTTAACCTCTCTGGCTACCGCTTTTTGGAGATTGATTGGTGTTCGAGGCTATGTGCTATTAACTCCTTAAGAGCTGAAAATAGCAGTCCGCTCTCACAATTGCTCAACCTTGATATAAAGCAGCGAAGGGTGTGCATATGCACCCCCTAGATATCATCGCTGTTTTGAATACGTTTATTGTTATTACTTGTTTTTGTTGATAGGCTTTTTCCGTCTCCAAGGCTCAATTGGTTGCATAAAGTACCTCCACCACACGTACTTCCATGGAACCAAAATAATGAGCACACAAATTCCAATGAGCGATGCCTTTGCGTTTACAATGCTAGGGATCTCCTGACCTGCTATGAATGGCGGTAGTGCGACAACAGCCAGCCAAACTATTTTCCAAGCCATTTCATAGATCATAACCGGAAGGAATGCTAAAGGGCGAAATACGCCTCCAATTGCCAATATAGCAAGTGTGAATAGCATAGAGTGTCCGAGCCCTCTCCAATTACTCCACTGCGAAGCGCCCTCGAGAAGATAATTCAATTGCTTAGAGCCCAATACGATGACCATCGCCGCAAAAATTATTCGAAGTCCCCAGGTCTTCCAAAGCGCGACTTTTGGAGCGTCATCTCGCATCGGATCATACTCGTTTCTATTATCACTACTTACATAACTGCCTTCATTACCACTCATAGATTTTCTTCGCATAACCATACCTTGTTTTCTAAATTTCACCGCAATGCTGCCATGGGAGTGAGCTTAAAGAGCATCGAATTTGAAAATCGATGCTAAAAAAAGTTAATAAATCATAAGATTATCGAAAAAGAACAGAATTAATGTAGAATCACTGTAAAAGTAGGAGGGAATATAAATTGGATCTGCTAAAAATTGCGCAGCTAATTACTGTATTGCTATGTATGACATTTGCTATCTTTCATTATCGCCTTCGAAAAATACATGTTTTACATTTAGCGTTTGCCGTTTTTTGTGCATCTTCGTCAATGCATATTGCATATAAATTAACAGATCACTATCTATCCCCTTATCACCACCTGATAGGTATACTCGGTTTTGCCACTTGTAGCGGATACTGGCTATTTTCACGTGCATTTTTCCGAAAAACCAATCCAATTAACCGCCACCACCTCCTTTTTGTCGGCTTACTCGGGGCGTGCTTGATATTGAGGCACCTTTTACGTTTTTCTGAAAAGATGTGGCTGCTAGATACAAATTGGCTACCCGTGCTAATAACCGTTTTATCAGAGGCAATTGCAATATTCTCTTCAGGTATGCTCATTCTCGCGTTTTGGGAAGGTTATCGAGTGTTACACAGTGCAACAGCAGTACAACGTAAAATAAGCACAATTTACCTATCTTCTTTCATGATTTGCATTGTCAGTGTGATGTTAGTTTCCACAGCACTACCAACGGATTTGTTAGCAGGAGCAGGACGAGACTGGCTTGTGGTTTTCGCCTATGCCTTAATATTAGCCAGCACACATGGACTGATCCGAATTCGCCAACAGCAGCTTAACCAACAAGAAAAAAGTACAGAACCTAATATTCAAGAAGAAAACGCGCTCGCTAGTCAAATCCAAACATTGTTAGTTGAAGAAAAACGCTTTTTAGAATCAAGTTTGCGCGTCGCCGATATTGCTCGAGAGTTAGATGTTCCCGAATATCGTATCCGCGCGATAATGCTCAATAGTTTTAATGCCAAAAACTTCAATCATTACGTTAACCAGATGCGCATTGAATACGCTAAAGCGTTGCTAAGTGCACCTGACACACGAGATTGGCCCGTGCTCGTTATTGGCATTGAAAGTGGTTTTGCTTCTGCCGCCCCTTTTACCCGTGCATTTAAAGAGTTTGCTGGCTGCACCCCAGGGCAGTATCGCAAGCAACTAACCGAAACTAGGCACTGACTCGATAGAGTGTTGTGTAAAGCGATGTGCATCAGCTGCTCATTTTACATGATCGCTAAGCGCACACCACTAGAAAACACAAAACAACAAGAGCAACCTATATTGGTTGAAGACCCAACAGAAAATATACTTTTGTTATTATTGGCTGCAATTCATGATGTTTTTACAGTTCGCTTCAATACTAACAATCGCTTTGCCAAGACACTCGTGCCAAGAGTATCTTTTAATCGATTGTGCCAACCTGTAAAAAGTACTCTGATCAACCAATAAAAAAGCACGCCAATCATAAGATAAATAAGGGCATTGCTGTCTATAAAGTCTGGCCATCTATCTGATGTATTTGCAGAAAAAGACATCACAGCACCTAACAAAGCAAAACACGCTCTCCATGTGTGCCTTGCTATTCGATGTTTGCCACTAAGGCCACCACCTAAAATCATTTTAAGGTCTAAACACGCGGCCATCAGCGCCACTGATGCATGAATAGTGAAAATAGTTTTAAAAGTATTAGAAAGTTCAGTAGCAGTATAAACAAAGTAAAACAGATCTAGACTGACGTACAAGATTAAACACATTGCCAGCACGTCAAAAATACCCGTTGATTGCTCTTTTCTTAAGACAATGGCCCAAGCGGTAACGCCATAGTAAAATGTCAGCATTGACATAGTTAAGCCACCATTAAAAAACGCGGCTGTAACAGTCATGACTATCATAGCTAAGAAAAAAAGATTGCCGGACCATCTATGCCAGAGCTTTCCCTTAGTAAAACTTAAAGCACCTATACCAAACAACAACAAAAATGAACCTGCCATAATATGTACTGTGAGCATGACGTCTCCTTGTGATTTTGCATATGCCAGGGTGGACCAGCTGAGCCGTCAAACTGATGACTCATTCATATTGATGCCTATCCACACCATTAACCTGGTTGATTTTTAAACACCTTGTATTTGGTAATTTGGCATAACAGTCAGACAATGGACACCAATGAAATGTTACAAAAAATGACCGCCCCTATTTCCGAAGTAACTTTAAATTTAAAGTCTGTTACCTAGTAAATATAAAGACTATTACATTTCGTGATTTCTAGAATTGAACTAGCTTGTCGAAACAGCGCTTATGTTAGAAAGCCGATCCACAAAGCCTCTATGACAAGTATTGGAATTGTTTTTAACTAATGTAATAAGCTTTTTGCCTGTCTGATTGTCATACCAAATGTACTTCTGAATGTGCGGCTCAAATGCGCGCTGTCAGAAAACCCAGCGCCGTATGCAGCCTCTGTAGCCGTTGCGCCATTCATCATCATCTGCAATGCGCATAGCATTCTTCTCCACAATAGATATGGTCGCCACGCTATCCCGACTTGCTGCGAAAATAGATGCAAAAAACGACTCTCAGATAAGTGAAGTTTATGCGCCACATCCTTTGCTCGCCACTTATTGGGTTTGGCACATGCACCTGCGAAACAAATATTTAATTCGTCCAGCAGCTCACCTATACGAGTATCAGTAACAACACTTAAATCAGTATCTAACAAGCGCCCATCCAAGTTTATTGCAGCTAGCATACTGGCAAAGTGAGCAAACGCATCACCCTGCTGCCTTATTGGCAAATCAACTTCAGACCCTTGCGATGTTGGCATAGACATCCAAGACTGACTATTCAATCTCTCTTTCAGACATTGTCCTAATATGCTACTTGGCTCAATCAGTAGTACCCACCCCTTAGTCATGCTCAGGCAGTGGATCTGTTTTGAATCAATGACTACAACATTCTGAAGCACTTTTCCGTTCAACGTACACATCGCATCGCTGTCAGGCCAGATAAGCTGCATGGCCAGATGACTATGATAGTCCGCATCAATACTCTCACCATATGTCAGTACTAAGCCAGTCTTTATCCAAACATTAGAGGTTGTCACTTAAGTGCCTATCAATCTTCTTTTAACAATAGTGTATCCGCAATCCTAGTCACAACACTAGCGAATTACATTTTCAATCACGCAAGAGGCTTCGAAGATCATGTGGTATTGGCATAGACCTAAACGGGCTCACATTTGTCCCACCTGTATTCCCTTTCGGCACCCAAATACGTGAGAAAATAATCGAGGCAAGTATTCTCATTATTTGCCCAAACACCTCTCTTTTATCACCTGTTTTAAAACCGACTTTTAGCATCCACCAATGGCTTTGGGTATGTCTGACCACATAGGACTGCCCTAATATATGCGCTCTTTCGAGATGCTTGAAACAGTTATCAAAATCTCCCTCCGTATACAGCGCTTTTGCGGTTATCAATTCATGCTTGAAAGCTTGTCGTAGTTCTTTGTTCATATGAAACCTCTGTCGTTAGGAGCCGATATGGCACACCCACTCTTTCTCTAAAAGGAATCATAATTAATATGGAAATAATAAAATTGAACAAACTGGCTATTTGTATACTTTTGACACCCGCGAAAAGGGCTGTATAGATGTGTTACGGTAAGGGTGTGCAATCACACCCTTTACCTTGTTATTTACCCTTGAAACTTAGCAATAAATTGATCAACCAAAGACTTTTGATCAGACAACGCTTTTTGTGTATTTGACATGGTTTCTAACGACTTATCAGAGCTTTGCAACGAGTCAGTTGCCAGTTGAGAAATTGTCACCGCATTATTGTTTAACTCATTACTCACCCCTGACATCTCTTCGGTTGAAGTCGCTATTTGATAATTCAAGCTAGAAATGTCGTTAACAATGGCATTGATGCTATCCAAAGAAGCCTTAGTACCTTCTGCTTTTTCGACACACTGCCCTGACTTTTCCACGCCATTTTGGATAGCTTGCACAGCCCGTTCAGCTCTCTGTCTAAGGTTTGCGACAATGTCATCTATCTCTTTGGTAGAGTCTTGGGTTCTTTGAGCCAGCGCACGAACCTCGTCCGCTACCACCGCGAATCCTCGACCTTGTTCTCCAGCCCGTGCGGCTTCAATCGCTGCGTTAAGTGCAAGTAAGTTAGTTTGTTCGGAGATCCCTCTGATCACATCGACAACACCACCAATGTTCACCGTTTGCGCATTCAAGTCTTCAATATCAGATTGTGTTTGCGTCAACTCTTCAGACAAAGTGTAGTTGTTCTCCATATTTTCATTAACCGCTAGACTGCCCTCTTTGACTGACTTTAGCGCAGCTTCAGATTGAGATGCCGCATTGTTTGTATTCGAGGCGATCTCTTGAATCGTTGCGGTCATTTGATTAATCGCCGTTGCCAATGAACCCGTTTGCGCCTGCTGGTTGTTGAGTAACTGTGCGCTTTTATCACACTCATCAACGGTTTCTTTTGCGTGCTCACGTACCGTATCACTGGCATCTTTAACTCGCCCAAGCACTGCTCTTAACTCCGACTCGCGCGCTAATAAAGCCAGTTCGATTGCTGCAATGTCGTTGACTTTATTGATATAAATTTTCTGCATCAAGGGATTATCATAAACCTTACGCGCTTTTTCGCTTAGCTCTCGAACAGGCGATAACCTTTGGTATGTCAATGCCAATGCAATAACCACCAGTACCGTCTCTAAAATATAAGACCACGGCGAGGGCAGCGACGCGAAGACCATACTCAATATGTAAAATACACCGATAATCAACATCATTTGAGTAGACAGGGACATTGAAGCTCGGGTAAAACTTTCCGCCGAGGCACCGTCATTGAGTTTTTGATAGATTTTTTCTGCTCTATTAACGACTGCACGATCAGGCTTTGTTCTTACTGATTGGTATTCTACAGTCTGGCCACTGTTATTTGTAATGGGTGTGACATAGGCGTTCACCCAGTAGTGATCACCGTTCTTACAGCGGTTTTTTACCATACCCATCCAAGGTTTACCTGACTCGATATAGTTCCATAAGTTTTGAAACGCAGCCTTAGGCATACTTGGGTGGCGTACAATATTATGTGGCTTTCCCTCTAGTTCATGAAGTTCAAAACCTGCAACTTCGCAAAATTGGCGATTCGCATATTTAATTTGGCCTTTGGTATTAGTGGTAGACAGCAAATTATAGGAGCTGGGATAGTCGTACTCTCGGTTGGTTACCGTGGATCTTCCTTTAGTCATAGCAACTCACTCTAAATAAAAAAGCAATAGTAAGTGATAAAGCTAATGCGAGCATGACAAAAATGACTAAAAATTGTTCTAAATCAAGCTTATGGGATTGGATTACATTGAAATCTTGCCCAGTGACAAAAACTCAATAAACAATATTATGATGAATATCGCTCTTTATTTACCAAAGTCATTAAACACGAACGTCACATGCGCATTGCATAGTAAATTAAAGTTAGCAAAGGGAATTTAATAAGCAAGATTAATGAAGAATATCATTATAAGAGAAGTGTAATAAAGTGGCGTCCCCTAGGGGATTCGAACCCCTGTTACCGCCGTGAAAGGGCGGTGTCCTAGGCCTCTAGACGAAGGGGACACAA